>QCMG01000001.1 GCA_003213955.1 Prochlorococcus sp. AG-418-M08
CTAGATTTTTGAATAATATTCAATTCAGAATCACTAAGCTGACTTAATTTTTTAATATTGTTTAGTTTATTTTTAATTAAAAAAGATTTTTCATGTCTGAAATTCTCAGGCAAAATTTCTAAAAATTTTTCTTCAATCATTTATTTAATTAATTCATTTTAAAGCTTTTTTCTATTTCTCCAATAATTACGGGTTTACTAACGTCATCGGCAATCTTTGCGATTTTCCTAATTTTAATTTTTACTTTTGATCCTGATCTGCTTCCTTTTTTAAGATTTTCAGATAATTGTTTTAAAGTTGGTTCAATAGCCTCTTCTGGAAATTCATCATCAGCTTTTGTAACAATTAAATCAAATCCATTATCATAAACAATTGGAACATATTTAGCGCCATCTATTTTTATATTTTCTGAATAGCTTTGTATAAAAGCCCAACTGCTCAAAGAGAGTAATAATGAAAATATAGCAGCGCCTGTGATTCTAAATTTAAAACCAAAATTAAAAATAAATGCAATTAAAGTGCCAAGAAAAAGAAATATCCCTAAAAATCCAAATATTTTAGGTGTATTCTCTAATAGTTCAAAAAAAGACATTTAGTGGCTTAGACCTAATTAATTTCTTATATTTTGTAAGCCTACTCTATTTTGGGATTCTAAATTGAAAAAAATTAGATCTCTAAATTTTAATAAAAAACTTTTTTTCTTAGGGACTGTATTGTCAATTAGTTTTGTAGGAACTTTTTTACTAAATAAATTTCTTGAGGATTTCTATAAGACGAGAAAGATAGGATTAGAAAATAGAATAGAAAAATTATTAAATAAAGAAGTAGATTTGGGTGATTATTCTGGGATTAGATTTCTTGGCATTTCTTTGAATAATTTAAAAATTATCGATAATAAGAACTTAAATTCTGAAATTGTAGCGAAGAATATCTATATAGGTATCATGCCAATTAGATCATTTTTAAATCAAAGATGGATTTTAAATGTAAGTCCTAAAAAAACTAATATTCAAATAAAAAAAGATTTTTTCAAAAGAGGCGAATTTAAAAATAATGAAAAAAAAATTATTAAAAACAAAGTAAAATATGATCTTAATTTCAATTTGAAAGAATCTGCAAATTTTAAATTAACAGATATTGGAATAGAAACTATTTTAAAAGGAAAATTAATATACAAATCAAAATCTAAGCAACTTTTTGGAAATATCAAGGCCTACTCTAGAGGTAGAGGGAATTTAAATTTAAAACTAAATACTTTCTTAGATAAAGATTTTTTGAATCTAGAGATATTAGCTAGTAATTTTGATCTGAATAAATCTGAGTATAAATTCGGGGATAGGAAATTTGCTTTAAAAGGAGGAAAAATTAGATCTAATATTAAATTTTATAAATCCTCTAAGCAAACTTTTTGCAAAGGGAAGTTTTCTTTGAATAACTTAAAATTTAAGACTACTAATTTAGCAGAGGATTTGAAAACAGACTCTATTGATTTGTTATGCCAAGGCAATAATTTAATCGCTGATACGAAAAAACTCAATTACGGTACTCTAATCTCAAATTTTAATCTAAATCTGCCTTTAAATAAAAATATTAATAATATAAAATTAAAAGGTAGTATTGGATATTTAGATAGTTTAAAGCCTGAAATAAAATTATCAGGAGAAATTCCCTATTGGTTTGATAAAAGGGGGATAAATTTTGGAAATCTTAATTCCAGTTTTATTCTTAATAGAACCCAATTATCTAATTTAAATATTTTTCGAAAAAATAGGATCAGGGGTTTTGTAACTGCAACAGGCGAATTAAGAGGTGAGATAAATAAACCTAATGTTCAAATCAATTTTAATGTTGATTATCCTCATTATAAAGGTATAAGAATTAGAGAAATATGGGAGGGTGAAATTAAAAATCAAAAAAATAAATATGTCTTAAATATGAATAATAGATATTCACCCGTTCCTTCTTTCTTATCTTTTGATTTTGATGCAAATATTAATTTAGAGAAGATAACCTTTAGTAGAATATTTAATTCTAATAAAGGTAGTTTAAACCTAATTAAAGTTAATGATCATTATAGTTGGCGAGCTAATAATTTTCCTTTAGACGAACTTGAACTAGCTATTGGTAATAATGATTTCGATAGAGTTGGGGGGGATTATAAATGGTTCAGGTTTCATCTCTAGAGATCAAATGAATTTTGATGGTCGTTTCGCATGGAGTTTAGGAAAATATAAGAATATAAAGTTTGCTAATTCATTATTCGCTTTTAATTATAATGAAAAATCTTTTTACATTAATTCATCATTGTATCCAATTGATGGAGGTACAATTGATCTTGAATATGATTCTAATGAAGATAATAGTTTTAATATAAATTTTACTAATATTAGTACTAGTTGGTCATTGCTAACAGCAGTAGATATTTTTAATCTTGATAATAAAAAAATCGTTCCAAATGGTAATTTCAGAGATTTGGAGGATATAGAAATAAGCAATAGTGATAAATCATTTAAAGAAAAAATTACATTCATAAATAATTTTTTAAATGAAAATATCATTTTGGAAAATAAATTTAATTTAAAAAGATATTTAAGCAAATTTGAAAGTAGATATGATGCAAATGTAACGATAGAAGGTAATGACAAATCTAATTTTAGATTAAAAACTAAATTGAATGGATATCTTGATATCAAAAACGATGTTAAAAAAAGTTCTAAAGAAGAGTTTTCTCTAGATTTGGAAGGAGGGATTTTTACAGGGAAAGGCTTTTTATATATTAATAAATTGCCTTTGAAAAGTATAAATATTTTTTTAGATAAACCAAGAGATTTTGAAGGCGATTTGAATATTAAATTACTTTATAATCTAGATCAAAAATCCTTTACTACTAATATTTCTTCGCTTAATACATCTATTAACAGTAGCCCGATCATAATTGATATTGGAAGTGTTCAATTTAGTAAATCAATTTTTGATTTAAATTTATCTTTTTTAGTGAATAATTCAAACATTCCAATAAATTTTTCAGGCTCCATACCTATTAATAAAAAGGATAAATTAGACTTAAGATTAAATGGTAATGGAAAGTTTATTGAATTAATTGATATATTTGCTGATGATTACTTCACTTTTAAAAAAGGTGATGTAAATTTAAGAATGATATTAACAGGAACAATAAATAAACCTATTGCTAATGGTTTTGTTGTTATTAAGGATTCTGAGATTGATATTTATAGCAATATTATTAAAAATATTAATAGCATTCTTATTTTCGATTTTGATCATATAGAAATTAAAAGTTTTGAAGCTTCTGATAATGCTTCTGGGAATATTCTAATTAAGGGAGTTCTACCTTTTTATGATGGAAGTAGTTTTAAAGATAAAGATATTAGCTTAGTAACCAATAAATTTAATATTAAATCAAAAAATATAAAATTCCTAACTGACTCTAAAATTAATATCGGTGGATCATTCATTGAACCAATCTTTAGTGGCAAATTATCACTAAATAATGGTTTTATTAATTTAAATAATGCTAATAAAAAAAATAATAAAAAAAATGATTCTAAAGAAAAAAATAATGAAAGAAATTGGCCAGAACTATTTTGGAAAAAAGATAAGAAAATTGAAATAATTTCTAATGAGACCATATTAAATTCTTTTCTGCTAGGGAAAAATGTCCCAAATTATCTCGAAAATTTAAATTTTAAGAACCTAAAATTAAAACTTGGTCCAGATTTCAGAATTCAATATTCAGAAATAGTTAAAGCTTATCTAGATACCAAGTTAGATTTAAATCTTGATGGAAAAGTTGGAGAAGATTTAAATGCCAGAGGTCTCATTACTTTAAGTAAAGGTACAGCAAATTTATATACAACACCATTCAAATTAGATAAAAATAAAGAAAATTATATTTTATTTGCCTCTAGAAGCGGCATTGTTCCTTACATTAACTTTTCTCTCACTAGTAAAGTTCCAGATACAATAATACCAATTAGTGAAAATAATCAAGATCTGAATATCTCAAGCGGTATAGATGAGAATTTGAGTTCAAGCGGTTTTGGAGTGGTTGGCATTGGTAATACGAGACTTATAAAAATTGAGGCATCATATGAAGGTTTTCTAGATCAATTATCATTTGAAGATGAAAATAAAAAAATACAATTAAGAAGTACTCCAAGTTATAACAGATCTCAAATTATAGGTTTAATAGGAGGAAACTCTGCAAATTTAATAAATAGAGCATTTATTTCTCAAATAAATAGTTCAGATGGATTTAGTGAGAGATTTCAGTTGTCTTTATATCCTGCCTTAATAGAAAATAATGAACCCATAAATAATGTTTTTTCTAATGAAAATATTGATGTAGATGATACAGAAAAATCATCTTCAAATACTGGGTTCTCTACCCAAGCTTGGATTGCTGAAATAGGTCTGGATATTACTGATAGAATAAATTTCGCTGTTCAAGCTACTCCGGATAGGGATGATTTACCCCCTTTAGGGATACTGACTTTACAAGCTAATCCAAATTTGGAATTATTAGGTTCTATGGATTCTGAGGGAGAGTGGAAAAGTCAAGTTCAATTATTTTTCAGATATTAATTCCTAAAATAAAAGTTTAAATAATGCTTATTTTGAATTATTATTAGATTTAAATAATTAATATTATGACTGATATATTTGAAGTTCCAATACCTGATACTGATCTTTTAGATAAAGCAGAGAATCTTCGTTTAGCTTCAATTAAAACATGCCAAACAAATAATAATGAACGAATTAGAGCCCTATGCTTAATGGCTGATTCTTTAGAAGAAAACTCTAAAGAAATAATCGATGCTAATATTCAAGATTATGAAAAAGCCAAAAATAAAGGAATTTCAAAAGCCTTACTTTCTAGATTAAAATTATCAAAAGAAAAATTAAACCTGGGAATCGAAGGTGTAAGGAAAGTTGGAGATTTGTCAGATCCAATAGGTCAAATTCAAATAAAAAAGGAACTTTCCAGAGGATTAATTCTAGAGAGGAAAACAGTACCCATTGGAGTATTAGGAGTCATTTTTGAATCAAGACCTGATGCTGTAATGCAAATAAGTTCTTTGGCAATTAGATCTGGGAATGGAGTAATGCTCAAAGGGGGAAGTGAAGCAAATTTGACTAATCTTGCAATAGTTTCTGCTTTAAAGAAGGGCTTGCAAAAATCTAATCTTGATGAAAAGGCTATCTGTTTATTAACAACTAGAAAAGATAGTATGGCGATGCTGAAGTTAGAAAAATATATAAATTTAATTATTCCAAGAGGAAGTAATGAACTAGTAAAATTTATACAGGAGAATACACGAATTCCTGTTTTAGGTCATGCTGATGGAATTTGTCATTTATATATCGATAATGAATTAAATCTTGATCATGCTTTAAAAGTGGCGTTAGACAGCAAGATTCAATATCCAGCTGCATGCAATGCTATTGAGACTCTTTTAATACACAAAGATATTGCCCCTAATTTTTTGAAAAAAGCCATCCCAATTTTTAATGCTAACAATGTTAAATTAGTTGGAGATGAAAAATCTGTTCAACTGGGTGTTGCTTTTGAAGCTAATTATAAAGACTGGCAAACTGAATATTTAGATCTTATTCTTTCTATAAAAATTGTTGATCATTTAGAAGAAGCAATTGCTCACATACAAAAATTTAGTTCGAAACATACAGATGGAATAATTACAACAAACATTAATAATGCTAATAAATTCATGAGTGAGATTGATAGCGCCGGAGTTTTTCATAATTGCTCTACAAGATTTGCAGATGGATTTAGATATGGCTTTGGAGCGGAAGTTGGGATATCTACTCAAGCATTACCCCCAAGAGGCCCTGTTGGGCTAGAAGGGTTAGTAACTTATAAGTACTTTTTAAGAGGCGAAGGCCATATTGTGGATGATTTTTCATTAGGTAAGTCAATCTATACCCATAAAGATCTTTAAATATTTTTAAAATGGAGACGTATTTAAAAATTAAGAATATTAAACTTTGGGCAAGAGTCGGTGTCTTAGAGGAAGAAAGAGAATTAGGACAACTTTTTAAATTAGATTTATTTTTGTGGGCTGATTTTGAGAATTGTACTCATAATGATGATATTAAAAGAACAATTGATTATGCAAAATTAGTTGAAATATTAAAGTATCATTCGAAGAAGATATGTTGTTTTACGATTGAGAAATATTCAGATCAAATTTTAAAAATTATTAATGAAGAATTTCAGCTTAACCGAATTAAAATTATTTTAACCAAATGCAAGCCTCCAATCATAGGATTTGATGGAGAGGTTTCAATAGTAAGAATTTTTGAAAATAATTAAAAGTTTTGTCTAAAAGAAACCCAATAATTTTAATTCATGGTCTGTGGAATACATCAGATATCTTCTATTCGATCACTTCGAAACTTGATGAAATAGGAATTGAATATTTTGCTCCAACTTTAAAACACAAATATGGAATGACTTCTATAGTTGAATTAACTAATCTATTAAATCAACTAATTATAGAGAAATATGGTTTAGAAAAAGAACTTGATATTTTGGGATTTTCAATGGGAGGAATAATTGGGAGGTATTGGATTATAAAATTTAATGGTTACAAAAGAACCCGACAATTTATAACTGTGGGATCGCCTCATAATGGAACATTTGCTTCACAAATAGTTCCTAAATATCCCTTTAGAGGAATATCTGAAATGAAAATAAATAGTTTTTTATTAAGAGAGCTTTCTAAATATGATTATCTTCTTAAAGGCATAAATTGTATTAGCTTCTTTACTTATTGGGACCTTATGGTTATCCCAGGATGGAAAGCAATTTTGAATTCGGGTGAAAAAATATCCTTAAATATCTATAAACATAAAAATTTAATAAGAAATCCAGAAGCAGTTGAAAGAATCATCTATAGACTTCTTAAGTAGTACTTGATAGACCTAAATGTCTTATTAAAGGATCAGTTTTTGGTTCCCTCCCTCTAAATAATTTAAATACCTCTAAAGGGGATAAACTTCCACCAAGACTTAAAATTGTATCTTTAAATTTCCTCCCAACTACTTTTATATTTTTATTATTTTCTAAATCTGCCTCTTCAAACATGGAAAAAGCATCTGCACTTAGGACTTCTGCCCATTTGTAAGAGTAATATCCTGCAGAATACCCCCCTGCAAATATGTGGCTAAAACAGCAAAGGAATTTATCTTCCTTTATAGGATCAATTACTGTTGTTTGAAGGGCAATTTCTTTTCTGATCTCATCGGCAGTTTTACACTCATTGCTATCAATATTACTATGCAATCTTAGATCTGTAATCGCAAAATGTAATTGTCTTAGAGTCGCCATACCGCAGTTAAAGGTTCTATTCTTAACTAATTTTTCAAAATTAGCATCTGATAAACTTTCTCCTGTTTTATAATGTTTGGCTATATTCAATAAGGTATTTTTGTGGAAACACCAGTTTTCCATGAATTGACTGGGAAGTTCAACTGCATCCCATTCAACATTATTAATACCGGCTGCTTGTGGAAGATTTACTGTAGTAAGCATATGCTGGAGGCCGTGACCAAATTCATGGAAAAGGGTTTGAACCTCATCAAAACTCATTAAACTTGGTTTGTCTTTGGATGGTGGAGTTTGATTACAAACTAAATATGCGACAGGCAAAGTATTTCTACCAATATTATTTTTATTAAGGCATTCATCCATCCATGCTCCTCCTCGCTTTGATTCAGGCCTTGAATATGGATCTAGATAAAATGAGGCTATTTTTTCATTGTCTTTGTTAAATATATTAAAAAATAAAACGTCATCATTCCATACAGGAGCTTTATTAGTGGATTCTATAACTTTGATTTCAAAGAGCTTTTCACTAAGGTCAAATAGACCTTTTAAAACATCATTAAGAGGGAACCAGGGCCTAAGAGATTCTTGATCCAAATTGAGCTTTTCCTTTCTTAGAAGCTCAGACCAATAACTAATATCCCAGGGCTCAAGATCCTCAGTTTTTAAAAATCCATTATCTTTTGCAAATTTATTGAGTATTTCCAGTTCATTTTTAGCTTTTTTAAAAGCAGGCTTCCTTAACTCCTCTAAAAGTTTTTCAACATTTTTAATTTCCTTAGCCATTTTTGTTGAGAGACTTAATTCTGCCCAACTTTCATAACCCAGTAGCTTAGCCTGTTTAGTCCTGAGAGATATTATATCTTCAATTATTTGAGAGTTATTATTTTCTCCTTGAGAGGCTCTACTTACAAAAGCTTTATATAGTTTTTCCCTAAGACTACGATCATTTGCATATGTCATAAACGAGGTATAAGTTGGAATATCTAAACTTAATTTCCAAGGCCCATTGTCTGTATCAGGTTCTCCTTCTTTTTTTAGGTGTTCATGGGCTGATATTGACATTAATTCTAAAACCCTTTCTGGAAGCCCATCGACTTTAGATTTATCATTTAAAATCAAAGACCAACCATTAGTAGCATCTAAAACATTATTACTAAAATTTGTAGATAGCTTTCCTAACTTTTCAGAAATAGCATTAAATTCTTTCTGATCTTTGATATTTAATGAAATGCCTTTATGTTCCATTTCTATTATTTCTTTATCTAGAATTCTATTTTTGATTCCATCAAAATTATTTGTTTCTTTAAGTTTTACTAGAGCATTATAAATGATCTTACTTTGTCCAAACTTATTGCTTATATTAATAATTTCTGGTAGAAACTTTGAGTAAATTTCTCTTAAACTTTCAGAATTTTTAACTCCATTAAGATGACTTATTACTCCCCAACTCCACCTGATAATTTCATTGACTTCATTTAGAGGATTTATTACTTTTCCCCATTCTAAAGAATCTTGGTCCAGGTAATTAGATAAAAAATTTTCAATATTTTGGAAATCAAGATTTATTTTCTTTATTACTTGCGGAAATTCTTGATTAATTTTATCAGAAGTAAATTTTTTAAATTCTGGTAATTTTCCGTAATTAAAAATTGAAGCTTCCATTTTATCGAAAATTAAAATTGACCAATGTTTGATATGAACCCAATTAACTTAGCCAAAGTTAGTTGCTGACTGAGAGCATCTGTAGAAGATTCATATAAGTTTATAGCTATTTTTGGCCAAAAACCTATAATTAAAGTTGGCAAAAGCAAACTAAACCCGATCGTTAATTCTCTACTATTCATTTCTTTAACAGATGCAAGTGCAGGAATCCTTGGCCCGAAAAATACTCTTCTACACATTGAAAGAAGGTATATGGGGGTTAAAACAAGACCTATAGCTGCTATCAGTATAGTTATTGATCTAAATAGTGAGCTAAATCCTTCTTGACTTGTAATTCCCAAAAATACAGTAATTTCACTTATAAATCCGCTCATGCCAGGTAAAGCTAAAGAAGCTAAAGAGCTGGCAAGGAAAAAAGCAAATGTTATGGGTAAAACTTTTGCTAATCCACCCATATTAGGGATTGAGAGCGTTTTTGTTCTTTCATAAAAAGATCCAGTCACGAAGAACATAGCTGCAGCTATAAGACCATGACTAATCATTTGAAGCATTGCACCACTTATACCTAAGGCGTCAACTGCTCCAATACCTAAAAGTACAAATCCCATATGACTGACAGAACTGCATGCAATCCTTCGTTTGACATTATCTTGAGCAAATGCATTTAAAGCTCCATAAATTATATTAATAATTCCAAGAATTATTAAAGCTGGTGCGAGTTTTAAATGAACTTCAGGTAATATTTGCACATTAAATCTTAGAAGTGCATAACCACCCATTTTCAAAAGAATACCAGCTAATAACATTGAAACAGGAGCATTAGCTTCTCCATGAGCATCAGGTAACCAAGTATGTAAAGGGAAAATTGGGAGTTTAACTCCAAATCCTATTAAAAAGCCTAGATAGGTTAGTAATGCAAGACTACCTTGTGCATGTTTATTAGTTAGCTCAGTTAAATTTAATGTGAAAAAATCGCCGCTAAGTGCAAGTGCTAATCCACTTATTAGAATTAAAAGGGAAGCTAAAGCGGTATAAAGTATAAATTTTGTCGCAGCATATAATCTTTTATTCCCGCCCCAAATAGCAATTAAAAGATAAACAGGGACAAGTTCTAATTCCCAGGCCAAGAAAAATAGCAAGAAATCTTGAGAGAGGAATACTAATGCTTGTGCTGATGCCTGTACTAAAAGTAGAGCAAAATATAAATTTGATTTTTTCTTTATTTTCCAACTAGCCGCAGCTGATAAAAATGTAATTAACCCGCTTAAAGCTATCAAAGGAGCTGATAGACCATCTACCCCTAAAGACCATTCCAATCCTATTGAAGGAAGCCATTTTAATCTTTCTACTAATTGTAATGTGCTATCTGTATTATCAAATTTTCTGATAAGTACTCCAATTATGAGTAAAAAATCTACAAATAAAAAGCTTAATGAAATATTTCTTGGGAGGGAATTATCTTCTCCTTCTATTGTTTTCAAAAAAGGCATTATTAATGCCCCAATTAAAGGTAATAAAACAATTGATGATAACCAAGGAAAAGATTCTAAATTCATTTATGTAATGAATAATTTTATTATTGTAGTTGAAGATACTCTAGCTTGAGACTTTAGCATTAAAAAAGGTAAGTAAAACTACTTACTCGAAATAGTTTTAAATTGACTACCTGAAGTTTGGATATTTAAAAAAGGAGCTCGACTTGCTATTCCTAAGTTCTCCCAAGCTTTTACCATCGCCTGACTTATAGCCTTCCCATTATTATTTTTGCATAAGGCTAGAATACTAGGCCCTGCTCCACTTATCGCACAACCCAGAGCTCCTGCTTGTAACGCGGCATTTTTAACTTCTAATCCTCCTTTAATAAGTTTCCAACGATATGGCTCATGTAATTTATCAAACATACCTTCTTTTATTAATTCTTCACTTCCAGTTTTTAAACCATTAAGCAATAAAGTTAGAGCACCCATATTTGTTACGGCATCGGATATTGGAATATTTTTTGGCATCACCCTTCTTGCTTCACTTGTACTAAGTCGAATTGCAGGAATCGCTACTACTGCTTTAATTGAATCATGCCAATCACATCTAATTATTCTCCATCTATGAGAAGATGATCTTGCTGTTAAGCATAAGCCGCCTAAAAGAGATGGAACCACATTATCAGGATGACCTTCTATATCTATTGCTAGCTCTAAAAGTTTTTCTTTAGAAAGAGGAGAGTTCATAATTGAATTAGCTCCAATAAGCCCTGCTACTATTGCGGTTGCACTGCTCCCAAGACCTCGAGCAGGCGGGACTGCAAGTTTAACTCTTGCTTCTAAAGCAAATGGTGGGACGTTTGCACTTTCCCATACTTTTTGTGCCGCCCTAAATACCAAGTTCTCAGGACCTCCTCTTAAATGATTTCCATCTGTACTCTCCATTATTAACTCAAATCGATCCCCGCCCCCGTCTATTCTTGTAAAAATAAATTCGTTATTTAAATCTAATGCTGCGCCAAGACAGTCGAATCCAGGACCTAGATTAGCAGTAGTAGATGGGACTGTTACTATTATCTTTTTTCCTACTTCTGGAGAAGACATATAAAATATTATCCTATTTGTAAAAGCATTTTTGCTCGGCAGGCTGCGCTAAATAGTCCAAATTCTTCATCTAAAATTACATTCACAGGTATATTTTTAAGAATATCTTTTAATCTGCCTTTATCTGAAAATTGTTTCATAAATAAACTTGATTTAAAGTTTTTGATATGTTTTGGAGCGGTCCCTCCAGAAATCCATAACCCTCCAAAGCACAATTCTTGAAGAGCAACATCTCCTAATAAAGTGGCGTAAGCATCTAACCATATTCCTTCCACCTGAATCATTAGGGCATCCCCTTGATTAGAAAGATTACAAATTTTTTGAGGAAGTTCTTTTCTCAAATTATCAGAAATTTTCAATTCTTTTAAGTATCCTCTTAAAGGATGGTTTTTAGCATCGGATTTGCTAAGTCTCCATTCTGCTATTCTTGACAACCCATTACCACTAATAATTCTCTCGCAAGATATCCTTTTAACTTTTAATGAATTTTTGAGCCAATTCTTTAATTCCCATTCTAATTTTGACTTTGGCGAGTATTCAACATGACCACCTTCGCTAGCTAAAACTTTTACTTTACTTCCAGATATTATTCCCCTCGCAATGCCTAGACCAGTTCCAGCCCCAACAATAGCATGCATATCTTTGTTAGATCCTGCTGACTGGTTTCCAATTTGAATATTACAATATTGACTTTTTTTTAAAAAAGGTATTCCATAAATTTGCACAGCAAAATCATTTACTAGCTCGCAACTTTTAAATTTAAATTTCTTTTTCAATTCATTGCAGGAAATATCCCATGATAAATTTGTAATTTTTGCATTGTTGTTAGATAAAGGACCTGCTACGGCGAAACATGCAGTAGCAGGATGAGCAATATTTTTGCATTCATTTTTGAGAAAATCTTCTAGGATTAGATCAAAAGAATCCCAATTAGAAGATTTATATTTCTTTTTGAATAATAACTTAGGCGAATTATCATTTATTACTATTTCAAATATTCCCAGTAGGACCTTTGTACCTCCTAAATCACAAGCGAGAAAATTCATATTCTTGAAATTATTCTGTTCTCCCTTTTTTATCTATTAATTCATCCATTAATTTGTAAAGATTAGGTAAATTGAAAATTCCTAAATTTCTTCCATTCAAAGCTCTTAAGGCTACTGAATCAATCTCCTCTTCTTTATCTCCAATAACTGCAATTAGAGGAACTCTCCCGAGAGTTGCCTCTCTAATTTTATATCCTATTTTTTCATTCCTAATATCAACTTTTGATCGGTAACCATTATTGTTTATTAATTCATTAAACTTTAAACACTTTTCAATATTTCTATCAGTAATGCTCAATAAAATTATTTGATAAGGGGCAAGCCAAATTGGGAATTTTGCCTCATATTGTTCTATCAAGATGCCGATAAATCTCTCAAAGGATCCTAAAATTGCTCTATGAAGCATAACTGGATTTCTTTTTTCATTATCAATATCTACATAAGTTGCATCCAATCTAATAGGCATTGAGAAATCAACCTGAATAGTTCCGCATTGCCAGACTCTATTAAGACAATCTTTTAATGAGAATTCTATTTTTGGACCATAAAAAGCACCTTCACCTGGTTGGAGTTCCCATTTTAGATTCTTATTATCGAGAGCTTTAGTAAGTGCCTCTTCTGATTTATCCCAAATCTCTTCACTACCTACCCTCTTTTCGGGACGAGTTGATAATTTGATAATGATTTCATCAAAACCAAAAGTTTTATAAACCTCGAAAACAAGTTCTATAAAAGTAGATACCTCTTCTTGAATTTGCTCTTCTGTGCAGAATATATGTGCATCATCTTGAGTAAAGTTTCTTACTCTCATTAAGCCGTGTAGTGCGCCAGAGGGCTCGTTTCTGTGACAAGAACCAAATTCAGCAAGACGAATAGGTAAATCCTTATAACTTTTTAAACCTTGATTAAATACTTGAATATGGCATGGACAATTCATTGGTTTAATTGCATAAGTCCGATTTTCCGATGCAGTAGTGAACATATCTTCTCTAAATTTTTCCCAATGACCGGATTTTTCCCAAAGAGATTTATCGACAGCTTGAGGGGTTTTTATTTCTAAATAGTCGTTTTTGTTAAGTATTTCTCTTATGTACTTTTCCAGTACTTGGTAGATTTTCCATCCATTTGGATGCCAAAAAATCATTCCCGGGGATTCTTCCTGTATATGAAATAGTGAATGTCTTTTACCAAGTTTTCTATGATCCCTTTTTTCCGCTTCTTCAATTCTTGTTAAGTAGTCATTGAGTTCTTTTTCTTTTGCCCATGCAGTTCCATATATTCTCTGTAATGATTCATTCTCACTATTACCTCTCCAATATGAACCTGATAATTTAAGTAATTTAAAGTGTCTCAAATGTCTAGTGTTGGGAACGTGAGGCCCTCTACACATGTCGATATATTCTTCGTGTTTATATAAATTGATGAGTCCTTCCTCAGGAATTTCTTCAATTATTCGTAATTTAAAAGTCTCATCTCTTTCTTTAAAAGTCTTAATTGCCTCTTCTTTAGAAACTTGTAAAATTTCAACGTCATAGTTTGTTTTTATTAATTTATTAATTCTATTTTCTATCTTTATTAAATCTTCAGGAGTAAATCTATATTCAGAAAAAATATCGTAATAAAAACCATCTTCAATTACAGGCCCAATCGCCATTTTAATATCAGAGTAAATTTGTTTAACTGCATGACCAATAAGGTGAGCAAAGGAATGTCTTATTATTTCAATTCCTTCTTTATCTTTTGATGTGATGATTACAACTTTGGAATCTCTATTTATAGGAATAGTTGCATCCAGAAGAACATCATTTACTTTTCCAGCAATTGTTGCTTTAGCTAAACCAGAGCCTATACTCTGGGCAATTTCTAAAATAGTGACAGATTTTTCGAAAACCTTTTTTGAACCATCAGGCAAGGTTATTATCGGCATGATTTATTTCTCCATTTCAAAGAATCCCAAGTTTGATTTAACTCTTTTTAAAGTCTGATTTGCTAAATCTTCAGCTTTTTCCTTCCCTTCGTAAAGGATTTTATTTAATTGATAGGGATCATTAATTAGTAATTTATATTTTTTCTGAATAGGTTCTAGTGATTCAATAATTTGTTCAGTAATTAATTTTTTAAATGTTCCCCATCCAGTTTCTGAGAATTCATTTTCACATTGAGAAATTCCCTTTCCAGATAATATTGAATAAATCATTAAAAGATTTTTAGATTCTGGTCTCTCAGGGTTGTTAAATTCAATTCCAATAGAACTGTCACTTTTTGCTTTTTTTATTTTTTTTGTGATTATTTCAGGAGGATCTAATAAGTTAACACGACTGCCCTCATTAGGATCGCTTTTGCTCATCTTTTTTGAACCATCAATTAAACTCATTATTTTTGACCCATTCTTCATGATTATTGGTTGAGGGATTTTTAAAATATTTTTATCCTTACTAAATCTGGCATTAATTCTCTGTTGTGCAATATCTCTGGCAAGTTCAAGATGTTGTTTTTGATCTTCACCTACTGGTACAAAGTCAGCCTCATATAGAAGAATGTCTGCAGCCATGAGGATAGGATAGTCAAATAATCCAATGGATACATTATTTCCCTGTTGTATGGATTTTTCTTTGAATTGAATCATTCTTTCCATCCAATTTATAGGAGTCATGCAATTTAATATCCAACAAAGTTCTGAATGTGCAGAAACCTGACTTTGGACAAAAATCGAGCATATCTTGGGATCTATCCCACAAGCGACGTACAAAGCAGCAGTAGAGAGGGTGTTCTTAGATAATTCTTTGGGGTTATATGAAGCTGTGATTGCGTGTAAATCAACTACACATAGAAATGTTTCATATTGCTCTTGAAGTGAAACCCAATTATTAATGGCCCCGAGCCAATTCCCAATATGTAAATCACCAGTTGGTTGAACTCCTGAAAGAATTCTTTTTTTATTTTTCATCCTCTCCTACTTCTATAGATTGGATCTCTTCTTCTGATTGACTTTTTACTGGTCTTGCAAAAGGGTCAGGAGCTGTTTTTGTCTTTTCTTCATAAGGATTTTGTGATTGTCTATTCGGAGAGGAGTTTTTGTTGTTTTTTGCATATTCTTTAATTGATTCAATCAATTTCTCGTCTTTGATCATTTCGCTAAGTGTTCTAACAGAGAAACCCAGAACTGCAACGGTAGACCTTAATTGAAAGGTCTCTTGTATTGATTTAACAGCTTTCATTTCGTTATCACTCAATCTTATGCGGAATCCTCCACCATCTCTTCTGCCGCCTGATCTATCTCTGAAATTAGATCTTTCGTTATTAGAACGAGCTCTGTAATTTTCTTGCCCAGGATTATTGCTGAAATTTGAATTAGACATCTTGATGTTTCTTAAGTTATTTAAATAGTTTATTAACTTAGCATCTTGTTATGCAATAAGTCTTTTCAAAAGCCTTGAATTTTTATCTTTTGATTAACGACTTATGTAATTTCGCTTTTCTCATTCATAACTTGCATTAAAATAAAATTAGAGAAATAATGCATTGTGTTTGATATTAGTAAAGACAACCTTTTAAAGGATTTCATAAAGTTTCCAAAAAAAAATCTTCTTATTATTTTATTATTATTGGGATTTGGGGAATGGTTTGTCAGTGACTTAATTCATTTTGCGGGCGGCTCAATAGGATTTTTTGCGTTGTGTTTGGTGGGATATTTTTACCTGAAGAATGATAAGCCTAAATTTAATGAGCCAAATAATTTAGGTGGTTGGATAAAGTTATGTAATGAAGATTTAAATTTTTTTGAAGAACTTGAAGCAACAAATGAATTAGAGAAACAGAATTCAAAAAGACAAAAAATACTTGAATCGATTCTTAATAGATGTGAAAAAGAAAAAATAAGTTTTATTGGACAAAAACATCATCAAAGTTGTCAGTCTGTTTTGAAAAATTATTTTAAAGCAGATAAGTTTGACTTTGATTTATTCGAAAAACTGCCTAAATACAATTCTTCTGAAATTATTTCAGAAGAAGCTTTGAATAGTGATGCAATCTTGTATTTTATAAACCTGCCTTTGTCGGCAAATGATTTTTTGTGGCTGGAAAAATTTCCTAAAAATATGCCAATCTGGTTGGTGGCTTTAACTTCCAACGAAACAGAAGCCAAAAATCAGATAGAAGACCTAAAGTCTCAAATTTCAAGTGAATTTATAAATAAAATTATTACTTTTGATGTGAATAAGAATGAATTAACAAATATACCTTTTTCTTTAAGGAAGTTTTTCATGAATTCATCTAAAAATATTGAAAATACAAAAAAAAGGCTCCTGAAAGAACTTCATGTTGCCTGGCAATCTGAAATTGAAGGTATAAGAAGAATGCAGTTAAAAGGAATACAAAGAAAAAATCAAATTCTTGTAGCAACAACCGTTTTCTTATCTCCTATCCCCTCAATTGATGTTTTGGCAATGACAGTACTAAATTCTTTAATGATTAAGGAAATTAAATCTATATGGGGATGTAATTGGTCTCCTGAGATTTTAGATAAAATATCTAAAGAAATTTTAAAGACTGCAATTGCTCAGGGAGTTATTGAATGGAGTGGACAGACTTTAATTGGCATAACAAAATTACATGGCCCAAGTTGGCTTTTTTCTGGAACATTTCAGGCTGTCAGCGCTGCTTACTTAACAAGAGTAGTATCAAGTTCTTTGGCTGATTTTATGGCAATAACAAAGGGAGTAGAAGAACCTGATTTGGATTTTATAAAGAAAAATTCTGAGAAAATTGTTGAAAAAGCTTTTGAAAAAGAAAAAATAAATTGGAAAGGATTTATTTCTGATCTTAGAAAACCACTCATGAAACTATCTTTTGGTTCATATTCTTAAGGAATAATATTAAAGTATGAGAAAAAATATTATTTTTTTAAGTTTGTTAATTCTGCTTTCTCTAACTTCAGGATCATGTAAGAGAATATCAAATAAAAACGAAAGTAAAGAAGTAATACTTGCAAGTTTTACTGTTTTGGCGGACATAATTAGAAATGTTGCTAAAGATGATTTTATTGTCAGATCAATAACAAAACCTGGTGTTGAAGTTCATGGTTACCAACCAACTCCAAGTGATTTGGTAAAAGCCTCTACTGCTTTTGTTTTTATTGATAATGGATTTGGATTTGAATTATGGGCAGAAAAATTTGTTTCTAATTTAAAAGTTAAAAGAATTACTGTTGCAGAAGATTTAGATCCTATTTTTATCAGTGAAGATTTTTATAAAGGGAAACCAAACCCCCATGCCTGGATTTCTCCAAAAAGAGGGATGCTATACGTTGATATTCTTGTGAATTCCTTATCAGAATTAAGGCCATCCAAAAGAACATTATTTGAAGAAAATGGAAAAATGTATAAAGATAAACTTTCTAAAATAGATAAAGAATTCTCACTTTTTATTAATAACTTAAATAAAGAAAGGAGGTATCTAGTAAGTTGTGAAGGAGCTTTTTCATATTTAACAAATGATTATGGATTAGAGGAAGTTTATTTGTGGCCAGTTAATGCTGAGAGTCAAATTACTCCCAAAAGAATGGCTAGAACAATCTCACTAGTTAAAGAAAAAAATGTTCCATCTTTATTTTGCGAAAGTACTGTAAGTAACGAATCTCAAATGGTTGTTGCAAACGAAACTGGGGCTATTTTTGCAGGAAATCTTTTTGTTGATTCATTATCTGATGATAGTGGTCCTGCTAGTTCCTACATAAAAATGCTTGAGCATAATTTGGATCTGATTAAAAAAGGACTTTATTAACTTATGGAAACAATCAATTATCAAAATTTTAGGATTGAGGCAGAGAATATTTGCGTAGATTACAACGGTAAGGTGGCTTTGTATGATGCCAATTTAAGATTAAAACCTGGTCAGATTTGCGGATTAGTAGGGATGAACGGGGCCGGTAAAACAACTTTCTTTAATGCTTTGACGGGCTTTGTAAATATTTCAAAGGGAAAAATTAGAATAAATGGTGAGTCTGTAAGATCTGCTCAAAAAGATCAGACAATTGCTTATGTGCCTCAAAATGAGGGAATTGATAGTCAATTTCCAATAAATGTTTGGGATGTAGTGATGATGGGAAGATATGGTTCGATGAATATTTTTAGATGTCCTAGAGAGTCTGATGTTCAGGCGGTTAAAGATGCTATTGAGAGAGTTGATCTTACTGATCATTTATCTACACCCATTGGAAACTTATCTGGAGGTCAGAGAAAACGAACTTTTTTAGCTAGAGCAATTGCGCAAAGAGCGTCAATATTACTTCTTGATGAGCCTTTTTCAGGTGTTGATATAAGAACTGAGAAACTTATCTCAGAATTATTTATTCAATTTAAAAATGAGGGGAAAACTATCTTATTATCAACTCATGATATGATTCATGTCCGTGAATTTTGTGATTTGGTTCTTTTGATAAATAAAACTGTTGTAGCTTATGGGGAAACCTCTGAGGTGTTTACCCCTGAAAATATTACAACCACTTTTGGAGGGATCTCACCTGATTTCTTGTTTGGACCTGAATCCTAAATTTTAAATTATATGGAGCTCTGTTCTTTTTTAACTTTAGATTCATTTATAACAGATCCATTAACTCATGATTTTATGAGAAAAGCACTTGTTATGAGTTCATTAGTAGCAGCTGTTTGTGGTTTCTTATCTAGTTATTTAACTCTTAAAGGATGGGCTTTAATGGGAGATGCAGTATCACATTCAGTAATGCCCGGTGTTGTGGTTGCTTATGCATTAGGTCTCCCTTTTTCATTAGGGGCATTTATTTTCGGAGTTGGTTCTGTAGCATTGATAGGGTTTGTTAAGCAGAAATCTAGGGTTAAGGAAGATACTGTTATTGGGTTGGTATTTACTGGATTTTTCGCTCTTGGAATAGTATTGGTTTCTAAGATTAAAAGTAATATTGATTTGCACTCTATTCTTTTTGGCAGTCCATTAGGAATATCACTTTCAGATGTCAAACAAACCATATTCATTTCTTTATTGGTAGTAATCCTTTTATCAACTTTTAGAAAAGATTTAATGCTTTATTGTTTTGATCCTAGGCATGCAAAAACAGTTGGAATTAACGTATCTTTTCTTCACTATTTACTCTTAACATGCTTATCTCTTGCAGCAGTTGTAGGCTTGCAGTCTGTTGGAATTATTTTAGTAGTTGCAATGTTGATTACACCCGGGGCTACAGCATATTTACTTACGGATAAGTTTGATAATATGACAATAATTTCAGTATTAAGTGCAATTATCTCAAGCTTAATAGGAATCTACATTAGTTTTTGGTTTGATCTTGAAACGGGTGGATCAATTGTCTTGGCACAAACTTTTATATTTTTATTTGCTTTTTTATTCGCTCCAAGATATGGAATATTTAAATTAAAGAAATTTTTTGCTGGGTATAAATGATAGAAGTGGAAGAAACTTTCAATAAAAAGTGGTATTGGTGGCCATTATTTCCCTTATATCCTTACGGAAAAAAGAAAACAATTTTAAGAGAATTAATTCCTGATCAAATATGGTCCTTGGAACAAATACAGGGACTTTATTATGTTGCTGTTCCAATAAGAATGACAGCAATAAAGGTTGATAACGGCTTGATGCTAATAAACCCACTTCCTCCGACAAAAGAGTTAATAAATGAGTTAGAAAAATTAATTGCTATTCACGGCAAAGTAAAAACAATAATTTTACCTAGTGCCTCTGGACTAGAACATAAAATAGGACTGCCAGCTCTTTCAAGAATTTTTAAAAATGCAGAAATTTGGCTTTGTCCTGGACAGTGGAGTTTCCCCATCAATCTCCCACTAGATTTTTTAGGAATTCCATCAAAAAGATCAAGAATACTGTTTGAGGAAGGAACTCCACATACAAACTCCTTTAAATGGTCTTCATTAGGTCCACTGAATTTAGGACTTGGAAGATATCAGGAGATAAGCTGTTTTCATTATTCTACAAAAACTCTACATGTAACAGACGCAATTGTTGGAATAGACTCCACACCACCTGAGATATTTAATTTTGATCCAACTCCACTTCTTTTTCATTCTAGAGAGAGGGGAGATGAACCTTTGATTGACTCCATCGAACAAAGAAAAAAAGGCTGGAAAAGGTTAGTCTTATTTTCATCTTTTTTGAAACCAGGGAAATTAAATATTCCACCTTTAAAAGAAATATTTAAGTATTCGTTCAAAAAAGATCTTAGAAATTTGAGATCTCATTTCGGCATTTATCCCTTTTTATGGGACGAAGATTGGGAATCCTCTCTTGTTGAAATAATGGGTAAAGATACTCCTAAGATTCAAATTGCACCAGTTTTACAAAAATTAATTTTTCCACGTTCAAAAGAAGTGTTACTTAAATGGTTAGAAAATATCAAGTCTTTTGAAGATATGGAATATTTAATTCCAGCTCATTTTACGGCACCAATAAAATTTACAATGGAAGATTGTCAAAGATTAATTAATGAAATTAATTCCCAAAAGTGGGATAAACTACCCGAGGATAATAAATTTCTGATGGGTTTATATAAAAAGTTGTTTGAGCTAGGAATAATTCCTGAAGAAGTAAACCTTTAAAAACTATTATTCTTCAATAGACATGTTTTCATCATTTTTAAGAGTTTGTTCTAGCTCTTTTCTTTGCTCCATTTGTCTTAAGAAATATCCTGTCATCATTGCAGAAGATAATAAATTGGCAATGTTGTCTTTTGAAGATGTTATTTTTACATCAAATTGATCTGAAGGAAGCATTCCAAGAAGACCTTGAACATTATGTCTAATAATTTCTTGAATATCTTCACTAGCTGATTTTGCTACTCTTTGCAAAACTTCTGGAGATTGTTTTTGTAAATATTGTATTAAATCATTCTCATCGTTTGGATCATTATTTTCAGTGGCAAGAAATTCTGGATTAAACATTTCTAAAACTTCATGATATAAAGACCCTACAACATCAAGTACCCATTAATCTAAATTATTAAGGGCAGGGAACCGAATAGGTCCAATTTTATTAAAAGGCCAGTATCTAAAAATTGCTTTGCCAATGACCTTTTCATAGGGTAAAAATCCCCAAATATGGGAGTCCATACTGTTATTTCTATTATCTCCCATCACCCATAATGACTCTTCTGGGACAATAAAAGGCCCTATAGAATAATTAATATTTTTGTCAAAAACGTAATTTTTTTGAGCTATATCATTTAAGAAAAGGTTACCGTCTTTTACTTCTACCTTGTCTCCAGGTATTCCAATTACTCTTTTTATTAGTGCAGTATCTGCTTCATAGCCAGCATTAATTAATTGTTCCGGAACGTTAAAAACAACTATTTTATTTTTTAATTTTGAAAGATTTGATTTAGATGTGATTTTAGGGGTTACTTTCTCAACAAGAATTTTATCTTGTATTTGAAGAGTTGGAAGCATTGAACCGGATGGTATCCATCTTGGCTCTATAACCTGCCATCGTATAATTAGAGCAATAGATATCCATATTAAAAGATTTTTAAAATCCTTAATCATTGAATTTCTTTTTTCTTCAGTTTTAGACATGTTTTATTTAATTCAGTTATAAGGAAAAATCACAAAGCATTTATATAAATTATGACATCAACTATTGAATGCAAAAATTTTCTTAGAAGTTTACAACTTTTAAATCTTTTTATAAAAATAGGAGTTCAAAATTTAATACTATGTCCAGGTAGTAGATCTGCTCCTCTTGCATTAGCTGCTGGAGAATTAAATAAATTAGGACTGGTAAATATTTTTAATTCAATAGATGAGAGGTCTGCAGGATTCCATTCTCTAGGGATTTCTGCTGCATCAGGTAATCTTTCTTTAGTTATTACCACTTCTGGAACTGCCGTAAGTAATTTATTGCCAGCAGCAGTTGAGGCAGACCGATCTTGTAAAGGCATTATTTTTCTTACGGCTGATAGACCTTTAAGGTTAAAAGATTGTGGTGCTAATCAAACAGTAAATCAAGAAGATTTTTTGAGTTCAGTTTGCAGAAGAGTCTTAAATACAAATCTCAATGGAATTCATGAGACGGAAGATAGTGAAATTTTAAATTTAGTTCAAATCATCGAGAAAGAAATATCTACCTTCCCCGGTCCTATTCATTTAAATATTCCTATTGATAAGCCTCTAGATATTTCTTTCTCTAATAAAAAAAGTGCTCTAAAGGTGTTTGAGAGAATTTATTTAAAGAAAAAATATGTCTTTCAAAAAAACGAAATAATATCTAATAAAAACAAATTCTTTGAAATTTCTAAAAGTTTAAATTTAGATGAATCAGGCATTATTTTAGTTGGCCCCTATCAAGGTTCTTTAAATGAGTTATCTTCTTTTAATAAATCTTTAGCGCAATTACAAGAAATTACTGGTTGGCCAGTATTTGCTGATCCTGTTTCAGGTGTTTATTCTCACTTGAGAGGGTTGGTTGTGAATTGGGAATTAATCTTAAGAAAAAATAATAATTTCATCAATTGTAAACAAATTATAAGGCTTGGTCCAATGTCTTCCTCAATTGATTTAGAGAATTTTTTAACAATATTCAAAGGTATACAAATTCTTATTAAAGAAAAAAACATAAGAAAATTGGATCCTATAAAAAAATCATTTGAATATGAGTTTGGACTTTCTAAGTTTGTTAATCAATTATTAGAAGATTTATCAAGTAATCAAAAAAACAAAAAGTCTTTAACTTCCTTAGCCTTGGATCTAAAAGAGGAAGGTGAAAAAATAAAGAAAATCCTAAAAGATAAAATTTCAAAAAATAATCGAATAACTGAGTATAAGCTTGCCAATCTTGTACCAAAAATTTGGCCAGCTAAAAATCCTATTATGCTTTCAGCGAGTAGCCCGATCAGAGATTGGCTTACATTCTCTGAAAATTGTACTTTAACAAGAAATTGTTTTAGCTTTAGAGGAGCTTCTGGAATTGACGGTACTTTATCACTTGCATTAGGAATATCTAGAATTAAAAATCCTCTACTTCTTGTCACTGGAGATTTGGCTTTTGTTCATGATATAAATGGATGGCTTACTGAAAATTCAATCGAATTGAATTTGACAATTCTTTTAATAAATAATAATGGAGGAAATATATTTAACCGTCTTTATAAGAAAAATCTAAAAGAAGAGGAATTAAAAAAACTATTTCTTATGCCTAAAGAAATAAACTGGGAAAAACTCGCAGAAGGCTATCAAGTAAAATTTAAAAGTGTGACAAATTTTAAAAAATTACGAGAGGCATTCGAATGGAGTATTTCTATTCGGAAGTCTGCAATAATTAAAGTTGATATTGATCCAGAAAATGAAATTAATGAAAAAAATGCCTTACTAGAAAAAATAATTGGCAGTTAAAAAATTTTTTCAATTTTAAAATAATTAGGATTCATGAAAGTATTACCTGGAAAAAAAACCTTAAATTGGTCACAATATAGATCTTATGAGGATATTTTGTTTCATAAATCAGATGAGGGCATTGCGCGAATCGCAATTAATCGACCTGAGAAAAGAAATGCATTCAGACCTCAAACTGTTGATGAGCTTATTGAAGCATTTAATATTGTGAGAAATGATGAAAGTATTGGAGTAGTTCTTTTTACTGGAGCGGGCCCTGATAAGAAAGGCATTTATTCTTTTTGCTCTGGAGGAGATCAGAGTGTTAGAGGTGAAAATGGATATACAAATGATAAAGGGAAGCAAAGATTAAATGTACTAGAATTACAAAGATTAATAAGAAGCTTGCCCAAAGTGGTTATTGCATTAGTTCCAGGTTTCGCCATTGGAGGAGGTCAGGTTCTTCATTTGATTTGTGATCTTAGTATCGCCTCAGAAAATGCAATATTTGGTCAAACTGGCCCAAGAGTTGGTAGCTTTGATGCAGGATTTGGTTCTAGTTATTTGGCTAGACTTGTTGGTCAAAGAAAAGCGAAGGAAATTTGGTTTTTATGTAGAAAATATAATTCTAAGGAGGCACTAGAAATGGGCTTGATAAATGCAATTACAAAGATTGAAGAATTAGAAGCTGAGGGTGTAATGTGGGCAAGAGAGATTTTACGAAATAGTCCAACTGCTATTCGTATTCTTAAAGCTTCATTCAATGCCGAGAATGATGGAATTGCTGGTATTCAAGAATTATCTGGATACACAACCCAATTATTTTATTCGACTAAAGAAGCTCAAGAAGGAAGAGATGCCTTCCTAGAGAAAAGGCCACCTGATTTTTCTGATTATGGGTGGACTCCTTAATAGCTAAATTTCTCATCAAAAGCACTTTTCATAATAATTATCAATCAATGAGAATTCTTCTTGCCGCTGCTGAATGCGCTCCAATGATTAAAGTTGGAGGGATGGGAGATGTCGTTGGCTCGTTACCGCCATCATTGATAAAACTTGGTCACGATGTAAGGGTAATAATTCCAGGGTATGGCAAATTGTGGAACTTACTAGAAGTATCAAGTGAGCCAGTTTTTAGAGCCAATACAATGGGAAACGATTTCTCAGTATATGAAGCAAAACATCCGATACACAACTACACAATTTACTTAGTGGGACATCCAACTTTTGATTCGGGACAGATATATGGTGGAGAAGATGAGGACTGGCGCTTTACATTTTTTGCTAGCGCTACTGCAGAATTTTCTTGGAATTGTTGGAAGCCTCAAGTCCTACATTGTCATGATTGGCATACTGGAATGATTCCCGTATGGATGCATCAAGATCCTGAAGTAAGCACTGTTTTTACAATACATAATTTAAAATATCAGGGACCTTGGAGATGGAAACTCGAAAAAATGACATGGTGCCCATGGTATATGCATGGTGACCATACTATGGCAGCTGCTATGTTATATGCAGACAGGGTTAATGCTGTTTCTCCTACATACGCGGATGAGATAAAAACTCATGAGTATGGGGAAAGCCTTGAAGGATTATTGAATTATATTTCTGGGAAATTAAGAGGCATCCTAAACGGAATTGACCTAAATGAATGGGATCCTGATAAAGATCAAGTTTTACCTGCACAGTTCAATATTAAAAATTTGGAAAGAAGATCAGAAAATAAGGCAATTCTTCAGAAAGAAATGGGACTTGAGGTTAATAGTAAAAAGTATCTTTTAGGAATGGTGAGTAGATTAGTTGATCAAAAAGGGGTTGATTTGGTTTTACAAGTTTCCAGAAGATTACTTTCTTATACAGATTCTCAAATAGCTATTTTAGGTACAGGAGATAAATATTTAGAATCTGGATTATGGCAATTGGCCTTAGATAACCCTGGAAGATTCTCGGTGTTTCTTACATATGATGATTCTTTATCAAGGCTTATATATGGAGGATCTGATGCATTCTTGATGCCCAGCAGATTCGAACCATGCGGCATAAGTCAATTACTCGCAATGCGGTATGGATCAATTCCAATAGTAAGAAGAGTTGGAGGACTGGTTGATACTGTTTTGCCTCATGATCCAGAGAACAATAGTGGTACAGGATTCTGCTTTGATCGTTTCGAACCGATTGACTTTTATACCGCACTAGTAAGATCCTGGGAGGCATTTAGGCATAAAGATAGTTGGAAATCCTTACAACTCAGAGCTATGAGTCAAGAATTTAGTTGGCAGAGATCAGCACTAGAATATGAACTGATGTACAAAGATGTATGTGGAATTAAGGAGCCATCACCAGACATTGCTGAAATTGAAAAGTTTTCTTATGGTCAATCTGCTGATCCATCTCTTAAAAAAATATGATCTAAGTTTTAATGTATTTTTCTGTATCTGATTTAAATAAGATTTTAGGAAATATAAACAATTGGGAGAGTCTCACAAATCAATTTCAAACTTTTAAAAATATAAGCTTAGACAGCAGAACTATTGTAAATGAAGACTTATTTATCGCCATAAAAGGTACAAATTTTGATGGACATGATTTTCTAAATGAGGTAATAAAAAAAGGAGGAAAAGCAGTTGTAATTGAAGATGGGAAGCAGAATTTATTACCTAATGCGTTTCCTTTTTGGACAGTCCCAGATACTTTAGAAGCTTTTCAGAAATTAGCATTATATAAAAGAAGAAAATTAAATATACCTGTTGTAGGAATTACAGGGTCAGTGGGTAAAACAACTACAAAAGAAATGATGGGAGAGGTTTTAAAGCAATTAGGTAAAATAAAATTTACAAAATTAAATTTTAATAATGAAATTGGGGTAGGTCTGACCATACTTGATACTGATCCGAAAGATAAAATTTTAATACTCGAGATGGGAATGAGAGGTCTTGGACAGATTGAAAACTTGTCCAAATTTTCTGAACCTGATATTGCAGTTATTACAAATATTGGAAGTTCTCATATTGGAATACTTGGCTCTAAAGAAAAAATTACCTATGCAAAGTGTGAAATAACCAAACATTTAAACCCAAAGGGCGTTGTAATTATTCCAGCGAACGATTTGTTCTTGGAGGAAACTTTAAGAAAAACTTGGAATGGAAGAATTATTAAAGTAGAACTTTTAGATATAAATCAAAAAGGTCAGAATATTAATAAAAATAATTTACAGGGATTTTTTAGTAGATCTAGTAATTCAATAATAATAGAAGATAATATCTTTCAAATTTCTTTCCAAGGTTTTCATAATGCATTTAATTTTTTATTAGTTTATGCGGTTGCAAAAGAGTTTGGAATTGAATTCAAAAATACAAATAAATTTAATTTTGTCAGTTTAGATGGAAGGAATAAAATTCTTAAATCAAAAAAGACCACGATATTTGATGAGACTTATAATGCTTCACCTGAATCTGTAAAAGCATGTATAAATAATTTATTGGATAGTCCTAATAATCATTTTCTAATTTTTGGAAGTATGCAGGAATTAGGCTCTGAAAGTAAAAAATATCATAAAGATATTTTTGATTTTATAAATAGATCAGATATAAAGAAATGTTTTTTTATATGTGATAGAAATGATCAAATATATTATGCAGATTATTTAAAAAAAAGTACGAAATTCTTATTCTTTAATGAGATTAACAAAGTTGGCGAAACAATAAATAAACTAACAAAGCACGGCGATTTCATCCTTATAAAAGGGAGCCGTAGTTGGCAACTTGAGAAAATTATTAAATCAATTGATTAATCTCTTGATTTATTTTTTTTCCAATTTTCAATATTTACCTGTTTGCTTCTAGCAATAGCTAAAGAATTATTTCTAGAGTCTTTTGTAATTACTGAGCCTGCGCCTGTAGTTACTGAGTCACCAAGATTAATTGGGGCTATTAATACTGTATTCGCACCAATACTAGAGTTTTTACCAATGTTAGTTGGATATTTCTTAATGCCATCAAAATTAGCGGTAATAGTTCCTGCTCCTATATTGGTATATTCCCCAACTTTAGAATCGCCAATATAACTTAGATGGTTAATTTTAACTTCCTCATTTATTTTGCTATTTTTTATCTCAACAAAATTACCAATTTTGCTTTGAGATGATATTTCAGAATTTGGTCTTATATGACTATAAGGACCAATTTTTACATGGTCCATAATTTTGGAATTGAAAATTGTTGAATTTATTATTTCGCAATTATCATTTATAATCGTATCCTTTATGAAAGCATTAGGGCCAATTTTACAATTATTGGAAATTTTAGACTTTCCTCTTATATGCGTGTTGGCTTCAATTATTACATCCATCCCTATTTTTGATTCTTCACTTATTGTGCAAGTTGATGGGTTAATAAAAGTTACTCCTCCCATCATATGTTTTTCTTTAATTAAGTTTTGAATAGTTTCTTCGCATTCCGATAATTGAACTCTATTATTGATGCCTTGAAGTTCTCTATCATCTTTAACTTCAAAGCTGTAAGATTTCTTTAACAAAGAGATAGTGTCTGTAAGATAAACTTCTTTTTGTTTATTTTTATTTTTTAAATCATTAATAATCTTCGATAAACTTTCCCATCTAAAGCAATAGATTCCTGCATTTGTCAATAGATTTAGACTTTCATTTTTATTGCAATCCTTTTCTTCGACGATTCTTTCAATTAAATTATCTTGAGTAAATACTCTTCCATATCCATAAGGATTTTCTTTCTTAGTAGTTATCAATGAGACATCTGCTGTTTTTGAGTCATGAAAGTTAATTAGTTTTTTCAAAGTTTCAGCTTTGATAAGTGGCACATCTCCATTGAGAACCATCAATTTACCTTCATGTTTTTTTACCTGTTTAGAAAGAACTTGTATGGCATGTCCGGTTCCATTCTGTGGATTTTGCACGATAAAGTGAATGTCTTTATTTTTAAGTACCGAATCTTCTACTACCTTTGATTTGTGACCTACTATTATATATATCTTATTTGGGTTTAATTTCATACAAGAATCTATAACTCTTTGAAGAAGTGTTTTGCCAGATAATTGATGTAACACTTTAGGAATCGAGCTCGCCATCCTAGACCCTTTACCCGCAGCTAAGATCGCAACTGTTAACATATTTATTGAGATATTTTATTTAAATTTTACTGTTTAAGGTCTATTTCGTCATTCCCCATTTTTCTCTCCATTTTTTTGAAGTCTTTAGATTAGATAATAATTGCTCCTGTACTCTTTTCTTTATGATGTCATTCGCATTTGAATTTAAATTAGGATCACGATATGGAATACTAGCTTTACTCAATAGGTGTTCCTCTTCCATTAAAGATAATTTTTCAAAGAATAAATTTCTTTTTAAACTTTCTTCATCAATTTTTTTTATTGCAATTGTGCCATTACTCCATGAATTATTTGAAATTTTGTTTGGCTTTAAATTAAAAATATACAAACCAAACCCTCTTAAGGTTTTTCGTATTGCAGCTGAAGAAGTGTAGGTTATTAAATATCCATTATTACTTAGTCTTTCAGTCACTTTTTCTAGAAATTCAACTGACCAAAGTTGAGGACATTTTTGAGGAGAAAATCCATCTAAATAAATTAAATCAAATTTTGTATTTGCAGGAATATTATTAATTCTTTCTCTAGCATCACCCCATAAAATTTCACATTCAAAAAATTTATCTTTATATACATAATTTTTACATAATGATTCTAATATTTTTAAAACTTTAAGATCCCATAGGTTTTGAAATAATTTATTTCTCAGAGAATATTCCAGAGGTTTCTTATCAATTTCTAAAGCATACCAGTTTAAAAAAGAGTTTTGTCTAATTAGATTACTAAATAATGAGGCTGAATTATATCCCAGACCAAAGCAAATATCTAAAACATTTAGAGACTTACCCTTAAATCTTTTTAAATCGGAAGGGTTGATGAATTTAATTTCAGTTTCTTTAAAAGCACCTTCAAGACTATGAAAATTCTCTTGAAAAAAAAGACTCCTTAGAGTGATACTTCCGTCCCTAGTTAAAACCTCTTTTAATTCTGACAAGAATATTATTGGATTAATTAATTAATTTTTCGAGATCATTCCAAAAAGTTGGATAGGATACATTAGATGCTTCTGCTCTTGCAATCTTAGTGGAGCCCTTTGCTAAAAGTGAAGCTATAGCAAGGCTCATTGAGACCCGATGGTCAGTCTCGCTGTCAACTTCAGCAGAATGAAACTTAGACCCGCCAGTAATTATTAAACCATTTTCTTTTTCTATTATGTTCGCACCAAATTTTTTAAGTTGTCTTGCCATAACTTTTAATCGGTCTGTTTCTTTAACTCTTAATTCTTTTGCATCTTTAATTTCTGAAACTCCATCACAAAAACAAGCTGCTACTGTGAGTATTGGAATTTCATCGATTAGTTTGGGAAGAATGTCACCCTCTATTTTAAATGGTTCCAAATTATTTACGTATTTTATATTTATAGAACCTATTGGTTCTCCTGCAATAGTAGATTTTTCTACTATTTTATAATCGCACCCCATTTGGTCCATTACATTTAATATCCCTGTTCTTGTTGGATTCAATCCTACATTTTTAACAAGAATTTCAGATTCTGGCACTATAGAGGCCGCAATCATCCAAAAAGATGCTGAACTAATATCACCAGGTATGAGTATATTTTGGCCTATTAGTTTATTGCCTGATTTTATTACTATATTTCTTCCATATTCTCCTCTTATTTTTACATCAGCCCCGAATGCTTTAAGCATCCTTTCAGTATGATCTCGAGAGGATGCGGGTTCAATAACTGAAGTAGTCCCAGATGCATTTAAACCTGCTAATAAGATTGCAGACTTAACTTGAGCACTTGCTACTGGAGTTCCAATCACACAACCCTTAAGTTTGTTCCCAGTGATAGAAATTGGAGCTTTTGTGCCATTTTCTCTTCCATGAATCTCTCCTCCCATTTGTGATAACGGCTTGCTAACTCTTCCCATTGGTCTCTCATTAAGAGAGTTGTCTCCAGTTAAAATAAAATTCCTACCTTTTTGTCCAGCCAAAAGCCCCATTAATAATCGCATTGTGGTGCCAGAATTGCCACAATTAAGTATTTCCTTAGGTTCTAAAAATCCATCGAGACCTAGCCCTTTTATTGTAAAAGGCTGATCCTTTTTGATATCAGGAATACATACACCCAATTTTCTTAGACAATTAGCAGTTGAAAGTGGATCTTCAGAATATAAAAAACCTTCAATATTTGTTTCACCTTCAGCAATACTTCCAATAATCAAAGATCTGTGGGAGATTGATTTATCTCCAGGTACTTTTATTGTTCCTTGTAAACTGCCCCCACCTTTAACGGTGCGGTTATGATTAGTATTCAAATTAATAAATTGGTTTGATTTTTATAAAATTTTTCTTAGGTATATAGTATCAATAAGTTTGTTTTTAAAAAAAATTATTCAAAGTTAAGTAACTGTTTTCTATAATAGTTTTAAAATTGGTATCGAATTATCAACCTTTCCTACTACCATGTTGCAGATGATGTTCCAGAAACCGATTCTGATATTGCTGTTGTTATTGATGTTTTAAGAGCTACAACAACAATTTCTTGGGCATTGAAAAACGGTGCAGATTCAATTCAAGTTTTTTCTGATTTAAATTTACTTAAGAAAACTGCTAAAGAGTGGGATGCTGATAAAAGATTAATGCTTGCTGAAAGAGGGGGGAAGAAAATTGATGGTTTTGATTTGGGTAATTCTCCATTAGCTGTAACTAAAGAGAAAGTTCAGGGTAAAAGGTTATTTATGAGCACAACAAATGGTACAAAATCATTAAAAAAAGTTCAAAATGTAAAATATTTATTTGCAATGGCTCTCCCAAATAGAAAAGTAGTTGCTGAAAGGATAATGTCTTTAAACAAGAAAAATGTATTTATACTTGGTAGTGGCTGGGAAGGCTCTTATTCTCTTGAAGATTCTTTAGCCGCAGGTGCATTAGCTTTATATATCAAAGAAAATTATAATTATGAAGTAAATATTTCTAATGATGAAATGATGGCTTCTTTAGCTCTTTGGAATTCATGGAAGAATGATATTTTAGGATGTTTAAAAACTGCAACCCACGGCAAAAGATTGACTCTCCTAGGTGATTATGAAGATGATTTCAAGTGTTGTTCAGAACTTGATTGTTTAGATATTGTTCCTACTCAAGTTGAGAGAGGTGTGATCCGTGCCTCATAATTTGCAGATTTATTATGTTGGAGTAGTATCTTGACTGATTTTTTAGTTGCGGCTTTACAAATTACGAGTACTTCCAATATTGAAGCAAACTTTGCTGAAGCTGAGGAGCAGATTGAATTAGCCTCTAGAAGAGGGTCAGAATTAATTGGATTACCTGAAAATTTTGCATTTTTAGGAGAAGATCATGAAAAACTAAGTCTGGCTTCTGAATTATCAATAAAGTGTACTAATTTTTTAAAGACGATGTCCCAGCGATATCAAGTTTTTCTCTTAGGTGGAGGGTATCCGGTCCCTGCAGGAGATAATCGTCATACTTTTAATAGATCAGCCCTTTTTGGAAAAGATGGACAGGTTTTAGCAAAATATGACAAAATCCACCTTTTTGATGTTGATTTGCCCGATGGAAATTTATATAAAGAGTCATCAACTATTTTATCTGGGAAGGAACATCCTCCGGTTATTGATGTACCTGGCCTTTGCAAGATAGGACTTTCTATTTGTTATGATGTTAGATTTCCAGAACTATATAGAAACCTTTCTTCGAATGGTGCTGAACTTATTATGATTCCTGCGGCATTTACAGCTTTTACAGGAAAAGACCACTGGCAAATTTTACTTCAAGCAAGGGCGATAGAAAATACTGCTTATGTAGTAGCACCTGCTCAAACTGGTATTCACTACGGTAGAAGGCAAAGTCATGGACATGCTATGGTTATAGACCCTTGGGGGACTGTTTTATCTGATGCTGGGAAAACACAGGGCGCAGCAATAGCTCCAGCGGATAAAGAAAGAGTAAAAAAGATAAGAGAGCAGATGCCAAGCTTAAAACATAGAAAAACGAAACTTTTCGCAGAATGATGTCAAAGTTTTTTTTTAATAAACTTTTTCGCTACTTATCAATATTTTTACTTTTTAATTTAGATATCTCTCCAGCAAGATCCTCTAGCGCACTAGCTGCATGGAGTTTAAATTCTAATGGAGTTTTAGAATTAAGAACTAAATCAAATTCTAAATTAAAGGCCTACTTTCAAAAAGGAGGAAATACTTATGGGGATAGATTTTGGATAGATTTCCCTGGGGAACTTAAAAATCCAAGAACTATAAAAGGAAATGGTCCAATCAAAGAAATTAGATTGGGTAAACCAATTAAAGGAAAAACTAGATTAGTTGTCGAATTTTCTGCTGACAGTAATTTGAAACCTCTTAATTGGAGGTTAGAAGGTATAGATCAAAATAGATGGAGAATTAAATTATTTTCTTTACCAAGAAATTCATTAAAAAAAATTGGGGAAGGTCTCGTAACCAAATCTACTAATCTTAATGTTAATAAAAAGGCAATTAAAACAAGAAGTAGAAATTATGGGTTTATGCAATTACCAGATATTGAGAGAAATAAGTTTTCTGTTGTTATAGATCCAGGGCATGGGGGACCTGATCCTGGAGCAATCGGTATAGGTGGTTTAAGGGAAGCAGAAGTGGTACTCGATGTTTCTAAAAGAGTGAAAAATTTATTATCTGAAAAAGGTGTATACGTAAGAATGACTAGAAATAATGAAGTTGATTTGGATTTGTCTCCAAGAGTTTTAATAGCGAACAGAATTGATGCTGATATTTTTGTAAGCATTCATGCGAATGCATCAAAAGGTAAAAGGAGAGATATTAACGGATTAGAAACTTTTTATTATTCCGGCTGGAGGGGGAGATTATTAGCAAAAAAAATTCAAAAACAAATACTTAAAGTTTCTCCTGGGAGTCCAGATAGAGGAGTAAGGCAGGGCAGATTCTTCGTTATTAAAAATACTAAAATGCCTGCAGTTCTTGTAGAAATAGGTTTTTTAACAGGAAAATTAGATGCAAGAAGGCTTGAAAAATCTATCCATCGTAAGAGAATAGCTTACGCAATTACAAAAGGTATTCTTGAATATCTTTCTAAGGCAGGGTGAAACTTAAAATAGGGATTTTTGATAGTGGTATTGGAGGATTTACTATCCTCAAATCTTTACTGAAGACGCGTAGAGATCTTGAGATATTTTATTTGGCAGATACAAAAAGAGTGCCTTATGGAAATAAAGATTTCGAAGAAATAAGGTCTTTTGCAAAAGAAATTTGTAATTGGTTTGAAGATAAGAATTTGGATGCATTATTAGTAGCTTGTAATACTACAAATGCATGCGCCTTTGATATTTTAGAAAACTATCTAAAGATACCTATTTTTGATCTAATTAATTCGGTTTCAGAAATAGTAACTAAAAAAAATATTGGTGTTTTGGCAACTCCCCTCACTATTAAAACCTCTTATTACAAAAAAATAATAGAAACCAAAATAGATAAGGTGAAAGTATTCCAGCAAGCATGTCCTGAATTTGTATCTGAGATAGAAAAAATCAAACCAAACTTTAATAAATTAAATTATCTTTCGGATTTATATCTTAATCCTTTATTAAAAAAAGATGTTCAAGAAATAATACTAGGTTGTAGTCATTATCCTTTAGTTTATGATGTTTTAAAAAATAAAATGCCTTCAAATATAAGAATTATTGATCCTTCAGTTGCCTTAGTGAATAAATTTAATAATTCATTCTTAATTCCAAACAATGACAGCTGTAAGAGTATCTCTCAGGAAATTATAAAGTTCTATGCCACCTCTAAAAGCGGGGAATTTTCTAAAAAAGTAAAATATTGGTTGGAAATTAATAAAGAAATTAGGTCTGTTAACCTCCGAAGCAATGCTTGATTCTTTAGTATATGTAAGAGGTCAATCATGAATACAGTTACAGAACTTTTACAACCAGTTGAAAATGATCTTGATGATCTAATTCTCGAACTGAAAAATTTGATCGGTGCAGGTCATCCCATCCTTCAAGCTGCAGCAGAACATCTATTCAGTGCAGGAGGGAAAAGGTTAAGACCTGGGATAGTTTTATTGATTTCTAAAGCTATTTCTTCAGGTTTTAATTTGACAACTAAACATAAAAGACTTGCAGAGATTACTGAAATGATTCATACAGCATCTCTAGTTCATGATGATGTTGTAGATGAAGCATCTACAAGGAGAGGTGTTGATACTGTGCACAGTAGATTTAACACCAGGGTAGCTGTTCTTGCGGGCGATTTTTTATTCGCTCAAGCTAGTTGGCACTTGGCAAACTTAGATAATGTAAGAGTAGTTAAATTACTTAGTAGAGTAATAATGGATTTAGCAGAAGGCGAAATAAAACAAAATTTGAATAGATTTGATTCCGGGCAAACTTTTTCAAAATACATTAATAAGAGTTATTGTAAAACGGCTTCTCTAATTGCTAATAGTACAAAGGCGGCAGGGGTTTTGAGTGATTTAGAAGATGATAAGTTAAATAGTTTATACGAATTTGGTAAAAATATTGGATTAGCTTTTCAGGTCGTTGATGATATCCTTGATTTCACAGGTAACTCTAAACAATTAGGTAAGCCAGCTGTTAGTGATCTTGCTAGTGGATACCTTACTGCTCCAGTCTTATATGCGCTAGAAGAAAATAAAAATTTATCTGTTTTGATAAATAGAGAACTTGTAGAAAAGGAAGACTTAAATAATGCTTTGAATATTGTGATGAACTCTGAAGCTATTAAGCGCTCTAGAAAATTAGCGGAAGAATTTGCCGCCCTCTCAAAGGAAGCAATATTATGGCTACCTGACTCAGAATATAAGAGAGCTCTGTTAGCATTACCAGAGTTTGTTCTTAGTCGTCTTTATTAGATCTATCAATAAATAAATTTTTTTTAGTTAAAAATTTAATATAGTAATTTAAAATTATAATAAATTTGAAAAAATAAATAGTTTATAGATTCATCTAATGAAACTAGATAAAAAACATTCAATAAACAATATTCTTGAAGAAAAAAGACTCTTCCGTCCTTCAAAAGAATTTTCAGAAAAATCAAATATAAAAAGTTTTGAGGAATTACAAAGTTTAAAAAAAAAATCTCTAGATAACCCAACAGAATTCTGGGAATCTTTTGCAAATTCTGAAATTGATTGGTTCGAACCATTTAAGACTGTTTTAGACCGAGAGAATGCTCCTTTTTTTAAATGGTTCAAGGAAGGGAAGTTAAATATTTCTTACAACTGCCTAGATAGACATATCAAAAACGGAATTGGTGATAAGACAGCGCTTATATGGGAAGGAGAGCCTGGGGATAATAGGAAATATACTTATCGAGAACTTCTTAAAGAAGTATGTAAAGCTGCGAATGCCTTGAAATCGTTGGGAATTAAGAAAGGTGATTTGGTATGTATTTATATGCCAATGATTCCTGAGGCGATGTTTGCAATGCTAGCTTGTGCAAGAATTGGAGCTCCACATTCAGTCGTCTTTGGAGGTTTCTCTTCAGAAGCTTTAAAGGATAGATTAATAGATGGCAATGTGAAATTTATTATTACGGCAGATGGTGGTTTTAGAAAAGATAAGGTAATTGAACTTAAGAAAGCTGTAGATGCGGCGATTGAAAGTGGAGCAAATGAAATTGTTGAAAAAGTAATTGTTGTTCAAAGAACAAAAAAAAATATTTCGATGAATAACAATAGGGATTTTTGGTGGCATGAATTATTAAAAGATCAAAAAGATTGGTGTGAACCTGAAATTATGAATAGCGAAGATAGATTATTTGTCTTGTATACCTCGGGGTCTACTGGCAAACCAAAAGGGGTTGTTCATACTACTGCTGGTTATAATCTCTGGTCTCATCTCACATTTAAGTGGATTTTTGACATAAAAGATGATGATGTCTATTGGTGTACAGCAGATGTAGGTTGGATTACTGGCCATAGTTATATTGTCTATGGACCTTTATCGAATGGTGCAACAACCCTAATGTTTGAGGGTGTTCCAAGGGCCTCTAATTTAGGAGCTTTTTGGGAAGTTATCCAAAAATATAAAGTTACGATTTTCTATACAGCGCCTACAGCGATAAGATCATTCATGAAGTCTGGACGTGATATTCCTGATAAATACGATTTAAGATCTTTGAGGCTATTGGGTACAGTTGGGGAGCCAATTAATCCTGAAGCATGGATATGGTACAGAGATGTAATAGGTAATAATAAGTGCCCTATAGTAGATACATGGTGGCAAACTGAAACTGGAGGTGTAATGATTAGCCCCTTACCTGGAGCCGTTGCTACTAAACCAGGTTCAGCTACATTTTCTTTACCAGGAATTGAGGTTGAAGTAGTGAATAAAAAAGGAGAAAAGGTAGCGGAAAATGAGGGAGGATATTTAATTGTTAAAAAACCTTGGCCAGGGATGATGAGAACAATCCATGGTAATTCTGAGAGATATTTAGAAAGTTATTGGAATTTTATCCCTTCCAAGGATGAAAAGAATGTTTATTTTGCTGGAGATGGAGCGAGGATCGATAATGATGGATATATTTGGATCATGGGAAGAGTTGATGATGTTATAAGTGTCTCAGGACATCGTTTGGGGACTATGGAAATCGAATCTGCTTTAGTAAGTCATGAATCAGTTGCAGAAGCGGCTGTTGTAGGAAGAAAGGATGATTTAAAAGGTGAGGTTATAGTTGCATTTTTATCTTTGGAAAAAAATGTTAATAATTCTCTAGAATTAGTGGAGGATTTAAAGAAACATGTAGTTAATGAAATTGGAATTATTGCTAAGCCAGAAAAAATAATAATATCAGATTCTCTTCCAAAAACGCGGAGCGGAAAAATAATGAGAAGAATTCTGAGATCCTTGGCAGCGGGAGAAAAAATAAGTGGAGATATAAGTACTCTTGAAGACAGTTCTGTTTTGGAAAAATTAAAGGAAAAAACTTGAATTTATTTTTCAATTAAGTTTGCTATTTGTTTAATTGTATTTCTTTTGAAATCATCATCTGCCCAATCTCCTAAAAAATTTTCTCTAAGTCCTGCGCTAGCAATAGTTGTATGATTACCATTTAACACTATCCCTTTGGAGCTATCTTCTTTTCTTGCTTTAAGACGAGAAAGTAATTTATCTGTTTGATCTAATTCGTCTGATTTAAATTTTATAAGAAAATTATTTTTTTGATTATAAGTTTTTTCAATTATTCCAAATGTTCTTTCGGGACTTGGACTGAATTCACTATTGAATTCTAATTTTTGAGATATTTTTTTTAAAAATGGAATGGATCTGCTTGCACTGAAGTTGTTAAAACTTATTGAGATGAATTTTTCGCAGTTCCTTCCACCATCTGGAGAAATTAAATGAAGTTTGCAACCCAGACTATGGCCAATTCTTATTGAGGGAATAGTTTTTCCTATTCTTTTTGATAGTGATTGTTTGCATTTTTTTAAATCCTTCCAAGCCTTTATAGAGAGTTCTTGGTGATCAAATTGCGGCGTATACTTATAGGCGTGTACAGCATAATTTTTGTTAATCAAGCTTTCTATAAATCTTCTATAGGTTAAGTCTGGTTTAGAAGCTAGATAACTTCCACCTATAAATTCTATAATTTTTCTTGGATTGGATGGCCAATAGCAGTAATTATTAAATTGATATTTTGTAAAAGCCATTTTACATAATTTATTTAAGATTTATTTGGATATTTTTTTAGTAAGATTCAAATTTTTTATCTAATTTGTTTAATTAATATTAATTTAAAAGAAATAAATATTAAATGCGTCAATATATATTTATAGATTTTTTTGATAATTGGAACTACCTAACAAAAAAGAATTAAATCAATTGGATTTTCTAAATAATGCAATTAAAAATAATGATCGTGAAATATCAAAGCCTTTAAATAAATCGATGCCAACCTCTAAAGTTAATAATCAAAACAAAAAAATCGAAAAAATCTTAATTCTTGATACTGAAACTACTGGTCTAGATGAAAATAAAGATGAAATTATTGAGATAGGTTGTATTTTATTTCATGTGACTTCTAAATCTGTCCTCTCTCAGGTTTCTTTTTTATTCCCGGTAAATTCGAATGAAGCTGAATTTGTTAATGGGATATCACCAGAAATTACAAATATCATTCAACCATGGAAGGATGGCTTAAATTTTTTTTTAAAACTTGTGGATTGTTCAGATTTGATCGTGGCTCACAACGCAGAGTTTGACAAAAAATGGTTTGGCAAAGGGAGATTGCCCAAACTTAAGAAAAAATGGATTTGTAGTTTAGAGGATATTAATTGGTCATTTAAAAAAAACTTAAAAAACAGACCATCAGTAACGGATCTTGCGCTTTCTTTCTCTATCCCAGTCTGGAGCTTGCATCGAGCCTTATCTGATTGCTTTTATATTTCGGAGGTATTTAAAAAATGTGAGAATTTAGAAGAACTTCTCATTAAAGCGACTGAACCAAGATTTTTATATAAAGCATTGGTAAGTTATGATGAAAGATCATTAGCTAAGAAGGCAGGATTTCGCTGGAATAATCCTGCAGTAGGTGCTTGGGCTAGAAAATTAACAGTTGAAGAGGCAAATAGTCTTGATTTTAAAGTACAGATATTAAATTAATATTTCAGCTTTTTTCAAATATTATGTTCTTTAGTGCATTTTACAGGGCATCCATTTTTCACCCATTTTATGAGCGCCGACACATCCATATTTCGATGCCTCTTTTTCAGCTTCTTCTTTTGTCTTAAAAAGGCTTGGCATCATTGACTCTTTTTTAATATTTAAAATCTTCTCATTGTAACTTTGATGCTCGTGGCTGTGTAATTTAGGAGAATATTCCCATAATCCCATAGTGGTTATTCCAGCAGAAATTATTCCCATGCCAACTACTGAAAAATTAACTATTCCCATAGCAACGGCTCCACAAGAGAAAACACCCATTGGCACAACACCAATACTAATAACTCCCATGGGAACTATTCCAATGGAAATGATCCCTAATGGAGCGATGCCGAAGGCAATTTTTTTTGGTTTTGTTCCACAATGCTGACTCTCTTTTTCGTTAGTTATTCCCAATATTTTCTCTGAATGTTAGATTAAATTATGACATAAAGCTTCCCATCAAAATTTAATTTCTATTAAAATTAAAAAATTTTGAATTATTAATTAGAACTTTGAATAACTTTAAAAATCTTAGAGGTACAGTAGATCTTCTACCTGATCAATTAATAAAGTGGCAAAATGTTGAAAAAATAATATTAGAACAACTTTTCAGGTCCTCTGTAAAGGAAATTAGGACTCCAATACTAGAAATGACTGATTTATTCTTGCGAGGTATTGGAGAAGGAACTGATGTTGTTAGCAAAGAAATGTATACATTTTTAGATAGAGGTAAAAGGTCCTGCACATTAAGACCAGAGGGTACTGCCTCAGTTGCAAGAGCATTAATACAAAACGGATTATTGACTAAACCTTTTCAGAAACTTTGGTATATGGGACCAATGTTTAGATATGAGAGACCTCAAGCTGGAAGGCAAAGGCAGTTTCATCAGTTGGGCGTTGAATTTATCGGTTATGAATCTGTGAGGAGTGATATCGAGATTATTACATTGGCTTGGGATATTTTGGAAAAATTAGGAATAAAAGAACTTAATCTTGAGATTAATACCTTAGGTGATCATGTTGACAGGTCAAATTTTCAAAAGGCATTTTTAAAATGGTTAGAAGTTAATAAAAACTCTTTAGATCAAGATTCTCAAAGGCGAATAGATAAGAACCCTTTAAGAATTTTAGATACTAAGAATATTAAAACAAAAAAAATCCTTGAAGATTCTCCAAGATTATTTGACTTTTTGTCTGAAAAAAGTCTCGATAGATATTTAACCATTAAAGAAAAATTAAAACTTCTTAAAATACCGTTTATCGAAAATTTTAATTTAGTAAGAGGTTTGGATTATTACACACATACTGCATTTGAAATTACAAGTGGACTATTAGGTTCTCAAGCTACAGTATGTGGAGGAGGAAGATATGACAATTTGATTAATCAAATGGGTGGGGCAGAAATTCCCGCAATAGGATTTGCAATTGGATTAGAAAGACTCATTCTATTGTCGGGTAATGAGCTTGAAAAAAGTAGAGAAACAGATATTTATATTGTGAATAAAGGCTCGAATGCTGAAACTTTGGCAATGCAGTTATCTAGAAAGTTAAGAAATTATAATCTGATAACAGAATTAGACCTAAGTGGATCATCATTTTCAAAGCAACTTAAAAAAGCTAATAAATTAAAATCAAGATGTATCATTGTCATCGGAGATATTGAAGCACTTAAAAATGAATTTGTTATTAGGCTTTTTATTAATGTCAATTCAAAAAATCAAGAAGAGACTATATCCTTTGGTGACGATATTAAATTAGATAATTGGCTTAAGAAAAATCTGCTTTCAACAGTTCTCCCATAAATTTAATGTTAATTTTACTTTTTTTCGCAATTGCTATTTATCTATATATTTTTTTTAGAGTATATAGATATAAAAAATTATTAAAAAATAAAAAAATTATTTCTTTTAATAAAAATAATTTATATAAATGGATGAATCTGACTAAGAAAGAAAGATATAATTTGTCAAAAAAAGATTCTGCTTCTTATTTTAATAAAAGAAAAGTCCTATTAGATCAAATAAGAAAAGAATATAAAATTATTTCCAAAAAGGGGAAAAAAATATTGGATAGTTAGAAAAGTATGAAAGTGATGTGGACTTCTAACAAACCCATTAATGGATTAAGACATTTTGTTTTAGTGAATAAGATTAAAGAAAAAAATAAAATAATAAATTTGATGGTTTCTGTGATTGATGTAGAAATTAGCTTGAAAATTTCTAATGAGGAATTAACTAATAGTGGCGACTGGACTGAGGGGTGGTTATCTTTGCCAAAAGATGAATCAATTACTTCAGATTATTTAGAATTCAAATTATCTATTAATTCAAAAGAAGAAATTAATAAAATTTTCATTAATAAAAATTCTATTTTTAATATTTCTTAATTTAAAATTTAGAAAATATATTTATAAGACTCATCATAAAGACTATATTTTTATAAACTTAATATTTTTAAAAGTTTAATCCCCCTTTCAAAGTAAGAAGATAGACGTTATTAAGGATTAACAATATTTTTTTTAATGTTAGGAAATATATGGCACTCATCTAATTATGCTGCAGAGTATTTAGATACGAATGAAAAAAGACTTTCTTATTTAAGGGAGAACGGCTTCTTCAAGCCAGGTATACATTGGAAAAGCTCTCCTTATGGACAAAAAAAACCTTGGAATCCTGAGGTTCTCTATAACACAGAATTATGTAAAAATATAATACATAAATATTATTCCGAAGAACAAACTAACCAAGAAGCAGCCTAAATAATTAAAGAGAAATTTAGGAAATAAATCCTAAGAAAATTTCTAGTTAACTAAATTTTCACCCTTACATTCATTCAAAGTAGTTTGAAGTATTGGATATAAATTGATCATATTTATATATTGATCTGATTTCCGATAATTTTTAGCAGCCTTTTTGTAATGTACTTCTGATTTCATTTCTAATGAAATTTTTTTTGAAGTTTTTTGTAAAGTTGTCATGAGAAGAGTTGTCATGAGAAGAGTTGTCTTATTCACTTTTTAGTAATTGATTAATAATGAGGCAATAATTTTTATGTTTTTATGACATAAATAACTAATAATGTCAGCAAAGAGAGATTTTTTAAAAATATTTGTTTAAGTTATCCAAAAATAAATTGTTGAAAACTTTTGTAAAATCAACAAATATTAAGACTAATTCTATCTTTTCAACATTGAAAACAAACATTCAAATTACTTTAAGTATTTATAACTAGGATTAACAACCTTTACAATTTTGTTATGAATTCAACTCTTTGATGAAATATAAAGTATTCTCAAAACGTTTAAGCTAATCAATTCCTAAATGCAAACCTATGGCAATCCAGATACTACCTATGGATGGTGGGCTGGTAATTCAGGTGTAGCAAATCGCTCAGGAAAATTCATTGCTGCTCACGTAGCTCATGCAGGATTAATTGTTTTCTGGGCCGGTGCTTTCACCCTTTTCGAACTTTCAAGATTTGACCCAAGCGTCCCAATGGGACACCAACCTCTAATCGTCCTTCCTCATTTAGCAACTCTTGGAATAGGGTTTGATGCTAATGGGGTCGCGATGGGAGATACTAAACCTGTTCTCGCGATAGCAATAGTTCACTTAGTTTCTTCTATGGTTTTAGCCGCTGGAGGACTTTTACATTCTTTACTTCTTCCTGGAAATTTAGAGGATTCTGAAGTTGCTAGAGCTAGAAAATTCAATATTGAATGGGATAATCCAGATAAATTGACTTTTATTCTAGGACATCATCTAATTATTCTTGGATTCGCAGTTATTGCTTTCGTTGAATGGGCACGTGTTCACGGTATCTATGATCCAGCTATTGGTTCTGTAAGACAGGTTGAGTATGAATTAAACTTAGCCAAAATTTGGAATCATCAAACAGACTTCTTAACTATTGATAGTCTTGAGGAAGTAATGGGCGGCCATGCTTTCCTAGCTTTTGTTGAGATTACTGGTGGTGCTTGGCATATTGCTACTAAGCAAGTTGGAGAATATACCAAATTCAAAGGTAAAGGACTTCTTTCTGCAGAAGCAGTTCTCTCTTGGTCTTTAGCAGGAATAGGCTGGATGGCTATTATTGCAGCCTTCTGGAGTGCAGCTAACACAACAGTTTATCCTACTGAATTCTTCGGTGAACCACTTGAATTGAAATTTAGTATTTCTCCCTACTGGGTTGATACTGTTGATCTACCCGATGGTGAATACACCTCAAGGGCGTGGTTAGCAAATGTTCATTACTATTTTGGTTTCTTCTTTATTCAGGGTCACCTTTGGCATGCATTAAGAGCATTAGGATTTGACTTTAAGAGAGTTACAAATGCTATCAGTAATATTGATAGTGCTACTGTTACTCTTAAAGATTAAATTTTAAATCACAAATAATATTTAAAGGTCTCATCAATTGAGGCCTTTTTTATTTGATAAAATTTATTTATTAAATTAGATTTGTAAAGTATTAAGTTTCAAATAATTGAATATTTACTTCCTACAAAATAAAGATATTTCATCGAATTCTCTACTGATAAGTCTAATAGGATTTTTGATAATAGGTTTCTTCTTGATTTTTGGAAGAAAATTTAAACTTGCTGTTCAATTAGAAAGATTTGGATTACCAATAGCTGTTATTTCTGGAGTCGTAGGAATATCGATAGGTCCCTATGGTCTAATAAATATCTTGTCTAAGGAGACTACAAATGTCTGGAGTAATTTTCCTACTCCTCTTCTGTCTCTTGTATTTGCAACATTAATGATGGGCAGGCCAATTCCAAATATTAATGGTTTAGTGAGACCAATAGTTAATCAGTTCTTACTGGCGCTTTCATTGGGCTTTGGCCAATTTTTTGTAGGAGGATTAGTTGTGAAATACTTTTTGTCTCTTTTTATGGAAACAAATCCTTTAATGGGATGTCTAATAGAGGTTGGTTTTGAAGGAGGTCATGGTGCTGCATCTATCATGGGACAAAGTTTTAATAGACTTGGATTCTCAGATGGCTTAGACCTTGGCCTTGCAATGGCAACAATGGGTCTTTTATCGTCTTCACTATTAGGTAGCATATTTATTTTTATAGGTAGAACTTTAGGAATTTCAGATACAGAGGAGATTGTTGAAACAAAGGATAATGAAAATTTAAATATAAAGAAAGGATTTTTCTCAGATTTGAAAATTTTATTAATTAACCTTGGCTTTGTAGGGTTGGCAATTTCTTTTGGTGTTTTGATGCTTACCCTTCTTAGGAATATTTCAAACTACTTTGGGGAATTTTCAAAAGAGGTGATTTTATCACTTCCTGTATTTCCATTCATTCTTATAGGATCACTTTTGATAAGATATATCTTAGAAAAAACAAATAATACAGAGTTTATATCTAATATTCTACAAAGAGAAGTTGGTATATTATCTACAGATTTATTAATTTTTACAGCTATGGCAAGTTTAAATATTGCTATTGTTTTTGAGAATTGGAGATTGATTTTTGCACTGACTATTTTTGGGTTGAGTTGGAATTTAATTTGCATTGCTTTTTTTGCATACTTTGTATTTGAAAAAAACTGGTTTGAGAGGAGTTTAATAGAATTTGGAAATTCAACTGGTGTAGTAGCATCTGGACTGCTTCTTTTAAGACTCGCAGATCCTAAAAATATTTCTAAAACTCTTCCTATTTTTACATCCAAGCAACTTTTTGCTCAGTTAATTTTATCAGGAGGATTTTTTACAGTACTAGCTCCATTAATGATTTCAAAAATAGGATTAGATTATTGGACAGAGATATGTGCATTAATAACTCTTTTTGTTAGTTTCTTCGCTTTTATATTTAACAATAGGATTTCTGCAAGTTACGAATAAGAAGTTAAGTTATTATAAAAGTATATTTTTCTTAACTCATGTCCCATACCTCATATGATATTCCTCCTCAAGAGAACAAAGAAAAATGGTTCAGAAGCCACTTACTTGGTAGAGAGATTGAACTTGGAGAATTATATAGTCTTGGATTTAATGATCTAGATTTAATTATGGCTGAAACTGCAGAAATTAGAAGCGATATTGAATTTAAAGAAAAAAATATTGGGAAATTTAGAACCGCTGGATATTTTTTAGAATTAGCAAGAATTATCGAAAAAAGAAAATTGCTAGATAGCTAATTAAATGGGAAATAATCTTTATTAGAAGATGGTTTCCATGGATCATATTTATGCATTAATTTTTTAAAGTGTAGATGGTTTTCGAAATAATTTAACCACTCTTTTATTGGATCATCAAAATAGCTGGTTTTCTTTTGACTCTCACAAGCAATTCTGAATTGCCTTACGAATGGCCAAATACACCAATCAGCAATAGAAGGTTTATCTCCAATAAGCCATTTGTTATTGATAAGTTTTTTATTCCATTTTCTTATGAATTTCTTAGCTTCCACGAAATGATAATCTTCTAGATTTTTATTAAATCTTGCTGAATATTTAAAACGATCCAAATGATATTTAAAACCATGATCATTTTCGGAAATAATTTCTAAAATTTTTTCCTCATTACTATTTGAAATGTATAGGTTTTTTATATTTTTCTTTTTTGACTCTGAAAGTGCCCAGATTATAATGTCTAAACTTTCTTCTATAACTTCATTATTTTTTTTTAATAGAATTGGAACAGTTTTAGTACTTGATTTGTTTATAAATTCTATAGGCTTATTCTTTAAATCAACTTCTCTTATTTCTAGCTTAATTTCGCAAATTAATAATGCCCATCTAACTCGAATTGCATATGGACATCTACGAAATGAATATAAAATATCTGTTGTCATTTTGTAAAAAATTTAAAATTTTTTGATTCTTTTAGTATCATTTACTTAGGAATAAAATTAATTTTACATCGCAAATGGCGGGATATGTTTACCTTATAAGAGTTGGAGATCTTTATCGTATTGGTAAGACAGATAATCTTGATAAGAAAATTAGAAAACTAAAGCCAGATGAATTACTGACTTCCATACTGACTAAGGAACCTGAGACACTTGAAGCTAGGTTATTAAGAAAATATAAATCTCAAAGAATTCCTGAAACTGGATATTTAAAGCTCACTAAAGGGCAAATATCTGAATGTAAAAAACAATTTCAATTAAAAGGTAATTTACCTCATACGCTTGATGCTGAAGTTTCTATAACTTTGTTCGCATCTTTATTATTATTTGGGGCAAATTTTTTAATTCTAAATTATCTTAATGTCGGATTTTTAAGAAATATTTCCTATTCATTTGGTGTGGCATCGATACCTATGATTATATTATTTCTTACCGGCAGTTTTGGAGGATATTTTTCTGAAGATTTATCTCTATTCTCATTATTAACGAATCGTATAAAAGGATTTTTTATAGCCATTGCGATGATAACACTTGCTTTTTTAATGTTCAGACTAAATTAAATTTCATGATTACAATTTAAAGCTATCTCAAATGGAACAGACTGTGTTGGTAATTTTAGAATTGTAGAACATATCTCAGCGATGTCTTCTGGTTGAGTCATTTTTGTCTTTTCTATTGATGATATATTCTCAGCCATTTTTGTATTAACCCAACTTGGACATATAGCAGTAACTCTAATATTTTTTTCCCAACCTTTGTTCTTCATAGTTTGGCAAAGGCTCATTAAAGCGAATTTTGATGAGGAATATGCAGCTAAATCTCCTTTGGACCTTTTGCCACTCATTGAGACTAAAACAATTATTCTTCCATTATTAGCCTGAGATAAATGTTCCCAGGAAAGTCTGCATAAATTCCAAATGGCTAAAAAATTAATATTTAAAGTATTCATAATTTCATCTTCATCTTCATCTTTATATAAGAAAGGAATCTTTGAAAGTATTCCTGAACAGTTTATTAAAGTATCAAAACCTCCAAATTTATTTATTGTATTTTTGATCCATTTTTTGGCGGATAATTTATCTGATGCATCATATTTATTAATGAGAATTTTTTCGTTAGGCCATAAATCCGGATCAATAATGCTTCCTTTAATGGACTCTAAATTTCTTATTCCAATACTAATTCTATTCCCATTTTTTAATTCTCTATGTGCAATATTTATGCCTATTCCTCTACTGGCTCCACTTATTAAGATCGTTCTCATTTTTTAATTAAATATTTGGGAAAACTATCCTTAGCAACATTTTGAATTCTTTACCATGCATAATCATTAAACCTTTTTTGACACTCCAAGGAGCTCTTATAAACATTATGCACATTGCATAAACTATTTCTCTTAAGGATAATGTATCTGTAAGAAATCCATACCATTGAGTTTTTGGTAATTTAAAGAAACTACCAAAAAATTCTCTTAATAATTTCTCATCAAATCTCATTAGTTTTTCTAAGCCAAATTGGTAAATTGATTTCTTTCTTATTAATTCTTTGGGCCATAAACTCTCCCATCCTTTTTTTGCAATATTAAAAGTGCTTAAATTTTTATCATTCATTGCTAGTGAAATGGCTTTTGCTACAAGCGGAGCTCTTCTAAGGACATTACCAATTAAATATCCAGAGGCTGGATGTACCATTGATGCAGCTCCACCGTACCCTAATATTTGTTGTTTAAAGTCTGGGATAGGCATATTCATGGGTAAAAACAAACCTAGTTCTTCATGTTGCATGCTAGTAATTGAGATATTTCTGTAAGTAAGCCTTTTCTCTAACCTTTCTTTTAAATTTTCCATTGTTAGAGGATTTACTAATCCAAGAGAAGTTTCTTCAAGAAAATACTTTCCATTACCCATATCCATTGCATACAAAAAAGTAGGAGGTTCTTTTCTTTGCTCCTCATTTAAATGATCATTACGGTAATCCATTAAGACAAATTGACCTTTTTTTAGTGGAGGCTTACTGAAACTTCCTACTATCCCGTAACAAGTCTGAACTGCTAATGGGCCGCATGATTTTAATTTTAGAAATACAGGATCATATCCTGTAGCATCTACAACTAATCTTGCTGAATAAGTTTTCCCATCATTTGTTGAAACTGTACTTTTATATTTATGAAATTGAATTTTCTCTGCGAACCCCTCATGCCATTTAATACAGGACTTATTACATTCATTTAACCAGTAACTATGTAATTTCTTTTTATCAAATAATCCATAATCCAAAGAGTGCTCCGTTGCTTTATTCTCAAAGTGATGTTCCTCAAGAGAACCATGCCCGAAAAAACTAACGGTATTTTTCCATCTATATTCAAGTAAATCCTGAAGCCCAAGTTGATCAACTTCTTTGCCCCAAATACCATAAGTATTTGGCCAAGGTTCATCAGGACCATTGGGGGAAAGAACCTCAACATCCAATTTCTCTTTTCCTAAAGCTGAAGCAATCGCCATTCCTGCAGGCCCTGCGCCCAAAACTAGTACATCTGGCAATCTTTTGGAAGACATTAATTATAAATTCTGCAGTTAAAAAAGTTTTTAGAAAAATAAAAAATATGTGAAACTTCATTTTTATAATTCATTCAAAATTCTGTAATAAGAATAAATTTAATAATAAGCAAGAGACTCTATAACTAGTTCCTATTTTCAAAGTGTTTTAACAATAATTTATAAGATTACGAATGAAAAAATAACATATAATTTTTTATTATAAATTATATGTTATTTAAATTCTAATGTTGAAAGAAAAAAATATCTTAATAACAGGAGGTAATTCTGGCATTGGTTTTTTTGCGACTATTAACTTATTAAAGACTAAAAATAATTTATATATTCCTATTAGATCTTCATCAAGAAAAGATCAATTTTTTTTAAAACTCCAAAAATATTTTGATAAAAATTATATCGAAAAATATTTAAATCTTATTGAAAATATTGATTTATCCAATCTTGAAAATGTTCAAATAATTGGAGATTATTTTATCCAAAAAAATATTTTCTTAGATATTGTAATTTTGAATGCAGGTTTGCAATATACTGGATCTTTTTATCCTAAAGTCTCAAAACAAGGCATTGAACTTACTTTCGCTGTTAATCATCTCGCACACTTTTATTTAGTAAATATTCTTATAGGACGTATAAATAATAAAAAGGATTCAAGAATTATTATTACATCATCTGATGTACATGATCCAAAAAGCTCAGGAGGCAACGTTGGTGAGAAAGCAGGTTTAAATAACCTACGTAATTTTAAAGAAGAAATTACTGGTAAATATTTAAATTTTAGTGCTGATAAAGCTTATAAAAATAGTAAATTATGTAATATATTGTTTGCTAAAGAACTTGCAAAAAGATTACAAATTCAAGCTAGTAAAATAGCTGTTATTACTTGGGCTCCAGGCCTTGTAATTCCAAATGATGATCTAGGTTTTTTTAGATATAGTAAGAAGTTTAATATCATGGGTTATTTAATTTTTTCAAATATTGCGAAAAATATTTTGGGTATTTCAGAAAATGTAGAGAATGCAGGTAAGTTACTTTCTGAAATTGTATTTGAATCTGATTTTAATACAAATGATTACTTACATTTAAGTAATAAACTTGTCTTTTATAAAAAACATCAATTACTTAAAAGTGATGTAAGTGAGGAAGCTAATAAAAGTGAACTTGCTTTAAAACTTTGGAATTTAAGTGAAGAGTTATGTCGCTCATTTGGTTTCGTTTCTCTCAATATTTAATGTTTGAGTTGGGAATGCAAATTCTATTTTATTTAAAGAAAATTCTTCAATAATACGCAAATTAATACTTTGTTGTGCTTCCATAGCGGCTAAATAATTATTTGTTGGTATGTAATAAACTAGTTCAAAATTAAGACTAAAGTCTCCAAAATCTGTAAAGTGACATCTATCAAAAGAAGCATCTTTAGTTTCTTCAACAATTTTTTTTATGATTTTTGGAATTATTTTCATCATGGATGGAGAGGTTTCATAAACTACTCCCAATTTATGAACAAGCCTCCTTTTTTTCATTTGAGCATAATTTGAAATGATTCCATTAGTTAAAGCACTATTGCTCATAACTATTACTTCTCCATTTATGCTTCTTATCCTTGATGATCTTACTCCCACCCTTTCTACCATTCCTAATACACCATCAGACTTAATAAATTCACCTTTTTGAAAAGGTTTATCTAGCAGAATTGTGATGTATTCAAAGAATTCTTGTACTGGATCTTTTAATGCTAAACCTGCTCCAATACCACCCGCACTAAGAAGAGCCCAAATTGCAGTCATTTGTACTCCAATATTTTGTAAGAAAAATATAGATCCTATTGTCCAAGTAAAAGCCTTAATTAAAGGCGTTAATGATGAGATCATTGAACTAATTGATGAATCATCAATTTTTGCAGTAGATTCTGTTAAAGATCTAATCAATACTTTGTTGAGAGCTTTAATAATGATTATTAATATAAGTAATTTCTGAATATTCAATAATACAGATATAAATGTTATTTCATCAGTGAAAAAATAATCAATTGAGAAATAGGCTGATAGAAGAAAACCTATTGGCCTGATAATTCCAGTAAGTGTTTCAAAAATATAATCATCAAAATTTGTTTTCGTTCTTTTAGAAATTCTTTTTAAAATAATTCTTGATATTTTAGATATTATTATTGATAAAATAATTCCAATAAGAAATATAGAAATTGCTAAAAGTAAGTTTTCCGTAAATAATTTCATATCAAATAAATTCTTAAATAATAAATATTTAAATTTTAAATTATCTCTTAAAATAAACCAGTCTTAATCATCTCTAATTCTTAATAATATTTCTTATTTCTTTAAATTCTTTTCTATCTGAAGTTTTGCATATTTCAAAAATGATTGATTCGGTAGTCGTAATAATTGCCCCTTTTTGGAGCATTCTTTGTAATGAAATTTGGTGATCTAAATTTTTTCTACTTCCCATGGCATCTGATATTACTAGGACTTCAAATCCCCTTTCTAATAACTCTAAAACACTTTGTTGTATACAAATATGTGTCTCAAATCCGCAAACAATCAAATTAGTAATTTTTTTACAATTAAGTTCATCTAAAAGATCTTTGCTGCTAGCTATGCTGAAATCCATTTTTTGGATTTTATTAAAACTTACTTTAGGTAGTAAATTTGGTAGTGTTCTACCTAATTTGATGGGATTTTGCTCTGATACAAAAATGTTTTCATCTAGGATTTGATAAGCGTTTAATAATTTTTGGATATTTTCGATTATTGAATCTTTGTTATGAATTGGAGCTATAATTTTTTCCTGAATATCTATGATGAGCAAGGCATTTTTTGTTGGCGATTTTTCTTTTAAAGAATTTTTCATTAATCTTTTTCATCAATACTAAAGATATATATATTAAATATATAGTTATTGAAAATTATTTTATTGAGGTACTTTGGTAAATATTTATTAGTTAAAAGTTGTTTTAATCTCATCTAGAGTTATTATTGAGAATAGAGATTACTTCTTATTTGTCTTTATCTTCTCAATATCAAGTTATTACTTCTCCTTTAGGAGATGGACTACATAAAGATGGGAAAAGATTAACCCCTCAGAGATTAAAGGTTTTAAACTTATTTGAAAATATAGGAGCAGGAAATCATTTAAGCGCGGAAGAGGTTCATGAAAAATTAGTTAAATCTCGTTCAAAAGTTTCACTAGCAACAATATATAGAACTTTGAAGCTTCTTGTTCAGATGGGTTTATTACATGAATTAGAGCTAAGTGAAGGAGGACATAGATACGAATTACTTAGCAATGAGACTGCAGATCACCATCATTTGATTTGTATTAGGTGTGGAAGAACTGAAGAATTTGAAAATGATGAAGTATTAGAGGCGGGTAAATTGGCTGCTGAAGTCAATGGTTTTAAACTTATTGAATCTTCTTTAAATGTTAGAGCTATATGCCCTAATTGTATTTAGGCGAAACTAAGTTAAAGTTCCTCCACAGCTTGAACCAGCACCTGCAGTGCATGCAAAACAATGTTCTTTGACAGCTATGCCATAATCAAATTTAAATGATTTATCTATTAATTCATAAAGAGTTTTTGGACCTGCATTTCCCTTGAAATTTATTTGTTGGTTAAAGTCGCAATCGTAAATTTGGCCTTGCCAATTAACACTCATCGTTTTTTTGCACATAAGGTTTTCTAAATTATTTTTATTAAAATTTTCTTTAAGTAGTTTGTAATAAGAATCAAGTTTATTTTCTCTCTTAAGGGAATCTGCGTATCTATTAATTGGCATATTGGTAATTGTATAAAGATTATTAAATGAGATGTTATATTTATCGAGAAGAATCCTTTTATAATCAGCCTCTAGTTTTTCTTGAGATGGAGGAAGGATAGGATTTACGGGGTTATAAACTAGATTTAATTGAAGTCCATCTTTTTGTTTCCCATATCCTAAATCATTAAGTATTTTTAAAGCATTAATACTTTTATCAAATACACCATACCCTCTTTGTTCCTCTACATTTTTTTTTTCGTAGCATGGAAGTGAAGCTGTTACGATTACTTTATTCTTAGCAAGAAACTGGGGTAAGTCTTCGAATCCATCTTCAAAGAAAATTGTTAAATTACATCTATCAATAATATCAATATTTTTATCACTTAAAGAAGTAATTAAATTTCTAAATTCAGGATGCATTTCTGGAGCTCCCCCGGTAATATCTAAAGTTTTAATTTTATATTTTTCTATTACTTTTGGAATGAGTGAAATTATTTCTTTAGACATCTTTTCGGTACGTAATGGGCTTGAATTTACATGGCAATGTTTACAAGCCTGATTACATTTAAGGCCAATATTTATCTGGAGTGTTTCAATATATTCTTTCTTTATTAATGGAAAACTATCTATCATGATTTGCGATTAATATTCTCAGTTTAAAAAATTTATTTAAGAATTAGGTTCTTAATTTTGATCTTTTTTTTGCAAATGCAATAAACCAGTTTAAATATTCTTTAGGCCCATTCTGAAAAATAATATCAAACTTTAAGTTGTCTGCCTCATCGCTTATCCCTTTTAATCCAGATATTTTTGTAGAAGGTCTACAAACTTCTCCTGAACTGCTGTCAACGAAAATTATTTTATTATTACTATCAAATTCTTTTCCAAGTAATTGTATAAATTCTAGGAATGATCGATCACTTCCTCCTCTCGAATAACTATTATTGGTATTTTTTTGTGATGTGACAGTATCGCCAATCCCAATTATTGTTGGCATATCTTCTGGTTTAATATATTTTTTGCAGAAATTTACTTTTTCTATTATCGATTTAGGAGAGTCTCTAAAATTAAAGTTTCTACCAAATGGAGCTTTTCCAGTATTATCGTAAATAAATTTATTTAATAAAAAGAGAACACCGGAGTCTTTTACTGCTCCTTTGAGAAGTAACTGTATATCGGTTGACCCAATATCATTTTTACTAGAAAGTTTTATTATTTCATTTCCATATTTGCTCCCTAGATTTGGTGATATGTGAAGAAAAAACGAGTTTTTAAGTCCTTGAGCTTTGGCTTTATAAATAATTTCATTCATCATATCTTCAAAGTTTTTTTGAATGGTTTTTCTTTTCTCAGAATCATCTTTTACTAAATCGAAAAGGCTATTGAAATTTATTGTTGGAGAGAACCTTGTTTTACATATGGATTTTGAAGCATGAGAATTTATTTCTTCTTGATTGAGATTGGGAAAAATTTTCTTTACTATTTGTTCAAAGCTAGGCCTCATTAAGTCAGGAACTTTGGCTAAGAAATCGACCTCTTCTTTTGATACTCCCGCAAAACTTATATTCCCATTATTATCTTGATATTCAACCCCGCATGCAGCTAAACCTCTTAAATAAAGACCTTTTTCTCTTGGCTGATCAATACTTTTTAGGCTCCTTTCAACTATTCTGTTAACCCCTCTTGGGCCTTCATGTTCTCCGCAAGTTAAAACATAAAATTCTTTTTCTAGATTCTTAACGGCAAATATGAATTTTGATTCCAGTTTTCTAGTCATTGGGTCTTTTACCAATGGAATACATACTCCATCTATATCTTGAATAAATAAGATATTTTTAGAATTAATTATTTTCTCTTCAAAATCTAAACTAATGTTTTTCATTTTCTATTATGAAAATCCCCTCTCTATTAAATTCATAATAAAGCTTGAACTTGAAAATATAAAATTCAATATTTATATTAAAACCATTTGCGATCGCAATAAATTGGTTTAATGTATAAAAATGCTATTCATAGAAAATATTAAGATAATTTATGGATAAAAAGAACAAAATTAATAATAGTTTTTTTAGGCAGTTAAATAATGAAGAATCTTTTTATTCATTGTTAGAAGACATTGAAAGCAGCAAAGTGGGATTCTATAGTGTTGGATTATATCCAGCATCATTAGCATATAACTGTGCGATGCATTCTAAGTCAAATAATATTCTATTAGCTCCAAGACCTGGAAGAGATTTATTAGGTGCTTTTTCTAGAGATGTTTTATCCAAAATGGAAAACAAAATAATAGAAAAAATAGAAGGTATGGGAAATTACTTTTTTGAGGGTAAAAGAAAGACTAATACACTTGAAGACCTTCTTCTAAAATGTAAGATCGTTATTCTCGCTTCAAATAGTAATCACATTCAAAATGATATTCGTTATGCAATAGAATTAAGAAAATCTTTAAATCGTGAAAATGTAGTCCTTGCATGTCTTGTGGGCTCTTTTTGTTATGATGATGAAAATGAAAAACCATATATTTTATGTGATCAATATCCTGATTTAGCTTTCTTTACAGGCTTTCATCGTCATGGTGCTTTACGAAACCCTAAAGATAGTTTTACCGCTAATTTTTGTCATCCTGACTCATTAACAGCTCTAATTGGTGCAAGAATCTTAAATCAATTATCTCCAAATATTCAAGTATCACCAGGAGTTCATAATATTGAATGCCAGTATATTAAGTCCATAAAAAATATATCTTCAATATTCGCAGGGTTTGCTACTAACTTTCATTCAGAAAATCCTGGAATGTTGCCTACAATCAATACTGTTTTATTAACTCAGTGCTTGGATCAAGCAGCTACTGTATCTTTAAAAGTTAGAAAAGAAAATAAATTTCAAAACGTAAATTTTTCATTAAAAGAACTTGGATATGGTGAAGATATTATTATCGCTAAAGAAAATCTTGGGAACAAATATGTTGAATCAGCTGATTATACTTTTTCTCAACTAAATGCTGTTAAAGCTGATGTTTTAGGTAGCATGTCTTTGCCAATAAAGGGAAATCCAACAAGGAATTTTCAGGCAGGGCAAGTTTTATCAGATATGCTTTTAAAACTTAAGAGATGTCCTAATGATGTCGGTGAATTTATTAATTGGTGTGAAAAATTTAGCTTAGGTCAAGGAGGCCTTGAGGGCTTGAAATCGCTAATATATTGGCCCAAAATTTACAGGGAATTTAATATTAAAAATAATAATTGCTCGATGATTAACCTAATTTATTTATGCTTTAATGCAAAAGCTGAGGAAAAAAAAGATATTTATGAAGTATTAATTAATTCAGATGCAATAACTAATTTTTGCCAGGAATCTGTAAAGCCTAATTTATGCTTAGAACTAAATTATAAACTTCAAGGAATAGATATTTTTGATAATAAAAAATTATTTCTTGAGAAATTAAAACCAAATGGTAATAAAATAAATTTTGATAAAAAATTATATGAAAAATTTTCTCCTAAAAAAAATCCAAACTACATTAAAGCTATAAATATAATAAATAAACACTTTACTAATTAATACAATTCTTACTAAATTTATCTAAATCAATTGAGTTGTTCTTTTCTATTATTTACTTATCCTAATTTCAGAGTTAGACTTATTAAGTTAAAATAGGTTTTTTTTTGAATAAAGAATTATCACATCGCTCTCATGAACTCAAAGCTCTTGGTTGGAACCAAGAAGATTTATCAAGGTATGAAGACTTATGGGACTATAGTCAAAGATGGGGATTGATAAATCTAGAAAGAGAAGACAGACAATTTTTGAAAAAAGCAGAGAAGTTACTCCCGAAAATTCAAAATAAAAAAGTATCTGTTAAAAAATCTATTGAAGAGAAATCTTATTATTTATGGTTAAATTTCTATCTTGAAGAAATTAAAATTTTTAGTGAACATAACGTGCCCAAAAAACAAGTAAGTGTTTGGACTCTTTTGATTGAAGAGGAGTTGAAACTTCTTAAAGAGCTGCAACCAGTAATGGGATTACCAGATACTTTGAAGGCTAAAAATTTGTTTACCAATAGAAAACAAATTATTGAAAAAGCTTTTAAAAAATACGATGCTAAAAATAATAACGAGTCTTTTGATTTCATTAATATTTTTAATAAATCTGAAAAAGATGTGAGTAAAAGCTGGAAATCTATTATTGAAAAAGATCCCGAAGCAAACAAAACTTTCCCTATTATCGAAAGTAATAATGAAGAAGATTTGAGATCTGAAATAAATGAAGATTTAAAATCATTTATGAGGGGAAATTATCCATCATTAAAAAAGGATTTATAAAGATTTATCTTTTTTTTATTTATTTTTAGGAAGTTTTTAAGTTAAATAGATAATAAGAATTATTTAAAATTTTGAGTAACCAAAAGTTCGAGACTCTCCAGTTACATGCAGGACAAGAGCCTGATCCAACTACTAACTCTAGAGCTGTCCCTATTTATCAGACAAGTTCTTATGTTTTTGATAACGCTGAGCATGGAGCAAATCTTTTTGGATTAAAAGAATTTGGAAATATCTATACAAGACTCATGAACCCCACTACTGATGTCTTCGAAAAGAGGATGGCAGCTTTAGAAGGCGGTATGGCGGCATTAGCAACTTCATCAGGTCAAGCTGCTCAATTTCTGGCAATAGTAAATTGTATGAAAGCAGGAGATAATTTTGTCTCTACATCCTTCTTATATGGAGGAACTTATAATCAATTTAAAGTTCAGTTTCCTAGGTTGGGAATAGAAGTTAAATTTGCTGAAGGAGATAGTGTTGATAGTTTTAAAGACAAGATAGATGATAAAACTAAAGCAATCTATGTTGAATCAATGGGAAATCCTAGATTCAATATCCCAGATTTTGAGGGCCTTTCTAATTTAGCTAAGGAAAATGGAATCCCTTTAATTGTTGACAATACTCTTGGGGCGGGAGGAGCTCTAATTAAACCAATTGATTTTGGTGCCGATATTGTTGTAGAAAGCGCAACTAAATGGATAGGAGGACATGGAACTAGTATTGGTGGTGTAATTGTTGATGCAGGAACTTTTGATTGGGGAAATGGAAAATTCCCACTTATGAGTGAACCAAGTGCTGCTTATCACGGCCTAGTACATTGGGATGCGTTTGGATTTGGGAGTGATATATGTAAATCTTTAGGTGTCCCTGATAATAGGAATGTAGCCTTTGCCTTAAGAGCTAGGTTAGAGTGTCTAAGAGATTGGGGCCCAGCTCAAAGTCCTTTTAATTCTTTCTTATTATTACAAGGTTTAGAAACCTTAAGTTTGAGAATAGAAAGACAAACTTCTAACGCTCTTGAGTTAGCAAAATGGTTAGATGCAAATCCTCAAGTTTCAAGTGTTAATTTCCCTGGTTTGGAATCTGATCCTTATTACTCAAGAGCTAAAAAATATACTACAGGCAGAGGAATGGGATGTATGCTTATGTTCTCTTTAAATGGCGGATATGAAAACGCTGTTAAATTTATTGATTCTTTGGAATTAGCTAGTCATCTTGCTAATGTGGGAGACTCCAAAACTTTAGTTATTCATCCTGCATCCACAACGCACCAGCAATTATCAGAGGAAGAACAATTGTCAGCAGGGGTTACCCCAACAATGGTAAGAGTATCTGTTGGTATTGAGCATATTGATGATATAAAAGCAGATTTTGAACAGGCACTTTCAAAAATTACTTAAATAATGGAGATTCTTTGGCTTTAATAATACCTAGCAATTATCACAAGATTAGTGATGTTGAGAAAAATCATATTTCTTGGATTGAACCGGAGTTGGCTGAAAGACAAGATATACGTCCATTAAGAATTGGTATTTTAAATATCATGCCTCTTGGTAAGCAATATGAATTTAATTTATTACATCCTCTCGGTTTATCTCCTCTTCAAATTGAGCCTGTTTGGATAAAATTAAAAACTCATTCATATAAAACATGGGATCTTAACCATTTAGATAATCTTTACACAACATGGGAGGAGGCAAATGATCCCGAACCATTAGATGGATTAATTATTACCGGAGCACCTGTGGAGCATTTAGCTTTTGAAGAAGTTAAATATTGGGATGAATTCGTGAATATTACTAATGAAGCAAGAAATTTATGTGCAAGCACTCTTGGGTTATGTTGGGCAGGATTTGCACTCGCTTATTTGGCTGGTGTTAATAAAAAAGTATTTGATAGAAAATTATTCGGGGTATTCCCTTTAAAGAGTCTTGTCCCTGGTCATCCTTTAATGGGTACGCAAGATGATGAATTTATCTGTCCACAAAGTAGATTTGCAGGGTTACCTGATTTTGAAATGGAAGAAGCGCAAAAAGAAGGAAAATTGAATTTGCTTGCATATGGCAAGAATGTTGGTTATACAATATTTGAAACGAAAGATCAAAAGCAACTCATGCACTTAGGACATCCTGAATATACAGTGCATAGAATCATTAGTGAAATTAATAGAGATAAAGAAAAGGGAGATGTACCTCCTCCTGAGAATTTTGATATTAACTGTTCAAATACATCATGGAGATCTCACCGGAATCTCCTTTTCCAGCAATGGCTATGGTTTTGTTATCAGCAAGTTAGTCTAAATTAAATTTAATTAGTGAGAGGTTTCAAGGCCTCCAAGTCTCTCAAATAAGTTTAGGCTCTCTTTATTTAAACCAATAATCTCAACTTTTGAACCGCTATTTTTGAATTTTCTAATAATTTGATCAAGAGCAACAACTCCGCTTTGATCCCATATATGAGCTAAAGACATATCAATTAAAATATTTTTTGGATGTTCATGAATATCGAATCCTTGTAGAAAATATATTTTGCTTACAAAAAATAATTGACCTTCAACTTTGTAAGTTATTTGGTTTTTACCTTTAGCTCTTGAAACAGTTATAACTTTTGCAACTTTCCTACTAAAAAGTATTGCAGCTAAACCAACCCCTGCAATAACACCTAGGGCAAGATTATGTGGTTTTGTAAGCATCGTAACCGCAAATGTCATAAGCATTACTGCTGTGTCGCTTTTTGGTATCTTTCTAATATTCTTTAAACCAGTTAAATCAGCAGTACTTATAGCAATTGTGATCATTATTGCTACTAAAGCGGCCATGGGTATTGCACCTATCCATGGCTTTAAAAGGATTATCATTAACAATAATGATAATCCTGACATTAAAGTTGATAACCTAGATTTCCCTCCATTCTCATTATTCATAACTGATTGTCCTACTAGAGCACAACCTGCCATGCCTCCAAATAAAGAGGATACTATATTCGCTATACCTTGCCCTCTTGCTTCTTTGTTTTTGTTGGAACTTGTGTCTGTGGCATCATCTAAGATGTCTTGAGTTAAAAACGTCTCCATTAACCCAACAAGTGATATTGCTAAAGATGTTGGCAATATTACACCTAAAGTTGAAAGGTTAAATGGTGCTTTCCCATTCGCTAATTCACCAAACGGTAAGGAGAGACTAGGGAATCCATTCGGTAATGTCCCTAAATCACTTACAGTGGGGATTTCTAATTTTAAAAATACACTTATTAAAGTAAGCAAAACAATTGCTACTAATTGAGAAGGAATTACTTTTGTTATTTTAGGAAATCCGTAAATAACAATCAATCCTAAAATTACGAGAATCCAAACGGTAGGTATTTGACTACTTGTGGGATATTTTGAAAGTTCATTTTCTAATAGTTTCCCTTCATTAATTCCAATTCCTAATTGAAGGAATTGAGCTTGAAATATTAATAAAGCAAGTGCATTTACAAATCCGCTTAATACACCTGTAGGTACAAACCTCATTTGATAAGCCAGTCTTAGATATCCCCAGAGAATTTGAAAAATTCCTGTTAATAATCCTGCCGCTATTAAATAGGAAAGACCAAGATTTGTCCCAGGGGCCTGAGCTTCTCCAATTGCAACAACCCCAGTCATTAAAAGAGCTGTTGATCCTGTTGCAGAAGTAATCATACCTCTTCTGCCGCCTAGAATCGCAATTGTTATAGATAAGCAGAATGCGCCATAAAGCCCAACTTTAGGATCAACCCCAGCAATTCCTGAAAAAGCAATTGCTTCAGGAATCATTGCAAAAGCTACTACTAATCCCGAAAGAATATTAGATTTTGGATCATCTAACCAATTTTTAGATAAATATTTGTTGAAATTTGACATTTTAATATCTTCTTATATTTAAAAAGTTACCTTATAGAGGAGGCAAAATACTCTCTGGATCACAAATATTCTTTAAAGTTTTTAATTCACCAAGTCTTTCACCATAAGATAAATAGACTTCTTCTTCGTGAGAATTTAAATGATTATGAATTTGAGCTAGATGTATTCTTGGGAAAAATATTTTTAGTTTCTTCCACGATTCATTCATCCACTTCAAAACAATTTCCTTTTCTTTCAAATCATCTTTTTTCCATGCGGCATAGATCCAAGGTTTCCAAGTGCTTGTCCGATGAATAAAGAAGCTTGATTTATGATCAAAATCTTTTGTCTTTCCTCCAAGCTGCTGTGAAGCCACATAACAAGATTTATTTGGTTTGTCCTTAATTATTTCTTTCATGCACTTAATAAAAATTTGAATATCATCTTTTAAATCTCCTCCCAAAAGGCTTATAACTTCTGAATGGTTGTTCTTATTTAATTCAAATAGATCTAATTCCTTTGGAAAAAAATCTATCTGATTAAAGTTTTTATAACTTTTTATTTTGAGAGAAGTAAATTTTTCAAGTTTTTCTAAATAGCTTTTAGTAATTTTTTTGTCTGACTCATTTTTTATCTCCGCAAAGATATAAATATATATATATTCGGCATAAATCCATTGTAGGCTTAAATTCTCTGGAAATCCCTCAGCTAATTTAATAATCTTTGAGAGTTCATTATCATCTATAAATCCTTCAATAATTTGAATAGGGTGAGATTGGAATGTTTTAAGTCCAATTTCAGTAATTATCGCAAGAAAAGGAGCCGCCCCTTTAAGTCCTTCCCATATTGGTTTTTGGGATGAATCTAGACTATTTTGTTCTAGTGATATAAAGGTCCCATTCCCTAAGTATCCTTTTATAGATTGAATATTATCAATAGCTAATCCATATCTTCGACTCATCGGACTTATTCCTCCAGTTAATATGTAACCTGCTCCGGGAAGTTTTGATAGGCCAGTAGGGAAGGTCCTATTATATTTTTCTAAATAATTCATAAGATCCTTCATAATCACCCCACCTCCAATTTTTATTAAATTCTTTTCTTTCTCAATATGAATTTGGTTATATTCTTTTCTTAAATCAAGAGTAATTAAACCATTTTTAGCGCAGCTTGATGTGGTACCTCCGCTGCAAACACAAAGATATTCTGATTTTGATGATAATTTGTAATGAGTATTAAATAAATCATCCTCTACTTTATAAATTATGTTTTTAACTTGAGCATCACTGGAATTAATATTTGGAACTTCAAGTAAACTATTATTTTTTTTCACTACTAAATATTCTTCTTTACTATTATATTATTAGTTATTGCTTACAATTGGATACTTTTGATTCTAACTTAAATAAGCAAATTGGGATCCTCATATGTGGTCACGGCAGTAGAAATAAATTAGCTATTAAAGAATTTCAGGAATTAACTGGGCTTATACAAAATAAATTTCCATCAATATTAGTTGAATTTGGTTTTTTGGAATTTGCAAAGCCATCTCTTACTGATGCTTTGGATAAATTAAGAAATAGTTCTATTAAAAAAGTAATAGCTATACCGGCTATGCTTTTTGCTGCTGGGCACGTTAAAAATGATATACCGAGTTTGCTTATGAATTATGCGAAGAAAAATGATATAGAGATAATTTATGGAAGAGAATTAGGAATTAATAATTTAATGATTAGTGCAGCTTGCGAGAGAGTTAAAGAAGTATTCAAAAAAAATAACTCTCTTATTCCTGAAGAATCATTATTAGTTGTTGTTGGAAGAGGTTCTTCTGATCCTGATGCAAATTCTAATGTATCTAAAATTACAAGAATGGTTGTTGAAGGAGTTGGTTTGGGCTGGGGAGAAACTGTATACTCGGGAGTAACATTTCCATTAGTAGAATCTGGGTTGCGAAATGTTGTTAGACTTGGTTATAAAAACATAATTATTTTTCCATACTTTCTTTTTTCAGGTGTACTGGTAACAAGAATAAAAAGGCAAAGCGATATAGTGGCGCTTGATAATCCACATGTTGAATTCCATGAGGCAAAATATCTTTCATCTCATAAATATGTTGTTCAAACATTTGTAGAAAGGATTGAAGAAATTTTTAATGACGAGAGCAACAATTTTATGAATTGTTCCTTGTGCAAATATAGATCGAACTTATTCGGTTTTGAAAAAGAAGTTGGTTTATTACAAGAAAGTCATCATGATCATGTTGAGGGCATTGGAATTAGTTGTGATTTGTGTGAATCTGAATGTAATGGGGCATGCGAAACGAATAACCAAAACTTGAGTGATGTTGATGATCACCCAGTACCTTTAGTAGAAAAAAATAATGATGAATATCATCATAAACATGAAGATCACCATCACCATCATCATAGTATTTACCCAAATTCAAAACATCCCTTGGGACCTGTTACGCTTCGCTTGCTTAGTGATGATCAAATCTTAAGAAATTCAGTTGAAAAAGACTGAATCAAGCGTCTCTTTCTTAGTTTGGTCTCAATAGACTAATCATATATAAGTATTCCTAATAGTTATTCAGAAAAGTATTTTGGGTTATATTTTCCACAGTTAATAACAAGTTTTCCACGTCCATATCCACATCGAATTAGGTTTAAAGGCTTATCTCAAAAATAACAGCACTTCAACATTTTTATTGACTTTTCTTAAAGCTTTTTCCAATTTGCCCTTCTGGGAAACCGTTTTTGTTAAATCTAATTTATAACATGAGTCTCATTTGATAACGGCGTTTAAGTGATAAAAATATATTTTTGACTTTTAAAAAAAAATAGATAATTATATTTGGAAGAAGTATTGTTTTTATGAACCAAATTAATCAAGAAAATAACATCCAAGTTAGAGTTGATAATTCCTTCCAATCAAAAGTTTCATTAGAAACTGAACTTTCAGAAAGTCTATATGAGACTATGAAAGATTTTGTTTTACATAATCCTACTTGGGATCAGTACAAGCTTATAAATTCTGCTTTAGCCACATTTCTTGTGCAAAATGGTTGTACTGATAGCTCAGTTTCAGAGATTTATATAAATCAACTTTTTACACCTTCTAAGTCTTTTTAATATTTAAACAAGCTCTTCTGCTTATAGCCATCATCGTCAGGGTAGGACTTTGCCATGAGGAAGTTGGCCAACATGCACCATCTAGTACAAGGACATTCTTGCATCTCCATAGTTGATTTGATTTATTGACTACACTTTCTTCCTCACTAAATCCCATAGCTGCCCCCCCTACTTCATGAATATAATATCCTGGTGGTGGTGGATTTCCTGAAAGTGCAATAGATTTTTCTGTAAATAATCCTACATATGGGATATTTATGAGCTCATCCATTCTTCTGATTTTTCCATCTGCCGCTTTTATTGAATCTCTTATTGTACTTTCCATATGTTTAGCCATATTTAATTCGTTTTCACTCCATCTGAATTCAATATGAGGGATTGGAATCCCCCAGCTATCTGTTTTCTTAGAGAGAGTTACTGAATTTTCTTTTCTTGGTAGGACCTCACCATGGGCGATTAGAAAACCTGTAGAAGAATTTAATTCTTTTTGTAAAAACTTAGGGATTCCAAGCCTATCAATTGCGCCCCAAATTCCATAACCTCTTAAAAAGTTAATACTTTCAGGTTTAGGTAAGTTTGACCCGAAGGGTATGAAAAAACTCCCTGCGCCCGAGAGTTCAGGATAAGAATTAGAATTAGAATTAGAATTAGATTTATTTTTTGTCTGAATATTATTAGGAATTGAAAAAAACCTGCAGATAGAAATATGATCCATTAAGTACTTTCCTAATTTACCGGAGATATCTTTAAATCCCGAAGAATTTGATTTGGTTTCCGAGTTAAGTAGAATTCTAAGTGTAGATATTGTGGATGCACATAAGATAATTAAATCGCATTTTAATGATATTCTTTGACCATTTTTTAGATTTACAATGATTATTTTTGTAGCTAGCTCAGTTATTTTGTCTGTTTCGAATGATTCTACGAGGTGATTAGAAAGTATTTGAACATTTCCGGTGCTTAATGCTTTTTTAAAGGTGGTCCCAACACTTGAAGATCTCGGCCATTGGTCTTCTTTAACTGAGGAATTACGGTCAAATCCTCTAGATTGAATAAATGGGTAGTTTAATTTTGATTTGACTTGATTCCCAAAAATAATTTCATTACTTGTGAGAGGTATTTCACCAATATATTTCCCATTTGGAACTTCTTCAATATTATCTTTTTGTCCATAAATTCCACAAAATTTCTCAACAAAATCATAATGAGGGGATAATTCATCGTAGGTTATGGGCCAATCTGGTCCGTACCCATCTTTTTTTGATGGGTGAAAATCACCTGGAGAAAATCTCAAGGTAATACCTCCCCAAGTTAATGATCTACCTCCATATTGCTTTCCTTGAGTCCAAAGGAATGGTTTTTCTTTTGATTGGCTATAAGGATGATTTAATTCATTTGAATATAAATCAGGATTATTTTTCCAATAACCGGGATGTTGACTTTGATTAGCATGTTTTTTTGTTATTATTCCCGATAATCTGTTTAAGGTATCTTTTGGCTCATTACTACTGGCCTCATTTCTTTTAATTTGAGGTCCTGCTTCTATTACTAGAACTCTAATTCCTTTCTCTGCCAAAGTAAGCGCAGCTACTCCTCCTGTTGCGCCTGAACCTACTACGATTGCATCAAAAGGATTTATATCCAAAATCTACTTTTATATTTTTCATATCAACAAATATAGCATTCAGTTAAAAATATATTTCTTGTTTTCAACTTAAGAAGTTAGAATTTATTTAAACATTTTTAGATTTAAATGAGATTTATAATATTGATTATTTGTTCGATTACTTTAATCTTTCCGTTGAGTTGTTTCGCAGCATTAGATTACGGCAAACAATCATTATTAGGAACTGATTTTTCGGGATCTGATTTACAAGGTGCAACTTTCTATTTGACGGATTTACAGGATGCAAATTTGTCAGATTGTGATCTTCAAAATGCAAGCCTATATGGAGCAAAATTAAAGGATACTAATTTAAGTAATTCTAATTTAAGAGAAGTTACTCTAGACTCAGCTGTATTAGATGGAACTGATTTAACAAATACTAATTTAGAGGATTCTTTTGCTTATAGTACACAATTTGAAAATGTAAAAATTCAAGGCGCAGATTTCACAAATGTCTACTTGCCAAAAGATATTGTAAGGGAATTTTGTAAAGACGCCAAAGGAACTAATCCTTTTACTAATAGAGAAACTAGGGAAACATTAGAATGCGATTATATTTAAATTTAAGCTAATGAAAGTTCTTTTTTGATTTTTCTCTGTTTATAAAGTGATCGCCCCACGGGCCAACCTAAAGTAGATAAATGTCTTATTAAAATATTTGAGTATCTGAAATTTAATCTACTAGAAAAATTTATATCTAATTCATTTAAAGTTTTTATTAATAAATTAAGGTCTTGTTCTTTACCTTTCTTTTTATCTAATAAAATTGAATTGCTTTGCAAAACCTTATTTTTCAGTATTTTATCATTTTCAGCAAAGCCAACTTCTATTGAATTAAACCTATCAGAATAAAGAGTATAAACTATTCCGGATTTGGATTTTTGAGGAGCTAGATTTAAAGATGATGAAATCAATTTACGATATTCTTTATTAATGTCTTTTTTAAATACCATTTTATGTTTGTTCGTTTTTAGAAATTTCATATTTTTCTAATAAATTATTCACTTCTGCTAAAGCAATTCTTTTCTGACAAGCAGAATCATATCGATTTATTGCTATTGATGGAATTGAACCTTTGCTCTTCATTTCTCTAAGACCAGTTTCTAAGCACTGAAATGCAACACTTGATAGATCTCTTCCCTCTGCAGCTGCCCAAACTTTTAAAAGATAATTGAGATTTGATGGTACGGAAATTTGAACTTTGTTCGAATTAGAAGCATTTAAAGCAATGTCATCGAGGCTTGTTTCTTTTGAGGATATAGTTTCTTTAACTTTTTTCTTTAAAGTTTTAACTTGTCCTAATACATCTTGATTGTTTTTAAATTTCCTCTCTATTTCAAATAAATCTTCTTCGGTATTAATTAAAGCTTCTAACGCCCACTTTGCGTCATCCTCCGCAATAGTTGTGCTCTTAAGCCATTCATCTCTAATGTAAGACCAATTCTTGGACATAAATTCTTAGCTATAATCTAAGAATAGTTCAATCTAAGTGTATTGTCTATAGATTCTATTCAGAATACGTTGAGATTGTAGTATTATATCAGCATGCTATTTTTTGAACACTATAACTATTTTCTAATTTGATTAAGACTTTCGACCTTTGGGACGAAACACAGTAATAGGCAAATAAAAATATTTTTAAGGATTAAAGTCTTTACATCTTGACCTTTCGTTTTCATAATCTTTGATTGCATTATCCCATTCTGATAAATCTGCATCTTTTCCAAAAATATATAAATCCATTTGCTTGGAATAATTTACTGATTCAATCCAACTATTCATTGAGGAATTACAAAAAATTGTACTTCCAAATTTGTAATAATCTATAGAATCTCTTTTTGCAGCAAATTCGGCATTTGCACGTTTCTTATCTAATTCTTTATATTTCAAATCCTCAATAGTAGGTTTAGAAAAAATTATGGATGGTTTTTTCTCTAAGTTTAAATATGCAATAAGGAACCCTCCAATAACAATAAGAACAGCCCCTCTAATTAGCCAAGTTATAGTTTTATCCATTGATACTTAATTGTATATTGAAACGGCAAAGTAAAAACAAGAAAAAACCTTCCAGAAATTCGAACTACCAAAAGGGTTATTAAATTGAGTACATTATTATACGTAATCAATCTATGTCTTGGAATTGAACATATATTCAACTCATTGGGTTTGGCATCAGTTAATTTAAAGTAAAATAATTACACCCTAACCTATTTATTTAATACTTTTCCTCCATACGGTATAACTACTTTATCTAACAAAATACGTATATCTTTATTTTTAAGTTACTTTACTTGATTCAAATTTTTAAAGAAGATCACATATTTGATCCTGTGTATCTTCATTTAATTCCGAAATTGCCATAACTAATCTCTTTCAATAAGTTCAATCTTATATCCATCAGGATCTTCAACAAATGCTAGTACAGTCGTGCTGTTTTTCATCGTTTTTGGTTTAGTCGTGACATTACAGCCGTTATCTTCTAATCCCTGGCAAATGTCATATATATCTTTTACACCAATAGCGATATGTCCATACTTATTCCCAAGCTCGTAGTCTTCTGATTTCTTGCTCCAATTATGAGTCAACTCAATTACTGCATTATCTTTCTCAGAACCATAGCCAACAAAAGCTAAAGTAAATTCTCCATGAGGATAATCTTTTCTTCTTATAAGATTCATCCCTAATCTATTTACATAAAAATCTATAGACTTATCTAAATCACCAACTCTCAACATGGTGTGTAAGATTCTCATTTAAAGTTTAATTGATTACATACAATGATATTTAGTAAAGTTGGTTTTTATGAAAATACGTTAAATTAAATATTAAAGAGTAGGTTTTAATTGAATCAAATAATTCAACGAGCAACTTCAGCAATTTTTTATACTTTGCCGTTGAAGGCTTCATTGCCTTTTGGATATTATTTATTATATAAATTTTCTTTTTTAAAAATTCTTTTATTTCTCACTTTGCCTGTTGCGATAATAGAGAGATCCTTACCTTTTGGGGGGGTATTATTTTTTATAATATTGTTTGTAGGAGTTGTAAGAAATCCTAATGTCCCCTATTTCATAAGATATAACGCTTGCCAAGCATTACTCCTTGATATTGCCTTGATCATAATTAATTATTTATTACGTATTTTGCCATTAGTTGAATTTGGTTCAATAGTATTTATATTTACATTATCTATTTTTTGTTTTTCTATCTTCCAGTGCATTAATGGCGTTGAACCTGAAATACCGTTTATTAGCAAATCTGTAAGAATGCAAATTTAAAGAACTTCATAAGTTTTTGTTGTTTACTTGCATTTTTTTAACATTCATTGAAAATAGATTCCCATCTTTTTTGACTAGATTGTATAGCTTCAATTGGTGGTTCTTTCCCTCCTACTTCAAATGCTTTTATTAGGGATTTATTAGCTAATAATCCTAACCTTGCAGCTTCTCTCTGTCTTGAACATACATTTTTTCTAGAACCCTCTTTGAGAGTAGTTTCTATTTCTTTGAGAATTTTGCTGGCTTCGTTTGATTTAGAGTAAAAATCATTCATATAAACATCAAGAGGTGTTTCAGCAAGCGTTTTATTTGGTGAAACGATGAAAGTTAACAAAATTAAAAAAGAGAAAATGATAAATCTGCTCATTTCAAAATCTCAGATAATTTATTTTTTGATCTCCTTAATACTAAATAAAAAGTAATTACACTAATGGTCCCTGATGGGCCAATAAAAACATGCCAAATTTGGTTTCCAGTTATTGATAGATTTGCTCCAAAGAAAGTTGTAAAAATAATGCCAAAGATTGGGTAAGCAATGAAAATCCAATCTTTAAACATTCGTTGCCAATTTATGATCAAGAATATACTAATAATTACTTGTAATGATAGAGCGATCGTTTTATTAATTAATAAATAGGAAACTATTGAGCAAAAACATAGGAAGATATTTGTTCCAATAACAAATTGATTTTTAATAACTGATATGGTGAAACTCGTTAACCCTAATGCGAGAAAAGTATAAAAAAGCCAATTAAATAGAGAAGAATGGTCTATATATATCCAATTTGTTTTTGTATGATCAATCATCTCAAACATTGAGGCCAAACCTAAAAAAATAAAACCAAAAGGGATAAGAACATGGTTTTTTATATTTTTAAATTTATTAATTGATTTAATTCCAAAAATTATTGGAACAATTACTGCTTGTAAATGTGCAGAAAATAAGAGAAAGAAAAACAAATTTATTTAAATACCCTCAAACTATTTTAAATTTTAATTTAATATGAAGGTTTAGATTATCTCAAAAGAGAAATATACCATTTCCCAACTAAGACAATTAATAATGTGAGAACTAGGGGAAAAGCAGGATAGCGAGTTTGGAAATTTGCTGGTGGCCAAGGAGACCATGGTATGAGCCTACCTTTGGGTTCTTTTGAAGAAGTTATTTTTTTTGTTTTATTGGTAATTGAAGTTTTTGTTGCAAATCCTTTTCCCATGGCTGACATCAAAAATTAACTTTAACAAAAACAAAAATAAACAGTGTATTTAAAACCAAATAAGATCTATATTGGATTACCATTTCAATAATATTGTTTTTAATATGGGAGAAGCTAAAAGAAGGAAAAGTTTGGGTTTACCCCCTAGAGAAAAAGAATTTGTTTTACCCGAATTTAATAAAGATAAGGTTAAACAGAAAGTTAGAAATACTTTATATAAATATCCGATTATTCCTTTTTTATTTTATGGCTTTGCAGTGGTTATTCTATTTGTTGGCGTATTTAGTGTAATTAAATACTTTAAATAGGGTTTAATTTTATTTGAATGAATAATAATTTGGGAATTAGAAAAAGTTGCAAAAGTTTTAAAATATAGAATGTTGAAATCAGAAGAAGGATTAGGTAATAAAATCTCTTTTATTCTTTGGAATAGATTCCTATCAAAGTACGATCTTCAAAGTAAATCAAAAACAAAGAATTTAAATCGATTCATTTCAATGAAGCATCCAATAATAAAGATTTAAATTAAAAGATCCACATGAAGAAAAATAGAAACAGATAAGTTAAAACAAAAACTCTTCAAAAAGAATATTTTTGATATTTGTGTAAAAGATCTCATAATTTAAAATCATTTGATTTCAAAAATCATATTTGATTGTTAAATAATTGAAGTTATTATTTATTTAAATATTTTTAAGATATCAATATCAGTTCTTACTATGAAAAGGGCAAAATCTAAGATTAGATTTCTACAATCAATTCTATTCTTAATTTTAGGAATAATTTTAGGAGTCGGAGCTATATGGCCAGGATTGATCACTCAGACAGGAAGAAAATGTTTTTTGAAAATAATTAAAGATGGTAGTGATGGTAATGTATCTTTAGGAACTATCTTTTCAATAAATCCAAATTATCTTTTAAAAATTCATAATGAAAAAAATAAATATAATAAGATATTATTAATAGGGGATTTTTGTTTTAGAGAATTATAAATTAAATTGATTTATGTAAAAAAATTTTATTTCTGGAGATTTGTCTTGATATCAACGATTAAATAATTTTAAAGTTTATGAAGTTTTTATGGTGACTTATGGTTTTCTTCTAGGAACCAAGAGGGGTGGGATCCAAAAAAAAGTATCAGAGATAAGCTAATCTTAAAGTCTAATTGAAGGCTTTTAATTTCTAGAAATGTATTATTGTAGATTTTTTATTTAATGATATTACCTAAATATTTTATTAGATTAAATTTTTTGAATAATTTCATAAGAATCCTAACTATTAGGAAAGTAATAGATGTAATGGATATAATTGACAAAAATCTGACAATTGATAAATCTAATCCGTAATTAATCAAAATCTTTGAGAGGAAATCAACTTTTGTTGCGAAGTAATAATAAAGTATTTGCCATGGAAGGATTGCAATATTATTGATAATAAATGTTTTTCTTAGAGGGAAATTTATAAAGCCTAAGAAGATATTTAATATTCTGGTAACAAATAAATTAGACAGTCTAATTAACAATATATCTTTTGTTTTTATTGATTTGTATTTAATTTTTATATGTGAAATTTTGTTTCCTAAGTTGAAAAGATTTATTTTTTTACTTCTTAACAAACAACCCAAATTGTAATGAATAAGAATTTTTAAATTAGATGCTACTGTTACAGCTATAAACCCATCAATGAAACCAAGTTTGGAGTAGTAATAAATTGCTAAAGGAAGAGAAGGAAAAGGTGTTAATGAAACTAAACATATTATTAAAATTGCGGATATCATTTGTTATGCAAAAATGAATGAAAAATTAAACGATGATTAAAATCCTGAGTTTTTAATTGTAGAATTACAAATAAATTTTATAAAGCCTAACACTAAGGAAAATAGGTGAGCTTTATCTAACTTTAAGTCTAAATGAAAACTAATGAAAACCCATTGCAAGATCTACTCATTTAGATTACTCAAATACCATAGTAAATCTTATATTAGATATTTGACTTTTTTGAATGTTCATACAGATCTATGAAAGGCTAATTTTCTCAAATTTTGCCAAGCTAGCTTGATAATAAAGTTCAGAATTAATTCGAAAGCAAAGGATACTTATTACAACTTCTGACAATGATTTTGAAACGGAGGGGGTGGGATTCGAACCCACGGTACCCTTGCAGATACGCTAGTTTTCAAGACTAGAGCCTTAAACCACTCGACCACCCCTCCAACGGGTTATTCAGTTGTATCCGAACTATTAATATATATCATAAGAAGTCAGTCATAGTCAAGTAATTCACCTAATTGCAGCGGTTCTCAGGAGTTATAAAATGAAAACATTTTTTGGTTGACAGAATATAGGTGTACTTGCACGGATTAGTACATAATAGTTAGAATTAGTCCACCGAGGTTAGTCCTCCAACAAAAACCATCCGAACAATGGCTAATCTGTTTGAACTTTTAAAGGCAAAAGTTTCAGCTACCAATGATGTATTAAAAAGAAAAAAAGTTGGAGTAACTATATATATAAAGAAAGATGCTTTTGCCCTAAGGGCATCACTACCTTCAAAAGATGGTCAATCTAATCAGAATATTCAACAATGGGTATCCATTGGATTAAAAGCTGACCAGAAAAATATCAAAGAAGCAGTAAGGTTATCTGAAAAATTAGGGGAGGAGAAAAGGGCTGGATTATTTAAATGGATTGATTGGGAGAAGAAGAATGAAGAGCCTGTTGAGTTAATCAAAGAAAGTAGAAAAGTTGGAGATATTATCAAAAGATTTGAAAAGGATTTTTGGAGTGCTGAAGATAAAGACAAAAATAATAACCAGAACATTGCTGGTTGGAAACAGATTGAAGGTTATTTATTAAAGATGGAAAAACATAAAATTCTTAATTATGAAAATATTGTTGAACTTGCAAACAAGGCACCAGCTGGATCAAAGAAGAAGGCGGATACTGCAAAGCATTTTTTGCGATTAGCTAAGTTTGCAGAAATACCAAATTTGAGGAAACTCCAGGAATGGTCAACAGCTACTCAAAAGGCTTATAAAGATGATGCTAAAAAGAGATCCAGAAAAAGATTGAAAGATGAGGAATATTTATATCATGTTCGTTTATTGAGAGAAGACCCAATATGGGGTTGGGCATTAGCTGCTCAATTTGTATTCGGTACTAGGACTTCTGAAATATGGAGTATCAAACCATTTGAAGAATCTGGAAAGATTATGGCTGAAGTTTTGACAGTTCCAAAGAGTGAAGAGCCATCAGAATGGAGAGTCACTCCAGCATTAAAACAGGAATGGGCAAGAACTCTAGATATTTTGAATATATATAAGGAATTTAGTATTGATAAAACTGAAGATTATGACTCGGCATTTTTAAAGTCATTAAATAGAAGATTTACTAAATGGTTAGCAAAAAAGACCAATCATTCATTTCAGGCATATGACCTAAGACACGCTTATGGTTATCGCACTGCAAATATGAATATCAATACTGCATCAGCATCAAAATTTATGGGTCATAGTGAAGCTGTTCATACCGCAACTTATCAAAAGGGATATGACAAACAAGATGTTTTAAAGACATTAAATTTATTAGCCCAGCAACAACAATAGTTTATTGACAGATATGCATTTACAAATAAAAACATATTTATAAGTTTTAGTTATTGCAATGGATTAGAGCATATTCTTTCTAACCAAAGAAAATTAATCACACTCTGTTCCACTCCATGTTTCTCTACAAATCACTTTGAATGACTTTCCCCCAATAGTCCCATTAGTCTCCAACCCACTCCATGTTTCTCTAGTTATGGATTTAACTTTTTGACCATTTATCCATCCCGAACACTCTGTTCCACTCCATGTTTCTCTACAAATATATCCTGCCTGAACTGAAGAAAAAATTCCTAACACACCCCCTAATAAAAAAGTAGCAGCAACTAGTAATTTAGAGATGTTCATTTTCTTGAAAATAATTACAATTACTCCTAGTTCAAAATTCAGAATAGTGATTCCAAAAAATAAAAAGGTCTCCACATAAAAAAGTGTACGGCTCAAGTAATAGAACTTGGCAATCTTTTAATTGTCACTTTGCTTCATATTTTAAATTGGTTTACCTGTAGATATTAGTAGATAAAAGTTAACTGAAAATATAGTCAAAACTAATCAATTAAATTCTAAGAAATAAAACTATCCATACTTATTTATGGCTTTAGTCAGTAGAGCTGAAAGGAAAAGACGTAGATGTGTCGCTCTCGAGAGATTAAACTCTGGAATGGGAGTGTCTGAAGTGAACAGAACTCTTGTTAGGGACTACGGAATCACTCGCAGAAGTGCGAATCTGGATATTAATTGGGCTAGTGCTCAAATAGTAAAGAACTTAGATAAGTATGAACGTAAAGACCTGATGGCATGGCTTATTACACAGACTGAACGGGTATATTTAAAAGCTCTGGAATCTAACCAATTAAGTGCAGCAATTGGAAGTTTAAATTTAATGCACCGAATAACAATAGAAGCTGCCGAAAAAAAAGCTAACAAACCTTATCACGGCAACTGTAAGTTTTAGTATGTCTCATAGGTCTTGGACATAGCTTTTTAAATTGTTGGACCAAATATTGGTAATTTTCTAAAACCGGGTCTCAGTCTAAGACGCTAAAAGCATTGGGAATAGGTTGGCCAGTCTCATTAATTAGTGGGTGTACTGTCATGCAAGCAGTATTGAAGCCCTAGTACTCTTTTTTATTAATTAATTTTTTTCCATATAAATAAAAGTTGTAAGCTTTTCATTTAATATTTAAAATATTTTTTTAATTTTTTCTCGCCAGATTTAAGTTCAAAACCAAGATATTGTTTTGTAGATTCCTCATTTCTACAACTTCTAGAATTGATTTCCCTCCAAGCATCTTTTGGTCTCGCGGATACAATTTCACCATTTTTACGTTTAATATCATAACCATCTATATAACTTTCACTATACTTGTCCCCTTTTTCTTTCCATTTATTGCATGCTTCTTTGGCATCAAATCTTGAATTGTATTTTCCAAACCAGTTCGCTTCAACAGCAGTAGGTAAAGCAAGTGCAGCTAGTATTGGAATTAGTAAGCGTTTCATTTTTTTCATAAAGCTTAAATTGTTTTTAGCACCAAAGTTCGTTATTTACTTCTTCACATTCGATCCAACCATTAGGAGTATTAACCCATTTCCATTCCCCTGCATAAGCAGAATTTATTAAGGTATTAAATCCCAATAAAGAAATTATTGTTAGAGAAATAATTTTACTTGCTCTTGTAAGAGCTTTCCTATTTCCAATAATTTTGGACTTTTTGTGTCGATTAAATGAAGTTTGCATTTTAAGAAGTAGTAAATAGTAGGCGTAATATTTCATACAACTTATTCTTGTTCTGAAAATTTTAGATGATTCCAAAAAAAATATATTTGAGGAAATAGAATTGGAAGTTTTTTATTCTTTTTGTTGCCTCCGGAGTATTAGATCGAAGGTTCGAATTATTTTTTGTTAGTTAATATTTGTCCAATATTCTCTTTGGTCCCTCGAGTATATATGCTTTATTGAAACAAGTTCCATAAAAGGTGACATAACCATCTTTTATTGTGCTTTTCCGATAAATATTTTCGTAAATAATATCGTAAGAATATTCATTTACATCTATTACTTTTACTCCTTTTGAAAGTAATTGATTAAGTTCTTTTTTAGAAATAGATTTTTCTAGACATTTTTTAGTAATGAGTGGACGTACTCTTTCTTTAAAAACACGTCCGACGCGATCAGTTACTTCAACTTGTTTTTGAATTTTTTTAGAGCATCCTGAAAGTAAGGTTGAAGATATCAATAAAAAAAATATCGATTTATTTCTTAAAGAGATCAAACTTTTCATTTTTAATAAAAGCATTATCTAATTCTTTCCATAATAATTAATCAAAGTTCATTCTTAAAAAAAGCAAGAATAATTCTTTCTGTAACCTGGCTAATATTATCCAGTTTCCATTCTTCCTTCAATGATCGAAGCTTTTTGATTAATTTATTGTGCATTTGCAATCTGATTTCATTGTAAGCATCTTCGTTCTCCTGTCTTAATTTCTCTTTTTGAGAAATATCTCTAAGTCTTTTCATTCCCGTTTCCCAGTTTTTCTGGATTGTTTCTTTTGACTCATTTAATAATTCTGATATTTCATCATTTGTATGCATAATTTCATAAGGCTCTCCTAAACCTAAACTTAGTCGAAGAACATCTCTTTCTAATGAAGGAAAAGATTCTATTTGTTTAGAGATAAATTCTAAAGAATCAATTTCTGGTTTTTTATTCTTGCGAATTGGAACTACTTTATTTTCATCCATAATATTTACTACTGATAAAATCAGATATTAAGATCAAAGATAATAATGATAAAAACTGACAAAATTAAAGTTTTTGATAAGTGTGAAAGAAATAAGCGTTTCATTTAAAACTTAAAGTTCTTAACGACTTTTTCTTTTAACTGTCTTAGTTCTTGTCTATACAAAATTGCACTGTAGAATTTTCTATTTACTCCTTTCGTTTCAAAACCTAAAATTTGATTTGTATCGGCTTCTAGGCTACATCTTCGACTATAACCATCGAATTTATTTCCATAAGAATTTTCATATTCGTATTTAAAACCTTTGAAAACCCATTTTTTGCATGCTTCTTTGGCTTCATATCTTGAATTGTATTTACCAAACCAATTTGCCTCAACAGAAGTAGGTAAAGCTAAAGCAGATAGGAGTGGTAGTAATAAGAGAAATTTCTTCATTTGCATTTAACCTTTTTAGTTCATTAATTCATCTGTTAGTATTTTTTGCATTTTTATCTGATCAGTATCTACCATTGTTCTGCAATCTACCTGAAATAGAAAAGATATTTTTTCAGCAACCTTTTGTACTTTAGAAACCTTCAAAATTTCTTTTGGAATATTAAGAGCACCTAATGCATCAGCCATTGCTTTATCACCTTCAAATTTAGTAATTAAATTTCTTCTTTCTAAACACTTCATGGAACCTAATGCTCCTGTGGCAGCAGCCTTTTGCATGTATGTAAAACTCGAATTAGATTTTATACACCCTGCATAATCCTTTGCATTAAAGCAAATTTTATGTACCTCCTCATCATGAGACCTAACTCCTATTGGCACTAATAAAGGAAGAAAAATAGACATAACTAAAAAATTTTTTAAAAATTTTTTCATTAAATTTTTTTGAATCTATATCTTATTAGTTCTGACAGAACTGTTACGATTCCATTCTCATTTTGAGGATTCTTTCAACAGTAATTAAAGATAAAAATTATCTAATAAAAGTTAACTAAAAATTAATAGGTCTCCAGTCACCACTTAGCTGGAATGCTGCCCAAACATATGGATGCCTCCAGCCTGGAGTGCTGTGATTTCTAAACTCTTTTTGAGTTGCAGCTAAAGCATCAGCTCTGCCTTCTCCTTTTTTAAGCCTTTCATAGAAACTTTCCATAAAAGCTGCTGTTGCTATATCATTAACCTCCCATAAAGAAAGTAAACTTGATCTTGCCCCGGCAACAGCTATAGCACGTTTTAATCCATAAACACCTTCTCCAGATTGAATATCACCTTTACCAGATTCACATGCAGAGATGACTACTAATTCCGTATCTTGCCAATCAACTTTGGTAACTTCTAAAGCAGTTAAATAACCATCATCTTTAGGATTGGCTTCTGGTTCATTTGCACCTGCTAAAACAATGCCACTTCTTAGTAATGGGTTCTCTCCTTTTTCCTGATCAGGTAAATAATAAGCATGGCTAGCGATATGTAAGATTTTTGGTGCTTGTTGTTGTTCTTGTAATGCTAAAGATGTTGCCTTGTCTTTTGTTAATAGCTTAGCGTTGATTAATTCCGCAATAACATTCCCTTCTTTTGCACTTCCAGTCAAAGGATCCCAATTAAAAGAAGTTAGATCGCCAGAACGTTTTTGAGATGTATTGCTCGCAATTAGATTTGATTCTTTTTTGGATTGGTTTGTTTTAACCAGGTTGAATGCTGGATTAGCAACAACAAGTGATTTTTGTTTGCTGGATTTTGACCTTTTAGCGAGATCTAGTAGTTCGCGGCCTGTTGTTAGTAGACGTATCTTGACTGCATCACCGAGCAATTGATCATCTTTATGAGAACGGAGTGCAGCAAAAGGAATACGGTTTAGCTCTGCATCAGGAGAAATAAAGAAGGTTTCTGCATCACCGATTGCTTCTTTTAATGGCTTAATCACTAACTCACCTACTTCTTCCCATAGTTGCTGGGCATCTGCTAATCCTTCTTCTGATGCTTGTAATGCCTTTATGATTTTTTTATCGATAATATCAGAGGTACCTAGATTTATTGCTGACTTTTCGCCATTAGGATTAAGTACTAAAGCCAGGTAATGTTGTTTGCCCTCTTCATTAGTTGACTTGGCGGAGTCAAAAGCAGTGTATCGCTGAAATTCAATCAAAATACCATTTCTTGGAATTGATTTTGCAACATCCTCCACAGTTACAAGACGAGGTTTTAGCTTAGGGAGTATGCGATAGAGTTTTTTCTCTAATTTTTCTTTTCTTTTTATAAGATCTCCTCGTTCTTTATCTTTTAATACTGAAGATGCTAGCTTTTGAATTACTTCTTTTAATTCCGCAGCAATTTGTTTTTGAGGACCTTCTAATTTAGCAAGCTTAGCCTGGCGACTTTCAATTTCTTCTAATAAACCATGACGGTTAAGTCTTGCATATAAGGCAAGTTCAATTCCGGAATCATCCTTTGATACAAAATCAAAACTTCTAAAATAACCCCGCTGAGAGTTTGCAACAAAGGATTCTCGGTCATTAAGGGGGAGGTAAGGAGATTCTTTTTGAATAAAAGTAATTTGTAGTTTTTGTGCACGAAAGATTAATGGTATAGCTTTCTCATATAATCCTTGCGATGAATAATTTAGTGCTAAAGGAATTAGTGTATTGTCTATATAAATATTGCTAGGACCTAAAGTAGATCTTTCCAAAATGGATAAAGCTCGCAAGTATAAAGTTTCTGCTTTGCTGTAAAGTCCTTGACTATGATAAAGATTCGCTAAATTATTCGTAGAGACTGCTGTATCAACATGATCCCATCCTAGGGATTTTTCTTTAATAGATAAAGCACGTTGATATAGAGGTTCTGCTTTGCTGTATAGTTCCTGAGCCCTATAAAGTAGGGCTAAAGCGTTTACTGTAGATGCTGTGAAGTTATGGTTAGGTCCTAAGGTTTTTTCTGCAATAGATAAAGCTCGTAAGTATAAAGGTTCTGCTTTGCTATATAGTCCCTGTAAGTAATAAAGGTAACCTAAATCCTCAAGAGAACTTCCTGTGTCGGGATGGTTAGGTCCTAAGGTTTTTTCTGCAATAGATAAAGCTCTTAAGTAAAAAGGCTCTGCTTTGCTATATAGTCCCTGATTAGAATAAAGACCCGCTAAACTTCCGACCACTTTTGCTGTATGAGGATGATCTGTTCCTGCATCTTTTTCTATAATAGATAAAGCTCTTAAGTAAAAAGGCTCCGCTTTGCTGTAATCACCCTTTGTTTTATAGAGATTCGCTAAATTTACTAGAAATAATCCTACGCGAAGATCTTCAGGTCCTAAAGTTTTTTCTGCAATAGATAAAGCACGTTGATATAGAGGTTCCGCTTTGTTGTATTTTCCCTGATAATAATAAAATAAGGCCAAATTGTTTATACTAAATGTCGTTTTAGCATGTTCAGGTCCTAAGGTTTTTTCTGCAATAGATAAAGCACGTTGAAATAGAGGTTCCGCTTTGTTGTATTTTCCCTGAATAGCATAAAGAGATGCCAAATTGTTGAGCGCAGTTCCTGTCCCAGAATGTTCAGGTCCTAGGGATTTTTCTTTAATAGATAAAGCACGTTGATATAGAGGTTCTGCTTTGTTGTATTTTCCCTGATCTTTATACACATTTGCTAACTCCATAAGAGTAGATGCTGTATTAGGATTTTCTGGTCCTATTGCCTTTTCGTCTATAGACAGAAGACGTAAATATAGAGTTTCTGCTTTTTCATAAATTCCTTGCCTTTTATAAAGGCGAGCTAAATTTATAAGTGTGAATCTTGCAGGATGTTGAACCCAATATTTTTTATTTTTACCTGATTTTCCATCTCTAATTACCCGCTCATTTTCTAATATAAGAATCCTTTCATATAGATCTATAGCTTGAGAATAGTTCTGTAAATTTTTTGCTTCTTCAGCTACTTTTTTAAGTTCTTTAATATCATTATCGAGATTTGATTTTTCTTTTCTCTCCCCAACCAGGCCATCAGGAACGACTTCAGCTAATAAGGAACTTTCAATTGCTACTGGCATAAGGAAAGCCAGTGCTAGAGAAAAAGGTCTAATTATATCTGAAAATCTTTTCATTTATTTCTTAATTAATTAATGACTAAAATTACTTTTTTTGGTTAATTTTGAACTGACTTGAACATAAATTTATCATTTCCTTTAACATGCAAAACCTGCTCAAAAGGGATTAATAAAAATAGAAATACATTTTTCATATAATCAACAAAGCTATTTACTTTCTAAAAGATTTTTAACACTAGCTTTGAAATTATCTGAATTTTTGCAGTTATCTGCTTTTTTGTGAGCATTTTCATAACCTAATTCTGAAGCTTTTATCCAATCAGTGCATGCTTCTTTATATTTATCATTATTGTAATTAATTAGTCCTCTATTAAAATATGCATATTCCAAATTTGGATTTATAGAAATCGCTTTAGAATAATCATCTAATGAACCTTCATAATCGTTTATTTCTCCCTTAGAATATCCTCGAGCAGCATAAGCAAGATAATCTTTTTGATCAATTTTTATAGCCTTAGTAAAATCAGAAATAGCTGCGTAATGATCTTCAAGTTTAGATTGTATATAACCCCTACCGTAAAAAGCGTAGGAATTTTTAGAATTTAAATCTATAACAGTTGTAAAATCACTAATAGCTCCTGATAAATCGCCAATATCTGATTTTGCATATGCTCTATTTATATATGCATTCTCATAGTCTTTTTTTAAATAAATAGCTTTGTTGTAATCAGAAATCGCTCCATAGTAGTCTTTTATTTCTTCCTTTACATAACCTCGATTATAAAAAGCTAAGTAGTATGTTTTATCTATTTCTATTACTTTTGAATAATCAGAGATAGCTCCCTCGTAATCTTTTATTTTGCTCTTTGATAAAGCTCTTCTAAATAAAGCATGCTTATTTTTTGGATTATTATTTAATATTTTAGAATATTCAACTATTGCACTTTGATAATCATTATTCTTGTATTTGATATCGGCATTATTGAAGATATTTTGAGGATTTTTTTCGCCAATATTCTTTTGAATTTTATCTTCAAATGTATTTGAAGATACATAGTACGAATTAGAAAGAATTGCAGCAGGATAACTTAATAAAAATCCTGCTGCGATAATAATTAATTGTTTTTGCATTTTATAAACTTATAGAAAATATTTAATTTTTAATCCGTTTCAACTTCTTCAATTTCTAGATCATGATGGGCTATTGCTTTTCTAAAAAATTTAAAGTCATCTTGATTTTTCATTAATTGAATATTCTCTTTTCTTAATTGACTTGAGAAAAAATAATCAGGGTTACTTCCTGTTATGAAATTACCAATAATTGATAAAGATATTGTATATGCAGAATAAAAATGTCTTACTTTTTTTAATCTTTTTAGAGAATTTATATCTAATACACTAATTATGGGAAGTAATGAGGAACGATAATTAACTTGCCAGTAAGTATTCCATAAAATAATTCGCTTATCAGTTACTAATAGATTGCTTCGTGTAGCACATAAGCCATATCTTCTTACGCACAATGATGTATATAAAAATTTTTCATTTTCTATAGATTCAAATTCCTTCATCTTATAAATTTCCCGAACCATTTCTTGATCAACAGCCACATCTTTAGACCAGTTGTAAGTGGGATATGTTAGTCCAATTTTTTCAAAACCTTTATTTACAGTGTTTAGAATTTTGGTTGCTTTAGACATTTAATAAAATAAAAACTCTAAATACTTTTAGTTCTCACTTTGATAATGTGATTCCAAATTAAAAATCAATTGGTCTCCAGTCCCCGCTTAATTGAAATGCTGCCCAGTAGTAAGGATGACGAAATCTAAGAATAGAATGATTTTTAAATTCTTTTTGTGTTTCAGCCAAAGCTTCTGATCTTCCCATTCCATCCTTAAGTTTTTGATAGAATTTCTCCATAAAATCTGTTGTTGCTATATCATCAACCTTCCATAAAGAAAGTAAACTTGATCTTGCCCCGGCAACAGCGATAGCACGCTTAAGACCATAAACACCTTCTCCAGATTGAATATCACCTTTACCCGAATCACATGCAGAGATGGCTACTAATTCTGTACCCTGCCAATTTAGTTTGCTTACTTCTAAAGCAGTTAAATAACCATCATCTTTAGGATTAGCTTCTGGTTCATTGGCACCAGCTAAAACAATGCCACTTCTTAGTAATGGGTTTTCTCCTTTTTCTTGGTCAGGTAAATAGTATGCATGGCTAGCAATATGTAAGACCTTGCGAGCTTGTTGTTGTTCTTGTAATGCTAAAGCTGTAGCATTATCTTTTGTTAATAGCTGAGCTTTGGTTAATTTCGCAATAACTTTTCCTTCTTTTGCTGTACCCGGTAAAGGGCTCCAATTGAAAGAAGTTAGATCACCAGATCGTTGCTGGGATTGATTACTAGCAATTAGATTTGGTTCTTGTTTGGTTTGATTTGTTTTAACCAAGTTGAATGCTGGATTAGCAATAACTAGTGGTTTTTGTTTTGCTGATTTAGAGCGTTTAGCGAGATCTAATAGTTCGCGGCCTGTTGTTAGTAGACGTATGTTGACCACATCACCGAGCAATTGATCATCTTTATGAGAGCTTAGAGCCGCAAATGGAACACGGTTTAACTCAGCATCAGGAGAAATAAATAAAGTTTGTGCATCACCTATTGCTTCTTTTAAAGGTTTAATCAATACATCTCCTACTTCTTTCCATCTTTTTTGGGCATCTGCTAATCCTTCTTCTGTTACATAAAGAGCTTTGTTAATTATTTTATGGATGTTTTCAGCTGAACCAATATCAAAAGCACTTATTTTTCTTTTTGAGTTTAGCAATATTGCAAGATAACGCTCTTCCCCTAAAGCCCAGCCAGAATTAAATTTTGCCTTAAGAATAGATTTATTTATTTTTTTATTATTTCTTAAAATTAAAAAATCTAATTTTTTATCAAAATTATTAAAAAGTTCCTTCTCCGCTGCAGAATAATTTCCCCCTGTACTTGAAATATTATTGACAGATAATATTATATCTCCTTTTTTAATACCTGCTTTATCTGAAGGTGAATCTTTGAAAACTTTTACTACTTTTATTCCCTTATTAATTTCGTTGAGATAGTTTATACCAATTCCAAAAAAAGTTTCTTGGGTGTAAGGTTTGTATTTTTGAAATTCAATTAAAATCGAATTTTTTGGCAATGCATTAGCAACTTGGGAAACTTCAATAATTTTTGGCTTTATGATTGGTAATTTCCTATAAAGTTTTTTTTCTAATAATTCTTTTTTCTCTTTCAGAGATCCTATTTCAGAAGAATATTCTTTGAAAGGTGAAATTTTATTATTTATTATTCTTATTTCATTAATAATTTTTTCTTTTGGATCAAGAATTTTAGAAAGACGCATTTGATTTCTTTCAATTTCTTGTATTAAGCCTTGTGTATTTAGTCTTGCAAAAAGAGCTAATTCTTTGCCATTTTGATTTTTGAAAATACTATATAAAGTTCCTGGATTAAAAAGATTTACCTCCTCAACAAATATTTCTCTATCTTTGGAAGATAAAAATGGAAGTTCTTTTTGTATAAATGTTACTTCATTTTTCAATCTCTCCAGAAAAAATAATTTTGATTTTTCATAATTTCCCTCTTCTAAATATAAATATGCCAATGGAGTCATTTGAGATAACTCGTAACTATCCTTACCATATATTTTTCTATTAATATCTAAAGCTTCTTCATATCGATTTATGGCTTTTTCATTAAAACCCATATAACGGTTATAACTTGCAAGAGTTGAAATTATTAAAGCTGTACTGGGGTGTTCTAAACCAAAAATATTTTTATATATATCTAAAGATTTATCAATTAAAGGTTTTGCTTTTTCATATTCTCCAGTTCGTAAATAAAGTCCAGATAAAGTATGAGAAGTAAGAGCTACTGGAGCAGAAACTAACCCAAAGATTTTTTTATTTTCATTAAGAACTTTTGTCAGGATTTTCTCAGCATTGTCAAAATCATTTTTTGATAAATAATCTGTAGCGAGGTTATTAGATGATATTAGTGTTATATAATGATTTTCTCCATAAACCTTTTTTCTGATTTCATACGCTTTTTTATCAAATTCAATAGATTTATCGTAAAGGTATTGGCTTGAATAAATTAATGCTAAATTACTATAGATTACCGCAGTATATTCACTTTCATTTCCATAAACTTTTTTTCTAATAGATAATGCTCTAAAAAGAAGGGGTTCCGCTTGACTATATTCACCTTTATACCAATTTACTAGAGCTAGATCATTTAAAGAAGTAGCAATCAATTTGTCATCAGGAGATAAAATCTTCTCTTTAATTGATAATGCTTTTTTAATATTTTTTTCTGCTTCATTATAAAGTCCTAGTTCAAGATAATTTTCACCCAGAGCATTCAAAGTTATAGCAGTATCTTCATTATTAAAGCCTAATTTTTGTTTTTCAATTTCTAAAGCTCTAAGAAAAAAACTTTCAGCTTTTTTGAATTTACCTGAATCATTATAATTACGGCCAATCGCAAAAAGGGTTCTAGCAACATCAAGATTATCTTTACCTAATGTTTTTTCTTCTAATTTCAAAGTTCTTATAAGAATATCGTTTGCTTTTTCAAATAGTCCTATTTCACTATATAAATTTCCTAATAAATAAAGTCCATATATATAATCTTCATGTTCTTCACTATAAGAATTTTTAACTATTTCTAATGCCTTGAGATAGTGGCCCTCGGCATTTTGGTAAAAGTTTTTTCCTTTGCGCTCATCTAAATATCCAAGATTAAAATGTATATCAACTAATTGGAAATCGTTGTCACCTAATTGATCATTTTTTATCCTAAGTGACTGATTATAAAAGTGTTCAGACTTTTCAAATTCACTTTTTTGTCTGTATATTCTAGCTATCCATTTCAAAGTATTTGCAACTTCAATATCATTCTCACCAAGAACCTTTTTTTCTATTTTTAATCCTTTTTCAAGAAAATTAATAGCTTTCTCATATTCCTTATTATCTTCAGCCTCAATAGCTAATTTAGTAATTTTCTCTATTTCTTTAAGTAATTGATTTTCTTTCAGTTTATTTTCTGCAATTAAATAATCATTGGTAATTTCTGTACCAATTATTTCTCCATTAAAATTCATTGGGATTATTAAACTAAATGTAAAAAATATATTCTTTATTGCACTTTTAAAATTCTTCAATTTGAATTATTTATTTTACATAAATAATAATGCATTTTTCTGTTTTCATCTTTTCAAATAGTTCAATTTATCAATAAATAAATTGTTTTAATAATCCTTATTTGTTTTTTATATAAATTCCCCATCCTCATGAGATCATAAATAGTTTTTAATTATTTTGCTATTATGGAAATGCAATTTTAAAGTCTTTAAAGAAATAAATTATAAAAATCTTGTTTGAAATTATTTTTAAATAGTAATATCTTCTTCAATAAATATTCCTCTAACATATGCTCTTGGAATTTGTAATGACTCGGATAAATCAAAGAGCATCTCAAGTTCATTTTTAGTAACGGTTTTATCCTCAGAAATTATTTTAATACTTGCTCTTAAGATTGCTTCTTTACCAAATTCGTTTGCAATAGTACTAAGTTGATTTGCAATTTGGGTGTATGTTTTATCTGAATTTTTGACTCTTTGATAAGCGTTCATAAGTAAATCTTTATCAAGCGAAATTTGAGTAGCTTGCAAATATGCGTTCTCTATTTTGCTAATATCGAGATTTTCTATTGAGTTTTTTGTAATAGCTAATTTTATTAAGAGATCTAATATAAGCAATAAATAAACCGCTTTGTATTCTTCAGCTTCTTTTTCCGGGTCATAATCTAATATTTTTTTATCATATGTTGTTTTACAAGATGTACATTCGACATATTCTCCATGATCTTGAATAGGAAAAGTCCTTACGAAATATAACGTAAAGTATTGTTTACTATGCTTAAGTTCATATTGTCTGTGACCTTGGCAATGTGGACAATAAAATCTACCACTCTCTTTTGTAGAAGCTTTACTTCTAGAACCCCAAATAATCATTTCTAAATTTTTATAAATTACAGATATTATTAGTTCTGTTTTTTTTTAATTGATTCCAAAATACTTATTTTTTAAAAAGTTATTTGCAATTATCAGTTTTTATTATTTCTTTTATAGATTTTTTAATTCTCTGAGATGATGGGGCTCTTTCTGAAAGCAATATGGTAAGAGCAGTATTATTGTCTTTATCTAAATTTCTTTTAATAAAACTTATCCAATCACTTTTTGATTTGCCTAAACTTTTTTCAATATTGTCTTTATTCAAAAGAGGAATATTTTTATCAAATACAAAATCTATTTCTAGTTTAGAGCCCATTCCAGATCCTTCTGGCCTAAGAGATAGTCTATAAGAATCTTTTTTATTTATAGAATTTAATGGCCAATTAATTGGTCCATTAATTTTTTCTTTTGATGAAGCTATTTTTTCCCAAACAATATTTCCATTTTTTGAAATATTTATTTCATTAAGTGGTTTTAGAGAATATATCACTGGCTTATCTATTTTTATTTTTGCTTCAAAATTATTATTTATATTTTTTGCAAGTGTAGGAGTTAAAAGACATATCGAATTACTATCAGAACTTCTTGTAAAACTTTGGATTTCATATGTGCTTGGGCTTAGCTTAGCAATACCACCTATCAATCTAGGTCTAATTATTTGAGGACCTATTAGAGCTGCCATTAATCCACCAGCTATTAATGGAGTAGATAGATTAAATTTAATTTTTAAACTTGGAATCTTAAAATTAGATATTGCAGTATTAAAATATGTTCTTTCTATAGATTCAGGATTTAATAATCTTACATATCTTATTAATCGTTCAATACCTCCTTTGAAATTCTCAATCTCGATCCCAACAGAATCTTTCTTTAGTTCTTTTTTACTAACAATTTTCTCAAATTCAGTACTTTTTAAAACACCCTTAAAGTATATAACGTCTAAATCTTCTTCTAATTGAGCCGCTAAAAATAATTGTGGCCCTTTATTCTTGATTTTTGAATTTTTTAAAGGTATTTGAATAACATCGGAAATTAAACTTGTATATACAATTTGTATATCAAACTTATTTAAAATAATTGATCTTTGAGGATTATTTAAATCTAATTTTGGTCCCAAAGGTAAATCAAGATTTTTATCTTTTAAATACTTTTTTAAAGCACTAATTATTTTATCTCTTGGGTCTAGATTTTTTTTGGAATTAATGTAAATTGCATCATTAGGTATTGGAAATAAATCTAAAGGGTCGTTATTCGAATTTTTCTTTGTCATTTACTTATTACCTCATAAATAGTATTTCTTAGAATAGAAATATTATTTTTATCTTCGCTGAAAACTAAATAACTTTTTAAACCATCTAATAGTTTATCAAGGCTTTCTGGATCTTCTTTGAATTTATTAAATTCACTCTTTTTTAAAAGTTCAAAAGCACTTTCTTGAGCTATTTCTTCTGAAATCTTATTTTCAGGAATTAATTTACTTACCCAACCCTGCTTATGATCACATTTGGATGCAATCTCCCTTTGACTAAGACCTTCTCCATATAAAATCCATGCATTTTTCCTTGAGGGATCCTTTATCCATTTTGTGCTGTCTTTTTTAATTATTTGATTAACTATATTTGTTGAATTTCTCCTTAAAACATTTTTTATAATTTCTGATAAATCTTTTGAAGAATATTCCTCTTCATCTTCAAGTTTATTTTCAATTTGATTTTCTTCATATTCATAAAAGTTTCTTGTGTCATAAGGACTAGATATATATTTCCTTAAAGCTTTATCAATTAACAATAATATTTCTGTGTTTTTTTGAGGTGGGTTTAGAGATTTTAAAAAATCTTCATCAGGAGACCATCCTGATATTTTACCTGTTCTATTTTTATAATCTTGCTTTGCCTTTTTATACTCCACTAAATATGATTCATATAATTTTTCTAAATCTTTGTCACTTAAATGGCCTTCACCATATTCTCGCCAAGAAATAATTATTCGTTTTTTAGAGCTATCTGCTATCAATGACCATGGAGAAATAAGTAGTATGCCACATTCTTTTAAATATTTTTTTAGTTCATAGTTACCTTTCACTTTGTTCTGACTCCAAGTATTTAGATTGGAAAGTTTAGGATTAAAATCTGCAATTACTTCTGCACTAAAAGGTCTTAAAATATTATTTTCTTTCATAATCATTAATGTTTCCCAGGAGAATAATTTCCTTACAAAATTATTCTTCTTTGCCTCAATTTTTAAAGGTATTCTTAAATATTTTTCACCGCTATCATCTAAAACAATTATCAACATATCATTTAAATTAATTTTTTCATTCTCAAACTGATAAGTATATTTTTTAAATATTTCATTTACCTTTTGAAAAATCGGAAAACTTATTCTCCCTCTTAGAGCAAGAAGAGCGTCTTCTGAAGAATGGTCTTTTTTTGCTAAATCAAATATTTTATTATCAAATTTATTATCAAACTCTTGATCATATAAATTATGTTTAGAGCAAAAATCACTATCAATATCTAATAATTTTTGTTTTACCTTCCCACTAAATGAATCGAGACAATAAATATTGCAATATCCTTTTGACAAAAGATTTAGATACTCTAGAAACATATTAAGTCAATCTAAAAGATTTCTAAACCTTGTATATTGAGGTTCAAATAATAATTTAACAGTCCCAACAGGACCATTTCTCTGCTTAGCTACAATTATCTCGGTTATACCTCTATCTAAAGTTTCAGGATTGTAGTATTCATCTCTATAAATAAAAGCTATTAAATCAGCTCTATTTTCTATTACTTCCGAGTCTCTAATATCACTAAGCATAGGTCTTTTATTAGTTCTGGTTTCCAATTCTCTCTTTAATTGTGATGTAATTATTACGGGTACTTCAAGATTTATAGATAAATTTTTCAAATCATTCATGATTTTTGAAAGCTCATCTTCTCTTAAAATATTTCGGCCTAAACTCTTATCTTCCAGAAGTTGTAGGAAATCAATAAATATTGCTCCAATATTTTGATTATGTATATTTTTTACTTTCTTACAAATTTGATAAATTTCTGAAACTTGTATTAATGCTTTATCTATAAGATATATTGGGTTTTTATTTAGAAAAGAAATTGCCTCTCCAAGTATTGGCCATTCTTCCTGAGTTAGTCTTCCTGTTCTAAGTCGCCCAGACTCTATACCAATTTCCATTGAAAGCAATCTATGGCAAAGCATTTTCTGACTGGTCTCAAGTGAAAAGAAACATATTGGTAAATTATTTATTTGACTTATATTTTTTGCAATGTTTAGAACAAAAGATGTCTTCCCCATCGCTGGACGGCCTCCAATAACATATAAATTGCCGGGAGATAGTCCTTGTGTAATAGCATCGAAATCATAAAAATTCACTGGTATCCCAGTACTTTTCTTATTACCAATTGAAGTTGCTTCAATATCATTGAAAACAGAATTTAATAAATCCTTTATTTTAAATTCAGATAAATCATCCTTGTCCTTATTTCTTTTGTTATTCATAATTTATGCCTAATTAAAATACGTATTTATTTGGATTTGAATCTATATTTATTCCGATTTTTGGAAGTGAATTGTTAAATAAGTTAGAGGAAAATGATGGTTCAATTGTTAACAGATATCCAAATCCAATACCTGTAAACAAAATCCCTATTAAAGAAGTAAAGATTGTTGTAAATTTCATTTTTAGTTTTTATATGAACTGATTTCTTCTAGTTCTGGAAACTTAAAATTGATTCCAAAAAAAAACCAGGTTATATACCTGGTTTTTTTAATATCAAGTTAATTTATTAAACCTAAAAACGTAGGGATCCACATCTATAAAGTTCACCAGTAAACATATCTTCGCAAACTTCTATGGAGTCATAGGCATGTGCTTTTTGAGAAAAAGTAAAAATGCTCAAGCAAGAAGATGCTAAAGCAAAAGCAATAGCTAAACTTAATTTTTTAAAAGCTGATTTTTTGAAGTTCATAATAATTTTAAAATGTGGAGTTTAAACTCCGTACACATTTGCTTAGTTCTAAACTTTTCTAAGTGATTCCAAATTTAAATAAGAATCAGTTTCATAAATCCAGAACAATACATTAATAAATCAAATTTATTAATGAAATTTTTAATTTATTGGCTATATGCAGCTATCGTTTCTGGAATATGGTTTTTCTGGAGATATAGGATTTATGAAAATGAATTTTTAATTATTGATGATGCTTTAAAGGATTGTGTTAATTGGGGAAAAAGAAATGGCTATTTACTACCAGAGAAACCTAGTTATTTTCAATTTTTTTTAGTAGAAAGACCATGGAATATTTTAATTTTGAATTTTACTTTTTTACCGCTTTTTCTGATTAATTTAGTGGTGATTTTGCTACTAATATCACCCTGGGAAAGGAAAGTAATGAGATACAAAAGAGCAATGAAAAACCTTAAAGATAAATGGGAAAAGAAATACTTTTAAAGTTCAGGTCATAATATCTAATGGCTTATTTACTAATTAATGATTCTCCAATCTCCACTTAATTGAAATGCTGCCCAAACATTTGGATGTCTCCAAGCCTCTACGATATGTTTTCTAAACTCCTTTTGTGTTTCAAATAATGCCCTGTTCCTACTAAACCCAGATTTTAATTTTTTATAAAAACTTTCCATAAATGCTGCAGTAGGCTCATCTTTTACTTCCCAAAGAGATAACATGCTTGATCTTGCCCCCGCCACTGCAATTGATCTTTTCAGTCCATAAACCCCATCACCTGCTTTATTAACGCCTATTCCTGATTCACAACCTGAAATTACTACTAATTCTGTACCCAACCAATCTAGTTTACTTACTTCTAGTGCAGTTAAATAGCCATCATCTAATTTATTAAGATTAGGAAAATTTGCACCAGATAATACTATCCCACTCCTTAAAAGTGGATTTTCAAATTTAGTATTTTTTTTATTTAGGTTATTTGAAAAAAGTAATGAAGATAAAATATTATTCTCTTCTTTATTACTTAAAAAGAAAGAATGAGAAGCGATATGAATGATTTTTGGAGATTCTTCTTTTTGTATGTTTAATACAGATGCTTCATTTTTTAACAACAAATTAGCATTTATTTCATTAGCAATAAATAGCCCTTCTTTTTTTGTTGCTGGTAATTGACCCCATATTTTTAAATTTTGGTCGAATGAACGCTTTTGATTATAAATTTTTTTAGGCTTATTTGATTCTTTTTTATCCTTTACAATATTGGTTCGTAAATCGAAATTAGGATCAGCTGCTACTAAAGATTTATTTTTTTCAAGCTTATTTTTTTTATTTAAAATTACTAATTCTCTCCCAGTAGTTATCAGTCTTAATTCGAACTGATCCGCAAGAAATATATCTTTTTTATTTGCCATGGCAGAAAAAGGTATTCGATTTAATTCTGCATCTGGAGATATATATAATATTTCTTTATCATTTATAAATTTTTCAAGCGGTTCTATTACTAGAGTTGCTACTTTATTCCACATTATTTGAGCATCAGGCAGATACTCTTCTGATGAAATCAGCGCTTTATTTATATAGTTTTCTATTTTTGAACTATCCCCCAAATCAATTGTTTCAACTTCTCCATTTGGGAATAATAGAAGTGCTTGATATCTAGGCTCTTCCCAATTATTTTCATTTAAAGCATCCTCAGGGTTCTCAAATATAAAGGGTCTATATTTTTGATACTCAATTAATACACCATTATTTGGAATCTCATTTGCTATTTCCTCAATTGAGTAAATCTTTGATTCAAGTTTTGGTAATGACTTATATAACTTGGATTCTAAGTTTTCTTTTTCAATAGTAAGACTATTGAATAAGTCCTGATCATTTGAAGTAATAGATGAAATTTTATTTGTTATTTTAATAATCTTATCTTTTAATATTTTTTGAGAACCTTCAAGTGATGTTATTTTGGCTTGTTTTCTCTCAATTTCCTCAAGCAATCCATGACGATTTAGCCTCGCATATAAGGCAAGATATTTTCCTTTTGGATGGATACTAGATGCAGAAAAAATTGCGGGATATGATATTCCAAGTGTTTTTACAAACTGGTCTCTTTTGGATAATGGTAAAAATGGTATTTGTTTTTGAATGAATTTAAATTGTAAATCAAGACTTTTTCTTAAATAGAAATCTGTTTTTTCATACTCGCCATCATTAAAATGTACCATGGCTAAATTTATCAAAGGTTGAATCAATATTGGATTTTTATCACCATATATAGATTTAAAGTTTTTGAGTGACTCTTCGTGGTAGATTTTTGATTCTTTATTTTTTCCTTGAAACCATAAGACGCTCCCTATCATCCCTGATAAATATGGTTCAGGTTTTTTAAATTTCGAATCTTTAAATTGTAATTTATAAATTCTTTTTAAAATCTTTTCTGCTTTAGGTAATTTATTTTCCATGAAAGCAATATATGCAAGATTAAATTGCCCTTCTCCACTCCAGTAATCTATGATTTTTTTTGCTTTTTTAAATTCTTTTTGATCTATATAAATACCAACAAGAAGGTTCTTGCAAGAGCTGTAGTAAAAGGAATCGCTTCTTTCTTCTTTGCTTATATTTGACAAACATTTTTCCAGTAGTGATTCTGATTTATTATTATTCCCAACATAAGAGTTATAAAGTGATTCTCTATAAAGTAGAGAAACATAACTTTCTTTGATATTTATTTTATTAAGTAGTTTTTTACCCTTAACTAATAATTCTGGGATCTCTTGATACTCTCCCAACCTTAAATAAACATCTATTAAATATGTAATTGATAAAAAAATTTCATCTTCATTACCAAATTCGAAAACCGATTTAAAATCTGAAATGGCGCCATCTAGATCATTTAGTAATTCTTTATAGTAACCTCGTAAATTAAATAAATAGGAATCGCTAGAATTTCTCTCAATGGCAAGATCTAAGTCATCAATAGCTTCAATATATTTCCCTAAACTGCCTTTACTGTAAGCTCTTGCACCATATGGATAAGCTCTTCCAGGATCAAGCTCAATAGATTTAGTAAAGTCTGATATTGCACCATTATGATCACCAAGCATTTGTTTGCTAAATCCACGACCATTAAAACTTGGTGCCCAGAGATTAGGATTTAATTCTATCGATCTAGAAAAATCTGTTTTTGCTCCTTCGTAATCACTTAAGTTGTTTTTGCTAACCCCTCTATGAAAATAAGCTTCCCAATTCGTTGGATATTGTTTAAGGAAGTCATTAATATCATCTAATGCACCTGAGTAATCAGTATTTTCTATTTTTTCTATTCCTTCTAAAAGGAGCGAGTTGTGCGAAGCTGCTTTTCCTGATTTAAAAAATGTAAAATCTAAAAAATTACTACTGAATATAAAAGTAATTAAAAAAAATTTAAACATTCAAAATTTGAATTTTGTTTTGTTAGATAAGCCTTTTAAATTTACGCCTAATAATCCTGCAGCATCTTTTTTGTATGGTGTTGGTTCTAAATTAACTGATCTCCCTGAACCCCTTGTTTTAGAGAATGTTTTATAAAGTGGATCGTCTATCTCATTCTCAACAAGTTTATCTATTGAGGCCATAGAGCAAGTTGAATCAACTCTTCCCATGCCAGACAAAAGAGCATAAGCTCTTTGTGCGCCTGTCCCATGACTATCGCTCCCAATAGCATAGGCAGCAGAGGCCATTTCTAAAATACTTTCTCTTGTTACTCCTAATTCCTCATTACCTTTTTGAATAAAATAACCTGCTAAACAATCCGCTTGTAGTTCACTATGAGGTTTTTCATATTCAATTTCTAATCCTTGTTGTAGTGCGTGTGCAAATTCATGAGCAATTACAAAAGCAATGCTTGAATTGCCAAAATACTTCACAAAACTTTTGAGTTGTTTTGGATCAAGAACGATCGTATGGGTAGCAGGACAATAATATGATCCACCTACATCAATCCCCGTTTTGTAGTCACCGCATCCACCGTATACCTTTGTACCTGTATTGGTGGTTATAACTTGCGGAGGGTATATCCCTTTTAAGCTTTTATCTGAATCCCAATTATTCATTAGGTAAACAGTTGTTTTATCTATGATTTTATTTATATCACTTGCATTTGCTGCATTCGGGAAGAGAAGAAAAATCAAAAATATAATAAATTTTCTCATTTTTTCTAATTTAATTTCACTTATTGTAGATCAACAGTCAATATATTTTTCCTACATGTGAGGATATGGGGTATGTATAAAATGAACCTACGCTATACCTCTAAAAGTAGGAATATTATTTCTTCCAGTATTTAAAGTATGGTCTCCCAACTTTCTCAACAAATTTTGTCCTTTCAATTTTTCCTTCAGTAAATAGTTTTATACATATTCTTCTTGAGTGTTAATCAGTCCTATCCTAACTAAATAACTATAGAACAAAAAAGTAGTTGAAGTTTATAAAGTCAATTGATAGATATAACTTGAACCAGTTATTAAAGAGGAATTTTAAGTTTATCCTCCCAAGTTTTAAATTAGCATAATAGTCAATTACCAGTTATATTTAATCCAAATTACTAGCCTAAGCTCCAATCTTTAGAAAAATGTCGCTCTTCCCAACAAAAAAAGTTGGCAGCAGCTAACGCAAATTTAAAAAATTAAGAAGGTTGGCGTAAATATAAACAAAATTAGATATGAGTAAATTTTTAGAAAAAAATTTAAGTATTGTTCTTTTAGCTGTTAATGCTTATTTCTTATTTTCTATTTCAGCCAGTTTAAAAGAATCAGCCAAGTATGATTCTGATTTAAGAGCCTGTGCAAAGATGAAAGCTTTTATGAGCGATAAAGAAATATCTAAATTATATGAGCAAAAAGCTGCAATAACTTCAGGAGTAGAAGTTAAGTTTATAAATGAATATTGTAAAAAATTAACAATGCAAAATTTATTTTGATACTAGTTAAACAGCAAATAATAATAAGAATACTGAGGGCATTAATTACTTCCGCTCTCAACCTTTTTAAAGAGTTGTTTAAATCGCCTTCATATTTTTAAATATAACGGCTTATCTTAAAAGCTATATCTTTTAGTATTACAGGTTTTCAAAAAATTTAGAAAAATATAAATAGATTTAATTCAATCTAATGCTTTAGGATATTAGTCATTGAATATTTTCACCACAATTTTGTATTGATTTTTATTTTTCACAATATTGCTTTTTATAAGACAATTTTTAATTTTATCCGAAATTTATATTTTCTTGGAATATACCAAATAGATTATTTCCAAGTAGCGCAGATATTATGAGTAAAAAAGTTACAAGTCCGAATAGAACACCTACATCTTTAATATCATAGGGCTTTTCAAATAGAGATTTTTTATTATCCATATAAAAAAATTAAACAATGTAAGTATTTTATTCTAAGTTATCTTTTGTAAAAGTAATAATATTATTTAAGTAAATGTTCAGTTGCTTAACTTATTAAAACTCTTCAAAGACCATACTAATTAAGAGTAATAGTTATGAATTAAGCATCAAAATTACTTCTTAAATATTAGTTGAAGTTTTTGCAAACCTTAAGTTTAAATTTTTATTTAAATTTAATATAAAGCAAACAAAAAACCCCAATATTGATTGGGGTCTCTGATTTGATAGCTTTAAAAAATTATTTAAAACTAACTTGTGTAAGATTTTCCTCTGTAAACAAGATTAGAATGCTGTTTTTTTGCAGCTTCTTTATTTTGAGTATACTTTTGACCTCTGTAAATAAGAGTCATTTTTTTCTCTCCGGTTTCGCTTAAGTCCCCGTTCCATGGCTTAAGTCGACTTGCGGCTCGCATATACGAGTTGAACGTTTTGGTAGCGGTTGCTACAAATATAGCCTAACACATGATTGATTTGTTTCCTAGGTTTTCAATCAATTAGTTATATTCTCTAGACCAAAACTCCTCTAGTTATAAATGATAAATCCCTCCTAAATTAATTAAATATATTTAGGCAGGTTACATTTTGTTCAATTAATCCATGTATTGTTATTAAATTTCCTTTTTAAATGTAAAATTCTAAGGATTATAAAGTTGTTTTATGTTCTCAAGAAACAAAAAATCTCCTAGTAAAAAAACTACAAATAGAAAATCTGCAGCTGTTGTAGAAACTCCCTTGTTTGCTCAATTACTACCATTTGCTAATGTTATGACTGAGAAGGTGCAGGTGGTGAATGCGTTGGCTTTTACTTTAATAATGGGCGTGTCTATTTTTGGTATAGCCCTTTGGAGGCTTTCTGCTTTAACTTAATTTTCTAATCTTTGAGGGTTTTAATTTTTGACTCTTTGTTATTAATCATCGTAATAAGCCACTTAGCCGCTAATGCTCTTGATATAGATCTATTTTTTAGAAACCTACATATGTATATATGTAGGTTTTTTTCGTTTGTAGAATTAAATTTTTCTTCAAAATCTAAAATCTCATCTACAGTTGTTCTTTTCCTAAGTTGGTCAACTAATGCATGACTCGATGAATCATTAAATAAATTTCCAATGTTTAAGCTTATTGTCATTATAAATTTTTTGTAGCTACTTAAGATGTAGCTACAAATTGAAATTTTAAAAACAAAAATTTTCTTTATTTATAAAAATTTAATATTTAGTTTTCTGGCTTGGCTAATGGAAGTAAACATTTATCTGAATCGCAACCTGCTGGCCCGGCTTCAGATAGTTCTCCAACGTCATATTTGTTCAGTGCATCAAAGAAATCGTTATTTACTTTTCTTTCAGTGACTTTTTTCTGTAAAGATAAATATTCCTCTTTACTTATAGGTTCAAAAGGTAATCTTGGGAATGTTGCATTCGCACTGAACCGTGCTAATAATGCGGCTGATATATATCCTTCATTATTTTCTATCGCACTATGAATAGCTTTTGCTAAATCTTCAATTTCACTCTCTCTAAATTCCACTGTTGCAGAAGTATTATGTTCTGTATAAAACTTTTGAACTTGCATGTAAAAATCGAATTGTGCAAGGGCAGAAAAATTATTTATGTCTATTTGATCTGCTCCTTCTATATTTGCCCAACTGACCTCTGTTGGAATCTCAACTAGCCATTCAGTACATCTTGGGTCAAACGGATTATCAAGCAAGCAGCCTTTATCATCTTTGTCAGATTGAGATGGAACAACAGAGTAACCATAATCCATACAAGCTAATGCAATAGGATCATTCTTTCTGAAAGTTATTCTTCTTATAAACCTTTGTGCTTTAGGTGGATGCCATCCAGGTGCTGCTCCTGTTAAAAGACTTTTGGTACCTGCAGGTTGAACTGTTGTGCATCTATTAGGTCTTCTGAGATTATGTTTATCGCAGTATTCCCATACAGTTTCTTTAACAGTTTTTCTCCAAGAGTCTAAGAAGTTAGCTTCTTGCTTTTTAAATTCCCTACCTTTTTCAGTATCAGGTCTCCCAGCTTCCCACCATTTTAACCATGGGGTTCCAAAGGCATGTACAAAGAAATCAAATAATCCTGTAAAACTTACTCCAACGATAGGATCATATTCTCTGCTTTTTCTATATCTCTCAACTTCAAATTCATGATTAAGTAAACATGCCACTGAAAGAGCTGCAGCTTTAAAAGCTTTTTTTTGTTCTTCAATATTTTCTGGATCAATCTGGTTTAGGTGAACTTCGGCTAAATTACAGTGAAAATCATTTCCCAAGATTTCTCCGCAAGGATTAAGTCCATATCTGCTCATTCTATGGTTTAATTCTTCTTCAGAAAAAGGACCATAATTATTATTTATCCAATCTCTAGCCTCCTCTTTACCCTGTTCTGAATATATTTCTATGAACTCGTTTTTGAGATCTTCTTCGTTCAAAATATCTGCATTTGATCTTGCTATTGCTTCTGGTGCAAATTGAATTGCTCCTTCTCCTGAATGGAATTGCTTGGTTACAGCATCCAAAATTATTTGATAAGTGGGCTTTGTGTGATAAACCCTTGTATGATTTGCCATTCTAAGAGCGTCCTTTTCTGGATCAATTCTCCAATTACCATTTTCGTCTTGACTCCATAGATTCTCTTTAGCTGATGCTGCTTCTTTATCATCAGATGCAAACTGTCTCATCCCAGCGCTTCTTCTTATATTACCTGCAACTATAGTTACAGCTGCCTCATCAATAAGTAAACAACACTCTACTGTATTTAACTTTCTGCCAATAGCTTTTCCTAAAAGAGAAGCAACTCGAGAGTAAAGATCTTTTAATTTTATAGGATTTGCCATACCTCCAAATCCTTTTAACGATTCACCTGCTGGCCTAATATCTTCTAAGTTAATGTGTACATTAATTTCTTTTTCAAGACTTTCATCACTTGATGCTTCAAGAAGATATTTATAACTATCTACCCATCCTCTTCTGCTATCTCCTACTTTTATAAAGATATCTTTACCCTTAATTTCTAAAGAAGATTTCTCTTCCCTTTTATCTCTAGGAGTTTTTCCTACTTCGCTAACTGATTTAATAACTAGTTTATTTTTTACTATTGGAAGATTATTTATAAAATGGGGCTCTATTATTGCTCCTGTGCCGCAACCCATCATTGCTAAATCCATCATTAAGGCAAAAGCCTCCCAATCTATTAAATTTGTTGAGGTACAATTATATGCTCCTGAAAAATTCTGATTTTTATTAATCCACGGTGTACCTCCAATCCATAGCCATCTTCCTGATGGTTGAGCCTTTTGGTTGCTCTGCATTTCTCTCATCAAACTTAGTTCTTGATCAGAGAGTTTTCCTAATTCTTTAAGGCCAGATAAATTTCTTTCTCCAACTTCACTCCAATTTTCTCTTTTACCGTTAGCTGTCTTTCTGCTGTATGACCTAAAGAAGACAGGATAAGCAGCTGGGGCTGTATTTGGAAAATCATCTTTCTTAAGATTATTAGAATTGTTCTCGGAGGAAGCTTTATTTGGTGCAATTGTCACGATAAAAAAGTATGTAAATTTACCCTTAAAGGAAGATTAACTCTACCTGTGGCGTCTGCAACTATTCTTACCACTATTTAACGGTTTGTGTAAAAATGTGTTTATTATGAAATTTTTGTTCATTGAAGTTTATGGAAAGAATTGTTGAACCTGAATTAATGGAAAGAAAAGACCAAGTTATTTCTTACGCTAGAGCTGACTTTTCAGAGGGAGAGAACAATCTTATTAATCAAATAAACTATTATTTAATTAAAAATGGTATTAACTTGAATAAAGGAGAATTAATTGTTGATTTGGGCTGTGGGCCAGGAAATATATCTGAAAAGTTATCAAAAAAATGGCCTAAAGCTTCAGTTATTGGGATTGACGGCTCCAAAGAGATGATCCGAATAGCCGAGTTAAATAAGAAAACTTCCTCGAATAGGGTTCCATTAAAAAACTTAAGTTATATTTGTGCTGATATTAAAACTCTTAAACTAAGTGAAATTTCTCTTGAAAAAAATATAAGTTTATTAGTTAGCAACAGTTTAATTCACCATATCAGTTATCTTGACGATTTTTTTAATTGCCTTGAGAAATTATCAAGTGATCAAACTATTAATTTTCATAAGGATCTAAAAAGACCTAATGATGAAAAATTAGCTCTAGAGCTAAAGGAAAAATGTGCAGCGAAACATAATGATATTTTGACTAATGACTATTACGCATCTTTGAAGGCTTCCTACACCTTAAAAGAATTAAAAAATTTTATTTTTAAGAGTAAGTTAACTTCATTAGAGGTGTTTGAAGAAGGTGATCAGTATTTAGTCATTTATGGTAAGGTTTAGAATTAATGAGATTGCTAAATTAGAGTTTAATGAGTGCAAGTTCTAAAAACTTAGATAATAAAAATATCTTAGAAGCTGTAAATAAAAGAAGAAATTTTGCGATTATTTCACATCCTGATGCAGGGAAAACAACTCTTACTGAAAAACTTCTATTGTATGGAGGAGCCATACAACAGGCAGGGGCTGTAAAAGCAAGGGGTAATCAAAGGAAAGCTACTTCTGATTGGATGGAACTCGAGAAACAAAGAGGTATTTCAATTACTTCTACAGTTTTGCAGTTTGAATATGAAAAATCAATAATAAATCTTTTGGATACACCAGGACACAAAGATTTTTCTGAAGATACTTATAGAACTTTAGCTGCCGCTGATAATGCAGTTATGCTTGAAGATGCTGCAAAGGGATTAGAACCCCAAACAAGAAAATTATTTGAAGTATGCAGAATGAGAAAAATACCTATATTTACCTTTATTAACAAGATGGACAGACCAGGCAGAGAACCATTCTCTTTACTTGATGAAATTGAATCAGAACTTGGTTTACATACTTTGCCAGTTAATTGGCCTATTGGCATCGGAGAGGAATTTAGAGGAGTTATTGATAGGTTCACCAGAGAGGTTGTCTTATTTGATAAGGCTGTTAGAGGGAAACAATCAAATGAGAAAAGAATGAGTCTGGATGATGAAGAACTTTCAAAATATGTAGAGAAAGAATTACTTGATATTTCACTTGAGGAGCTCGAGGTGCTTGAAGAAGCAGGTTCGAAATTAGAAAAAGAAGAAATTATTAATGGTTCACTTACGCCTGTTTTCTTTGGCTCAGCAATGACTAATTTTGGGGTTAGACCCTTTTTAGATAGTTTTTTAAAAATGGCTCAAAAACCAACATCAAGAAATAGTAATAAGGGAGATATTGAGCCTGCAAGTGATGAATTTAGCGGTTTCGTCTTTAAGTTACAGGCAAATATGGATCCAAAACATAGAGATAGAGTTGCTTTCGTAAGAGTTTGTAGTGGAAAATTCGAGAAGGATATGTCAGTTAAACATTCTAGAACGGGAAAAACTATTAGATTATCACGACCTCAGAAAATATTTGGTCAAGATAGAGAAGTTGTTGATGATGCATATCCTGGAGATGTTATTGGCCTGAATAATCCTGGGATGTTTTCTATAGGAGATACCTTATATACTGGTTCACATCTTGAGTATGAGGGTATACCTTCCTTTAGTCCCGAGATATTTAGTTGGTTAAGAAATCCAAATCCTTCGGCATTTAAAAACTTTAGAAAAGGAGTAAACGAACTTCGTGAAGAGGGAGCTGTTCAAATACTCTATGATTTTGATGAGAGTAAAAGAGATCCAATTCTTGCTGCAGTTGGACAATTACAGTTGGAAGTTGTTGTTCATAGATTAAAAAACGAATATAATGTAGATGCCAATCTTGAATCAATGCCATATCAATTGGCAAGATGGGTTTCTGATGGATGGCCAGCTATTGATGAATTAGGAAGAGTATTTAACTGCAAATTAGTTAAGGATTGTTGGAATAGGCCAGTGATGCTTTTTAAAAATCAGTGGAATCTTAATCAATTTATTGAAGATAATAAAAGTTTTAATTTAAAAAAGGTAGCGCCTGTTGTTAGTGGAGTGGAACCAATTTCTTTATAAAGTCCTATTGGATAAGAAAATTGGTTAATGTATAAATATTGTAAAACACAAATTGGATTTTAATAAAAGCAAAAACAATCCTGATAAAACACCTTATGAAATATTGGGTGTTGATGCAGGTGCTGATTTTGAAGATATACAGAAAGCGAGAGATACAAAAGTCAAAGAGGCTGGTGAGGATTTGCTACTTAAGGCAAGAATCGAGTCATCTTTTGATCAATTGTTAATGGGTAGTTTGAAAGCTAGACAATTAGGGAATGTTAGTTCCGAAGCTCAAAATGCCTCAAAGAAAGAGAAACAGATTAACAAATTCATTAATAATGATTTTCCACTTTTATCAAAAATAAAAAATTTAAATAATAATAATATTAACAATTCAAATGAGTATAGCTTTCCAAAATTCACAACGCCTTCTTTTGATAATATTTCAATCAAATTATCTGCTGGATTATTATTTTTAATATTACTTTTTATTAGTCCTGATTCCTATAATAGACTTCTGCTTTCTTTTTCAACATTAATACTAACTTATGTTCAAATTAAATCAGGTAAAAGGTTTATAAGTTCTCTTGGATGGAGTGTGACTTTTCTTTCAATAGGATTAATATTTGGAGGTTTATTTGAAACTAATTCATTTATTCAAGAAATATCAACTAACTCTTTATCAATTCAAAAAGTGAAGAGTCTACCAGCAATGATAATCTTGTGGATAGGAGTATTATTACTATAAATTAATTTTTAATCATCTGTTGAATCTCTTCAAAATTTATTAAATATTTATTCTTACAAAATTCGCAAACTAATTCAGCCTTGCCTTCTTTTTGTAAAATGTCTTTTAATTCATTCTGATCAAGCATTTTCATTGCATTTAAACTTCGCTTTCTAGAGCACCTGCATTCAAATCTAACTTTTTGAGTTCGAGCTTTTTCGGAAATTGATTTATCATCAATATCAGGAAATATATTTTTTATTAATGAAAGAAGGTCATCTTTTGATTTAAATAAGTCCTCACTAAAAGAATTGACTTCTTTACATCTTTCTTCAAGTAGTGAAACTAATAAAGGATCAGTTTCTTTTTTAGGCAAAACTTGTGCTAATAATCCTCCGCTACAAATGATATTTTTATTTTGAATCTTTTCCCCTATAAAAACAGCTGAGGGAGTCTGCTCGGAATGATATAAATAAGATGCTAAATCTTCTGCAATATTTCCATTAACTAATTCAACAGTACTTGTAAAAGGTTCTCCAAAACCATTATCTCTAATAACATTTAAATATCCTGTGCCAAGTGCTTTTGTGAAATCAAAAGAATATTGATTTAATTTGGTTTTTACTAGGTCTAATTCTAAATTAGGATTGCCTACATAACCTCTTACTTTTCCATCTCTCCCTGCATCCACTAGTAATCCGTTTAAAGGACCATCAGATCTTACTCTTAATGTAACTCGACCATGCATTACCTTCATGGAACTTGCCAATAGAAGAGAAGCGCTAAAAGCTCTTCCAAGTACTGATGTCGTTAGATATGATAATTCATGCCTTTTTTTCGCTTCTTTACAGACATCTGTCGTTAATACCGCAACTAATCTTATTCCTCCATTAGCTGCAGTTGCTCTTACGATTTTATCTCCCATGATTTTCATTTCTTAATTTTTTAATCTTTCCTTTTTCAAGAATTAGTATTCTAGATGCTATCCCCATAAATAAAGAAGGTTCATGGGTAACAATTATTATTGTATTTTTATTTTTAAGACTGAGAACTAAATTCTTAACGTCATTTTTCATTGACCAATCAAGCCCAGCTGTGGGCTCATCAAGTAAAATAATTGATGGATTCCTCATAAGTTGAACTGCTACTGCTAATCTTCTTTGTTGCCCACCACTAAGTTGTTCTGGAGGTTGTTTCAAATTTATATTAGATAACCCAACTTTTTTTAAAACCATGTCTATATTTTTTTCTCTCAATGTTTTATGACCAATTTTTAATTCTTTCCCAACGGTTGTGCCTAAAAAGTATCTTTCTGGAAATTGGAATACTACTCCACTTATCCATCTTCTTTGTCTTGCAGAAATAGTTTTATTTTTCCAAGTAATTCTCCCTTTTTGAGGAATAGTTAGTCCACTTATTATTTCGAGAAGAGTTGTTTTTCCTGAACCACTACTTCCACAAATTAATAAAATTTCATTTTCATAAACATCGAAATTAATATCATCAAGTATTTTTTTGTTGCCTGTTTGGGGTTGATAAGTTATTTCTTTTAAATCAAGCATTATTAATTTTGTTGTAGGTATGAATTTTAAACTTTTAATTACCAATTTATAATAATTATAGACTTGAATAAAACTAACAGTAAAAATGAATATTGTATTTAGAGAAGTTGATCCTTTTAATTGTTGGATTTGGATAAAATTTTTTGAAATTCCAAATGAAGCAGAAAAAAATTATTTAGATGGTCTTTTTGATAGTTGGTACGTTTTAGGGAGGTTAGGAGGTTTTAATTCTGAGAATTTACAAACTCATGAAGAGGGCTCAGATTTAAGTTGGATGCCATATGATAATGATCAAAAGGAATCTTCCATGCCAGCCTTGATGCATAATTTAGGTGTAATGGAATATCAAAATCTCTGGTCCAGATGTTGGGTTGATTTTGGAACTTCAGATTCTCTTTCTATTGATATTTTAATAAATTCATTAAATGAGATATCAAATAATTATGTAAAAATTGATCAATTAATAATTGGAGGAGAAAATAGTGATTGGAAAATTGAAGAGCATGAAGATTTGGTATTTAAAAATTAATTTTTATATATGGATGATTTAATAAGATTATTTATTCAGAATGAAAGAATAATTTGTGATAATAAAAATTTAAAACTTACAAAAGATGAAGCGCATTACATAAACAAAGTAATGCGAATAAAAATTGGCGAAGAAATATTTATAACTAATGGTTTAGGTTCATTATGGAAAGCTATAAAAGTTAAAAATGATTGTTTAGAAATAATTCAATTAAAAAAACCCTACCTATCTCAAAAACGAGAAATTTACTTATTGGGAATAGCTGTTGTCATACCAAAAAGTGGTTTTGAGGATATTTTAAAAATGTGTACTGAGATTGGAATTGATTTTATACAACCATTATTTTCAGAAAGACAGGTAAACAAAAACTTAAATTTTAAGAGAAAACTTTTGAGATGGAATTCAATTATTAAAGAAGCAGTTGAGCAAAGTGAGAGGTTATGGAAGCCATCGATTTTAAAAGGTACAGATATTATTGAATGGATAAAAAGTAGAGATAATCAAGAAAGAGTTTCAATTTCCATAACTAGAGAAGATACTAGTTGTGATTTAAATCAATGGTTAAGAAAAGAGCAAGAATTTGTAAATAAAAAAGGAGCTATTTTTTGGAATGTAATTGGCCCTGAAGGAGGTTGGTCTTCAAGAGAAATTGAATTTTTTAATAAAAACAAAAATACCTTCGTTAAACTTTCCGATACTATTTTGAGAACTTCAACAGCTAGTATTAATGCATCATCAATTCTAAATCAGTGGAGGATTGATTTGAAATTAAGAAATTAGATAAATATGGATTTAATTAGAAATCAATTTTTTATAGGTTTTTGCATTAATTTTATTTTGATTTATATATTTTGCAAGATCCCCTTAATGACAAAAGGTGGTTGGATAAGTGCAGGCATTTTGGGAACAATTTTGTGGGGATGTTTGTCTTGGCAGGGATGGATGTCAGTTGTAATTTATTTACTATTTGGATCTCTTGTTACCAAAATAGGTTTTAAATTTAAAAAAGAACAAGGTATAGCCGAAAAAAGAGGTGGGAGAAGAGGTCCTGAAAATGTATGGGGCTCGGCAGCTACAGGATTATTTTTTGCCATTATGACCAAATTTAATGCTGCCAACCTAGTGCTTTTTAAAATAGGATTTGCTGCAAGTTTTGCTGCAAAGTTGGCGGATACTTTTGGGAGCGAAATTGGGAAAAGGTTCGGGAAAGATACATATTTAATTACTTCACTTAAAAGGGTTGAAAGAGGAACTGAAGGAGGAATAAGTTTAGAAGGAACATTAGCTAGTGTCTTAGGATCAATATTTATGGCTTTTATAATGCTTTGTTTATCACTTATTTCTTCAAAATCTCACTTCATAATTGTTGCGGTCTCAGGCTTTTTGGCAACACTCTCTGAAAGTATTATTGGTGCTAAATTTCAAAATAAATATAAATTAAGTAATGAATTGGTAAATGCTATTCAGACAAGTATTGCTTCTGTTTTTGCTATATTTGCTCTTATTTTATATTCATATTTTTTAAATTAAAAATACTTGGAAAGAGCTAGGATTCCTTCCATTTTTTAAGAATTTCCCAGCTCTTAAGTCTTTGGAAAAGCCAAAAATGACCTTCGGAATTTAGATGAATTCCATCATGCGTAATCCAATTTTTACTCCTTTTATCAGAATACATTTCTCTAAAAGTAGGTAGGAATGGGACATTCTGATTGAGGCATACTTCCTCCATTCTCCTTTCATAAGAATTACAAAAATCATTTGAGTACCATAGACATCCTGCGAACGGCATTTTGCTTTCATCAACAGGTGTCAGACCAATAACAAAGACATTTGTTTGAGAGTTCATTTCATTAATTAGTCTCTCTAATCCATATTCAAAACCATCTATATCTAATTGATTTCTACCGTTTTTCTGACCAATTGCTGCAGTGTCGTTAAGACCAACATTTAGCAGGATTGCTTTAGGTTTATTTCTTCTCGTTTCTCCTCTAGATGACCATTCTTTTTCCCATCTAGATGAAACTTTTTCTATCCCATCTCCTCTAACGCCAAGTTGATAAATAACTGGCCCATTTTGGCTATTGCACCAATCTTTTCTAAGCCTCTCACACCATCCGCCACCTTCATTATCTCCCCATCCATAAACTGAGCTATCTCCAATTACAACTAGCTGTTTTGGTAAACTAATCACTATAACCGGAAAAAAATAATTACTTGATTCAACAAATTATTCTTACAAATCAAGTTAAACTATTTTTGATTTTACCATTTATTAATTCGCCAACTATTGCGATAGAGCTATAAGCTATCAAAACTATGGTTACTTCTTGCCATGCGAAGGAACTTAGTGATTCTTGCAATTGCCAACCTAGACCAACACTTCCAATAACCCCAACAATTGCAGTTTCTCTAATAATGATGTCAGATCTATAAGCGCAATATGCTAAGTAACTTTTTGCTTGTTGAGAAAATAAACCTAAAAGCCAACTAGTCTTTTTTGAGATTCCTAGAGATTTCATTGCAATATAATTTCTCTTGTCTTGGCTATCTAGATTTGTAAAAAGTAATTTGCTAGTAATACCAGCGTTGTGGAGACCTAATGTTAAAGCTGCTAAAGATAAAGAAGGATTATTAAAAGTTAATAGAGTTAGAAGTATTACAGGTGTAGGTATTAAACGTAATAAAAATGCAAAAATTTTTATAAAAATTTTAGAAGTATTGTTGTTAAAAATTCCTATTACTAATGGAGGCAAACTAATTGCGACTCCTGTTGATAAAAGACTTAAAATTATTGTTTCTAATATAAGTTTTAAGAAATCAAATAATCCTAAATCTGAGCTTGATTTAAATAGAGAACTAAAGGAATTAAAATTTTCAAAATTATTATTAAAAATAAAATAAAGAAAATATGAAAAAGAAAATAAAATTGTTATGAAAAAAACTGCAATAAAAAAAATAGATAGGATTTTATTTGTAGTATTAAATTTTATTTTTTTGAATAGTAATCCAGAAAGAATTATTAAAATTGCTAATGACCATAAATAAGTCCACAACTCTCTAAAATTCAAAGTTTGGAAAGATAAAAAAATACTGGTACCTATTCCTCCAATCCCAAAAAGTCCTAAAATTACAGTACTTCTTATTGAACACTCTAATCGATATAAACCAAAGTTTTTAAATGTATTTATTATTGGATTCCATATTAAAAATAGTAAAGAAGAAAATTTAGTTGCATTTATTTGATTTATAGATTCAAAACTTTTGTAGTCAATAGTTTCTAATTGTTCAGCAAAAACTTTTGAATTTACAGCAATATAAGGTATACATATAGCTATTGTTCCTATCGAAAAATTTATTCCATATATTTGCATTAATATTATTCCCCAAACCACTTCGTGTATAGATCTAATTATTGTTAGAAAAAACCTTATTATGCGGTAGAAAAAATTTGGAATATTAAAGATTTTATAAAAAATATTTGAGGAAATTATTCCAAAAATTGCTCCAAAAATAATACTTACTAACCAACTAAAAAAACCAATTAAAATAGTTTCATTTAATCGCTTAATTACGGTAATAATAATTTCATTATCGATCTTGGGATTAAATGCAGAAATTAAGAATTCTTGGAATAATTTAAATCCTCCAAAATGAATATTGTTTATTAATTGATACCCTAGAGGTATGCATACCAAAATTGGAAGAAAAGATAATGAGGTATAGTTTAATTTTAATTTGTTCAACTAATTAATATATTTTCTCTAAATGAATCTTCTTTAAGTTATTTTTTTTGATATTGAAAAAAATTTTACCATCCCTTATTCCAATAACTTTATCGAAATCGTTCAGCAAATCTAATCTATGTAATGCAACTAATGCGGTCTTTGGGGATTTTTTTGTATTATTTTTATCTACATTTTCTAGCAGAAGGTTTTTAATTGTTGTTATCAATTTGGGATCTAGATTATTAAAAGGCTCATCTGCAAGTAATATATTTGATTCTTGAATTAATGATCTAGCTATAGCCACCCTTTGTTTTTGCCCCCCAGATAGTTTTCTGATTTTTTTGTCGTAAATAGAGTTATGAAGTCTACATAATTTCATATATTTATGCGCCTTCTTAAAAGAACTTATATTTAGTAAATTTTTAAAAGCGAAATAAAAATTGTTTTCCGCTAGTAGTCCACAATTAACATTTTGTTCTGCAGAGAGATCTTCTATTAATCTTAAATCTTGCCATATAGTTGTTATTTTACTTTTCTGCTTTCTATCTAATTCCTCGAAACTTTCATTGAATAATTTAACCTCACCTTGAGTTGGCTTTATAGTGCCATTAAGTACTGATATAAGTGTAGTTTTTCCTGAACCGCTTTTACCTAAAAGTGCAATTTTTTCCCCAGAATTTATTTTTAAATTTATTTTATTTAGGATCAGATCATTTTTGTATTTATAAGATATATTTTCTAATTCTAAGACAGTATTATTCATCTAATTTTATTTAATTTCCTCCCGATCTCCTCTATATTTTTATATTGTTTTGATTCTGCCTTAATAAATCTTTTTGCATTGAACATATCTAATATCTGTTTATGTGATTTTTGCTTTTTATCTAAATTTAGAATTACTGATTTAAGTTCTTTTGTAAACCCTTCCCCGAATCTATTTTCAAGATCACCTTGAGCTACCCAATGATAGTCAACATATTCTGGTGTGATCCAGAATAATTCTAAATTACTTGTTCTTTTGGGATTATTTATAAGATTGTTTTCCCAAACCTGTTTATTTAAAGCTCCAGCATCAAATGCCCCACTATTAACTAAAGCTATAGTGGCATCATGACTCCCACTAAAACCTGCTTTTTTTCCTTTAAAATGTTTAATTTCTACCCCTGCTTGATTTAAAAAATATTCTGGCATTAATCTTCCAGAAGTTGAGTTTTCAGAGCCAAAAGTAAATCTTAAATTCTTAAGTTTTTTAAGTCCTTTAATGTTTGAAATTGAGTTAAGTTCTAAATTTTTGTTTACTATAAAAACACTTTGAAATGCCTTATCGATATCTCTTTGAGCTATGACAATTGAGTTAGGTGTTTGTAATCTTGCTTGAACTCCTGATAAACCGCCAAACCAAACTAAATCTAAATCTTTAGTTCTAAATCCAGTTACTGCTGCAACATAATTAATAACAGGAATGTATTTAACTTCTACATCAAGTTGTTTGGATAATTCTTTTGAAAATAAATTAAATCTTTTGTCCAAAACATCTTGGTTTTGATCAGGTATTGCTCCAACTTTTAAAACTTTGGGATTTGAAAATACAGGTGATGAAAAAACAGAAAATAATAGAGATGAACTTAGTAGGAAATTTTTTAAATTAATCATATTTAGGATTAAATCAATAATATTCAAGAATTGCTTTTTCAAGCCTTCCTAGTCCATCTTTTATTTTAATCTCTGAAGCTGCACAAGACATTCTTATACATTCGTCAGCCCCAAAAGCTTTTCCAGGTACAACAACTAATCCGTAATCTTGAAGAGCTTTATTGCAGAAATCAACAGAAGTAATTGAGGAGTTAGGTAATCTTGGAAATGCGTAAAATGCTCCATTTGGTTCTTCAATATAGATCCCATTTATATTCTTAAGGCCCTCATAAAGAAGACTTCTTCTTTGATCATAATGGCTATTTATCGTTGAGAAAAACTCATTATTAATTTTTAAAGCCTCTAAAGCACCTTTTTGAACAAATGAGCAAACATTACTTGTACTTTGACTTTGTAATGCTGAGGATGCTTTGATTACATCTTTGGAACCTACTAAATAACCTATCCTCCAGCCAGTCATAGCCCATCCTTTCGCAAAACCATTGATTATAAAAATCCTATCTTTTAAGTCATTTGCTAATGTAGATAAACTGTAGTGTTTAAATTCTTTTTTAAGGATTAGTTCGTAAATCTCATCAGAAAGAATATTGATATTTGGATTTTCTCTGGCTAAATCGGCAATTTGCAATAATTCTTCCTTTGACATAACTCTTCCAGTAGGGTTATTAGGAGAATTGATAATTATAAACTTAGTTTTTGAAGAGATTTTAGACTTCAAGTCTTTTATGTTTATTTTAAATCCATCTTCTGCAGAAGAATTTGTAAAGATTGGCTTTCCACCCGCCAACCTAACCATCTGGGGATAACTTAACCAGTATGGAGAAGGAATAATAACTTCGTCTCCAGTATTTAAAAAAACTTGGAAAAGATTATATATTGCTTGCTTAGCACCATTTGTGATCATTACATTTTCAAATTCATAATTTAAATTGTTTTGAATTTGAAGTTTATTTGCAATTGCTTTTCGGAGATCTAAATTGCCCGCTGCTGGCCCGTACTTTGTAAATCCATCAAATATAGCTTTACTTGTAGCCTCTATAACTTCCTTTGGGGCATTAAAGTCAGGTTCTCCTGCACTTAAATTGCAAATATCTACTCCTTCTGAAGATAATTGATTTGCTTTAGCACTTATCTGCAATGTAAGAGAAGGTTCAATTGAAAGTGCCCGTTCAGATAAATTAACTTGGCTCATTGACTTATAACTTTTCAAATATGACTTTTAATAATGACAAATGCATTAATTAAGAATAAGTAAAACTATCACATAATGGTTTAATTTAGTTCATTTTCTTAATCTATTTTATTTTCATGTTTTGAGTTCTTAAGATAAAAAATATTTAAAGTTTTTTTTTCGGTGAAAAGGTTAGTTATTGGGAGAGGAAGTGTATTTGCAGACTTGTTAATAATTGGGGAGGCACCTGGAGCACAGGAAGACTTAGAGGGAAAACCATATGTAGGTAAATCCGGTAAGTTATTAAATGAATTATTGATAAAAGCAGGGATTGACCATAATAAGGATGTCTATTTTTGCAATGTAATTAAATGTCGTCCTCCAAATAATAGAAAACCAACATCTAGAGAAATTAATATTTACAAACCTTGGTTATTACAACAAATAAAGCTAATTGATCCAAAATTTATGTTACTTACTGGTTCGACTGCTATGAGAGCTATTTTGGGAGTTAAAGATCCTATAAGTAATTTAAGAGGTCAATGGATTAAAAAAGATGGGAGAGAAATTATGGTAATTTTTCATCCATCTTATTTGTTGAGATTTCCCTCAAAGGAAATCAATAAACCTTACCATCTAACTTTGAAAGACCTTGAGAACGTAAGTTGTAAACTATATGCCGTATAATTTAGTGAATCCACTTTGAATATCAAGAATTTTAATGTCATTAACTCAAGCAAAAGATGTTAATAGTCTCTCCAAAAGATATTCAACTCATATTGAGAGAAGGATAACTAGAACAGTAATGGTTGGTGATGTAGCTATTGGAAGTGATTATCCAGTAAGAGTTCAATCGATGATAAATGAAGATACTATGGATGTCGAAAATGCTTACTTAGCTATAAAAAGACTTCATGATGTAGGTTGTGAAATAGTAAGATTAACAGTCCCTTCCTTAGCACACGCAAAAGCAGTGGGAGATATAAAAGCAAAATTATTAGAAAATAATATCAACACCCCCTTGGTAGCTGATGTTCACCATAATGGTATGAAAATTGCGATGGAGGTTGCAAAACATGTTGATAAAGTAAGAATTAATCCTGGATTGTTTGTGTTTGAAAAATCAGACCCTACAAGAACTGAATATACAGATAGGGAATTTGAAACTATTAAACAAACAATACTTAAAAGATTTACGCCTTTAGTTAAAGTTTTAAAGGCTGAGAACAAAGCTCTTAGGATTGGAGTTAATCATGGGTCTCTATCTGAGAGGATGCTTTTTACTTATGGAGATACTCCATTAGGAATGACAGAATCTGCGATGGAGTTCGTCAAAATTTGTGATGAGCTTGATTTTCATAACATAATTATTTCTATGAAAGCTTCCAGGGCTCCTGTCATGATGGCAGCTTACAGAATGATTGCAGATAGGCTTGACTCAGAAGGATATAATTATCCATTGCATTTGGGAGTAACCGAAGCTGGAGATGGTGATTATGGAAGGATTAAAAGTACTGCCGGGATCGGAACGCTTTTGGCAGAGGGATTAGGAGATACCATTAGGGTTTCTTTAACAGAAGCCCCAGAGAAGGAAATTCCAGTTTGCTATTCAATTTTGCAATCTTTAGGATTAAGAAAAACGATGGTTGAATATATCAGTTGCCCTAGTTGTGGGAGAACACTTTTCAATTTAGAAGAAGTTGTAGACAAAGTTAGGAACGCTACTTCACATTTGACTGGTTTAGATATAGCAATAATGGGATGTATAGTAAATGGACCAGGAGAAATGGCAGATGCTGATTATGGTTATGTTGGGAAAGGTAAAGGAACTATTGCCTTATATAGAAGAAAAGAAGAAATAAAAAGAGTACCTGAAGATGAGGGGGTTAATGCTTTAATCCAACTTATTAAAGAAGATGGGAAATGGATTGATCCAAAAACATGAATTTATATTGATTTCGATTTAAATTATTTATAATTATGTAAAAACATTTTTTCCTTTGAGAATTAAAAACCCATTTAACAATAAATATCTTTATTTATTACCTTTGGCTTTTTCTGGAATTGTTTTTCTGGAAAATGTAAAACCTTCTATTTTAGAAAATGGTCACAAAGAGATAATTGATCGGGTTTGGCACGTGGTTTATAACGATTTTCTTGATCCCGAGGGCGATTTTGATAAATCGAAATGGATTAAATTAAGAAAAAAAATCTTATCAAAAAAATATTTAGATCCGCAAGATGCTCATAATTCTATTAGAGAAATGCTGGCCACCCTAAATGATCCTTATACCAGATTTTTGGATCCATCGGAATTTGACCAAATGAAGATTGATCTTTCTGGAGAATTGATTGGGGTTGGTATACAAATAGCTATAGATGAAAATGATGATTTAATAGTTGTTTCCCCTATTGAAGGTTCTCCAGCAATTGAAGCTGGAATAAAACCCGAAGATAAAATAATATCAATTGACAATATTAGTACTAAAGGGATGAATATAGAAAAAGCTGTTCAATTAATTAGAGGAGAAAAAGATACAAAAATTAAATTAGTCTTATCAAGAAAAGGGATAATCCTAGATAAATTGCTTTTAAGAAAGACTATAAATATAAAATCAGTATCAAGTAAGATTAATTCCTCTAAAGATGGATACCTCCTCGGTTATATAAGAATAAATAAATTTGGGAACAAAACATCAAATGAATTGAGGAACATTTTAGTTGATTTGGAAAAAAATAGTATTTCAGGTTACGTTCTTGATTTAAGGTGGAATCCTGGGGGCTCTCTTCAGTCTAGTATTGATATTTCAAGGCAATTTATAGATAAAGGAATTATCGTTAGTACTTTGACTAAAGATGGATTAAAAGATATTACAAAAGCAAAAGGAATTTCACTAACAAAAAAGCCATTAATAGTTTTAGTAAATGAAGGTTCAGCTAGTGCTAGTGAAATAGTTTCTGGAGCAATAAAAGATAATAAAAGAGGAAAACTCGTTGGTAAAAGAACTTTTGGAAAAGGCCTTGTCCAAACAATGTCCCCTTTGAGAGATGGCTCAGCAGTTACTCTTACAATTGCTAAATATTTAACTCCCAATGGAATAGATATAAATAAATTTGGTATTTCGCCTGACGTTGAGGTTAAAATGAACAGCAATCCGATTCTTCAGAGAGAAATCGGTACTAGAAAAGATAGACAATATAGAGCTGGAGAGAAGGAACTTATTAAAATAATAAATAGGAATAAGTTATTAAGCCAGTTTGATCCAAATTCTTCAAATTTATTATCGGTTTTCAAAACTAATGATAATTTAATTTATTCTTTAAATTAGGTGCTCATATCCAACATTTTTTTTATGGGCTTGTAAGCTTTTTTAATTAATTCAGGTTCCAATTCAATTGATGGGGAATTGTTTTTTAAACAATCTAAAACTTTTTCTAATGTATTCAATTTCATATATGGACATTCATTACATTTACAACCATCAATATCTGGTACTTCGATAAACAATTTATCAGGTTCTCTCTTTCTCATTTGATGTATTATCCCAGGTTCAGTTAATACCATATAAGTATCAGAATAATCATTACGAACAAAGTCTAGTAACTTACTTGTTGAGCCAATAAAATCTGATAGGTCCAGCAAATTTTGACTGCATTCAGGATGTGCTATTACCTTTGCATTTGGATGTTTGTGCCTTAATTTTAATAAAGCTTCTTCACTAAATGTTTCATGAACGATGCAGCTGCCTGGCCAAAGTTTAAGTTCTCTTCCTGAATTTTTTTGAACCCATCTACCAAGATTTTGATCTGGAGCGAATATGATCTTTTTGTCTTTAGGTATCTGTTCTACTAATGAAACGGCATTGCTACTAGTGCATATTAAATCACTTTGAGCTTTAACTTCTGCTGTGCAGTTTATATAACTTACTACAAAATGATCTGGATTTTCATCTCTAAATTTTTGAAATTTATCTGCAGGGCAATCATCAGCTAAGGAACATCCGGCATCAATATCAGGTAATAAGACTTTTTTGTCTGGGCTAAGTATTTTCGCTGTTTCTGCCATAAAATGGACACCACAAAATATTATTATGTCTGCATCGTTATTTGCTGCTTTCCGAGAGAGATCAAGAGAATCTCCAATGAAATCAGCAATATCTTGAATTTCTGGTGCCTGATAATAATGAGCAAGAATTATCGCATTAGCTTTTAAGCAACGCTCCTTAATTTCAGAAATCAAATCTTTTTCATTTTGAATGGAGTTCTGTTTTGCAGTAGAAGTTATGCTGGTCAGGATTTACAATGTCTCTTAGTTGATTATATGACCTTAAATAAAAAAATTCTGACAAATTTAAAAATTGCTATTGTTGGTGACTGTCACGGTCAGTGGTCTGAAACAGATGTAGGTATCTTATCGCTTATAAAACCAGATATTGTTCTATTTGTAGGAGATATTTCTGACGGTAGTATCAAAATAATTAAGAAAATTAATTTAATAAATATTCCTACTTTCGTGATTTTGGGAAATCATGATAGAGGCAAAGATGCTTCAGGGGAAACCCTTTTAAAACAAATTCGCGTTCTGAAAGAAAAATATTGTGCTTGGGATTTAAAGATTTTTAATAATCAATTAAATATTATAAGTGCACGTCCTTGTAGTTCAGGTGGTGGTTATTTTCTTTCAAAAGAGGTTAAAGCGGTTTATGGTCCAATAAGTGAGCAAGATTCAGTAAATAAAATCCTTAAATGCTCAGAAGAAATTGTTAAAGAATTACCCGTTATTTTATTATCTCATGCAGGCCCCTCTGGTTTGGGATCAGATCCAAACAGTATTTGTGGTAAAGATTGGAAAGAACCTTTTTGTGATTGGGGAGATAGAGACTTGGCTGTTGCTATTTCAGAAATTCAAAAAAAGAGAAAAATCGACCTTGTTATTTTTGGTCATATGCATAATCGTTTAAAAAGAAATAAAGGTTTTAGAAAAATGTTCAAAATTGATAAAAAAGGTACAGCTTATTTGAACTCTGCTATTGTGCCGAGATATAAAACTAATGCAAAGGGCGAAATATTTGTGAACTTTTCATGGGTTGAGTTTGTAGAAAATAAACTCACACATATCTCTCACCGATGGTATTCAGAGTTGGGAGAGATTTGTAAAGAAGAAATTCTTTTTGAATAAGATTTTAAAAATAATTAATTTTTTTTAGGTTTCTCATATCTTGAGAATACTGTTTGGGATAAAAGGTAGCCTGCAATTGCGGCGGCAGTAAAAGCAAGACCATTTTTAAATAAAGGTATGAAATCACTTGTTCTTGAAATAATTGGTGCCAAGCCAAAAATGCCAAATAGCATACCCCATAAAGGAGAAAGAAGAGCTAAAAACCCAAATGAAACGATTTCACCCTCTTTTCTTGGAGCAGCAGCAAAACCTGCAACTAATCCTCCTAAAATTGAAGTACATAAAGTCCATAAATATTGTTCTTTGGGTAATCCAGGGACAACTTGGCACCCTCCTCTTTCAAGACAAATTTTTACGGAATTAATTGCATCTAAAACAGCTCCATCTTCTCCATGTTCTTTTACATAATATTGATTTCCGAATCTTGTTTGAAGTTCTACCCAAAATAATCTTGGCATGAAAGTAAAATATGCTTCACCAACATTAAAATTCAACAAATTGCCGCCTCTTGGATCTGCAATTACTAATAAACTTGTTTCATCTAAATCCCAATAATCTTTTATCGCGATACCAGGGATGCTTTCGAATTGAGATAAGTATTTTATTTTCCAACCACTCTTTTCTTCTAAGTTATTTAAATTATTCTCAAGGGATTCTTTCTGATTAGGACTTAGTGTTTTGGCTAAATCAATAACGGGTGTTTTTTCTTCTGGTAAAAGGTTTGGATTATTAATAGCTAAAGAAGGTTCATTAAAAATTAAAATTAATAGAGATAGAAATATTCCTAAGAAATAGTTAGTCTTTGAAGGCATAGAAGTTTTTTGTCTTTATATATTTTCACCGATGAATAGTCTACCCGCGAATAATTCAGAGTGGTTAATAAAAAAAATAATAATGGAGGGTGGAACTATAAGTTTCTATGACTATATGAACCTCGTTTTGAATGACCCAGATAATGGATACTATGGAAGTGGTAAAGCAAATTTAGGATTTAAAGGGGATTTTGTGACATCACCATCAATGTCTAATGACTTTGCTTTTTTATTAACGAAACAAATTGAGGAATGGTTGATTCAAATAAAAAGTAAATTAATCTTTGATGAAAAGTTATCTGTTCTGGAGTTTGGAGCTGGAGATGGAAGTCTTATGAGTTCTCTCATTGATCATATTATGATTAAAAACAAAAAAATATCAAAAAATGTTCGTTTTATAATTATCGAACCCAATAAAGGAATGATAAAAAAACAGCAAAAGAAATTAGAAAAATATTTAAAATTAGGTTTTGATATTTTATGGAAAAGTTTAGATGAGCTGGAATATAAAAGTTTAAATGGTGTGATTTTAGCAAATGAAGTACTTGATGCTTTGCCAGTAGAAAGAATAATTAATTTAAAAGGTAAAATTCATCGTCAAGGTGTTTCTTATGATATTGATTCAAGAAGATTATTCTTTGAAGAAATTTTAATTACAAAAGAACTAGAAAAAAGTATAGCTTTTGCTCAGGAAAATTTAAATATTAAAATTCCTCCAAAGAATGCTCCAGAAGGATGGACTACTGAATGGCATATAGATAATAGAAAATGGTTAAAAGCAGTCTATGAAAAAATTAATAATGGAATTTTATTAGTGATTGACTACGCTAAAGAAGCTAAAAGGTATTATTCATTAAGTAATAATAATGGGACATTAATTTCATATAAAAACCAAAAAATTGTTGAAAATTTTTTCGAGTCACCTGGTAATTGTGATTTAACTTCCCATGTTTGTATTGAAACTTTAATTTATGATTCGGAAACTTTAGGTTTTGAAACTATTGGCATAGTTAAACAGGGAGAAGCATTATTATCACTTGGTTTGGCAGAAAGACTTTTTGAAATTCAGAAAGAACTAAAGAATGATATCTCAAAGGCTTTTTCTAGAAGAGAAGCTTTGTTAAGACTAGTTGATCCAATCTGTTTAGGTGATTTTAAATGGTTCGTTTTTAGTAAATTTAAGAATAAAAAAACTAAAATAAATACGATTTGTATTCGCTAATTGAAATATTTAAGAAATTGTGACTCCTCGATATCATTAAATATATCAACTTCTCCAATCCTTTTAGGTAAGACAAATCTCATTTTTCCATCACGTACTTTTTTATCACCCATAAGTATAGTTATTACTTTATTCTTATTAATTTTTGGAATTTGCGTTGGTAGACCATAGCTTTCTATAAGATTATTTTGTCTTAAAGAATCCTCTTCTAACCACAAATTCTTTTCAGTAGCGATATCTCCTGCAATTTTCATTCCAATTGATATTGCTTCGCCGTGAAGATACTCTCCATATCCACATAAATTTTCTATTACGTGGCCAAATGAATGTCCATAATTCAATATTGCTCTAATACCATTTTCCTTTTCGTCTTCTGAAACTATACAAGCTTTTGTTTGAATAGAATTATTGATTATTTGTATTAATGACTCATTGTCAAGATTGAGGATTTTATCTCTATTCTTCTCACTTTCTAAGTATTCAAAAAGTGTTTTATCTTTTATAATTCCATATTTGATAACTTCTGCCATGCCAGCCTTAAATTCTCTTGTTGGCAAAGTTACAAGTGTTTCAGGATCAATAAAAACTGCTTTTGGCTGATAAAAAGCCCCTATTAGATTTTTACCTTTGGGATGATTGACTGCCGTTTTTCCTCCTACTGATGAATCAACCATAGATAATAATGTTGTAGGAATCTGAATATATTCAATACCTCTTAACCATGTGGCAGCGGCAAAACCAGTAACATCTCCTACTATCCCTCCCCCAAGAGCGATCATTAAGGAATTCCTGTCTAAACCAACTTCGAAAGCAGCATTATATATATCACTTAAACTGGCTAAGTTTTTATAAGATTCTCCTGCTTTAATATTAAATATCTCGGCATGAAAATTATTTCTTTTTAAATTATTTAGTATTTGTTCACCAAATAAGATTGAAATTTCTTTATTAGAAACTATAAGTATTTTATTACTTTTATTAATCCCAATTCGATTAAGTTCTTCACCAATAATATTAATTATTCCCTCTTTAATTATTACTTCATATGAATTATTACTTAAAGGGACTAGTATTTTGTTCTTATTCACAATAAATATTTTAAAAAGAGTTTTTTATTAATATGTAAATTTAATTTTTATTTTAACCTTATCTTTACTTTAAAATCATACCAAAAGGATGAGTTGTTAAGAATTAAAAATCGTAATAAGATCATCATATGAATCTAAAAAGAAATATAAAAAACGTTAAGAAAAATTATTCACTAGGAATAATTGGAGGCGGTCAATTAGCCCTTATGCTTGCAGAGGCTGCAAATAATAGAGGTATAAAAATATGTGTTCAAACTAAATCCTCCAGTGATCCAGCAGGTTCAAAAGCTGATTATGTGATTGAAGCTGATCCTTTAACAGTTAAAGGAAATAAAGATTTAATTAAAGAATGCGAAAAAGTAATTTTTGAAAATGAATGGATTAAAATTGAAAAATTGAATTTAATTGACTCCAAAAATATTTTTGTGCCAAGTCTTGAATCAATTAAACCTTTGGTTGATAGGATTTCTCAAAAAAAATTAATAGAGAGAATGAACCTCCCATCACCAAGATGGATATCAATAAAGGATTTTAAAAGTCTTAATGATGAAGAAATTAAGGATTGGAATTTTCCTCTAATGGTCAAATCATATAAAGGTGGATATGACGGTAAAGGAAATAAAAAAATCAATAGTAAAGATGATTTAAATTCTTTTTTGCTTGGAGCTAATACAGAGGAATGTTTAATTGAAGAATGGGTTGATTACAAAAAAGAGCTTGCTTTGGTTGGATCAAGAGATTTTGATGGCACAATAAGATTCTTTCCAATGGTTGAAACATTTCAAAAAAATAATGTTTGTGATTGGGTTTTATCTCCAGCTGAAATTAATTATGAATTGAACACTTTTGCAATTAATATTTTTTCCTCGATAGTAAATGAGCTCAATTATGTGGGGGTAATGGCAATAGAATTTTTTTATGGCGATGCCGGCCTATTAATTAATGAAATAGCCCCTAGAACACATAATTCTGCTCATTTTTCTATAGAGGCCTGTTCTTCAAGTCAATTCGATCAATATATTTGTATATCTTCAGGTATCAAACCTCCAGAAATAAATATGCATTTCCATGGATCTTTAATGATTAATTTACTAGGCTTGAAAAAAAGATATCCTGTTTCAATAGAAAAAAGGATAGAACTTTTATCTCAAATTAAAGGGTCTAATCTTCATTGGTATGGTAAATCTAAAGAAATTCTTGGACGAAAAATGGCTCACATAACTTTTTTACTTAATGAAAGTAATCCTTTAAAAAGAGTCGAAAAATCAAAAGAATTATTAACTAAAGTAAGAGAGATTTGGCCTTCTCCAAATGACTAAAGAAATAAGTTAATATTTAAATGCTGGATCTTTGGTTAAGTTCTTCTTTATGTGCTCTGATCTGACTCTTTTTCGACTTGAGGAGACTGTCGTGACGTGGACGTAAACCAATCTTGTAATTGGAAACGAAAGCCCGCTTTGATTCCTCTTCTGGCTTTTCCAGGTCGACGCTCAGAGGACTGACGGGGATTCGGTATTACCTATCAAAACTGCTTGTTATAACAGGCTTTTGATAGGTATTTTATTTTTTATAGGATTATTAGTTAAGAGTACTTGTTGTCTTTCTATCTTCCCCCTTTATACGAAAGGTTTAAACCTTTTCCCTCACCTATACATATAGGAGTTAACCTTTTCTCTTTATAAAAAAGCTTCAGGTATTGACATTAGCAACAAGACATTGCTATAAATAATAGTACATATGTATTATTTATTAAATGACTCTAGGAGGAGCTAATGTTTGGTCTAATTTTTCTTATGGCAGTCTTATTGACACCCCAAATGGTTGGTTACTTAACCCACAAGGCAGCTATTTAATCTTGTTCGAAAGATGCAAGAAATCACCTCAAAAAAACATTAAAGTCTATACCCATCTTTTCTATGCAAATGAAAAAGGAGGACTTGGACGACTTAAAAACATAAGACTTCATGATCTCGACTCTGCCATTGAAACATGGAATGAATTAATAGCTGGAGGATGGAATGAAGTAACAAACCAATTTCAAGAATCAGCATGACTAACTTAAACCCAATCAAAAAGAAACTTGCAAAAGAGGATAGAAAAATATCTGTTCAAGACCCATCAAAACTATTAGCAGAATTTTTTAATGGCGTAGTAATTAAACTTGATGAAGAATATGCGTATGACTCATAAAGAATTAGTAGATCGAGTTTCCTCAAATTTATTTAAGGAAAGTGGAAAGATAGAAAGCCAGAGATCTTGGCTTGCAATGAGAAATTATTTAGAGCAATTAGATACTGAGCATCTTAAGTTGATGCTAAAAGAAGCTGCTTGATAAAAAAAAGTTCCAACTTGGGCGTTGATTTATTCTTATTTTGGACTATTAATATAAGCCCTTTCTAATACTCATAAAACAGCAATGTTCATACTTTTAGCCTGTAATAAAGAACTACATCTTAATTAGGTCTCGCAATTACTTGACGTTTAACTTGGACGCGCTTATATTATTAATACATTTGTACTATCTAATTGTGGCACTAGGAGGAGCTAATGTTTGGACTAATTTTTCTTATGGTTACTGTAATGATTCCCCAAGTGGTTGGTTGCTTAACCCTCAACGCAGCAGACTGATTTTATTTGCAAGAAATAAAAAGTCTTCAAAAAATAATATTAGAATTTTTGCTTATACTTATTATGCAAATGATCTCGGTGAACCATCTACAATTAAATCTGTAAGTCAAATGCCCTTGGATGATGCCTGGGATAAATGGCATGATCTTCAATTAGACGGTTGGACTTTTGAAGAACTTGAATTACCCGAATCAAGATGAAAAACTTAAATCCAGTAAAAATAAAAATTTCAAATGAAGATAAAAAATTATCTGTTCTAGACGCTTCAAAGCTATAAGCAGAATTTGTTAATGGTTTAGTAATTAAACTAGATGATGAATTTATCTATGACAAATAGAAGTTATTCAATCGTAAGAATATTTTGAGTACCTTTAAGAATTGAATCCAAAGCGACCAAAAGTTTTTATATTATGCAGTTACTTCAGTTGAAGTACGTCAGACCCTTGTGTAATTATTCAGAGATGCACCTATTATCAGAGATTAACTCATAGTGTTGACGACCCTAGGAAACTATATAGGTTTTGGGAGAGAGGTGTGATGATATTTGTATCAGAGGTGCATTGAAATCCTCATAGTAATACATATAATTCCTATCATTTATAAAATTACAAACACAATGAAGAATATTCTTGCAAGCAAAAGATCAAAAGCGATAGTTGGAATTGGTATAGTAGCTGTCAGTATTGGTGCAATATCAAAAATAATTATTAATTATCCAGCAGGCAGCTGCATGAAGGGATCTCAACAAATGACCTTTGATAAGTAAATAAATAGATACTTTAAAAAAAAGTATCCTTTTTTAATATTTATCAGTTTTTAATTTTGATCTTTGAAACTTAATAAATTTATATTTTTGACACTCTATATTAATGATTGAATTATAAGTTATTAGTTGGTAATTTTTTTACTAGGATATATTTTTAACGTAAAAGATTTGTGAAGAATAATTTATTTGTTATTTACTGCCCCTGAAATAAATTTCTTTCTGATTGTTTCATTAATATTTATATTCTTAATTAAGGCATTCTTTAATTTTATTAGCCCATAATTCATGACCTTTTTTTGAGAGGTGAACTCCATCATAATAAATTTCTTTTTTATATTCAGATGAAACAAATCTATAAAGATTACATGTTTTCTTTACTACTTTTAATCTTGATATATTTTTGAGTAGATTATCATATTTTTCAATTACTTTTATTTTGTCTTTTTCAACAAACCAACTCATTGGAGGAGTTATAACTATATCAATTGGGTAGACTGATTTTTTTATTAAGAATTCTAATTCATTCCAAATAAGATCTCTTTGAATATTAGATAATTCTTTTGTTTTTGATGAAATTTGATTATTTACTTTACTTTTCTTACTTAAGTTCGGAACGAAGTATTCAAAGTTAAGAAATCTCAAAACCTCCATAATTGCTGATGGTTGTCTTGGAGGGGTACCCCAAAAGGGTGTATTTCTTAGTGATCTAAAGTTTCTTTGTTCGTCCCCAGGTAAGATAACTAAGATAAACTTCTCAGGAATTCTTTTCGAATACAAATCAAAATTAGATATAAATCTACCCATATTTAAAACGCCCCATGAATTTATACCATTATTTAAACAATGAAAGTTGTTTTTAATCAAATTACAATAACGACTAGAAAAAAGATCTTTATCATCTATGTATGAGCCCCCATAAGTAACGCTATCTCCAACAAAAATAATATATTTTGTATCGCTTGTGGTCTTTTTAGAATTATCATATCTAAAACCTTCGAAATCTGAACTAACTATCGCACCTTTAAGTCTTTTTTTTGATTGTAATTCTTTTAATCTGTAACCGACAACAGGATCTTTTTTATAAATTAAAGGATTTCCTAAACCTAAGTATCTTCCTATCATCTCACATATAAATATACCTACACCCAATGAAGTAATAATGAGAATAAAATTAATTAATAATTTTTTACTTTTCATCTTTTTAAACTTTAATAATGATGAATAAGTAAAAGAGTAATACTTAATGTGCATCTAGTAGAAACTATCACTACTTTTGTAATTGAATATTGTATTAATAAGAATATTTTGCTCTACTAAGTAATTAAGACTTGTGATAATTTAAAAATTAAATACAAAAAATTATATTGTTTAAATGAATCCAGGAATTATCCAGCCAAATAATCCATAATTTACTACTAATGCTAATAATCCAACCATGGCTAATCTGCCGTTAGTTATTTCTGCATTTTTCCAGTAACTTTTCCTTGATTCTTTGATATTATTAATTTTTTGATCGGTTAATAAATTTGGCTCGAAAGGCTCTTGCATTCTTTTTATAGCGTATAACGTGAATTGAAAAGTGATGACCACGAGAACAATGATGAAACCAGTAAGTGGATCCATTAGTTTAAACTATCCCTGGAATAATTTGACCAGTTGTCAAGTAAGCGCCAACTGCAGCTATAAAACCCATCATTGCGAATCTGCCGTTGATCCTTTCAGCTATAAGTTTTTCTTTTTCGATTGATTTAGATTTCGACATTATTTAAAATTATTTAATTGTTAACTAATGTAACATAAATATTACTTTTTGTAATAAAAAGTACTCAAATCTATTCAAATCCAGTTATTTGAAACATATATGATACAAAATTGTTAATAAATTATTATTTTTAACTATATATCAAAAGTTGAAACCTTAATTAGTTATCCATTGGAAGTATTTGCTACTTATTTTTTATTTACTTCAGGAAGGTAAAATTTGTTCCCTAACGTGTAGCCAATTGACATTAATACTAAACCTATGAGTTGAGGCAGATGTGCATTTGCTAAAGAAATTTTATCCATTTTTTGATTTAGTTAAACAAATATAATAAGTAATTATTTTTTGTTCTGTAAGCTTTAATAAATTATGTTAGAAGTTCTTTTTTATTAATCGATTTCACCAGATTCTTTTAATGAATTAACAATTCTCTCCTTTTCAGTCTTTAAATTTTCTAATGCAGATTTAGTAAATTGTTCTTTTGCTTCAAATTTTGCTGATCGTAATATTTTTTTATTAGGTAATTTCTTTCTAGGTTCTTGCTTCATTTTGAATTCATTTATTCAGTGGATGTTAAAAGAAAAACGTTTTCATTAAAGTATGAATTTTTACAAAAAATTAGTTCATAATATTTATTTACATAAAATAATTAGAGCCATCTAAATTATTTAACTTGGATATCATTATTTGATGATTTTAAAGATTTAATTACTTATAAAAATTTTTATGGATATTTCCGGATTATGTATTTTTTTGATCAATCTTTTGGGAGCCTCAACCAACCACTTGTCCAAGTTGATTTTAGAGTTTTCCAAGAAATTCTAATAATATCTTTTTTGTTTTTTGTCGGGAATAGATCTACCCATCTTTTGTCTGATTTACCTCCAAAGGACTTAACTTGATAATGACGATTGCCATTAATTGTTTTTGGTGCTGTCCAGCAATTAGTAGGAGGCCATTTCATTTCTAGAAATATTTGACTAATTAAGAGATTTATAGACTGCTATTGCCTGTTAAAACTAAACCATAGTAAGCAAGAGTTCCAAGGATCAATACTATACCTAATATGCGAATAAACATTTTTAACTAAAATTCAATTTTTGAATATTATTAAATAAAAAGCAATGAGTAAATTAATTGTATTAATTTTTAATTAGTTTTTTGAAAAAGGATTTTGATTATTTAATGTTTTTTGTGATTCCTAGCTAATGAATGGCATGATTCTGGATGCCACTCATTTTGAATTTTACCAATGAAATCGTAAATAAAAGTATCAGGACATTCTGTTACTTCTTGAAGTTCAGAAAGTTCCTCTTTAATAAATTCATAAACACTTGAAATTATTCCAGAATTTTGTTCATTGGTAGGTTCCCAGGCCTTAACTTTTTTTTGCATTTAATTTTTAAGTTGTTTCTAAACTTCCACAATATCGTAATAAATAATATCTTCATAATCAGCATCTGAACAGCATATGTCTCCATATGTTTTATCTAATAAATCATATGCATCTGCATAATTTGAAAAAGTTTGTGAGGTTATATCATCTTCTTTTCCATCAATTCTTATAATTTTATAAATCATAAAAAATTTATTAACAGATAATTATTCATAAATTTACTCTAAAGGTTATATTTTTTATTTAATAGTTTTAGGGTAAAGCTTTCCAATCTTATCTTTTTGCTTTTCTAATTTCTTTTTCTTATAATTTTCTGACAAAATTCTTCTAATTAGTAATTGTGGTATTAACCATATCAACGCTATTGAAATAGCCATAAACGCAGGATTTCTCCATGTAAGTCTTATAACTTCTTGAATAAAGTCTTGATTTAAAATCTCCATAAATTAATCTTCAGAAAGTAGTTCATTGTTGGGAAATTTTTCTTTAATTTTTAAAAGATATTCTTGCAAATTTTCTCTGTTATCTGAACACATTTTTTCTAATGAATTTTCCATAAATTGGTTTAAACCTTTACCCTCTAATCCTAATGACTTTGTAGCTGATGCATACATCATTACTAATAATGCCTTTGCTTCTTTTTCATTCATCCAAGCATGAGATGCTATAAGTCTGTAAATTCTATCTGATGGACTTTTGCTTTCTGACATTCTTAAATTATAGCTAAACTCTTCTATTAATTTAATTAATTAGTAGTTAAGTGTTTATTTTTCTTATTTTATTTTTAAAGCTTTTGAAATTATAATGATGAAAATCTTATAAATATATGTCTACTTTCCTTATTACAGGCTCAAACAGAGGGATTGGATTGGAATTATGCAAACAAATTATTAATAGAGGAGATGAAGTAATAGCAACATGTAGAAAGGCTTCACCAGAATTAATGAACTTAGGTGTAAGAATAGAACAAGATGTAGACATTTCTTCAGAAGAATCAATAAACAATTTGAGGAAAAAATTATTAGGGGTCGAATTAGATTGTTTAATTAATAATGCAGGTATTTATGAATTTAATTCGATTGATGACTTGGATCAGCAAAGCATCATTCGTCAATTTGTAGTAAATGCTTTAAGTCCACTTTTCTTCTCTTTATCTCTAAAAAGTCTCTTAAAACGATCTTCAAAGATGGCTTTTATTACAAGTCGAATGGGATCTATTGGTGATAATTCATCAGGTAGTTCCTATGGTTACAGGATGTCTAAAGTTGCATTATCTATGGCAGCGAAATCACTTTCAAGAGATTTGTTAAAAGAAGAAATTTGTGTTGCTATTTTGCATCCAGGATTAGTAAGTACACGCATGACTGGATTTACAAAATACGGAATATCTACAGAAGAATCTGCGAATGGACTATTAAAACGTATCGACTCTCTTGATAAAAGTAATACTGGTACATTTTGGCATGCTAATGGTGAGATTTTGCCTTGGTAGATTTATCTTAATGCTTAACTTAAATTTTAATAAAAATTAATTTGTTAAAAAAGCTTTAAATTTTAATTAATTTAGTTTCATTATTTAATCGTTTTGGTTATGTTTAGGAAAATATTAGTAAAGGAGGTGATTCATTGTCGTATCTACCGAAAATTACGGTTACAGAAGAGGCCGTGAAATCAGTATCTACAACCTGCTCATTGGTCTCTTATTCTTTAATAAAAAAGAAAGGTTTTATCATTAATAGATTTATATAGAAAAATCTAAATAAAAAAAAAAGCTCTGTTACTAAGGAATTAACAGGGCTTTTTTTATGTTTTGCTTAGTAAATTAAAAAGTTTATTTATTAAAAGTTTTCTTTTTAGGATTGTTTTTTCTGCAAATTTTTCATCTTCCTCCCTTAAAATTGCCTGACCCTTTGGTCCTAATCCTTTATTTATAAAGAATTTATCCTCATTTATCCATCTCTCCGTCATCTCTTTACTTGACTCAATGTGGAATTGTAATCCGTAGGCTAAATCTCCAATTTTAAAAAATTGTTCTTTACAGCGCTTACTACTAGCAATTAGCTCTACATTTTTCGGTAATAAAATTCTATCGCCGTGCCAATGCAAGACATGAAAAGGAGTTTCAAAAGATTTGTTAAAGTCATTGTCTGATTGATTAAAAAAAACTGGAGACCATCCAATTTCTGGCAAAGGTTTAGGAGGGGATCCATATTTTAAAGTTTCAACATCTCCTCCTGCTGCGTTAGCTAATAATTGCGCTCCTAAACAAACCCCGATAATACGTGTCTTTTTTTTTAATTCTGACTTTATGAAATCTCTCTCAGATCTTAGCCATGGATATTTTATGCTTCCAATGTCATTGACTCCCATTGGGCCACCCATTATTAAAAGTAAATCGTCTTTAGTAGTTTTAGGAAGTTTATTTCCAAGATCAAGACGAATGATTTCTATATTCATTTTTCTCTCTTTAGCTATTTGATAAAAAAGTCCTGGTCCTTCTATTTCCAAATGCTGTAATACTAAAAGACGTTTCATTTGTAATTTTTATTAAGGGCTCAGTTAACAAATTCTTTTTCAAATAAAAATAAATTAATTAAAATTAATTATTTTTTTTCCCAAAATATATCAAGGCCAAGAATGAAACTGTACTTACGATTGCTATAAGATACCAACCTGATGAGGAGTTGCTGGAAATTTCTGACATTCTTATGGGTATTTATCTGAAGACTTAATAATTTCGGAAAAAATTAATATTGACAATAATAAAAAAATCAAAAGTATGTACGTAATGTTCATTTATAGAAATATACTGACAATAAGAAAAATAATTCCAATTACAACTGCAATTATTGCCCCATCAACTAATAAGTCTTTCCATGTGTAACTATTTAGCATCTTTATTTTATCCTCCTCACTCATTAAATTCTTTAACCATGACCAATCCAAAAGTTGTGTCAAAGCCATAGCAAATATAAAATGACCTATTAGAATACCAATTAAGTCTATACGAGAAATTTCTCTTGTAAAACTTGTGATACTAAAATATTCCACTATTTTTTATTTTTATTAGAAAGGGCACCACCTTCAGCCTTATATTTTTCCCAAGCTTCACTTATCTTCGCTTTTGAAAAACTTTGTTTACTTTCCTGTAATTTGTTTTTTAAGTTATTAAGACTATTTGAAATTTCTTTTTTTGTTGGCTCATCCAGAAAGTTTGAAGTAAGTTTCCATAAATACCAACTACTTGCTACGAGTAAAATTAAACCTAATAATTGCATATACTTTAAATTTTTTTACATCCTACAACTATTTAAATAGAATCGAAATAGTCAAACATATTAAAAATAAAGAATTAATAAAAAATTTTCAAAATTTAATTTTTTAAAATTTTAACCAGTGAAAAAAGATTCTTTCTAACAGCCATATTGTTAACCCCCCTTCAATGAAAGCTAGCCAATACATTCCATAATCTGAAAATCCCATCTGTTCTTTAACTGTGCTAATTAGCTTTTTATGAGCCTGAATGAGATCCCTCATTTTTAAATGTATATTTTAAAGTTAAAATCTTTGAATCTCTTCAATCAAGAATCCTCTCCCGTAACAGAAAAGACAAGTCCTTGCTTCGTCTAATGAGGTTCTCAAATAACCAACTCCGTTGCATTTATTGCAATTAGTTTTGTTTTTTGAATAGATTTTAGAATTGATTTTAGCAGCTCTATTCAAGTATGAAACAGTTTCTTTACGACCATTGGCTTTATCTGCTTTGTCTAAAAGCTTTTTGTAATTGACTTTTAATTCTTTTATGGACATGAATTTAGTTAAGGATAAACTTAGTGAGTTGTTTAATTTGAATAAGTAATGAATATTACTTCGATTATTTGCAAAAATATAATTACTAATCTCTAAAGAGACTTGTTTAATATAACGATAATTAGCTGCTACCGTTGTAATCTGAACATCAATGCTCTTTAATTTAATAGAAAATTTAGATTCTAAAATTCAATCTTCTTAACTTAAGAAAAAATTAAATTAATGATTATATTTAAATCTTTCCAGTGTTAGTTCTTTAAATCAAATTTTAATTACTTAATGTGAATGATTATTTTATAAATTGTAGGTTTTAAGCAGCTCTGTATGATCCGCCCGGTCTTTTGAGGCTTTTGAGTAAACGATCGTTTTCTTCAGTAAGAATCTCAAGACTAGATTTCTTCAAATCTTTTCTATTATCAAATGATAAATCTTTTTTTGGAATTATTTTATTAGTCATTAACTTAAATTCTAAAAAAATCAGATTTAATACTATCGTTCCAAAAAAAAATCCGTGCGACATTTTTTACAAAAAAACTTTATATTTTCTTTCGCACATAGAAAATTGAATTTAATCTACAACTTGTGGAAAAACCTGTTGAAAAAGGGTGAAAAAGTGGATAACTCGTCGGGATCAAGGTCAAAACTAGGTTTTTTGGCATATTTTCTAAGTATTAATACTTCATCAATAAATGGTTAAATATAGTTTAATAATCAATAAAACTTACTGAAATAACAATGGGATCATTACTTTTCTATAAAAAAGCTATTGATTTATGAAACACAATTTTATGTGTGAAAGAAACTTATTATTTTATTTGGAACATGTTTCAAAATGAAAATTTTTAGAAATTAAAAATTTCATAAATATTTTTACTTTGTAATTAATTTTTTTAATTTTTGAAAAAAATTGATTAATTCGGTTTTCTCTCTGGTTTGTTTTTTCAATTAAAAAATTAATCTAATAAATTATGTTAAGTTAAACAAACTTAAAATGATAGAAGAAAAAAAAGATTCTAAAAAATGCGGTGGAAAGAATAAAATTATGATCGCTTATGGTTTTATCCAACTAGGTTCTAGTTTCGTATCTGCGCTAGCTCTTGCGGTAATCGCATTTAGCTTTTGCTCATTAAAGAAAGAATCTAAAGCATTTAATAGCTGTGTAACTGAAACTTTTGAAAATGGTAGTACTAAGGCTCAGGCAGTTAGATACTGTAATGGGGGGAATTGATTTATTTAAATTAGATGAACTCTACTCATGATTTTATACTCGACTCTTTAAAAGATGAGCCAATAGGTGAGACAGTTCATTTTGTTTGGTACATAACAGATATCGGTATTGCTGCTTTATTCAAGGGAAATGAAAATTTTGAGATTTATAATTTAAATGTTGAAAAAGAGGCAAAAAATATAAGCCTTGACGTAAGTAAGGAAGAAAAAGAATATTGTGAAATTGAGGATAAAAATCTCTTCCTCTTCTACTCTTAATTCTTATAAAATAAATCAATATGAAGGTTCTAAATTATGAACTGACTCCTTAACGCTACTTTCACTAATTATCTCAAAAGTAAGTTCGTCATGCATAGCATTTATGTAAGACGTATAAAGCTTGCCCCATACGAATTCGAAGTCATCTTTACTTAGATTTTTAAAAAGAATTTCTCCTTTAAAGTAAATGTGATAAGAATCAAACATCGTAGAAAATTATTCTTGCCCTTTTTTAACGCAGCTATATATCCTTGGCGTATTGATAGCTACTAAAAGTTAATTAAAAACCTACTTAAGCTTCTTTAATCCACGCGAGTATTCATTTTTTGCTTTTTAAATAATGACACAGTCTCATCAAGATCTAAACAAGGTTGTATATTAATATCCATTAGCCTTCTCCAAGGATGCCACTGTTTCCAGATTGTTTCTAAGGAGTCTGCACTCACAACGGAATGACCAATTCCATTTTGTACCATAAAAATCCATGAATGAACTTCATAATTTTCAGGTCTATTTTGAGGCCCTCCTGATTCATACCAATTAAGAAGCATCTCTCCACCTTCTTCTTGATCCTCACCGTCTGTGAATTCATAGGAGATTAAATACCTTTGCATAAAATTTTAAATTTTAATTATCCTAACTCGATAATAAGATATTACCTTTCAGTTTTTTGATTGCTAAAAAATCTAATAGCAATGAAAATTACAAATGATCCAAAGAATAGAAAAAATAAAAAGTAATATTCTAGGTAATATCTTGTTTATAAATAAAACAATTTTTGAGTATTTTCAAAAACATGACATTTTTGTCTAGTTTGAAGCATGTAAATTTGACTTAAATTTTTTCTTATAAAGATTTATAGTATTAGTACATATAAGTGGTTTTAAAAAAGTTTATGGGTAGTAAGAAAAATAAATCTTTTTCAGCTGGGAACCTTGAATACGAGGAAATTCTTGAGGAAGAAATAATAAATTCATACGAAAAAAAGTTTGAAGTAGATTCTGATATTAATAAAAAAGATAATAGATATTACAGGCTAAAAAGGACTCCTCTTGAAATAATAAATAGACTACTTTTCTTTTCTTTTGTAGGGAGTTTTATTTTTTCATTCTTTTTAGCTTATAAAGAAAATAAAATTTGGTTCCTCCTCTATATAGTTAGTGCCTTTTCATGTATTCTCTACACCCCAAACAGAAAAGCTATTAAGGAATTAATAGCAGCCTGGCCTAATATAGAAGATCTGATTAAAGGAAGAAGCTTGTGGAGATAGGATAAGTAAATAATGAATCTCATTAATTCTTTTAAAAAGTGGTTATTAAATATTCTTGTTCCTTATATTGAGGGATCTAAAAAGAAAAAGGAGAATAAAAAATAATGAATATTATAGGTATTGGGATAATTATCGAACTCTTTTTGTTAATTGGTGTTGTATTTTGGATAAAAAAATTGAAAAGTAATCAAACTAGACTACCATCTTTGTCAAAAAAGATAATCAAAAATCTAAAGTTTTAAAAGATTCTAAAATAATAAATTTTTCAGGAAGATTTAATATTTCAGGAAAATTAGTTTTCTTTTTTCTCTCACTTTGTATTGGAAATCAGTTAGAACAATGTAATAGTTTTTAATGTGATGACTTTTACATCTCAAGGCCTTGCTCCAATAACAAATCCATTAAATAGTGTTTTAGTAGAAAAGAAACTAATCAATGTTGATCAGAAATTTATACAACTTGTTTCTTTAGCAGAAGGTTTACCTAGAACTGAAGTTATTGAAAGTGGTAAAAATTATTGGAGAGGTGTTTGCAGAAGTGCAATTTTTAGATTTCCAGATGATCTAGAGATATTAAAACTAGATGTAAGAAGTTATGTAGATAGATCCAAAGGGATAATTCAAATAAGATCAGCGGCAAGATTAGGTCAATCAGATTTAGGTGTTAATTTAAGAAGAGTGGAGTATTTATTTAGTCAATTAGAACAAGTTTAATTAGGTAATTACTCTAATTTTTATTAGTTAAGGTTCTTTTTATATAGTAGGTGTGCTTTAATTCATAAGAATATAGAAATGCAATGCTAAAAATAATCTTGGTTGGAATTATTGTCGCACTCGTATATTCACAGCCTGACCTTCGTCTTACAGTCGCTGATTGGTTAAAAGCAGCCTCTGATTTTCTAGTTGAATCGGTACAAGTAAAACCTTGAATTAATTTTAAATGAAGCATTAAATAAGACCTGAGACGGTAATCATTTGTTTAATGCACACAGCTACGAAAATGAATATTATTACTCTGCTTAATATGTATTTCACTTAAACAAATAAATAGTTTTAGGAACATAATAGAAAATTTTTTTGAAATTTTTGAATAGTTAACGATAATAAGGGATATGAAGCTTAGATTATTTGAATTCTATTTTATTAAAGATTATTTAAGGCCTTGGTTTGGTCTTATTTATTCTTTATTCTTTCTGTTTTTTTTAGGTGCAATTGGCTATCGAATAACAGAGGGATGGGAATGGAGTGATTGCTTATGGATGGTTATGATCACAATAACCACTATTGGTTTTGGAGAAGTTCAACCTTTAAGTCCTGAAGGCAGGGTCGTAACTGTTTTAGTAATCGTTGGCGGATTGATCTTTATTCAATTTACTTTTCAAAAAGCTGTTAGATTATTCGAATCCGGCTATTTTCAAAGAGTAAACGAATTACGTTTTAAAAGACTTCTTAGAAAAATGGAAAATCATGTAATTTTGTGCGGATATGGGAGGGTAGGTCAGGAAATATCTAATCAAATAAAAACCCAAAATATTCCTATTATCGTTGTTGAGAGTGATGAAGATAGAAAAAAGATTGCTGAAGAAAACGGTTTAGAAGTGCTTTGTGCTGATGCGACTCTTGATGAGACTTTAAAACTGGCAGGATTAGAAAAATGCAAAAGTTTGGTTGTTACCTTACCTAATGATGCTGCTAATTTGTATGTAGTTTTAAGTGCTAAGGGGATAAGAAGTTCTATAAGAGTAATAGCAAGAGCGGGAACTGAGGAAGCCGCAAGTAAGTTGAGATTAGCCGGGGCAAGTATAGTTGTAAGCCCTTATATAGCTGCAGGTAGAGCAATGGCCTCAATGGCTTTAAGACCAATAGCCATTGATTTTCTAGATCTTTTAGCAGGAAGTGAATGTGAAATTGAAGAATTTGAATTAAGTAATGATATTAGTCTTTTTGAAACAGCAGAGAAAAGATCACTCTCTGAACTAGGAATAGGAAAAAAAAGCGGGGCAAAAATATTAGCTATTAAAGAAAATGAAAAGTTGTTTACCAATCCTGGAGGTAATTTCATACTTCAACCAGGTCAGGTTTTAATAGCATTTGGTAGTAAAGAACAACTAAATATTTTGAACGGATTATTAGGAAATCTTGTTGTGGCAGTAGAGCTATTAAAATAGATAGATCGAGATTCATTATTAATTGCTAAATTGATTTTGAGTGGAATAAATCACAAGAGCTGCCGTTGAAAAAATAGGTAGTTAAATTTTTAAATAGATGTCAAATTATCATGACTTTCATATACCTTTAAGTCGTCTTAAAGTCTTTTACAGCATTTAGTAGTAGATTTATAGAGATATTCTTTTTTTAATGGAAGAGAAATTAACTCTTTTCAAGAATCGTAAAAGATTCGGTATCGAAAAAAATATAGATATTATCTTCAAGAATACTGCTCTAGTCTTGTCTAGTTTCGTAGCAATAATACTTTTAGGAATTATTTTAGTAGTCTTTTTCCAGTCATTCGAATCCTTTTCAAGGTACGGATTAAAGTTTCTCGTAACCTCTGAATGGAATCCAGTAAAAGATGAATACGGAGCTTTTACTGCAATTTATGGCACATTGGTAACTTCATTCCTTTCGTTATTAATAACTATCCCTTTGGGCGTTGGAACTGCAATATTTATCACCGAGGACTTTGTACCGAAAGTTTTTAGAGAAATAATCGGTTCTTTTGTTGAATTATTAGCAGCAATTCCATCAGTTGTATTGGGCCTTTGGGCAATATTTGTAATGGAACCTTTTTTTAGAACCTTCTTTGCCTTTTTACATAATTTCTTTGGTTGGATCCCTTTTTTCAGTTCAGAACCAGCAGGTAGGAATTCCTTGTTAGCAATATTAATTTTAGTAGTAATGCTTTTGCCAATAGTGACCTCCATTGCAAGGGATTCACTTAATCAGGTTCCTAAAAAGTTAAGAAATGCAGCCTATGGAATTGGAGCAAGCAGGTGGAAAACAATATTTTCAGTAATTTTGCCAGCAGCGTTATCAGGAATTATGGCAGGTGTCCTATTGGCTTTAGGCAGGGCGATGGGTGAAACAATGGCTGTCACAATGATCATTGGAAATTCCAATGCATTTAGTTGGTCTCTATTATCCCCTGGATATACCATTTCTTCCATGCTTGCGAACCAGTTTGGTGAGGCTGATGGAAGTCAAGTTTCATCACTCTTTTATGCGGCTTTTGTGCTGATGATCCTATCTTTAATGGTAAATATCTTTGCGCAATGGCTTGTTAAGAAATTTAGTCTCAAATATTAGATAATTATGAATTCACTTTTTTACCAGAAAAGATTATCAAGAAATATAGGAGATAAACTCTTTACTTCTTTATCAGTAATTTGTGCGTTGGTAGCAATACTTCCTTTGATATTTCTTGTAACTTATATTCTTATCAAAGGTGGATCTCAAATCACACCAGAACTATTTACTTTAGAGCCAAATCCTCCTGGAGATGATTTAGATGCTGGAGGTATTAACCCTGCATTAATAGGTACATTAATAATAACTACCATTGCTTCAATTATTGCCATACCAGTAGGTGTCGGAGGCGGAATATATCTAGCGGAATATTCTAAAGGCGGTGGGTTTTCCAGATTTATTAGATTCGGAGTTAATGTTCTGGCGGGAGTCCCTTCAATTATTGCCGGTGTGTTTATTTATGCCTTAATCGTTTCTACAAAGATCTTATTTGGAAGTATGTATAGCGGTTTGGCAGGAGGTATGGCGCTTTCAATATTAATGTTGCCTACTGTTATAAAAACAACTGATGAAGGTCTAAAGCTGGTGCCTAATGAGTTGAGATATGCTTCTCTCGGTATTGGAGCAAGTATGTATACAACTATATTGAAAGTCACATTGCCCTCTGCCTTCAGGTCTATCGCTACAGGGGTTGTACTTGGAATCGCTAGGGCCGCCGGCGAAACGGCACCTTTGATATTCACTGCTTTATTCTCTTACTACTACATTACTGGTATTGGAGATTTGTTTTATGAGATGGGTTCTTTGGCTGTATTGATATACAATTTTGCTCTTGAACCATATGATGCCCAGAATAAACTAGCCTGGGCAGCTTCCTTTATTCTTGTTTTGTCGATACTATCAGTAAATATATTTTCAAGGATATTAGCCGCTTTTACTGAAAAAACTAAGAGAGTATAAATGATTAAAACTAATAAAAAAACACCAAAGAATATCATTTTATCTCTTGAGAATGTCTCTATTAGCTATGGAACTTTTGAAGCTGTAAGAAATGTTTTTTGTAACTTTAAAAAAGGAAATATAACCTCCCTAATTGGCCCATCTGGTTGTGGTAAATCAACTGTTCTTAGATCTCTAAATAGGATGAATGATCTAATTCCTAATTGCTCACTAAAAGGGACTGTTCTTTTTGATGGAACTGATATTTACGACAAAAGAGTAGATCCAGTTGAAGTAAGAAGAAGAATTGGTATGGTTTTTCAACAACCTAATCCTTTCCCAAAATCCATCTACGAAAATATAGCATTTGGGGCCAGAATTAATGGCTTTACTGGAGATATGGATGAATTAGTCGAAAGTTCACTTAGTAAAGCTGCTTTATGGGACGAATGTAAGGATAAATTAAATGAAAGTGGTTACTCTTTATCTGGTGGACAACAGCAAAGATTATGTATTGCGCGAACTATTGCAATTGAACCTGAAATAATACTTATGGACGAACCTTGTTCAGCATTAGATCCTATTTCAACTTTAAAGATAGAGGAAACAATGCATGAACTTAAGAAGAATTACACGATAATAATCGTTACCCACAATATGCAGCAGGCTCTGAGAGTAAGTGATATGACTGCATTCTTTAATGCAATTGAATACGAAGATGGAGACGGAGGTAAAGTTGGGTACCTTGCAGAATTCAATTCAACAAAGAAAATTTTTAGTTCTCCTAAAGAAAAAACTACTCAAGAATACATCTCAGGAAAATTTGGATAACTATTAGTTTTACATATTTACACCAGATTTTGATCTTTAATCAGACCTAGGGGTAGACAAACAGTATAAATACCTATATAGTATTTTCGAATTAGAAAACTTAATTTGAAAAATTTTCCTTACCTTCCTTTCTTCATCTTTGCGGGAGCCATTTTGACAACTGCAACCGTTGGTCTCCCAGTTTTTACTTCATAATTCAGAACATTTACTTTTTAGTTAAAGGATCAATTTCTATGATTTTTTTTAAAAAGAAAGATTTAATTGGATGTCCACATAAAACATCAAATAAAAGAAATTTATTTGACTTTATAGAAAAAAGCGTGAAGATAAGCTTGTGTGTGAGTAAAAAAATTTGTTTTAAACCATCATTCCAATTGATGTATTTCTAACTTATTAACTATGAATAAAACTCAAGAACAATTAGAAAAACTAAGAGAAGTGGCTGAGGCCTCTTTGTCTAAAACAGATGAACTTCAAAAAGTACTTGCTCAAATTGAAGCACTTATGTCTAGAGAAGAATTAAAAAAAGTTTCCCAAAAAAATAAATAGTTAGCAATCAGAGATATTTTAACAATTGTACTTTTTATTACATCTGTACAATGTTGACTTGGTTATTAATTAAATAAGCAGAACCCGTTCCAAAGTTTTCTGTTAGGTCTCGAGGTCTTACCTTCTTTAAGTAAAAGACCTCTTTAAAATTTTTTATTTTTTTTAGAATATGTTTTAAATATATATTTTTCTGAAATTAATTTATAACTCGATATACTTCTTTCTTGCATACATTTACATCGAAAGATTCAGTCCCAACATTCTCTAATCCTGTTTTTTCCGTGACTTTAACAGTAGCATTACACTCATCTTGCTTAAGTGCCATATAACTAGGCTTCTTATTATTTAGTTTAAATTCGGTTTCAGTTTCGATATCAACATCTTTTTTATATTGCTCCATTACCAGTTTTAAGGCCTCAATTTCAACAGAAAAGTTTTCATTAGCATTAAGTCCTAATGGAACTAAAATAACCTGAAAAATAATAATAGCTATTAATTTTTTCATTATTAAAAGTTAAGTTTATTTTTTTTATAACGTATTTCTTATGTTAAAGAAAGGGTAATAATATTTCTGTTTTTTAATGGAAGATTAATCTTTATCATTAATAATGAAATACTCTTTTTAAATTTTATAAAATTAATAATTTATATGGGAGATCATGTATAAAAATATAAGCTAAATTGATAAATTTATCTTATTTGAACTTTAGTTGAGATTTATATTTCCAAAATTTGGTTATCAGAAATTATCGCCCATTTCTTAAAAGAATTTTTACAAGGATAACCGCCTGTAAGATCTCCAAATGCAGGGAGATATAATACATTTTCTTTTTCATCTAAAGCAAAACATCTAAATGACAATTTATCTTTTGCATTTCTTAAGTATATTTTTGGGTGATAATGCCCACAAATGTTTAAAAAATTTTTTTCAGATTTATCTAATGGCTCGTGACTAAAGATAAAATTGCTAGATCTTTTAAATTCAATAAATCTTATATTTTTAACTCTGCAACCTATATCATGATTTCCAACTATTAATTCAATTTTTATATTCAATGTTGAAGAAAGACGTTCTACTTTACTTTTTAAAGATTCACTTATTGAATATTTACTGTGAAATAAATCACCTAAAATAATTAATTTATTAGGTCTTACTTCTTTTACAATATTTTTGATTCTTAATAAGTTTTGTTCATCTGAATTATTTGTAAGAGGAATTCCATTTCGCTGAAAGTATTCTCCTTTACCAAGGTGTATATCGCATATTAATAGTTCTCTAGTTTTATGTATAAATAAAGCCCTTGTAGGAAACATTTCAAGATATGAATCACCCCAATTTAAAACAGAAGAACTTTTATACATTTATCGATTATATTTTTTAATTAGTTTTTCAACTCTTTTTTCTATTGATTCATTGCTTAATGTATTTTTAAGTCTTTCAACTAATAAAGGGAAGGCAAATGGGCTTGGGGTTTCAGTCTCATTTAATATCATTTTTAAATTAGATAATCTTTTCAGTGAATTAGTTATTCGTTTATTTTCTAATTGATATTCTTTTACTTCTGCATGCGCTTGTTTGATTAATAGATGATCTTCTTCATATTTTGCAAATACATCATAAAAAAGACTTGAACTTATTTGTAATTGTGAAGAACTCTTTGTTTTAGTAGGATTATTATGATTAACTAATCCGCTAATTTGAGCAATATTTTTAAATCGCCTCTTTGTTAATTCTGAAAAATTGATCGCATTTTCTAAATCATCTTCCAAATTTTTATTTTCTATTAAATAAAAAAATTCTTCTTTAATTATTTTAAAGTCATAATCTTCAGATGCAGTTAGGCTGAATCCAAAATCATTTGCAGTAATGCTAAATGTTGATTTTTTTTTCTTTGCAAGTCTTGATGCCCATAAAAAAGCAATTCCTTCATTAACAAATTTTCCATCCAGTGTAAAAACAAAAAGATTTGTTAAATCTTTAGTTTTATATATTTCAATAAGAAGTTGATTTCTTTTAGGTATGTTGGAAACTGCTTTTTGTTTTTTTAAAATTGGAAGTAGAGAATTTAATTCTTTATTAAGATGATCTCCTCTATGGTCTAATTCAGTACAAATATCTATTTCTTTCCTCAAACTATCACTAAGAAGATCCGAGATGGCCATTTGTCCTCCTACCCAAGCTGGAATTAAAGAACTTTTTTTTGAAGAATTTTTCACATAAAGTGTCATATCTCTCATTTTTACAAACTGGAGCATCCTGCCTGCAAAATAAAAAATATCACCTGCTTTTAATTTTGATGCAAAATTTTCTTCTAAATTTCCTAATGATTTCCCTCTAGAGTATTTTACATTAATGAATTTATCGCTTGTGATAGTTCCAATATTAAATTTATGCATTCTTATTAAAGATTTATCTTTTACAAAATAATTAAATTTATTTTTGTCATCTTTTGATTTTTCTCTTTCTATCTTTTTATATTTTGGATATGCTTTTAAACACTTTCCTCCATACTCTAAAAATTCAATACACCAATCCCAATCTTTATTATTTAGATTTCTATAACTCCAACAATCTTTAATTCTTTCTTTTTCAATAATGGAATTAAAACCTGGTCCACAAGCTAAACTTACAAGATGTTGAAGAAGGACATCAAAAGATAATTCAGGAAGGTTAATTTTCTCAGATACTCCACTTTTTATTATTCTCCTCATTGCACTTATTTCAAATAATTCTAATGAGTTCGTAGGCATAAAAATTATGTTTGACTTCCCTCCAGGTCTATGAGAACTCCTTCCAGCTCTTTGGATAAGTCGAGCTAGATTTTTTGCACTACCAATTTGAACAATTTGATCAACAGGTTGAAAGTCTATTCCTAAATCTAAAGAGCTTGTACAAACTACCCATTTTATTAATCCATTTTTAACTCCATCCTCAACTACTTTTCTCTCATCTTTATCTAGTGATCCATGGTGTAAAGCAATCTTTTCTTCCATTTCTGGTAGGCAAAATTTAAGACATTGATACCATCTTTCAGATTGATTTCTTGTATTAGTGAATAATAAAGTACTTTTATTTTTATCTAAGATTTTTAAAAGTGAAGAATAGTTTCTGAGCCCTAAATGGCCACCCCATGGAAAGGTTGTTTCATCTTCGGGCAAAACACTAGTTATTTCTATTTCCTTTTGAATATTTGTACTAATTATTGTAGGGGCCTTTGCTTTAACACCAATGATTGCTCTACCAGCTTCTTCAATATTTCCAATAGTGGCTGACATTGCCCAAATTTGTAAATCTTTCCTATTTCCTCTTAGCCAACTTAAAGATAATTCGCATTGATTACCCCTTTTACTTCCCATTAACTCATGCCATTCATCAACAATAATTGAAAATAAATTTTTAAAAAGATTCTTAGATTCTTTATTAGATAATAATAGAGAAAGGGATTCTGGAGTTGTTATTAGAATATTTGGAGGATTTAGTATTTGTTTTTTCTTTTCATATTGACTAGTATCTCCATTTCTAATTCCAACAGTTATCTCTCCATCAAAATATATTGCAGCTGTATTTATTGAATTTTTTAAATCTCTACTCAATGCTTTTAATGGTGTTATGAATAAAATGTAGAGACCAAATTTTTTTCTACACTCTTTTAATTTTGAAAGAGGTCCCATTAATGCTGCATATGTTTTACCACAACCAGTAGGGACTTGTATTACCCCATTTTCTCCATTAAGATAAGCTTCCCATGACTTAAGTTGAAAAGGTAATGGTTTCCAGTGATTTTCATAAAAGAATTTTTTTATTTGTTCTATTGATGTTTTATTAGTGGCGACAGTCATAATTTATTTATGATTAATTTCTGAGCATTTTCTAAGGTATCAGCATCTTTAATATTCTTGTCTTTTCTCCATTTTGAGATTCTTGGAAATCTTACTGAAATGCCTGCTTTATGGCGATTTGAAACTTGTATATTTTCAAATGATATTTCGAAAACCATTTCTGGCTTTACTGACCTTACAGGACCAAATCTTTCAATTGTATTTTTTCTAATCCATTTATCAAGCTCTTTAATTTCTTCATTATTTAAACCAGAATAGGCACTTGCAAATTTTATTAATTGTCCATCTTTCCATAGAGCGAAACTATAGTCAGTATATAATCCAGCTCTTTTGCCACTTCCTCCTTTGGCATAAATTAAAACAGCATCAAGTTGCATAGGATCAACTTTATACTTCCACCAAATACCTTTTTTTCGACCTGAAAGATATAAAGAATTTTTATTTTTTATAACTAAACCTTCTGTTCCGTTGTCACGAGATTTATTTTTTAAGTTTTCAACTTCTTTCCAAGTTTTTGGAAATAATAAATTACTTATTTTAAAAATCTTAGAAATATCTTTTTCACTTTGATTTATCCATTTATGGAAATTCTTTTCTAAATTAATTCTTCGATTTTTTAAATCTAACTCTCTTTTATCTTCACCTTTTATTTCTATTAGATCATAGGCAATAAAAACAATTGGTAAATTTTTTTGTATTGATTTTGATGGTGCTTTCCTATTTATTCTTTTTTGAAGTAAAGAGAAATTCAAAGGAAGTTCTTCTTTGAAATCCCAAACCAATAATTCACCATCTATTACAAAGTCATCTTTTATAAATAAAGTATTCTCTTCTAATTCTGGGAAGGATTTATTTACTAAATCTTGCCCTCTAGTCCATATCGAAACTTTACCTAATCTTTTTATTAATTGAATTCTGATGCCATCCCATTTCCACTCAAATTGAAAATTATTTATCGATTCTTCTGAAACTTTTTTTTCGAATGTATTAGCAAGAAGAAAAGGATAAGGCTTATAATTTAGTTCTTCTAAATCTATTTTATTATTTATTAAAAATTTAAATGATTTAGCTGAGGGTTCAAAATCACCCATCAGTCTATGAGCAACTATAGACTCATCTAAATTAATATACTTTGCAATAGATTTTGTTATTAAACCAATAGATACTCCAACTCTAAAAGTGCCAGTCAATATTTTGTTAAAAATTAGCAAATTTTCATTTGGTAAATTCTCCCATATTTCTTTGATACGTAATTTCTTTTCATCTTCTTCAATAAAAGCTAATTCAGGTAATATTTTATTTAATAATTCATCTAGAGATATTTCTTGGAAAAACTTATTTTTGCTCATATTTTTACTCTTTAATAATAAAGTTATGACTTCAGCAGAATCTCCAACTTTTAAATAACAAGTATCAATTAACCATAAAGGAAATTCATAAATATCTGAAAAAAGTTTTTTAAGTGAACTGCCACTAATAAATCTTTTATTCTTTTTCCCAGCTAGTAAATATATCGACCAAGAATTTTCTAAATCATTATTCATTGAAAAATAGTTTTTTAATATTTCAAGTTTCTTATTAATACTATTACTTGAATCCAAGTCTAGAAATAATTCTGAAAACTGATTTAAGCTCATTTTTTAGGAATCAAAATATAGAACATTAATTGATTTTTTTTCATTCAGATATCTATTTAAGGCTTCGCTATCTCCATGATGAAAAAAAACATTTTTTGCTTCTGATTCTTTTACTGTTTTTAAAATATCCTCCCAATCTGAATGGTCTGAAATGGCAAATCCTTTATCAAAACCTGACCTTTTTCTTAGGGCTCTAATTGACATCCATCCGCTAGCAAAACCAGTTTGGATATTTTTGAATTTTTGAAGATAAGATCCTTTATTTAAAGATTGTGGAAGTAAAATTAGACTTCCTTTAAATTCATTGATATTTTGTGTTTTATCAAATTGAATGGTATTGGCAATATTAATTCCTAATTTTTTATAACAGTTATTCATTTTATAAATACTACTGTGCGTATAAATATTATTTTTAAAATTCGTTTTACTAATTTCATTTAATAATCTTTGCGCTTTACCTAATGAATAACAAAATAATATAGAAGTATTTTCTGGGGATGAAACTATCCATTTTGTAATGTCTGAGGCTGTTTTTTGAGGATCTTCCCATTTAAAAATTGGCAATCCAAAAGTTGATTCACTTATCAGATAATCAGTCTTAACTTTTTCAAATTCCATGCAAGTATCATCTTTTTGACGTTTAAAATCACCGGTTATTAGCCACACCTCCCCTGCAAAATTAAATTTTATTTGGCTAGATCCAAGTATATGTCCTGAAGGATGGAATGAAATATTGATTCCATTTATTTTAAATTCTGTTCCATAATCGTATGCTTTAATATTTATTTGACTACCTATTCTTTCTTTTAAAATTATTGAAGTCTCATATGTTGCAAAATATTCATCACATCCAAAAGTGAAATGATCCATATGAGCATGAGTAATTAATGCTCTTTTAACAGGTTTATGAGGGTCAATCCAAATATCGGCAATTTCACAATATAAACCGTTTTTGCTGTATTTTATTAAATCTGTTTTATCTTTAATCAAAAATAATAAAAAGTTTTAGTGGCTTTAATTTAGCGAATTATGCCCAAGCCTGCTTAGTTAAAGCTATTGCTGAAATTATTAAAAGAGAAATAAAAACAAACTTATTACTCCATTTCATCATCCATGAAGCTAAATTAAATGAGTTGAGTTTATAAGGTTGTAGATCAATTTTTTGATCTTTTATTTCAAATTTTGATCTCTTCCTATTCTTTAAACTATGATTTTTAATCTTATTTATTAGTTTTGATTCAATATTGGATAATTCCTCTATTTCACTTAAAAGAACTTTATCTTCGAGGTTAATAAAATTAGTGAGAGTTTCAATTTCTTCTTGTTTAGTATAAAAAAATTCATTTACTATTTTTTCTGAATCTGCTCCATTTTTTATTTTTACAAGGATATCTTCTCTTGACCAAGAGTTTTCAAGAGATTTAAAGGCCTCAGTGATTTTCATGCTAAGTATTTTTACTTATGCTAATTTATTTTTTATTTATTCTGTGGGTTTAGATAATTAAAATAGGGAAAAAATTTGTTTTATTTAAGATTTGGCAATAAGTCTATTTGGGAAATAGTTTGTTTTTTGTTCTCTTTTTATTTTTGAAGTTCTGCTTTTTGTTTTTGTATCCTTTTTGTTAATTTCAACTATTTCATCAGAGACGTTTTTCCCTGTATCAAAATAATTTTTTAATTTTTCTAACTCTTTTTCATTTAATCGTTTTGTTGCTCCTTTTGCAGGAATACCGATTGATTTGCAAGCTAAAATAATTCTATTAGTATCAATATCAAGTTCCTTTGCAATACTATAAATAGGAGTATTGGGAGCCATTATTTTTTTGTAAATATTTTTTTTATTATATCCCGATTAATTCATAAATTATTAAATATGAAATTTTTATGAACTTTCTGTAGTTGAATTAATTTATTTTAGTCTTCTGTTCTTTGTAAATTATTAAATTTCCTTTTCATAGTAGGATTATTTTTTGTTAATTTTTTAACTGTCAAATCTTGTGATTTACTATCGGCTGATAAAAGATGTTTTTTAGATATCAACAATGCCTCTTTTGTTTTTTGTAAATGACTTATAGATTTTTCTATTTCCGAAATTGCGTCATTAAATCTGTCCTGAGCTAATGAGACGTTTTTTCCTACTGCATTTTTGAATTGATTAAGGGTGCTTTCAAAATTTGTAATGTCATAATTTTCGCGCTTCATTAAATCTATTTGAGTTTTATATTTTAAAGTTTCTAAAGATGCATTCCTTAGAAGAGAAATAATTGGCAAGAAGAATTGTGGCCTTATTACAAACATTTTTGGATATTTATAAGAAACATCAACTATCCCAGAATTATATAATTCACTTTCTGGTTCCAATAATGAAACCAAGACCGCATATTCACATGCTTTCTGTGTTCTATCTTTATCTAATTCTTTAAAAAAGTCTTCGTTCTTGCGTTTGTTATATCCGCCTTCAGTTTCATTTTTCATTTCAAACATAATTGAGACAATTTCAATTTGATTGTCATCAAGCTCTCTGAAAATATAATCGCCTTTGCTTCCGGAACTTGAATCATTATCTTTTTCAAAATATGAATTTTTAAAAGCTGTTGCCCTATTTAAATTAAATTGATTCTCACAATGTATCTCTAATGTTTCCCCAACCATTTTTGTAGATAATTTTGATTTCATGTCTCTTAGCTCTTGAATTGTCAAATCTCGTTCGTTTATTTTGTTCTTAAATTTTTCTTCAATTAATTTCTCATTTATAGATTGCTCTAATTTCATTTTTTCAATAGAGTTGGTCAATAGAGTTTTTTCTTTCTCTAATTTATTTACAGCTTCACTTACCTTATTCTTTAAAGATAAATCATTAATAATAGATTGTCTTTGAATATCATCCTTTAATTTATTTACTTCATTATTAAGCAAATTAATTTTATTAGATGCTTTATTCTTTAGCTCATTTAATGAATTAGATTTTTTTTCCTCAGCGATATTCAACTTAGATTCAAGGTCCTGAATTTTTGCATCTTTTTTTTGCCTATCTTCCATTAACTTGATTTTTAATTCTTGTTTTGCAATTTCTATGCCTTTCTTCTTATCTTCTTCAGCAAGTTGAAGCCTTTCTTCTATTTGCCTATTGAATTCCTCGTCTTTAATTTGAAGAAGTATTTCTTCATAGCTACTAGGATCTATTCTGAAGGTCTCCCCACATGATGGACATTTTATATCTTTCATTTTGTATATTTAAAAATTTTAAAATTGGGAAATGCCATAAAAATTAGCTGATTTTATTATGCCTATATTTATGGATATACAATAAGCATAGATTAAATATTATGCTTTGATTACTAATAACAAATACAAATAATTCGGCATTTTTAAATCAAACCTGACTCTTTTAAGATATTAATTTTATTTGCTAATTCAATATCTGCGGATGATATAGATCTATCTAGTGTTTTGTGGGAAGATATTGTATAACCACTATCGTCGACAAATTCATCCTCAGAATTGGATATATTTTTAATGGGTTTATTATCAATAGAATTTTCAGAATTGAAAGATTTAGTCTTACTCAAATTGCTATACCCAAAGTTCGCTATTCCTCTCGCATCTAAAGCTTCTTCAACTAATATTCCGACAACCTTAGACCTACTTATCGACTCACTCTTGGATATTTGATCTATAATTTCTAGAACTCTTTTCCTAGGTAAATATCCTATCCTTTTAACAGTAGTTTCCATTCTCATAATATATTTGTCACTATTGTAACATTTCTGTTAAATATTTCCAGACATTATCAAAGATTTAAATTATTTAAAATTTGGCGATATTTTATAATTATCTTTAAAATTTTTTTTAAATTATTCTTGGATAATTATTTATCTAAATAAATTCTCTTTAGGTATGCTTATCAAACTGCTTAGATGCAATTACTTAAAGAACTTTTTACTTTTAATTACAATTTTTTATGAAAGATAAAACTTATAACAACGCAGATAGTTTTGCTATATCTTTTGATCAGGAATGGCAAAAGGTTAATTGTAATGATATAAACAAGAAAATAGATAAAGTAATTGAGATTTTATCTGATCATCCATTTGTTATTTCAAAACCTGAAGATGCCAAAAATATTGCTAAATTCAGGATATTTTCACTTAAAAAGTTAGGTTAGTTTAAATCTTTTTAATTAAAATCCCTTGTTGTAATTTTTTTTTAAGAATTTAAAATTAAAGTTAAAAATTTGGAGAATTAAAAAATCCTTTGCTAAATAGGAAAATTATAATTCCAATTATTGGGCCTATCCCAAAAATAAATAAAATTAATTTAGCTGAATTTTTTGTTTGCCCAAATTCATTATTATTTTTATTTATTATTTTTTTTGTATTCTTTTTTGATGATTTTTTCTTCATAAAAGATATCTTACAACAAAATTAATATCGATATTTAATAAATAATTTAAGTTTTAATTTATTTGTATTTGTGTGAAATTTATCATTAAAATGTTAAACGTAATATTGTATAATTGTAATGATAAATAGTTTATATGAGTGCCTCTAAGAGAGAAGAAGTAAGTTCACACCTTAGATATATAAGGCTTGAACTAAGAGAGATGTATCAAATGCTTATAAAGGATGATTTGTTACCTGATGTTAATGAAGCAAAAGAAGTTCATGCTCAATTAGATGCTCTTTATGAATTGTTGTCAGACAAACCCAAAAGAAAGGTTAAAAAAGAATTTGATAATTTCTAATTTTTTATCTAATTAGGAAAATCAGGAGGTGTATTCTATTTCTTTACGTTTATCATGCATTACTTCTAATTTATTGTAAATTTCTTTTATTTGTATTTGTAATACATCAGTTGAGTTGATATTGCTTAAAGATTCCATCGCTGACAATAGACTCTCCTTTGCTTCAATCAAATGTCTACATTCTTTACTACCTGCTTCGTAGGACATAATTCTAAATAGGATAATTATCATAAATATAATAGGAATAGTTCAGTATTGTTTGATACTTATAGTGAAAGAATGTTCGCTAATGTTATTTGTAATACAAAAAATTGTATACAAATTCCTAATATGTAGATAATGAAAATTATGCTATGAAGAAAGATTCCAGAGACTATAAATTTTGTATAAACATAGCTATTCAAAATGCTAAGAAAAGAATGAATTTATTAGATAAAATGGATCAAAAATGTATTTTAGAAGAATATAAAGAGTGGATAAAAGATGGTTTTGATTATCAATCTGTATTATTACTTAGAGAGGATCCAATTATTTAAAAAAAATTTAATTTTGAAAATAAAAAATTTAATTTTTTGCTTTAGATGTAACCTTAAATAAAAAATATAAACTAATAACAAAAATAATTATTAGTAATATTGTTAAAGGTGAAAAATTGTACATTTATTTTTCGATTTCTTTTTTATTTGAATAACATTTTATCAAATTTGATTCATGATTTTTCACTATTATTTGTTATTTAGAAGAGAATTAATAAATTGAGTAAATTCATTTTTTTCTAAATTTATTTTTCTTGAGTTATTATTTTTTAATTTCTTAAATATTAAATCAATTAAATTTTCTTTTTTGTTAGACATTTTTAAACTATTTTTCTAACAAATAAACTTTTTCTTTTCCAATCTTATCAGGTATAGTTATTTTACAACCTTTGTCTTTTTCCATATCGCAATCTTTATTGGCAGAAATAGATTTCCAGGTACATATTTTTTCTTCTGTATACTCTTCAACTATAACCCATCCGTTATTTAGAAACTCTGAAATTCCATCTTCTCCACAAGAAAATTTAACTTCCATCTTATCTTTAGCAATATTTAATTGTTGACTCTTTTGTTCTTTAGATTCTCTTATTAATTCTTCTTGATTGAAAGTTTTTTTACAAGAAGTTAAAAATATCAAAATTAATAAAATTTGAGAAAGTTTTATAAAATTTTTCATTTAATTTAAATCTTTTAGCAAACTATTTAATTATTTATATTTAATCATAGTTTATTTTGATTCTATTGCTTTTAACAATTTATCCATTTTATAAATAAGAGTTTTAATTTCATTGGGTTGTGGTAGCAAAAACTCTTCTGTGACAGCAAGATGCATTTTTTTTAAATCTAGTCTTAAATCTTTTAAATGCATTTTTACATTTTCTTTTTTTTGGCTAACATCAGTCATGGAATTATTTATTGAAATTTAAATCAACTATCATATAAAATTATAATACTTTAATTTGAAAAAAAATTAGATCAATCATTGAGATTTTCAATTTCATATATCTCATTTCCACCATTACAAAAATTAGTTGATAACATTTCCAGTTGTTTTCTAGTTATTATGTTGAGTTTTTTATTTTCTAAAATATAATTTTTGGCATTAGATTCACAATCTAATCTTGTTTTTGAGTATTTTACTACTGGATAAAAATAAGTGAGTCCTGCTAAAACAAAGAAAAATATAAATATCAATTTTTTTTCATTTTTGAGGAACTCTGCAGTTCTTTTCTTTGATTTTAATACTTTAATCAGCCATTTATCTGGTAAGCCAATTTGAACAAATAATAATTCCACCCACCAAGGAAGACTTTTATCTTTAATGTTATTTGAACTTCTAGAAGGTTTTAATTTTTTAGTATCTAAGGTCCGATTTTTTATATCTTGCACCTTATTCGAATCTTTTTTCTCCATATTATGAAATAGCTTATTTGGAATATAGTGGTTTTATTTTGATTTGAAAACTATATTTTTATTTTTTAATTTTTAATTTAATTTATACATAATTTTGATTATTGTTAATTTACATTTTAAATGTATAAACTAATAATGCCTAAAAAAAGAAGGAAGTTAAATAAAGATTTCGAGAAGGAAATATATACATCAAAAAAAAATGTGGAATTAGTCCTGGCTAAAATTTATGATATTGATGATGAGGATATTCAAAAAGAATATATGAGTGCATTCAATGAGGTTGTTTATTCTTATGACCTTTTAAAAAATGATTATGAATTGATAGGCTTCAATGATAATTCTGAAAATTTAATTGCCAACTATAATAAAGCCTTCTCTCTTTTTGAGTCAGAGTTTGAAATTTGAAATTTCTTTATTTTTAAAAGGTATTACAGGTATTTCAATTCGATTTCCTTCTAATAAATTTAACTTTTTAATTCTTAAATTTCTTATACAATTTGATCTTCTCAACTTCTTTTGGCATATTTCTTTTATTTGATTATCAGATAGTGAATAAGCACTGCTCTCATATGCAAATAAAACTAATAAATATAAAAGCGTTTTGAAAAAAGATTTCATTTATTTTCTAACTATAGAGGGTTAAATCATATTTAAACATTAACGAGGATTACAATTATCCAAAAGCTTTTTTAATTCATCTTTACTTAAGTCAGTTGAAATAAAAACTTCTTGGGCTGTTTTACCCTTTCTTGCTATGGCTTTGTAACCATTAATTGTTTTTACAGAAACTCTTATCACTAAATTAGAAGATCTTCCTCTTGCTCTTGATATTATTGCTGGAGTTACAGTTTTAATACTTTGGTTTAATGCTAATTTTTTAAGAACAGGAATTAAACCCTCGATGTGTGTACTATGATTTAAAACGACTCTGCCCAAAGTAATTTTACTTTTTAGTATATTGTATTTACTAAGTAATACTTATGAGAAATAAATTTTTATTTGAGAATTAATTGGATAACAAAAAAATTTAGAAAGTTCTGTTATATTTGATTAAATGATTAAATTAAGATGATTTTTCAATTAGGTTGGGCTGCTTTAGCAGCAATTTTTACTTTTTCAATTGCAATGGTTGTTTGGGGCAGAAATGGTGATGGTTCTATTGATATATGATTTTTCATCATTTAGCTTTGAAAATTATTTAAATAAATTTCTTATTTTTGCCTCTTTTACTTTACTAACTCTAATATCAATTGCTGTAATATATATTTCTTATATTTCTTGGAAAGATAAGAGAAGAATTGATAAATAAATTTTAATTTAAAATTATTTGTTCTCTTTCTTCTTATTTTGTATTTTTGTTTCTTCAATAAGTTCTTTAGCTTGCTGCATTTTCTTAATGCTACTTTTATAAATACCAATATCTTTTTCAGCTTTATTAACAGATAAATTTAATTTTTTAATTAGGTCTAAAACAGTCTTATTTTTCTCAGAATCCTTTATCTCATTGAAGTCAGTAGCACTGGTTATGATCAAGTAAATACCTATATTCAATATCCTTGATGAGTACTGATTAGAATTAGTTTTTTCTTCTAATAAAGTAGAAATTTCTTTTAATGATTTTTCTTTATATTTTTCAAGAGTTTTTTTAGAAATTGCTTTTATTTTTGAAGGTTCAAAGTTTGAAGAATTACATAATGATTCAAAAAGAAGTTCTAAATGCGCATTTGGCTTATAACCTTTTGTTAATTCTTTGAATGTTTCTGTAAGACCAACGCAAAACAAATCATCTTGAATAAATTCATTTTGGTGATTCAAAAGATTGAGTTCAACAAGCATTTCATCAATTATTCTTTTATATAAACCTGGAATAACGTATGGGAATTGTTCATGAAATAACTTTTTGCTATCTGAGACAGTCAATTTTTCTTTCAATTTTTTATATGTAAACATTAATAACCATAGCGTATGTTGACTAAATATCGTTAAGATCTAATAAACAGATAAATATTATTATGATCCCTTTAGTTTTGGAAGAATCTGGTGGAAGTGAAAGAGTATTTGATATTTACTCAAGGCTTCTAAGAGAAAGGATAATATTTTTAGGAGAACAAGTCACAAGTGATACTGCAAACAGGATAGTTGCTCAATTACTATTTCTTGAAGCAGAAGATCCTGAAAAAGATATTTTTATGTATATAAATTCACCAGGAGGATCAGTTTATGATGGTTTGGGTATTTTTGATACTATGCAACATGTAAATCCTGATATTCATACTGTTTGTGTTGGATTGGCAGCAAGTATGGGGGCTTTTTTACTCGCTGCAGGAACTAAAGGTAAAAGAAGTAGTTTGAGACATTCGAGAATAATGATTCATCAACCACTTGGAGGAGCAAGAGGACAAGCTAGCGATATAAGGATTCAAGCTGATGAAATTTTATATTTAAAAGAACGTTTAAATACTGAATTATCGGAAAGAACTGGTAAAGATCTTGAGACTATAAAAGAAGATACTGATAGAGATTTTTACATGTCTCCTCAAGAAGCTGTGGATTACGGATTGATAGATTTAGTTTTAGACAAAAAACCAGTTTTAGGAACCTAGTTTAATAATTGTGGAGTTCTTTCTTTCTCAGGAATAGCTGTAAATTCGGAAAGTATCTTTTCGAACTCTTTACCATCCAAAGTTTCTTTTTCTATTAAAATATCAACTAATTTATCCATTGCTTTTCTATTCTCACTAATTATTGAGAAAGTTTCCTTATAGCAATTTTTTACCATAACCCTCACACTTTCATCAATTTGCTTAGAAATAGAATCAGAAACTTCACTTCTTGTCATTAAATCTCTACCTACAAAAACTTCCTGATTTCCACTTTCGAGAGCAATTGGACCTAATTCGCTCATACCAAATCTTGTAACCATTTGTCTCGCCATTGACGCTACTTGTTGAAAGTCTCCTCCTGCCCCTGTTGTTATTTCACCTCTTCCAAATACAACGTCTTCAGCCGCTCTTCCTCCAAGAGCACCCATTATTCTTGCTTTTAGATTTGCTCTGCTTATAAGAGATTGGTCATCATCAGGGGTAAACCAAGTGAGGCCTTTTGCCTGTCCTCTTGGGATTACTGTTACTTTCTGAACAGGATCATGAGCCTTTACTAATGTACCTATGATGGCATGTCCTACTTCATGATAAGCAATTAATCTTTTGCTTCTTCCATCTGTAAGAGGAGAACCTTCCATTCCTGCAACAATTCTATCAACTGAATCATCAATCTCTGATATACTAATAGACTTTTTTCTTCTTCTTGCTGTTAGTATTGCTGCCTCATTCAAAAGATTTGCTAAATCTGCACCCGTAAAACCAGGAGTCCTTCTTGCAATACTTTCTAAAGTTAAATCTTCTTGGAGAGTTTTATTTTTCGAATGAACTTCAAGAATTGATAATCTACCTTTAATATCGGGGGCATCAACTGTTACCTGTCTATCAAATCTGCCTGGCCTCATTAAAGCTGAATCTAAAACGTCTGGACGGTTAGTAGCAGCAATAATAATTATTCCACTATTACCCTCAAATCCATCCATTTCGGTGAGGAGTTGATTAAGCGTTTGTTCTCTTTCATCATTACCACCACCTATTCCGGCACCTCGTTGTCTTCCTACTGCATCAATTTCATCTATAAATATTAGGCAAGGGCTATTCTCCTTTGCTTTTTTAAAGAGATCTCTGACTCTACTAGCTCCAACCCCAACAAACATTTCAACAAATTCTGAGCCTGCTAATGAGAAGAATGGAACACCAGCTTCTCCTGCAATTGCTTTTGCTAAAAGTGTTTTACCTGTTCCTGGAGGCCCAACTAGTAAAACTCCTTTAGGTATACGTGCTCCGACTGAAGTAAATTTTTCTGGTTTTTTTAGAAAGGTAACTACCTCTTCTAAATCCTCTTTTGCCTCATTAACGCCAGCTACATCGTCAAATACCACACCAGTATCTGCATCCATAGCGAATCTTGCTTTAGATTTGCCAAATTGCATAGCTTGTCCTGGGCCTCCAGGCATACCATTAGATCTCCTTGCTAAGAGAATTAAACCTCCTATCAGAATTGCGGGGAAAAGAAGATTACCAAGAATGCCTAAGGCTGGTGGTGCTGCTTTTACTGGATGAACATCAAAACTTATACCTTCATTTTTGAGATTGTTTATTAATTCAGGTGTTAAACCAGGCAAATCAACTCTTAGTCTTTGAACTTTATTGTCTAAATCTGAATCTATAGTCTCGACTACAGCATTCCTCCCACCGTCAAAGATGTCTACAGAGGTAACTCTACCTGATTTGATATATTCTAAAAACCTACCATAACTTACTCTCGCTACTGCAGTATTCTTTGGTGCTATTGTAGTTCCATTAGATTTTAAATTATCAATATTACTTGAAGAAAGGAATTGATATGATAGAGCAATTACTAAAATTATAGGGAGAGCCCACAAGATAATTGTTTTAAGTTTTTGATTCATTGATTCATATCAAGAAATTTTTTAGATTCTAGGATGAAACGATGCATTTCGTTGATATTTTTTTTACATTATTTTTGTAGTAGATTATTGAGTAAGATCTATTGAACAAAAAATGAAATTTAATATAAAGGATCAAGTAAAACTTATTGTACCTTTGTCTTATCTTAAAACTTCTGACAATATGCCCATGCTCAGGCCACCTGATTTGGTAGCTATTGATGAAATTGGAGAAATAATATCTATAAAATCTCCTGAAACTGTTGAAATAAAATTCAGGAGAGGTTCTTTTTTAATTGATACTGACAAGATTGAAAAAATATGAATTTAAAAGTTTTTTACCCAAAGCTCATTAATTTCATCACATATTTTTTTATTCCCGCAAATACTTAAAAAAGGTTTTGATAAATATTTTTTAGTTACTTTTAAAATTTCTTCTGGTTTAATGGTTTCAATTTTGTCAAGACAATCCATTTCAAAATCTGGATCTAAATTAGATCCAATTAGTTTAATTCTTCTCTGTAAAATTTCATCTAAAGTTTGATTAGAGGTTAAAAATGAACTTTTTAATTTTATCTTAGCTAAATTAATATCATTTTCTGAAATTAAAGACGTTATTAAATTTTTCCATAACTTTAATAGGATCTTAAATGCTCTTATTGCGTTTTTATTTGATACGGAAAAGTAGATTAAAAAAGGAGAATTTTGTTGTCTAAAAGGATTAAATACTCCAGAGTCATAAGTTAAACCATTCTTTTCTCTGAATAGTTTGAATAATACGGAGCTCATTCCATAAGAGAGATAGGATTCCAAAACTTTTAAAGGTAAATATTCATGACTTGATCTCGAACAAGTTTTGTTGCCGATCATTAAGAAAATTTGATTTGATTCTCTATGAGTACTTACATACCTATCAATATTTTTGTTATCTATCGGAATAGAGTTGTATTTATTGTCAAAATTGTGATTATTAAATGACTCAATATGTTTATTTTTAATTTCTAAATTATTAGAAATTAGATACTTGTTCCTATTCTTGAAATTCTTATATTCGAATAAAATATCATCATAAGTGATATTTAATATGTCCTTTTCATATCCATAAGGATTATATGCGTAAGGATGTTTAAAATAAACTATTTTTCGCCATTTTTCAAAAGTAATATTATAGGGGTTTTCTCTATCCTTCTTTAAAGAATTAATAGCATTTCGTTTTACATTTTGAAATTGGGTTTTTAAAAGTAATGGTTTATTTATCATCAAATCTAATAAGGGGGAAAGTTTATGAAAATGTTCATTTAAAGATTTAAGGCTAATTAAGATTCCATCCTCTAATGTCTCAAGATTTAATTCTGCTCCTTGTGAATCTATGTACTCGGAAAACTTCAAATTTTCAAAACCTTGGCATCCTCTTCCCAATAATGATGAAAGAATTTTATTTATCCCTTTTTTTCCTTCACCATCTTCACTGCTGCCACCATTTATCCAAATCATAGCTATGGAAAAATTTCTATTAGTTTTCTTTTGAAAGTATTTTTCTATCATTAACTTGCTGAAGCAATTAATGTAAATTTATCTCTTGATAAATAATTTATTATTTCTTTAAAATTCTTCAAATCATACCAGTAGTCTAGATTATTAACTAAATCTTTTATGGTATTTTTTCTTTCCCACAATAACTCGTTCCCTAAAAACGAAGTTATTTGGGACGAAGTTTCTAGATTAAAAATGTAGTTGCTTTTGACAATATTTATTGCTTTTTTGAGCTCATTGAAAGTAATACTTTTACAATTCAACATTTCTTTAATTATTTCATTAATTTCTTCCTCTACGTTTTTTAAATTTACTTTATCGCAGCACGCTTCAATTATTAATAAACCGCCTAATTCGCCAGCATTTACATCTACATATACAGACTCCACTAGATTTTTATCTTCTTTTAAAATTTTTACTAATCTGCTATTTCTTCCAAACGAAAGCATCGATGCTAAAATTTCAAATCCTAAATTTAAACGTTGATTTTTTAAGCTAGGTATACTCCAAGCCATAAATATTCTAGAGAATTCAATATTTTTAAAATATATTTCTTCCCTACCAGTTCTTGAGAAAACATTTATTTTATTATTGTTTTTTATTTTAGAAGTATCTTCTTGTTCTGGAAAAGAAAAGCTGTTTTCATAATATTCTTTAAAAACTTTTTGGGATATATTTCCTGCAATTGCAATGCAAAGATTTCTCTTTTTGTAGTGTTTTTTATGGAATTCTTCTAGATCAGTTATGCTTAAAGATTGCACATCATTTTCAGTTCCTAATATTGTTTTGCCGTAAATTTTATCCATCCATACCCTGTTTAAGAAATAATTAAAAAGATTTTCATCTGGCTGATCATTTTGTTGTTTTATTTCATCAATTACAACACTTTTCTCTTTGTCAAATTCATCTTTATTGATACTTGGCGATAAAACAATGTTTGTCAAAAGAGCTAGTGATTCTTTAAAGTTGTTTTTAGGTACTAAAACATAATAATGGGCATCATCATACCCTGTTGAAGCATTGCTCATTCCTCCAAGAGATTCGATTTTATGATCAAATTCTCCTGGCAATATTTTATTATTTCCCTTAAAAATCATATGTTCTAAAAAATGAGCTGTTCCATTTTTATCTGACTCCTCAAATGCAGATCCCGCTTTAAACCAAAAATCTATGCATATTAAAGGTAATTCTTTATTTTCCACAAATACGCATTTAGGTTTGCTTGAATGGTTAAAGTAATTAATTTCTCCTACGTACATTGAAATTATTTTCTTACTCTCCATTTTGATACCTTTTACTCTTGTTGTCTAAATCCTTAACCAAAACTAAATTAATTGATCCACTTATATTGTCTTTATTGCAAAATATAAGAGGACACAGGTCTAATCTTAAAAACCTTAATTCTTTAAAGATAGATCCTAAGCTTTCTAATATATTTTCTGATGAAGAAGGTAAAGAACTCTATATTGAAAATGAATTTCATAAAGCTGAAGGATTTAGAAAGTTACATATTGAAGTAGCTGAATTTTCGAAACGCCTTAAAATTTTACATTGTGTATTTTTCCCTGACCCAAAGTATGATATCCCTATTTTTGGAATGGATTTAGTTAAAAATAATGAACTGGTTTCAGCTGCCATTGTTGATTTATCTCCCTCATCCAAGAATCAAAATCTAAAATATGATAAATATTTATCCAATATCGATAAGAGTATTTTTGAGTTGGAAAGGGAGGTTCCAAGATGGGGCAATATTTTTTCTGATAATGTATTTTTTGCCTCTTTAAAAAGTGAAAGTGAAAAGGGAGCTTTTTGTAAAATAGTTGATCATTACCTTTCTACTCTAGTAAAATTAAGTGAAACTGTAAGTCCAGATTATGATCAAAAAATAATTAAAGAAAGAATTAAATATCAAAAAAATTATTGTATTCAGCAAATGAAAAATGAAAAAACAAGTTTTGTTCTTTTAAAATATTTTGAAAAAAAATGGGTAGATGACTATATCAAAAAAGTACTTTTTGATTTTTGATGTTTGTAAATATTTTTAAAAAACTAATTTTTTATATTTTGATATCCTTATCATTTTCGATGAGTATTAGCTCATGTTCACAAAATAAAAAAATAAGTTCTAAATCAGGTACAGAAATTACTTCTAATGTAATTAAATCGATAAAGGCTGTAGCGGCATTAGGTCAACTTTCCCCAGCTGGAGATATTAGGCAATTAGCAGCGCCAATTAGTCAAATTGGATCCTCTCCTCGTTTATCTGAACTGTTAGTAGATGAGGGAGATTTTGTAAAAAAAGGATCTGTTCTTGCTGTTTTTGACAATAGAAAAAAATTAATTGCCGATCTTGAAAAAAAGAATAGTCTTATTAACACCAATGATTTGGAGATTTCTTTAAAAGAAGATCAAATCAAGAGATATGAATTAGCTGTAGAAAAGTCTGCATACTCATTAGTTCAACTTTCTCAGAGAAAAGATGAATTGTTGAAGTTGCAAAAACAAAAAATAATTAATATTGGAGATAAAAAGAATATTGAGATAGATCTTTTTAACTCTAAGCTTAGAAGTCCAATTGATGGATATATTCTTGCAATTAATACAAGAGTTGGAGAAAGGCCAAAAAATGAAGGGATATTGGATATTGGCTCTAGCCAGAATATGGAAGCTCTTATAGAGGTCTACGAATCTGATATTAATAGAGTATTTATCTCACAAAATGTTGAATTAACTAGTGAAAATGGAGGATTTAAAAAAATTCTTAAAGGTAAAGTAATTAGAATTAGCCCTCAGGTTAAACAAAGAAAAGTTTTATCCACAGATCCTACGGGTGATGCTGATGCACGAATTATAGAAGTTCTTGTAAAGTTAAATGAAAATTCGATAAAATTAGTCAAAAATTATACTGGTATGAAGGTCATTGCAAAATTCCTACCTAAATGAAGTTATCTTTCATAAAATTTAGGAAAATTCCGTTGGCTTGGTTGTTACTTACTAGGCAACCACTAAGGTTAATTGTTGCAATTGCAGGAATCAGCTTTGCAGGGATTTTAATGTTTATGCAATTAGGCTTTAGAGATGGTTTATTTGACACAAGTGTAACTATCCATAAACTATTAGATGCGGATCTTGTTTTGATAAGTCCTAGATCAAAAAGTTCTATAAGTATGAGTGGCTTCCCAAAAAGAAGATTGATTCAAACTCTAGCTTTAGAAGACGTTGAAAAAACTGCGCCTGTCAACTTAACTTATCTTCTCTGGAGGAACCCCGAAAATCTAAAAACAAGATCGATCTTAACCTTAGGTTTTAATCCTGCGGATTCTCTATTACTTGACGATGATTTTTCAGTAAAGGCTGATAAACTTAAAAATCCAGGAAGAGTTCTTTTTGATAAACTTTCAAGACCAGAATTTGGACCTATAGAGGACTGGTTTATTTCAGATAAGAAAGTAGAAACAGAGGTCGCTGGTAAAAGAGTAATAGTTGAAGGGCTGGTTGAGTTGGGTCCTTCCTTTGGGGCTGATGGAAATCTTATAACAAGTAGAGAAACATTTTTAAGACTTTTTCCTGCGAATCCAAAAGGAAGTATAGAAATAGGTTTAGTAAAACTTCGAAGTGGTTCTAATCCTATTTTGGCATCTGAAATACTAAATAATTCTCTACCAAATGATGTTCGTGTTTTAACCAAAGATCAATTTATAGAGTTTGAAAAAAATTATTGGAAAAATAGTACTGCGATTGGATTTATATTTAGTTTAGGAGCTTTAATGGGCTTTGTAGTTGGATGTGTTGTTGTTTATCAAATTCTTTACAGCGACGTTACTGATCATCTTCCTGAATATGCAACCTTGTTGGCTATGGGATATAGGTTGAAGTCTCTTTTCTTTGTTGTAGCTAGGGAGGGGTTTTTATTGGCATTATTTGGTTATTTACCTGCTTATTTTTCTGGACAAATACTTTATTCGGTTGTTAGGAGTTCTACAAAGCTACCCATAATAATGGATGCTAATAAAACAATCTTAATTTTTATTTTGATTTTAATTATGTGTATGGGGTCTGCTGGAATTGCTATGCGTAAATTAGTTGATGCTGATCCTGCTGAAATATTCTAAAGTTTTTAATTAATATGCCAAAAATTTTAAATAAAGAAAATAAATATTTTAAAACTGTTTCCATTACTAATTTGAGTCACTCTTATGGAAAAGATGAGAATAAGAAAAAAGTTCTTAATAGTGTTAATTTTTTTATTGAAAAAGGGGAATTAGTTCTTTTGAAAGGACCATCTGGTTGCGGTAAAACAACACTCTTGACGTTGATTGGTGCCCTAAGGACTTGTCAAAGTGGAGATTTAACGGTTTTAAATAATCAATTAAATGGAGCTTCAAGAAAGACTAGACAACTACTTCGAAGAAATATTGGGATGATTTTTCAAGGACATAATTTGCTTAGATGCCTAACCGCAGAACAAAATGTTCAAATGGGTGCCGATTTACTAAGAGGTTTAACATATTTGCAAAGAAGAGAAATTGCGAGGAAATGGCTATCTGCAGTTGGACTAGAAGATCATCACAAAAAGTTGCCAAGTGATTTGTCTGGAGGTCAGAAACAAAGAGTGGCAATTGCAAGGGCATTATCTGCTAATCCTAAACTTTTACTTGCAGATGAACCAACTTCAGCTTTAGATAGTGTAACTGGAAGAGAAATAGTTTCTCTTTTAAAGAAATTAGCAAAAGAGCAAAATTGTTCTGTCCTCATGGTTACACATGATCCAAGGATTTCAGATATGGCTGACAGGATATTAAACATGGAAGATGGAAAAATATTTAATGCACTTGGTGAGTTAAAATAGTATAAAATAAAAAAATTTATGTCAAAGAGAAGAAATTTAAAAAAAGAAAAACAAGATCGTAATCGTGCATATGCTAGGAAGTTCAAGAAAAGAAAACTCAGAACTGATGGTAGGCCTGAAGGTAGTCAAGTGACCGGAACGGCCAATAACGGCGGAGCTGCTGATTAAGATTAACTTTGGTTTATTTTAATTTTAAATTCTGTATATTTAATGATTAATAATGTATGGTTATGAATGTAAGCGTTGTCATACCAACTTATAATAGAAAATCAATATTAGAAAAATGTCTTAAAGCTCTTGAGAGGCAGACTTTAAACGATATTATAAGTAATTATGAAATAGTGGTTGTTGATGATGGCTCTACAGATGGAACTCCTTCTTGGATAAGAGATAATAGTAAAATACTTCCTCATGTTGTCTTATATGAACAAGAACACGGAGGGCCTGCTCTAGGAAGAAACCTCGGTGTAATGAAATCAAAATATGAAGTTATAGTATTTATTGATAGCGATCTGATTGTTTTAGAAGACTTTTTAATCTGCCATGTTAAAAAACTCTTTTCATCTTGGAAAATAAATAATAAAAAATGTTTTACTTATGGCTCAGTTGTAAATACTTCAAACTTTAAAAATCCAGAAAACGAAAGGTATAAATTAACTGATGTTTCCTTTGCTTACTTCGCTACTGGAAATGTTGCTATTTCTAAAGAATTACTTTTAAATATTGGTTTGTTTGATACCTCTTTTAGCCTTTATGGTTGGGAAGATTTAGAATTGGGCGAGAGATTAAAAAAAATTGGTACAAGATTAATTAAATGTCCTAAAGCGGTGGGATTTCATTGGCATCCCCCCTTTGTTTGTGGACAAATTGAATCATTAATATCTCAAGAAAAAGAGAGGGCAAGGATGGCCTTAATCTTTTATAAAAAACATTCAAATTTGAGAGTTAGATTTATGATTCAATTGACCCCGATTCATAATTTTCTATGGGAAATAATATGCCTGGGGGGATTGATAAGCATTAATAAATTATTGCCATTATTAGAATTTCTAGTTAAATCAGGTAGAAATAGATTGGCACTAGAGATTGTAAAAGTTCCTCTTAATTTAATTTATGTTAGAGAGCTGAGAAGATTAATTTTAAATTAAAAAAAAAACTTGAAAAGTAACTCTTTAAAGATTACTTACTATTTGCTATAATTTATAAATCTTAAAACCACACATCTGACTGTTTCGGGTGATTTAAATATTTAAATTTCCCGTCAGATCGAGGCTAACCCGAAACTTTTTAAACATGGCTGTTGTATCTCTATCTGAAATGATGGAAGCTGGTGCTCACTTTGGGCATCAAACTAGGCGTTGGAACCCCAAAATGTCTAAGTATATATATTGTGCACGGAATGGTGTTCATATTATTGATCTTGTTAAAACTGCTCTATGCATGAACAATGCATACAAGTGGACTAGAAATGCTGCAAAGAGTGGAAAAAGATTTCTTTTTGTTGGAACAAAGAAGCAAGCCTCAGACGTTGTTGCTCAAGAAGCAAGTAGATGTGGTGCCGCATACGTAAATCAAAGGTGGTTAGGAGGTATGCTCACTAATTGGACAACAATGAAAGCAAGGATAGAAAGATTAAAGGATCTTGAGAGAATGGAAAGTAGTGGCGCTATTGCTATGAGACCTAAAAAGGAAGCAGCTGTTTTGAGAAGAGAGTTAGAGCGTTTGCAAAAGTATTTAGGAGGTCTGAAAGGTATGAGAAGATTACCCGACGTAGTTGTTCTCGTTGATCAAAGAAGAGAATCTAATGCTGTACTTGAAGCTAGAAAATTAGATATATCTTTAGTATCAATGTTAGACACTAACTGTGACCCCGATTTGTGTGAAGTTCCTATTCCATGCAATGATGATGCAGTGAGATCTGTTCAACTTATTTTAGGACGACTTGCAGATGCAATTAACGAGGGTAGAAAAGGCTCTAATGAGCAAAGAAAAAATTAATTTCAACCTCAAAAAAAACAAAATTTTTATCTTTTTAAATGGGAAACATTACAGCAAAATTAGTTAAGGATCTTAGAGATAAGACTGGAGCAGGCATGATGGACTGTAAAAAGGCTTTGAATGAGACAGAGGGAAATGTTGAAAAAGCTTTAGAGTGGTTAAGAAAAAAAGGTATAGCAAGTGCTGAGAAGAAATCGGGAAGAGTTGCAGCTGAAGGTTCTATCGGCAGTTACATTCATACCGGTTCAAGAGTAGGAGTTCTTTTAGAACTCAATTGTGAAACCGATTTCGTTGCTAGAGGAGATATCTTTCAATCTCTTTTAAAGGATGTATCCATGCAAATAGCTGCATGTCCAAATGTGGAGTATGTATCTATTGATGAAATCCCACAAGATGTTGTAGAAAAAGAAAAAGGAATAGAAATGGGTAGAGATGATTTGTCAGGTAAGCCAGAAAATATTAAAGAAAAAATTGTTGAAGGAAGGATAGCTAAAAGACTAAATGAGTTAGTATTGCTTGCTCAACCCTATATAAAAGATAGTTCCCTTACAGTCGAGGATCTTATAAAACAGGCAACAGCTAAAATTGGCGAAAATATCAAAGTGAGGCGTTTTACAAGATATACATTAGGAGAGGGTATTGAAAAAAATGTAATGGACTTTGCTGATGAAGTCGCATCTTTAAAGTCAAACTAAAAACTTGAATAATTATAATAAAGAAAGAAATTCAAAAGAAGTAAAAATTCAGCTCAATAGGGCTGAGGTTAAAAAAAATATATTAATAAAAAATATTTATAAGGAATATGAGAATTATTTCAGAATTGTGAGAAAATCTATTCTTACTTCTACCGAAAAAGGTATATTTAGCCTTTATTCTGAATTGTCTAGAAGTAATAGTAATGAATTATTAAATGTAAAGGAATTAACTAACTTTTTAAATCAGAATATTAATTTTATTATTAATTCTAAACTGCCTTTGTTAACAATCGAACAATTAAAATTAGGGGATATAAGTGATCCACAAAAAAAGTTAGTAAATGAAAAAGTTTTAAAGGAATTGGGAGAATTTAAAGATTATCAAGAAAGTCAAGAATATCAAGGCGTTGATTTTGATTATGAAAATGAATCAATAACTAAGGAGTCTTTCGAATTTCATTGTAATAATAATTTAAATTCATATGAATATTATGAGCTTCTTAGCGATGATGAATTTCTATCTGTAGATTTAGATGATAATGGTTATTTAAATTCTTTTTCTAAACAAAATACTTTAAAAAATATTGAAGATAAAAGAAATATTATTGATTCTGTAATTGAAATAATAGAAGAAACAAAGCCTAATAAATTAAATTTTCAAGAAAATTTAAATGATGAGGTGAATGATGTATTCATATCTAGTGATAATTTAAATTTCTTTGAAACGGTTGATAAAGCATTTAGTAATTTTTTATTGAATTTATCATATAAAATAAATTTAGAATTATTTAAAATAAACTTAATAAAAAAATTTTTAACTGAAGATACATTTATATTCTTATCTAACAAGAACAATATAATTAAACATCCTCATCCTTTCCTTATAAAATATGATTTTAATCTAAATAAGTTATCTGAATATACTAATAAATATTCCGATATCTATTTATTCAATTTATCTAATGTGGAATTGGAATTTTCTAATTTAGATCTCTCAATCTGTAGAAATAATATAAATGAATTGAAAAAAAAATTTATTTTATTAAATAAAAAGCAAATATATTGGAAAAACAAGGAACTTCCTTTAAAAAATTAAAATTAACTAACGCTTTAATTAATCTTTCTCATAAAGTGTCTAATAATAAAGAATATTTTGATTTAATTAAGAATTGGATTAGACCTCTACAGAAATCTCTTACTCTTGAATCAGAAAATAAATTTTCAAATTTACTAGGAAGAAAACAATTTTTTAATGATTATCTCTATGAATCATTAAGTAATTTAGAAAAACTAAAATTAAGTGATGAATTTATCAAATTATTTAGTGAATTTTCAATTAGATATTCTGAATATAATAATTTAGATATTAATCAAAGAAAAAGACTTGTAATTGATACTAGAAAAAGTCTATTTAAATTAGGAAAATTTATTGATTTAAATTATTCTCAAAACAATACCAACAATTATTATTCAAAAGTCATAGATTCTAATCTATCTCTAAACTCAGATATTTCCTTAATAAAAAGTATTGGTAAGGTGAATAAAAATAAGCTAAATGAATTGGGGATATTTAATATAAAAGACTTAATTAATTATTTTCCAAGAACTTATTTAGATTATACAAATAGAGTTAAAATAAATAATTTAAAACCAGATAATTTATATACTTGTATTGCGACTATTAAAAAGTTTTATATTTATAAGAGTCAAAAAAATAGTAATTTATCAATAATGAACATAGTTATATTTGATGAAACATCATCTATTAAAGTTACAAAATTTTTTTTAGGAAAAAGATTTAGATCTTATTCCTTTTTTTCTTCTCAGAAGTCTTTATTTACGCCTGGTACTAAATTGGCTGTATCCGGGAAGGTGAAATTATCTGAGTATGGAAAAAATTTTGTAGATCCACAGATAGAAATTTTAAATAATAATTATGAGTCATTTAATTTTTCTGGAAAGATTATGCCGTTATATTCTTTATCAGAATCATTTTCAAATATAAGTTTTATAAAATTAATTAAAAAAGTAATTATTTATTCAAAATATTTTCCTGAATTACTTACTCAAAAACAACTTAATTCATTATCTTTATTATCAAAAAGTGAATCATTAATAAATATTCATTTACCTCCCACTCAGGATGCTTTGGTTGAATCAAAAAAGAGATTAGTGTTTGATGAATTATTTCTATTGCAAATGAAGTTTTTGTTGAGAAAAAGAAAGAACCAAAAAAAAATTATTACACAAAATTCTATTAAAAAAAGATTTTTACTTAAAGATTTTTTAAACAAAATTCCTTTTCAATTCACAAAGTCGCAGGAAAAGGTTCTTGATGAAATTAAATATGATTTATCAAATTCAACACCTATGTCGAGATTACTACAGGGAGATGTTGGAAGTGGGAAAACTATTATTGCAATAGTTACTCTTTTGCTTGTTCTAGAAAAAGATCAACAAGGTGCATTAATGGTTCCGACTGAGGTACTTGCTACTCAACACTATAAGAATTTAATAAAATATTTAAACCCACTTCTTGTTTCTGTTGAACTTCTTACTGGAAATACTCCTCAGAAAAAGAGAAAAGAAATACTAACGAACTTAAAAAATGGAATGGTGGATATTCTTGTAGGTACTCATGCATTGTTTGAAGATAAGGTCATTTTTAATTCATTAGGGATTGTAGTAATAGATGAACAACATAGGTTTGGGGTAACTCAAAGAAATCGATTACTTAATAAAGGTGATAATACTCATCTCTTATCAATGACAGCTACTCCAATACCGAGGACCCTTGCTTTATCACTTTATGGTGATTTAGATATTAGTCAGATTACAGAACTCCCACCAGGAAGAATTCCAATAAATACAAAAATAATTTCAGAAGATGAGTTAAAAGGATTATTTAAAAATGTTGAGGATGAAATAGTAAATGGGAAGCAAGCTTATGTAATTTTGCCATTAATTGAAGATTCTGAAAAAATGAATTTAAGTTCTGCCAAAAAAATTTTTAAATATTTATCAGAGGAGATTTTTTTAAAAAATAAGGTTGGATTATTACATGGAAAATTAAATTCTGAAGAAAAGAATAATGTAATTAATTCTTTTTTAAAAAATGAGATTAATATCTTAGTCTCTACAACAGTTATTGAGGTTGGAATTGATGTACCTAATGCTTCTATTATGTTTATTTATAACTCTGAAAGATTTGGATTGTCTCAATTACATCAGTTAAGAGGACGAGTTGGTAGAGGGATCCATCAATCTTTTTGTTACTTAGTAACCTCTGAAAAAAATGGGCTGGAAAATAAAAGATTAAGTGTTTTAGAAAAATCTAACGATGGTTTTTATATTGCGGAAAAAGATTTGGAATTTAGAGGGCCCGGCCAACTCTTAGGATATAAGCAATCAGGGCTACCTGATTTTGTATTGGATAACTTACCAAATAATAAAGTTTTGATTGATATGGCTAGAGAAGAGGCGAAGAAGATAGTAAATGATGATCCAGATTTAACAAAAAACAATTTATTAAAAGATTTGCTAGTAGATAATTCTGAAAACAAATTTATACATGACTTCTTAAATTAATACTTTTAATTGTCATTTTTAAATTATATGCAAATATAAGATGAATAGAAAAAAATTTATTGAAAATTTGGAATGAAATCCCAATTAAAGATAATAAAGATAAATTAATTGCCATACCAAATTGTTTTGAATTTATTAATCCCCATCCTTACTATTTATTAGGTGCTCCTTATCCTAAACATGAGGGGATTTGGAAATTAAGAGAGGAAGTTGTTAAAAGATTAATAAAAGTAAATGAATATTTAAAATTAAAAAATAATAGTTTTCACCTTTTGATTTATGACAGTTGGCGACCTATTGAAGTTCAAGAATTTATGTTCAATAGAGCATTTAGTTTGGAGTGTGAAAGGTTGGATATCGATGCTTCGGTAAAAGATATGAAAAGATATCCTTTAGTACAAAAAAAAGTTGAGGAATTTTGGGCATACCCATCATTTGATGAGAGATGCCCTCCTCCGCATTCAACAGGAGGCGCTTTGGACATAACTTTGGCTGATAGTTGTGGAAATATTGTAAATATGGGAAGCAATATTGATCAGATGGATGAGAAATCAGACCCAAATTTTTATAAAAAAAATCTTGAAATGGAATACGCAATTATCTTTAATGATAGAAGAGATTTATTAAAAGAAATTATGCTTAAATTTGAATTCGTTCAGCATCCAAATGAATGGTGGCATTTTAGTTATGGAGATCAATTATGGGCTTGGAAGAACAAAAAAGCTAGTGCTTTATATGGAAAAATTTAAATTTTAGTCGATCTCTTTTAGCAAATTTGTAATTATAGATTCGTTTTGATTATTTATAAAATCCCCAAAATCTATTTCTAAACTAGTTTTTTTCCAACATTCTAATAAGGGTTTAATGGTTTTTTCTAAATCTTCAAGTTCCATTCTCTGCAAGTATGGCTTTGCTAACCTTTGAAGGTTTTTACTACCTCCTAACCATAGTTGATATTTATTTTGCCCACTTCCAACAAGAGCTAGTTCTGCCATGTAAGGTCTTGTACATCCGTTTGGACATCCTGTCATTCGGAATAATATTGTTTTTTCTATATTCATATCATTTAGTAATTTTTCTATTCTAGTGAGTACTTGAGGTAAAATTCTTTCAGCTTCGGTCATTGCTAGTCCGCAAAGAGGGAGAGCTGGACATGCTAAGGCGTGTCTTTGGATTTCATTGATATCATTTAGATTGTCATATCCAATCGTTACTAAAGCCTTTTTAATTTCACTTTTGTTTTTATTTGGGATATTACAAAGCAAAATATCCTGATTAGGAGTAAGTCTTATATCAAGATCATTTTCTTTAACAATATCCTTTATTAATGCTTTCTTCTTGCCAGATAGTCTACCTGATAATAATGGTAATCCAACAAATGAATAATCTTTATTTTGTTTATGCCACCCTAGATAATCAATTAATTTGTTTTTAGGCTCTTTTCTTAAAGGCTTAATATCTTTTTTAAAGTACTTATCTAAAAGTATTTTTTTAAACCATTTAATACCTTTCCTATGCAGTAGGTATTTCATTCTTGAATTTTTTCTTGATTTTCTGTCACCATAATCTCTCTGTATGGCGACGATGCTTTGAATTAATTCATAGATATCATCATTTGGTACATAACCAAGTGGATCTGCAATTCTTGCAAATGTCTCTTCATTATTATGGGTTCGACCCATGCCTCCACCGACATAAAAATTACAACCTTCTAAGATTCCCTCTTTAGAAGTGAAAGCAACTATTCCAATATCATTGGTAAGAAGATCAACAGAATTATCGCCTGGAACGGTGACAGCGCATTTAAACTTTCTTGGGAGGTAAGTGGAGCCATATAAGGGCTCCTCTTTGTTTCCGCTAAAAACATGATCTTTAAACTGCAACTTTCTATTCTCTGCAATTTCTTTATCTGGCTTTATTTTATATTCTAAATTTCCGTCAGCCCAAAGCTCTAAAAAAGTTCCTTGTCCAGCTACAGGCGTTAAAAGATCAGCAACTTTTATAGCTAAAGCTCTTGCTGTTATGTATTCAGGTGTTTCAAAAGGTGCGGCTGGAGCCATAACATTTCTGTTTATGTCTCCACAAGCAGCTAATGTAGAACCCATTGAATTTACAATGGATTGAATAACTTCCTTAAGATTATCTTTTCTGATTCCATGCATTTGAAAGGCTTGCCTAGTCGTTGCCCTAAGTGTTCCGTTACCAAGTTTGTTAGATAATTCATCTAAAGATAGAAATAATTTTCCTGGTATTTCTCCCCCAGGACTTCTTAGCCTAAGCATCATCTGCCAATCTTTACTTTTGCCGGGTTTTCTATTTTCTCTATTATCTTGTTGATAACTTCCATGAAATTTCAATAACTGAACAGCATCATTAGTAAAATGATCACTTTCATTGATTAATTCACTAGCAAGTGGTTCCCTTAGAAATTTACTACCTTTCTTAAAATTTTCGAATTTAGATACTTCTAAACCATTTGCTAAACAAACAGTATCTTGTTTAGTAATCTCTTTTTTCTTTTTTACTTTCTCAACCTTGATCAAGGGACCATAACATATCTCTTTTTATACATTAGCGAAAAGCTTATTTAACCGGTAGTAAATTATAGTTGTAATAGCCATAATTTTTTTTTGTCAAATTATTTACTTGAGATAGGAACAGAAGATTTGCCAGCAAAATTTTCTCATTCTGTATTAAACCAAATTAAATCTCTAATAGAATTTGAATTTGATAAGAAACTTATCAAATATAATAATATTATTTGCGTATCCACACCTAGAAGGATTGTACTATTTCTTGAAGGTTTAGTTGATTATTGTGATGATAAGACGGTAACAAGAAAAGGCCCTAAAGCGACTTCTGCATTTTTAAATGGGGTTCCCACAAATGCGGCTATAGGATTTGCAAATAGTTTAGGGATCAATATAGAGGATCTTGTAATAAAAGAAACAGATAAGGGTGATTTTGTATTTGGAAAAAAAATTGAGAAAGGAGAATCTACAAGGTCTTCTTTATCTTCAATAATTCCTAAGTTAATAAAGAATTTGCAAGGGCCCAGATTTATGAAATGGGGATATGGCAGCTTTAAATTTTCAAGACCTATCAGATGGATTGTCTCACTTTATAATAATGAAATTCTTGATTTTGTATTCGATGAATGTGATCCTAAGATCGAGATAGGCAATAAATCAAAAAGTCACCGACTATTTAACGAAGTTATTGAAATTAATAATCCAGAAAACTATTTTGAATTAATGGCTAAAAGTGGAGTTTTAGTTAAACGAGAGGAAAGAAAAGCAAAAATCTTTAATATCATAAATATAGAATCTGAATTGGTAAATTTAAAACCTGATCTATCTGAAGATTTACTTAACGAACTAACTGATTTAGTTGAATCACCTAATTTAATAAAATGTAATTTTGATAAAAAATTTCTTGATCTACCTGTTGAAGTCCTTTCAACAGTAATGAAAAGTCACCAAAGATATATTCCTCTTCTGAAGAAAGATATAAAATTTTCTAAATTAGAATTGAGTTCTGAAAGAATTATTAGTACAAATTTCTTTGTCATCTCAAATGGTTTAAAAGAATCTAATGAAATTATCTCAATTGGTAACCAAAAAGTATTAAAGGCAAGATTCTCTGACGCAAAATTTTTTGTTGAAAGTGATAAAAAGGTTTCTTCAAATGAAAGAAATGAAAAACTTAAATCTGTCTCTTATTTAAAAGGTATGGGTAATGTTTTTGAGAGGGTAGAAAGAATTGAAGTTATTGCAGGAAAGATAAATAAATTTTTAAATGATAAATCTTTAGATAGTAAAAAAGTTGTAGAAGCTGCAAGGCTTTGCAAAAACGATTTATGTAGTGAAATCGTTTTTGAATTTCCTGAATTACAAGGGATAATGGGAGGAAAATATTTAAGAAATGAAGGCTTTTCTAAGGAAATTTGTTTAGCTGTATCTGAACATTATTTGCCTAGTTTTTATAAAGATGATTTACCTTCTACAAAATACGGTGCAATTATTTCTATATCTGACAAAATAGAAACTTTAATAAGCATATTTATTTCTGGTAAAAGGCCAAGTGGCTCATCTGATCCTTATGCATTAAGAAGAAGTTTAAATGGGATAATTCTAATTATTTGGCAATTTGAGCTGGATTTATCAATTGAAAATATTTTTGAGGAGCTTCTCGAATATTGGAAAAATTCACTACCAAACTTAAATTTTGTGAAGGAAAAAGTATTAAATGATTTAATTGAATTTACTAATCAAAGAATTATTAATCATCTTGATGAATTATCAATTGGTAAAGAATTAATTAAAGCTACATGTTTAATTGATCCCTCTACTGAAAAAAGAATAATTGATATTTTGGATTTAAAAAATAGAATTTATGTTATTAACCAGCTTAAAGGGAAAGCAAATTTTTCTGGAATTCAAAAAGTTATCACAAGAGTTAGTAAACTTGCTGAGAATGGAAATCTAAAAACAAATATTTTTTCATCAAAAGATTATGTAAATCCAAAGCTATTTGAAAAGGAATGTGAAGCTAAAGTATTTGAATTCATAAGGGAATTAGAAAAAATCCCATCATTGACTAATTGTGATTATTTTAAATTATTCAGTCTATTTGAAAGTTATACTGAAAAACTTAATGAATTATTTGATAATGAGAAGGGTGTTCTAGTGATGGCTGAGAATCCTGAAATTAGAAATAATAGGCTCAATTTACTATGCTTGGTCAGAAATTACTCTTTGAAAATAGCTGACTTTAGACTTCTTTAACTCTTAACTTTAATTCCACCTTTAATTGAATAATTTTTAAGCATCTCTTCCACTTCTTTATCTTCTCTTACAGCGCTATTAACTGGTTTGTAATTAAGTGGTGCAAGTGCTTTACCCCTTAAAATTGATCCAAGAGTAAGCATAGTAATCTTAAGTTGTTGGAGAGGTTTCATAGAAACAACTCTTTTGTATAAGTAACTATCAAAAGTAAGTTTTTGAACATCCATATCATCACACATTTCAACAAAAGCTTCCCTGGCAGAATCGTTTCTATAAAAAATATTTTGAAGAATTTCTAATACCTTATAGGTTGTGCCATATTTTTTATCCCATTTTTTTAGATAATTTTTTAAATTGTTTTCTGATGGAATCTCTTGCCCGTTCTTTGAGGCTGCCACAATTTCTTCAGCACACATTCTTCCACTTTTTGCTGCAAAATATATACCTTCTCCAGAACTTTTAGTGACATAGCCAGCCGCATCACCTACTAAAGCCATTCTCCCTACAACTCTGCGAGGTCTTGGATGCTCAGGAATAGGATGTGCTTCAACTTTAATAACTTCTCCATTGACAAGCCTTTTTTTTGCTCTATTCCTTACACCTTCTTGAAGGCCTTTTATTAAGGATTGATTTTTTTGCATTGTCCCTGTTCCTACTGCGACATGGTCATATTTAGGAAATACCCAACCATAAAAATCAGGAGAAACATCAGTTCCCACATACATCTCAGCAAGATCTTCGTAGTAACTCATCTCTTCTTTAGGTAATTTAATTCTCTCTTGGAAAGCAATAGCTACCTTATAATCACCTGCATCCATAGCTTTAGCGACTCTGCTGTTAGCACCATCTGCTCCGATTAAAAGGTCTACAGTGAGCTCTTTAAGCTCTCCTTTCTTATCTCCAGAAGAAAAATCAGAATATGACAGTTTGTATGGCCCCTGATTGTCATTTCCAGTATCAATAGAAGTAACTAATCCATTAATTAATGTTGCTCCAAGCTCAGATGCCCTGTTTCTCATGAATGCATCCATTACTTCTCTTCTGCACATTCCAATAAACTCATTATCACTTTTGCCATAAACGTTATCTAAACTAATGTCAACTTCTCTATTAGAGGGTGAAATCATTTTCATATGTCTTACTTTTCTATCAATGATTGATTCTGGTAAGTCGAATTCCTCAACCATGCAGAGAGGAATAGCTCCTCCACAAGGTTTTGCATTATCTAATTTTCTTTCAAAAAGCCAAGTTTTTATTCCAGATTTAGCAAGTATTTCAGCAGCACATGAACCACTTGGACCTCCACCAATAACAGCAACTCTCAACATATTAAAAAAAAGTATCCTATTAAAAAACTACATCAATTTCCCTATAAAAGTGCATTTCGTAAATTAATAGTTAATATCGAAATATGTTTTTAAATTAAGCTTTTTATATTGGACCGAAAAGAAGAATTAAATACAGCATTTGATATCCCAGTTGCTGAAAGGAAATATTCAGAAAAACCTAATCTTAAAATAATTAAAAAAATATTAACCATTAGTCCATTTTTGTTATTACTTATTTCTATTTTAGGTTTGAAATTGACTAGGAATTTAAAACTAAGCTCTATTAGAAATATCAACATTGAAAATGCTTATACGCCCGATCACAGTATATTGGGCCACCTACCCTACAATGAAGTTTCCAAAGGAAAACTTGTTGTTATCGAACCTAATATTGAAGTTCATGTTGATATGAGTGAATCTTTATTGAAAATGAGGGAACATGCAAAAAAAGATGGAATATCTTTGGTTTTCTTAAGTGGATTTAGATCAATAAATTTGCAAGAAAAAATCTTTTATTCTTTAAAATCTATTAGAAATCAAAATGCTGCAGAAAGGGCCAGAGTATCTGCCCCTCCTGGATATTCTGAACATAGTACTGGTTTCGCTATAGATATTGGCGATTTTAATAAACGAGAAACAGATTTTGAAGTTGAATTTGAGAATACTGATGCGTTTAAATGGTTAAAAAAGAATGCTGCAAAGTACCATTTCAAATTATCTTTCAACAAAAATAATAAGAATGTTGATTATGAGCCTTGGCATTGGAGATATGAAGGATCAATTGAGGCTCTTCAAGTTTTTGAAGCATCAAATAGGAAGTTAAAAAATACAAAAGATCAATGAAATACTTAAATAATTTATATTTGATTTTCTAAGTCTTAAAGGTAATTACTTCAGAATAAGCATTCTTTGAGTTAGCCTTGATATAATCACCTTTGGGTTTGTTAGTTTTTAGATGTCATCCTCAAATAAAGAAATAAGAAATGTAGCGATTATTGCTCATGTAGATCATGGGAAAACAACCCTTGTAGATGCATTATTATCTCAATCTGGAATTTTCAGAGATAATGAAGTTGTTCCAACTTGTGTAATGGATTCTAATGATCTCGAAAGAGAAAGAGGTATAACAATCCTGTCAAAAAATACAGCTGTTAATTATAAAAACACGAGAATTAATATTATTGATACACCAGGACATGCTGATTTTGGAGGAGAAGTTGAAAGGGTTTTGGGCATGGTTGATGGTTGTCTTTTAATTGTTGATGCTAATGAAGGTCCAATGCCTCAAACAAGATTTGTTTTAAAAAAAGCCTTAGAAAAAGGTCTTAGACCAATAGTTTTTGTAAATAAGATTGATAGACCTAGAGTCGTTCCGGAAATTGCTGTGGACAAAGTTCTTGATTTATTTCTTGAATTAGGAGCTGATGATGATCAATGTGATTTTCCTTATTTATTTGGGAGTGGCTTATCGGGTTTCGCAAAAGAGGAAATGGAATCAAAAAGCGATAATATGATGCCTCTTTTTGAAGCTATTCTTAGGCATGTACCTCCTCCAGTAGGAGATTTAAACAAGCCGTTACAACTTCAGATAACAACTTTAGATTATTCTGATTTTTTAGGGAGAATTGTTATTGGAAAGATTCACAATGGAACTATAAAAAATGGCCAACAAGCAAGTTTAATAAAGGAAAGTGGAAAAACTATCAAGGGTAAAGTAAGTAAACTGTTAGGATTTGAGGGCTTACAAAGAATAGATATTGATGAAGCTTTCGCTGGAGATATTGTTGCTGTTTCTGGCTTTGATGATGTAAATATTGGAGAAACTATTGCTTGTCCAGAATCTCCTCACCCACTTCCTTTAATTAAGGTTGATGAACCAACATTAAATATGACTTTTGTTGTAAATGATTCTCCATTTGCCGGCAAGGAAGGGAAATTTGTTACGAGCAGGCAATTGAAAAATAGATTGGAGAGAGAATTATTAACAAATGTAGCTCTAAGAGTTGAAGAAACCGATTCTCCTGATAGGTTTTCTGTCTCTGGGAGGGGAGAACTTCATTTAGGAATTTTAATAGAAACTATGAGGAGGGAAGGTTTTGAATTCCAAATTTCGCAACCGCAAGTTATTTTTAGAGATATTGATGATGTTCAATGTGAACCTATAGAAACATTAGTTTTAGATGTCCCAGAAGCAGCAGTTGGCTCTTGTATAGAAAAACTTGGGTCTAGAAAGGCAGAGATGAAAAACATGCAAACAAGCTCAGATGGGAGAACTCAGTTAGAATTTCTCGTGCCATCAAGAGGTCTTATAGGATTTCGTGGGGAATTTGTTCGGATAACTAGAGGGGAAGGAATTATGAGCCATTCTTTTTATGAATATAAGCCTAAATCAGGAGATTTTGAGACCAGAAGAAATGGGGTACTCATTTCTTTTGAGGAGGGTGTTGCTACATTTTATGCATTAAAAAATGCAGAAGATAGAGGTGTTTATTTTATTAAACCAGGAGTGAAGGTTTATAAAGGAATGATTATTGGCGAGAACAATAGATCACAAGATTTAGAATTGAATATCTGCAAAACTAAGCAATTGACAAATATGAGATCCGCCGGCGCAGAAGAATTAGATACTTTACAATCCCCAGTGGATATTACTCTAGAAAGAGCGTTGGAATATATAGGTCCCGATGAAATGTTAGAAGTAACACCTGACTCTATAAGAATGAGAAAATTAAATAAGAAGAAGCTCTTAAAAAAATAAAAAATATATGACTGAAGTAGATATTCAAACTTTCGAAGATAATTTTTTAAATGCTTTAAATCTCTTTAATACGCAAAAATGGTACGAAGCTCATGATGCTTTTGAGGATATATGGAATACGCTTGATGGAGATGAAAGACAAATTATACAGGGAATACTGCAAGTGTCTGTCTCCCAATTTCACTTAAGTAAAGGGAATCTAAACGGCGCTACTATATTATTGGGAGAAGGTTTAGGTAGGATAAAAAATAGAACAAATATTAATTTAGGAATAGACTTAGAATCTTTTTGCAAAAGTCTTGAGGATTTATTAAAAAAACTTCAATACAAAGAGGAATTAAATGAAAAAGATAAACCCTACTTAATAAGAAAACAGAAAAATGAATTTTGAGATTAAAAATGTTTCACTAACTATTGAGGGAAAATCGATAGTTAATGATGTATCTATAACAATATTCCCAGGAGAAATTGTAGGTTTAATGGGACCTAATGGAGCTGGTAAAACTTCTACTTTTAATCTTGCAGTTGGTAATTTAAAACCAGATAAAGGAGACATTTTAATGAATGATAAGTCAATAACAAATATACCTTTACCTAATAGAGCAAGACTTGGTTTGGGTTATTTAACTCAAGAAGCAAGTATCTTTAGAGATCTTACAGTTAAAGAGAATATTGACTTAGCTTTACAACATTCATTTTTTAGTAGCGCTATAGTAAGAAATAAAAGAGAAAAAATAATTAATGAGTTTAATCTTAATAAAGTAGTTGATAATTATGGTTATCAATTATCTGGAGGGGAAAGAAGAAGGTGTGAAATAGCCAGAGCTCTATCTGTTGGTAAAACAGGACCTAAATATTTACTTTTGGATGAGCCTTTTGCAGGAATAGATCCTTTGGCTGTAAATGATTTAAAGAGACTTATTATCAAACTTAGTAAAAATGGTATGGGAATCCTTATTACTGATCATAATGTAAGAGATACTTTGTTAATAACTAATAAATCATACGTTTTAAGTGAAGGTAAGATTCTGGCTCATGGATCGTCTAATGAATTAGCAAATAATCAAATAGTTAAAAAGTTTTATTTAGGTGATGATTTTCAGCTTTAGTATTTAAATTTAGTAATAAATTTAAATTAAAAATTTTATACAAATAATATATTTTTTATATATTTTTTTATTTTATAATTAAATCAAATAAAACAACTTTATATTCCTCAAATGATATTTAATACTTTTGTCAAAAGTTTAATTTACGATCCCGTATCTACATTAGGTATTTTAATTTTTTACTTATTGTTGATTAATTTGCCTATATCTTTAATATCCTTATTTAATAAAAAATCCTCCTCATATGTAAGATTTATCACTATCACAGCTAATATTTTCATTGCTTTACAGCTTATATCAAGATGGCTTATATCTGGACATTTTCCCATAAGTAATTTATATGAATCTCTTTATTTTCTCGTTTGGGGTATTTCTCTAGGTCAATTAGTTATTGAGAAAGAGTACCCGACTCCTATAATTCCAGCAATAGCTGTACCTGTTCAGCTTTTAACTGTTGGTTTTGCTTGCTTTGTATTGCCTGACGATTTAAAGCTATCTTCAAGTCTTGTTCCAGCACTTAGATCAAGTTGGTTAATTATGCATGTAAGTGTTGTAATGCTTAGTTATTCTGCTCTTATTATTGGTTCTTTATTATCAGCCTCTGTATTGTTTATTAATAACAAAAAACCTCTTCAACTTAGAAGTAGTTCTACAGGTATAGGAGGTTTTAAAATATCTGAATCTTATTCAATAAATAATGTTATTGAGCCAATTAATTTCTCTCATTCTGAAGAATTAGATACTCTTAGTTATCGATCTATATTAGTAGGGTTTGTTCTTCTCACTCTTGGCTTAATTACAGGAGCTATTTGGGCTAATGAAGCTTGGGGTACCTGGTGGAGTTGGGATCCTAAGGAGACATGGGCTTTCATATGTTGGCTATTTTATGCTGCTTATTTGCATATGAGAATAAGTAGAGGCTGGCAAGGTAGAAGACCCGCTTTACTAGCTACTTCTGGCTTTTTTGTTGTATTGATATGTTACATAGGGGTAAATTTTTTAGGTGTAGGTTTGCATAGTTATGGTTGGATATTTGGAATATTAAGTTAATTACCAGTTTTTAAGGTTCAGAAATAACCTTCCCATTTTGAGCATCTAGAGCAACTGACCTTAATTCATCACAACCCTCTTTTAACGTTGGGTAAGCGAACATTCCACTTCCTGCAATAAAACAATTAGCACCAGCTTCTGCACATTGGGAAATGGTCCAATTTGCTTTTATTCCGCCATCTACTTCAATATCAATATTTAAATTCTTTTCAATTACATATTCTCTGATTTTTCTTATTTTATTAAGCATTGTCGGTATATAAGCTTGGCCTCCAAAACCTGGATTAACTGTCATTACTAAGACATGATCGACCATATCCATAATATTTTTAATCATTTCGAATGGCGTATGAGGATTTAATGCAACAGATGGTGAACCACCAAGATCCCTTATCCTTCCAAGTACTCTATGTAGATGAACATTGGCTTCAGCATGAGCTATTACAACCCCTGGTTCTCCATTAGGACCTTTTGTAGCTTCAACATATTCTCCAAGCATTGTTTCACAATTATATTGACTTACCATTAATTGAGTCTCAAAAGGAACCTTACAATATTTCCTGCATGCGGCAATCATTTCAGGCCCAAAAGTGAGATTAGGTACAAAATTTCCATCCATGACATCAAATTGAATACGATCAACACCTGCTTCTTCAAGATCTTTTACGCATCCACCCATATTTGCCCAGTCTGCAGGTAGTACGGATGGAATTATTTGAATTGGTCGATTAACACTAAATGAATTTTTAGAATTAGACTCAGTCATTAAATTTTTAAAATATTTAATAAAGATACTATATTTAGTTGCTTATTCCTAATTTAAAGACACGGCCTGATAAAGTAACATCTGCAAAGAGTTAAAAAAAGCTAATTAGCAAAATAATTCTTATAAAAAAGACATTTTTTATGAGAACATATTTAAATCTCTTAGAAAATCTTTTTAAATTTAATTGTGAATCAAACTTTAATTCAAGAAATTCTCGAAGTTGTCGAGCAAGCCGCAATAGCATCTGCGAAACTTACAGGTCTCGGTAAGAAAGACGAAGCTGATGCCGCTGCTGTTGAAGCAATGAGATTGCGAATGGGCAAAATAGAAATGAAAGGTAAAATTGTTATAGGTGAGGGAGAACGTGACGAAGCACCCATGTTATATATCGGTGAAGAGGTAGGAAGTGGAAATGGTCCAGGTGTTGACTTTGCTGTAGACCCTTGTGAGGGTACTAATTTATGTGCTAACAACCAAAGAGGTTCTATGGCAGTATTAGCGGCATCAGATACTGGTGGGCTTTTCAATGCACCCGATTTTTATATGAATAAACTTGCAGCTCCTCCTGCTGCTAAAGGAAAGGTAGATATTAGGAACTCAGCTACTGATAACTTAAAAATTTTAAGTAATTGCTTGGATTTAGCAATTGATGAACTTACTGTAGTTGTTATGGATAGAGCAAGACATAAAGGTTTGATCAAGGAGATTAGAGAATGTGGAGCTAAAATTCAACCAATTTCTGATGGAGATGTTCAAGCTGCAATTGCATGTGGATTTGCAGGAACAGGTACTCATTGCTTAATGGGAATCGGAGCAGCTCCAGAAGGTGTTATATCAGCTGCTGCCATGAGAGCTCTAGGGGGACATTTTCAAGGACAGTTGGTATATGATCCGGCGATTGCACAAACTTCTGAGTGGGCGGACTACACAAAGGAAGGGAATATAAAACGTTTAAATGAAATGGGAATTACGGATATTGATAAAATCTATGAAGCTAATGAACTTGCATCAGGAGAAAATGTTATTTTTGCTGGAAGTGGGATTACTGATGGATTGTTATTTGACGGGGTTAAATTTGAAAAAGACTGTACAAGAACAAGCAGTCTTGTAATAAGTACATTAGATAGTACTTGTAGATTTACAAATACAATACATATGAAAGATGGCGCTAAAAGCATTAGCCTTTAATATTTCCATTTGATTATATGCAAATTGTTGTCGTCGGACTAAGTCATCGCACGGCACCCGTTGAAGTGCGCGAGAAGTTAAGTATTCCGGATCAATCTATCTCTGAATCACTAAAAACTCTGAGTTCCTACTCTGATATTTTAGAAGTTTCTATATTAAGCACTTGCAATAGGTTAGAAATATATGGTCTTGTAAAAGACAAAAATATTGGTATTTCATCAATTAAAGAATTTTTATCAGATTACTCTAGAGTTAATTCCAAAGATTTAAATCCTCATTTATTTGACTTTAAACAAGAAGAAGCTGTTTTTCATTTGATGAAGGTAGCAGCTGGATTAGATAGCCTTGTTCTAGGGGAAGGGCAAATCCTCTCGCAAGTTAAGAAAATGATGAGATTAGGTCAGGAGAACCAGTCAACTGGCCCCATTCTTAATAGGTTATTAAGTCAATCAGTCAGTGCTGGAAAGAAAGTTAGATCCGAAACAAATTTAGGAACTGGAGCTGTATCAATAAGTTCAGCTGCCGTAGAATTAGCGCAATTGAAAATTGGACAGGATCATGGTGTTGATGGACTAGTAAGTTTGAAATCAGAAAAAATCCTTGTCGTTGGTGCAGGACGTATGAGTCGACTTTTGATTACTCATTTGAAATCCAAAGGATGCAATAAGCTAACACTTTTGAATAGAAATATTGAAAGAGCAGTAAATCTTGCAGGAGATTTTCCAGATCTTGAAATTAATTGTAAGAATTTAAATGAATTGGATGAAAATATATCCTTTTCTTCTCTTGTCTTTACAAGTACCGCTTCAGAAAAACCATTTATTGATTTATCTAGAGTTGAAAATATAAGTTTAAAAAACAGACTTAAATTCATAGATATAGGAGTACCGAGAAATATTTCTAATGATGTCAAACATCATGCTTTAATAGATTCTTATGATGTTGATGACCTAGAAGAAGTTGTATCTAGAAATCAGGAATTTAGGCAAAAAATAGCTAAAGAGGCTGAATCTTTAGTTAAAGAGGAAAGAATAATTTTTTTGGAATGGTGGGCAAGTTTGGAAGCAGTCCCGGTTATAAATAAATTAAGGTCTGATTTAGAGTTAATAAGAAAAGAAGAGTTACAAAAAGCTTTAAGTAGAATGGGACCTGATTTTTCTGCTCGAGAAAGAAAAGTTGTAGAGGCTTTGACTAAGGGGATTGTTAATAAAATTCTTCACACACCAGTTACTAAATTGAGAAGTCCCCAGTCAAGAGAGGAGAGACAAACATCATTAAAAATTGTGGAAAAATTGTTCTCGTTGATAGATGATGAGCAAAATAATTAATATTTTCTGACTTTATATTAAGTTTTTCATTAGATTTTTCTCAATAGCTTTGTAAAGTGGCATTTCCCATTTTTATATTTGCACATAATCAGTTAATTTTAATAGTTGAGTATATCTCTAATAAATTGAATGAAGCGTGTGTTGGCAATCATCCTCGGAGGAGGAAAAGGTTCTAGGCTTTATCCCTTAACAAAAATGAGGGCAAAACCTGCTGTCCCTTTAGCGGGTAAATACCGTTTGATTGATATCCCAATTAGTAATTGTATTAATTCTGGGATTAATAAAATGTACGTTTTGACTCAGTTCAATAGTGCATCTCTTAACAGACATATTGGAAGAACTTATAATTTAAGTGCGCCCTTTGGTCAAGGATTTGTTGAGGTTCTAGCTGCTCAGCAGACTCCTGATAGTCCAAAATGGTTTGAGGGAACTGCTGATGCAGTAAGAAAATACCAATGGTTATTTCAAGAATGGGATGTTGACGAATATTTAATATTGTCAGGTGATCAGCTTTATAGGATGGACTATAGTTTATTTGTTCAACATCATAGAGCTAATGGTGCTGATTTAACAGTTGCAGCTTTACCTGTTGATGAGGCTCAGGCTGAAGGCTTTGGTCTCATGAGAACAGATGATTTGGGCAATATAAAGGAATTCAGCGAAAAGCCAACTGGTGAGAAATTAAAGTCAATGGCTGTTGATACATCAAAGTTCGGATTAACTAAGGAATCAGCATTAAAGAAACCATACCTTGCTTCAATGGGGATATATGTCTTTAGTAGAAAGACTCTCTTTGATCTCTTAAACAAGTTCCCAAACTATACAGATTTTGGTAAAGATATAATCCCTGAGGCATTAGGTAGAGGAGATGTATTAAAAAGCTATGTTTTTGATGATTATTGGGAAGATATTGGAACTATTGGAGCATTTTTTGAATCGAATTTAGCATTAACGCAACAACCAAAGCCGCCGTTTAGTTTTTATGATGAAAAATTTCCAATATATACCAGACCAAGATATCTTCCTCCATCAAAACTTGTAGATGCTCAAATTACAGATTCAATAGTTTGTGAAGGAACTATTTTGAAATCATGTAGTATATTGCATTGTGTTTTAGGAGTGAGGAGTAGAATTGAAAGCGATTCTGTTATTGAAGATACTCTGGTAATGGGGGCTGATTTCTTTGAGTCAGTTGAGGAAAGAATTGAATTAAGGAAAGGTGGTGGTACTCCTCTTGGAGTAGGTGAAGGCACAACTATCAAAAGAGCAATCCTTGATAAGAATGCAAGAATTGGAGATAATGTTGTGATTGTAAATAAAGATAGAGTAGAAGAAGCAGACAAGCCTGAGTTAGGATTTTATATACGAAATGGAATTGTTGTTGTTGTAAAAAATGCAACTATTGCTAACGGAACAATTATTTAATTTTTTATTTCGATCATTTTTCGCTGACATAAGTTATTTTTTTTAAGCAATTTTAATAAGTTGCATGCAATATATATTTATTGCGTTTTTTATTTTTTATGTCCAAGGCACATTTTGGTTTAATCGGTCTTGGAGTCATGGGGGAGAATTTAGTCCTTAATGCAGAAAGAAATGGATTTTCTAGTGTTGTTTTTAATAGAACCTATTCTAAAACTGAAGAATTCCTAGAAGGTAGAGGTTTAGGGAAGAATATAGAAGGAGCAAAGACACTACAAGAATTTGTAAACAAGCTTGAGAGACCAAGGAGAATATTAATGATGGTTAAGGCTGGATCTGCTACCGATGCTGTAATTGATAATATTTCTGAATATCTTGAGGAAGGAGATTTATTGATTGACGGTGGAAATTCTCAGTTTAAAGATACTGAAAGAAGGGTTGAGACTCTTGAAAGTAAAAGCTTTGGTTACATAGGAATGGGAGTTTCTGGTGGCGCCAAAGGAGCTTTAGAGGGGCCAAGTATGATGCCAGGGGGTACTAAGGCCTCCTACGACGCAATAGAAAGTTTATTGACCAAAATGGCTGCCAAAGTTGAAGACGGCCCTTGTGTCGCCTATGTTGGACCAGGTGGTTCAGGACACTTCGTTAAAACTGTTCATAACGGTATTGAATATGGTATTGAACAGATACTTGCAGAGGCTTATGACCTAATGAAGAGAGTTAAGAATATGAGTGGCTCGCAAATGTCAGAGGTTTTTGGTATCTGGAATAATACTGATGAATTAGCTTCTTATCTCGTTGAGATAACAGAGATATGTTTAAACACTAAAGATGAATCAACAGAAGAGTTTGTAGTTGAAAAAATATTGGATAAAGCGGGCCAAAAAGGTACCGGTTTATGGACTGTAGTCAGTGCATTAGAACTAGGTGTTTCAGTTCCTACTATTTATGCCTCTTTAAATGCAAGGGTTATGAGTTCCCTCAAAGATCAACGTAGTGAAATCGAGAAAACCATCCCGATGGAAGCTATAGAAGATTTTGATTTGGGTGATGTTTCTAATGGTATGAAACCTTTATTCGATGCAGTGGTTCTTGCCACTATTGCTAGTTATGCGCAAGGTATGGACATATTAAGTGAAGCATCATCTGTTTATAATTATGGATTGAACATGCCATCAATTGCTCAAATATGGAAAGGTGGTTGCATTATAAGATCTAAATTATTGAGGAAAATTCAAGATGCATATCAAAAAGATCCTAAATTAAAAAACTTAATATTTGATGATTGGTTCAACAACGAAATTTCTACAAGAATTGATAATTTAGCCAGTGTTGTTTCTTGCTCAACTAAAGCTGGTATACCAGTACCTTGTTTATCTAGCACTTTAGACTATCTCAATAGTTATAGAACAAACAGGCTTCCTCAAAATTTAGTTCAAGCAATGAGAGATTGTTTCGGCTCTCATACTTACGAAAGAGTTGATAAAGAAGGAAGTTTTCATACTGAATGGATGAAATGATTGAACAATCTTATGATGGATACAAATTATTTATATATAAAGATAAATTAGAACTTTCATCTAATGTTTCTAATTTTATAGAAAATCAAATTGTTCAAACAATAAAAACTAAAAAAAGATTTCAATTTTGTGTAAGTGGTGGTTCAACTCCTAAATCTGTATATCAATTACTATCAGAGAGAGATATTGAATGGAACAGAGTAGATATTTTTTTAGGTGATGAGAGATGCGTTGATCCAAAATCTGAATTAAGTAACTCGCTGATGTTAAAGAATTCGTTGCTAACTAAATATGGTAATAAAGCTTCCTTTTATGAGATTTTTAGTGATAAAAAAGTTGATGATAATATCTCTAAGAATTTATTTATTTCTAAAATGAGTGAAAAGTGTAATGGTTATCCCCCATCTTTCGATTTAACTTTATTAGGCCTTGGAGATGATGGTCATACCGCTTCATTATTCCCATATCAGAAAGATAATAATGCAGATGATTTAGTAATTTTTAATGAGGGTAAGGGGCTTAAAAGAATATCTCTAACACCTAAAGTCCTCTCAGCTTCTTCTAAGATTATATTTTTAGTTAGTGGAGCATCTAAACAATTAGCACTCAAGAGGTTATTGGATAAAGATGAATCTCAAGAAAGGACTCCTTCTAAACTGATTAAATCAAGTAACCAGATTTCAATATTTTGCGATGAAGAATCTTCAAAAGAATTATCAATTTAGTTAGAGTCTATTTAGTTCTAAAAAAATTAATTAATGAATAATAAAAAAGTTTTATTCCAGAAAAAAGAGTTTGAAGGATGGAAAACCTTAAACGATACTGTTATGGGTGGATCAAGTTCAGCTTATTGTGAAAATACAAATTCTGGGTTGCTATTAAAAGGAAATATCATAGAGAAATCTGGAGGTTTTGTTAGTTGCAGATCATCGATATATAAACCTTCATTAGATGTTAGTGAATATCAATCTTTTGAATTAAAAATAGACGGTCAAGGAAGAACTTTTAAATTTGCAGTTGCATGCGAAGATGACATCCTTGGGCTGACTGAATTTATTCCTGGTGGCCTGAGATGGATAAAATCATTTCCTACTAAAAAATTTGGAACAACTAGTATTCAAATTCCTTTTAATACTCTTAGTCCATCAGTAAGAGCTAATAAGGTCCGTTTCCCTTTCAAATTTAAACCATCAAAAATCAAAAGATTACAAATTCTGCATTCAAAATTTGGTGATGATGGCCTACTTAATGATGGATTCAAATCGGGTCCAATAAAAATATTATTAAAATCAATAAGTGCTTTTTGAAGATTTTGATGAAAATTTTAATACTTTAATTGCTAAATCAGCAGATTTAACAAATAAACCCTTTTTGCACTCCGTCGTAAAGATCAGTGGTGAATATGAAAGAGATAATGAGAACATTGATTTAACTATGAATATTTTATGTAGAGATATTGATGGGAAAAGAATGGATATTTATGATCTTGAGTTGGAACTTTTCAGATCAAATAGTGAATTGGTTTTAGTTATTTCAAAGTTGAACTTTCCTGATGAACCTATTTTATGGAGTGGTGTAAAAACAATATGGATGAATAGTAATAATGGCAAAAAATGTTCACCACCTAAATATAGTTCTAGATTAGAGAACCTTGCTACGAGGATAAAAAATTTTATTACTTAGACTAATATGCCCTGGATATTAATCTTCCAAATCTGTTACTGCTCCTAAACTTGATGTGCTAACTATTCTTGCATATTTAGAAAGAACTCCTTTTTTATATTTTTTAGTTGGCTTTTCCCAGCTAATTCTTCTCTTTTCTAATTCCTCATCAGATAGTTCAACTTCAATTAATTGATTTACTGCATCAACCGTAATTAAATCCCCTTCTCTTATTAACGCTATATTTCCGCCTACTGCTGCCTCGGGTGCAACATGTCCAACAACAAGGCCATATGTGCCGCCACTAAATCTACCATCAGTTATTAGAGCTACTTTTTCTCCTAGTCCTTGCCCAACAATTGCGGATGTAGGAGCTAACATTTCTCTCATTCCTGGTCCGCCAACAGGGCCTTCATTTCTTATGACAACGACATTACCAGCTTTGATATCATTATTCAAAATTGATTTAAGACAATCCTCCTCACTTTCAAAAATACGAGCAGGTCCCTTTAATACAGGGTTCTTTACTCCACTAATTTTGGCTACGCAACCTTCCGAGGCTAAGTTGCCTTTTAGAATCGCTAAGTGACCTTTTTTATAAAGCGGGTTTTCAATATCTCGGATGACATCTTGATTCTCTGGAGGATTATCTGGAATATCAATTAATGATTCAACTATTGTTTTACCCTCTATGTTTCTACAATTGCCATGTATCAAACCTGCATTCAAAAGAATTTTCATAACTTGAGGAATTCCACCTGCTTTATGAAGATCTACTGTTACATATTTGCCACTAGGTTTTAAGTCGCAAATTACAGGTACCTTTTGTCTTATTTTTTCAAAATCTTCGATATTAATATCAATACCTGCAGTGTTCGCTATAGCTAATATGTGAAGTACCGCATTTGTAGAACCTCCAATAGCCATGATTACAGATATTGCATTTTCAAAAGATTCTTTAGTCATAAGATCTAGTGGCCTGATATCTTTTTTAATTGCATCTAAAAGTATTTCTGCACTTTTTTCGGTACTAACTTCCTTCTCATAATCTTCTGCCGCCATTGTTGAACTATGTGGAAGGCTTAAACCTAAGACTTCTATAACTGCTGACATGGTATTGGCTGTGAACATTCCTCCACAACTTCCAGCTCCTGGAATACAATTTTTTTCAACTTCAATTAATCTTTTCTCATTTATTTTCCCTGAAGTTAATTGCCCAACAGCTTCAAAAGCACTAACAACCGTGAGGTCTTCACCGTTTAATTTGCCAGGTTTTATAGTACCTCCATAAATAAATATGGAAGGGATATTCATTCTCGCAATTGCTATCATTGCCCCGGGCATATTTTTATCACAACCACCTATAGCTAAAACCGCATCCATACTTTGAGCATTACAAGCAGTTTCAATTGAATCAGCTATAACTTCCCTTGACACCAAAGAATATTTCATGCCCTCTGTTCCCATAGATATTCCATCGCTTACAGTGATGGTCCCGAACATCTGAGGCATTCCTCCAGATTTCCTTATTGAATCTTCGGCTTTAAGAGCTAATTTGTTTAGACCAATATTGCATGGTGTAATCGTGCTATATCCGTTAGCAACTCCAATAATAGGTTTATTAAAGTCTTCGTCATTAAATCCAACTGCTCTTAACATTGATCTGTTAGGAGACCTTTGAACACCTTGAGTTATTGCAGATGATCTTAATTTATTCATATTATTTGAGAACCTTCTTTATTTTATTGTCCTAACTCCTCAAGTTGTCTCCTTACATCAGCAATTGCAGAATTTAGTTGTTCAACTTTTTGTTCCAACTTCTCCCCTTCAACTTCATTTATATTTTCGTTAGTGTCTATAGCCTCTGAACCATCTTGAATTCTAGATGAATACATCATTGCTTTTTGTTTCTTTTCCTCTTTTCTTTTATCTGCTTCAGATATTAACCACCATGCCAAACCTGCTGCCCCTATAAAAGCACCACTTATTAACGATAAAAAATTATTTGAAGAGGAATCTCTGTATTCAGACATTGTTAATTTATTTCTATTTATATTATATCTTAGTTCTTATTTGAAAATATAGTACTCAAACGCAATAAAGGGTCGCCAATGCCCGGCTTTAACAAATTTGATTGATCATCTTCTTCATCGATACAAGATGTGTATATCATTTGTTGAGGAAATATTTTTGCAATTTCATTTAACCCTTTATTGCTACAAATTGATGATATTAATAAAATCCTGTTAGATTCAACCCCTAATCTTTTTAAATTAATAAGGGTTTCAATTGGATTTGATTTCATCTTTATTTGATCTGAATAAACAATAATTCCTTCATTATCTTCAACCTTAGTTGGTAAGTCTCCTAAGCAAAGAGTTGAATTTGGGATCACTTCTTTTGCTCCATACCATAGTGATAATCCTTCAGGCATTTTCGCTATCACTTTTATTGGATAATCATTATTTATAAAAACACCTTCTGCTTTTCCATTATTTGTACTTATTATCTCTTTTTTATATGGAAGCCAATCTCTTAACGCTTCATAAGTTAGCCATTTCCCTAATTGCTCATAACCGGTTGAATATAAAATATTAGGAGTATTTTTCTCTCTTAAAATAGAAAGCCAATGCTTTATCAATGGATGAGGTGGAACAATAACCTTAAGTGACATTGCCATATATTTTCCTTTAAGATAAAATTACATACTTTAAAACCCTAGATCTAAAATACATTTTTATTATGATTAAATCAATTAATTTTCCTTCCCTCAAGAATGCTTTAATAACTATATTTTTTATCGGAATCCTATTCTTTAGTTTTGTAAACTCTGCTTGGGCTAAACGTCCGCCTGAAATAAGAAATCAGCAAGATCTTGATTTAGAGCAAGATATGCATGGTCAAGATCTTAGTGGTAATGAATTTGTAAAGTTCAATTTAAATGGATTTGATTTTAGTCAAAGTAACTTAGAGGGAGCAGTTTTTAATAATAGTAAATTACAAAACGCAACTCTGAATGGAGCTAATCTTAGTGATGCTTTAGCATATGCAACAGATTTTACAGACGCAGATCTTTCAGATGTTAATTTTACTAATGCATTATTAATGGAAAGTAATTTTCAAGGAGCAAAGATAGATGGTGCAGATTTTACTAATGCAGTTCTTAGTCGTATTCAACAAAAGGAATTATGTGAAATAGCAAATGGTACAAATAGTTCTACAGGAGAAAGTACTGAATATAGTCTTGGATGTTAGAACTTTATAAATGAAAAAAAGAATACCAGTAATAGTAATCTCTGGATTCCTTGGCTCCGGAAAGACCACTTTTTTAAGATATTTGCTCAAAGAAAGTAATAAAAAGTTTGGGTTAATAATTAACGAATTTGGTGATGTTGGAATTGATGGTGACTTGGTTAAAAGTTGTAAAGGCTGTGATGATTCAGATGAAGATTGTATTATTGAATTAAATAATGGGTGTTTGTGTTGTACTGTTCAAGATGATTTTATTCCCTCTATAAAATCACTTTTAACTTTTAATCCTGATATTGAGGCAATAATCATTGAGACGAGTGGATTAGCCTTACCCTTACCGTTGTTACAAGCACTTAATTGGCCTGAGATAAGGACATCAATATATCTTGATCTTGTTATTGGTATAGTCAATGGAGAATCAATGCTTAAGGGCTCTCCAATAAATAATTTAAATGAAATAACTAATCAGTACGACGAATTAAAAAAGATTGAGCACAATTCATCAATTGATGAACTCTTTGAAGAACAGTTAGAGGTTTCTGATCTTGTCCTAATATCGAGGGCTGATGTTTTAGATGAAAATGAATTTAAATCTATCAAGAATAAAATCAAAGAGGATTTTAATTTAACTGTTCCTATTCTAAAATCTCTTAATGGAAAAATCGATATAAAATATATATTTGATAGTGATATTAAAAAGTATAATTATAAAAAATTTATTTCTGAAGTTCATGATCATAATCATGTTGAACTTGTTTCTGATTCAATAAAATTAAATTATTTCCTAAATAAAAAAGAATTTGAAAAAGAGATGGTAAAAGTTTTAAGTGAAATAAATATTCTTCGAATTAAAGGACGTATATGGATTCCAAATAAATTATTGCCTTTACAAATACAGATAGTTGGAAAAAAAATAAATACTTGGTATGAAGAAGCACCTCTTAATTGTTGGAGACCAATAGATAGCGGTGGTCTTGAATTAGTTATAATTTCCTTTGATAATGAATCAATTAAAAAATTTATAAAAAAAATTAAAGAGAAATTTAAGGTTTTAAATGTCCAAAAATAAGCGTTTAATTTTATAGTAATTTTCTCGCATAATTTACCAAATTTCAAAATTGAAGATGGAAGATTTTAAAATTACTTTAGAAGCTAATATTTTTAATGAAAATTCAATTCCTCGCTTTAAAGTTAATTGCTCTAAATGCGGAGGCTCTGGTAATTTTAAAACTTCAAAAAATTCAAGAAGAACTTGTTTAGAATGTTATGGTAAAGGTTATATAAACATTTAATTAAATTTTTTTGTTATATAACGATAAAAATATTTGTTTATTAATTTAGAGTACTTTTTTATTAAAATTTAAACTATTCTTCTATTAGAAATAAATTTTTAATTGGATCAATTTGAAGTTAAAGTTTATGTAAGGTTAAGACCTTCAGTTCTTGATCCCGCAGGTGAGGCAATAAAGTCTGCTTCCAGCAAACTTGGAGTACAAGGGATTACATCCTTAAGAATAGGAAAAATGATTGAAGTTAAAATTGAAGGTAATGAAGAAAAGATTGTTAAAGAAAAAATTGGTTTATTGTGTGATCGATTATTTGCAAACACAGTCATTGAGGATTATGAGTATTCAATAAAGAAAATATAAATGGCTAATTTTACCGTTGGCATTGTTGTTTTTCCTGGTTCTAACTGTGACCGTGATGTTGCCTGGGCTTTGGAAGCTTGTTTAGATATTAAAACAAAATTCTTATGGCATGAATCATCTGATTTAAATGATATTGATTCAATTGTTTTGCCAGGAGGCTTTAGTTATGGTGATTATTTAAGATGTGGAGCAATCGCAAGATTTTCCCCATTAATAAACGCTTTATATGATTTTGTTAAAAGCGGTCGACGAGTATTAGGAATATGTAATGGATTTCAAATTTTGACTGAATCAGGTTTTCTTCCTGGGGCTCTTGTCGCTAATAAAAATCTTAATTTTATTTGTGACGATGTTGAATTGAATGTGATCACCTCAAAAGGTGGTTGGTTTCAAAAGATAGATGAAAAACAAAATATAAAATTACCCATTGCTCATGGAGAAGGACGTTATCATTGCGATAAAGATACTCTAAAAAGACTTATTGATAACGATTTAATTGCACTTAAATACAAAACTAATCCTAATGGTTCAACTTCTGATATCGCAGGTATAACTAACGAAAAGGGAAATGTTTTAGGATTAATGCCTCACCCTGAGCGAGCTTGTGATGAATCTATTGGAGGAATAGATGGTCTCTACACTTTGAAATCCTTAATTACACAATAAAAAAAGACCTCAATATTTGAGGTCTTTTTTATTTGGACTTTGCTTAATTATTAAACTGTTGTTTTTACTTTTGGATCTAATTCGCCCTTAGTGTAAAGATCAGCATAATAATTAGTACTGCTTTGTTTGATCTTACTTGCTTGACCTTCGCACCAGAACTGCTTGTATCTATCAAGACAAACTTGCTTCATGTATTTTCTAGCAGGTTTATTAAAATGCCTTGGGTCGAAGTTCGCAGTATCAGCAAATGCAGCTTCTCTAACTGCAGCTGTAAATGCAAGTCTATTATCAGTATCGATATTAACTTTTCTTACCCCATTTCTGATGCCCTCTTGAATTTCTTCAACAGGCACTCCGTATGTTTGAGGAATTTCTCCACCATATTTATTAATGATATCCAACCATTCCTGTGGAACTGAACTAGACCCATGCATTACAAGGTGAGTATTTGGAAGTGCTTTATGGATCTCAGCAATCCTGCTTATTGCCAGAACCTCTCCTGTTGGCTTTCTTGTGAATTTATATGCACCGTGACTTGTTCCTATTGCTATTGCTAGAGCATCAACTTTTGTTTTAGCAACAAAATCTGCAGCTTCTTCAGGATCAGTTAAAAGCATATCAGTTGAAAGTTCTCCTTCGAATCCATGACCATCTTCAGCTTCACCTTTGCCTGTTTCTAATGATCCTAAGCAACCTAGTTCCCCTTCAACACTTACTCCAACTGAATGCGCGAAATCTACAACTTTTTTTGTAACTGCAACATTATATTCATAACTAGCTGGTGTTTTAGCATCTGCCTCTAGTGAACCATCCATCATTACTGATGTGAAACCATTAATTGCTGCTGAATAACAAGTAGATGGTTCATTCCCATGGTCCTGATGCATAACAACCGGAATATTAGGATAGGTTTCTGTTGCCGCAAGGATGAGATGACGAAGAAAGATTTCTCCAGCATAATTTCTTGCTCCTCTTGAAGCTTGAAGAATTACAGGACTGTCAGTTTCATAGGCAGCTTCCATTATCGCTTGAACTTGTTCAAGATTGTTGACATTGAAAGCTGGAATACCGTATCCATTCTCGGCAGCGTGGTCTAAAAGTAGTCTCAGTGGAACAAGGGCCATAATTTAAAATTAATTAGACGCTTAAGAAATTTAAGCAATATGTTCCGAGAGTTTAATATACAGAGGTATCAAATGTCACGTAATAAGATATACAAAATACTAAAACAACGAAACTATTTGAATATCTTGGTGTAAAATTTTCACCATTTTATTTAATACGTGTAGCCAGCAACAAATAATTGTTCATCAGATGAAGGCTGAGATCCAGGAACATATGAACCCTTTGCGGCTTCAGAGTTTGCCTGTGCTCTAGCAATTAACGCTTTTTGTCCCGCAATAGTTTCACTCCCTTTCCATGCTTTTAAACAAGAGTGTTGGAGAGCTCGACCATACGAGAATGAAACGTTCCATAAAGCTTTTCTATAAATAGTATTCATATTGTTTAAATAAACTGATGCAGCTTCCTCGCTTAATCCCCCAGATAAGAAAACAATTCCAGGAACAGATGCAGGAACGCTTCTTTCCATCGTTCTAATTGTCATTTCAGCTACTTTCATAGGATCAGCCTTGGTTGGACACTCAGCTCCATTAACTGTCATTGAAGGTTTTAAAAGAGTTCCTTCAAGGAAAACTCCATTAGCTTGGCAAGCTATGTATACCTGCTTAATAACTTCTTCTTGAACCTCAGCTGTTTTTTCAATTGTATGATTACCATCCATTAAAATTTCAGGTTCAATTATTGGAACTAATCCTGATTCCTGTACTGATCTAGCGTATCTCGCTAAACCCCATGAATTTTCTTGTATAGATAATTTTGAAGGGCAACCATCTTCTGTTATTTGTAATACTGCTCTCCATTTTGCAAATCTTGCACCTTGCTCATAGTATTTTGCTGCCCTTTCAACTAATCCATCTAAACCTGAACAAAATGTTTCTACATCTCCTCCACCTGGAAGTGGATTTAAACCTTTATCAACTTTAATTCCAGGTATTATTCCAAGATCATTTAGCTTTTTAACCATTGATTCCCCGTCTTGATGGTTCTGGAAGAGAGTTTCTTCAAATAAAATTGCACCGCTTATATATTTTCCAAGACCTTCAGTTGTAAAAAGCATTCCTCTATAGGCCTTTCTGTTCTCTTCAGTATTTTCAACTCCAATGCCAGCTAATCTTTTACCTACAGTTTTAGTTGATTCGTCTACAGCTAATATACCTTTCCCTGTGGAGGCTAAAAGTTGAGCATTTTCTTTTAGCTCTTTTTTGTAGTAATTTAATGCCATTCTTTAAAAAAAATTCAATTCAGTTGATTTTTCCAGAATATGAAAAAAAAATAAAATCAATTCAATACTTTATCGAGTACTAAATGATACTCATTAATGTTAAAAGCTAAATTTTTATGTTTAAGCCACTTTCTGAAGATTTTCTAATAGCTTCGCAAACTCTTTGGCTTTCAAGTCCTTCAGACAATCCAGGGATCACAGGTGTTTGATTATTTATACTTTCAGCCCACAAACTTTGAATTCTCTTAACAGGAGCAATTCTTCCATCAGACCAGGTTTTTTCGAAATTATAGAGAGGATCGGCGGTCAAGTTATATGTATTATCCTCTTTGCTGGAAATTTTTAAATTAAAACCATGAACATAATCTTTTTGATTCTCACTCTTAAGAAAAAGTGAACCTTCACTGCCATATACTTCCAAACTAAATCCTCTTCCATTTCTTGAAATCGAGGACAAAGAGACTTGACATGGTATAGAAGTGTTATCGAAATTTGATATTTCAAGGTTGGCTATACAAATATCTTCGCTTGTTACCTCCAATGACTTGGATGAATTAGGCAAGCATCTTTCCTTGATTGAGGTTGATAATTTTCCAGATATCTTTTTCGATTCACCAAAAAACCAGTTCAACATATCGAATGCATGAGTCCCCAAAGCTCCTAAAACTCCTCCACCTTTTTCTTTTTGTGAATACCAGTTCCAGGATCTTTTGGGATCTGATCTACTGCCCATTAACCAATCTAATTTAATTAAATAAACTTTACCTAAGATATTTTCATCAATTATTTTCTTGGTTTGTAGAAAAAGAGGTACTACTCTATATTCAAAATCTACGCAAACACTTAAATTATTAATTAAAGATATTCTTTGAAGTTCTTCAATTTCTTGGGAAGTTAGGGCAACAGGTTTTTCTAACAAGAGATGTTTATTATTCTTAAGTGCTTCCTTTGCTAGTTCAAACCTTGATTCAGGAGATGTAGCAATTATGATACCGTCGATTTCTTTACATTTAACTAATTTTTCCCAATTATGGTAAAAATTCAAGCCAGTTTCTTTCTCTAATAATGGCCCTTTTTCTTTCTTATAGTGATAAATTGCTGTTGGAATTAAATAGTCTGATTCTTTTAAGGCTTCTAAATGAATTTTTTTCCCAAATCCTAATCCCGCAATTGCGATTCTTAATTTTTGCGGAGTATTACTTTTATTCATAAATTTATTCTTTCAGAACAACTTTTTTCAATAACAACATCAATAAGTTCATCATTATTTGAGATTCGCCACTTTGAATTAAATTGTGGGATCCCATTTATGGAAGTATCTTTAAATGTTTTGTCATTACAGTTGATTCTCATAACATATAGGGATAATTGACCTTTATCTTTTGATTCTTTTGGATTTTTAAAGAATTTTGTTAAAACACTTATTTCTTGATTATTTATCTCCTTAATACTTCCCATATCAAGCCATTCTTTTCCATCGTTATTTTCTTTTAAAAGTACCCAATCTACATTACCAATACCGTATGCAAATTCAGAGTTATTAAAAAGTAAAATTAAAAATGCAAAATAAAAAGAAAAAATGTTAAAAATAATCTTCATTTTTTTAATTTGCCTCAACGAGTTTTTTTACACCATGGATTTTTAAAATTTTTGTCAAAGTGTTTTTAAGTTCCTTCCTATTTACAATTAGATCAACAAAACCATGTTCTAAGAGATATTCTGCTGTTTGAAAATTATCTGGTAATTTTTCTCTTAAAGTTTGTTCTATTACTCTTCTACCAGCAAATCCAATAAGAGCCTTTGGCTCTGCCAATATTAGATCCCCTAACATTGCAAAACTAGCAGTGACTCCTCCAGTAGTTGGATGAGTTAATAAAGGCATGTAAAGAAGATTTTTAGCTCTATGCTTTTTGAGTGCACCTGATATTTTTGCCATTTGCATGAGGCTTAACATTCCCTCTTGCATTCTTGCTCCCCCAGAAGCACAAACAATTAATATTGGAAAATTTTCAATTGTTGCTTTTTCAATAATTCTGGTAATTTTTTCTCCAACAACGGAACCCATTGACCCTCCCATAAATCTGAAATCCATTACTGCTAATGCTAGAGGCATTGAATTAATAGAACATAAGCCTGTTATTACTCCATCTCTAAGGCCAGTCCCCTCTTGACTCTCTTTTATCCGGTCTGAATAAGATCTCCTATCCTTAAATTTCAATGGATCAGTTGGACTTAACGAACCATCAAACTCTTTAAATGAATCTTTGTCAGCTATTATTTTAATTCTTTCATCGCTATTAATTCTATTATGATGCGCACAATTACTGCATACATTGAAATTCAAAATTAAATCTTTTCTATAAGCAACTTGTCCACATTCCGAACATTTCACCCACAATCCATCCCCTTCATCAGTATCTTGAGAAACCTTCCCAACAAATTGATCTTTTCGCCTTGCGGCAAACCAGTCGATTAAAGACACAATATTCTCTCTTTTTTTCTATTTAAATCCAAATAAGGCACTTTAATCAAGAAAAATATATAAAAATTTCTAAAAATGCTAAGTAGAAATAAATCTTTAGTTATAAAAATTTCAAAATTTAGAATAATGGTTACTCTATTAAAAACTTAATGTAGATAACTCATTAAAAAGTTAAACAGTTTTTACGAGTGATTCTTTTCTTCTATCATTTTATGGATGATTGGAGTGAGAATCAATTCCATTGCAAAACCCATTTTTCCTCCATTAACAACAATGCTTGTTGGACTAGACATGAATGAATCATGAATCATTCCTAAAAGGTATTGAAAATCAATTCCCCATTTTTCTCTTGCGCCTTTTCTGAAATGTATTATTACAAAACTTTCATCAGGGGTAGGAATGTTTCTACATATAAAAGGATTTGAGGTATCAATAGTTGGAATTCTCTGGAAATTTATATCCGTTTTACTAAATTGTGGACAAATATGGTTTATGTAATCTGGCATTCTTCTTAAAATAGTGTCAACTATAGTTTCAGCTGAGTAACCTCTTTCAGCATTGTCTCTATGGATTTTTTGTATCCACTCTAAGTTTGTAATCGGCACAACGCCGACAAGCAAGTCTGCATAAGAAGAAACGTTATATCCCTCTCCCTCAACACCGCCATGCAGGCCTTCATAAAAAAGAACATCAGTTCCATTTGGAATATCTTCCCATGGAGTGAATTGGCCAGGTTCTAATGATGTTCCAAGTCTTGCATTATGTTCCTGTGCTTCCTCAGGACTGTGAAGATAATACCTTTTTTTCCCTCCACCTGTTTCACCATAAATCTTGAAAAGTTCCTCTAATTTGTCGAAAAGATTTGCTTCTGGACCGAAGTGAGAGAAATTTTCTCCTTTTGAAAGTGCTTCGGCCATAGCTTTTTTCATAGGCATTCTCTCAAACCTGTGATAACTATCACCTTCAACAACAGCTGGAACTATATCTTCCCTTGCAAAAATATGCTCAAATGCTCTTTTTACTGTACTTGTTCCTGCTCCTGATGATCCTGTTACAGCAACTACTGGATGACGTTTAGACATGTAATTAAAACAATATTTATTGATTCTGACAGGTCACATGCCAACTTTTTGTTCAAGTTAAAGATATTTTTTAATTTATTAATTTTTTATTCAAATTTCTTGAATAATTTTTTTTCCCATTTCACTACAAGAAAGAACTTGGCAATTACCATTATCTAGATCTGCTGTTCTATATCCTTTTGATAAAACATTATCAACAGCTATCTCTATATCATCTGCAGCTTCAATCTCATTTAGACCAATTTTGAGCATCATTGAAGTTGATAAAACCATAGCTATAGGATTAGCTATATTTTTGCCAGCTATATCAGGAGCTGAACCATGAACTGGTTCAAAGACTCCAGGGCCTATATTGCTTAGAGATGCTGATGGAAGCATTCCAATAGAGCCAGTTATCATAGCTGCTAAGTCACTTAAAATATCTCCGAACAAATTGCTAGTTAAAATTACATCAAATTGGCTTGGATCCTTTACGAGTTGCATTGCAGCATTATCAACATACATATTACTTAAATTTAAATCTTTATCCTTCGAAGTGACTTCTAAAACTGTATCTCTCCATAATTGGCTTACTTCCAGTACGTTTGATTTATCTACTGAACATATTTTCTTACTTCTTTGATTTGCTATTTTAATCGCAACTTCTGTAATTCTTTCTATTTCGTTTGAGTCATAAACCATTGTATTGAAAGCTTTTTTAAGTTTAGTATCAATAATGTGTCCTTTGGGCTGTCCAAAATATATTCCACCTATTAATTCTCTAACTACTACTAGATCTACATTTTCAATGATTTCTTTTTTTAGGGAACTTGAATCAAGAAGGGGTTTCCTTATTTTTACTGGTCTGATATTGGCGAATAAATTCAACGCAGATCTTAATTTAAGTAAACCACTTTCTGGTCTTAATTCTCTTGGTAAAGCATCGTATTTTACATCACCTACACAAGCCAAAAGTACTGCGTCACTTGCTTTGCACTGATCTAAAGTTGCCTTAGGGGCAGGGTCGTTAAGCCTTTCATAAGCTATTCCACCAAAATATTCTTCTTTAATCTCAATATCAAAACCATATTTTTGAGATAATTTTTTTAATATCTCAATTGAAATTCCTGAGATTTCTGGGCCTATACCATCTCCCGAAAGCAGAGCGACTTTATATCTCTTCATTTATTTTTTAGTTTAGTAAAAGAATAATTTATTTCTTGTCTAGTTGTCTAAGCTTTTTTGCTAATTCAGGTAATTTTTTAAAAACACTTGAACTCCTCAACCAAGATTTATTTTTCATAGCTGGGAAACCGCTAACAACTTCCCCATCTTCAATATCACAATGGATCCCACATTTTGAACTAGCTATAACATTATTACCAATTTTTACTCTGTTATTTACACCTACTTGCCCAGCGAGTATTACTCCATCTCCAATCACCGCTCCTCCTGCTATACCAACTTGAGCAGCAAATGCACAATTTTTTCCTATTTTAACTCCATGACCTATTTGAACTAAATTATCCATTTTAGTTCCTTCATCAATAAATGTATTTCCTACTGATGGCCTATCAATACAACAATTTGTCCCAATTTCTACAAAGCTCTTTATTATCACAGAACCTTTTTGAGGCATTTTAATCCACTTGCCATCTTGAGGAATAAAACCAAACCCTTCCGAACCTATAACAGTATTAGAATTTATTATGCAATTATTTTCAATGCTTGTATTTTCATAAATTACACAATTTGGATGAATTATATTGTTATTTCCCAAGCGCACATTTCCTAAAATTGTTGCACCAGGAAAAATTTTATTATTATCACCAATTATTGTATTTTCTCCAATATAAACATTTGGTCCCAAAAAACAATTTTTTCCTACTTTCGCAGATTTTCTAATAACAGCCGAATCATCAATGCCTGGGTTGAAATTAATTTCTTCATATAGAGAATTTAATACTTCAGCAAATGCAAGTCTAGGATTCTCTACAACTATGTTTGAAATATTTAGTGATTGTAGTAAACCTAATATTTCACTATTATTAGTTGTAATGATCGCTGAAGCAGAAGTTTGCCCTAAATTATCTTTCAAGTTATTGTTTTCTTCTAAAAAGGATATTTGATTTTTTGATGCAATATCTAAAGAAGCAGCATTTTCTATATCTATATTTTTGAATATATTTGCCTTGATAAATTTTGAATCTCCACTCTTTATGAGATCAACTAATTTACTTAATAACATTTTTCAAAATTTTTTATATAAGAGCAAGAACATCCCTATGAACAACTATCATTGATGAATTAATAATTTCTTTTTTATTTAAAATTCTTTTTAGAGAATCACTACTCATAGATGTTATACCTTTGGCAACTTCTTTATTATTAGTATTTACAATTCTAACAGCTTGATTAACAGTAAAATCTCCCTCTACCTCTATTACACCTACAACTAAAAGAGATGCACCTTTTTTCTCAATTGCTAAACAAGCACCTTCATCTAATGTTATTTTTCCAACAGTTTTAATAGCATGAGATAACCAGCTTTTTTTATTACCTACTGGTTTATCTACAGGATGGAATATTGTTCCTATTTTTTTATTATTAAAAATATTTGTTAAATTTTTTTCATTTCTGCCATCTGCTAATTGAACTTCTACGCCTCCTTTTGTAGCGATTTCAGCAGCAATTAATTTTGTTGTAATACCACCTGTGCCCCATTCGTTATTATAATTTTCTTTATTTTTATCTTTGATAATTTTCAAATCATTAATATTCATTTCTTTTATTGGATGTGCATCTTTATTATTTCTTGGGTCTTTAGAGTATAAATTTTCAATATCGGTTAATAAAATTAGCTTATTAGCGTTTATGGCCAAGGCAACTAATGCAGAAAGAGTATCGTTGTCTCCATATTTAAGCTCTTCATTAGCAATAGAATCATTCTCGTTTACTATAGGTATGACATTCAGATTAATTAACTGTTTTAATGTTTTGGAAGCATTATTGAAGGATTCACGAGAATTAAAATCAGTTTTTGTTATTAGTATTTGAGCTATATTATGACCTAGCTTTTTCATTTTCTTTTCATATAAAGTCATTAAATTAACTTGTCCTACTGCGGCCACAGCTTGCAGCATGCTAAGTTCCTTTGGTCTTGTATTCAAATTTAATTTTTTACATCCTAATCCAACGGCACCGCTTGTAACGAGAATTAATTTATTGCCTTTTAAAATAAAACTTGTAAAAGATTTGCATAAACTTTCTATTACTTGTTCTGTAGATTGTTCCTCATTTCCTCTGAGAATACTAGTACCAATTTTTACGACCCATGTTTTCATTTTAAGAAAATAGAAATCATTTTTTCTAGGATCAATATTAAATTTAATTTTACAGGTAATCCATTTTTATTTAATCGTTTAACTAAGATTGTCTGAATATTGCATCTATTTCCTACAATAATATCCGTTAAAATTCTATCTCCTATTATAGCTATATTTCTTGATTCCTCATTTATTTCTGAAATCACATCCAAAGTAATTTTTTTCCTAGGTTTTAGTGCGTTTGATTTATATCTGATTTCTAATTCCTTAGCAATCTTTCTAATTCGTTCATTAGATGGGTTGTTACTAATTAAGTACAAAGAGAAAAACTTTTTAGATTCTTTAATCCAATTTTTTACATTTAGTGGAATCATATTTGATTGGCGACTTATCAATGTACCATCAACATCAATTAATAAGCTTTTAATCCCTTCATTTTGTAGTTTTAAATGAGATATTTCATATATAGGTAGTTTTGAGTCCCAATGGACATTTACAAGAGAACTCATTATTTTACAAACTACTCTTTTCTAACTCAGATTCAATTAAAGGTTGCACTTTATCAAACTCATTATCTTCAATTAATAATGCCCCTTCATCTACGAGTTTTCCAACAATAAAAAATGGGTCAAGAGGAATATATAAACCATATTCTTGTTCCAATAAATTAAAACTTACAAGTAATTCGTATGTTTCACTTTCTTCATCCATTTCATCTTCTTCTAACTCATCATAAATTGGTTCTTCGAGTTCCCCAGATACAGTTAATGTAACCGCCGATCTGATAAGTTTTAGATCATGTTCTTGTAGTACTGCATCAGCATTCTTTAAGACTTGTTCATTTTTCTCAATTTTTTCAATTAATTCTGGTTCATCTTTTTCATTAATTTTGAATAAACTAACTGGTGTATCAACTGGTGTTAATAACGCATATTCTTTTTCTTCAACATTTACTATTTGTTCTAGATAACAAAAAAGTTCATTTCCATTTGAGTCCTTTAAAATGATTGTCTGTGCCTCATAATTATCTTGGGAGTTATGATCGTGCATTTTGATTTTGCTATATAGATTTATATTAATATTATATTTGTTTATTACCCACTAATTCTTTTAACTCAGGACCTTCCTTAATCCATTGCTCAAGAATTACTTTGGCAGATAAGCTATCTATAAATCCAGATTTATCCTTCTTTACACCATATCTATTTGTAGATTCCCATGTGGAGCTATGTTCATTTACAAAGGAACAAGGAAGTTTTAATTCATTAAAAAGAAATTCACCATAATTTTTACAATCAAAGGCTTGAGATGTCATTTCCCCTTTATCATCGAGGGGTAAACCAACGATAAAACCAGTTAAATTATGTTTTTTAATGTGATCTTTAATAGTTTTTAACTCGGAATTGTTTTTTTCTCTTTTTACTGCAGGAAGAATATTTACCGTAATAAAAAGAGAATCACAATAGGCTAATCCTATTCTTTTTATCCCAACGTCTAGACTAAGTATTGACTTAGATTTAGGCCTACAATATTTCACTTAGACTTCAAAGGAAATGGGGATGGGTAAGCGTTACCTTGTGGATTTAATTTTTCAAAAATTGATTCTAATGATTGGTTAATTTTATTTATTTGCTTAGACTCATTTCTAACAAGAGTATTTCTTACAAGAACAATTTCTTGGAATTTATCTTTAAAACCAAAATCTTCAAGATATGAATTTAATTCAGTATTTTCTTCATAAGTCTTAATTATAGAATTTGGAGATTTTTCAAAAAATTGATTTAAAATTTCTTTTAAAATAGGCTTTAATCTATTGTCCCAACTCCTACCAGTTGTTAATGTATAAATTTTACTACCTTGAAAATTTATATCTTTTAAGATTGTTCCTATGACTGACTTTTCATGAATTATTGCACCGCTATTTAAATCATTTCTATTAGAAATATCCTTTTGATCAAGATCAAATATCGTTCTTAATAGAGGGGATTGATTTGAACGAATAAAATTAAGTACATTTATTAAATTTAATTTGTTAATTTCTTGAAATTCATCAATCGAATACAATTCTTTTTTTGTTGGTTTAATGGATTTATTAATATTATTTTTACACCATAGTTTTACATTTTCTAATGGTTGGAAACCTAATTCTCTTGAGCTTGAAATAAGGTGATTATTATTTATATCAGAATTAATTACCCAACTTGAAGTTTTTATTTCTGTTATTGAGATTGATTTCTTTATCAATCCCATTGTCAAATCTTTTTCGGTAGTAGAGGCTTCTTTATTTATTAAATTAGGCTTCGATATTCTTAAACAGGTACCCTTATCGTTTAAAGGAAATATATTTAAATAACCTATAATTTTTTTTTCTTCTATTGCAATAATGCATTTATGTTTATTTTTTTTTAGATTGTTTAAAAAGATTTTTAGGTCATCAAAAGTGTTTATAATTGCCATCTTTAAAAACCAATTATTCAACTTTTTGCTACTTAAATCCATTAATAGGTTTAAATGGCGAATATGAAGTTCTTCAAATGTAACTTTTTCATGCTTATTAGAAATTAAAAATTGATTTAAATCTTGTTTCATTTATTTACTGTTTCGTATTAATACTATAGGTGTTTTTTCGTCAGAATTGCCTGCAGGATTAATTTTTAAGGTTTCTTCGAGTATTTTATTCACTGAATCATTTGAACTGGCTAATATTTTTACACCGCCAAGATCATTAACATCAACAACTGCTACTTCTACCGCTAGCTGTTTTGCTAATTTTTTGCAAAACAATTTTGGATTTTTTGGGCCCATAACTATGCTTTTATCATATGGAATAACAGTGCCACTAACGTCATCAATTAGTGAAGATTCAAAACCTGTTAATCTGTAAAATATTCCTTTAATCCCGATACATTTAAATAAAAATCCAAAAATCAAGGAAAAAGTTATCCTAGTAAATCCTATTTTATCGATTAGTAATTGCATTCCACAAGCAGTGGCAAGACTACTTGTTGGATGAAAAAAATAACATAATATTTTTGAAAAGATATCGTATTCTAAATTTTGAGGAGATATATATCTTCCTTGCATAATTGCTAGCGGCGTCTCACCTATCGTTAAAATATCACCATTTTTTATGACATCCTTGCAGTAATTTATAACAGTTTCTGTTGGATTATCAAAGGATCCCAGTAAATCAGTCTTAACTGCGATAGCTTTATAACCTAGTTTCAAAGGAATTTCAGTCAATTCCTTTTTGTTTTGATTATGGGAATTTAAATTCAATAAGAACCCATCTTGTTTTTTTGCTATTCCGAAATGTCCGTAATTATCCCAAAATACTTTTAACCATATATATTTGATCTTGTTTCTTAAGTCATTGTTTTCAAATTTTAAAATTATTTGTATAAATTGTTCTGAGTTCGCTTTAATAATTGTCGTAGGCCAATAATTATTTATATTTTTTTTAATAGATCCATAGTAAATATAAATAATTTCCTCATAATCTAAATTTTTAAGATATTGATTATTTTTACCTTTAAAAAAATCTAAAACTAGATTAAGGTTTGTAATCATTGTTTCTTTATTTTTACTTTTATTGATTATTTTCAAATCAATAACCACTTCACTTATTTTGTCTCTTTTTTTTAATTTATAATCCAGAGGTACTAAAACTAAATTTGTTTTGGGGAAGTAACTAATATATAGATCTAAACAAATTACAAGAATTAAAAATAAGAAAAATATATTTAAAATAATCATATGATTGTTATTTTAAAAATTCATTTAAGATCATTTTTTTTCTGAAATTATACTGTTATATTCGTTAAAACTTTCAACTGAGAATGTAGATTCGTTTATATCGACTCCTTTTAGTTCTCCAATGATTTTATTCAAATCATCAATATTAACCATCCCATTCTTATCAAATTTTACTTCACCTTTACTATCCAAAATTATAGTCTGAGGAATTAAACCATTCCAATAGTAATTGGGTTGATTTGCGTTTGATTTGGATGAATCATTTTGTAATTCATCTGTAGTAAGAGCAATTAAGTCAATATTATTTCTCCAAATTAGATCTAAACCTGAAATTACTGGAGCCATAGCCTTACTATCAGAGCTGTCATCAAGATAAAAAAATATAACAGAGACTCTTCCGTTTTTTAATGATTCTTCGATTGTGGTTTGAGGAGGGACTATTGCACCATTTCCTGCATATATTGGAAAAATATTTCCGTCATAACTATTAGTATCTCTACTTGCATTAGCTGGATAAGAACTAAAAAAGATTAATAAAATAAGTATTGATTGAAATAGCTTCATTGAAAGAATGAAAAATTTATTTTGAATTAGATCTGCCTAAACCTTGTAGTATTCCTTTACCAATTAATCCAATAGCTTTGCCAACTACTTTTGTAAGGAAATTTACGAAAAGGTTACCAATATATTTTACAGCAATTTCTAATTGTGGAGCTACGGCATCTCTTATTTCAACTAATAAAGTAACTTGTTTTTGAAACCACTCTAAATTTTCTAGTTCTTTTTCTCTATTCTCATTTTTATAATATCTTGTGAATTTAGAATCTATTATATCAATATATTCACGCTTACTTTCATATAAATAAATTGGCAAATAGATATTTTGATGCCATCTATTATAGTTGTTGATATTATTTCTAAATCTTTCAAAAGATCTTGTAGATTGCAATTGTGGATTTATTAGGATCGTTCTTAACTCTGGCCAACTTGAACATATATTAAATACTTCAGAGGCTAATAAATTACAATTTCTTATTATCCAATTGGATATTATATTTTCTAAAATTATAAATGATTCTGTTTCATACAAAGGCAATAATTTGCCATCATAATCAATTGGTTCATTTTTTATTATTGGATCGATAAACATTATTGATTCATGTGCCTCATCATCTTTTTCATTGCAAGTTACTGCTTTATAAATGTATTCGTTAATAGAAATAGAATCTCCATTTTTTTTAACCCTAAAATAACTTTCAGTTATATTTGATATAGTGTTTAGCTTTAGTTCTTCAATAAGAGAACTGAAATCCTCTTTATAATCCTTTTCCTTATAGTTTTCTTTGATATTTTTTATTAAATTATCAAGTTCATCAAGCATTTTACATATAAGACGGGAAATGAATTCTTTTTTTATTCCTGACAAAATAATTGATGAATTATTAAATTCCACATCAAAATCGGCTGAATTATATCTTTTACTTAGACGATTAAGAATTAAATCCCAGATTTCTAAATTATTTTTATTTTTTATAAAAATAGTATTAGTATCTTTATTTTCTAAATTGATTTTGTTTTCAGTGTAAATAGCTTCTGAATAAAGATCTAATGAATTACCCCATAGGAATATAAGAAAGGATTTGGCAGTTATAAGTTCTCTTAATCTGCCTTTTAAAATGAATTTATAAAATTCAAGAGTTGCGTCAGAATTTACATATCTGAAAATATAATTTATCTCGTTATCAATTTGCTTGAGACCAGATGACAATAATTTTTGATTAAAAGAAAGTTCTTTTTCCTTTTTTATAAGTACAGAAGGATTATTTTCCAGGTCAAATACTCTACCGCCATCTGAAATGATATTTATAGATTCAAGAACTTTATCAACACTTGGGTTTAAAAGTAATCCTTCACTATTAAAAGAGGGAATTACTTTTGTTTTATTTAAAAGCTCACCCGAAAAAATTATAAGTATATTTGATTCATCCCACCTCTCTTTTAATTTTAATAATTCCAATCTTATGAGATCTTCTGATTGGTAATTAAGAATATTCCATATTATTAAATCTGGATTTAAGTTTTTACTGCCACTATCTAGTGTGATATTTAAATTATTGTCTAACGAAGTCAACTTTAATGATAAAGATTCTGCAATTAAGCTTGGAGCAATAATTAGAATCGATTTTTTCTTAATTAATTCCAACTTTAAAAGTTTATCTCTTATACAAAATTAACTAATAAATTTGTTAATAACCAGTGCTATATAAATATTTACTGGGTTTTTTAGGCCTAATAGTCTTTATTGATTGGAATATCATTTTTTCTTTCTTTATTTAATATATTATTTGCTTCTTTTATTGTGAATTTATTTTCATAAAGTGCTTTCCCTACTATTACTCCATATAATCCATAATGCTCTAATCTTGTTAATGATAATAAATCAGAAATTGAACCTACACCTCCTGAAGCAATCACAGGAATATCAGTAATTTCAAGAATCTTTTTAATAAAAACTTCATTTGTTCCTTCCAAGGTTCCATCAGTATTTATATCAGTGACAACAAAACTGGAGATTTTAAAATAGGAGAATTCTTTTACAAGATCTGTGGCTAATACATCTGATTGTCTTAACCATCCTCTTGTACTGACTCTTCCATCTTTTGCATCAATTCCAATAATTATTTTTTTTGGATATTTGCTTGATAAATCTTTTACTAATTCTTTATCTTCAATAGCAGAAGTACCCATTATTACTTTATCTATACCATAGGACAACAATTGTTCAATCCTCTCTACTGATCTTATACCTCCTCCAATTTGTATAGGAATGTTGACTTCGTTTATAATCTTTTTAATTGAATGATCATTTGCTGGTATACCAGTTTTGGCGGCATCTAAATCAACGATATGAATACATTTTGCACCTTCCTTTTCCCAATATTTAGCTTGTTCATGAGGTTCTTTTGAGAAATCTTTTCTTTTGTTAAAGTCACCTTTAACAAGTCTTACACATTTACCATTCATTAAATCTATTGCTGGGATTAGTTTCATTGATTGGTCCTTTTCATTAATTACTTCCTAGTAGTACTATTCATTATGTAGTTCTAACTTAGGTTACTACTTTAGTTTAATACTTTTGGAATATGAAAATTCTTGTAATGGGCGGCACACGATTTGTTGGTAAGTCTTTGGTAGATAAGTTACTAAATCAAAATTTAGATATAGATATCTTTACAAGGGGCAATAAATCTATTCCTGAGAATGTGAATTTTATAAAAGGTGATAGAAATAATATCGAAAGTATTATTAAAATAAAAGATAAAAAATATGATGTAATTTACGATATTTCTGGTCGTGAATTAGAACAAACAAAACTTCTCATTGAGAATGTTTCTTATTCCTTTCAAAGATATATTTATGTTAGTTCAGCGGGTGTTTATTCGGAGAATTATGAATTACCCTTATCTGAAGACTCTCCAATTGATCCTCAAAGTAGACATAAAGGAAAGTTTGAGACTGAAAATTGGCTAATTGAACAAAAGATCCCTTTTACAAGTTTTAGACCCACCTATATTTATGGCCCAGGAAATTATAATAAGATTGAAAATTGGTTCTTTGAAAGGTTATATAATCAAAAAAATATACCAATCCCTGGAAATGGTTCATTAATAACTCAATTAGGGCACGTCTCCGATTTAAGTGATGTAATGATTAAGTGTCTGGATTTTGAAAAATCTAAAAATAGTATATATAACTGTTCAGGAGAAAAAGGTGTAACTATTAAAGGGTTAATTTATATGTGTGCAGAAGTTTGTGGTTTAAATAAAAACGATATTTCTTTAAAAAAATTTGATTTTGAAAAATTAGATCCTAAATCAAGAAAAGGATTTCCGATTAGATTAAATCACTATCAAACTGATATTTCCAAAATAAAAAACGATTTAAATTGGCAACCAAAATTTGATTTACTTAGTGGTTTGAAAGATAGTTTTATCAAAGATTATCAATTTAAAAAAGATAATGAATTAGATATAAATTCAGATAGAGTTCTTTTTAACTCTTAAATAATCTATTAAAGTTATAAGTGTCAATAAAAATCCTAACCAATAAAATATTATTCCTAGGCTAGGTAATAAATCTTTTGAAAATGGTTGGAAAAATATAATTAATGCCACAAAAAAGAAGAAGGTTTTGTATTTCCCTAGTTTAGAGGCAGGTAATCCATCTTTTTTAGTTGTTCTTAATGCAGATATTATTAATTCTCTAAATAATATTATGGCTAGTGACCAAAAAGGAATTATTCCCATTTTACATAACCATAATAAAGGTATTAGTTGGAATATTTTGTCCGTTAATGGGTCAGTAATAGTTCCAAACTTAGTTTTAAGATTTAATTTTCTTGCAAAATATCCATCAAAATAATCAGTAATTCCCCCTATTATAATTAATGCAAAAACAAAGCTAGTTTCGTTTGTTTCTAAAAATATTATTAGTGGAAATGTTAGAAATAATCGAGATATTGTCAAAATATTTGGAATATTTTCAACTAATATTTTTTTATTTTTGTTAAACAAATGTTTTTTTTAATAAATTATATTTTACACTCTTATCATGATTTAGGTTTAAACGAAATTCTAAAGATTTTCAACACTTGATCTTTCTAAGAATCATCATATTTTATATTATTAAAAAATTCTACATACCATAATGAAGCCTCATAGCTTAAAGCTATCTCCTGAATCTGATTTAATTATTTGTATTAAGGAATTTTCTTCTTCAAATAATCTTTATGGTTATGTTTCAGGTGTAGTAGGCAACTTAAGTAAGGCCTGTATACAGTGCCCTGGAAACCAAGAAATTAGTAAATTTGAAGGTAACTTAGAAATAGTTTCACTTAATGGACATTTTAATAATGGAGATGTCCATCTTCATTTGAGTTTTGCTGATGAGGGATGTGATGTCTTTGGTGGCCATTTAGAGGAAGGCTCTATTGTTAAAAAAGGAACTGATATCTTATTAGTATCTTTTGAAAATAATATTATTGATATTTCTAAACATAATTTAAATGATAATCAATCACGAGTAAAAGCATATATCCTTCATAATTGTCCTTGGTCAAAGAGAAGCATTAGGTTGCTTGATTCGTTATCAATACCCTATGAAGCAATTTTAATCGAAAATGATCAGGATTTTCAAAAGGTAAACTCATTAAGTAATCACAATACTTTCCCACAAATATTTTTAGATGATGTTTTTTTTGGAGGATATGATGAACTTTCAAAACAAGCTAAATATGATCATTTAAAATCATTTAAATGATAATATTCAGCTTAATTATGTCGATTTATAATTTTTTCAGAATTTAATTCATCCTCTAACTGTTTTATTAATCTAGAAACAAGATTTTGAAATTCCGGTTGACATCCTTTAAAAGCTGCTTTGTGCCTAATAGGTTCGTTTCTTGTTCTTAAATCTGTAAGCATTAATTGTAATGCATCAATTTTTGGATTTATTTTCATGTTTTTTCTTATATTTTTGCATCTTTTAAATACTTTGCAAAGCCTTTTTAAAAGATACTTTTTTATTATCGCTCGAACTTGTCACTTCAATTATTTTATTAATAGATTGCTTATTAGTTAAGGAATCTATACAACATTTTGCTACGAGTCTTCTTGGAATAGATCCTTTAAATTGTGTATCTTCTTTTGTATACTCAATGTTTTCAGATTCTATCTTTTCAATTTCCTTTAATCCTCCAGGCCTTATTATCGTCCAATCAAAAATTTGATTTTTTAGAAAATTCTCACCAATTTTTTTCCAGATAAGAATCAAACCAAATAAGTTTAAAGGGTGAAACAATTTACCAGTACATAAAGAACTAACTAATATAACTCTCTTTAATCCGACTCTTTTACAACTCTGTAATTGCCTATATACTCCAAGTGCATCTACCCTTGCAGGACCAGTTAAATCTAAGGAGGCTCTTGCTCCAGTTGCAATTATTAATGCATCTACATCTTCTAAAGCTTTATCTAATTCATATTTATTATCTATTGATAATCTGTAGGTCTTAGTATTTTTAAGATTCTCTGTAACCTTTGAATTTTTCCTAACAATCTGATTTACTTTTATTCCTTTCTTTAATGCTTCTTCGGTTATTCTAAATCCTGTTTTACCTGAGGCCCCTGTAATAGCAATTTTCATAATATTTTGAATTTAATTTAAATATTATATTAATTTTTTAAGGCTTTTTACATATAAATTTCTTTTTTCTATTTGGATATAGAGTTCTACACATAAAGCATTTTGTGCCATCACAGCCTCTCGCTGTACAATATTCTCTCCCGTAAAAGATGATTTGTAAATGTAGTGTGTTCCATTCCTTTATTGGAAATAATATTTTAAGATCTTTTTCTGTTTGCATTACATTTTTCCCCTTCGTTAGGCCCCATCTTTGTGATAAACGGTGTATGTGTGTATCAACAGGGAATGATGGAATATTAAATACTTGTGAGATAACAACTGAAGCTGTTTTATGACCAACTCCAGGAAGTGATTCAAGTTCCTCTAATGAATTAGGAACTTGACTATTAAATTTTTCTATTAGTAATTTTGATAAAAGGTAAATATTTTTAGATTTTTGATTAGAAAGACCTAATTGTTTTATATATCCATAAATTCTAGAAACGCCAAGTTCTTTCATTTTTTCTGGTGAATCTGCTACTTTGAATAATTCCCTTGTTAATTCATTAACTTTCTTATCTGTAGACTGAGCACTTAATACAACAGCAACCAGGAGTGTAAATGCATTTGTATGATCAAGAGGAATTGGTGGAGATGGATATAGCTTTTTAAGCTCTTTAAGTATTATTGCCGCTCTTTCATTCTTTCTCATTTATTTAATTTCTTCAAAAAGCATGTATAAAATTATACAAGAATTATGGAGGCTGAAAGTTTTCTGCTAATTTAATTATTCTAAAGACTTTGATGTTTTAGTGGAAAAAGAGGCGTTAATAATTGAAGATTTACATCATAAATACAATAATCAAAAAATTTCAAATTGGATATTAAATTCAATTAATTTAAAAATTGAAACTGGAGAATTGTTAGGACTTCTTGGTCCTTCTGGTTGTGGTAAAACTACTCTTCTAAGATTGATAGCAGGATTTGAATATCCTTCTAAAGGAAAGATTATTTTAAATAACAGAGAAATTTCAAACAAATATAAAATATTAATTCCAGAAAAAAGAAAAATAGGAATGGTTTTTCAGGATTATGCACTTTTCCCACATCTAACTGTTTTAGAAAATGCAATGTTTGGTTTAAAAAATAAAAAGAATAAATCTAGAGTTGATTTTCTAATAAATATTGTTGGTCTTAATAAATTTATAAATAGATATCCACATGAATTATCGGGGGGACAAAAACAGAGACTTGCTATCGCTAGAGCTTTAGCTCCCGGAACCAACTTCATATTGTTGGATGAACCATTTTGTAGTCTTGATATGCATGTAAAATTAAAATTGAGAAGTGAACTTCCAAATATTCTTAGAGATTGTAATGCTAGTGGATTAATGGTTACCCATGATCCAGAAGAAGCAATGTCTATTTGCAATAAGGTTGCTGTAATGAATGAAGGAAAAATACATCAAATTGACTCACCAATAAAACTTTTAGAAAATCCTAAAACACTTTTTGTTAGTAATTTTATTCTTGGCAATAATATTCTTAATATCAAAAAAGAAAACAACTCCTATACATGCTGTTTAGGTAAAATAAACAATTCTTATTTAAAGGATAAGATTAATATCAAATTTATTTCTATTTCTCCAAAATATATTTCTATTAAAAGATCTAATAATGGAGAAGCAATAATAGTTTCAAAAGAATTCCTTGGTGAATACTTTATTTATAAAGTATCTCTTAATGGAGAAACATTAAGGGTTAGAACTAACATTAATAATAATTTTAATATTGGGGATAATTGTTTTTTAAATATATCTAAAGAAAGTATCTTTTTTCTGTATCCTGGTGCACATAAGATTTTTGTTTAGATAATCTTTATAGGCAATTACACTTGCCCCCCTTCCAATTTGAGCATTTTTTCTTTTTACATTTCTTTTTTTTGTTTACATATAATTTATTAATTAATAGTAACTTAGAATATTCATTTTCAAAATTCATTTAATTAATATTGCTATTGATATTCATTATCATATTCATTAATATATTTGAATTCTTTTTTAAATTACTTATTTATACAAAATGTTGTATTATTTATTCATCTACTTTGATTAACAATGACTGAGAATAATTTAAAAACAAAAAAACTTATTAATTTGGGCCCTTCTGGAAGAGCAGTTGCACAACCAATGGATGCTGGCTTGTTGGATAATTTTTATGAGCATCTAACAATGGAAAGATATGCAAATGTGCAATATTTTTCTATTTATTTATGGTTCCAAGAAAGAGATTTAGATGGATTTGCCTCTTTTTTTCTAAGAGAATCACAAGGAGAAATGGAACATGCCTATAATTTTGCAAATTATTTTATAGCACGTGGACAAACTGTGAAACTAAAAGATCTACCTGCACCAATTCAATCATGGGATTCTATTGAAGATTTAATATCATATTCATTCAGCATGGAGGCTGATTTAACTTCTTCATTACAACAGTTATATTCGATTTCTGAGAGAATTTCAGATACAAGAACTAGTGTTTTTCTTGATCCAATTGTTGAAGCACAAACTAAATCTGAAGACGAATTTGCTCACATACTAGGTAAAGTTAAATTTGCAGCTAATCAGCCCTCTGCAATACTTTTGATTGATAGTGATTTAAAGAAAAAATAAATTTTTTTCCATTCTATTTTGATATAAAGCTCTTTTGCATTTCTCTAATAATAGATTAGAAAAAGTTATATTTTCGTTACTTCTTTTATTCAATTCTTTAGCGATTAAAAATATCTCGCTTATTCTTTGAAAGATGTTTTTATTTTCGTAAAATAGTCTTTTACGTAATCCTAAATGTGAGGTATTGCAATATGCTTGCTGAATATTAGAAATTCTGCGACTTAATGAATCAACTTCCATTAATAAGCTATTAATTATGGATTCGGATTTAAACATATTGAGTTTAAAGTGGTGAAGATTCTATAAAAGAAGGAGCTACACTTACCGTTTGTTTCCCAATTGGTGCTAAAAGTAATTCTAATGAGCGTAGTTTAGAAATTAATCTAGTTGATGTTACTCGAGTTGAACCTATTAATTCTCCTATCCTTTCATGAGTAAGCCTGAAAGGTAATTCACACCATTGACCACATCTTCTTCCTAAACGATTTACCAATATTGATAAAAGAGCTTGCAATCTTTGCTCCGCATTACCTAAATGCCTAATTCTTAGTAATTGAAGAGTCCATTCATTAACAGCATCAAATCCTGAATTATCAGCAATAGTGACATTACTCTCAAAGGATAAATCAGTTAAAGCTTCTACACAAACACCTTCACTGCATAATAAATCGGTTCTTAATTGATCTCCTGATTGCAAGAAAGCAAGAGTCATTCCTTCTGTTTCTTCGCATGGACAATATACTCTGGCTATTCCACTCACAACTTCAAGACAAGTGCCTTTCGGCCTTGATGAAGGATCTATAAGAACAGACTGACCAGTTATTAATCGGACTGTTTTTGGTGAAAACTCTCCATAACCGTTGAAGCTCATGAATATAATTTTGATAATGAGAATTATTATCAATTATGGACCATCAAAACTCTTATTGCAATAGATTCTCAATATCATAATTAATTCTGATGCTTTTCTTAATATTTATCAATTAATATAATCTAAATGAAAAGAAAATTTTTATAGTTTAATCATGAATACTAATAAAATATGTTTAAACTGCGGCAGTTCAGATATTGTTTCAGATAGATCACTAGGAGGTAAGATGGTTTGCTTTAAATGTGGTTCTTCTTCATTTAGAACCAAATCTTTTACTCCGATTATTAAAAAAAATTATATTTATTTTGCAATTGCTTTGATTATTTTATTAATAGTTATTATTTAGTTTTTTTGTAAATATACCAAGCCCCTTTATGATTTAAAACATCAATATTAATATCAAATAAGTTATTCATATTTTTATTATTTATCGTTTCACTTTGAGTTCCATCTGCAATTATCATTCTGTCCTTCAACATTATGATCCTATTATATATTTCAGTAATCATTGAAATATCGTGGGTTATACAAATAATTTTCGAGTTTAATTTTGTTAATTCATTAATTTGATCAATCACATAAAACTTTGATTTTAAATCTAAATTAGCAATTGGCTCATCCAGGATTAATATTTCTGGTTTGTTTATTACAGCTCGTGCAATTAAAACAATTTGTTTTTCGCCTTCAGATAAATGAGAAAAGTGTTTATGCGATAAATTCGTTATTGATATCTTTTTAATTAAATTTTCTGCATATGAGACATCACTCTCAGATTTATAAGGTATTTCGCAATACTTACCATATAAACCACTAATAATTAAATCAATAACTTTTATTTTTGGATTTATTCTTAATTTTACATCATTATTTACTGTACTTATTTTTTTTCTAAGTTCCCAAATATTGATAAGTTCTTTATTAAATATTTTAAAAACTGTATCGTTCTTTTTAACAGGATATATATTTCTATTAATTAATTCTATCAAGGAAGATTTTCCTGATCCATTTGGTCCAATCAAAACAACATTTTCAGTATATTTTAGTTTTAAATTTAAATCTTTGACAACCTCATATCCATTTTTAAAACAAGTAATATTTTCTGCTTCAAGCCAATAACCATTAGTCACTAATATTTACTACTCCAGAATATGAAAAGCTGTATTGAGCTTAAAATGAATATTAAGAGATAAAGCCAATTTAGCCATGCAGGTCTATTAACTTTTTTCATTGGAATTATATTATTAATAATAAAAAAATGAGTGGTGCAGCATATCTTGTAAATGTTTTTCTTATTATTTTTATATTATTGAGCACTTCTAATTTCTTAATTTCTGGTGGGTATTTAAATATTATTTCATCATAAACATTCTGCTCTTTATTTTTATTTATATATTTCCAGGGATTATCCTTTTCTTCTGATCTTTTGTACCAGCTCCAGAAATAATTTATTATTCTGTCCTCGCCAAGTAGTTTTATTTCGTCATTTTTTATTAATCCAAATTTGTGATTATAAGTTTGGGTTTTAAGTATCATGTAATCTTCATCAAAAATTTTATAAAAAATCTTTTTTTGAATTTCTCTAAATAAAATTAGGTTATTTATTAGTTTATTCTTAAGAAATTTTCTATAATGCCTTACTATTACTCTTGCTTTATTTTCTCCTAGGGGAATATGATCGAGAACTTGCACATATCTAGAAACGGCTGGATCTCCTTTATAGATTAAAATTCTCCCTGGAGGAATATACTTTATTCTTATAAATTCTTTTGTAGGGTTATTTTTATAGAAATAAATACTTTCTATATATTGAGGGTTTATATTTATTTTTTGATTAAAACTTACTAGTACGTTTTTATTGACTTCTTTATCTGGAATTGTATCTCCATGTACCCAAAAAATATGGAGAATGTCTAAATGATTCTCTATAATTCTTGACCAATCACATTTAAAATCAACTAAAACTTCTTCAGAGGCTGACTCCTTCAAAGAAAATCCATTACTAATTAATTCATAATTACTTATTAATGACTCCTCATTAATATTATTTAAATCAGTCTCAGATTTATTGGAAAAATAAATAAAAATATAATCATCCTTCTCTACTGCTTTGTATTGAGATAAGTGAATCCTCTTTGCATAATTATCATAATTATTATCAACAATATGATTACAAGTTATTCTGTCAATGTTTTGACAACCACCTTCAGAACTGAATCTTGCTCCGTGATATGGGCATGTAATTTCGCCGTTAGTAATTGAACCTCCATAAAAAGAGGCACCTCTATGAGGACATATATTTTTGATACATCTTACATTATTTATATTGTCTCTAAATAAAAGAAGAGGTTCGTCAAACAATGAGAAATAATGAGCCTTGTTTTTCTTTAGCTCCTGTGATGGGCATATCGCATACCAACCATATAAACCTATATTTAATTCTTTTTGCTTTTCTCTTATCTCCAAATTCTCAATATTAACTACTGTCCCTTTTTTAAAAGGTTTATATACCGTTTTAATGTCTTTAGCTTTAAAAAAATTAATTTGCTTATTTTCCATAAACTAATATCTTTTTTTAATTGACCAGTTATCTTTGGGAACTATAACCCAAGTAAATAATCAATTTCTGATAATAGAAAAATTCTCTATCATTTGTAGCAATATTAGAATTGAAAAGATTAAATAATCAGTATCTAATGAAAAAAAGTAACTTTTGAGCTATTTGCATGTTTATATTTACCCTTTAGCAGTGTTTTTAAATTTATTTACAAAAATTTTCTAGTTTTTAATAAATAAAAAGTTTTTAGATATTATTTTTATCTTTAAAAATAGCTTTACATCAATTATATTTCTTATTGAATAATTCACTTTAAATGCTTGAGAATCTAGTTATGGTTAATAGATAAAATCATGATAATTTGAAATTAAAGTTCAACTCTGCTATACATTCAAATATATGGATTTTATTTGAAACATTTTTGTTATGCCAAAAGTTTTAAAACGATTTTTAAAAAAATTTCCTTCAAAAATAAAAACTTTGAAATTATCAATTAGAGAGTATTTATCTTCACTATAAATTATTTAATTAAGTTTTTAATCTAATTCTTTTTTAAAGTTTTAAAAATACGTGCTTTTCTAGGGTGTCTTTATTGTAAATTTAATAAAATTATTTGTGGATTACATGTTTAGAAGTATTTTAAATATCATTTTATTGCTTCTTTTATTAATCTCTGATACTCCTGTTTATCCAATTGAATTTTCACAAAAGGATATTGAAAACTATACCTTAAAGATTTCTAGGAAATTTTCAAATACTTACTGCAATTCAACTAAATTTGGGATTTCCAATGATGGGGCTTTGAAATTTGCAATTGGCGAGACAAATAAGGAATTTTTAAATAATAAATTAAACAAATTTATTGACTATGAATTTCTAAAAAAAAATATTCTTATAAGTCTTGATAATAATTGCAATGTTTTTGAGTTTCCCTTATACGAATTAGAAAATTTGACTTTCAAAAATTAATTTTGTTAAAATTAAAAATTTATTTTTTCCCCATCCAATCATTTGGCTTTTCCATCATCCAGTCAAAAACACCTTTGGCATCAAGATTTCTTGATGCGATTACAAATAATATTGGAAAAAATAAAAAAATTATTGCTAGTAATATTATTTCTAATTTACCTATCCCGATTTCATTTAATGTTAGAGCGAAATATTTAATCATTTTTTTAATTTTATTATAATAAACGTCATCATATAACTCAGGAATCAATTTTTTATAGAGACTAATAGTTGTAACAAATTATTTTTAATTAAGCTATGAAAAATTTATATATGTATTAAGTACCTATTTGAAAATTTAAATTATTTAAATAGCTTATAAGCAAAAGATACTTTATTAATGATTTTTAATTCACCATTCCTTTTTATCGAAGTAATTTTTTTATTAGCATTATGTTTTTCATTGATAAATTTTTTATTTAAGAGAAAGAAAAGGTCTCCCGCAAGTATTTATAAACTGATCAACGATTTAGAAAAAAAATATATCCATTAAGCTAATTTATAGTGTAAATTTACCGAATAATTATATGTTAATTTTCTTTTTTATCCATTAGCGAAATTAATCAAAATCTATTCCAACTTCTTCTTTAACATCTCTATCTAAATCTGGAAGATGCGGTTCTACCCAGTGGTCTTTGTTATCAATTCCAGCAGCATTGACATAGTTCATAATGTGTTGATCAACTTGTTTATATAAATCGTGTAAATTTAAATCCATTCTTATGTCATGAGCAATTTCTGATACTTGCTGTTCTGTTAAGCAGTGATCAGGATGTAATAAATCACAACAAGGAATTCTTTTTTCAATCAACTCATTAATGTTGATTTTTATTTCGTAATCTTGATGTACAGTCATAACTGCATATATTAATTTAAACCCATATTAATAACAGAATAATATATTTACTGGTTCGGTCATGAAACGAAGTTGTGTGGTTAAAGATTCAATGTTCACAATTGATTTTAATACAGTGCTTTGAGATGAGATTTTATAATTAGCTTAATAAAATTGAATTAAAACTTGCATAGATATAATTTTTTTGGTTGATTTAAAAAAACAATTAATTATGAAGTCTTTAAGAATCACTAGATACAACATTAATCATGTATCAAAAATATTAGATAAATTTCAACAGAAGAAATCAAGTGAAGTTTCATTTATTACATGGCTTCTTATTTGGTATTTTGGCTCTTCAATACTATTCTTGCTAAGCTTGCATTCCTACTATATGGGTTTTGGCAAATAGCGATTAAATTATTTTAAATTATATAAATAGGTCTTCTAAATTATTAAATAAATCATCTTCTTCTAGTTCTTCATTATCCCTACCTGTTTGATTACCTTCAATTAAAGACACCTTATCTTTTGATCTGTAATAAAGATATACAGCCCCTCCGAATAAAAATATGAACAGTATGATCACAGAAAAAATTTATTGACTTGCTATGAATATAGTGCAACACTTATAATAGTCAAGTGCTGAACTTTTAAATGCCTACAAAAAAAAGACGATTAGGCTTTATTCCTAGAAATGATGTTTTTGATATAATTAATAATTTAAGTTATGCAAATAATCTAAGTTATTCGAAAATAATTAATATTCTAGTTGAGGAGGCCTTACGTAAAAGAGGTCTTTATAGTATTAGTAACAGTGATGATTTTATAGAAAAAAATAAAACAAATTTTAATAAAATTGTTGATAAAAATCTAGGTAATGTTGCTAAAGAATTTAATTATAAATTCAATAATAAACTTCTTAAAGATAAGACTCGCAATCTCATAGAACTCAAGGATGAACCACTGGATGACGAAATTTATCAAAAATTTTTAATGTTTCTTCAATTCCAAGAAAGAATGAGAAAAAGAGATTTATAGATTAAGTGTTGCACTATGGTTTACTTTGCGTTACTATTCAAGCATTGATTCTTAGATTCTAGGGCAAGTATTAAATACTTATTGACTGATAAGTAATGCATTAGAAATTTTTAGAATTTTTATTTCTTCAACCTTATACTATGAGTTCTTCGACGCAGGTACTTAAGCTTAATCTCTTACCTCCTGAAAAATTATATTGTGATTTTAATTATTGGAGCTCATTGTTTACTCAGGATATGCAGATGATTTGGGACAAAGGTCACTGTGTTCCCTTAAAAAAACTACCACCAGGAGTATCTGATATGATATTCCCTTATTTATTATTAGCCTTATCAGACTACAAAATTTTAAATAAAAAAAATCTTGCAGGAATAGGAATTGATAATTTATTAAACCTCTGGTTCGATAAATATTCTTTGAACAAGAATGGTTATTTCCAACTTATAAAACCTACCAGAAAAAAACAATTCATACCATAAAATTTTTAATTTTGATGTTATCTACATTAAATTATTTGAAGAGCCAACATTTAAGTTTTGAGAAGATAGTTGATAAAATTTTGTATGAACAGAATTAGTAAACACAGCCTCGTCTGAATAGTTTATTAGATCAATTGGATCTATATTCGCATCAAACCATTCATCATATTCTATATAATTCGGTTCTGCATAGTAACTCATATACAATTATTAGCAAATCAATTATTTATAAACAGTACATCTGATACAAAATCAAAAACTATAAATTGTTTAAATTTAATTTGCTTTATAAATACATCAATTAAAGATAGACAATAATATAATTTATCAGATTCATCTATAAAGCAGTAAAAGAATTTATCTAATTATTTTTTCATAAAGATTTTGTAATTAACCTTAAAAACTTTAAAGATCCTAATTGCAATATTAATAAATTATCTATCAAATAATCAAAATATGTGAATAAGTAAATAAGTAAATTTTTTTAAAAAGCGGACTAAATCCTCGTGGAGTATTGGACTTTAGTCCGCTTTATCTTTTTAGCAAAGTAATATTTAAGTGGCAAGTATAGTCTAAGTTTATAAATTAAATATATAAACTTATAGAATTTATTACCGTTTTAGTTAGCTAGAAAAAATAATATAATTTTTGCATTATATTTTCAACTAGCCTCATAATCCAAAGCTTAAAAATAATCCTATTTTTAAATGTTTTGGAATTAAAGTTATGAATTAATTAAGTTAATTCTTTATTATTAAGTTTAATAATGAAGTTTGTTATTAAGCCAAAAAAAAAAGACTCCTGCATGAATGCCGAGCCTAGGTGATGGGGATTTTAATTATTACAGAAATTACCTTAGAGATCAACCCCACAAATAGCGCAAATTATATTTTTTTTATCACTACATATAGTGTAGAAATCCTAAACGCTATGCTTTAAGAAATAATTGTGTTTATGAAGTTAACTTATGAATTTTTCTATAGGTATCTTTTAATAAAAAGCCAATGAAGAAAGAAAAAATAAATGTAGTGTAAAACTAACTTGAAAAAGATTATTTATTATTATTTTAAAACCTCCAAAAGAGGTCAATGACAATTGGTGGCGGGGAGAAGATTTGAACTTCCGACCTTCGGGTTATGAGCCCGACGAGCTACCAGACTGCTCTACCCCGCGTCACATATATAGCATACATCTGAAAGGGATATTTTTCCTCCTTTTTTTAGGATTCTTGGTATTTTAATTGACCTTCAACGTTTATTTGAACGCTTTTAGGTGATTTTAAAATCTTATCTTTTATGTCCTGTATTCTTAATTCAGAAATCCATTCTAATTGTTTTAATAAATGTAGACCTACAGCTTGTTTAGCTCTTTTTGACCCATCTTCCACCTTTAAGGCTAAACCAATTCCCTCATTTACTTTGCAAAAACATTGTATCCCTTCTGCTCCTCCTTTGCTTATCACTTGCCCATGTGAAGCCTGTATTATTTCAGTATCAAATCTGTTATTGTCGCTTATCATTTTTGGATTTGTTGTCATTGCTCTACTTATTTGTTCTAACTCAGCATTATCTGAACTGCTTAGTAATGAATATAACTTTGCCATTTCAAGTAACTTCATATAAAGTGTTGGAGCTCCACAGTCATCTCTTTCTGCACAAATATGTTTTAATGGAATTTCAAGAAATTCGGATATAATTCTAAATATTTCTACTTGAAGTGGATGGTCTTCTTTTAAATAACTGTCTAAAGGCCAATTTAATTTTTTACATGTTGCCAGAAATGCTGCATGCTTACCTGAACAATTATGTTCTAATGGACTTCTTTTTTTTAAAGGACATTTAAGATTTTTGATATCTATATCATATTCCCATAAGATTTTGAAAACTTCTCTCGTATGTAATATAGATCCACTGTGCGAACCGCATGATAATGCTATTGATATTGATGAATTTTTGATTTTTGATGAAGCTCCACTACTCACAAAAGGAATTGCTTGAAATGGTTTTAATGCAGATCTGATAAAGCTTTTATATTCTGGATTGCCGGCACACATTAAAACTCTACCTTTTTTATCACTTATTACTGCATGTACTTTATGAATGGATTCAAGTTTTGAACCTCTCATTAAAAGCACATTTAAAGGAGGATTGTTTGAAGTGTATAAATTTTTAAAATTTAAACTCATCTTAGATATTTCTGTATTGGAATAACAAAATTCCAAATAAAGCAAGTACTAAAATGAGAGATAAAATTTGAATTAAATTTTTTAAAATTGGCTTTACTTCTAATAGTGCTATTAATGATTCTTTTTCCTTTAAGTTAGGTGGTTTAATCCATGTTTGTCCGTCATACCAACCAGATTCTTCGTATTCCACTTTTTCCGAAGTTAATCTTTTGAATACATGATTCCAGCCAAGATATAACCTTATAGATAAAAGAAATGGTAAAGATAAACTGCAAAAAAAGCTTAATAAAGTGTACTTTAATATAGCAGTTTCGAAATATACACTACCGGAAGAAATAACAATAAATAAAAGAAAAGTTCCTAACCAGAGTTTTAGTAATATAAACAAAAAAGATTTTTTTGATTTTGGCCATGAAAATATTTTAGATTTAGATAATTCAATAAATTCATTAGTTGGTTGTTGATTTTTAGGAACAGGACAATTTGCTTGGCTCATAAATAATGTTTATGGAAATTTCAAAATTTCTCCATTGCTCCAAAAAGATTCAAGATCATAGAACTTTCTTATATCTGGTTGAAAAATGTTTATTATTAAATCTCCATAATCAAGGAGAGCCCATTTTGCATCATTAACTCCTTCTTTTCTAATTGGTTCGATATTTGCATGTTCTCTTAATTCCATTTCAACAGATTTAGTAATTGATCTAACTTGAACATCTGAAAGGCCTTCAGCAATAAGTATCCATTCACTAATGTATGAGACTTTATTAATATTAATTACTCTTATCTCTTTGGCCTTTTTTTCATCACAAGCTTTTGCTGCCATTAATACTAAAAGTTTACTGTCCATACACGTTTTCACTTGAAACTGATTTATCGGAACTTTCTTGTTGTGACAATTCTGATCTAGCTTTTTCTGCGCTTTTTCTTAATGCTTCTAATCTATTTTCAAAAATACTTCTTTTTTTCTTCTTTCTGGTTTTTTCTATTAACTCTTTTAATGCTCCACCGAGACTTTTATAGGCATTTGGAATACTATATCCAAATCTACAGGCAAGATCTATCGCTCTTTCATCTGCAAAGATTGCATCTTGTAGTTTTTTTTCAGAATTGTTTTTTAGGTAAAGTCGATAACCAGCAAAACCCGATAAGCCAAGGGCTAGCAATAAAAGTAATCCATCTTGTACCCATAGTTCACCAATTGCACCTCCAAGTCCTATTGCTAAAGCTGCCATTTCCCAGCCGTCTCTTGGAATTGCATCGTTTTGAATCTTTCCTACTTCATGCCAAAATAATAAATTTCTATGATCGATTGCATAATTATCCCATTCTTCCAAATCTATTTGAATCTCAACTTCGTCACGTCCAATTTCTTCCAATGTAATCAATGGGGGGTCTATAGCGGCGGCAGCTTCAATAAAAACCCAACTTTCATTCTCCGGAGGCAACAAACTTTTAAGTCGCTGAAGTTCGCTCATAAATTATATTTTATTATCAATACTATAGAAACAAATGTTGCTTTTCAAGTAACTTGATTAACATCTGATGATTTATAAGTAGCATTAAATAAATGAAGTTTTCAAATTATGCCTCAAAGAGGTGATCTCAAAAAAATCCTTATTCTTGGTTCAGGTCCAATTGTTATAGGCCAAGCCTGTGAATTTGATTATTCAGGAACTCAGGCTTGTAAAGCTTTAAGAAAAGCTGGCTACGAAATTATTTTAATTAACTCTAATCCAGCATCTATAATGACTGATCCTGATATAGCAAACAAAACTTATATTGAACCCTTAACTCCTGAAATAGTTTCAAAAATAATTTTAAAGGAAAAACCTGATGCGATACTTCCAACAATGGGTGGTCAAACCGCTCTTAATTTAGCTGTGAAACTATCTGAATCTGAGTTCTTAAAAAATAATAATGTTGAATTAATAGGGGCTGATTTGAAAGCTATTAATAAGGCTGAAGATAGAAAATTATTTAAAGAATCGATGGAAAATATTAACATAAATGTTTGTCCTTCTGGGATTGCTTCTAATTTAGCTGAAGCAATAAAAGTATCTAAACAAATAAATTCATATCCATTAATTATTAGACCGGCTTTTACTTTAGGTGGAGTTGGAGGTGGTATAGCATATAATCTTGAAGAATTTAATGATCTTTGTAAATCCGGTTTAGAAGAAAGTCCTAGTAATCAAATATTGATTGAAAAATCTTTAATCGGTTGGAAGGAATTTGAATTAGAAGTTATGAGGGATAAAGCTGATAACGTAGTCATAATTTGTAGTATTGAAAATTTTGACCCAATGGGTATACATACTGGCGATTCAATTACGGTTGCTCCTGCTCAAACATTAACTGATAAAGAATATCAAAGACTCAGAGATTTATCATTAAAAATCATAAGAGAAGTAGGAGTTGAAACAGGAGGAAGTAATATTCAATTTGCTGTAAATCCAAAAAATGGAGATGTAATTGTTATTGAGATGAATCCAAGGGTAAGCAGATCTTCTGCATTAGCAAGCAAGGCCACAGGATTTCCAATAGCCAAAATTGCAGCCTTATTATCTGTAGGGTACACACTAGATGAAATTATTAATGATATTACTAAAAAAACTCCTGCATGTTTTGAACCCTCAATTGATTATGTCGTAACTAAGGTCCCAAGATTTGCTTTTGAAAAATTTAAAGGTTCCTCTAATATTTTAAATACTGCAATGAAATCTGTTGGAGAATCAATGGCTATTGGCCGTTCATTTGAAGAATCCTTTCAAAAAGCCTTGAGATCGCTGGAAATTGGTATTTATGGTTGGGAATGCGATTCTATTAAAGATTTCAATAACGAAAATGATTTAAAAAACAACTTACGAAAACCTACTTCTGAGAGAATTCTTATAATTAAAAAAGCCATGGAAGCAGGTAAAACTGATTCTTTTATTAATGAAATAACTAATATAGACTTATGGTTTATTGAAAAGTTACGAAATATATTTAATTTTGAGAACAAATTTTTGAAAGGGAAAGATCTTACTGGAATAAATAGAGAATTAATGCTAAATGCTAAGCAAATTGGATTTTCAGATCAACAGATTGCAAAATTAACTGACTCCGAGTTTTTCGAAGTAAGAAACTACAGAAAAAAAATTAATATTCTACCACTTTATAAAACAGTAGATACTTGTTCAGCCGAGTTTTCATCTAATACGCCCTATCATTACTCAACGTATGAAGAATCATTTTCTGATAATAGTTTAGAGTTGTCTGACAATGAAACTTTTTCTAAAAGTAAGGACTTTATAAAAAAAATCATGATATTAGGGGGAGGACCTAATAGGATTGGTCAAGGGATTGAATTTGATTATTGTTGTTGTCATGCCTCATATCAATCTTCAAGTAATGGATATCAAACAATAATGGTTAATAGTAATCCTGAAACTGTTTCAACTGATTACGATACTAGTGATATTTTGTATTTTGAACCTGTTACTTTGGAAGATGTTCTCAATATTATTGAGGCTGAAAATCCATATGGATTGATTGTTCAATTTGGCGGACAAACCCCCCTAAAATTATCAATACCACTATTTAATTGGTTGCAATCTAAAGAAGGTGTTAAATGTAATTCAAGAATTCTTGGTACTTCCCCTTTATCAATTGATATCGCTGAGGATAGAGAAGAATTCACAAAAATTCTAGAAGAACTAAATATCAGACAGCCACTTAATGGAATAGCACGAAATCAAGAGCAGGCTTTATCAGTTGCAGACAATATAGGCTTTCCATTAGTTGTGAGACCATCTTATGTATTAGGTGGAAGAGCAATGGAAATAGTTAAAGATAAAATTGAATTATCTCGTTATATATCAGAGGCAGTTAAAGTTTCACCTGATCACCCTATCCTTTTGGATCAATATTTAAGTAATGCAATAGAGATTGATGTTGATGCATTGTGTGATGATAATGGTTCGGTTGTTATAGCAGGACTTATGGAACATGTAGAACCTGCAGGTATCCATTCTGGTGATTCTGCCTGTTGTTTACCTTCAATTTCTTTATCTCAACTTACAATAAATACCGTGAAAGAATGGACAAAATTAATTGCAAATAGATTAAATGTTGTTGGATTAATTAATTTACAATTTGCAGTTTCTAATATAAATAATCAAGAGAATAAATTATTTATTCTAGAGGCTAATCCCCGAGCATCAAGAACAATACCTTTTGTTTCTAAAGCTATAGGTAAGCCTATTGCGAAATTAGCGACTCAATTAATGCAAGGAAGTTCTTTAAAAGATATAAATTTTACTAAGGAAATAATTCCAAACTATCAAGCTGTTAAAGAAGCAGTTTTGCCCTTTAAAAGGTTTCCTGGATCTGATACTTTACTTGGCCCAGAGATGCGTTCTACTGGTGAAGTTATGGGTTTGGCCAAGGATTTCGGTTTGGCTTATGCAAAGTCTGAAATGGCTGCAGGGAATGGAGTCCCGTCTGAGGGCTTAGCTTTTTTATCTACTAATGATTTGGATAAAGATAAATTAGAGGAGATCGCTAGAGAACTAATAGTTTTAGGTTTTAAATTAATTGCAACCAAAGGGACAGCTAGATATTTATTAAATTTAGGGATTGAAGTTGATGAAGTTTTGAAAGTTCATGAGGGGAGGCCCAATATTGAAGATTTAATTCGTTCTGGTCTTATCCAATTAGTCATCAATACTCCTATTGGTTCTCAAGCTTTTCATGACGATACTTATCTTAGAAGGGCAGCTTTAGAATATAATATACCTACTTTTACTACTATTCCTGCGGCAAAAGCAGCTTTGGAGGCAATTAAATCTTTACAGATAAATAAAATTGATACCCTATCACTTCAAGAAATTCACAACTGCTAGAAACTACTCATAATTTTTAAGTTTTACTCTTAATTGTTCAGCAAGTGAATTTCTACCGATTGATAATAATTTAAGAGTATCTTCATACATTTTTAATTGGGTGTCTGCTATCTGTAATCCTTTAATTATTTCTTTTGTATCTTTTGATAAATTGTTAACATTATACTTTTTCCCCTCAAATGTTAGTACTGGATCATTATTTTTAATGTTTTTTTCAGTCATGATTTTTAACTCTTACATAAATAAAATATATTCAGATAATTTTTATTAACTGTTTTTCACATAATTCTTTATATATACCATTTTTGTTGAACAAATCTATATGTTTTCCACTATCAATAATTTTACCTTTATCAAAAACAACTATTTTATCTGCTCCCTGAGTGGTAGATAATCTATGAGCAATGATAATTACAGTTCTATTATTCATTGCTTGATTTAACCCTTTTTGAACTTCAGCTTCTGATTCTGCATCTAGGGCACTAGTAGCTTCATCCAATAAAAGTATGGATGGATTCCCTAATATTGCTCTAGCAATAGCAATTCTTTGAATCTGACCTCCTGAGAAATTTGTTCCTCTTTCGCTTATTTTTGTTTCGTATTTATTAGGTAGTTTTTGAATAAAGTTATGTGCATTTGCAATTTTTGCTGATTTGATTACCTCTTCTTTACTGAAATTTCTCCCCATTTTTATTACTTCAATAATTCTTCCAGAGAACAAAAAAGGTTGTTGTTGAACTAAAGCTATGTTTGTTCTTATATCTAAAGAGCTTATAGATCTTATTTCTTTATCATCTATATAAATTTTGCCTGTATTTGGGGTTATGAATTTAAGGATTAAGCCCATCATTGTACTTTTACCAGCTCCTGAAGATCCAACGAAGGCAATTACCTGTCCTTTTGAAATTTCTAGATTTATATCTTTTAAAACTTGATTATTTTTTTTATACTCAAAACTTACTTTTTTGAACTCTATCTTCCCTTCAATATTAGATATGTTCTTTAAATTTATCTCTTCTTGTTCTGTTGGTTCTAAGTTTATCTTTTTTAGTCTATTTAATGAAGCTTCTGCTTGTTTGTAATCATTGAAATTTGTACTTATGTGGCTAATTGGGTCTATAAGCATAAGGATTGCAGCAAAAAAGCTGCTGAATTCTTCGCTAGTTAATAGACCTTGGTTTATTCTTAATGTTCCTAAAGCTAATATTGCTAAAATTCCAAAAGCCTCAACAAAACCGACAACTGGATGCTGAAAAGCTAGTAATTTAAGTGTTTTATATTTCGCTTGTTTGTTATTTTTTAATCTTTTATTAAATCTTCCTTTAATCCATTTTTCTGCGGCAAATGCTCTTATCGTTGAAATTCCATTTATTGATTCTCCTATTAAGCTTGCTAAATCGCTTGTAGTTTCTTGACTTTTCTCAGAGGCTTTTAAAACTCTTTTTCCAAATGTATTTACTGAAATAATAATTATTGGAGCTAAAACCAAAGTAGATAATGTTAAAGACCAATCTAAATAAAACATATAAATAATAACTGCTAATAATTGCAAAACACAAGGCAATGTATCTTGAAATGATTTATAAATTACTTCACTCACTCTGTCTGCATCTTCCGTAAGCCTGTAAGTTATATCTCCTGCAGAAATATTGTTAATAAAATTTATTTTAATTTTCTGAATATTGCTAAATAAACGTTGTCTCATTACTTCACTAATTTCTAGTGCAGGTTTTGCGACATAAATATCTTGACCGAATTGAGCTATTTTTTGAATTAAGAATATAACAAGAGTACTGATTATTATTTTTGAAACATTTACAAGATCACCTGAACCTATTGCTGGTATTAATTTTCCAGCAACAAAAGCTAATATTGGCCAACATCCTACATAAATAATCATGCAAAAAAACCCTTTTAAAAATCTATTAATATATGGAGTGATTGGTGGAATTAATCGCAAGATATTCTGTTAAAGTATTTTTTTATTTTATCAATAGCTGTGGTTTATTAAAACAATGAAATTAGATCAATTTTTAAAATGGCATAACTTTGTTTCTTCAGGAGGTGAGGCTAAAATCCTCATAAAATCTGGCCTAGTTAAAGTTAATGGAGAAATAGAAATAAAAAGAGGCAGAAAACTAGTAAAAGGAGATAAAGTTATGTTTCTAAAAAATGAATTAATTTTTGAATAATTAGCTTATTTACCGCAAGTTATATTAATATATTTTTCTTAGACAATATATTTTGAGAAAATCTGTAATCGCTGGTAATTGGAAAATGCACATGACTTGTGCTGACACAAAAAGTTATTTGGAGCAATTTCTTCCTCTCATTAAAGATATTCCAAATAATAGAAAAATAGTAATTGCTCCTCCATTTACAGCAATTTCAACCTTTTCAAGTTTTTCTAACTTTGATTATTTAGACATTGCAAGTCAAAATATTCACTGGGAGGAACAAGGTGCGTTTACAGCAGAAATCTCTCCAAAAATGCTCATTGAACACAAAGTCAAATATGCAATTGTTGGTCATAGTGAACCACGAAAATATTTCAGTGAAAGTGATGAACAAATTAATAAAAGGGCAGTCTTTGCTCAATCAAGTGGTCTTACCCCAATAGTCTGTGTTGGTGAAACTCTTGAACAAAGAGAAAGAGGCGAAGCTGATAGAGTTATTACCAGGCAAGTTGAACAGGGTTTGGAGAATACTGATCCATCTAATCTCATAGTTGCCTATGAACCTATATGGGCTATTGGTACTGGCAAAACTTGTGAAGCAAGTGATGCAAATAAAATATGTTCTTTAATAAGGAAGTTAATAGGTTTTAATGATGTAATTATCCAATATGGAGGTTCTGTCAAACCCAGTAATATTGATGAGATAATGTCAATGAGTGATATTGACGGTGTATTAGTTGGAGGATCTTCTTTAGATCCAATTAGCTTTTCAAGAATTGCAAATTATCAATAATAGATATCCTTGGCCTGATAACTGGGGGCAAAAAACCTCAATAATGGGGATTATTAATTTAACTCCTGATTCCTTTAGTGATGGAGGTGATTTTTGTACAATTGATAAAGTTTTAAACCAAGTAAATCATTTTGTATCAAATGGAGTTGATGTAATAGATCTTGGTGCTCAAAGTACTAGACCTGGAGCATTAGAAATTGGAGCCAAAAACGAAATAAAACGATTATTACCATACTTAAAAAAAATTAGAAGCGCATTTCCAAATATTCTTATTTCTGTTGATACCTTCAATTCTGAGGTTGCTCATGAGGCACTATTAAATGGAGCTGATTGGATTAATGATGTCTCTGGAGGTAGAAGGGATAATGAGATATTAGATGTTGTTTCAGAATTTAATTGTCCTTTCGTAATAACTCATAGTAGAGGTAATAGCCAAAACATGAACAGTCTTAATAATTATGATGATTTGATAGTTAACATAATTGATTCTCTTGAGAATTTAACTATAAATGCTCAGAGAAAAAATGTTAATAAAGATAAAATAATTTGGGATCCAGGGATTGGATTTTCAAAAGACACTAATCAAAATCTAGAAATCTTAAGAAATATTGATTCTTTTAAAAAATTTAAGTTTCCCATATTAATTGGTGCTTCCAGAAAAAGATTTATAGGCGAAATATTAAATGAAGCTAATCCTAAAGAAAGAGACATAGGATCTCTTGCAATAACTTGTTTATGTGCTCAAACAAACATTCACATGGTAAGAGTACATAATGTAAAAATAAACAATCAGGTTTTAAAAGTTTCAGATGAGATCTTTAGAAAAAAAAATTAATATTTACTCTTTAACCCCCTCAATTTTATCCTCAACTTCTTGATAAAGTTCTTTTAATTGTTCTATGTTTTCGTCGGATGTTTCCCAATATCCTCTTCCATTCACTTCTAGTAATGTACCTACTATTCTTCTAAAACTATTAGGATTCAAATCCATTAGTCTTTTTCTCATATCTTCGTCATTAATGAATGTTTCATTAGTTTCTTCATAAACAAAGTTATCAACTTGTCCACTTGTTGCACTCCATCCAAGTGTGTAATTAAGTCTATTTGATAGTTCCCTAACTCCTTCATATCCAGACTTAAGCATTCCTTCATACCATTTTGGATTTAAAAGTTTTGTTCTGGAATCAAGTCTGATTGTCTCTCCAAGTGTTCTAACTTGCGCGTTAGAAGTAGTTGTGTCTGCAATGTAACTACTAGGTTCTTTACCGTCATCTCGTAAGGTTTTAATTAATTTTGTTGGGTCAGAATCAAAGTAATGACTTACATCAGTTAGAGAGATTTCAGAGGAGTCAAGATTTTGAAATGTAACATCAGCAGTCTTCATTACAGACTCAAAAACATCCCTCTTTTGATTCATTTCTCCTGGATTATCAGCATTGAAAGCAAAAGTTTTTCTTGATAAGTACATTTCTTGTAATTCGTTTTCTTCTTCCCAGGTTGAATTTTCGACAGCTAAATTGACGTTTGAACTATAGCTACCACTTGCATTAGAGAATACTCTGGCTGAAGCTTCCCTTATAGATGTCCCTTCTTTTTCTGCTTGCTCTAAGGAATGTTTCCTCACGAAGTTGGATTCTAATGGTTCTTCAGCTTCTGCAGCTAATTTTACCGCTTGATCAATTAGTGCCATTTGATTTATAAATAAATCTCTAAAAACACCTGAACAATTTACAACGACGTCTATTCTTGGCCTACCAAGTTCCTCCAAAGGAATAAGTTCTAATTTATTTATACGGCCAACAGAATCAGGTTTTGGTTTTACTCCTACAAACCATAAAATTTGAGCAAGAGATTCTCCATAAGTTTTGATATTGTCAGTGCCCCATAAAACACACGCTATTGTTTCAGGCCAAGTTCCTTGTTCTTCTTTTTGTCTTTCAATTAGTTTATCTACAACAGATTTAGCTGCTGCTACAGCTGCTGTAGTGGGGATTGACTGTGGATCAAGTGCATGTATATTCTTCCCACTTGGTAATACATTTGGGTTCCTAATAGGATCTCCTCCAGGTCCGGGTAATACATAATTTCCATCTAAGGCTTGAATTAGACTTTCCATTTCTTTATCTGCACAAACCTGCTCTAGACAGAATAATAAATAGTCAAATAATTTATTTAATTCTTTTTGATTTACTTCATGAAATCCATTCAATCTACAAACTCTCAGCCAAGGAGTCGGGAAATTTAAACCAAATATGTTCAAGAAATCTAATATTTTTGAAAATAGTGATTTTTCCAAATAAACTCTTCCATCTACAATTTTTAAAGAATTAACCATCGCAAATATTGATTCTCTAGAAGTTTTAATGATTTTTTCATTAAGTTCAACAAACTTAAGTTCACCTTTATTATTACCGTCATAAACTTCATTTATTTCAAGATTTATTGATTCTGCCAATAAACCAGGTAGAGATCTAAGACATTCTTGTTCTCTTTCTAGTGAAGCTATATTTACTAGGGTAGCTACAGCTTCCTCAGCAGTAGGAGCTTCTCCAATTGTATGAAGTCCACAAGGTAACAATCTACTTTCTATCTCCATTAATTGCTTATATATATTTCCTACGAATAAGTCTCTTTGTTCAGTAGTTAGTTCTTCTACTTCTCCAATTGGAAGCTCAACATCTTTGTCAAGATTACATTGTTTTGAAGTCTCTACAATTGCTTTAACAATTTGAATACCCCTACTGCTTTCTCTAAGTTGCTGATAAGAACCTACAAGTTCGCTTAATTCTTTAAGTCCTTTATAAAGGCCTGCATTTTCAGCTGGAGGAGTTAGGTAACTTATAGTTGACGCATATCCTCTTCTTTTTGCAATGGTTGCTTCTGAAGGGTTATTTGCAGCATAATAATATAAATTTGGAAGAGATCCTATTAAAGAATCTGGGTAACAAGTTTCACTCATCCCCATCTGTTTTCCAGGCATAAATTCAAGTGAACCGTGTGTTCCAAAATGTAGAACTGCATCTGCTCCCCATATTTTTTCTACATAAGTGTAATAAGCTGCAAAACCATGATGAGGGCTTGCACTTCTTGAGTAAAGTAATCTCATTGGATCACCCTCATAACCAAATGTTGGTTGTACTCCTATAAATACATTTCCAAAATGTTTTCCATATATAAGTAAATTTTGACCATCGCTGTTTAAGTTACCTGGCGGTTTACCCCAGTTCTCTTCTAATCTCTTTGAATAAGGGGTAAATTCTTCATATTCTTTCACAGTCATTTTATGAGCAATATTTAATTCTGGAGAGCCATCCATCGCCTCTGGATTATTAATCACTTTTTCCATTAATTCTTTTGAGCTTTTAGGGAGATCATCAATTTGATATCCTTTATCTTTCATTGCTATAAGAACTCTATATATAGAACCAAAGACATTCAAATATGCAGCTGTCCCAACATTTCCTTTGTCAGGTGGAAAACTAAATACAGTTATCGCTAACTTCTTTTCTTCTCTTTTCTTTACCCTCAGACTTGACCACTTTATAGCTCTCTCTGCAATTACATCTACTCTATCTTGGAGAGTGTGAGCTTTACCTGTAGCATCATCACGTCCTGAAAGAATAATTGGTTCAATAGCACCGTCTAATTCTGGTATAGCAATTTGAAGAGCAACCTGAACAGGATGTAGTCCTAAATCACTTTCCTCCCATTCTTGAGTTGTTTGAAAAACTAAAGGTAATGCGACCATATATGGTCTGTTGAGCTTTTTGAGCGCTTCTATGGCCTTTGGATGATCTTGTCTTGCTGGACCACCAACTAATGCAAACCCTGTTAAAGATACTACTCCATCAACTATTGCTCTTTCCTTATCATTAGAATCATAATAAAATTCATCTACAGGTTTAGAGAAATCTAATCCACCACAGAAAATAGGTAAGACACGAGCGCCTCTATATTCTAATTCTTGAATTACAGCGACATAATGAGCATCATCCCCTGTAACTATATGACTTCTTTGAAGAACTAATCCAATGGTTGGAGTTTTGTCATCTTTTGGTTTTATATCATTTCTACTAAATTCCCAATTTTGATATTCATTTAAACTTTCAAACATATTTGGCGCCAGTGGATGCCATATTCCTAAATCAGGAAAAGTTTCAGGGTCCTGAATTTTGAACTCTTCTAATTTAACTTTTAAATCTTCTTTAACTACATATTTTTCGGAAATCATTAATAAGAAATTTTTCAGATTTTCTGAAGTTCCTCCAAGCCAATACTGAAAACTTAATATAAATGTTCTGGCGTCTTGTGCTTTTTCAACGGGTAAATATTTTAAAATTGAAGGTAATGTATTTAGTAACTTCAACATAGAATCTTGGAAACTTGCACCATCAGATTCTTTTTTCTTTTTTATAAGATCTCCAATAATACTTTTAGATTGTCCAAGTTGAGCCATACTAAATGAGCCCAATTTATTTAATCGCATCACCTCAGGCATCGAGGGAAAAATTATTGAGGCTTTAAGACTCTGTTTGTATGGTGTGACTGCATCTACGACTTTTTGGGCTAAATCTTCAATAAAAATCAATGATGCAACAAATATGTCGGCATTTGCTATGTCAGCTTTAAAATCTTCGTAGTTTTTTTCATTTCTTAATTCTTCAATTAAATATCCACAAAGATTTATCCCTACAGGGCCGTTCATATCATTTATTGATTTTGCAGCTTCGGTTAAGGAGTTTTGGTATTGTGGCTCAAGGACAACATAAACTGCTTTTATTACAACTTTATGTTTGTTATCCTCAACAGGAGATACTCTGCGGTTTGCTGAGCGGACCTGCGTAAACATTGATTCTTTTTAAGTATTTTTACCAGCCTACGGGTGAATTGCCGTTATTGTGTGCATTATAAATAGCGTGTAACAACCTTTAAAAATTATTTTTTATTAAAAATGACCAAAAATTCTAAAAAACCTATACCTGTACTTGTTTCTGGTGCTTTAGGCAGAATGGGAAGTGAAGTTGTAAGTTCTGTTCTAAATTCCTCAGATTGTGAACTTGTTGCTGCAATAGATATAAATAAAAAAAATAATGGTAAAAATATTTCAAAATTATTGAATTTAAAAAAAAGTAGCGAAGTTTATGTTTCGGATGATCTTGAGGGAACTTTATGTTCAATAAGTCAAGACTATAGAAACCAAAAAATTATGCCTGTTTTAGTAGATTTTACTCATCCAGATTCTGTCTTTGAAAATACTAGATCAGCAATAGCCTATGGAATATCACCAATTATTGGGACTACTGGCCTTTCTCCTTCACAAATAAATGATTTATCTATTTTTGCTCAGAAAGCAGAAGTTGGCTGCGCAATTATTCCCAATTTTTCAGTTGGGATGGTACTACTTCAGCAAGCTGCTTCTGTGGCTGCAAAGTTTTACGATAATATTGAATTGATAGAAATGCATCATAATCAGAAGGCAGATTCTCCAAGTGGAACCTGTATCAAGACTGCCGAAATGATTGAAGAATATCCTAAGAAATATAACGAATGTTTAGTTAATGAATATGAATCTTTAAAAGGAGTTAGAGGTGGGTTAAGAGATTCGGGTTTAAATATACATTCAATAAGATTACCTGGGCTTCTAGCTCATCAAGTTGTTATTATGGGTTCCCCAGGAGAAACTTATACGATTAGACATGACACCATTGATCGAAAAGCTTATATGCCTGGAGTTTTGCGAGCAATACGAAAAATAGGCAATTTTAAATCATTAGTTTATGGACTTGAAAGATTGATATTTTAAATGCTTATTCCATTAAAACAAAATCAAATAACTAAACTTATCCCTTCAGTAGGAACTGGTAGTCAGTTTAAGTTTGCTCTTGGTGAGCCCAGAAAAGTTCTTCAGAGATTAATTATTTCTTCTATTGGCGGAATTTTAAATCTTTTATTATTTATTAGTCAATCATCAACTCAAACTGAAAATCTTTGGTTATTGTTATGTGTTGTTTTCTTTCTATATATACTTTGGGGACCAATACTTGAATCAAGTAGGAAAAATTCTAGCTATAAAAAATCTAAGTTCTTTTCCCTCTTCGATGGTTATATTTCTGATATTTACAAAACTGAAAAAATTGAAAGTTCACGTGAACAATCAAATAGGCAAGGTCGTTTAGAGTTGATTGAAAAAAAAAGAACTTGGCTTGTAATTGAATTAGAAGATGAGGATGGGTATCTAGATACGATAAGCTTTCCTATGGAAAGCAAACATAGTCAAATTAGAATTGGTTCTAACATAAGATGTTTAGTTTCTTCTAATTATCGTAATTTTGATAGAGATATATATTTAACTGATGCATGGTTACCTGATGTAAATATTTGGGTAGGAGAGTACCCATATTTGCTTAGACCAGCATTTAAAGAAATTTGTTATATTTATTTGAGCTAAATTGCCGTTGTATATCTTTTAAATGAATAATTTTTTAAATTTTAAAATTGTTGGCTCTGGCCCTACAGGTTTACTTTTGGCAATTGGTTTATCAAAATTAAATCATAATATTTATCTCATAGATTTGTTGGAGAGAGAAAAGCTCATTAATAAAGATAAAACATATGCGATTACTCATTCAACTAGAAAAATTCTTTCGAAATTTAATCTCTGGGAAAAATTATATTCTCATTTTTATAAATTTGATTCGCTCTCAATTTCTGACAGCGTAACTTCAGATTTTACCATTTTAACTACTTCAGATTTAGATAATGATATAAGTTCTGTTGATACTATTGGATGGGTAGTTAAGCATTCTGATCTTATGAATGTTTTTTTTGATGAGATTGATAGAGTGGATAATATATTTTTTAAATCATCTTTAGATTTATCCTTTGAAGACATTAATTTTGACTATAAGTTTATATCAACTGGCGCAAATTCAAATTACAAAAAAAATCAGAATTTTATAGATTTTAAAAAAGCATATAATCAATCTTGCCTTACATTTGAGGTTTTAGTTAGGGGAAATATTAATGGACGAGCTTATGAAATATTTAGGAAGGAAGGTCCTTTAGCCTTATTACCATTAGGTACAAATAGATATCAAATTATATGGACAGCAAGTGCATCTAAATCAATTGATAGATTAAATTCAAGTAAAAGCTTTTTGTTAGATAATTTGTCAACAATATTACCTCAATATTTCAAGTTAGATCAAATTAATAGCGAAATTAATATCTTCCCAGTTTCTTTATCCTTTTGCTTACCAAGTTTTGATTTTAGGAAAGAGATATTTGTAGGAGATGCACTACATACATTCCATCCAGTTGGTGGACAAGGATTAAACACTTGCTGGAGAGATGTTAATGTTATCTATGATATTTTTAATAGAGATTTATCTAAAAGTAAAAAAGCTTTAAATGTAATTAAATATAAATATTATTCTAAAAGATTTTTAGATATCTTTTCAACTATAGTTGTTACTGATTCTTTAATTAAGTTTTTCGCTAATAATAATAAATTATTAATACCATTAAGAAAAATTTCATTTCTTCTGTTAAATAAGTTTCTTTTTATAAGGCGAATCATCTTAAATCATATGACAAAATCTTTAGTATTTTCATCTATTAAATAATATTTATGATTAATTATTCAAATAAAAAAATAATATCTTTTCTTATAGATGATATAGGATTAGAAGAGTCTTCAGTTGAGCTTGGATTAAAGTTGTCATTAAAAAATAAAACCCCACTTCCTATTCTTCTTTGGAGTTATGGAATATTAACAATTGAAGAACTGGATCAGTTATATACATTGTTATTTAAAAGTTCTTAAAAATAGTCTGTTATAATTATTATATAGCTTTCGTAGTTAATTATTACTATTTTATCTAAAGGAAAATTGATATCAAGAGAATCTATTCAAAGACTTGATTTACTTTTATTAGCATTAGAAACTATTGATTTAAATGGTGCTGAATCTCTATATTCTTTATCAACTAAACTTAATTTAAATGATGTAATTCCTAATAAAGTTACTATTTGGAAATTAAGGAATAACAATCCAATGAGGAACTCTTTTAATAAAAACAATATCAAATTAGAGGAATTTGAAGCATTGATTAAACTTACTACTGAAATGGCAAAATTTTTATACCCTTACATTAGACAAATACTTCAATCAAGAGATAATCTTACTAGGAATCCAAAAGCTTGGAATGAATTTAAGAATAGGTATATTGAATTAATTAGAGAAAGATTTAATACTAATAGTATGAAAGTTAAAAGGCTTCTTGATCCTAAATCTAATGATGAGGTTTTTATTAAAATCATACTTACATTAGCGTTTTGTATTTCAGATGATGGTTTTCTAAAGTTAAGAACTACCTTACTTAATTATTGATATGTTGCAAAATAAATTTTTATTTAATCAATCTTCAGTCAGTCTTGAAATTATTGGATTGCCAGATTTTTCAAATAATGAAAATAAAGACTACATATCAATTGTTTCTCAATGGAAACTTATGATTATTGATAAGCCTGTTATTGAGGGAAACGTTGATCACTTAAAGACGATAATGCGAGCTTTTTATACATATTCTATTTCTCTTCTTAATAATGAAAAAGCGTTATTTGAATCAAATTTAATTGATATTAAACCTGAAAATTTTCATACGCACATCCTTCTTTTAAAGAGTTCAAAACCTGAGGTAAAGCCTTTAAATATTAAGATTGGAAATTCAGTTTTAGCAGATATAATAAATTGCTTTGATCAATTGGGCTCATCAAATAAAGTTAAAAATATTTATTCAAAGGAATTTAAAAGTGTAAAGGATAAAAAGTATTTATTTTTACGAGATAAAAAAAATATTTCAAATCTACTAATACCACCACTAGTTTCCTTATGCTCTATCTTTATCGTTTCTACAGGATTAATCTACATTTATGAAAACAATGATAATCGCTCATTATTAAATAATAAAAACAAACTTATTAGCATTGAATCCATAAACAAGTTACTATAAAAAATAATTATTTTTGAAGTTTAATTTTTGATTAAATAGCTAAATTTCTATAAATGGCTGATTTAAAAATACCCAATTTGAATAAGAACTCTGATAAATTTTTCTTTAAAAAAAAGTTATCATTAAGAAGAAAATCTAAAAGAAAATTAATAAATGAATCCTTTATTATGTTAGCTTTTAGCGGGCTTTTAATTTATATTGTTTATGTAATCCCCAATAAATTATTAGTATTCAATAATCTTTTAAATAATTTCGATAAATTGATGGTTAATTTTTTAAAATCAATACCTTATTTTTATGAAATTATCTTAGCTATATTTATCACTTTCTCATTGATTCTCACCTTAGTATTAATTTTTGGGGTTTTTTCTAGATTAAGGAAAGTAATAAGAAGAAAGTCTAGGCATATTGAATTTAAATAAATTAAATTGGATTCATTAAGCCACCACTTCCTGAATCAGAATCGTCATCATCATTTTCAGTATCAAAACCAATAAGAGCATAAGCTCCAACAGCTACAGAGGAAATTAGTAATGTAAAAGGTAAAATCGAACTTTGTAATCCGACATCGATGTATTCGCCCATGCATTATAAAAATTTAGATTAACCTAATCGAATTTATACTATTTCGTGATTATTAAATATTTTTTTAATATTTTAAATTTTTTTATTCCTTCATTTTTTATCAAAGTTTTCTATTTCGTCTACAAATAAACTTAACCAATTTATTAATTGATCAATTTGATTTTGAACATCAGTAACACCTAATCCTCTAATAGTTATTTTGGAGAACTGATCATCCTCTTCAAAATTAAATTTATTTTGAATGTTTGATGGTAAACCTTTTTTAATAAGTTTAAATGTAGAGTTCCTTAATCTTGTTTCAATTATTATGTTTGGTTTTTTAAGTTTTATTTTGTTAAAACCACATTTTTTTGCTAATAATTTTAACTTCATTAAAAGTATTAATGATTCAACTGGTTTTGGTAAAACCCCGTATCTATTTGTCCAGTCAGTTGCTAATTCAGCAAGTTCTTTATGATTATTACATTCTGTAGCACATTTATAAGCCTCTAGTTTCTCTTCTCTATTTAATATCCATGTAGAAGGGATAAAAGCATTAACTGGTAAATCGATTTGGGTATCTTTAACTTCAGGTATTTCTTGACCATTTATTTCTGAAATTGCTTCATGCAGCAACTCTATATACAAGTCGTAACCTATAGCATTAACTTTTCCACTTTGCTCTTCGCCCAATAAACTCCCAACACCTCTTATTTCCATATCTTTCATAGCAAGTTGATATCCACTTCCTAATTCAGAAAAATCTTTAATAGCCTTTAATCTTTGCTTAGAGGATTCGTTGATTTTATTTATATTTGGATAAAACAGCCAAGCATGAGCTTGCATACCACTTCTCCCCACTCTTCCACGTAATTGATAAAGTTGTGAAAGCCCAAATTTATGAGAATCTTCAATAATTATTGTATTTACTCTGGGTATATCTAATCCGCTTTCAATAATTGTTGTGCAAATCATCAGGTCTACTTCACCATTATTAAAAGAAATCATTGCATTTTCAAGATCTAGCTCATTCATTTGTCCATGAGCGACTATGTATTTTATATCTAAAAACATTTTTTTTAATTTATTAATAGCTTGATCAATGTCAGATATTCTTGGAAGAACATAGAATATTTGCCCACCCCTATCAAGTTCTTGACTTATCGCAGTTCTTATTACATCCATGTCTATTTCAGATAAATAAGTTTTTATTGATCTTCTTGATGGAGGTGGTGTATTTAATAAACTCATTTGTCTCAAACCAGACAAACTCATATAGAGTGTTCGCGGTATTGGAGTTGCTGAAAGAGTTAAAACGTCGATATTTTTTTTAATATTTTTAATTTTTTCTTTTTGCCTAACTCCAAATCTTTGTTCTTCGTCAATAACTAGTAATCCTAAATTCTGTATCTCAATTTCTTTTCCTAAAATTTGGTGAGTAGCTATGACTAGGTCTATTTTATTATTTTTTAAACCAGCATAAATATTTTTTTTCTCAACACTTGTTTTAAATCTATTTAGTAGAGAAACTTTTATTGGATAAGGAGAAAATCTATCATTGAAAGTCCTCCAGTGTTGTTGAGCTAAAATTGTTGTTGGAGCAAGCAAGATAACTTGTTTACCAGATGTAATTGCTTTAAAAATTGCTCTTATAGCTACTTCTGTTTTACCGAAACCTACATCACCACAAATTAATCTATCCATTGGTTTATCACTCTCCATATCAGTTTTTATTTCTTTAACAGCCTTTAATTGATCTGGAGTTGGTTGATATGGGAATGACTCTTCTAATTCTTTCTGCCATGGTCCATCTTCCGGATAAATATGACCTTTGAGTTTTTCCCTCTTTGCATAAAGTTTTAAAATATCTAAAGCAACTTTTTTAATTATTTTCCTATTTTTATCTTTTATTTTTAACCATTCTGTACCTCCTAATCTATTAATTTTGGGCTTAATCTTTCCGCTAGACCTATATCTGTTTATACTTCCTAGTTGATCAGCAGCGACACTTATTTTCCCATCCAAATATCGAATGACTAGATAGTCTCTAGATTCACCAGTAATATTAATTTTTTCTAATTTTAAAAATTGTCCTATACCGTGATTTTTATGAACAATGTAATCTCCTGGATTTATTTTATTTACATTTATAGTTGAATTTATAATCCTTTTTCTTCTTCTTACAAATACATTATTAAATAATGCTTGTTGAGAATACAATTCCTTATCTGTTATTAAAATTACTTTCCATATTGGTAAATAAAAGCCTTCAATTTCATAGTTATTTGTATTTTTTAAAATTATTGGTACCGAATTATCTATTAATTTATAAGCGTTTTTAAGATTATTGGATTTTTCTAAATAATTAGAATTGCAATCATGTTCGAATAATAAACTTCTTGTTCTTAGTGGCTGAGCCGATAATATCCAAACTTTTTCTTTATTTAAGACATAACTATTAATTTCGTTTGAAAGTTTACCTATATTTTTAGAAGAAGATTTTATGCATTTATCTGATAAAAGAAATCTATTATCTAGATTTCTTTTTGATTCAAATTCATATAAATTTATTACATTGTATTTACTAAATGATTTTATAATTGATTCAAATTTATTTTGAAGATTAGATCTTATTTCTATATTTATATTATTAGATAGCAATTTGTTGGTGATTTCTTCTTTGTATTGTTCAAAATTATTGACTGAGTCTATATACCAATTATTGGCAAACTTATTACAATCATCTATTTCATCTATAACAATTAAAGTGTCTTCACTAATGTAATTTAATAAACTAGAAGGCGATTCTTCGATTATTCCTAAGTATCTATCTAAATTATTTTTAGTTGATATTTCTTCAGATATAAATATATTATCTTTTGATAGATATTCTAACTTTTTTCTAATTAGTAAATTAAAACCAGCTTGTACAACTTCTATTTCATTAATACTATCTAATGTTCTTTGTGTTTCTGGATCATATTCTCTTATTTTATCGATTATGTTATCAAATAATTCGATTCTGACAGGTAGTTCATTATTTACAGGATATATATCAATAATTTCACCTCTTCTACTCCATGAGCCTTCCTTAGAAGTTGTGTTTTCTTTGTTGTAACCTAGTATTGTTAACTTATTTGTTAATTCTTTTACATCTAAATTTAAACCTTTAATAAGTGTAATTATATTTTCTTTAAAGACCTTTTTATTAATTAAATGTGGTTGAAGTGCTCTCTCTGTAGTTATTATAATGTTTAAATCTTTATTCTCGCAATTAACAAGTTTTGTTATAACAGATAACTGTGAATATTCAGTCTCCTTAGATTTGTTAATCGATGAGTATGGTAAATTTTCCTTTGGCGGATAATATAGGACATTATTATTTCCTATACTATTAAAATATCCATACCACTTGTAAGCAATCTCTTCATTTGGACTAATAAGTAATATATTTTTTTCTTCTTTATTTGCAATACTATTTATTATAATAGATTTTGCATATCTACTTGAACCGATGATATTTAATTTCTTATTTTTTTTAATTCTATTTAATAATTCTTTTGTTATTTGTGATTTTGAAATATAACTAATTAATGAATTTAAACTCATTTATATTTAATTAACTTGATTACTACATAAGGATATATTATATTATATTTTATAAGAATTGTGAATAATTAATAATGGACTCAGCTGCAATTAATTCTTTTATCCCCACCCTAGATCAGGTTGATAGTTGGTCAGAAATTATTACACTTTTGCCAATATTAATTATTTTAGAATTGTTGCTATCAGCTGATAATGCTATCGCTTTGGCATCACTTACTAAATCTCTTGATAGTCCTGTTTTAAGGTCTAAAGCCTTAAATATAGGGATATTGATTTCTTTATTATTCAGAATATTTCTTATTCTTTTATCTAATATTCTTTTGAAGTTTATAATAATTCGAATCTTTGCAGGTTTATATCTTATTTATTTATTTATTTCAAATGTTTTTTTTAGCGTTGATTCCGATATCCAAGTTTCAGACGAATTCCAAAAAAATAATAATTTTAAATTTTTAAAGATTGTAGCTTTACTTTCTTTGACTGACTTTGCCTTTTCAATTGATAGCATTACAACGGCAGTTGCAATAAGTGATCAATATATTCTTATTATTTTTGGTGCAATTATAGGTGTATTAGCTTTGCGATTTACTTCTGGTATATTTCTTAGACTTTTAGATAAATTTTTGAGATTGGAAACTGCTGGTTATATAGCTATTCTAATTGTTGGGATAAAGCTTCTTATAAATACATTAATTCCAGAGACAATTCTTCCAGATTATTATTTTTATATTTTGATATTAATATCTTTTATTTGGGGTTTATCCAAAAGCGAGAAAATAACTTAGTCTGAAAAACTTTCGCCCAATACAGGATTTAATTGTTGTATTAATTGATTCTGACTAGATATGTTTTTACCTTCTAGTTTTGCTTCTAAAATAAGGATCGGATCACTTTTTGTTGATATAACAATTCCTTCATTTTCAATAAGGCCAATAATGAATCCAGGTTTGAAATTTTTTTTGATTTTATAATTTTTATTTTGAATTAGATCTTCTGTTAGTATTTTAATTTTTATTATCTTGAGATTCTTCTTTTTAAAAATTGTATTTGCTCGTGGATATAAAGCATTTATTTTTCTAAAAATATCAATTGCATTATTTTCCCAACTTATTATGAAATCAGATTTCTTTATCATTCTTGCATATTTTAATTCTCTCTGAAAAGTTGTTTGTTTTTTAAGTAAATGATTAATACCCTCTTTTTTAGTTCGTTCTATTTCTGATATTGCCTTCAAAAATAATTCGGATGATAAATCACTTAATTTACTAGACAATGTTTGCAGATTATCTTTAATATCAATTTTTATTTTACTTTCGATTAATAAGTCTCCCGTATCTAAACCTTCTTCCATTTTCATAATTCCTACACCTGTAAATTCATCACCATCTAATATTGACCATTGAATTGGTGCTGCTCCTCTCCATCTTGGTAATAGTGATGCATGAGCATTCCATGATTTATATTTGGGTATGTCTAGTATCGTTTTGGGTAATATCTTTCCATATGCAATCACAATAAATAGATCAGAAGATAGTTTTTTGAGTTTGCTTATAAATTCTATATTCCCTTTAATAGTTTCAGGTGTATAGACTGGTATGCCTTTATTTAATGCATATTCCTTTACTGGAGATGGAACTAATTTATTACCTCTGGATCTTTTTTTATCAGGCTGAGTAATAACGGCAACAATATCATGATCTGATTCTCTTAATACTTCAAGACTTTTAACTGAATATTCAGGAGTACCCCAAAATATAATTCTCACTCGTCACCAGTTATAGATAATTCATTAATCCATACATGGGGAGAGATCCCACTTGTAGTTAATTCTTCTTTTTTTTCGATATTTATTATATTTTTAAGAAGATATTTAATATCTCCAGCTACTGTTGCTGATTCAATTGAATTCTTCTCTCCATTTTTATAAAGCCATCCATCAAAAGGAAGAGAAAAAGAACCCTGACTAGCTCTGACACCTGCATGAATAGCGTTTAATTCTTCAATATATACAAATTCTCCTTTATAGTTCTTGTGGTCTAATGCCATATTCAGGTCTTTACATTCATTTGATCTCTCAACCACTAACCAGTCTGGAGAAACTGATACTTTTGAGCCAAGTCCTGCATGACCAGTAGGCATTGTATTAAAAATTTTTGCTGTTGATTCAGAATGTAAAAAGTTTTCTAACTTACCTTTATTAATTAAGCTTAATTTTTTTGTCGGAGTCCCTTCACCATCAAATGGTGCAGAAGAAATATTTTTATCATTAAGTCCATCATCAAAGATATTTAAAGCTGGAATTGAAATTAATTCGCCAATGGAGCTTTTGCTTGAAAGACTTACACCATCGATAATGCTTCTTGCATTAAAGATTGAACTAAAAGCATTTATTAATGTAAGAAATGCTTCTGGCGAAAAACAGATTAAATACTTACTTGTTTTAATTGCTGAATAATTTAAATGTGCAATTGTTTTTTTTGAGGCTTCTTTGATACAGGATTCAATATCAATATCTTCAACTCCATAACCAAGCTTTACTGAACCTGAACTTCGAGGCTTTTTATTTTCTTCTTCTGCTCTGGCATATAAATAAAGAGCAGCCTGACTTTTAGAATAATTTCGTAATGCTCCATCACTGTTTGCATAAATTCTTTCATAAAAACTTTCTGACAAACCATTGTATGGAATAGATTTAATAGATTTGTGACTTTCAATGAGCAAAGCTTCAGCACGTCTGAGAATCTCAAGTAGTTTTTTTATTCCTAATGGACTTTTTTTATCAATTTCTTTAACTTGTATAGGATTCTTTGCTAAGGGAGAAAAATCTGTGATTTCATTTTTATTTCCAAATTCTGAAGCTAAATAAGCTTGTTCTAAAGCTTTAATAATACCTGTTTCACTAAGATCACTTGTGGTAGTTATACCAACTAAGTTTTCTTTATTCCAGACTCTCAATGTTAATACTTGTTTTTGAGATGCTTTTAACTGTTTTGCTGCTCCTTTATCAACTTGAACAGAATAATCATTAGAAAAACTTGCTCCATAATCCCATTTTTCAATACTCAATTTATTAGCTGCATTTGATATTTTAGTTGTTATTTCTGTCGCATTCATTTTTATCTGCCTCCTACGGTTATTGAATCAACCTTAATATGTGGCTGACCAACGGTTACATTGACGCTACCGCTAATTGACCCACAAAAACCAGGTGCTAACTCTAAATCATTTCCGCACATAGATATTTTTGGCATGACTTCTTTTGCTTCACCAATCAATGTTGCCCCTTTTACAGGACTTGTTAATTTACCATCTTTTATTAAATAGCCTTCTTCAACAGCGAAATTAAATTGGCCTGTCGCTCCTACACTTCCCCCACCCATAGATTTGCAGTAGAGTCCATCACTAATACTATTTATTAAATCTTCTTTAGTGTATTTGCCTTTATCTATATATGTATTTCTCATTCTTGATGCTGCCGCAAATGAATAGTTTTGCCTTCTACCGCTACCGGTCCTTTTGTGTCCTGTTCTTAATTCGCCAGCTCTATCAGATATGAATTTTTTTAAAATTCCATCTTTAATTAAAATTGATTTCTCTGGTTCCATTCCTTCATCATCAATTGATAAAGATCCGAATGATCCTGAAGAAATTCCCTCATCTATAGCCGTTACGGCTTCGTGAGCAATTTTTTTATTTAATTTATCACTAAAAGGAGTTGTCCCACGTTCAATTTGGGTTGTTTCAAGTAAATGTCCACAAGCTTCATGAAATATAACCCCACCAAATTTATTTGCTAATACTACTGGCATTTGTCCGGCTTGAACATAATCTGCATACAACATATTCATTGAACTTTCATAAACTTCATTTGCTGCTTTTTCATGATCCCATATTCTAAATTCATTAGGCATACCATGAGATCCAAATCTTCTACTGCCGTTTGATCTATATTGAGCATCATTAGCGATTACGTTAAGACCAACAGTCTGATGCAACCTAATATCAGTTGCGTAAGTCCCGTCACTTGAAGCGATTATTACTTCCTGCCAATTTCGTGAGTAACTTCCTTTTCTGACAACTACTTTATTATCTTTTTTTAAAGACTTAGTGCTAAGTAATAGTTTTTCACTTACTTCGTTTATTGTCGGAACTTCTTTAAGCCAATTATTTTTTGACTTACTGTAATCTTCAAGTTTACTTAGTCCGTTAAATATCGAATTATTAGTTTTTTCAGAAATATCTAACATCTCAATTGCTTGAGAAATAGACCTCATTAAGCCATGTTTTGATAAGTCATTAGTGCTCACAAAACCATCTCTTTTATCTTTAAATATTCTTATCCCAGCTCCTTTTCCAAATGATGGACTTACGCTTGTAATGAAATCTTCTTCTGCGAGTACACTTGAATTGTCTGAGTTTTCAATAAATAATTCTACAAAATCAGCGCCAAGGGAAATACCATAAAATATAACCTCCTCTAGAAGTTGTCTATTACATTCGCCAAATTTAATTTCAGCGGAATTAATGCTGCTCGTAACCATTTTAGCCTTAATACATTATTCCTTTATGAAAAAGTGTGATTTATCTTATTGAGGGTTGAAAATCCTCGCTTTTTAAAGGTTTTAATAAGTATAGTCTCAATAATTCATAACCGTTAGCTAAATAAGTAGGTAATTTTTTTAAAATCTTGGATAACTTATTTCCCTTGCTGTTCTCAATTTGAGAAAGCACTTTATTATTTTCAACTATTTTATCTAGCCTTTCATAAAAAGATTTATCATATACATTTAATACCACAGGGAAAACCCTCGCAGAAGTTTCATTTGTTTTATTAATTACATACTGATCGTAATCTTTAGCATCCAAACCTAAAGAACTGTAGAAATCTTTTTTGATTCCAAGATCTCTGGCATACATAGTTGCAAAAACAGCTAATAGAAAAAATCTTGACCATAATTTTGAAGTTAATGGAAGATTGTTTAAGAAATATCTAAACCTGTGGAAATAATCAAATAGTGGGTGTGTAAAGGTAGATCCACCTATAGTAATTTTTTGACTTAATGATTTAACCGTTCTTGGTTGCGCTTTCATTAATGCATCAAAAAAGTCCCCGTGTCTATTTTCGTCTTGACACCAATTTTCAAAATAATTAAATAGTGGAAATATTTTGCTATTTGGATTCTTCTCTAGATGTCTATAAATTGCTATGTATCTCCAATAACCTATCTTTTCAGATAGATATGTAGCGTAAAAAATACTTCTTGGTGGAAAATAAGTGTAATCTTTATTCGCTGTTAAGAAGCCTAAATCTAACTGTAAACCAAAGTCATTCATTGATTTGTTCAAGAATCCAGCATGTCTAGCTTCATCTCTGGCCATATGCGCAAAACATTCGGCAAGAAGGGGGTTTTTGTCTTTTATTCTTCTACTTAACTCTTTGTATAAAAGGAAACCTGAAAATTCTGATGTACAACTTCCTTCAAGAAAATCAACAAAAAGAGCTCTTGTCTCAGGATCTATTTTATCTGCAGCTCCTTCAAATTCACTATTTCTTACAAAATGATGCCTGTTATAGTCTTTTCTAAACTCTTCACATATAGCTTCCAATTCTTCCTCATTAATTGACAAATCCATATTTTCCATTGCCTCAAAATCTGTTGTATAGAATCTTGGAGATAAAATTGTTTCCTTAGCTGGAACTTTCCCATTATTTACTTCTTTCTTATTTTTAGAATCAATAGTTGTTTGAGACATCTTAATCTTGTTCATTAATACTATTATTTACTATTATCTGTATTTTCGAGGAAAAAGTTAACTTGGTGTTATGCTTTCAATTCTTTAGTTAATTCCAATTAATTTTTGCCCATTCAATCTTTGCAGAATTCTAGAAATAATTAATTGGAGGGTAATTTTTTTTTCATCTATTAAAAAGGATTCAATAACACTTGGTTTTTGAAAAGATTTACTTAGCGAAATGCTTTTTAATGAACTTATATCTTCCTTCTCAAATGATAACCAAAAGTTGCAGATGTTTTCTATCTCACAATAGATAACCCAACATTTATCTCCCGCAATAGGTCTAGAGGTGTTTTTAAGATTAATATCATTAACCACAAATCCTCTTTTTTTAAATTCAATAATAATGGATGGTAGTAAATGATCGTTAACAAATTCTTTAAAAGGTTTTTTCTCTATAGGAATTTCTTTTTTTGGCTTAATTTTTATATCGTTTGAGCTTGGTGAGTCAACTTTTTTGTTATTGGCTTCATTAATTATTACTTTATTTATTTTTTGATTATTGGAAACGAGGACATTTTTGTCTGGATTTTTATTAATTAAATTTGATTGATCTTTTTCGTTATTATCAATAGTAATATTTTTTAAAGGTTTTTCTTCATTACTTATATTTTCTTTTAAAGGATCTAAATTTTCTTCCATAAGATAAATTGGAGATAATAATTTATTATAAATATAAATTAGCTATTTATATCAATATTTCTATTAAATTAAATTTTTACCATTCTGCATCATTAGTGTTCCAATCATCTTGGTATGAAGTTTTCTTTGATGGCTGCTTTTTATCATTTAATTCATTTTTAGCATTATCTTTAATAACTCTGTAATTTACAGAAATCGTTGGTTGAGTATCTCGTATATCTCTCTCTGGTGGAATTTCATAGTAGTCATTATTATCTTCGTTTTTTAATGAAGAATTTTCGTTGTTAGTTGTTTCATCATCTCCTTCATATTTTTTAAAATTTCTAATGTCATTATTTAGTGAAATATTTAAAAAAGAGCTAATTAATAAGCCTGAAATAAAAGATATAGAGATTAATCTACCTATACTTACCTCTTCGATATTCCAAATGAAGTATCTAAAAGATGTTTTTTGCCTATTATTTAGCAACAATAGAAATTGAATACTTAAAATAATAAAAATACTTAATATTATAACCTTTTTTTTATAAATCATTTCATTGAAAATTATATTAAAATTTTTATATTAAAAATTAATTGTATATTGATCTCTATATAAGTTCAAGATCTATTTGATATTTAAGAATGTCAACTTTAATAATTTTGACATCAATTGTATCTCCAAGCTTATAAGATTTTTTTGACTTTCTACCAATTAATAAGTTTTGTCTAGATCTGTATTCATACCAATCATTACTTAACGTACTTACATGTACTAAACCTTCTACAAACAAATCTTTTATCTCAACAAAAAATCCATAACTTTGTACTGTAGTTATTAGTCCACTGTATGTTTTACCAATAAGTTTTTCTGCTTTTCTTACTTGTTTTATGTTAATCATATTTATCTTAAACTGCCTTAGTTTATTTTTGTATTCATTAATTTTGTCAATTATACGTTGATTAATTAATAAATTCATATTTTTAGAAATTGATAAATTAAATATATCCCAAGTGACTTCTTCCCACGAGTTTTTTTCCATTATATTTATAATATTTCCATTCGTATTTTTAGTTTTTTTACCATTAACTATCATAGTATAAATAATATATTGATTTATTAAATTTATAAAATCATATGATGGTATTGTCCAGGGTGAAATAATTTGTTCCGAATCTTCGATGTTATATTCTTTTGTTATTAATTTTAATTCATTTACTCTTAATACATTAATTAATAGTTTATACAAAATTCTTTTTTTATCTTTACTGCATAATTCAATTAATTGTTTAAATGTTAAGGTCCCATTTTCATTGAGTACGATATCACTATTTATTAAGTCTGAGTTTTTAATTATTTCACTAACATTTATATAATCTAATTCCTGGGAAATATATGAAAGATTATTTAAGCCATAATTATTTGAATGTATAAACCATATTGAATTTGCCTCGTACAAAAGAGGTGATAAATATGTTTGTATATCGCTATTATCTAAAGGTTCTAAATATTCATTTGAATAGTCTACCGGGTTGTGAACTAATAATTCTTTTAATGAATCAATGCTGTTATTTGGTTTAGGTATTTCAATTTTTCCATTCAATATTTGTTTTGTTCTGAACACCTTAGAAATTTCGATTATTTTATCTAAATCTTCTATGTAGTCCTTAATAGGCTTAAGTATTCTTGATGTAATTCTAGTAGTACTTTTCCTTTTTAATAGGGCGTCTATATGTTTATTTTCTACTAAAAGGGAGCATTTGACCTTTGTTAAATGAAATGACCAGTTTGTTATTTCATTTTTAGTACTTATATCTATACACAAACTTATAGCTTCATTAATTTCACCTACATTAAATTTTGAGGAGTTGCATATTTCGTCACTTAAGTAGGTTTGCCATTCTTCTAGTAAAGGAAATGATTCAAAACTATCAAAGAATATTTCTAAGCCTTTTTTACTACTTAGATCTAATCTTTCAGCAATAGCATTTGTATGTACCCAAAGTTTATATGAATTATCTTTATTTTTTTCTATATGAAATATCGGCAGAACTGGTGAATTTTCACAATTCCAACTTTTGAACATATATGAATTTTTATTAGTTAGATCTAGTCTTGGTTGTTGATCTTTAAAAGTTAGTTTTGGATTTTGAAGTTTATTAATTCTATTAATATTACTTTTAGATAATACGAATTCTATATCTTGTTTTTCGTTATTATTTAAGTCTAATTGCTTTATAACATGTCCAATTCCTTCTTGTTGGCCAATTGGAAATAAGTCAATTTCTATTTTTACAATATTTTTTTTGTCAGGAATATATTTATATTTTTCATCTTCTTTTGGAAGCTTTATCTTAGATAAAATTCTATCATCAATAGGTATGCCATATACTTCCTCTTGAATTATTTCGACTTTTGCCAAAAGTATTTGATTTGTGCGTTCAAGAATACAATCTACTATTCCCTCCGGTGATCTTCTTCTAACTCCTTCTTTAACTATTCTTACAAGAACTTTATCACCATTCCAGGCATGATTTAGTAAATTCTCTTTTATGTATATATCTTCTTTACTGCCTTCTCTAACTGCAAAGCAATAACCTTTACTACTGCATCTAATTTTGGCAACTAAATGATTACTTTCCTTAACGTTGAAGTATTCATTATCATTATTTTTTTCTATTATTTCAAGTTTTTCTAATGCTTGTAATGCGATATTTAATTTATCTTTATCTGATTTTTTTGATAATTTTAGTTGTCTGCATAATTTCTTATATTCTAAACCTTCTTCCTTGTTTAATTCATCAAGTATTGAAGAAGTTGAAAACATAATAATTTTGAATCTTTAATTTAATATATGAATATTATATCTTTCTTTTTAATTAAAAAACTATTTGAGATCTCTTTAATTTTTAGTAGTTTCATTTGAAGTTAAAGAATTTATAAAAAGTCTTATCCCAAGTATAAAAAAAGTAAAAGATGCTATGGATTTTAATATAACCTCAGGTACAAAATTGGAGATTGACCCACCTGCTAATGCTCCTATTAAACTTGCAAAGACTAATGCGGTTGAAGAACCTAAAAAAACAGCCCAAGGTTTAGTTGATGTACCACTCATTGTTAATGTGGCTAGCTGAGTTTTGTCACCTAATTCGGCAATAAATATTGTGAGGAATGTTGATAGCAATAAACTTAATATCATTTATATGTAAGGCTTTATAATGTCATATGCCAAAAATATACTAACTATAATCATTAGCAAACCTGTAATAAAGGCAAATTTATCAGGAGATATTTTATTTGATAACCATTTGCCTATTAGTACACCAACAAGGCTAGAACTTATTAATGCTATTGAACTTCCCATAAAAACTATAATTGGCTTCCCTGATTCTGCAGATAACATTAGGGTGGCAATTTGAGTTTTATCACCCAATTCAGCAATAAATATAGTTGTAAATGTTGTTATAAAAATAGATGAAAAACTCTTTTCTAAATTTTTTTCTTCTTTTGCTAAATCGGTATTCATTTGTTTGAAACAGATTTTTTAAATGTTTTCATTTGTTTACTTTTTCTTCCATAAATAAAAGAGATATGTTGCGTGCAGCAATCTATTAAAAACTTATCCCCTCTTTTCAAATACCCTTTAAATTCTTTTGAAAATTCATTAACACGACAAAAATGCGGTCTTGATTCATAAATCATACACTTTCTATTTGATTTATTAAAATTCTTGCACCATCCATCATTACCTGTCATGGAATTTATTAAAGCTATATCTTTACTACTAAGAACTCCTGATAAATCTTCTCTATCAGCCAAATCAAAACGACAGCAAGCCCCACAATTTTCAATACAACTCCATGATTTCATAATTTAATTCAATCTTGTAACGTATTAGTACACTTGAAAGGTTTATTTGTAAAAATAGTATCACATCATATATTTAGTTACATGGCAACTCTTATTCCTTTAGCTGTAGTCGCGTTGGCTGGACCAGCAATAATAGCGCTTGTTTTTTTTCGTAAATAATAAATCTTTTTTTTTAAACTCTTAGTGACTTACCTTGAAGGTGTTTATTGGGACTTAGATGGGACAATTGCTAACACTGAATTAGAAGCTCATTTACCAGCTTTTAATTACGCTTTTAATGATTTTAATCTTAATTGGAATTGGGACATAGCTACTTATGTAGATCTATTAAAAGTCAATGGAGGTAAAAATAGAATTTTATATTATTCAAAATTAATAAATAATTCTTTGAATAAAGAAGAAGTCATAAAGATACATGAAAGAAAACAACATCATTATATAAATCAGGTAAGAAAGAATAATGTTATATCACTTAAAACAGGTGTTTATAGATTAATAAAGGAATTACAAGAAAATAAAGTAAGACAATTTATTGTAACTTCAAGTTCTAAGAAACAAGCAAAATTAATAACTAATCAATTATTTCAAGAATTTAATCCATTTGAGTTTATTATTTCGAGTGATGATGTTCAATTTCCTAAACCTAATCCTTTTCCTTACCTAAAAGCAATGGAAATAAGTGGTATAAAATTTAATAAATCTATAGTTTTTGAAGATTCTAGTTCAGGACTTAGATCGTCTTTAGCTGCTAATCTTCCAACTATTTATGTTCCCTCAAATATACCAGCGATTATAGACAAGGACATAGATTTAAATTGTTTTATAGATACTCTGGGTAATGAAAATTGCAATGCTAACGTGATTAAGGGACCTAGACTAGAAAATAATTATGTTGATTTTGCTTATCTCGAAAAATATTTATTGAATATTTAAGATGCAAAAAACAAAATTTTCAAGAATTAATGATCAACTTTATAATTTATTATTTAGTTTTTTAAGTTCTTCCTGGAAATCAAAATCTATTAATATCATTTCTGTTTTGATAGGTTATTTTTTATTTGCAAATTTTGTTACTAAATTCATCTCTGAAGGGAAAAATGAATTAATCATGGTTCCTATAATAATGTTAATTATTGAACTAATAATTAGAAGTAGACCAACTGCAAATTCTAGTTTATTTAAACTGTGGTTGATAGTTGATAAAGTTCGAATTGGAGCTACTTACGCAGTGATACTTGAAGCCTTTAAATTAGGTTCTTAATAGCTTTTATTCTTCACCTTCTTCTTCATCATCAATAGGATATACAAATCCTTGTGCTTTACCCGTTAAAACAGATTTCCCTAGTGACATTGCTTTTTGTGCAGCTAATGCTGCTTTACCTTTCCATACAGCATGTCTGTGATTTCTCTTGCTTTTTGATTTTTTCTTCTTAGGAACAGCCATACTAATTTTAATTTCCACTTATTAATATAACCTTTTAATGGTTATCTCCCAAATATTTGAGTATATTTGTTTTAGATAATGCAATTCTTAAACTGAGCTTTTAAGATTTATTTATAATGTTTATTGTAAATTAGTGTTCTTTAAATCAAATTTTTCTTATTCAAATTCTTATAAAAGCTACTCTAATTTATTATTAGAACTAGATTCGGGAAACGTCCAATCAATATATTTCTATCCCAGAAAAAGGGAAATAGACGTTTTGTACAAAAATGGGAAAAGGGAAAAAGTTCCAATCCTATACAATGATCAACTTGTAATTGAAAAAGCATCACAAAATAATGTTGAATTAACCATTAATAATAGTCGTAAAGAATCTTCAGCAGCCAATTCGTTCGCATCATTTGGTCTTTTTTTGATTTTTGTAATAGCTTTAGTTTTAATATTGAGAAGCACCTCTAAACTGGCTTCTAGAGCATTAGGATTTGGAAAAAATAAATCAAAATTTATCACAATAGATGATGTAGATACAAGATTTGATGATGTTGCTGGAGTTCCTGAAGCTGCGGAAGAATTAAAAGAAGTAATTAAATTTCTTAATGAACCTAAAAAATTTACAGATCTTGGGGCAAAAGTACCTAAGGGAGTTCTATTAATTGGTCCTCCAGGAACAGGTAAAACATTATTAGCAAAGGCTATTGCTGGCGAGTCGGGAGTCCCTTTTCTTTCTATAGCTGCTTCAGAATTTGTTGAATTATTTGTAGGAGTTGGTGCTAGTAGAGTAAGAGACCTATTTATAAAAGCAAAAGAAAAGTCTCCTTGCATAATATTTATTGATGAAATTGATTCTATAGGTAGACAAAGGGGCTCTGGTATTGGAGGTGGTAATGATGAAAGAGAGCAAACTCTTAATCAGCTATTAACAGAACTAGATGGTTTTACAGATAATTCAGGAATTATTGTTATTGCGGCAACAAATAGGCCAGATGTATTAGATTCAGCACTTTTAAGGCCAGGACGATTCGATAGAAAAATTGAAGTCATGTTGCCGGATTTAGATGGGAGAAAAAAAATACTTTCAGTTCATTCTTTATCAAAGCCCCTATCGCAAAAGGTAGATTTAGGATACTGGGCTACAAGAACCATTGGTTTTTCTGGAGCAGACTTGGCAAATTTAATGAATGAAAGCGCTATTCATTGTGCTAGAGAAGGATCTAAATTAATTAAAGATATTCATATAGAAAATGCTTTAGATAAAGTTACTCTTGGTCTTCGTACTTCAAATATTTCATCTCCTAATATGAAAAAAATCATTGCCTATAATGAAGTTGGACGAGCAATTGTATCCGCAGTTAGAAACGGTATTGAATCAGTAGATAAAATAACAATTATTCCTAGAACAGGCTATCTAGGTGGATATACAAAAATTAATCCAGACGAAGATATCGTATCAAGTGGATTAATTTCAAAAAAATTATTGTTATCTAAAATTGAAATAGCTTTGGCAGGGAGAGCTGCAGAAATAATAGTATTTGGTAAAAATGAAATAACTCAATGTTCAATAAATGATATATCTTATGCAACAAATATTATTAGAGAAATGGTAACTAAGTATGGATTTTCTATAATAGGACCTCTTTCACTCGAAAATAGCAGCGATATATCAATAGGAGATGGTTTTATTAGTAGTAAATCAATAATAGCTGATAACACTTATTCTAAAATAGATAATGAAATTATTAATATTTCTAAGATTTCTCTAAATAACTCCATAAATATTATTCGTAGTAACAGATTATTATTAGAAAAGTTAGTAGATATTTTGATTATCAAAGAAACTATAGAAAATAATATTTTTAGGAAAATATCCTATGATTTATTAAAAGTGTGATTTAATACATTTAATTAAAATATTTTATTTTGATAATTAAATATAATTTGGTAAGGCTGTTAATAATTTTAATATTAGTTATAATATTTCCTTTAGTTCAAAAACAATGGCTTAATTTATATTTGTTTGATATCAATAATTTTACTATTTATAAACTTTTATATTATCTAAGCGGTTTAATTTGTCCACTTCTTGTAATTAGAAACTCTTTAAATCATTTTACATTTTATAAATTTAATAAAAAAAAATTTAATATCAATATTGATATAAATGGAAAATTATTACTTATCATCACTTTAAGTATTTTAATAATTTTATCATTACTTTTTTCCAGTTATGTTTTTATAAATTTAAGAATAATTTTTAATTTATTTATTAGTGATAATACATTTTTACTTGATTTTGAAATTGATAAACAAATTTTATTTGTAGTAATTATGTCGATATTATTACTTTTTAATAAAATAAAAGTATTTATTAAAAAAGTTTCATTACTAAACTTTTTTATTATGTCAATTATAATTTGGTATTTAGAAATTAATAACATAAAGTTAAATGATGAGTTTTTTATTGATTTTATAAAATTCGAAAATATATACTTTGTTAATATAATTTTTGTTCTTTCTATTGAAATATTTTATTATTTGTTGTCATATATTTCTTATGGATCCTATTTAAGTGACTGGAATCTTCCAAGACCTGAAAAAAAAGAATTTTCAACTATTTTGTATATTGTAATATTTTATTTTTTAATTATTATTTATTACACATTACTATTCTAAGTAAATATATTTTTTGGATAGTTTAACTATTCAAATTAAAGGGCAGAAAAATACTCTTTACTTCCTTTTGGATCTTCTAGCATGGTTTTCTCTCCGGGAGTCCAGTTAGCAGGACAGACTTCATCAGGGTTAGCTGCAACATATTGATAGCCCTGAAGTATTCTTAGTGTTTCATCTACATTTCTTCCAACAGGAGCTTTGTTAACTGTTGTGTGCATTACAATTCCCTCTGGATTTATAAGGAACAAGCCTCTATCAGCTTCACCATCGTCATTAAGAACATTATAAGCTTGGCAGATTTCTCTTTTCAAGTCAGATACCAAAGGATAATTAATATCCCCTATTCCACCCTCATTTCTTGGTGTTTGAATCCACGCTAAATGGCAATGCTTACTATCTACAGATACTCCTAGAATTTCAGTATTCAATGCAGAGAATTTATCAAATTCATCACTAAATGCTGTAATTTCAGTCGGACATACAAAAGTAAAATCTAATGGATAGAAAAATAAAACGACCCATTTTCCTCTATAACTTGAAAGGGTAATCTCTTTAAATTCTTGATCGTATACCGCTGTTGCGGTAAAGTCCGGTGCTTCTTGGCCAACTCTTAAACTCATGGAATTTTTAATCCTTTTTTTTAATTATCAGGCTTTTAAACCTATAATCTATTATAATTTTAACGACTATAATATAGCAAGTAATTTTTTAATTTGGATTTATGAAATGGCATCATTCTCTAACAAAGAAATTTACTATCATGAATTATTCTAAATTAATAAAAAATCTTAAAAAAGAATTGATTAAATATCCAATTAATAGGAATATTGACAATCAAGCTAATTAATTATGAAGAAATATTTTTAAAATATCAAAAAAATTTCATCTTCATTGTTAAATAATTAAGGAAGGATTATTTTTTAGATATTAGTTTTAAATATGCCAAATTACATTGAAAGGCTAAAAACAAAACTCAAAATTAAAAAATTAGATCCTGATCAACCAATTAATGCGTGGTTATTTGTCTTAATTTTAAATGTTGTGGGTTTTGCTGGATATTTTTATTTAAAAGTTAATAACATTCACTTAGGAGACTGATATCTTTAGCTGATCTTTTTTTTAATTGATCTATAAAAATTTTTATATCTTTCAATCTCTGTTAGATCTGGTAAAGTCCAAATTAATTCCTTATTAGATAATGGTTCGTTCCATTCCTTAAATTCTTCTTTTACTGAATTACAATTTAATTTAGATAGCTTTTTTGTTCTCTTATTGAAATGTTTTTTTATTTCTCTTAAATTTGTATTAATATATTCTCTCATATTAGTTATGTGGTTATATTTAATTTAACATTTTGTATGCCAGAGTATATATTAATTAAACGTTTTGTACCGCCTGAAATAATCCAAATGAATATCCACCAATTAATATCCAACCTAATACGCTTGATATAATAGTTGATCTCCTGTTGTGCCTTCTTATGGCATCTTCGATCATTTCTTTTGCTTCTTCTCTACTAATGTAGTTTGATGTTGAGTTTTTATTCATCAAAAGTTTCTTTTACATTAAACGAAATTAATTAAAAATGGGTTTTAATTTTTTAAATATTTTTTGTAGGATTCATAGTATTTAATATTTATTGTATTAAAGATGCATTAGTATAAAAAAATAAAAAAGAAGGTAACTACTACTTATAAAAATCAAATATTTAATATCAAAAAGTTAAATTCATGATTACCATGATTATATATTAATTAAATTTAGGTAATTTGTATGAATGTAAATGATGCTTCAGTTCTTGAGATGATAAATAACCTTATTGCTTCAGATAGATTAAATAAAAATCAAATTCTTCAAGTAGTTAATTTAGCTTCAATATCTAGTAGTATTAAAGAACTTAAAGATAATATTAAATGGGAAACGTTTAGATCTAAATATTAAATAAAAATAAAATAAAAAGAACTCTTGAAAAAAAATAAATATTATAAATTATAAATTATAAATTAAATATTAAATGCTTTACACATCTTTTAAAATTAAAGAAATAAAGGAAGAATCCCTAAAAAATTTTAAGCGTTCAGAATATTGCAAGGTAAGTAATGCTAGTGAGGAAATAATGCTCGACAGATTTTATAATGGTAAAGAGATTGAATTCCCTTTCGCACCATAATTAAGTACTCAAAGTGCCATAAATAGCTCCAGAATCAATGTATATTTGAGACTGCTTATCACTATCTTTGGCTTTATTAATAATAAAAATTGTTGAAATTATAATAATTGAAGTAATTAATAAATCTCCAACTGTAACTCCTCTTTCTTTTAAATTCATAGTTTAGATTAAATTATGCCGATTATAGCTGAATCTTTCAAAAACTATCTTTAAGTATATTTTGAAGCCTTGCCCTTTTGACAAAATTTTCTTCTTCCCAAATACTAGTGGCTTCATCATTGTTTATTGGCTTCGCTTCGTAAGCTAAATACCAGAGCAGTAATCCAATTGGAATTATTAAAATAGGCATTAAAATTTTGTTGACTTAAATTTAATATAGTGCAACACTATTATTATGCAAGTGTCACAATAATTCTTACTTATGCCCTCTCAAAGAAAAAGAATTGGGTTTTTGCCACGCTCAGAAGTACAGCTTATAATAGATGAAATTTGCAAGAATAATAAATTAAGTCAATCAAAAGTTACTGGTATCTTAGTAGAGGAAGCACTTACCTTTAGAGGAATTTTGAATAGTTCTATTGATTATAAATCTCTAAAAATAGATTGTAATTATGGCAAATCATCTTCAATTGATGAAGCTAGAATTAATATTGTAGAACATAAAGTGGATGATAATTTTAATTTAGATGAAGATGGTATAAAAGATGAGGTTCAAATGATAAATAACTTTATTGAGTTTAAATTCTTTAAGAAAATAATGAACCAAAGTAAAAATAAAAATAAAAATATGAATAATAATTAAACTAAAGTGTCACACTATTATAATAATGTCTCGAGCGTGACTTGAACACGCGACCTGCGGGCTATGAATCCGCCGCTCTGACCAGCTGAGCTACCGAGACGTAAATTTATTTTAAATCATTAATAGTCTTTATTACCACTTTTAAAATTTATTTGTTTATTAGCCTCATATATTGCTATTCCACACGCAACAGATAAATTAAGACTCCTAACACCTTTTTTATCATTTTCTGATAAAGCTACATTGGGCATGAAAATTGATATTAATGAATCACTACTCTCAATAACGTCATCAGGTAATCCTGTATCTTCTCTTCCGAATAATAGTATATCTTCTTCAATGAATTTAAAGTTGTTCAAATATACCCCATTTTTTTTGCTAAAAGCAATAATTCTCCTATTATTTTTTGATTCTTTAAATTTACTAAAATTAGGATATTTTTTTAATTTAACTAAAGGCCAATAATCTAGACCAGCTCTTTTTAAATATTTATCTTCTAATTTAAAACCTAAAGGTTCGATCAAATTTAATGTGATATTAAAAGCCGCACAGGTCCTTGCGATGCTTCCAGTATTTTGAGGAATTCTAGGTTCAAAAAGTGAAATTTCCAATTTCTAAGAAGGTATTTCAACACTTATATTATCTAGGTTTATTGCTTTACCATTTAATGTCAGCCAATTTTCGTCTGAAATTTTTGTTATTCTTTTTTGAAGATCTCCAAGTCTCTCAATATATTTATTACCAATTTCATACTCTGAGACTAAACTCCAACCTACTTGTTCCCCTACTATTAATGTTGTTTTTATTCTCTTTTTTAAAAGATTTAATAGTAAATTAATTTTTTTGTACCATTCTTCATCATTTTTGTTTATGTTCTCCATTATAAAACCTCCAATTGAATCAATTAATACAGGACCTTTCTCATTTTTTAATGCACTAATTATATTATTGGTCTCAATTAATTCCCAATCCTTTGGCCTTCTTTGGCGATGGTGATAGATTTTTTTTTGCCAAACTTTATCATCTTTTCTCTGCTCTGAAAGTGCTATATATGTTATTTTTTTTAATTTTCTTCCTAAATATTCTGCAAATTCACTTTTACCACTCTTTGTACCACCAGTTATGAATATGATTTTAGACAAATTACTTTCACTGCTTACCATAAATAAATCTTATTTAGAGAAATACCACCATGTCGCCAGAGGTATTATTGTAGCAGCGATTAATAAGCCAACAACAATATAAGTAGCTGTAGAACTCTCTGCATCCTCAGCTCTCATAGTATTAAAATTCGGATCAACTACTGGATTATCAATTGAAGATGGTTGACTTTTTTCGTAATTAATTATTGTTTTTTGCTGACTTACTATAAATAGATTACTGATTTTATTAAGACTATCTGCATAAGTTCTTATTGGAAGTGCAATTAAAAGAAAACCTATCATTAAAAGTGAAAAGAAGAATTTATAAAAATACTTAGACATTTTAGTTTTGGATTAATTATATAATAATAAACGATAAATCTATGATTCTTTGATATAAAAATCCAATATAATTATTTAAGGTAATTATTAAGCCTAATCTATTATTTTATGTATGAATTTCAATGGTAAAACGTTAATAATTATTGGCTCTATACTTTTTTTCTTTCAATTAGGGAATTTCTTTTCAATAGATTCAATATCTCCAGCTCTTGAAAGAGCACAAGTTTTATCAGCTATATCATCAGTAATTATTGTTTTAATTGGTTTTTTATTTAAACAATTTAATCAAACCATAGGAAAAAGAGTGGAATTAAAGGGAGATAATAAATTTATATTTGATCCAGATATCCCTGCGGAAATTTTAGACGAATTGGCGTGGGGTTCAGAGACTATATTAACTTCAACGGCTGCGGCTACAATATTAATTAACAATGAAGGTAAAAATATATTAAGAAGAGGTATTACTTCGAATAATGGTTTTAAACCTGGCGAAACTTGTTTAAGATCTTTAAAAAATATGAAATTAATATCTTTAGCAAATACTAAATTCTATCCTGGTAGAGATGAATTTTTTAGCTTTTGTCCAAATGTTCCATCAATAATGATTATCCCAATAAATAATAAATCATTTATTTTGATAGGAGGATGGAGTTACAAATGCTTTACGAAGTCAGATGAAAAATGGATTAATAATTGGTCCAAAAAATTAAATAATTTATTTTTAAAAAATAGTTTTTAAAAATATATTTTAGAACGAACTCTTTCTTCTTTTGATCTGAAACTTACAGATTTGGTATCAATATTATAGTAAGCATTTTCCGATTTAACTTCATACCTTTTGTTATTATTACTGTCATTAACTTTATATTTTACAGGATTAAAAAATTCAATTATATTATTTTTTTTATTTAGTATTGCTTTATTTGAGCTTAAAGTAATTGTATTATTTTCAAATTTAACATTACCAACTAATAAGAATTGAGAATTTTCAATATTCCAAATAAAACTATTTGAATATAATTTATCTTCTTGTTTAATAAGTGTTTTTATTAATACATTACCATCTAATTCTATTAATTTATTGTTATTAGATAATTTTGATTTTTCTGAGGTTATTATATATTCACTTTCATTATTTTTGAATAACTTTATTGTAGTTTCTTTAAGATTAAATGTATTTTTATCTTTATCATATATTGAATAGGGACTATTAATTGATAGCATTTTTTTTCCTTTATTAGAGTAAATATTCATATTTAAACTATTAATACTTTGACTAATTTCTTTTTCATCTCTGCCACCTGTTTTACAACCTCCAATTACTATTAGAAATATTAATAAAAGGAAATAAAATCTATTCATATTCAAGTTTTTCTATAATTGGATTTGGAACTGGTAAGTTAGATTTATGTTTTAATATTCCCCAATTTAATTGATCAGTCCATGATATTTTTTCATCATATATGGATCCTAATTGAATATCAATTTTTGATGATAGATCAGGCAATAATGGTAATAATAATAAACCAACAATTCTAGTGCTTTCTAATACATTATAAATAATATTACCTACAAGAGAGATATTATATTCATCTTTAATTAATATCCAAGGTTGTTTTTCGTTTAGATATAAATTAGTTTTAATTGCAAAATTAAGTATCACATTTGCTGCTAAATCTAATTCGTAGGAATTAAAATGTTTTATGAAATTATCAACTGCTTTTTTTGAATGTAATTTCAAAGTATTATCAATATTAAATTCTTCATTATTTGGAACTTTATTATCAAACCATTTTCTAGACATTGAAGATGTTCTATTTAATAAATTTCCAATTGTGTTTGCTAAATCATTATTGATAATATCTACAAATCTTTTATTTTGAAAATCACCATCATTACCCAATGAAATATCTTTTAGTAAATACCATCTAACGGCTTCTTTCCCGTATTTTGATAATAATAGATTTGGATCCAATACATTACCTAAGCTTTTACCCATTTTTTGCCCTTCTCTGGTTAAGAAACCATGACCAAAAACTTTTTTAGGTACCTTCATACCAGCAGAAATTAGCATTGCAGGCCAATATACAGCATGGAACCTCAGAATATCTTTTCCAATTAAATGAATATCAGCAGGCCATCCATTATTAATTGAGTATTCCAATGATGGATTATTTATATCTTGGCTTATTGCACTAACATAACCAAGTAGAGCATCAAACCATACATAAAAAGTATGACTTTTTGTATCTGGCACTGGTATTCCCCACGATACATTTGTTCTGGATATTGAGAAATCTTTTAAACCTTTAGATACAAAATTGATTATTTCATTTCTTCTTTCTTTAGGTTGGATAAATGATGGGTCCTTAATAAGATCTTCTATTTGTGATTGGTATTTTGATAACCTAAAAAAAAGATTTTCTTCATTTTTCCATTCCAAAGTTTTCTGGTGTATTGAACATTTGTGTGTTGGAGAATTATCTGGATTTTCTTTAAATTCTTCACAACCTACGCAATACCATCCTTTTTGGACTCCCATATAAATGTCATTAGATTTCTTTACTCTGTTGTAAAATTCATCAACGATAGATTCATGTTCTTTAGAGCTTGTTCTTACAAACTTGTTATGTGTTATGTCCCAATCATTCCAGTTTTGTTTGAAGATATTTGATATTTCATCGCAATGGGTTTGAGGTTTAACTTGTTTACTACTTGCCGTTCTTTGTATTTTTAAACCATGTTCATCCACACCAGTAATAAAAATAACTTTTTCTCCAGAGAGTCTCTTATATCTAGCTATTGAATCACAAATGACCGTAGTATATATACTTCCCAAATGTGGTTTATCATTTACATAATATAATGGCGTAGTAATTACAAAACTCATAATATGTTTTTTAATATATTAACAAATTTAATTTCTACAATAGGCCAATAATTTTATTTTTTTTAATGAATAAATTCTAGAAGATTATTATCATTAAAATTGAATTTAACTTTATATATTTTATTTGTATATGTTTCAATTGATATATATAGTATTATTAGAAGCTCTAATGAATATTCAGGGAAATAGACCAAAGCTATATTCTTTTTATTATTAATCCATTTAATAAATATTATTTTATAATAAGATTTATTTTTTTCATTTTTAAAAAAAATTTTTAAATATTTTAATCTATCATTTTTATAAATAATATTATTTTCTGATTGTTTAATTTTCGTCAAATCTATTATTTCTCTAATTTTATTATGATTAAGTAGCTCATTATTAGTTAAACTATTAAATACTTGCCTCTGAACAACTAAATCTAAATATCTTCTCAGTGGTGATGTACATTGTGTATACTTTAATAGTCCCAATGATTCATGCTTATTAGCCTTGGTAGTAATATAACTTTTACCCATATATTGTTTTAATATTGAATACTTTATTTCACTATCTTTATATTTTTCAAGTATCTCTAACGCATTACAATTTAGTTTATGAGTTCTGTAAGGAGTTGCGATATTATTCTCAAATAAATATAAACTAGTCACAAAACCCATTAATATCATTGATTCAGAAACAACTTTTTGTGAAATACTTTTCTGTATATTATTTATCTCGACATTACCATTATTAATATTAATCTTATAACTTGGCATTTCGAATGTAACGGCTCCTTGAGTTTTACGATAATTAAAACTATTAATTAATAAGTTTTTTATCTCAACTATTTCTAATTCTTCCTTTGGCTCTAAATCAATAATTTCATCTGCATCTTCATATGTTAATTGATATTTAGGCTTTATTTTTGCCTCTACTATTTCATATTTATTTATTGAACCATCATCATTAAAAATAATTGAAGCACTTATTGTCTCTGAAAGTTTATTTTGATTTAAATTCGCCTTTTCAATTATTTCAGCTGGTAACATAGGTATATATTGATCTATTAAATACAAACTGCTACTTTTATTTCTTGCTTCAATATCTACTTTAGAATCTATTAAAAATAATTTACAAGGATTACTAATGTGTATCCATAATTTTTTTATGTTTTCATCAAGAAATTCCAATGAGAAAGCGTCATCAATCTCTTTTGGATCTTTTGAGTCGATTATAAAAGTTTTTAAATTAGTTAAATCTCTCAAATATTTAAATATTATTTAAGTAACTCTTACTTTCAGAACTATCCTTCTGGATTAACAAATGGCAATAAAGCTACAATTCTTGCTCTTTTAACAGCCAAAGTAAGATCTCTTTGTTGTTTAGATGTTAATCCAGTCATTCTTCGAGGTAATATTTTACCTCTTTCAGTTATAAATTTTTTAAGAAGCTCTACGTCCTTATAATCTATTGGGTCACCGGGTTTGATTGGTGATAATTGTTTTTTAAAAATTGAATTTGGCATTGTTTTTATTATTATTTATTTAATTTCTTTATGAATTGTCATTTTGTTTAGATGTGGATTAAATTTTTTAAGTTCTAATCTTTCTGTAGTATTTCTTTTGTTTTTTTCAGTTGTATATCTTGAAATACCATTAGATCTTCTTGGTTCTGAACTTGTTCTTGCTTCAGTACATTCTATGGTTACTACAACTCTTGAACCTTTTTTAGCCATTTTAATTAATACGCTGATGTATAATTTTCTATTGTACAACTTCAAGAAACTATTTTGCATATAATTACTTTTCTTTTAGTATCATTAGACAAAAATGATAAATGAAGGTATCTCAAAACTGGTTGAAATCCCTTGTAGATATAAATACTACACCAGATGATCTTTCTGAAAAATTATCGATAGGTGGATTCGAGGTTGAGTCTCTTATTGATTGCTCATCAAATGTTAAGGGTATTGTTCTTGGAAAAGTTTTATCAGTACTTAAACATGAAAATTCTGATAAATTATCTATATGTAGTGTGGATATCGGAGGTCCTAAATCTCTGCAAATAATATGTGGAGCTAATAATGTAAAACCAAATATATATGTTTATGTAGCAACTATTGGTGCCCACCTTTCCGCTATTAATTTAACAATTAAAAAAAGTGAAATAAGAGGAGTTATGAGCGAAGGAATGATATGTTCATTAGAAGAATTAGGCATGGAAGACAAAAGTGAGGGTATTGCCATTATTAATGAGGAGATAGCTTTAAAACATAAATTAGGCACATCAGGAGCCTTATTACTTGATCTCAATGACTACATCTTTGATTTAGCTATTACCGCAAATAGACCTGATGGCATGTCAGTAGTAGGAATCGCAAGAGAAATATCGGCTCTTTTAGAAACAAAATTAACTTTTCCTAGATTAAAAACTAGATATCAAATTAATGTTTTTAAAAATTTTGAACTCTGCACTGAAGCTATTTCAAAAAATTGTCTTTATTCAATTACTCATATTGACTCAGTTAATGGCAAAGAATTATCTCCACAATGGCTTAAAGATCGTTTAGATAAATCAGGCATAAAATCTCTTAATCTTTTGGTAGACATTACAAACTACATTCTTTTAGAACAAGGCCAACCATTACATGCTTTTGATACAGCAAAACTATCAAATTTAATTGGGAGGGATGTTTTACCTAATGATTTCTCGGTTAGAAAGGCAAGGGACAATGAAAATCTTTTATGTTTAAATGGTGAGAATTATGAATTAAATCAAAATATAACCATAGTAGCTTGTGATGATAAGCCAGTTGCTATAGCTGGTGTTATTGGAGGTTTAGAAACTTCGGTAAATGAAGATACTTCTTCTATTTATCTTGAAGGAGCTGTTTTTAATCCTGTTACAATAAGAAAATCATCAAAAGAAATTGGAATCAGAACAGAATCTAGTAGTAGATATGAAAAAGGAATTTCCTACAAGAACACATTAGATTCGGTTACTAGAGCAATTAATATTTTAGAAGATTACTTTAATATTTCTAATACGATAATTAATACTTCCATTGAGTTAGATAAAACAAAAAAATTAATATCCTTAAGAAGAAAAAGGATTCATGAAATCCTTGGGCCTTTGATAATTAAAAATGAGGATTTTGACGTAAATGACCAAATAAAAAAGAGAAATTTATCAGATACTGAAATAACAAGTAAATTAAAGTTAATTGGTTGTAACTTAACCAATAAAGAATATGGGTGGGATGTAGAAGTTATTCCTAATAGATCTCAAGATTTATTAAGAGAAATTGATTTGATTGAGGAAATTGCAAGATTAGTAGGTTATGACATGTTTGATTTAAATTTGCCTAATCCTATAAAACCAGGAAAGCTTTCTTCTTCACAAACTGCCCTAAGGAAGTTAAAAAGTGGTTTTATAGATATTGGATTTAACGAAGTATTATCATATTCTCTTGTATCAGAAAGTAGTAATAATTTAATTAAGATTTCAAATCCATTATTACTTGAAACAAGCTGCTTAAGAAATAATATTTGGCAAGAACACATAAGAATATGTAATCAAAATATTAATTCTGGACTTGATTATTGTTGGATATTTGAAGTAGGAAATATATTTCATAACAAGCCTGATTTATCACAAGAGGAATTATTAAATGGTGCAATTTATGGAATTAATAAATTTGAAAAATGGTTTGGTTCTAGTAAAGATAATCATTTAAATTATTACGAGGCACGAGGAAAGTTAAGGGAGGCTTTAACACTCTTGAATTTAAATATTGAAGATAAACCAACTGATTCGATAGATTTTCTTCATCCTGGTAGATCCGCTAGATTATTCACTGAAGGGAATGAAATAGGATATTTTGGAGAAATCCATCCAAAGTTAATTACTGAAAAAAAAGCATTAAAAAAAATGTATTTATTTAGCTTAAAAGTGACAAAAATAACAGATGCAGGTACTAGAAAAAATAAATGGATACCAGTTTATAAACAATATCCAACGGTTCCTAAAATGGAAAGAGATATTAATTTTATATTTAATAAAAAATTCTTAGTAAGTGAAATAATATCCCAAATAAAAAAATCTGGAAAAAAACTATTGGAAGATATTAATTTAATAGATGTTTATGATGATGATGATTTTGGTGAAGAATACATAAGCTATACATTTAGATTGTCTTATAGAGACCCTGAAAAAACATTATTAGATTCTGACATAGTTAATATTCATAAAAAAATTATAAAAATGATAGAAGAAAAATTTAATACAAATCTAAGAGATTAAGAGTATCGAAGATCTTATATGAGACATAAAACTAGTCTAATATTAATTATTATTTGAGAAAGATAATATTCATACAGAGCTATTGAATTACACATCTCTATATATTAGTAATAACAAAAGATATACTTATTAAAAAAAAGAAAGATCTGAAGTATTGCTAATCTTATATAAGACTTATTATTAGTCTTATAATAATTCTTATATGAGAGATATGATATTCATATAAATCTACTTCATCGTTTATAATAATATGCATGATAAACATCTTCGCTTTTTTAATATCCTCCGTTCTTTGGGTTCAAGTTCCTCAATGGTCTGATGATTGGTCTAAATGCGCAGTTGACGTTCCAGATTCATCATGTCATTGGTACATAACATCCCCAGATAATACATTTGGAGAAGGTTTTGATTGGGCAAGCGCTCCATGGTTTGATGCTAATGGTTTAAGTGATGTTCCTAGTATTGAGAGAGAAACAGCACTACAGAAGCTTCAGAACAGGTAGTACTGTCTATAAAGCAGTGCTACATATCTATAAAGCCTTTAAAATAATGACTTTATAACTCATTGATTATATTTGGACATTGGTAGGACATTAAAATTTTTTATTTAAGTATAATTATTGCTCCTATTATATAAGAATTAATCCTAGACTACTTATGAGTCTTATATGAGATATCTAAGTCTAATTTTTTTGAGTTTAATAAGAATAATTAGTATATTGTTTATTCTTAGCTAATAAATCTAAAGAGACTTGTATTGATGAATATATAGTAAATATTAATTTAATCTTCATTTCCTCAAGATCATTACAAATATTTTTAATTAATTTTTAATTAGAAGTCTTATTAGCATGAATTTTATCTAATTTATAGATTTTGATAAATCTCTAAAATCTTATACAAGACTAATTAATAGACTTAGGCTGTGTCTTATATAAGACTTGTAATACTACTTTCTATATAAGTTTTTAAGTAATTGGTAAGCTTCGTTTAATTTCCTCATTTCGTCAGTAGATCCACCTGCATCAGGATGAGTCTCTAAGGCTTTAATTTTATATGCATCTCTAATTTTATTTAACGTATGAGCTGAACCCGCTGCTGTAGATAAATTTAATAATTTAAGGGCACCATGAACCGTCATTGTTGAATCCAATGCTTCAAATGAATTACCTTTACTTTTTCTTTTAAAACTACCTACAAATCTTCTTACTAAGGTTGGTATCCTATTTTTTAAATCAGATGTAGCAAATGGATCTTCTAATACACCAACCATTAAAATAACTAACTCTAATGAAGGATTTTGTTTCTTCCAAAAAGAACATAATTCTGTCATTAATTTGTTAGCAGCACTCCATGTGAATGGTAAATGTTCTGTTCCATCTATATTTGGCCAAATATCTTTGCTAAACCACTCCATGGATGCTTCTACTATATGTTCATTAGGTACATTTCCATATAAGTTTTTCCAATGGCTAATTATTTCAATTCTACTTTTGATGATATCGTTCTCATTAATAGAATTAATTTGAATATCGTTAAGTTTTTGATTAGTCTTTTCAATATTCATGCTTCTTCTTAAATTTTTAACTTTCTTTCCTACAAAATTAGGTAAATTGATGTCCAAGTTTGTTTTTTCAACAACTTCTTCAACATTTTTTGGAATATTTTTTGTAGTTGTTTCTTTAATCTTTTCTTCTTCTACATCTGTTTTAATAAGTACTAAAGCACTGTTTTCGTGATAATTTGAATAATTATTTATATTTTCCTTTCCGCTAAAGTCAATAGTTTGTTGTTGATTTTTAGGGATTAAATCTTCTTCTTGAAGAAGTTCAGTTAGCAATTTTTCAATTACGGGACCTCTTGCTCTAAAACCCCATTCTTTTCTCAATTGATCAAACCTAGAAATTAATTCTTCCGGTAAATCAATTGAAATCCTTTTAGTATTTGAATTTTCAATAATACTCAATTAATTTTTATTTTTAATAATAGAATAGAATTTTTAAATGTATTTGGAATCTTTTGAAATTCTATATACTTATTTTGTCTTTGAATCTATATATTTACGATTAATTATCCACAAACTAATAAATTTTGATCTTAAAATTATATAAAAAATGTTTAATTGTTACTTCAAATCTTCTAAAGAAAATAAATCTCATTATCAAAAAATGAAACTGGAAATGCTTAATTACATTAAAGATTCTCTTGAACGTAAGATTGCCTCAGTAACAGCATCTATTGAAGTACTAGAAAATCAAATTCAACGGGATACTGTTGAAACTGGCAGTTAATAATTAAACAAAATTTTCAAGAAGTTTTTCAGGTCCAAATTTATTTAAGTAATTAATGTCTGATTTATCAGTTATGAGTAAATATCCCGCAAATCCCAAGCCATTAATACTATAGCCATGTAGGTGATCAAATTTTCTTCTAATTATTGCTATCCAGTTGTTTGTAATTAAAATATTGTAAGGGTATCTTGGTTTCTCATCATTTATTGGATCACCTAACCCAATTTTCTGTGATAATTCTAAGTATAAATTATATATATGTGTTGAATTTTCCAGAAAATTAAAGTTAGAAACAACGATACTTTTTTTCAGTTTAGTTTTCTTATCGTTGATTGTTTCTAAATCTAAAAACCATTTTTCTCTTGGACAAGTAACTTCACCATATGATCTTCTTAAAAGTTGAATGTGTCTATGAGGTTGACTTGCTCCTGCAATCGGTGAGCTATTAAAAAACCATAAACCGCTTGTGTTTTTATTTACCTTTTTGATAGCAATCCAATCTTTTATATCTAACCAACCATTTTGAGGTTTCCAACTATTTGTTATGAGTAAAAGATGCCCCTTTTGTACAGGATATTTATTTAATATTAATTGATGAAAATTTCCAATTTTCTCAATTTCTAGTATTTTTTCCCATGGATTGAATGGATTTTGTTTTGGACCGTAACAAATCTTTTTCTTGAATTTAGACGTATCTAATTTTCTGATTATAAAATCATTTTTTTTATAAAAATCTTTTGTGACAACTTCAGTTTCAAGAGGATGTAAACTATTTTTATTAATAGATACAGTTGTTTGCTTTAATGCTTTTTCCCAATATGTTTCACTTCTCATTAAGGCAATAAAAATAAAATCCCATAACTATTTTAAAAAAATTTATTATTTTAGAATTATATTTTATTAAATTGATATTCTTTTAATTTATCTAATGATACCGATTCTAAAACTACAATATTTGTCGACTCTAATATAACCTTGGGTGCTAAGCCATCGAGCAATGCTTGTCTCCATCTATCTAAACATATACACCAATAATCACCTTCCTTTAGTCCTGGGAATGAATAAATAGGCATTGGAGTTATTAAATCATTTCCCTGAGATTTACTATATTTCAGGAAATTGTCATCCATTACACAACAAATTGAATGATTTCCTCCGTCATTTGAATCGTATTTACAAAATCCATCTCGGTACCATCCTGTTATAGGTTTACAACTACAAACCTCGAGTTTATTGCCTAAGACATTTAAATGTTCGTTATTTTTTTTAATTTCTTTATTCATTTGTTGTAAGTTAGATTAAATAATTATAAATACTCGTATTTTTTTTAAGAAAGGTTGACGAATATGGGGGGTTAGGAGGTAATAATTTTATAAGGTTTTTTTCATTATGGATTGGGACTTTACTGAAAACATAGCATTTAAATCATTAAATGACGCTTTTAAAGAAAGTGATGAAACGTCAGCAATTGAATTTTTATCAAGCGATGGTGCATCCTATTATTTGGAATTACTTCAAGATGCTGCTGGTGAAGGAATTGATTTAAGTGATACTGAAATTATGGAAGAATTACAAGAAGAGATAATAGAATGTCTTGAAAATAACTAAATTTTTATTAAGCACTAAAGTACTTAGCCTTTGAATGAAGAGAAATAATGGCAGTAGTACTTTGTTCTGGATGTAATTGTTCTGATTCATCCATTTTTAAATTAATTCTTTTTGCATCTAATAATGATAGTTGTATGTTTGAATCTGAGACATTAGGACATGCTGGGTAACCAAAAGAATATCTGGCTCCCCTATATTTTTGAGCTAATATTTCACGATTATTATTAGGTTCAAATTTTTTAAATCCACATTCAATTCTTACTAAAGAATGAACATATTCAGCAAGGGCTTCTGCTAATTGAACTGTTAAACCATGAAATAGTAGATAGTCACTATATTTGTCAGCTTTAAATAATTCTTGCGAATATTCACTAGCAATAGCTCCCATTGTTACAGCTTGCATTGGAAATATATCTATAGGTTCATTATTTTGAAGATCACAGTAAAAATCTGCTATGCAAAGATTGTTTCCGGATTTTTGTCTTGGAAAATTAAATTGGGAAATTTTTTTATTGGATTTGTCGTCAAAAAGGTAAATACTATTTTTCTTTCTTCCACAACTGAAGTATCCATAAACAGCTTTAGGTGAAATTAGTCTTTTATTTAAAATAATTTCAGTCCATTTTTTAAGTAATGGATTTGCATATGAATCTAAATATTCATTATATTCATCGACAGACTGCCCTTTATTTTTTTTAATCTGCCATTGACCACTGAATAATGCTTTTTTATCTAAATAAAAAAATAATTTATCAAAATCTATATCTTTATCATCAAGAACTCTTGTTCCAAGAAAAGGCGCTTTAATTGGGTCCTCCTCTTCTACATAATTGGATCTAGCAAAATTTTCAACTTGTTTAGTATTTGCAATATTTTTAATTTTTTTATTTATATTTTCAACTTTTTCAGAAGATTTTGGAGTCGCTAATTTTACATGAATATCATCGTTATTAATAAAACCATTTTCATTCGACCAGTTACCCCTTCTTTTGCTGTCCATATATTCATTCATAAATGCTAAATCTGTAAAAGCATCTTTCCCGTAAAGTATTTTTCCTTTATATATCTGACTACAATCTTCATTAACAAATTTGGGGGTTAATGCTGCTCCTCCAAGAATAACTGGAACATTTATATGGGCATTATTAAATGCTTCTAAATTATCTTTCATAAAAGCTGTTGATTTTACAAGTAAACCACTCATAGCGATACAGTCTGCTTTATGTTTTTTTTGTGCTTCTATAATTGCTGAAACATCTTGCTTTATACCCAGGTTGACTACCTCGAAACCATTATTTGAGAGAATTATGTCAACTAAATTTTTACCAATATCATGGACATCTCCTTTAACAGTAGCTATCAATAATTTTCCATTAGAAATTGTTTCATCTACAGTTTCCATATGTGGTTCGAGTACTGAAACAGCAAATTTCATAGTTTCAGCTGACTGCAATACAAAAGGCAATTGCATTTGTCCCGATCCAAATAATTCACCTACTACTTTCATCCCATCTAATAAAAATGTATTAATTATTTCAAGCGGTTTATATTTTTCTAGAGCGTCATTTAATTTCTCTTCTAAGCCTATTTTTTCACCATCTATTATATGATTTTTTAGTTTCTCTTCTAAACTTAATTTTTTATCTGAAATAGAAGCCTTTTTGAAGTCACTAATTGATAAATCTTGAAATGCTTTTGTCAGTTCAACTAATGGATCATATATGCATATATCATTATCAAATACTCTTTTATCATAAATTAAATCCAAACATAATTTCTTTGTCTTATCTGAGATTTTTGAAAGAGGAAGTATTTTGTTTGGGGCGATAATCGCGGAATCTAATCCTGCCTTAATACATTCGTCGAGAAAAATTGAATTGAGATTAATTCTTGATAAAGGCGAAAGTCCAAAGCTTATATTAGATATTCCCAGGATAATGTGAACATCAGGGAAGTTTTTACGAATTTTTTCTATTGCTTTAATAGTTTCTTTAGCATTTAATCTGTCTTCCTCTATTCCTGTTGATATTGGCAATGCAAGAGGATCAAAAAATACTTCATAATCTGCAAGATTGTTAGTTCTCGTCTTTTCTATGGCTCTACGTGCAATACTATATTTTTTTTCATATGTTCTTGCCATTCCACTCTCATCAATAGTTCCAATAACTATTCCAGAACCGTAATTTAATGCGAGATTCAAGACCTGATTAAATCTGTCTTCGCCGTCTTCGTAATTGGTAGAATTTATTATGCATTTCCCTCCAGCTGTTTTTAAACCGCTTTCCATTTTATCTGCTTCAGTAGAATCTATCATTAATGGAAGATTTATATTTGTTACTAATCTTGATGTGATCTCTTTCATATCTTTAATTCCATCCCTTCCAACATAATCCACATTCACATCAAGGATGTGAGCATTTTCCTTTTGTTGTTGCTTAGCAATAGATACCAAACCATCCCAGTCATTTTCATTCAATAATTCCCTAACTTTCTTTGACCCACTGGCATTTAAACGCTCTCCAACAATCAATATAGAATTATCTTGTTTGTATGGAACTGAATTATATATAGAAGATGCTGAGGGAATAAAACTATATTTTTCGGTCGATTTTCTTTTTTTGATTTTTTTATTATCATCTATTTCATCAATTAGTGACGCTAAGTATTTTATATGTTCAGGAGTAGTGCCGCAGCAACCTCCAATAAGCTGAACATTATAATCATAGATAAAATTCATCAACTGCATTTTTAACTCTAATGGAGTTAATTTGTAATGAGCTACCCCTCCAATATTTTCTGGTAACCCCGCATTAGGTATGCAACTAATAACGAAGGGTGAGTTTTCAGCTAAATACTTAATATGCTCTTTCATTTGAATTGGACCGGTTGCACAATTAAGTCCCAAAATATCAATATTGAATGGCTCTAATATTGTTAATGCTGAAGCTATATCTGATCCAACGAGCATAGTCCCAGTTGTTTCCATTGTTATGGATATCATTATTGGCAAATCAATATTCTTATTTTTGATAACTTCTTGTGAGGCAATTAATGCTGATTTAATCTGTAGAACATCTTGGCAGGTTTCTATTAATAAAAGGTCTATACCTCCATCAATAAGACCATTTATCTGTTCTTTATATGATTCTTTTAAAATATCAAAATCAATATGACCTAATGTTGGCAACTTTGTCGTTGGTCCTATTGATCCTGCAACAAATCTAGGGTAGTTAATTGAATTAAATAAATTCGCACTTTTTTTAGCTATCTGAGCAGCTTTTTTATTAATCTCATATGCTTTCTTAGATATGTTGTATTCATCCAATACAATTGATGATGCTCCAAATGTATTAGTTTCAATTACATGACAACCTGCTTCAAGAAACGAATTATGTACCTTTTCTACAGCATTAGGAGAAGATAAAACTAAATTTTCATTACAACCTTCTAATTCATTACCTCCAAAGTCTTCTGCCGTTAGATTTAAATTTTGGAAAGAAGTTCCAGTTCCTCCATCAAATATAATTATAGGTTTTTCTTTTCTATTTAAATATTCTCTAAATGATGTCATGTTGGACAATTAATTTAACTAATTAATATGTATTCTTGTTATCCAATCATCATAGTCTCGAGAACGACCTTCTGTTATTTCTATAAGCTTATTTTTCAACTTATTCATTATTGGACGCTCAACATTTAGTTGTATTGATTCGATTTGTTTTACTGGGGTGATTTTTGCAGCAGTTCCAGTTAGAAAAACTTCATCTGCTATCAATAATTCTGTTTTATCAACAGGCCTTTCAATTACATTAATTCCAAATGATTTTGCTAACTCAATAACGCTAGCTCTAGTTATACCTTCAAGTATATCTTGATCAACACCTGGAGTTATTAATTCTTCGTTTCTAACAATAAATAAGTTCATTCCACTAGCTTCACTTACCTTTCCACTTGAATTTAATAGTAAGGCTTCATCAAATCCTGATAAACTAGCCTCGGTTTTAGCTAAAGAACTAGTAATGTATGCTCCGCTTATTTTCCCTCTTAATGGGAGTGACCGATCTTCTTGTCTTGTCCAACTACTCATCCTGCATGAAACTCCATCTGGCGATAAATAATCGCCAAGTTCAAGGCAATAAATGAAGAAATCAGTTTCTATATTATGAAGTCTTGGTGCTATACCTAAATCGCTTGTATAAACAAATGGTCTTATGTAAATTGGTTTTTTTGGCTTATTTATTTTGATAATTTCTACTAAAGCATTATAGATATATTCTTCAGATATTTCATTTAGAAGTAATTTAGAACTTTGAGACAATCTTTTTATATGTTTATCCGTTCTAAATAAAAGAAACTCATTATTATTAATGGGATTTGGGATTGCTCGCATTCCTCCAAATGCAGCAGTTCCATAATGCAGTGCATGTGTAGCTATTGATATTTTTGCTTCATTAAATGGAATACATTTACCTTCGAACCAGGCATATGGAAGAAATTCATGCATATTTAATTAATTTAAATGAGTTAAAATTGTTTTAACCTACTTAATTATTGTAAACCTTATTTATATATATAAATGCATAGGATATTAAATATTGCAGGAAATGAAAAGAATAATGATGATTTCATAGAGCATCCAAAAGCAGATTTTATATTTATTACAAGCGTTAAAGCAGATATAAATATAATTTCAGATATAGTTGAGAATAAGGAATTTGATTCTTTTATAAATAATTTAAGAACATTAGAAATAGGAAATCTAAATACGTTTGCACAAATAGATAATTATTTTGAAAAAACAATAAATTATGCAAAGGTTGTAGTCCTAAGATTATTCGGGGATAAAGGTACTTGGAGTTACGGTATTGAAAAATTAATTAAATGGCAAGAATTAAAGATTAATAGAACCCTTTTAGTTCTTTCTGGTACGGAAGAGGAAGATTTATCTCTAAACGAATTAAGCAGTATAGATTTGAATACGTCAATTAAAATTACAAAACTTCTTAGATCAGGAGGTTTAGAAAATTATAGAAGATTTCTTTATTGTTTAAATTATCTATTTAATAATGATACTAATATTCCCGATAAATATTGCTCAAGTGTTTCATACCCAGATCCCTATTTGTATGAGTGGAAAAATGAAATGGGCTTTAAAGTTGGAATAATTTCTTATAGATCCTTATTTCTAGCAAATGAAATCGAGTTATCGAATGAATTGATATCTCAATTGAGGTGTATTGGATTATCACCTAAAACAGTTTTTGTATCGACTTTAAAAGATTTTAAAATTCAAAAAGAATTAATTGATCTCTTTAAAAAAGAAGAAATAAAATTATTAATTACAACCACATCTTTTTCTTCCTCACTTAACAACTCCTATGAAAAAGGAGATGAAAGTTTAAATATATTTAAATCATTAAATCTTCCAATATTACAAATACTTTCTTGTAACAAATCAAGAAAGGATTGGTTATTTTCATCAACAGGAATGAATCCAACCGATTTATTAATGCAAGTAATAATTCCAGAATTTGATGGACGTATTACCACTAAACCTTCAGCATTTAAGGAAGTTATATCTATCAATAAAAGTTTGTGTAGCAATATAACAAATTATAAGGTTGACATTGAAAATATCAAATGGATTACAAAACTTGCTAGTAATTATGTGAAACTAAATAATTTATGTAATTTTGATAAAAAGATTTCAATAGTAATTGCCAATTATCCAGTAAAAAATGGAAGAATTGGAAATGGTGTTGGTTTAAATACACCGAAATCTTTACTTAATATTCTTCATTGGTTAAAAGATGAGGGATATGATCTTGGACCTGCAGAATTGCCTAAAAATACATCAGAACTAATGTCTTTAATTATAAAAGCCAGGACAAATGATATTGAGTCACAAAATAATAAACCTCTAGATTTTTTATCATTAAATGATTACTTAAGTTTTTGGAGCCAACTACCAATAAAAGCTAAAACTCTAATAGTTGAAAGATGGGGGGATCCATCTAAAGCTTATGATTTAGAAGATGATGGTTTTTCAATAAATGGTCTTATTTTTGGAAAATTATGTGTATTAATTCAACCTCAAAGAGGATATGATACAGAATCTAATAAAGATATACATTCTCCAGATCTTCCCCCTCCCCATAGATACCTAGCTCAGTACTATTGGCTTACAAGTAAATTTGATTCTAATGCAATTATTAATGTAGGTAAACATGGAACTGTTGAATGGTTACCTGGCAAATCGATAGGACTTAGCAATGAATGCTTCCCGAGTATAGTCTGTCCACCGATACCTAACATATATCCATTTATAGTAAATGATCCGGGAGAAGGATCTCAAGCAAAAAGAAGAACTCATGCGACTATAATTGATCATTTAACACCCCCTTTAGATAGATCTGAATTATATGGAAAACTTTCCTGTTTAGAACAAATTTTAGACGAATATTATGATGCAAAGTTATTAAATTCTGATCGTATAAGTATTATTGAAAAATCATTATTAGAAATCATAAAAAATGATTTCAAAGACATCATATTTTTTAATGAATCTAAAAAAATTGAAGAAATAGAATCATACCTATGTGAACTTAAAGAATCACAAATTAGAACGGGTCTTCATACTTTTGGTAGTAGACAAAAATATTTAAATGAAATTAATTTGATTTTAAGTATTTCAAGAGTACCCAATTCTAATCGCCAAGGATTAATTCAATATATCGCATCTAATTTAAATTTAGATTTAGATCCATGGACAAATAATTATGTTCAAATTCTTAGTGATAAAGATAAAATAATCTTTGGTAATTATTCAGAGAACAATATAATTAACTTTAGAAAAGCTTTAGAATTTTTAGAATATCAAGGAAAATATCTTATTTATTATTATTTTTATAAAGACAATTTAGCAAAAGAAGATTTAGACTTATTAGAAAATAAAAAGATTTTAAAACTATTTACTAAAAATAAAAAACATAATGATTATTTTTCTATACTCAAAACAGAAATACAACAACCTATTGTTCAATCTTATTTAAATGAGAAACTTTCATTAATAAATTCTTTAAAAGGACTATATGTAAGTAGCGGACCATCAGGTGCTCCCACAAGAGGCAAGACTGAAGTACTACCTACGGGTAAAAATTTTTATTCTATTGATTCAAGAGGTTTACCTACTGAATCCGCATGGATCGTTGGAAGTCAATCTGCTTCGCAAATAATTGATTTATATAAACAAGATCATGGAGAAGACCTTAAGAAATTAGCAATTTCTGTATGGGCTACATCAACCATGAGAAATGGTGGCGAAGATATTTGTCAAATATTATATTTGTTAGGTGTTAAACCGATTTGGGATGGTCCTTCTAGAAGAGTTATAGATTTGGAAATTATTCCATTATCTATTCTTAACAGGCCAAGAGTTGATGTTACTTTAAGAATTTCCGGTATGTTTAGAGATGCATTTCCTCAATTAATATCCTTAACTCATAAAGCTATTACTTTGGTATCCCACCTTGATGAAGATGTAAATTTTAATCCAATTTTAGATTCTTTTAAAAAAAACAATTCTTTAAATCGAATTTTTGGTTCTGCTCCAGGCGCATATGGTGCTGGTCTACAGGAATTAATTTCTAATTCTAGTTGGGATAATAATAATGATTTTGCTGAATCATATTTAAATTGGAGCAAGTGGATATATTCTGATAATAATGAACCCATAGAAAATAAAAAAGAATTAGAAAATGCACTCAAAAATATTCAATTGGTTATTCATAATCAAGATAATAGAGAACACGATATTTTAGATTCAGATGACTATTACCAATTTCAGGGTGGACTATCATCTGCAATAAATAAATTAAGAGGTAAATTTCCAGAAATTTATCATGGTGATTTATCAAAATTTCGTTTATCAAAAATTAAAAAATTAAACTATGAAATTAATAAGGTTGTTAGGACAAGAGTTCTTAATCCAAAATGGATTGATGGAATGAAAGAAAACGGTTATAAAGGAGCTTTTGAGTTTTCTGCAACTCTTGATTATTTGTATGCATATGATGCTACTACTGAACAGGTATCTGATTGGTGTTATACACAAATATATGATTCATGGATTTGTGACGATGATCTTAAAACGTTTTTTATTGAGAATAATCCATGGGCTTTAAGAGATTTATCTCAAAGATTTATTGAGATTATTAATAGAAATATGTGGAATGATTACACGCCTGAAATATTAGATAATTTAAAAAATATTGTTAATATGATTGATGCAAAAATAGAAAAAAATGATTTCTAATTTATCTTCCTAATAATGAATATCCGTGACTGTCTGTGCCACATGATTTAAGCATGTTTAAGCTTTCCGTTAATTTATTTATTTCTGAACATATAAAATCACTTGCTTGCCACCTTTCCTTTAATTCATAATCATACCAGACTTCAACTCCGTCTACCCCTTGTTTATTAGCCTCAGTAATTAATTTATAAAAAGGTATCCTATATCTTGCAGGATGAGCTAGAAATGATAATCCGCCTGCTAATCTAATTGCATTTATAACTGACTGGATACTTAAATCATTTCCTACTGGAGACTCACCTTGTATATAAGGAGTTAAATGCTTACTTTTAATATTTACTCCTAAACCAACAACATGAACTAAACATCCTAAAAGTAAACAGTTAATTTCAATGCCTGGAATTAATTTAAATGAATTATTTGGATACTTTTCAAGAATATTATTTTGTTCAATAAAATCGTGCGCTTTAATAGTGTGATGATCTGTTATTGATATTAATTTTAGTTTATTAATATAAACCTGGTCTAATAATTGTTCTGGTTCAAAACTGCCGTCACTGTATTTTGTATGACAATGAAAATTTATGTTATTGGGACAGCTGTTCTTATTGATATTTTTCGTTATTTTTACCAAATCTTCCTTATCCATTTTTTAAGGCTTCTTCATTTTTCTTTCTGATTTTTGCATATAACTGAATAGATACAAGCATAAATACTATTAATCCAAACACACTCCATGTTGCAATACTAGTAGGAAAATTATTTTTAAAAATTACTAAGAGAACAATTATAAATAAAAATAATGTAGGGAGTTCATTTAATAATCTAAGCTTTTGGGCTGATATTTTTGAAGTGCCATTTTGTAATGAATTCATTATTTTATAACAGTAAAAATGATAGATAACTAAGCCTAAAACTAAGATAATCTTAATTTGTAGCCATTTTTCAATTAGCCATCCAGGATTCATAATTATTAAGCATATAGCCATACTTAAGGCCAATATCATTCCTGGCGTAGTAATAATATTTGCTAGTCTTTTTTCCATTAATGAATATTGATCGTTAAATGCAATTTTCAAATTATCCTGCATTGTCCTTGATTCTTCATGATATATAAAAAGCCTTACTAAATAAAAAAGTCCAGAGAACCATACAATTACTCCAATAATATGAAGAGACTTAAACCATAAATAAGCTTCTGATGACAAGTTAGTAAAATATAATTCTTTATATATTTCTAATATAAAAACTTAATTAAAACCAAAAATTTTAAATTAATAAATATTAATCAATATTTATAACTCATGGAAGTAATTATAAATATCATTTGCTGAATGTTTACCAAGGCCTTTAACATTTGATAACTCCTCTTTGCTAGCTATCCTTATCGCATCTATGGAATTAAAATGCTTAAGTAAATCTTTAATTCTTGAGGGTCCTAATCCTGGTATTTGGGACAATTGAGATCTATTCATTCGAGTTGACCGTTTATTCCTGTGAAATGATAGTGCAAATCTATGAGCTTCATCTCTTACTCTACGAAGTAATAGAACACCTTTTTGATTTTGATCTGTATCTAGTGATTTTGGTAACCCAGGTATAAATATTTCTTCATTTTTTTTAGCTAAGGAACAAATTGTTACTTCTTCTTGTAAATTTAAATCTTTCAAGGCTTTTAAGGCTGCATTTAATTGTCCTTTACCCCCATCAATCATTATTAAATCTGGCCAATCAGTTAATAGATCATTTTCTAACCTACTATGTTTTTTTTCACTTAAAGTACTAATGTCTCCGCCTTCAATTTTAAATCTTGACCATTTTTTAAATCTTCTGTATATAACTTCATATATTGAAGCGAAATCATCACTATGACCAATAAATATATTAGGATCATTAATTTTATATTTCCTATAATTTTGTTTTGATGGAATACCATCAATAAATACTACTTGTGAAGCTACAGGGTCTGTACCTTGTATATGACTAATGTCATAACCTTCTATTCTTTTTGGCTGGTTATTTAACTCAAGTATTTGAGTTAAATCTTCAATTGCAGATTCATTATCCTGAATACCGTTTATTATCCTGTCTAATTCTAATCTTGCATTTTTTAAAACCATATCAATAGTTTCCAATTTTTTATTTCTTTTTGGGGTAATTAACTTGACCTTTTTCTTTCTTAGTTCGCTTAACCAGTCTTCAATAGTTTTTTGTTTTGGAAGATTAAATTGCAAAAGGATTTCAGATGGAATTTCAACTCCTTCAACATTAATGTAGTGTTCTTCTAAAACTCTTTGTAGTATTTCACTTTGATCCTTATGATTTAATTTTTGGGTATATCCAATCCTTCCAATTAATTTTCCAGCTCTCATTTGAAAAATTTGAATACTAGCTATATTTTTTTCTGAAACGATTCCAAATATATCTCTATTAATTGATGAATCGGGAATCGAAATTTTTTGAGATTCTGTAAGTAATTTTAAACCTACTATTTGATCTCTTATTTTGGCAGCGTTTTCAAACTGTAAATCTTCAGAAAGTAGATTCATTTTTCTTTCTAAATAGTTCTCTAAATCATCATTCCTTCCTTGAAAAATCATAGAAACTTGCTTCATAGTTTTTTTATAATCTTCTGGTGATATTATTTCCTGACATACTCCTGGACATCTGCCAATTGAGTAATTTAAACATGTTCTATCTTTATAGACTGGACGAGGTCTTTGTCTTAGTGGAAATATTTTTTTTATTATGAACAACGTTTTTCTTAATAATCCGACATCAACATATGGGCCATAATATCTATCTAAATTATTTCTATTTCTCCTTTTTCTAGTGATAAATATTCTTGGATATTGTTCACTCCATGTAATACAAAGATATGGGTATTTTTTATCATCTTTTAATAAAATATTGAAATATGGCTTATTGGTTTTTATTAAATTAGATTCTAAATTTAGTGCTTCATACTCGCTATCCGTAACTATAATTTCTATTTCCGTTATCTGCCTAACCATCAAACTTAATCTTGGAGTTAGATCAGCATAATTATTAAAGTAACTACTTACCCTATTTCTTAGTGTTTTTGATTTTCCTATATAGAGTAAGTTATTGTCTATGTCCTTAAATAAATAACAACCAGATGATTTTGGTATTTCAGATAACCTAGATTTTAATAATGGTTTATTATTTATAAGTTTATATTCAATTTTAAAATTATATTTTTTATCTAATATTTTTTCTGATGGGTTATTCATCAATAGTTTTTAACCTCCGTAATTCCATCCTGTGGTATTTAAATTTAAAGAGTCAACATCATTGTTGAGATATGCAGATAAAACTTCACCTACAAAAACTGTATGATCACCGTACATAACATTACCAACAACCTTACATTCCAAACCACCAACACTATCAACTAAAATAGGTAAGCCGAATTCTCCTAAATTAAACTCTACAGATTCGAATCTTCCTCCAAGAGCCTTTTGAGGTTTGAAAAAAACTGCTGCTAAATCTTTTTGATCACTTTTTAAAACATTTAATGAAAACTTCCCCGTATTTTTAATTATTTCATGACTAGATCCTTCTGCTCTAACTGCCATAACAACTAATGGAGGTATAAAAGATCCTTGTGTAACCCAGCTAGCTGTAAAACCATTAACCTCATTTGTATCATTATCTTTTACTCCGCAAATAAACAATCCATGTGGAATTTTTCTTAATAAGATTTTTTTTGCCTCAAGATTTAATGTCATAATTAATATAATTTATAATTTTATTTTAACTAAATATCCTATTCAATCATAATTAAATTATGAAAATACTTTACCCAGGTACATTTGACCCATTAACAAATGGACATCTAGATTTAATAAAAAGAGCTGAAAAAATATTTGGAAATGTAGTGGTTGCAGTTTTAGAAAATACAAGTAAAAATCCAACTTTTGATCTTAAAAGACGTATTATTCAAATAAATAAATCCATATCTCATCTCTCAAATATTAAGGTTATTTCCTACGAAGGTCTAACAGTTGATTGTGCAAAAGATGTTAATGCTAATCTCATATTAAGGGGATTAAGAGCTATGAGTGATTTTGAGTATGAACTTCAAATAGCCCATACAAATAAATCTTTAAACAGTCAAATAGAAACTATTTTTCTTTCTACAAATACAAACTTTAGCTTTCTAAGTAGTTCTTTAGTTAAGGAGGTTGCTAAATTTGGAGGAGAAATAAATCATATGGTTCCTAAAGCAGTAGAAAGCGATTTAAAAGAATATTTTAAGAATAATTAAATACATGCTTTCAATTCATAAATATTTTTTAATAGGTTATATGTCTTTTCTCTATCTATATTTTCAGAATTTTGTATTACACTTATAACGATAGGTTTTTTATCCTTATATAGATATCCTGATAACGCAAATACATTTGATAAAGTTCCTGTTTTCCCAAAAAATTTACCCTGTAATTTTGAGTTTTGTAATCTATTAGCCATTGTTCCTCTTACACCAATAATTGATAATGAAGATTGATAAATACTAAAGTCTTTAGAATATTTCATCTTATTTAAAAAACTAGATATTAATTTTGTGGTAACTCTATTGTCTCTAGAAAGTCCACTAGCATCTGAAATTATTGAATCATCAACATTTAACCCTCTATTTTTCAACCAATTTTTTAATTTGAAGTAGTTATTATCATTCCATGTATTTGAAGCATTTTTAAATAGTGATTCAGTAGTAAAATTATGACTTTCAGAATTAGCTAGAGTGATTAAAGATAATATTGGATTAGATTGAATTGATTCCAATTCATTTGAAGACATAATATAAAATTTTTTAGAATAATCTAAAATTTTTATATTAATTATTGAATATGGAAATTTGTCAGTAATATATTTTTCAATACTGCTTTTTAAGGAATGTATATTTTTTTCATTATTCTCATTACTATTTAAAGCCAATGATGTAATCGGAGCTCCATAGTCGAATTCCTTATCAAGATTTGTCCAACCATTTGGCCAATAATATTCAGAATCTATTTCAAAGATATTTATATTTATTATTTTGTTATCAGTAATGTTAGATAGTAATTTATTTATATCAGAATAATTAAGATCTGGATCTCCTTGACCAACTAAATAATATTCATTTACACCATCAATAAATAAGGATGTTTTAAAATTCTTTGATAGTTTATATTTGCTTAATACATATGCAGTTGATAATAATTTTAGATTAGAAGCTGGAATTCTTGAAATGTTTTCATTGTACGAACTTATTACAGAACCATTTTCATTAATTATTGATGCACTAAATGTTTTATCCAATGATTTGTCCAATAGTTCATCATAATCAGAACAATTTTTGTTGTTACTAATTATTCCAGGAAAGTTAAAATATAAATTATTTATGAATTTGCTTTTTTGAGTAATTATTAAATATTTTATTAAAAATGGAAAAGTTAATATACCAAAAATAATAAAAAAACTAATATAAATTTTTTTTATCACTTTCTTTACTATAGATTCATAAAGATAGTTTCATTATCTGGTTTATTATCAAACTCTTTTATAAATAAATATTTTTTGTTAATTTCTTTATAAAGAAACCAATTATTTGGATAGGCATGCATTAAAGCACCCTTATTTATTGGTTGTAGGAAGTATATATTTTGCCACGTACTTACAAAATACTTTCTTCTCTCCCTTATAACGCTACCTATACCAATATTCGCATCTTCAAATTTTGGATTTAACGAATAATGTAATCCTTTAAATTTATCGCACATAGGTTCAAAGGAATCAAAATCATAAGTTTGAGGAAGTATCGAAATTAAAACAGATTCATTATCTTCTATATATTGGGATTCATTAAAGCCTTTAAATGTATAAATATTATCTTTAATATTTGAATAATCTCTCTGTGCCAAAGCTACCGCTCCTGGATCAGAATAAGTTATATAAATATTTTTATTGATTTTATTGTTATTATAATAATTCGCTAGAATCTTATAAATTGTTATTCCTATTCTATTAAATCTTAGTCCCTCGAAATTGAATTCGATTGTAAATCTGTTATTAGAGAGTTGAAAGCTAGAAATTATTGAATTTTCAAGATTTTTTAAGGCTTCATTGAGATCTTTAGGAAGCGCATAATTTTTATTCATTAGAATTTTGTTATACAATTTTGAACTAGTTTTAATAATCTATCTATATCAGATTTTTTATTGTTTGATCCAAAACTAACACGAATATTTGAATAAAGTTGATTATTATCATATCCCATATTTTCTAGTATTTGACTTGGTTTTCCTGAAGAGCTTGAACATGCACTACCGCTACTTATTGCCACATCATTATCAGACATATAGTTAATAACTTTATATGCATTTATAGGTAAAAATTTCTTGTTTAACAAAATAAATGATACGTGATTTGGAAGCCTATTTGAAAAGCTACCAGTAATTTTTATATTTGGATTATTAGTTATTTTATTAATAAAATATTCTTTTAATAGAGAAGTATTGTTTGTTTCAAACTCTGGATTATGATCTTTAAACTTAATTCTGCTTTTTATATTTTTTATTGATTCGTACATGCCTGCTATTAATGGGATAGCAGCCGTACCTTGCCTAATTGAATATTCTTGTGAAAGTGAGATATCATTATTTTTTAGTAAAAGTCTTGATTTGAAATTAGTCAAGAGTATACCAATTCCTTTAGGTCCTCCAAATTTGTGGGCTGATAAACTTAATAGATCACACTTAACATCTTTCCAATTGAAAATTCCATTACTCAGTATCTGAGTCCCATCTATATGAAATAAAATATCCATCTCATTACACTTATTTCCTACAAATTGAATTGGCTGTAAGGTTCCTATTTCACTCTGGCCCCAAATAAGAGAAACAAGATTTGTATGTTTTTTTAAAACTTGGTCAATTTCTGAGATGTTTATGATCCCTTCTTTATTAACTGGCCATTCATAGATTTCCCAGCCTTTTCTTTTGAGCTTATTTGTTGAAATTATTGTTGCTTGATGTTCAACTTTAGAAATAACAACTCTTCCAGTCTCATACTTGTCTCCTAAACTACTAAAAACAATTGATGTAGATTCGGATGAACCTGACGTAAAAATAATATCTTCTAGTTCAGCATTAAATTTTTCTGCTATTTTAAGTCTTATTTTTTCCAAATATATTGCACTTTTAATACCGTATTTATAAGTTGATGATGAATTATTCCAATAGTTCTTATATGCTGAATTAATTTTTTTTAATACATTTTTAGATAATGGAGTTGTAGAAGCATTATCAAGATAAATAAACTTATTATCCATTTATTTTAAAAAATATATTCCTGAAAAAACCTTTTTTGCATAACCTGTCATCAATACCTCATCTTCTAATTTTGACCAGTTAATTTTTAGATTCCCTCCAGGTAAATTTATCGTAGTCTCTGAATTACATAATCCTAGTTTAAATGCTGCTACATGAACGGCACAAGCGCCAGTTCCACAAGCTAGTGTTGGACCTGCCCCTCTTTCCCATACTCTAACTTTAATATTATCCCTATCTATTATTTGTGAAAAGTGTACATTTGTTTTATCAGGAAATAATTTATTATTTTCAAAAATAGGTCCTAATAATGAAAGTGAAATTTTATTAATATCTTTAATAAAAAATATTAAATGAGGATTACCCATTCCTACGGCATAACCTTCTTGTTCAAAATTATATTCTTTAAAAAAATGTGAAGGAATATTATTATGCTTTGAATATATATTTGTTGGTATTTTATTAGTTTCTAATATAGGTTTACCCATTTTCACTGTGATTTCTCCTGCATTATATTGAGCTATCTTTAATCCAGCTTTTGTTTCAATCCTGTATTCAGCTGAATCTTTTATACCTCTATTGGATTTATGTATATGTTCAACTAGACATCTTATGCCATTTCCACACATTTGAGCTTCAGAACCATCTGAATTATAAATAATCATTTTTGCAAAATTATTCCCATCAGGCTCCTTGATAAAAATTACACCATCTCCCCCGATACCAAATTGTCGATCACACATCTTTTTAATATTAAAATAATTATTTGATTTAATATTGTTGAATATTTCATTATTTCTGGAATCTATTATTATAAAATCATTTCCATTACCCTGATACTTTTCAAATACTATATTTTCCATTAAATTTTTTATATCTAATAAATTCTAATTATAAATTAAAGTTTTTAATAATCGATTTCTTTTTATAGAATGAATATTAAAATAATGTTTTACTAAAGAATAAATAAGTGATTACTTCTAAAAATACATGTGATAGTTCAAATAACTTATATAATCCATTTGTAGTAGAAAATAAATGGCAAAAAATATGGGAAAATGAAAATTTATATAGAACAGAAGAATCTCCAAGTAAAAAAGATAAATTTTACGCCTTATCCATGTTTCCTTACCCTTCAGGTAATCTTCACATGGGTCATGTTCGTAATTATGTAATAACTGATCTAATAGCAAGATTTCAAAAATTTCAAGGTAAAGCAGTATTACATCCTATGGGATGGGATGCATTTGGATTACCTGCTGAAAACGCAGCAATAGAGAGAGGTATAAATCCTAGTATTTGGACAAAACAGAATATTACGCATATGAAATCTCAATTGAAATTGTTAGGTTTATCAATTGATTGGAATAGAGAATTTGCAACTTGCGATGATAATTATTATGTTTGGACACAATATTTATTTTTAGAGTTACATAAAGCAGGTTTAGTTTATCAAAAGGAGTCTGAGGTTAATTGGGATCCTATTGATAAAACTGTATTAGCTAATGAACAAGTTGATTCTGAAGGAAAATCATGGAGATCTGGAGCAATAGTTGAAAAGAAACTTCTAAAACAATGGTTTCTAAAAATTACTAATTATGCAGATGAGTTATTAAAAGATTTAGATAAATTAAATTATTGGCCTGAAAGAGTAAAAATAATGCAAGAAAATTGGATTGGAAAGTCAACTGGATCAAATATAAACTTCAAAATAGTTCAATATGAAAATGAACTAATACAAGTTTTTACTACTAGACCTGATACTTTATTTGGGGTGACCTATTTAGCAATATCAGCAAACCATCCAATAATAAAAAAAATATCTGATGAAAATATCTTGAGTAATATTGAAAAATTAAAAATTTATTTAAAAGAAACCAAGGATAAAGATAAAAAAAAGATTGGCTTTCCAACAAATTTAAAGGCTATAAATCCTATTAATTCAAAAGAAATACCAATTTGGATTGCCAGTTATGTGCTGGACGAATATGGAACAGGAGCTGTAATGGGTGTTCCAGCTCATGATCAAAGAGATTTTGAGTTTGCCAAAACAAACTCTATTGATATAAAGAAAGTAATTGTTAAGAATAAGGATGATACCAATAGTAAATTGGAAAGAGCTTTTACTGAAGAAGGTTTTATTGTTAATTCTGAAAACTTTAATGGATTAAGTACAAGTGAAGCTAAAAAACTAATTTCAAAATATGGAGAAAAAAATGGATGGGCTGAAAACAAAATTCAATATCGATTAAGAGATTGGTTAATCTCGAGGCAAAGATATTGGGGATGCCCAATTCCAATTATTAGATGTAATAATTGTGGTTCTGTTCCTTTAAGTAAAGATGATATTCCTGTCAAACTTCCGAATGAAGTTAATATTTCTTCTAATAAAATTAATTCTCTAGGCAGTAATCAAAGTTGGATAAACACCACATGTCCAAAATGTGGTAATTCAGCTAGTAGAGAAACTGATACTATGGACACTTTTATGTGTTCATCATGGTATTTTTTAAGGTATCCATCATCAAAATGTTTAACAAAACCATTCGAAAAAGAAAAGGTAAATAAATGGTTACCAGTTGATCAATATGTTGGTGGTGTAGAGCATGCAATTCTGCACTTACTATATGCAAGGTTTCTTACTAAAGCTCTTCGGGATAACGAACTATTTGATATTGATGAACCTTTTAAAAAGCTCTTAACACAAGGTATGGTGCAATCAGCAGCATATAAAAATGTGACAACTGGAAAATATGTTTCTCCCTCTGACATTAAGGATTTAAAAAATCCAAAAGATCCTTCAGATAATTCAAAACTGGAAGTTCTTTTTGAAAAAATGTCAAAATCCAAATATAACGGAATTGATCCTGGTTCTGTTATCACAAAATATGGAGCTGATACAGCCAGAATGTTTATATTATTTAAAGCTCCACCTGAAAAAGACCTTGAATGGGGAGACTCTGATGTAGAAGGACAATATAGATTTTTATGTAGGATTTGGAAACTTTTCATAGATTATACAAATAATGAAAATTCTGAAAATAAAGAAAAATATGATCAAGTAAAAGAAAACTTTTTATCAAAATCTTTAAACATTGCAATAAAAGAAATTACTACTGATATTAAAAATAATCAATTTAATACAGCAATATCTGAGTTAATGAAGTTGTATAATTCATTATCTTCTACGCTTTATCTTGTTAATAGAGAGTTAAGAAAAGATGCGCTTAAAAATTTTTGTATTTTATTAGCTCCATTTGCTCCTCATATTGCAGATGAAATTTGGCATTTAATCGGCAATTCAAAATCTGTTCATTTAGAAAAATGGCCATCATTCAACGCTGAAGCTTTAAAAGAAGATAGTTATGAATTAGTAATACAAGTTAACGGAAAAGTACGAGATAAAATAAATATTGGAATGGATAGTACTGATGATGAAATTAAAAAGCAATCATTAATAAGACCAAATATAAAAAAATGGATTGATCAAAAATCCATAAAAAAAATAATAATTGTAAAAGGAAAAATAATAAATATTGTTATCTAAACTTTATCTAATTTTTTTATGAGTATTGTACTGGGGTTAGACCAGTCTCCTTTAATAAGATAGTCATTATTACCAAAACACATTTGACGAATTATGAAGAATATCGGTTCAGATGAGGAGTTTCCGACAAGAGAAGTTATTTCATTTATAGATAATTCTTCACCAGTATTCAATATATCAGTAACTTTTTTTTGATGGTCAATTATTTCTGCTGCTGCTTTTTTACCTGCTTCTACTCCTGGTTGATCATAAGCATTTATATCAACTAACTCTGCGTAAAAAGATACAGCTCTCTCAAATAAAGCAATTAATGCTCCAAGAGTTAAACAATTTAATTTATCTAAGGTAATTGTTATACTTTGCCTATTTTCATTTGATAGTGCAGATCTTGTACCTTGTAAAAAGCCTGATAGAAATTCTTTAGGATTTTCAGAGTCATAATAATTATTGTTTTCAGGAGTATCTAATAATTCGATAAAAATACAAAAGAAATTATCAATACCATCTCTTAACTGTTGGACATATGCATGTTGATCAGTTGAACCTTTATTACCAAAAACACTTATACCTTGATGAACGATTTCTCCCTTCCTATTAAATTTCTTTCCTAGTGACTCCATAACTAGTTGTTGAAGATATTTACTAAATACTTGTAATCTGTCTCTGTAAGGTAATACGACCATATCTCTCTTACCTACTCCATCTCCTGAAAAAAACCAAGCAGATGATAATAAAGCGGCAGGATTATCTTTAAGATTTGTTTTTCTTGTTAGCTCATCCATTATTGCTGCACCACTAATAAACTCTGAAATATCTTGATTAATAAGGGATAAAGGTAGCAAGCCCACTGAGCTAGTAATACTTGTTCTTCCTCCAACCCAGTCGGGAAGATTAAATATTTTTAACCATTTCTCCAGTTGTGCTTTTTTATATAATTTACTATCTTTCATTGTTATGGCAACAGCATTTGAGTTCCATTCAAGATTATTATTTACAACATAATTCTTAATTATATTCATTGCTATCTTCGGTTCAGGTGTCCCCCCAGATTTGCTTACAACAACAAATAGTGTTGTAGATAATTTATCTGATAATTCATCTAATTTCTCGGTAATAAGAAAAGGATCAATATTATCTATGTATGAAAAATGTAATCCTACAGAATTCTTTTGTAATGCTTCAGTTATTAATAATGGTCCTAAACCACTTCCTCCAATTCCTATCCAAAGAACATCGGTATAAATTTGATTTTTATTATTCCTAATTTTACCGTTTAATATATTTTCTCCAAATTCTGATATATCTTTAATATCATTATTAATTTCATCCTTAATAAGATTATTAGGAGCGACAGATGGATTTCTTAACCAATAATGTCCTACTTGTCTTCCCTCATCAATATTTGAAATAGAGCCAGCTTCTAATTCTTTTATAGCGGAAAAAACATCAATAAATTTGTTTTCTAAATTTGTAATTTGATCACAAGTAAAATTTATTTTGCTGATATCTAACCATATATTTATTTTTTTATCAAACCAAAGATAATTACAAAATTTATCCCATGTATCAGAGTCATTATTCATTTTATATTTTTGTTTATTTCTTAATTCATTCAATTATATCTAGTTTGATGTTTGTAAATAGTAATCATTTCAATTTATTTAGTTATATTTTTTTTGGATAATAATGTATGTGAATTTAAATATTGACTCTTAAGGGTTTTATTTATTTGTTTCTCAATTATTATTCATCTAAAATGTAGAATTTTGAACAAATCATTCAATTATTTAATTTCACCTGAAATTTCAAAACTTAGACATTTTTCACCAAAATTGAGAATTGCAATTTTAGCCTCTGGTGATGGTTCAAATTTTCAAGAGTTGATTGATCTATCTAACTCTAATAAATTCGATATTGATATTAGAATTTTAATTACAAACAATTCAAATGCTGGTTGTTTGTTGAGAGCTAAGAAATCTAATATCCCATACAAGATTATTAATAATTCGAATTATAAAAATAAAGAAGATTTTGAGGATGAAATTATGAGAATAATAATTGAATACGATACAGAATTAATAGTTATGGCAGGTTGGATGAAAATAATGTCATCAAATTTTGTTAATTCATTTAGGAATAAAATAATAAATATTCATCCTTCATTGCTTCCATCTTTTAAAGGAAATAATGCAATTAAGGAAGCTATAGCAAATGGTTCAAAGATAACTGGCTGTTCGGTTCATTTTGTAGAACCAGAAGTTGATAGCGGTTCGTTAATCATGCAAGCAGCATTATCTATTTCTAATAAAGAAAATATCGAGTCGATTACAAATAAAATTCATTTACTAGAACATAAGATTCTTCCACTCTCTATTTCTCAAGCTGGCTATTTGATAAGAACAAGTTTCAAGGGTAATGATTAACAATTTGAAGTCCATCATTCATTGATAAGCCAGATAATAGATTAAGATTTTGTATGGCCTGACCTGTTTGACCTTTTACTAAATTATCAATAACAGATAGTAAAATGATTCTTCCATTTCTACTATCAACCTTGACAGAAATATGAATTTCATTTGTATTTCTGACCCACTTGGTGGATGGATAAATATCAACTGGCAGGACCCTAACATTAGAATAATTTCTATAGAAATTTTCTAAAATAATCCTACAATCAGATGAAGTTAAACCTGGATCTCTCAACCGTCCATATATTGTAGAATGCATTCCTCTTGTCATAGGAATTAAATGTGGAGTAAATAATAATTCAATATCATTACCTGAAATTAAAGCTGCTATTTGTTCGATTTCAGAAGTATGTCTATGATTTATCAATCCATATGCAGAAAGACCATCTCCACATTCTGAAAATAGTAGTTTTTGATTTGGTTCTCTTCCTCCACCAGATGTACCACTTTTAGCATCTATAATTATACCTTCATTATCAATAATTCCTTGAGATAGGAAAGGGATTAAAGGAATTAGTGATGAAGTAGGATAACAACCTGGACAAGCTATTAACCTAGATTTAGAAATATCGTTTTGGTTAATTTCAGGAAGACCATAAACTGCCTCCTTACATAAATCATCATCATCTCTTTTATATTTTGCGGCTTCACTAGAGTAAACTCTTTTCCATTGATCAAGAGACTTATATCTATAGTCTGCTGATAAATCTATTACTTTTAATCCTTTCTCTAATAAACCTCTTGTTAATGTAGAAGAAATTCCATTTGGTAAACAAAGCAAAGCTATATCAGCTTTTTCTGCTATATTATCAACTGATATTTCCTCTATTAAGTTATCTGATTTTATATTTATAAATGGAAAATTATCACTCCATTTGGATCCTGAAGATTTATAACCGCCTAGATACGTAATTTGATAATTATTATTATCCTTTAATAAATTAACTGCTTGAATTCCTCCGTAACCAGTAGCACCCACTATTGCAACATTCATTTCTCTTTATTGGCAGACTTTAAGTTAGGATTAAAAGTGTTTAGATAAATAGCAATTAAAACACTTTTTTCTATATTGAATACTAATAATGAAAGAGACAAGCCCTAAATCAAATAATGGAACAATTTTGGATAATAACGAAGATTTTAAAATTCAGTTTGATCCCATAAGTGATGCATTAGCTGCTATTAGGAATGGAGAATGCATAATTGTTGTTGATGATGAGAGAAGAGAAAATGAAGGAGATTTAATTTGTGCTGCCCAATTTGCCACTCCACAACAGATAAATTTTATGGCTACTGAGGGAAGAGGACTTATATGTTTAGCTATGCAAGGAGAAAAATTAGATTCCTTAGATCTCCCATTAATGGTTGATAGAAATACTGATGAAAATCAAACTGCTTTTACTATCTCAATAGATGCAGGGCCTGAAAATAATGTTACTACTGGGATATCAGCAGAAGATAGAGCTAAAACTATACAAGTAGCAATCAATCCTTCAACTAAACCTGAAGATTTACGAAGACCTGGACACATATTTCCATTAAGAGCAAAAAAAGGAGGAGTTTTAAAAAGAGCAGGCCATACAGAAGCTGCAGTTGACATTGCCGAAATGTCTGGACTTTATCCTGCTGGTGTTATTTGCGAAATTCAAAATCCAGATGGCTCTATGTCAAGACTCCCTCAACTTAAGGAATATGCAAAACAATGGGGGATGAAATTAATATCTATTGCTGATCTTATTAGTTACAGATTTCAGAATGAACGATTTGTTTTTAGAAAATCTGATGCAGTTCTTCCAAGCATTTTTGGTAATTTTAAAGCTTATGGATACGTAAATGATCTTGACGGTTCTGAACATATAGCCTTAGTCAAACAAAAGTCTAACAAGTTAAGTGAGCCAGTTTTAGTAAGGATGCATTCAGAATGTTTAACAGGTGATGCTTTTGGATCATTAAGATGTGATTGTAGACCGCAACTTGAAGCTGCATTATCAAGGATAGAAAAAGAAGAAGAGGGAGTAGTAGTTTATTTAAGACAGGAAGGAAGAGGCATTGGTTTGATAAATAAATTAAGAGCTTACAGCCTACAAGATGGTGGATTAGATACAGTAGAAGCAAATGAAAAATTAGGTTTTCCTGCAGATCTAAGGAACTATGGTGTTGGAGCTCAAATACTAACTGATCTTGGCATTAAAAAGCTAAAACTGCTGACAAATAATCCAAGGAAAATTGCAGGATTAGGTGGATATGGAATAGAAGTAACTGAGAGAGTTCCATTAGTAATTTGTCCCAGTGATCATAATGCTGAATATTTAAATGTAAAAAGGCAAAAATTAGGCCACATGTTATCCGAAGAAAAATTAAACGCTAAAAATATTGACCCTTACATAGCAATTTTCCTTGATGGTGACTTTAAATCAATTGATTTGGTTCCTATTAAAAATAAAACTTCTGAATTTTGTGAAAAAAACAATATACATATTATTTTAGAAAGCACCCCTAGGCTATTAGCTTTTTGGAATAGACCAAAAATTGTATGGAGAATATTGCATGATAACAAAAGGGAACATTCAACAATAAATGATAATGAAATTAATAAAATTGAAATGTTTATTCAGTCACTTTCTGTAAATAGTAAATGTTCAAAGATTGGAATAATAGTCTCTAAAAATATTGAGCAGGCATTACATCCAAAAAACAATATAAAATTAATTAATACTAAATATTCAATAAAAAATGAAATTTTATATTCATCTGCTAGGAAATATAATTTAGATAAAGAAACTTTCAGTATTATATTTGATAGAAATTAATCTTAAATTAAACTGGCTTTTATAATTTTAGAGCCATTAGAAAGTTTTAGAACAATATCCATATCGTCTGTTTTCCCAAAAACAGTATGGACTCCATCTAAATGTGGTTGTGATTCATAAACTATAAAAAATTGGCTACCTCCCGTGTCTTTACCTGCATGAGCCATAGAAAGAGAGCCTTTTAGATGTTTATTAGAATTAATTTCACATTTAATATTGTATCCAGGTCCACCTGTTCCTGGCATACCAGAGGCTCCGGCTCGAGTATTAGGACAACCACCCTGAGCCATAAATCCTGGAATTACACGGTGAAACGATAATCCATCATAAAAGCCTTCACTAATGAGTTTTGTGAAATTATTTACAGTGTTAGGTGCGTCATTAGAAAACAAATCTATGTTTATTTTCCCTTCGTCAGTTTCTAGTAGAACTCTTGTCATTTTAACTTTTATTATTATTCTTTTTAATATTAGCTGTTATAGAAGCTTTTCAAGATTAGCCTTAATGGAATTTAAATCTAAATCTTCCTTGTTAGTTTCTACCATATTCCATTTGTCTACTTCTAAATTTTTCTGAGGAGGGGAGATTAATAATCTATCTTCAGGTGTTTTTGGAGTAAAATTTTTCTCAACTAGTTTGCATTCATAATCTAATTTAGTACAAAAATTTCTTATGTCATCGATATTAATCATCTCTACAGAAGGGGATGGGAAATCCTGAGCTTCTAAAAGTCCGCAATAGCGTTCAGCATCATCTTTATCTTCAAACATTAAAACTATTGTTCTACCTTTGAGTTCTATTGAATGTATACCTTCCTTTTCAGTGCCCGAGTTATAAAGTAAAACAAAAATATTCATAAAATTATTTAGAAATATCTATATTTTATTTAACTATTTATCAGATAGTGATAATTCTTGAAGCCTTGTATACAATGCTATTTCTTCATCATTGATATCTGCGGGAATAACGACAAGAATTTCTACGAATTGATCGCCAATGTTATCTCCAGATATTAAACCTCGACCTTTAAGTCTTAGCAATCTTCCAGTAGATGATTTTGGAGGCACCTGAAGTGTTACGTTCCCATCAAGAGTAGGGACCTCAACTGCACAGCCTAGAAGAGCATCAGGTGGAAATAACTCCAATTTATAAAGAACTCGTAAGCCGTCTATACGAAGACCATTTTCAGTTTGTACTCTCAATTGTAAGTAATGGTCTTTGCCACCCTTGGCAATATTCTCTAATCTTAATCTCCAACCATCTCCAGCATATGGCGGAGTATCAACTTCAACAACCGTTTCATCTTCTAGTTCTATCAATATAGAAGCACCACTTAAAGCCTCTTCAGGGGTTAATTCAATAATAGTTTCAATATCTTGATAAAGTTTTACTGGTGGTGGTTCATAAGGAGATGTTGTTGGGTAGTCGTAACCCTCAAATTCCTCATCAATTACATTTTCAAAATTCTCTTCATCTTCATATAAATAGTTTGATTCAACATTATGATTATTATTTTCTAATTCAGAATCGTATTCAAAACCAAATAAAGTTTTTAAGTAATCTTTATATTCAGGGAAGCCTGTACTGAAATTATTAATGTTTTCATCATTGGAAGTATTTATTTCTTTAAAATTATTACTTTTTTTAGTATCACGTAAAAATTCGTAAGCTTCATTAATTAGTTTGAATCTTTCTTCAGCATTTATATCATTTTTATTTAAATCAGGATGCCATTTTCTTGCTTCTCTTCGAAAAGCCTTTTTAAGTTCTATGTCGTCAAATTCGTAGGATAAACCTAAAATCGACAAATAATCCTTTTTAGAGGAAGTAGTCATTGTCCCATGGATCGTCGTCCCTAGAATTACCATACCTTGAATTTCTATAATTTCTATTCATTTGATTTTCCCAGGGATCATCATCCCAATAATCATCAGAAAATAATTCATCTTTAATAGAACCAAATGTATTTTTAATACCTTGTAAAGGATTATTATCTATTTTTTTTTCAGCTGCGAATCTTTTATTTAAACCAAAAAGAGCTTCTTGTAAAGAACTTACAGATATTTCTAATTCTTGAGGATCTTCATCATCTAAAAATTCTTCTACATCTTGTATGGCTAATTCAACAGCTCTCTGTTGTCTCTCTGCTCCATATGGACCAAACTCTAATGATGCGTCTCTTAATCTTCGTTCTGCCTGAGCAATAAGGGTGAGAGCATTATTTTTTCTATCAATAACAGACCTTTTCTTCCTATCTTCAGTTGCTTTTGATTTGGCCTCAGAGATCATCTTATTTATTTCTTGTTCATTTAAATTTGACCCTCCAGAAATACTAACTGTCTGCTTTCTTCCCGTGGTTCTATCTGTAGCACTAACTTCAAGCAAGCCGTTAGCATCAATATCGAAAGCAACTTGAACTTGAGGGATTCCTCTTGGTGCAGGTGGTATTCCTGATAATCTAAAAGTTCCTAATGATTTATTCTCAGAAGCTAGAGGTCTCTCTCCTTGTCTTACTTGTACAACTACAGATGATTGATTAGATTCAGAAGTGCTAAATACATCTGATTGCCTAACTGGTATTGGTGTATTTCGTGGGATAAGAACCTTCATTAGACCACCAATAGTTTCTAAACCAAGAGATAAAGGAGTTACATCATTTAAAAGTAAATCTCTTAAATCTCCACTGATAATTCCAGATTGTATTGCAGCACCAATCGCAACAACTTCATCAGGGTTAACAGACTGACAAGGTTCATTAGGCACTAGAGTTTTTACGAGTTGCTGAACCATTGGGATACGCGTACTACCGCCAACGAGAACGACTTCATCAATCTCATCAGCATCCCAACCAGAATCTTCTAAAGCAATCTGAACGGGTTCTAGAAGTCTGTCTAAAAGTTCTTCAGATAATGATTCAAATAATTTTCTATCGATTTCCTCTTCAATATGAAGTGGACCATCATCATTTGTAGTAATAAAAGGTAAGGAGATTCTAGTTTTTTGTAAACCTGATAATTCACATTTAGCCTTTTCAGCAGCTTCTGTAAGTCTTTGAAGAGCTTGTCTATCTCGTCTTAAATCAATTTTATATTTATCAAGAAAACGTTCAGCAAGCCAGTCTACAATTTTAGAGTCAAAATTGTTACCTCCAAGTTGAGTATCTCCACAAGTAGCTTTTACATCAAAAACGCCGTTTGAAATTCTTAGTAAAGAAACATCAAAAGTACCCCCACCTAAATCAAAAACTAAAACATTATTAGATGAACTTTTTTCAAAACCATATGCTAAAGCGGCAGCAGTTGGTTCATTTAAAATTCTATCTACTTTTATTCCAGCTAATACTGCTGCATCCTTTGTAGCCTGTCTTTGAGATTCATTAAAATAAGCAGGTACCGTTATTACAGCAGAATCAATATTGTCTCCTAAATAAGTTTCAGCATCATTAATTAATTTTCTTATTATGGAGCTAATTAATTCTTCTGGTGCGTATTCTCGTTCAGTAAAGGGACTTAGTATTCTTACACTACCATTATCATTGGATTTAACATTATAAGGAACAGAAATACTTGTTTCATCAAGTTCGTCCCATTCTCTGCCAATAAACCTTTTTAAGTTATAAAAAGTATTTTTAGGATTTAATACAAGCTGTCTGCGAGCTTGATCACCTATAACAATTTCAGAGTTTTTTGTAAATCCAACTATTGAAGGGGTAGTTCTTGCACCTTCTGAATTTGCAATTACAACAGGACGACCTGCTTCAATAACTCCTACAACGGAGTTGGTAGTACCCAAATCTATTCCAACTATTTGCCCCATAGTATTATTTGATTATTTAAAAATTATCCTTAACGAATAATTTAATCAATTCAATTAATCTATTATGTCTATATAATAATAAATTTCTTGGGATTTCAACTTATATTAAATATTTTATTTTTTAATCATATTAACTATAAAAGCATGGAGTTGAAATTTTATATTTTTATATATTAAAATATTACGGAGAGAGAGGGATTCGAACCCTCGATAAAGTTGCCCCTATACAGCATTTCCAGTGCTGCGCCTTCAACCACTCGGCCACCTCTCCCAAGATAACCATTTTAACTCTTTATCATCCCATTTTTGAGGAAAGTTATTTGAAAAAGACTTTCACAGTCACGATTAAAAATAAGGAAACCGGAAAGGTGTACCAAGAGCAGGTTAATAGTGATGAGTATATACTTAAGGAATTTGAAAAGAGAGGATTCAAACTTGCATTTTCATGTAGAAATGGTTGCTGTACAAGTTGTGCAGTTAAAATAATATCTGGTTCTTTGCAACAACCTGAAGCTATGGGTGTATCTCAAGCCTTAAAAGATAAAGGATATGCTCTGCTTTGCGTCGCTAAAGCATCTTCAGATCTTGAAGTGGAAACTACATATGAAGATGAAGTTTATGATTTGCAATTTGGACAATATTTTGGGAGGGGAAATACAAGAGTTGCACCTCCGTGGGAATTTGAGGAAGATTAATTATCATGTTTGAATTAAATGAGGTAGAGGAACTTGCAAATCAAATAAACTTATCAAGTTTGTATGAAATAGCCAGGAACTCTGCACAAATTGGTAATGAAATTCTAAAAATTAATTACAATAAAATTCAGAAAATAACATCAAAGGGTAGAAAAGGTGATCTTGTAACCAATGTAGATTTGGAAGTTGAAAATAAAATAAAAGAATATTTAATAGAAAAGACACCAAACATATCTATCAATGCAGAGGAATCAGGGAAATTAAACAAATCCTCTGATTTAACTTGGTGTATAGACCCATTAGACGGAACAACAAATTATTCCCATGGATATCCTTTTTTTGGCACTTCTATTGGTCTCATATATAAAAATAAGCCAATTATAGGTGCTATATCAGTACCTTATTTAAATGAACTATATTCAGCCTGTATTGGTTTAGGATCATTTTGCAATGATAGTGAACTTAATGTGTCGTCTCCTTCTAATCTTTCTGATAGTTTACTTGTAACTGGTTTCTCTTATGACAGATTTGAGATAGAGGATAATAATTATGCTGAATTTTGTTATCTAACACATAAAACTAGAGGAGTCAGAAGAGGAGGGGCAGCAGCAGTTGATCTAGCATTTGTTGCTGCAGGTAAGGTTGATGGATACTGGGAAAGAGGATTGGAGGAATGGGACCTAGCGGCCGGTGCTATTATTGTTAAAGAGGCTGGTGGTATTATTTCTGATTATCCATCAGGGGAATTTAATTTGAGTTCTGGAAGAATTTTAGCTTGTTCTCCCAGCCTTGAGAATGAATTAAAAAATGAACTAGATAAAATTTCTCCATTTAAAAAAAATCTCTATACCTAAAATTCGTTAAATATTAAAATGACAGATATAAAGGAAATTAAATTAGTCGATGTAAAAAATAACTCTAATATCATAAATAACTTAAATAGTATCTATAAACTATGGGGTTATGAGGAAGTTTCACCCTCTTTTATAAATACTTTAGAGACGATAAAAGGACGTGGCGTTATTGAAGAAAATCAGGTTGTGGGAATAGTAAGTAATAATTCACTATGTCTTAGACCAGAAATGACAACATCTATTGTTAAATTGTCATCAACCAGATTAATAAATAAGAAAAGACCTATAAGATTATTCACTAATGGAATGGTCTTTGATAAAAAACAAAATAATAAACATTCATTTAAGTTACAAGAAAAACTGCAGAGTGGGATTGAATTAATTGGATATGATACAAAATACCCAGAAATTGAAGTTATTAATATTTTGTTTGATGCAATCGATAATATTAATTTGAAGGATGGTTGTAATTTATTTCTACTAGTAAGCACCACAAAAATAATGGATTTAATCTTAAATAAATATAAGAATAATAATCTTGAGGAAATTAAGAAAAGTCTGGTTAATTTTGATCAAGATAATTTATCTAAATTAGGAATTGATGAAGATGATAAATATATCCTTAAAGATATCTTATTCACAAGAGGAGAACCAATTGCAATATTAAAAAAATTGAAAAGTACATATGGCAGTAGTAAAACTTTAGATGATTTAAATTTTTTATTTGAAACGTTGTCAAAAATATCAAATAAATATGGTGTTAAAATACAACTTGATCCCACGTTTCAACCACACTTGAATTTATATGAAGGAATAGTTTTTCAACTAATAGGGGATGATGGTAAAAATAAAAGTGTGATAGCAAAAGGCGGAAGATATGATGAATTAGTAAGATTTTTTAGTCCTAATGAGAAAATAATAAATGGAATTGGATTTACAATTTCAATAGACATTTTAAGAAATTTAATTAGAGAAGAAATTACAGATAAAAAAAAGATTTTATTAATGTTTAAAGATTCTTATTTGTTAGAAAAAGGTATGAATGAACAAAAAGAACAACAGAAGAGAGGAAATATTGCTGTTTTACATTTAAACCCATGTGATGACTTGGCTAAAGCCAACAAAATAATGAAAGAAAATAATTGTAGTGAGATTTTGTGGGTTAAATAACACCTTTAATAAGGGTATTTAAGTTTTTAAATTCATATATTGTTCGGACAATACTCCTAATAAAACTTGATTAACTAGTTTTTAAGAAATAGGATTTGTTATGTTTGATTTTTTTTAAATGGAAAAAGGCGAAATTCGTATTAATACCGAAAATATTTTCCCAATTATCAAGAAGGCAGTATATTCTGACCATGAAATCTTTTTGAGAGAACTTGTTAGTAACGGTGTTGACGCAATAAGTAAAAGAAGAATGGCCTCTATGGCTGGCGACTGCGAAAATACTGAAGAAGCTCAAGTAAAAATATCAATTGACCGAGAGAAAAATACACTAACAATTTCTGACAATGGAATTGGAATGAATGATGAAGAAATTAAAAAGTACATAAATCAAGTAGCATTCTCGAGCGCAGAAGAATTCCTAACAAAATATAAAAAAGATAATGATGAATTTATAGGTCATTTTGGACTTGGTTTTTATTCAAGTTTCATGGTGGCAGATAGAGTTGATATATTAACTAAGTCAGCAATTGGAGAATCAAAAGCTTTCAAATGGTCTTGTGATGGATCACCAAATTTCACGTTAGAGGAGGCAGAAAGAGAGACAATAGGTACAGATGTGATTCTTCACCTACTTGAAGAAGAAAAAGAGTTTATTGAGCCTGAAAGGATTAAATTATTAATCAAAAAATATTGCGATTTTATGCCAATAGATGTCTTATTAGAAGGTGAGACAATTAATAAGAAGAATCCTCCTTGGAGAAAACAACCTAGTGAATTAAAAGATGAAGATTATATTGAATTATATAAATATCTTTATCCTTTTCAGGGTGATCCACTGTTATGGATTCATCTAAATACAGATTATCCATATGACATACAAGGAATATTATATTTTCCTAAGTTGTCCGGGAGAGCTGATTGGGAAAAGGGAGAAATCAAACTATTCTGTAATCAAGTATTCGTAAGCGATTCAATTAAAGAGATAGTACCTAAATACCTTTTACCTTTAAGAGGTGTGATTGACTCTACGGATATACCACTAAATGTTAGTAGAAGCGCACTCCAAACAGATAGAAAAGTAAGATCTATATCATCATTTATCTCAAAAAAAATCGCTAATAAACTAAAGGATTTGATAAAAAATTCTCCAGAATTTTATTCAGAAATATGGGATTCCATCTCAGCTTTCATTAAAATTGGTGCTATCGAAGATGAAAAATTTGCTGATTTAGTCGATAACAGTATAATTTTCGAAACAATCATAAATTCAGAGAAAGACGTAACTAAAGATATAGAAAATCAATCACTTATAAAATCCAATGATAAATATTTCACAACTCTCGCTAATTACAAAGAACGAAATAATTTAACTGACTCTAAAAAAATTATTTACTGTTCTGATTTGATAGCTCAGTCAAGTGCATTAAATATCTGTTTATCTGATAACAAAGAAGTAATAAAAACAGATCCCTTAATTGACGCACAATTTCTTCCATGGTTAGAAAGTAAAAAAGAAGATTATCAATTCCAAAGAGTTGATTCTGAAATAAATGAACTTGAAGATAAAGAATCTAAAGAAATTGTAGATAAGGATGGCAAATCAAACTCAGAAAATCTTAGAGATACCATAGTTAAAGCACTTAATAATGAGAAAGTAACAGTTAAAGTACAATCACTTTCAAGTAAAGATGCTCCACCTGCGATGATCTTGCTTCCAGAACAAATGAGAAGAATTAATGATATGGGTGCTTACATGGAACAAAAGATGCCTGGCTTACCTGAATATCATGTGCTCTTAATTAACAAAGAACATCCACTTATTGTTGGTCTTAATAAAATTACAGGCAATAAAATAATTATTGATAAAAAAGATCCTATTGAAAATCCATTAGCATCTAAAATTGCTAATCATGTTTACGACATGGCTAAACTATCCGTTGGAGGATTAGATCAAGGGCAGATTATTAATTTACAAAATAATAATGCCGAATTAATTTCAGAATTACTTAATTCGACATCTTAAGTAGTGTGATAAAATTTTTATAGATATAACTCAAAAAATATGTCAAGAGTTTGCGAACTTACTGGTGCAAAAGCTAATAACGGGATGTCCGTGAGTCACTCACATATTCGTACAAAAAAATTGCAACAAGTTAATCTCCAAAAAAGGAGACTTTGGTGGGAAGGAGGCAAAAAATGGGTAAATATAAAAATTAGTACCAAAGCACTAAAATCTATACAAAAAGTAGGTTTAGATAAATTTGCTAAATCAAATGGAGTTGATTTAAAAAAATTCTAAATTTGATGAGAAATTTAGTTGCAAGTATATTAATACCATTTATCATCCTATTTAACTGTAATTCAGCTTTTGCTTTTGACTTTGCTCCTGAAGTTGGGGATTTTGCTCCAAACTTTCATTTAGAAGGTATTAATAAAAACATAAAAACAAAAACAATTTGGGAATTAAGTGACTTTCAAGGTAAGTGGCTTATTGTTTATTTTTATCCAAAGGACTTTACAGCGGGTTGTACTCTAGAAGCTAAAGGTTTTTCAGAATTAAAAAAAGATTTTTCAAAATATAATGCCGAAATTGTCGGCATTAGTGCTGATAATAATGATTCTCATGAAAGTTTCTGCAGTGAAAAATCTATAAACTACACTTTATTATCTGACCCTGGAGGAATTATTAGCGATAAATATGGTTCTTGGATTCCTCCATTTTCAGATAGAAATACTTTTTTGATTTCTCCTGAGGGGAAAATTTCTTATAGATGGATAAGTGTTTTACCTATAAATCATGCCAAGGAAGTACTTAACGTACTAAAGAAAAAAATATAAATTTTGCACGAACTATCATTTGGAACTTGGTTAATACATATCTCTTCAGTCATTGAATGGATATTTGCTATCTTTGTCATATACAAAATTTCTACATATAAAAAATATAATTTATTTTTTTGGTTAAGCCTAGCCATGGTACCAAACTTAATAGGAGCTATGTGCGCTATAACATGGCATATCTATGATAATCAAGATGCATTATATGGATTAGTAACACTTCAAGGAATATTTACATTTATTGGAAATTCAACACTAGCTCTAGCATCATTTACTATTTTTAAAAAAAAAGAGACTTATGAATGATTTATTTATAAAATTTATAGAAAAATTAGGTTTAATTGACAATACAGCTTTATTCGCAGCATCTATATTCCCATATATAATCTTTTTGTTTTTCTTGTATAAAATTAAATCTGTGAATAAATTTGTAAAAACAGGTTTTTCCTTAACAGTTTTATTTGTCTTTATAACTATAGTCATATCTATCTTCACCTTAAGTTACTACGACAAAACCCTTGTTGAAGTTGATTTTCTGCATGGTGCAGCAGAATTCTTCTTAACATTGAGCGACTTTGTAATATTATTTGGATTTATAAGGATGTTAAATAAATTAGAAGTAAACAACTCTTAAGACCTTTAACAATTTTGTGTTTTTTAGGTAAAAGTATTAGAGAATATATGAAAATAACAAATTTTTTATGTTTACTACATTATTTGCAGCAGCTTCTGCTCCGGCAACATTCGAATGGTCACCTAAGTGTGCTGTTGTTATGATTGCATGTAATGTTTTTGCTTATGCAATTGCTAGAGCAACTATTAGAAAACCTAATGAAGGTTTTGAAATACCAAATTCAAAATTTTATGGTGGGTTAAGTCATGCTTCTGTTGTTGGAGCAAATTGCTTGGGACATATTTTTGGTATCGGTGCAATACTTGGATTAGCATCTAGAGGTGTTTTATAGAATTATTTATTCATTATATTTCTAAATTAAATTTCTTAATAATTTTATCTGTCATTTGATCAGGTTGAAGACCTAATTTTTCTTTACTCTGATCAGGTGATGCATGATCAACAAGCACATCTGGAATACCAATTCTATAAACTGGGATGTTAATTTCATTATCGTTTAGCATTTCAACAACAGCCGAGCCAAATCCCCCGATTAAAGTTCCCTCCTCCATCGTCACAACTCTTTTAATCTTACTAACTAGAGGAATTAATAAATCTTTATCAAGGGGTCTAACAAATCTAGCATTTACAACACATACACTTAAACCTTTACTCTTTAGCATCCTTGCAGTCACTGTTGCTGATGCAACCATAGATCCGTAAGCAATTATTAAAATATCGTCTCCCTCTTCCAATATTTCACCTTTACCAATCTCTAAAGGTTCCCAACCTTCATCCATTACAGCCACACCTAATCCTGAGCCTCTAGGTATACGAAGCGCTGTAGGACCTTGATGGTTGATAGATGTAATTAACATTCTTTGTAGTTCAGATTCGTCTTTAGGAGCCATAAGAACAAAATTAGGAATTGCTCTCATGTAGCTAATATCATATTGTCCTTGATGTGTTGGTCCATCAGCACCAACAATTCCTGCTCTATCTAAGACAAAAGATACAGGTAGTTTCTGAATGCCAACATCGTGTATTAGTTGATCAAAAGCACGTTGTAAAAATGTACTATAAATAGCAACTACAGGTTTAAGTCCATCACAGGACATACCTGCTGCTAGTGTTACTGCATGTTGTTCAGCTATACCAACATCTATATATTGTTCAGGAATGCTTTTTTGCAATAAATCTAGTCCAGTTCCAGTCGCCATTGCTGCTGTAATTCCAATAACCTTGCTATCCTGCTCGCAGATTTTTAAGAGTGTTTGGCCAAATATTTTGCTATAACTAACTGGCTTTGGTTTGCTCGATGGAATTGATTTACCAGTAGAAAGATTAAATGCTGACTGGGCGTGATAACCTACTTGATCTGCTTCTGCGTATGGATAACCCTTGCCTTTTGTAGTAACAACATGAACAAGCACGGGTTTTTTTAGTTTATGAGCCGCATTAAAAGTATTGATAAGATTAGAAATATCATGTCCATCAATTGGGCCCATATATTTAAAACCAAGCTCTTCAAAAACTGCACCAACCTTTGGTACTGCTAATCGTCTAACACTTCCTTTAATATTGTTTAATTCTTCTGGTAAATCTTTTCCTATAATTGGGATATTTTTAACACTTTCTTGAACACTGTCTGATAAAAACTGTAGTGGAGGACTAAGTCTTACTCTATTTAAATAAGTTGAAAGAGCTCCAACAGGAGGTGATATGGACATATCATTATCATTAAGGACAACTACAAAAGGAGTATTCGGCATATGACCTGCATGATTTATAGCTTCTAAAGCCATTCCACCTGTTAATGCTCCATCGCCTATTACTGCAACACATTTATGTTTTTCGCCTTTTTTATCTCTTGCTATTGCCATTCCCAGTGCTGCTGATATTGATGTACTTGCATGTCCAGCACCAAAATGATCAAAATCACTCTCACTTCTTTTAAGGTATCCAGCAACACCTTTTTCTTGTCGAAGTGAGTCAAAGTTTTTAAACCGGCCTGTAATTAACTTATGAGGATAGGCTTGATGACCTACATCCCATACAACCTTATCGAAATCAAGATCTAGTGTTTGATATAAGGCCAAAGTTAATTCAACAACACCTAATCCAGGGCCAAGATGGCCTCCACTATTGGAAACAACCTGCAAATGTCGTTCTCTGATTTGACAAGCAATTTCTTCTAATTGTGATACCGTTAAGCCATGGAGCTCGTTAGGGTGACTTAACTCGCTTAAAAGCATTATATTAAAATGTTTACTTATACAATCTAAAACGCGAAGGTGCAAAATGAGTCATTTTAAAGAAATAGATTATGTAATGTTTTATTAGATTAATATTTAATGATAAAAATATATATATGGAAGACTATTTTAAAAAAATACTTCAGGCTCAAGTCTATGAAGTAGCAAAAAAAACACCTTTAGAAAAAGCAAGTAATTTAAGTAAAACACTTAATAATAATATCTACTTAAAAAGAGAAGATCTTCAAGATGTTTTTTCTTTTAAAATTAGAGGTGCATTCAATAAAATGAGTAAACTTTCAAAGTCTCAACTTAGAGATGGTGTTATCACATCAAGTGCTGGAAATCATGCACAAGGAGTTGCACTTAGTGCATTGAAATTAAATTGTAATGCAACTATATTAATGCCAATAACTACCCCTTCAGTAAAAGTAGACGCGGTTAAAAATCTAAAAGCCAAGGTTATATTATTTGGTGATAATTATGATGAAACTTATAAAGAAGCAATACGTATTAGTAAAGAAAAAAAATTATCTTTTATTCATCCATTCGATGATCCTGAAGTAATTGCTGGTCAAGGTACTATTGCTCTCGAGATTGAACAACAAATATCTGAACCTCCAGATGCAATTTATGTTGCCGTAGGAGGAGGAGGATTAATAGCTGGTATTTCGATTTACATTAAAAAAATTTGGCCTGAAGTCAAAATAATTGGTGTGGAGCCAGAAGATGCAAATGCAATGACTATATCTCTAAAAAAATCAAAAATAATAGAATTATCTTCTGTCGGACAGTTTGCTGATGGTGTAGCTGTAAAAAAAGTTGGTGAAGAAACATTTGAAATTGGGAAAAAATATATAGACAAAATGATAACTGTAAATACTGATGAGATATGTGCGGCTATAAAGGATGTTTTCGAAGACACTCGATCAATTCTAGAACCAGCTGGTGCCTTATCAATTGCAGGAATGAAAAAAGATATATTTGAATCAAATTACACAAATAAAAATATGATCGCTATTGCCTGCGGAGCAAATATGAATTTTGAAAGACTAAGATTTGTAGCAGAACGTGCAGCTCTAGGAGAATATAAAGAAGCAATGTTTGCTGTTAAAATCCCAGAAAAAGCAGGAAGTTTAATTGATTTCTGTGCTTTGTTAAATAATAGAAATTTAACTGAATTCAGTTATAGGATGTCAAATTCTGTTAATGCTCAGATTTTTGTTGGGATAGAGGTTAATGGTTTGATTGATAAGGAAAATCTTTTAAATGTATTTAAAAATTCGAATTACCCATTTATAGATATAAGTAAAGATGAATTATCCAAAAATCATATAAGACATATGGTAGGGGGTCGATTACCTCAAAAATTTACTGAATCAGATAAATTTAATTTTATTGAACTTCTATACAGGTTTGAGTTTCCTGAAAGGCCAGGGGCATTAATAAATTTTCTTAAAAATATGAAATCTAATTGGACAATAAGCATCTTTCACTATAGAAATCATGGTGCAGATGTTGGGAAAATTGTTATTGGTGTATTAATAGATAAGACCGAAATAAATGATTGGAATAGATTCGTTAAACGCTTAGGTTATGAATATTGGGATGAGACTAAAAATCAAACATATGAACTATTTCTTGGTGCATCAGATTAAATATAGGTTAACTTAGAAAAGAGTTAGGTAATAAAAAATTAATCAAGCTGATCTTATTACTAAAAAATTGCCTGATATAGAGTTAGTTACTCAAGTAGAAGCTATTCTGTATCTAAAAGGAAGACCCATATCAAAAAAAATTCTTTCAGAAATAACAAATACTGATATAAATTCAATCATAAAAGCACTAAATGAATTAAAGGATAAATATTCAAACTCAAAATCGGCAATAGAATTACATGAAGTAAATAATTCTTTTTGTTTAGAATTGAAACCAATATTGAATGAATTTGTTGAAGAATTATTACCATCAGAATTAAAGACATCAGAATTAAGGACACTAGCAACAATTGCAATTAAGAAAAAGATCTTACAATCAGAACTTATCCTTTTAAGAGGATCTGGAGCATATGATCATATAAAAGAATTAATTAATAAAAAATTTATTATTAAACGTAAACAGAAAGATGGCAGATCATATTGGCTTTCATTATCTGAAAAGTTTTTTCAAACTTTTGCCGTTAGTAATGAATATCTTTCGCAAATAGGCGGCAATAAAAAGTAGATGTTAGAATGACAAATATTACTTGAGAATAATGTTATCTGAAATTTTTGCTGTTTTAGGTCAAACTTTATCAATTTATTCATTCATTTTAATAATTAGAATTTTGTTAACTTGGTTTCCTGGCATTGATTGGAGCAACGGCATATTATCTGCTTTAACGTCCATAACAGATCCATATTTGAATATTTTTAGAGGTATTATTCCTCCAATTGGTGGATTTGACATCTCTTCATTATTAGCTTTTTTACTACTAAATGTTATTCAAAACCTAATTTCAAATCTCCAATATGCAAGTCTTGGCTACGGTTAATATTCAACGATAATCTCCAGATCCAGATATTTTATCCTTAGATGCTCTTAACTTCAATTTCTCTAAATTTTGTTTCGCAACTTCTTCAAAACTAAAATTGAACTCATCGCAAAGATTAGATAAATACCATAAAACATCACCTAATTCTCTTTTAATACCTTTTTTTGATTCTTCATCAAAAATTCCGTTTTTATCTCTAATTACTTTCTTAACTTTTTCTGCGACTTCACCAGCTTCCCCAACTAATCCAAGAGTTGGATATATATTGTTTGAACCTAAATTTGGATATTGTGCCGTTAAACGAGCTTTTTTCTGATAAGTTTTAAAATCCATAGATTAAATAACTAACTTTATGTATGTTAAATTTACTTATATCTAGCAATATTATTTATATATGTCGAATATTGATTTAAAAAGAAGAACAAAAATTGTTGCAACAATAGGGCCTTCGACACAATCTGAAGATGTAATTATAGATCTTATAAAAGCAGGAGTTACAACGTTCCGGTTAAATTTTTCTCACGGCGATCATAAAGATCATGAGGAGAGGATAAAAACTATAAGAAAAGTTTCTAAAAAGCTAGATATAGACGTCGGGATTCTTCAGGATCTTCAAGGTCCCAAAATAAGATTAGGAAGATTTAAAGATGGTCCTGTAAAAGTAAAAAAAGGAGATAAGTTCACCTTGACTTCTAATGAAGTTGAATGCACGAAAAGTATAGCTAACGTTACATATAACAAACTTGCTCAAGAAGTTACTTCTGGGAAAAGAATATTATTAGATGATGGAAAAATTGAAATGATAGTTGAGAAAGTTGATATTAAAAATAATTTATTAGAGTGTAAAGTCACTGTTGGCGGTGTACTATCAAACAACAAGGGTGTAAATTTCCCAGATGTGCAATTATCTGTAAAAGCGCTAACTGATAAGGATAAAGAGGATCTAGAGTTTGGATTAAAGGCGGGAGTTGATTGGATTGCTCTTAGTTTTGTAAGAAATCCTTCGGATATTAATGAAATAAAAAATTTAATTAATAAAAATGGGCATTCGATCCCTGTTGTAGCAAAAATAGAAAAATTTGAAGCAATAGATCAAATAGATTCAATATTACCTTTATGTGATGGAGTTATGGTTGCACGTGGAGATTTAGGAGTTGAGATGCCTGCAGAAGAAGTTCCCCTTTTACAAAAAGATTTGATTAGGAAGTCAAATACATTAGGAATACCAATAATTACAGCAACACAAATGCTTGACTCCATGGCTTCAAATCCTAGACCAACTCGTGCAGAGGTAAGTGATGTAGCTAATGCAATTCTGGATGGTACTGATGCTGTTATGCTTTCTAATGAAACAGCTGTTGGAGACTATCCTGTAGAAGCAGTTGAAACAATGGCAACAATTGCCAGAAGAATTGAAAGAGATTATCCACTAAAATCTATCGAAAGTCATCTACCTAGTACTATTCCAAATGCAATAAGTGCAGCTGTGAGCAATATTGCGAGGCAACTTGACGCTGGAGCGATAATTCCATTAACTAAATCTGGTTCAACCGCTCGCAATGTAAGTAAATTCAGACCACCTACACCAATTCTTGCTACTACTACTGAAAAAAGTGTGGCTAGAAGATTACAGCTTGTATGGGGAGTTACTCCATTACTAGTTAAAAATAACGATAGAACTGCTAGAACGTTCAGTATAGCAATGCAGTTAGCTCAAGAATTGGGAATTCTTAAGCAGGGTGACTTGGTAGTCCAAACTGCTGGAACATTGACAGGAATTAGTGGTTCCACTGACCTAATAAAAGTTGGATTAGTAAGAAAAATTGTTTCTAGAGGAATTTCAATAGGAGAGAAAGGTGTTACTGGTAAAGCAAGGAATATAAAAACTAATATAGATTTATCATTAATTTCTACAGGTGAAATTTTATTTGTACCTAAACAACTTTTAATGGAAATACCTTTTTCAAAAGCTATAACTGGTATTGTTACTGACGAAAATGTAGATGAATGCTACAAGATTTTTAAAAAAAATAATATTAGAATTTCTACTATTTGTAATTTAAGTTCTATTGAAAATCTTGTAGCAAATGGTGATTTAATCTCACTTCAACTAAATGAGGGAGTCATTTATATGGGACAAACAGAAGAGACTGAAAACGCATTTGACAAAGATAAGTATGTCTAGGAATATTTCACTAAAAGAAGCCTTTAAGATGGCTGGTAAAACATTAGTTTCTAATAAATTAAGAAGTTCTCTTACTATGTTAGGGATAGTTATAGGAAATGCATCAGTAATAACACTTGTTGGCCTAGGGAGAGGTGCTCAAACTTTAGCAAAAAATCAATTAAGTAATTTAGGAGCCAATGTATTATTTATAGTTCCCGGAAATAACGATACCAGAAGAAGAGGTATATCATTTCCTAAGAACCTTGTTTTAGAGGATTCAATTGCAATTAATAATCAAGTCCCTAGTGTTAAAAAAGTTGCTCCACAAATCTCTGCGAATGAAATTGTTCAGTCAAATTCAAAAAGTTTAAATATTTCAATAGCTGGTGTTACCCCAGAATTTCTAAAAGTAAGAAGTTTTGAAGTAGAAGAAGGTAGATTTATCTCTGAAAGTGATGTTAATTCAGCCAGAAGTTTTGTTGTGATAGGACCCGATCTAAAAGATGAATTCTTTAATGGCAAAAAAGTAATTGGTGAAAAGATAAGAATCAAAGACCATACTTATGAAATTATTGGAATGCTTAAACCAAAAGGAGCGGTTTTCGGAAGTAATCAAGATAAAAATGCATATATACCTCTAACTACAATGGTTAACAGAATAAGCGGTAAGGACCCAACATATGGAATTAGCTTAAGTTTCATAAGTGTAGAAGCAATTAATAAAAACAAAACTAGTGCTGCGAAGTTCCAAATTACAAATTTATTACGTCAAAGACACAACATCATAAGAGACGATGATTTTGCAGTTAGATCACAAGAAGATGCCTTGAATATAGTCACTAATATTACAAGTGGCCTTACATTTCTATTGGCAGGTATTGGTGCTGTGTCTCTTGTAGTGGGAGGTATAGGAATTATGAATATTATGCTTGTTTCTGTAAGCGAGAGAACTGAGGAGATTGGATTAAGGAAGGCAATTGGTGCAAAACAATCTGATATTCTTATTCAATTTTTATTCGAGGCATTAATTTTATCTACTATTGGAGGATTAGTTGGAACAACAACTGGTCTGACAGGTGTATTCCTACTAGGAATAATAACTCCATTACCTGCATCAGTTGGATTAACAACAACTTTATCTACAATGATTATTTCAGGTTCAATAGGACTAATCTTTGGAGTTTTACCAGCAAAAAGAGCCTCGAAATTAGATCCAATTGTCGCTTTAAGAAGTTTGTAAATTTCAATTAGTTTATGCTCTATTTTCATAAAATTATTGAGATAACTATAAGTCTGCAAATAATTATACTCTCTACATTTATACCCGTATTTATAACTTTCCCTTTTACAAATCAACTTATTAATACTATTGACATGCCTATTTCATGGCAAGTCCCTTTCACAATCTTAATAACTTTAATTTTCAATGGTGAAGTAGTGACAATTGCATTTAGTATCTATCTAATTATAGGATTATTTTTCTTACCAGTATTTCAAAATGGAGGTTCAATAGGATATTTGTTAACACCTAACTTTGGTTATTTGTTAGGAATGTACCCATTGATTAATATTGTGGATAAACTAAATAAATTAAATCATAAAGTTCATTATTTTGACTTATTTATGTATGGCATATTAGGTATATGCAGTATGCATTTTATAGGTATAATTTATAGTTGTATTCAAATTTTATATTTTAAAAAACCAGAAATATTAATATATAATATTTCAAAATATTCTTTAGGAAAATTTGGGTATCATTTATTAATGCTTACGCCACTAACATTAATAATTAAATTTATTAACAATAAATATAAACAAAAAGTATAATGATAAATATTATTTATAGAAGATTATATTTTCTTTTGTTTTCTACAATAATTTTTATATTTGATCAATTATCTAAATATATAATAAGCTTATATAATAAATCATTATTAAATAAGGACTTTATATTTCTAAGGCTGGATTATGTAAAAAATTTCGGGGCAGCATTTAATTTATTTAGTGGAAGTAGAATCTTCTTATCAGTAATAAGTATAGTTATTTCAATAATATTAATTTATTATATTTTAAATAAAAAAAATATAAGTGATATAGATTTATGGAGTTATAGTTTTATATTAGGAGGAACTATTGGCAACGGTATTGATAGGATTACAAAAGGATATGTTATTGACTTTATTAATTTAA
>QCMG01000002.1 GCA_003213955.1 Prochlorococcus sp. AG-418-M08
AATATCCGCTCCCAAGATTTTAGACCAAAATCTCCAAAAATGTGTAAAAACTTTTTCTCTAAGTAAATATTTTTTTTAAGTTGATCAAAAATAAGCTTTTATATCTTAATATTTTATTTACTATTGAGGCATAAAGTTGGTAATAATTGAATGGCTCTTAAGTGGAAAAAGATTTAAAGAAGTTGTTTCTATAGAAAGAGCTAAGCATAGAAGACTGGAGTTAGAGGGTTTTGGGGCAGTCGTATATTGGAGCACTAGAATTTAACGGACTAGAATACACTAGCTAAATTTATAAAGAAAATAATTGAAACTATTAAATAATCTTATTAAATAGATAAAACATTCTTATGTAAATATAAAACTAATTATCTTCATTTATGAATTTATAAACTTAAAAATTCTGTTACCCACTCCTCAGCAGAAAAAATTACTTCTTTTTTTGTGTAACTCATAGCAATATTCTTTTCCTGGTAAGCAACTTCTCCAATAAAAACAGGGCAAATATTCGAATCGCCATTATAGAAAATAGTATTGCCATTTTTATCTAAGAATAGGGGTTCTCCTTTTTTTATATGCACCCAATCTTGATTTATTCTCTCGGGATGAATTATTCCATTGATACATCCATTTTTTTCTCTGGGATAATCAACACTCCCTTGATGCACATGAACGATTAATTCTTTTGGAAGTTTTATTAGGTTATTTTTTAATTTATTTATTTCATCTCTTAAGTCGTTGATAATTACCAAAAATCTATTCACAATATTTGGGTCATAAAAATTTTGAGCCACAGAACCTACTTCAATTACTAATCCGCATGGCCATGCCTCTACAAGAAAACCTTTTTGATTATTATCATTTTCATGCAAGTAGATAGGTAATCCAAATTTGTTTTGAAGTAATGCTGCTAAGCAAAAATCTTTATTTCTTCTGCCATACATTACAATACTAGTTCCCATATTTGCCGTAGTTGTATGTAAATCAATGGCAATTGCGCAAGGTTCAGAACTCCTAATACCGAATTTTTCTACTAAAAGTTTTGCTCTATCAAACTCATAATTTGTTTTACCTAAATTTTTTTTGAAATCAAAACATCTATTTAAATCAGAATTTATATATCTAACGCCTTTTTTACAGGCAAGAGGATTGCCTATTATGAATTTATATTCAATATTATTTTTAGTAATATTGTTCTGCTTACAAAATTGCTTCACAGCCCAAACAGGATTAATTTCATTCCCATGGGTTCCAGAAACAATGAGTATTTTGTTTAATGTCATTGTTGTTAAATTTAGAACACTATGAAAAATAAATACATAATTAATTTCTCCAAAAAATTTTGGTTTTGGTTTTGGGGAAGATTAATGGATGGCTTCGCACCATCTGATATACAGGGAAATTATAAGCGTCCAAAAGGGATATTAATAGACAAAATTAATTCTTTTGAAAACTATAATGAACACTTTTTTTTGTTAGTGGGAAATTCTTGTCCTTGGTGTCATAGAACTTTACTCGTCCATAAACTTAAAAATCTATCTAAGCGAGTCAAAGTTATTTTTTTAGAAGCAGATATTAATAGTGGACAATGGGTTTTTAATGAAAAGTTTAAAGGATGCAAAACTCTTAATCAACTTTATAAAAAAGGCTCTAAACATAATGTTTTCAGATCAACCTTACCGTTATTATTTAATTTTCAAAATGATCAGATTAATATATTATCCAATGAAAGTTCCCAAATAGTAAATTTATTAGGTTCAATCAAAGGAGAATCTTCTAAAAATAAACTCAAAATAACTAATTGCAGCCAAGATTTATTAAAAGCTATTCAAACTGATATAAATGATGGGGTTTATAAATGCGGGTTTGCTAGAAATCAAAGATCTTATGAAAAAGCAAGTAAAATCCTTTTTAAAGCTTTAAGTAAAATAGATACAGAATTAGATAATAAAATTGGTAATTGGATTTGTGGAGAAGAATTGAGTTATGCAGATATTTATTTATTTCCAACAATTATTCGTTGGGAATTAATTTATAAGAACCTTTTTAAATGTACTGAAAAAGAAATTTCGGATTTTAAAAATATTATTAAATGGAGATTAAAGTTTTTTACATTATCTAGTGTTTCTGAAACATGTTTTGATTCTGAATGGAAAAAGGACTATTACAAAGCATTATTTCCTTTAAACCCCAATCAAATTATTCCAGTTTTACCTTCATTAGAAGAAATAATGCAACCGATGCCTAAGTAAATTGATCTTAAAATTATTATTTACTAATAAATTTCATGTTGTAATGAACACGAATCTTATTAATAGATGATGCACAATCGATTCAAATTAACTATGTTATAAATGTCTACTTAAGTACGAAAAACTGCAAATGAAATCCATTGACGAACACATTAAAAAAGATCAATCGGAAATCGCCTCTGCAAAAGAACAGGGTAATCTTCCAAAGGTCAGACACTTAACTGAAGAACTAAAGGATCTCGAAGAATATAAGGATCATCATCCTGAAGATAAACATGATCCAAATGCATTGGAGTTGTTCTGTGATGCCAATCCAGACGAACCTGAATGTTTAGTTTATGATGATTAATTCTAATCCTTAGAAAATGCAAAAAAAAAGGGGCTAAATAAGCCCTTTTTTTATATTTGATTTTTTATTAATAATCCATATTAAAATCAGAAGGACTTCCAGTTAATGAACAAACCACAGATTCTTCATTCTTCATTTCTTTTACTTTAACTATCGGTCTTCCCATTTTTTTTAAAACTTCAATATCTTGGATAGTCTGGCATCTGGCAATTATTTTTCCTTGTTTATCAAAGCAACTATAAAAATTCATAAGTTTATAAATGGTGATATGTTATTTATGGCTAATTTTTTAAATTAAATCAAGTATTTTAATCAAAAAAAAAAAAATCTTCAAATATTAAATCTGATTCCAAACCTCAGAAAGTAATGAAGATAAACCTTCTCTTAAAGATGAAGAAATAACTAAAACTTTTTTCTTAGATAATTTTTCTAACTTTTTTGTTATTTTTTTCAAATAATTAGCATCCACAAGTTCCTTCTTAGTAAGAACAACTATTCTCTCTTTATTTAAAAGACCTTTTCCATATTGTTTTAATTCTTGTTCAATTATCTCATAATCATGAATGGGATTTTCTGCAATAGAATCAATCAAATGAATAAGTATTTTAGTTCTTTGAATATGTCTTAAAAAATCATGACCCAAACCAATTCCTTCAGCTGCTCCAGATATTAAACCAGGGATATCCGCGAAAAGGCATCCATTGCCATCTGCTTTTCTTACTACACCTAAATTAGGTATTAAAGTTGTAAAGGGATAGTTTGCAATTTTAGGACGTGCTGATGATAAAACAGAGATTAAAGTACTTTTGCCTGCATTTGGGAGGCCTATGATCCCTACTTCCGCAAGAAGTTTTAATTCTAATTGCACATGCCATATCTCTCCTTCTTGACCCTCAGTAAAAGATTCAGGCGCTCTATTTTGATTACTTAAATAGTAGGCATTACCATGTCCACCTCTACCACCATATGCGATAGTTAAACTTTGCTTATCTTCAGTTAAATCTCCCAAAATAATGCCAGAATTTACTTCTCTAACCTCAGTGCCGCAAGGGACTTTTAGGATAGTATTTTCCCCTGAAGCTCCTGTTCTTTTATTTGGTCCACCTTTTAATCCATCTTTTGCAAATATTTCTCTATTAAATTTAAAATCCAAAAGTGTTTGAAGATTATTATCCGCAATAAGGATTATTGAGCCACCTTTCCCTCCATTTCCTCCAGAAGGGCCGCCAGCAGGCACAAATTTTTCTCTTCTAAATGAAACTATTCCATTACCTCCCTTTCCAGCTTTGAGAATAATATTTGCTTGATCAATAAATTGCACTTAAAAATTTATTAAAAATTTTTCTAGTTATCCTTAGATTTTATTTTATCCACGCAATACTGCAACCAGCTCCACCTTCATTATTTGAAGCATCTTCAATTTTATCAACATAATTCAACCCTGACAGCCAAAGACGCAATCCTTTCTTTAATTTTCCAGTTCCAATACCATGAATTATCCAAAGTGGGCCGTGAAACTTTCTCATCTTTTCTTCAATTATCATTTCTGCTTCATGAACTCGCATTCCCCTAACATCTATGGTGTTTTTAGTTGTTCTAATTTTAGAAAAAGAAAAATCTTCTCTTACAGAATTAACTTGAATTTTAGGATTATTTAAATTAGGTTTCTCCCCATGAATACCTTCAAAATCATCTATGGATAATGTACTTCTAAATAACCCACATTTAACTTCAAAAGATCCTGTTTTTTCGTCTAAATCTATTATTTGACCGGTACTATTTAAACTTTTAATTTTTATAAAATCTCCAATTTTTGGTCTCCAAGATGTGTTTTTTTTAATATTTGTTTGAGTTAGATGTTCCTTCTCAATTTCTTTAAGTCTAATTCCAATTAATCTAGAATCCTCTCCAGTTGCATTTTTGCCTTTTAACTTCCTAATTAAATTTATAACTTCTTTTTTAGCTGCTGTAATATTTTTTGATAATTTTTGCCTTTCACTTTCCTGTATTTTTTGAGCATTAATTTTTTGGAATTCATAATTCTTTTTTAATTCATCATGCAATATTTCTGTTCTGGCAATAAGTTCGGCTGCCTTTTCTGCCGAATTTTGTTGCTTTATTCTTTCTTCTTCTAATCCTTTAATAATATTATTTATATTTTCAACTTCTTTCGGTTTCAAATAATTAGAAGCTTCATTAAGTATTTTTTCATCAATCCCAATTCTTTTTGAAATTGATAACGCATTACTTCTTCCAGGAATTCCCCAATTGAGAGTATACTTTGGCTTGAAAAATTCTTCGTCAAAAGCTACTGAAACATTTTCAAATCTATTATCAGTATATTTTAAAGCCTTTATATCCCCATAATGAGTTGTAGCAAGAGTAATATCAGATATGGTTGCAAATTCTCTGAGTAACGCGATTGCTAGAGCTGTGCCTTCAGATGGATCAGTGCCTGAACCGATTTCATCTAGTAAAACAACTGACAATCCTTCTTTATTATTGAGAGATTCCAAAATTTTTTTAATTCTAGAAATATGCCCACTAAAAGTAGATAAATTTCCTTCTAAGGATTGATCATCTCCTATATCAACAAATATATTTGGGCAAAAAGGGATGGTTGGATTTTTTATGGAAGGAATAAATAATCCTGATCTAGCCATTAATAATGCTATTCCTAAACCTTTTAAAGCGGCAGTTTTTCCTCCAGTATTTGGACCAGTAATAGCTACTACTTTGGTGGTTCTATTTATATGAAAGTCTATAGAAATAGGTTTAAGTGCTCCTTTTTTTTTATATTCCCAGATCAAAAAAGGATGTGAAAAACCTATTAAATTAACCATAGGATTATTATCAAGAATTGGAGCATTACCTCCAATCCAATTTGAATATCTTGAACGAGTTAAGCTTTGCTCAGTCCTCAATAGAATATCTGCCATATCTATGAGACTTTTTTTATTATCACTAATTATTTGCGACCATTCTTTTAATAATTTAAATTCTTCTCCTGCAACCTTAGCCTCTATAGAAGCAATATTATTGCCCTTTAATACTATAGATTCTGGTTCCAAATATATTGTATTCCCAGATGAAGAAGAATCATGAATTATACCTTTGAATTTCTCTGCAAATTGTACTTTAATAGCTAAAACTGGTCTGCCATATCTATCACCAATAGTGGTATCTTGAATATAATTCAAATTGTTGTTAATAAATTTATCTACTAGTATCCTTCTTTCCGACTTCTTAGATAATAATTCTTGCCTAAGCTTTGCTAATTTCTCACTTGCCCTATCAGAAATCCTACCATTTGATTCAATTCCAATTTTTAGGACTTTCTCAATTTCATGATGATCAATTAAACGATTTATAAAAGATGAGATAAAAGGCCTTTTCTCAAAATCCAAAAGTAATTTTTTTAAATCTCTAGAAGCAGATATTGTTTCAGCTATTTCTAATAAATTGGAGGAAGTGATAACGCCTCCTTTTGAACAAATCTCTATATTTTTACTAATATCGAATACCCCCGAAAAACTTATCGATTTATCTAAGTTCTTTTCTAAATCATTTATTTCAATAGTTTCTTGCAATAATCTCTTAGAAATCTCATATTCTGTGGGAATTTCAAACTCTAATATTGCATTTTTGCCCATATTTGTAGATGAAAATGAAGAAAGGTGAGTCTTCAAAGTCTCCCATTCTAAAAGACTTATAGATTCTTCTGAAAGTGATCTATGTTTAAATGAATTTTTATAATGACTTCTCTCTTTCATTTAAAGAAAATAATCAAATATTTGATCTAATCCCACCCTTAGGAACATAAAGCATTTCAAGCCAGTTACCTTCAGTATCTTGCAAATAAAAAGAGGCTGTTCCATCACGATGTTCATGAATAGGTGCAACTTTCACTCCAGAATTTTTTAAATCAGAATAAATATTTTCTACTTCCTTTTTTTCTTCAAAATGAAATGCAAAATGTGGTCCTGCTGCTTTATAACTTGGGCCTAATAAGGCAAGTCCATCTTTTGCTTGACCAACCTCCAGATAGCACCAATCTTTATCATCCCAAATTAACTGCATACCTAAATCCATGTAAAAGGACTTAGCTCTTTCGAGATTTTCTACTCTAAGTGCAATATGTCCAATTTTTTGAACAGCTTTTGAACTTTGTAAAAGCAAAACAACGAATAATATTTATTTAAGAATAAACAAAATTTTCAACTTTAATGAGTTTTTACTTCTCATTCAACCATTTTGATGCATCACAGGCATGATAAGTGAGTATTAATTTAGCCCCAGCTCTTTTAAAACTAAGCAATGTTTCTAAAACAATGTCCCTTTCATTAATCCAATTTTTTATAGCAGCAGCCTTTACCATTGCATATTCTCCACTAACGTTATAGGCAGCTATGGGTTTATTTGAAAAATTACTTAATCGATAAACTATATCTAAATAAGAAACGCCAGGTTTAACCATTAAAATATCAGCCCCTTCGTATTGATCTAATGCGGATTCTATTAAAGCCTCTTTTGAATTAGCAGGGTCCATTTGATATGTTGATTTGTTATCGGGAATTATTTTCCTGCTATTCTTCTTCGGAGAAGAATCTAAAGCTGTTCTGAAAGGTCCGTAATATGCAGATGCAAATTTAGCAGTGTAACTAATTATTCCTACATCACTAAATCCCTCAATATCTAAAGCATTCCTAATAGCTCCAACTCTCCCATCCATCATGTCACTCGGACCAATAAAATCTGCTCCTGCTCTTGCTTGGCATATTGCCTGTTTTTTTAAAATTTCAATCGTTTCATCATTCAATATTTTTCCATTCTCATCAACTAAGCCATCGTGCCCATCACAAGAATAAGGATCTAATGCAACATCTGTCATTATTGCCATCTCAGGTATCTCTTTTTTTAACATTCGAATAGCTTTAGGTATTAAACCAGCTTCATTGAAACATTCGCATCCATCCTCTGTTTTTAGGCTATCGTCAATTTTTGGAAAAAGTACAATACATCTAATACCTAATTCCCAGGCTCTAGAAACTTCCTTTATCAATCCATTCATGTCCCATCTATAAGTACCTGGCATTGCAGCTATTTCTTCTTGAAAATCCTTTTCATGAACAAATAATGGATAAATAAAATCTTCAGGATGCAGATGGGTTTCTCTTACCATCTCTCTTATTGCTTCTGTTCTTCTTAATCTTCTTGGGCGAATGATCAAATTCATTTGAAATTTTGAAGTTATAAAAATAATTATTCAACTAATACCATAGTCTTTTAACTTCCGTAAAAAATACTCTGAGACCTTTTTTGTTCAGGAAAATTAACCTAATATTCTCAAAATACTTTAAAAAATTTTTCATATATCTTGCACAAACTTAATTTTTTAACAAATTTTGGACATAAAGAGATAATATCTTTTAGTTAATGTATTTATTTTAGGAGATTATCTTTGGAAATAATTAATGGATTTAATCTTAAGAACATCAGGGGTGATATTTTAGGAGGAATAACTGCTGCAGTAGTAGCTTTACCTCTTGCACTCGCTTTTGGAAACGCAGCCTTAGGACCTGGGGGCGCAATTTACGGTTTATACGGAGCAGTTGTTGTAGGTTTTTTAGCAGCTTTATTTGGCGGCACACCTGCACAAGTTAGTGGCCCAACCGGTCCAATGAGTGTGACAGTAGCAGGAGTCGTAGCAAGTTTAGCAGCAGTTGGCGTGCCAAGAGATCTTTCGGCAGGGCAAATTTTACCACTGGTAATGGCAGCTGTGGTAATTGGCGGCTTATTACAAATATTGTTTGGAATTTTGAAGCTTGGTAAATATATAACTCTTGTCCCATATTCTGTTGTCTCAGGATTCATGTCTGGAATAGGGGTAATTATAATCGCTCTTCAAATTGGTCCATTATTAGGAATCAGTACCCGAGGAGGTGTAGTCGAGTCCTTATCAACTGTTTTTTCAAATTTTCAACCTAATGGAGCAGCTATCGGAGTAGCAATTATGACTTTAGGTATAGTATTTCTAACTCCTAGAAAAATAAGTCAGTGGGTACCTTCTCCACTTTTAGCATTATTAATTGTAACCCCAATATCAATACTAATTTTCGGTGATGGGGCAATAGACAGAATTGGTGAGATCCCAAGAGGAGTTCCATCTTTAAATCTTCCAAGTTTTAATAAATACTTTCCTATTATTTTCAAAGCAGGCCTAGTACTTGCAGTGCTTGGAGCTATTGACTCTTTACTTACATCTCTAGTAGCAGATAATATTTCGCAAACAAAGCATAATTCTGATCGAGAATTAATTGGCCAGGGAATAGGAAATGCCATAGCTGGATTATTTTCAGGACTGCCTGGTGCTGGAGCAACAATGCGAACTGTTATAAATGTCAAATCTGGGGGGTCTACACCTATCTCAGGGATGGTTCACTCTATTGTTCTATTAATAGTTTTAGTTGGTGCAGGACCATTAGCAGAGCAAATACCAACCGCTCTTTTAGCAGGTATTCTCATCAAAGTAGGCTTGGATATTATTGACTGGGGTTTCTTGAGAAGAGCTCACAAATTATCTCTAAAAACGGCGGTAGTTATGTATGGTGTGCTATTAATGACAGTTTTTTGGGATTTGATATGGGCAGTATTAGTTGGTGTATTTATTGCAAATATGCTAACTATTGATTCAATTACTGAAACTCAATTAGAAGGGATGGATCAAGACAATCCCTTATCTAATGAGCGTCAGGAAAGTAAAAACCTTTTACCTTCTGATGAAAAAGCTCTTCTTGATAGATGTTCTGGAGAAGTGATGTTGTTTAGACTAAAAGGCCCACTAAGTTTTGGTGCGGCAAAAGGTATTTCCGAAAGAATGATGTTAGTAAGAAACTATAAAATTTTAATTTTAGATATTACTGATGTCCCAAGACTTGGAGTTACAGCAACACTTGCTATTGAAGATATGATTCAAGAAGCTAAAAATAATTCTAGAAAAGCATTTGTAGCTGGAGCTAACGAAAAAGTGAAAGAAAGATTATCTAAATTTGGAGTTGATGGCATTATTAAGACAAGAAAAGAAGCTTTAGAAGCTGCCTTAAATGAATTAGCCTGATAATTTATGGAAATAAATCCCATACTCCAAAATGTATTAGCTCCACCAGTACTATTTTTTTTAATTGGTGCGATTTCTATAATTTTTAAATCTGACTTAGAAATACCCGCTCCTTTACCTAAACTTTTTTCCTTATACTTGCTTTTGGCAATTGGTTTTAAAGGAGGAATTGAAATACAGAAAAGTGGTTTTACAGATCAGGTTTTACCAACATTGGGCGCAGCAATACTGATGTCGTTAATAATTCCAATTATTGGATTCTTCATCTTAAGATACAAATTTGATGTTTTTAACTCGGCAGCCATTGCTGCTGCGTATGGATCAATTAGTGCTGTAACTTTTATCTCAGCAGAAAGTTTTTTAGAAAGTCAAAATATAGATTTTGATGGATTCATGGTCGGGGCATTAGCTTTAATGGAGTCTCCTGCAATCATTGTGGGTTTATTAATAGTAAAATTTGCAGCTCCTAAAAATAGACCCAATTCAAGGAAAATGCATCTTAGCTCCATACTGCATGAGTCTCTTTTAAATGGATCAGTTTATTTATTACTATCTAGTTTGATTGTAGGTTTTCTTACTGCCTTAAGTAATCCTGCTGCCATTGCAAAAATGGAACCTTTTACTGGACAATTATTTTATGGAGCAGAATGTTTTTTCCTTTTAGACATGGGAATAGTCGCAGCTCAAAGATTACCAAGGTTAAAGAATGCGGGTTCTTATTTAATTGGATTTGCAATCTTTATGCCATTATTTAATTCTTTAATAGGTGTTTTCGTTGCAAGATTTTTATCTCTAGGACCTGGAAACGCACTTTTATTTGTGGTTTTATGTGCAAGTGCCTCGTATTTAGCAGTACCGGCAGCAATGAGGATGACTGTGCCAGAGGCGCGCTCAAGTTACTACATATCTACAACATTAGGTTTGACTTTCCCATTCAATATAGTGCTAGGCATACCAATCTATATGAGTTTAGTAAATAAAATTATCCCAATTGCCCCTTTGTAAAAAATGAAAAGACTAGATTTGATTTTTAGTGAAAGAGAGCTTGATGCAATTATCAAGACATTAGAAAAAGCTAATGTACCGGGATATACAGTAATGAAACATGCAACTGGAAGAGGTCCAGAAAGAGTTGTTACTGAAGATATGGAATTTACTGGGTTAGGCTCAAATGCTCATGTCATAGTTTTCTGTGAACAAGAATTGATTGATCAGATGCGTGACAATATTAAGTCTGATTTAAGTTATTACGGAGGAGTGGCTTACATCTCAGAAGCAACACCTTTATAAATTTTTCTACTTTAAAACTCCTCAGGAATGTATCCAATCGACTCTTATATTTTTTCTACTATTTAAATATCGATCAATAGACATAGCTGCTATGCAGCCATCTGATGCCGCAACAACTGCTTGCTTGAAAGGTGTATTTCTTATATCGCCAATTGCCCATACACCATCTGAATTTGTAGACATAAAATCATCAACGATTACTCCTCCATCTTCCTTTAAAGCAATTTGACCTCCTAAAAAATCAGTAATTGGCTTTGAACCACTCATATAGACAAAAACTCCATCTAAATCAAGATTAATAGGTCCTTCTTCCTGTTTATTTTTAACAACAACCCCATTAACGCCCATATCATTCCCTAGTATCTCTAATAATCTCGTTCTACTCCAGTGTTTAATATTAGAACTATCCATCAATTCCATTGCCTCCTCATTATCTGGTTTTGGATCACTTGATGTAATCCAATGTACCGTTGAAGCAAATTTAGTAAGTACAGTAGCTTCTTCAATTGCCTCTTTATTTACTCCAATAACTGCAACTTCTTTATTTTTATAAAAAGCACCATCACAAGTAGCACAGTAGCTTACACCCTTGCCTAAAAAATCTGCTTCTCCTTTAAAAGAAGCAGGTCTACCCATTGCTCCACTTGCTAAGACAAGTGCTTTAGCCTTAAAAGTTCCTTCGGGTGTATAAACGGTCTTCCAATCTTTGCCAATGTCAATGCCAAAAACTTGTGCTCTTCTATAATCAGTTCCATATTGCACGGCTTGTTCTCTCATCAATGTAAGTAATTTTTCCCCACTAATATCAACTGGAACTCCTGGATAATTAGCAATCTGATGAGTGATAGCTAGAGCACCAACAGATGGATTTTTATCTATTATGACTGTCTTTAGATTAGAACGAGATGTATACAATGCACATGTACATCCGGCTGGACCACCGCCGATAATAGCAACATCTGTTTCAATGATTTCCAATTTAAGAAAACTCCTTATAAATCAGTAATTAGAGGTTTTTGGGGATAGAAAAATATAATTTTAAGATTTCTAACCTTATACATAAATATAAGTTAAGAGAAAAAAAAGAAAAAAGCAGAATATAGATACAAACTTACATAGGAAAAGAATAGTAGATAAATATCAAAAGAAAATCAATTGCCTGATTTGTTCTCAATTGATCTATCATTAAATAAATTAAGATTATAAATTATCAAAAAATTTAAATTTCATTTATGACAAATTCTGATTATCTTTTAAAAGCAGCTATTAAAAAGGTAACTGAAAAATTAAACGAAATAGTTGTAGAAAAAATTGAAGAAGCTACAAATATCGCTCAAGATGCTCCAGAAATAATCAAAAAAGAATTCGATACGCTAAGAGAAGCAATTATTGAAGAGGCTGCAAGAATGGAAAATGAAATGTCTACTAAAAAAAATACTGACAATGCAGAATCTTATCGAGATCCAAACTTAAGTGAAGTTTTAAAAGAAATACAGGAGATTGAAGAAAAGATTGAACAATTCAATAAAAAGATGAATAATTATATTTAATGGCTAATTATAAATTTAAAAATCGAATACAGAAAATCAAAAGAGGTTTTATCATTTGGAGAATACTTATTTTACTTTTAATCACTTTATGGCTGGACAATTTAATATTTAATATTTTTCAAATTAACAGAGATAAGAGAAATAAAGTACAAATAAAAAGAGCTAAGTGGTTTACTAATCAATTAATTAAACTTGGTTCTGCTTTTATCAAAATTGGTCAGCTATTATCGGCAAGGCCTGATTTAATACCTAATACTTGGATTCAAGAATTATCGAAATTACAAGATCAAGTTCCACAGTTTTCATATACAAAAGTGGAAGCAATTATCAAAAAAGAATTAGGTCATAAGTTATCAAAAATAAACCAAATTAATCCTTCCCCAATTGGATCCGCTTCGCTAGCTCAGGTTCATAAAGCAACTTTGAATAATGGTAAGGAAGTTGTATTTAAAGTTCAAAGACCCAATCTAAAAAATTTATTCATTATCGATTTGAACATAATGCAACAAATTGCTGCAATCCTTCAAAAGAATAAGAAGTGGAGTCGTGGAAGAAATTGGGTTGCGATAGCAAAAGAGTGCAGAAAAGTACTTATGAAAGAATTAGATTTTAAATGCGAAGCCCAATATGCAGCAAGATTTAGACAACAATTCATTGATGATGACAACATAGAAATCCCTGAGGTAATTTGGGACTTGAGCAGTGAAAAAGTTCTTTGTTTAAGTTACTTGGAGGGTACCAAAATAAGTGATATTGAGAAATTAAAATCTAAGAATATTGACTTACCAAAGATTGCAGAAATAGGTGCCATTTGCTATTTAAAACAGCTAGTAAATTATGGTTTTTTTCATGCTGATCCTCATCCAGGGAATTTAGCTATTTCGAATTCAGGCAAATTGATCTTTTATGATTTTGGGATGATGGGTAATATTTCAAATAACCTACAAATAAGTCTGGGATCTATGGTTCAGTCTGCAGCATTAAGAGATGCCTCATCATTAGTAACTCAACTTCAGAAAGCAGGCTTGATTTCTAGAGATATAGATGTAGGACCAGTTAGAAGATTAGTTAGATTAATGCTTAAAGAAGCTTTAACTCCTCCATTCAGCCCAAATATCATCGAGAAACTATCAGGTGATTTATACGAACTTGTTTATGAAACACCTTTTCAGCTGCCAGTTGATTTAATATTTGTGATGAGAGCACTATCAACTTTTGAGGGTGTTGGTAGAATGTTAGACCCAGGGTTTAACCTTGTATCAATTACTAAGCCTTATCTCATCGATCTAATGACTTCCAATAATCAATCACCTAACGATTTAATTAACCAATTTGGCAGACAAGTTGGCGAAATAAGTTCAAAGGCTGTAGGTATCCCAAAAAGAATTGATGAGAGTTTAGAAAGATTAGAACAGGGTGATTTACAACTTCAAATAAGGATGGGGGAATCTGACAGACAATTTAAGAGAATGTTCACTGCTCAAAAATCATTGGGCCATTCTATTCTTATAGGAAGCTTAACAATAGCATCAGCTTTACTCGTAACTAAAAATCAAAGTAATTTTGCTATCTTACCTTTAATTTTTGCAGCTCCAATAAGTATTGATTGGATTAAATGTCAATTAAGCATGAGAAAAGGATCACGACTAGAAAAACTTAAGCAATAAAAACTACATATTTTTTGGACCTAATCCTAAAGAACCTGCAAATCTGGCTTGATTACCCAACTCTTTTTCAATCTTTAGGAGCCTATTATATTTTGCAATTCTCTCACTTCTGCTCAAAGAGCCAGTTTTAATTTGACCAGATCTCGTTGCCACTGATAGATCAGCAATTGTTGTGTCTTCAGTCTCGCCACTTCTATGACTAATAACACTTGTAAACCCTGCCCTTTTAGCTAAATCCATAGCTTCTAAAGTTTCAGTCAATGTTCCAATTTGATTTACTTTTATTAAGATAGAATTTGCAGATTTTTCTAATATCCCTTTTCTTAACCTCTCTGTATTAGTAACGAATAAATCATCACCTACTAACTGTACTTTATCTCCAATCTCCTCATTTAATAACGCCCAACCTTCCCAATCATCTTCTGCTAATCCATCTTCAATAGAAACTATTGGATAATTTGAAACTAAACTTGATAAATAAGAAATCATTTGAGAACTAGTTAAATTTTTCCCTTCATATTTATAAAAACCACCTTCATAAAATTCAGTGCTAGCAACATCTAATGCTAACGAAACTTGTTCTCCAGGGATAAATCCTGCTTTTTGGATAGCCTCTAAAAGCAAATCTCCTGCTGCTTCACTAGATGATAAATCTGGTGCAAAACCACCTTCGTCTCCAACAGCAGTAGTTAAACCTTTTTTATTAAGTAAAGATTTAAGTGAATGGAATATTTCAGTACCCATTCTTAAAGATTCACTAAAAGTTTGAACCCCATGTGGGACAAGCATAAATTCTTGGCAATCAAGTCCATTAGCTGCATGAGCTCCCCCATTTATTACATTCATCAACGGTACCGGGAGAAGATTAGATAATGGATCTCCAAGATATCTATATAAAGGAATATCCAAAGCATTTGAAACTGCTCTAGCATTAGCAAGACTCACTGCAAGAATTGAGTTTGCTCCTAAGCTAGATTTATTAGGAGTACCATCAATTTCAATCATTAAGTTATCAATTCTTGTTTGATCTAAAGCTGATAATCCGCATAAAGCAGGAGAAATTGTTTCATGAATTTTATTAACCGCATTCAAGACGCCTTTCCCCATATATTTTGTGCCGCCATCTCTTAATTCATGCGCTTCATGCGCACCAGTGCTTGCACCACTAGGAACTATGGCTTTTCCTGTAGCACCGCATTCCAAAAATACTTCAGCTTCTATAGTAGGGTTTCCTCTTGAATCAAGCACTTGCCTGGCTTCAATGGTGTCAATAAGGAAATCGATAGTTTCTTTCACAATTTAATAAATACTATTTAAATCCTATTAATAGCTGAAGTATTTGGCTAATATCTGAAATATAAAGAAGATAATTAAATAATTTTTTTTGATTTCAAAACAAGTTCTAAAAGCTTTTACTAATAAGCAATTCAACTATAAAAAATTTTCAAACAAACCAAATAACCCTTTTATTTAAAAAAAACTTAAAATTCATCTTATAATTTAGAAAAATTATAAATGATCATTAAATGTATTCTTAATTAAGATAAAAATAAAATGATCCAGTATAAATTTCGTATAGTTCATGAGAAAAACACTTACATCAAATCCAGAAATTTTTAGTGATATTAGTTGGAATCTTCTTTTATTAGGAGAAGAAACTGCAAAAAAATGGGATCATAGTGAATTTAATATCGAACACATTATTCATACTTTGTTCACTTCAAGTGACTTTTTTGCATTTATAGAAAAGTTATCAATAGATCAAGATACTGTTCTTGACATTACTGAAGATTTTTTAGAAGAAACCCCAACAAATGATTCAGATATTTTTACTATTGGTGAGGAACTCGAAATTTTATTAGACAATGCAAATCAAATAAAAACTCAATGGGGATCAAATTTGATCGAGATTCCTCATTTGTTAATTGCTTTAGGCAGAGATTCAAGAATTGGTAATTATGTTTTCCAAGAGGGTGAACTTTCAGTAGAACAATTAGAGAAAGAATTAAAATCCTCCCCTAATATTAGTCAAAGTAATATACACATTGACAATCAAAAAAATATCCCTGATGAAGATAATAAATTGTTCAATAAACCAGTCAATGAAAGTGATGAAGGTTCCCTAATACAGGAATCAAAAGCTACCATACCTTCACCAAAAAGTAATATTCAAATTAAAACTCAGCAAAAATTTGAGGAGAAGGCCCTATCTCTTTACGGAAAAGATCTAACTAGATCTGCTGAAAAAGGGTTATTGGATCCAGTAATAGGTAGGAAAGAGGAGATTAATAACTTAATGAGAGTTTTATCAAGACGAAGCAAAAATAATCCTATTCTTATTGGTTATCCAGGAGTTGGCAAAAAATCTATTACCAAATTACTTGCTCAGTTAATAGTCGAAAAAAAAGTTCCTGATTCGTTAAAAAACTTAAAAATTATTTCTCTTGACTTGGGCGCATTAGTTTCTGGAACGAAATTCAGAGGCCAATTAGAAGAGAGGCTAAGCCTAATACTAAATGAAATAAAAGAATCAAATCAGGGCATTATTTTATTTATTGATGAAATTCATACAATAATTAGTTCTGATCGATCTTCGACAGATATAAGTAACATCTTAAAACCTTTACTTACTGAAGGAGAGCTAAGATGCATAGGAACAACAACCCCTGAAAAGTTTCGCGAAAGTATTGAAAGAGATCAAGCATTAAATAATTGCTTTCAAAAAATCATGGTTAATGAACCCTCAGTAGAATTGAGTGCGGAAATTTTACAAGGTATAAAAAAGAAATATGAATTACACCATGGCATCAGAATTTCCGAAGAGGCAATTAATTATTCTGCGAGACTAGCAGATAGATATATAAGCGATAAGTACCTTCCAGATAAAGCAATAGATTTAATTGATGAAGCAGCAGCCCAATTAAAAATAGAGTCTAATATAAAACCCCAGCTGATAATAGACGAAGAAAATAACATCAAAAATATTGAAAAAAAGTTAAAAGATCTTTCCCCCAAAAAAACTGAAGATATTGAAAGATTATTAGAAAGCAAAGAATTAGCCATTAATAAATTAAGTGAAATCACCAATAACTGGAATAATGAGCGGAAAAAAATTGATCAATTAACTTATTTGTTAAAAGAAGAGCACAGGATTATTCTAAAAATCGAAGAGTTGAGTATAAATAGTGACGAAATAAATAATTTTAATAGTTTAAGTAATCTTGAAGAGGATTTGAACGAAGTTCGATTTGAAATAAAAAACATTGAGAGTATCTTCATGAAACCTCAAATAAATAGAAAATCGAATTTTAAATATCAAGTTGAACCCGATGATATTGCAGATGTAATTTCCAAAATCACAGGGATTCCTATTTCCAAAGTAGTATCTAATGAACGAAAAAAATTAGTCAATTTAGAGTCAGTAATAAGCAAAAAAGTTATTGGTCAGGAAAAAGCTATAGAAGCCGTTTCTTCCGCAATAAGAAGAGCTAGAGTTGGAATGAAGAATCCAAAAAGACCAATTGGATCATTCTTATTTATGGGTCCCACTGGAGTTGGCAAGACAGAATTAGCAAAATCTTTGGCATCGTCATTATTTGATGAAGAACAAGCTTTATTAAGGTTAGATATGAGTGAATATATGGAAAAAAACGCTGTCGCTAGGCTTTTAGGAGCTCCTCCAGGTTATGTTGGCTATGAAGAGGGAGGTCAATTAACTGAAGCAGTTAGGAGAAAACCTTATTCTGTAATACTCTTAGATGAGATCGAAAAAGCGCATTCAGAAGTTTTCAATGTTCTTCTACAAGTTTTAGACGAAGGGAGATTAACAGATTCTCAAGGAAGAACAGTCGACTTCAAAAATACGGTAATAATAATGACTAGTAATTTAGCTGGGAAAATAATATTAGAAGATTCAAAAACAATTCAGAGTAGCGAAGTTAATTCAGAGTTAAGAAAACAAACTTTAGAAGATTCTATTAATAAATCATTATCTTCTATTTTTAGACCGGAGTTTTTAAACAGAATTGATGAAATGGTAAAGTTTGAACCACTATCAATTGATCAACTACAAAAAATAATTCTTCTACAAATAGAAGATTTAAAAAAATTGTTACTTGAGCAGGGAATAAAACTTAACATTGAAAAGAAAGTAATACAAAAAATTGCTAATGATTCCTATGAGCCTGAATATGGTGCTAGACCCTTAGGAAGAGAATTAAGAAGACAAATAGAAAATCCGCTTGCATCAAAACTTTTAGAAGATAATTTTAAAAATAAAAAAAATATATCTGTAAAGATTAGCCCCTCAAAAAAAGATGAGATTTTATTTAAACCTAGCTGATCAGTAAATCAATGAGCTAAAATAAATGAAGTAAATAAGCTTAAACTAAAACTAAAATTTTTGTGTCAAGTCCTACTAATCAAGAACCTCTTAAAAAGGAGTCATCTGAAATAAAAGAGCAGAAGAAAAAGAAGAATTTTTTAACTTCAACATTCGATGAGCTCAAACTAGTTGTGTGGCCTAACAAACAACAATTATTTAGCGAATCTCTTGCTGTTATTATTATGGTATCCTTTTCTGCAGCAGCAATTGCATCTGTAAGCAGATTTTATGGATGGGCAGCATCACAAATCTTCCGTTAAGCTAACAAATTTTTAAGTATAGATTTAATCCTATAGTTTTAAAAAAGATTATTAATCCATCTTCCAAAGAAAGAAAAATGAGTAATGAAATGAAAACAAACCTTAGTTCCACAAAGGCAAATACAAGTATTGCAAGATGGTATGCAGTTCAAGTTGCCTCAAGCTGCGAAAAGAAAGTAAAAGCTACTCTTGAGCAAAGGTCTGTAACTTTAGGTGTTAATAATAGAATTATAGAGATTGAGATTCCTCAAACTCCTGGCATTAAACTTAAGAAAGATGGCTCCAGACAAACAACAGAGGAGAAAGTTTTCCCTGGTTATGTATTGGTAAGGATGATTCTAGACGAGGATACAATGATGGCTGTCAAAAGTACTCCTAATGTAATTAATTTTGTTGGAGCGGAAGATGGGAGAGGCAGTGGAAGATCAAGAGGACATATCAAACCTCGACCTTTATCAAGGCAAGAGGTAAATAGAATATTTAAGCGTGCCTCAGAGAAGAAAGCTGTAATAAAACTAGATCTTGAGGAAAAAGATAGAATTATTGTTACTAGTGGACCTTTCAAAGATTTCCAGGGTGAAGTAATAGAAGTTTCGGGTGAAAGAAATAAATTAAAAGCATTACTTTCAATATTTGGGCGCGAAACTCCTGTAGAATTAGAGTTCTCCCAAATCAATAAACAAAATTAATTATTATTTCTGTTTATAGAGTAAAATTACCTTTTTAAATACCCCTGTTTAAATTCACGAAATCTAATGGCAAAAAAAATTGTTGCGGTCATTAAACTAGCACTGCAAGCTGGCAAAGCAAATCCAGCCCCACCAGTAGGTCCAGCTTTAGGTCAACACGGTGTAAATATTATGGCATTTTGCAAAGAATATAATGCAAAAACACAAGATAAAGCAGGTTTTATTATTCCTGTCGAAATTTCAGTTTTTGAAGATAGAAGCTTTACCTTTATAACCAAAACACCGCCAGCTTCAGTTTTAATAACTAAAGCAGCTGGTATAGAAAAAGGAGCTGGTGAATCTGCTAAGGGATCAGTTGGCAATATAAGTAAAGCTCAATTAGAGGAGATAGCCAAAACAAAGCTTCCTGATCTAAACTGTAAAAGTATTGAATCAGCAATGAAGGTGATTGAAGGAACTGCTCGAAATATGGGCGTTTCAATTACTGAATAAATTCAATCTCTAATATTAACTTTTTAAGGGGAGGTTAATTCATTAACCGCTTGAACCCAAATTTATTATGAAAAAACTATCCAAAAGAATGGCGGCTCTATCAACAAAGATAGAAGACCGAACATATGCTCCCCTTGAAGCCTTAGGTATTATAAAGGAAAACGCAAATGCTAAATTTGACGAAACTATTGAAGCTCATATTCGCTTAGGTATTGATCCAAAATATACAGATCAACAACTAAGAACAACAGTAGCTCTTCCAAACGGCACTGGCCAAAGTATTAAAATTGCTGTTATCACAAGCGGTGAAAATGTAGCAAAAGCTAAATCTGCAGGTGCAGATCTTTTTGGAGAAGAAGATCTTGTTGAAAGTATTAATAAAGGCAATATGGATTTTGATTTGCTTATTGCAACTCCTGACATGATGCCAAAAGTAGCAAAACTTGGAAGGGTTTTAGGTCCACGAGGGTTAATGCCAAACCCCAAAGCGGGTACTGTAACTAGTGATATAGCTGGTGCAATAAAAGAATTTAAAGCGGGTAAACTAGAATTTAGAGCAGATAAAGCTGGGATTGTGCATGTTCGCTTTGGAAAAGCAAGTTTTACCGAAAAAGCCTTATTTGAAAACTTAAAAACATTACAAGAATCTATTGATAAAAATAAGCCAAGTGGTGCGAAGGGTAAGTATTGGAGAAGTTTTTATGTCACTTCAACAATGGGGCCTTCAGTTAAAGTTGACATAAATGCCTTACAAGATTATCAGCCTGAAAGTTAACCCTTTGTAGTATAATTTTAGAGCAATAAATACGGCCAAAGAAAGTAGGTTAATTTAGTACAGACTAAATTCTTAAATCCTACCGAGGTTTCGTTTTAATTATTTTCTTTTTGGATTTAATAAATGCGGCCTCTTTCATAAATGGACTTTGCCGCATTTCCTGCTCTTCCTAAATTACGATCCAAAAATCAATGGGCCGAACAATAGAGAATAAGCAAAAAATCGTTTCAGAAATAAAATCTCTGTTAGACGATTCGGAAATGGCTGTGGTTCTTGACTATAAAGGTTTAACCATCAAGGAAATGTCTGATTTGCGATCAAGATTGCAAACAAATAATGGCATTTGCAAAGTTACTAAAAATTCATTAATGCGTAAAGCGATTGATGGTAATAGTAATTGGGCTGATCTTGAATCTTTACTAAAGGGAACCAATGCTTTTGTTTTAATCAAAGAAGATGTTGGAGGAGCTGTAAAAGCCATCCAATCTTTTCAAAAAGAGACAAAAAAATCCGAAACAAAAGGAGCTTTATTCGAGGGTAGACTGCTTAGTGAATCTGAAATTAAAGAGATCGCAAGTTTACCTTCGAGAGAGGTATTGATGGCAAAAATTGCAGGCGCTTTAAATGGTGTTGCTACAAAAATTGCTATTTCTATCAATGAAGTGCCTTCTGGACTTGCTAGATCACTCAAACAACATTCTGAAAAATCAGAATCTTAAACTTTAAAATTATTTATCTACTAAGAAAATGACTGCAAAAACTGAAGAAATTCTTGAATCATTAAAATCTCTCTCACTATTAGAGGCATCTGAACTTGTTAAACAAATTGAAGAAGCATTTGGTGTTTCTGCAGCAGCAGCATCGGCTGGTGTAGTAATGGCAGCTCCAGGTGCGGCTGGTGGTGGTGGAGACGGTGGAGACGCTGAAGAGAAAACTGAATTCGATGTAATTCTAGAAAGCTTCGAAGCCTCGGCTAAAATTAAAGTACTTAAAGTTGTAAGAAATGCAACTGGTCTTGGTCTTGGTGATGCAAAAGCACTTGTTGAATCAGCTCCAAAGACAGTTAAAGAAGGTATCGCAAAAGCAGATGCTGAGACTTTAAAGAAAGAAATTGAAGAAGCTGGCGGTAAAGTTACACTAAAATAGAGTACAAATTTTTCTAGCCGATACATTATATATATATATCGGCTTTAAAATTATGAATAGTAAAAAAAATATTGCAATTGAAGCTGCAACAGATGGAGCTTGTAGCGGAAACCCAGGCCCAGGCGGTTGGGGGGGTTTAATAATTTTTAATGATAAAAGCGAAATAGAAATAGGTGGTTCAGAGCAAAATACGACTAACAACAGAATGGAACTGACTGCAGCTATAAAAACTCTCGAAAAGTTAAAAAATTTTCAATTAAAAGAAAACTTTAAATTAAGAACAGATAGTAAATATGTAATTGAAGGCTATACAAAATGGATTATTAATTGGAAAAAGAATGGATGGAAAACAAGCTCTGGAAAATCTGTTCAAAATTTAGACTTATGGCAAAAAATAGATAATTTAAGAATAAAAGGACTGGAGATGGAATTTGTAAAAGGTCATAGTGGTGATAAACAGAATGAAAGGGTTGATTTAATAGCCACAAATTATTGTAAAGGACTACCTTTAGGTAGTGAAGTTAAAAAACTACAAAAAGAAAGAGACTTTTCAAAAGAAATAGAACCTAGTGAAATTCAAAAATTATTTACTAAGAACGAATTACTTGAAAAATTTGCTGAAAAAAAATTTTTTTTAAATTCTAGTGAATTGAATGAACTACTAGGAAAAGAAAGTAATGTCCTTATTGAAAAAAATGAATTATTTGAATGGCGTAATTGGAGATTAATTCCTAAAAATCAAAAATATTGGATAATAGAGAATACAAACATTTAGTCTTTAATATTTTTATGATTAAAAATAAAGGGATATTTAATAATATTTATAAGAACTTGGTAACTCCTATCCTCAAAACAGATACTGGGATAGATGCAGAGTACCTTACAAATTTATCCTTAAGCCTTCTAACATTTTGTTCAAATAATAGAAATTGGCCCTTGGTTTCAAGAATGATTGAGAATTTAAATCAAGAATTTTGTGTGGTAGATAATAGATTGCATCAAAAAATATGTGGAATAGATTTTTTTAATCCAGTAGGTTTAGCAGCTGGCTTTGATAAAAATGGTGATGCTGCAAATATTTGGAGGGATTTTGGATTTGGTTTTGCTGAAATTGGTACAGTTACTAAATTTGCTCAATCTGGGAATCCTAAACCAAGATTGTTTAGATTAGCTGCGGAAGAGGCAGCATTAAATAGAATGGGTTTCAATAATAATGGGGCTGAAAATCTTGTTAAAAACTTTTTAAAGCAAGGTGTATATTTAAAAAAAAATAGAAAAAATAATTGTTTAGGAATAAATTTTGGTAAATCTAAAATTACAAAATTATCAGAGGCCACGGAAGATTATTTAACTTCAATAAAACTTTTGATTCCATATTGTGATTATGCAGCTATAAATGTAAGTTCACCTAATACTGAAGGTCTTAGAAAGCTACAAGATCCTATTCTTCTTAAAGAACTACTTAGAGAAATTAAAAATTTAGATAATTGTCCACCTTTATTTGTAAAAATTGCACCAGACTTAAGTTTCAAAGATATTGATGATATATGCCAATTAATAAGTGATGAAAATATTGATGGAATGATTGCCACCAATACAAGTTTAGATAGATTAGGTCTTGAGCAAAGAAAGATAAAGCAAACAGGTCTATTACTTTCTGAAGAAAATGGTGGGTTAAGTGGAAAACCACTTCAACTAAAAGCAAACCAAATAATTCGTCATATTCATAATATTGATAAAAATATCAATTTAATTGGCGTAGGAGGAATAGATAGTCCGAATTCTGCTTGGGAAAGAATATGCTCTGGAGCATCTTTAGTTCAACTCTACACTGGATGGGTATATAAAGGTCCGCAATTAGTTCCAAATATTCTTAATGGGATTATAAAACAACTTAATATTCACCAATTATCAAATATAAAAGAGGCTATTGGATCAAACTTAGAATGGATTGAATAAAACCTAATATAATTTATGGAAAAATTAAATATATCTAATTTAGATAATAAAAATATGAGTGATATAGACTTTAAGCATGGAGGAAATATATTTACTAAGGCAAAAAAATTGAATCTCTTACCATCTGAAATAATTGATTCAAGCGCCTCTTTAGTACCTTTTAAGCCTCCAAAGCTAATTGTAGACGCTTTAACTTCAGAAATTAAAACTTTAGGATTTCGATATTATCCTGAGAGTAATCTCAATAATTTGAGAGAGATAATTGGGAAATTTCATCAAATAAGTCCCGATAATATTTTGCCAGGTAATGGAGCTTCTGAGTTAATAACTTGGGCAGGATATGAAGCTTCCAAATGTGGAGCAAGTTCCATTCCAAGTCCAGGCTTTGTAGATTATGAAAGATCATTAAATTGCTGGAATGCTAGTTTCAATTATTCAGAATTGCCAAAAAATTGGGGTGATAGTTTCCCTCAATCATTTCCAATTCAACCAATTAGCGATGTTATTTGGATAACAAACCCACATAACCCCACTGGTCAATTATGGGATAAAAAATCATTAGAAATAATTTTAAAGAAATATAAACTTGTTGTTTGTGATGAGGCTTTCTTATCAATAACACCAAATGGCGAGAAAGAATCATTAATCCCGCTCACTAAAATTTATGATAATTTATTGGTTATAAGGAGCTTGACGAAGCTCTTTAATATTGCAGGTTTAAGATTAGGTTATATTATTGGCTCATCTGAAAAACTTAAAAAATGGAATTTCAAAAGAGATCCTTGGCCATTAAATTCATTTGCAATTAAAGCTGGAATAGAATTATTAAGTAATGAAGTATTTTATAAAGAATGGACAGAAAAGATTCATTATTGGGTAAGAGAAGAGAGTGCTTGGGTTGCCAATGAATTATCTAAAATAAAAAATCTTAAAGTACATAAATCTTCAACTAATTTTTTTTTAATAGAAAGTGAATTCTCATTATCTTCAAATATTAATTATTTAGAAAGCAAAGGAATTTTAATAAGAGAATGCACTTCTTTTAGATTTCTTAATGAAAAATGGGCAAGAATCAGTTTACAGACAAGAAAAAAAAATAAAATTTTATGTAGAGAAATTCAAAATTCTTTTAAAAAATAATTGATTAATTTTTTAATCTCATTTACAGATTTTGAAGTATTAAAATTTTTCATATTTTCTTTCATTAAATCTAAAATTTCATATTTAGTTTTACCTTTTTCTAAGGTAGATTTAAAAAGCCTTTTCAAAGTCTCTTCAAAAAATACTTTTGATATTTTATCTTGATTAATTAAAATAGCACCCCCAGCTGAAGATAGAGTCAATGCATTTCTTTCTTGATGATTATTTTTAGAATTTGGATAAGGAATTAGGATTGATGGTTTACCAGTTTGCATAAGTTCATTTATTGTTCCTGCTCCAGATCTCGATATTACTAGGTCACAGTTTTGCATAAGAGAAGCAATTTGATTAGTAAATTTCTTTTGGACATAATTTTTGGATATTGTTTTTATAGGATTATTTAAATTATTTTTTCCAATAATGTGAACTATTCGAAAGTTTTCTTTCATTAAAAAATTAAGAGATTTATAAAAAATTTCATTAATAACCTTTGCTCCTTGACTTCCTCCCATAACTATTATTAAAGGACCTTTTCCTCTAGGAACCCATTCTGGTAAAGAATTAGTTTCATAAAACTCCTTCCTAAGTGGAGTTCCGGTAAAAATGGTTTTACAATTTTTTAAATAAGAACTTGTTTCTTTAAATCCTAGAAGAACAAATTTGCATAAAAAACCAAAATATTTTGTAACTGTGCCTGGGATTAAATTTGATTCATGAATAATTACAGGTATTTTTAGAAACTTTGCTGCAAGAATTGTTGGAGCTGAAATATATCCACCAGTGGTAAATACCAGATTAATTTTTTTTACTTTTAGGATTTTAATAATTTTAAAAGTTGAAAATAAAATTTTTAAATATTGAAATAATATAAAAATATTTTTTTTTGGTGTCTCAAGCTTTAAAGTCAAAAGATTATATTTGCTTGGTATAAATTTAGAATCAAGTCTTTTTTGAACGCCTAACCAATAAATATTCCAGTCTTTTTCTATCTTTTTTGAAACTGCCAAAGCAGGGAAAATATGACCTCCAGTTCCACTTGCCGCAATTAATAAATTATTTCTTTTTTTAGACATTAAAAATTTAATAAGTAAAATAAATTAGAAAGTTATGAAAATGATTAATCTAAATTCGTTTGCAAGATTAGGATTATTTATATATATAATTACTTATCTCATTTCTCCAAAATTAGCAATCGCCCAAAATACAAAAGTTGATATTAGAGGAAAGTTTGAAGATGCATTAAATACACGAAACTTAAAATTCATAGAAAAACATTTCAAAGAAGAAGAAAACTTGAAAATTCAAAAAAAATTTACAAAAATAATCAAGGATTTTCCTAATTCAAAATGGCAAATTAAAAGATTGAGCGGAGAAAATTCTAATAAAAAAATATTTGATATCACAGTTATTGGAAAGAAAATAGTTAATGGAGAAACATACTTTCTTGAATCTAATTTTGAATATTTGTTTTCTATCCAAAACGACAAAATCAATAATGGGAATATTAAAAATTTATTTACTACTATTAGAAGTGACCAAAACAAAATAGATATTATTTTTCAAATTCCAAATAAAGTTTTAACTGGTGCAAAATATGATCTTGATATTATTATAAATGAGCCTCTTGGAGATGTAATTGTAGCTGGAGGGATGATATCTCATCAGGATGAATCTTATATAAAACAAGAAATAAATATTGAACCTTTAGCCTCTGGAGGTATTTTTAAGTCGACTAGAGCTTCGTCCAAACCAGCTACACAAATATGGTCAGGTATTATCGCTCATCCAAAAGGAATAATTTCTTTTACAAAAAGCGTTGAAATTGTAAAAAAAATATAATTTAAGCATCTTTTAAAGCGGCCACACCAGGTAAAGTTTTACCTTCTAAAAGTTCTAAACTTGCACCTCCACCAGTAGATATATGTGACATCTTTTCAGCCAACCCAGCTTTCTCAACTGCCGCTACAGAATCCCCGCCCCCAATAATTGTGCAAACCTCAGAGAAAGAACTTAAATCCGCCAGAGTTGTTGCTATTGCATTTGTACCTTCAGCAAATTTATCAAATTCAAAAACACCCATTGGACCATTCCAAATAATTGTTTTACATTCAGCAAGAGCATTTTGAAAAACTTTAATTGATTGTGGACCAATATCTAATCCCATCCAATCACCACTTATTTCATCTATTTGAGAGACTTTACTTTCTGCATTAGGAGAAAACTCATTCGCAAGCACTACATCGGTTGGTAATAGAAGCTCAACTCCTTTATTTTTTGCTTTTTCTTCTAAATTTCTTGCTAGCTCAAGTTTATCTTCTTCAACAAGACTCTTTCCAACATCTAATCCTCTTGCCTTAAAAAAAGTAAAAATCATACCTCCTCCAATAATAATTTTATCGCATTTATCTAGAAGAGAATCTAAAACTCCAATTTTGCTACTTACTTTAGAACCTCCTACTATTGCTGCGAGAGGACGTTTAGGGGAATCTATTGCACCCTGCAAATATTTCAACTCTTTTTCCAACAAAAATCCTGCTAATGAAGGTTCTAAGAATTTTGTAACACCTTGAGTAGAAGCATGAGCTCTATGAGCAGCTCCGAATGCATCATTAACATACATATCTGCAAGTGAAGCTAAATTTTTAGAAAAATCTAAATCGTTTTTTTCTTCCTCTTCATAAAAACGAACATTTTCTAGTAATAAAACATCACCATTATTTAAATCATTAGATTTAGCTAAAGCTTCTTCACCAATACAACTATTTGTCAGATTAACTTTTATTTTCAATATATCGCTTAATCTTGCTGCAACTGGAGTTAATCTCATTTTTTCATTAACTTTCCCTTTGGGTCTCCCAAAATGTGCAGCTAATATAACTTTTGCTGAGTTGTCTATAAGATAATTTATCGTAGGAATTGCTGCTCTTATTCGTGTATCATCAGTAATCTCACCAATTTCATTTAAAGGCACATTAAAATCAACCCTTACAAGAACTTTTTTTCCTTCTAATTGAGACTTATCAAGACTGGAGAGAGACAATTTCGACATTAAAACAACTTATTTTTACCATTGGACCCTAACGTTAATTTGAGCATATTGGGTTAAAAAGTAGTAACTGTTACTTAGGCCTTAATAAATTTTAATTTTTACATTAATATTAGATGTACTTTCCTTTTTGAGTGATAATAATCAAAAGGTATGCATGTACAATTTATTAGATTTAATCAAGTGGAAATACCTAAAATTCAATGGTACCCAGGCCATATTGCTAAAGCTGAAAAAAAACTATCTGAAGTTATTAATAGAGTCGATTTAGTAATAGAAGTAAGAGATGCAAGAATTCCTCTATCAACAGGTCATCCTCATCTTAATAAATGGATCAAAAACAAAAAACATATCCTTGTTATAAATCGCGCGGATATGATAGCCGCAGAAACCATAACTAATTGGAATGCTTGGTTTAAAAAAGAGGATATTTATCCTCTTTGGTGTGATTCAAAAAATGGTAAAGGAATTAAAGAAATTTGCAAATCTACTAAGGAATCCCGATTGTCAATTGACAACAGAAGGTTATCTAGAGGGATGAAGGTTAGGCCGATTAGAGCTCTTACCCTCGGTTTTCCAAATGTAGGGAAATCTGCGTTAATAAATAGAATCGCTAAAAAAAAAGTTGTAGCAAGCGCTAGAAAAGCAGGAGTAACAAGAAATCTAAGATGGATAAGGTTAGAAAGTGGAATAGATTTGCTTGACGCCCCTGGTGTCATACCTCCTGATTTAAAGAATCAAAAATCTGCTCTTAATCTTGCACTTTGCGATGATATTGGAGAGGCTGCTTATGAATTAGAAAGTGTCGCTATTGAATTTATAAAAATAATTTTTAAATTAAAAGAAGATAAAAATGCAAATATTTCTCTAAAAAGAATATCTGATAGATATGGAGTAGATATATTAAAATACTTTGATAGCCCTCATGAATGGATTGATCTTGTAGCCTTAAAACATACCTCAGGTGATAGAAGAAGAATGGCTTACAAATTATTAGAAGATTATCGTAATCAAATGCTTGGAAAGATTGCTTTGGAAGTGCCAATATGAAATCTAGTAATGAAAATTCTTTTGGAATAGGAGAAGGTGAACTAATAGAAATTACATATGAACTTCCTCTCCCAATGCGGCTCGATAGGTGGCTAGTAAGCAAAAGGCCAGAACAAAGTAGAGCAAGAATACAAAGTTTTATAAATGCAGGATTAGTTCTTGTTAACTACAAAACTGCAAAAGCTAAAACCCCATTAAAAACAGGCGATAATATTCAAATTTGGATGCCTCCACCAGAACCTCTGATCTATTTGAAGCCAGAAAAGATGAAATTAAATATTCTTTTTGAAGATGAACATATAATTGTTATTAACAAAAAATCAGGATTGATAGTCCACCCAGCCCCAGGGCATAAATCAGGAACTCTAGTAAATGGACTATTATTTCACTGTAAAAATCTTCCTGGAATAAATGGCAAATTAAGACCTGGGATAGTTCATAGATTAGATAAAGACACCTCTGGCTGCATGGTTGTGGCAAAAAGCCAAGAATCACTTGTCAATCTTCAAATACAGATAAAAGAAAAAATTGCTTCACGAAATTACATTGCTGTAATTCATGGAGCACCAAATACCTCAGAAGGTAAAATTGTAGGTCATATAGGAAGAGATAGACTAAATAGATTTAAGTATGCAGTAGTTGATGAATCTTCCGGACGATATGCATGTACTTACTGGAAATTATTAGAAAGATTGGGTAATTACTCATTAATGAGTTTCAAATTAGATACAGGAAGAACTCATCAAATTAGAGTTCATTGTGCGCACATCAATCATCCTATTCTTGGTGATCCTTTATATGGAAGATGTAAAAAGCTTCCTTGCAAATTAGATGGTCAGGCTTTACATGCTATAAGACTAAAACTTTTTCATCCAATCAATGGAGAGGAAATGCAATTTGAAGCAGAATTACCTCAAGAATTTCAAAAATTATTGAAGGTCTTGAAAAATTAGTTAAGGTTTAATGAGCTAGCCACTAAAGCTTTTGTAATATTATTTTTTGGATTAGAAAAAATAGTAGATGAATCTCCCTCTTCAATAATCTTTCCATAATTCATAACTAATAGTCTATTGCAAAATTTTTTGGCAATTCCTAAATCATGAGTAATAAAAATGATACTCAAATCCATTTTTTCTTGGATATTTCTTAATAGATCAAGTATCTCAATTTTTACATGAGAATCTAACATGTTTACACTTTCATCGCATATAAGTATTCTCGGTTTAAGTAATAATGATCTAGCAATTGAAATTCTTTGTAATTGACCACCAGACAATTGGTTGGGATAAGAATTTAAGAATTCATAATCTAAAGGCAAATTTAAATTATTCAATATTAATTTAATCTCATTTTTAATTTGTTTATTGTTAGTTATTTTTTGTATTAAACATATATCCTTTAAAATATTTTTTATTTTCATTTTTGGATTCAAACTGGAAAAGGGATCTTGGAAAATAATTTGTATATTTTTTGAATTATTAAGGTTTTTTTTATGAGATTTTAAAATATCATCATAAACTTTTATTTCACCACCTCTTATTTTTAAAAGTCCTATTAAGGCTCTACATAAAGTACTTTTCCCACTCCCAGAAAATCCCACAATCCCAAGGGTTTCATTTCGATATAATTTAAAACTAACTGATTGTAAAGCCTTATTCCATTTGGGTAAGAAAATAGAAGAATTTAATTTATACCAATGTCTTAAATTATTCGCCTCTAAAATAACATCATTTGAAGAACTAATTTTTTTAATTGGCTGCAAAGATTTTTGAGCTGCATTTACTAATTTTGTACAAATTTTTGATTTAGGCGATTTAAAAACTTCTCTGATATTTCCTTGTTCCTGAATTTTTCCTTGTTCCATTATCAGGACTTTTTTACACCATTTTGCTGCAAGATTAATATCATGACTAATTAAAATTAGAGTAGTTCCAAATTGCTCATTTAAATTTTTGATTGCACTCATAACTTCAAAACTTGTCTTAGTGTCAAGACTTGTTGTGGGTTCATCTGCTATTAATATTTTTGGTTTTAAAGCCAAAGCCATCGCAATAGAAACTCTCTGACGCATACCTCCACTAAATTCATGAGGAAATGAATCTAATCTGGCACAATCTATTCCTACCCTTCGAAAAGTTTCTTCTACTAAATCTTTAATTATTAAGGAGGGACTGTTATAAAAATGTGTTTTGAACAATTCGGATAAATGATCCCCTACCGTCATTAAAGGATTTAGTTTCTTTATAGAATCTTGATAAATAAATCCAAAATTATCTCTTCTAAATAGTTGAACTTCTTTTTTATTAATTTTTGTAATATCTCGACCAGATATTTTTATATGACCTTCTGTAATTGACCCATCAGGAAGCATATTTACAATTGTTTTTGCAAATGTAGTTTTACCGCATCCAGAAGGTCCTATTATGGCTAAATGATCTCCTTTACACAGATCTAATTTAAAATCTTTTATGGTAGATTTCTGGTTAGGACCATATTTAACATTTAGATTACTAATTTCAAGAATTTTGCTTTTGCTTATTTTCATAATTATGTAGCAAATTTCTCAAGTAATAAATAAAATAAATTTAAAGCCACATTATATGTCTGAGGCAACTGCGAATCCAAAAGAAAGAAAAGAAATTAAAGTTTCAACAGTCATTTTGCCTGAAAATAAAAATTATGAAAGTGAATCTTTAAAGTATGAGATAAAAATCCCAAATTGGCTTCTTATTAATATTAAAAACTATGAGGTATCAAATAATAAAAATGATGCTAATCAAAATCTTATAGTAAAAGCTTTCAAACTTGCTTATGAAGCCCATGATGGACAATTCCGAGCAAGTGGTGAGCCATATATAATTCATCCAATTGCAGTTGCAGATCTTCTTAAAGAAATAGGTGCAAGTGGATCCGTTATTGCTGCTGGTCTATTACATGATGTCGTTGAAGATACTGGAATTGCTCTTTCAGAGATAGAAATTAATTTTGGATTAGAAGTAAAAGTACTTGTAGAGGGTGTGACTAAATTAGGAGGTATTCACTTTAATAATAGAACTGAAGCACAGGCGGAAAATCTCAGGAAAATGTTCTTGGCTATGGCAAGCGATATAAGAGTTGTTTTAGTTAAACTTGCAGATCGACTTCATAATATGAGAACAATTCAATGGCTTAATGCAGAGAGACAAGAGAGAATTGCTAAAGAAACAAGAGAAATTTATGCCCCTCTGGCAAACAGACTAGGAATTAATAGATTTAAATGGGAGTTGGAAGATTTAGCTTTTAAATTTCTTGAACCAGAAGAATATATAAATTTAAAAGACCAAATTTCCGTTAAAAGAAGTGACAGAGAAAAACGATTAAACATTACTTTAAATTTAATGAAAGATAACTTAGTCTCATCAGGTTTAGAAAATTTTGAAATAACTGGAAGACCAAAACATCTTTATGGTATTTGGAGCAAAATGAAAAGACAGCAAAAACAATTCAGCGAGATATATGACGTTGCAGCTCTAAGAATTATTGTTAGCAATTCAGATAGCTGTTATAAAGCCTTAGCAGTCGTTCACGATACTTTTAAACCAATTCCAGGTAGATTTAAAGATTATATAGGTTTACCAAAACCTAATGGTTACCAATCCTTGCATACTTCAGTGATAGGTAGACATAGACCTATTGAAGTTCAAATAAGGACAACTTCAATGCATCAAATCGCAGAATATGGGATAGCTGCTCATTGGCAATATAAAGAAGGTGGTTCACCTGCATCTAGTAATGCAGAGAGATTTAATTGGCTTAGACAACTTGTAGAATGGCAGCAAGAAGGTAATGAGAAAGATCATAATGACTATCTAGCATCCATAAAAGAAGATTTATTTGACGAGGAAGTATTTGTGATCACACCAAAAGGGGATGTGGTTGGCTTAAGAAAAGGATCAACTGCAATCGATTTTGCTTACAGAATACATTCAGAGATAGGTAATCATTGTAACGGTATAAGAATCAATGAAAAGCTATCTCCGCTATCTACATCTTTGCAAAATGGTGACTTTATAGAAATTTTGACAAGTAATAATGCAACTCCAAGCTTAGATTGGTTAAATTTTGCAGTTACTCCAACTGCCAAAAATAGAATTCGACAATGGTATAAAAAAAGTCACAGAGATGAAACTATAAAAAGAGGGAAAGACTTGCTTGAAAAAGAGATAGGTCGAAATGGATTTGAATCTTTACTTGCAAGTGATGCAATGAAGAAAGTTGCGCATCGATGTAATTTAAAGACTACAGATGATTTATTAGCATCATTAGGATTTGGTGGTTTAACTTTACATCAAGTATTAAATAGATTAAGAGAAGAAATTAAAATACAAACAGCAGAAAATAAAAATGAAAATAATACTGGGATAGCAAAAGATCTTATAAATAAAAATAATTTATCAAGATCTAAAACTCCTACAAATAATAAATCACCAATCTCAGGAGTGGAAGGTTTAGACTATAGGATTGGTAAATGCTGCAGTCCGCTTCCTGGAGAGGAAATAATTGGAACTGTCTCTTTAGGTAATCATGGTATCACTATCCACAGAAGAGATTGTGAGAACGTTAGCCCAATACCAATAGAGAGAAGATTGCCTGTTGCATGGAACCAAGAGAGTAAAATTCTTGACAATAAGTTTCCAATTCAACTCAGAATAGAAGTTATAGATAGGGTGGGAGTATTAAAAGATATTCTGATGAGATTGTCTGATAAAGGAATAAATGTAAGTGATGCAAGTGTAAAAACTGCTTTTGGTAAACCTGCCATAATCAACTTGTGTGTAGGACTAGAAAGTTATAGCCAACTCCACAAAACTATTGATCAAATTAAATCAATGGCTGATGTTTTAGATATTGCAAGAGTAGAGATGAGTTGATTTAAACTCAAAATAATTTTAAAATACAGCTTTTTTATTTTTTCTTTTATACAACAAAAAAACAATCACAGCAGAAATAGAAGCTAAAAATAATCCAACTAATGCTGATCCCAAGATTAATCTTAATGAAAAAACGCTTCCTTGTTCCCATAATTCCTCTAATATTAATTCCTTATCAAAAATAATATCTGGAGAATTTTTTAATAATAATGAGCCAACTTTATAATTAAAAAAATATAAAGGAATATAAGTAAAAGGATTACTTATCCAAGTGCCAATTGCTGCAAGAAAAAGATTTCCTTTTATAGCTTTTGCTAAAAATAATCCTAATAAAGTTTGAAAACCAAAGAAAGGAAAGCATCCACAAAAGACACCAATAGCTAATCCCTTAGCATTGAAAAATGGGCTACCTTTTTGTTTCAGAAATAATGGTAGAATTTTTTTATAGTTAAGATTCTTTATCAACTTCATCTTAAAATTAAGTTTAAGAAAATCTACTTTAATAATCCTACTTAATTATCAATAACATAGTGAACGATGGAATCAATAGTCACTACTGAAGATACGATAGCAGCAATTGCTTCAGCTATAAGTCTAGGTAAAGGAGGAATCGCAGTTATAAGAGTATCTGGTAAAGAAGCAATAAATGCCTGTAAAAATATTGTAGAAACAAACTCTAAATATGCTTGGAATTCACATAGAGTCTTTCATGGATTTATAAAAGATAATTTAGAAAATAAATACATAGACGAAATTTTAATTTCAGTTATGCAATCCCCTAATAGTTTCACTGGAGAAGATATTGTTGAATTACATTGTCATGGAGGAGTGATCGTTGTAAATAAAGTAATGGATATATTATTATCTAATAACAAAGAGATTAGGATTGCCAATCCAGGAGAATTTAGTCAAAGAGCGTTTCTTAATGGCAAAATAGATCTTACTCAAGCAGAATCAATTAATCAATTAATTAATGCGAAAAATAATAAGTCAGCAGAAATAGCTTTTAATGGAGTAAAAGGAGAAATAAAGAAAAAGATTGATGATATTAAAAATGATTTAATCGAGCAATTATCAGAAATAGAAGCAAGAGTAGATTTTGAAGAGGATTTTGGAGATTTCAATTATAATGATTTTTCTAAAAATATTAAAAATATAAAAGATAAAATAGAAACCCTTATAGAAAATACAAAAAGAGGCTCATACATTCATAATGGAATAGCAATTGCTCTTATAGGCAAAACTAATGTTGGTAAAAGTTCTCTTTTAAATCTTCTCTCTAAAAAAGACAAAGCAATAGTAACTAGTATTCCAGGAACAACTAGAGATACAATTGAAGTAAACCTTACTATAAAAGATATCCCAATAAAAATAATTGATACCGCTGGCATTAGAGAAACAGATGAATATATAGAAAATATTGGAATAGAGAAAAGCTTTGAAATGATAGAAAAATCAGATTATGTAATTTATTTATTTAGTCTTGAAGAAGGCTTTAATAAAGATGATGAGAAAATTATCAGGATGATTCCTCAGGAAAAGTTAATTACAATCTTGGGAAATAAAAAAGATTTAATTGATTCAAAAAAAATAAATAAAAAGAATTTATCTAACACGGTTTTGATGAGTATTAAAAAAAATGAAGGTGAAAAAGCTTTAGTCGAAAAGATATTCAAAAAATGTGGCTCAAAGGAATTTGAAAATATAGATGTTTTCTTAAATGAAAGACAAATATCTAACTTAAAAGATTGCTTAAAAAATTTAAATGATACTGATACAATAATTGCTAATCAATTACCCTTCGATTTCTTATCCATTGAACTTAGAGATGGAATAAAAAACTTATCTAGAATTACTGGGGAAGAATTAACTGAAGAGCTACTTAATAATATTTTTTCAAAATTTTGTATAGGAAAATAAATTTTAAAAAAATTACATAAATATATTAATTAAGCATTAAAAGTTAAAATAAAATTCATGATATTCAAATCTAGTGGATTTAAACTCTCCAAAAATTTCCAGATTTATTGATGATTGGATTGAAGAAGATATTGGCAAAGGTGATCTAACATCTTCAGCAATTACGCAAAAAACAGGAAAAGCAAATTGGATAGCAAAAGAGGGCGGAATATTTTGTGGGGTTGAGATAATAAAAAAGATTTTTAAAAAAATTGATGAAAAGATAGAGTATAAATTTTTTATTAATGATGGAGAAAAGTTTTTTAAAGAGCAAAAACTTCTAGAAGTATATGGCCCATCCAAAAGCTTATTAGCCAGTGAAAGAATAAGTCTAAATATCTCAATGCATTTATCTGGAATATCTACTTATACAAAAAATATTGTAGATGTTTTAAAAGGGACAAATATACATCTAGCAGATACAAGAAAAACTACTCCTGGTTTAAGAATATTTGAAAAGTATGCTTTTAAATGTGGTGGTGGAATCAATCATAGAATGGGACTATATGACGCCGCAATGATTAAAGAAAACCATATTGCATGGGCTGACAACTTGCAAAATGCAGTTAAGAAAATTAGATTAAATACTCCTTTCACTACTCATATTATTATTGAAGCAGAAGATATGGAACAAGCAAAAGATGCGGTTTTAGCAGGTGCGGACAGTATTTTGCTAGATGAGTTTAATCCTGAATTGCTTAAAAATAATATTAAAGAATTAAGAGAATTATCATTAAATAGGGCTAATACAACAAATAAGAATAATTTAATCATAGAGGTCTCTGGCATTAATCCTAAAAATATAAGAAACTATTTAATTGATGGAGTTGATTTAATTTCAACAAGTTCTTCAATTACTAAAAGTGATTGGATTGATTTTAGTATGCGTTATATTAACTAAATGAATAGAAAAATATTTTAATAATACATGCATGTAATTTTTAAAAAATTAACGAAGAGTTTTGAGGAAACCCTCTTAGAAAGTCTAATAAAACATGAGAAGAAAGAAGAATTTGAAAAAATTCGTAAAAATCTAATTAATCATGCCTCTAAAGAAGAATTTGGTGATTATCAATGTAATATATGTCTCGTTTTATCAAAAATTTATAAAAGAAACCCTAGAGAAATTGCTAACACATTTGTTAAGAAACTCAAAGAGAATAAAAACATATCTTATTTGTGTGAAAATTTAGAAATTGCTGGGCCAGGTTTTATAAATATTAAATTAAAAAATAATATTTTGATTGAAGAAATAAAATCTAATATAAAATGCCCAAGAGCTGGGGTTCCATTATCCAATGAAAAAAGTAAAAGTGGTTTCCCAAAAAAAATTATCGTAGATTTTTCAAGTCCTAATATTGCTAAAGAAATGCATGTGGGACATTTGAGATCAACAATTATAGGAGATTCGATTGCAAAAATTTTTGAATTAAGAGGTTATATCGTATTAAGACTTAATCATATTGGAGATTGGGGAACGCAATTTGGAATGCTTATTACTCAGCTTAAAGATTTATATTCAAATGATCTTAAAGAAATTGATAAGATCAAAATTAGTGACTTGGTTGAATTCTATAAAGTCTCAAAAAAAAGATTTGATAACGAAATAGAATTTCAATATAGATCAAGAGAAGAGGTCGTTAAATTACAAAACGGGGAAAAGAAATCAATTAAGGCTTGGAAATTATTGTGTAATCAATCAAGAAAAGAGTTTGATGAAATATATAGAAGACTTAATATTAAAATTAAGGAAAGAGGAGAATCTTTCTATAATCCCTTCTTAAAATCAATTGTTAATGATTTAAATTACAAAAAGCTTTTAATAGAAGATCAAGGAGCTAAATGTGTTTTTCTTGATGGAATGATTAATAAAGAAGGAAATCCATTACCGCTTATTATTCAAAAAAAAGACGGCGGATTCAATTATGCTACTACTGATCTTGCTGCTCTAAAGTACCGATTTAATAAGGAACCTTATGGAGATAATGCAAATAGAATTATTTATGTAACAGATCATGGTCAAGCCAATCATTTTGCAGCAGTGTTTCAAGTCGCACAAAAAGCAAATTGGATCCCAGAAAATTGTGAAGTGAATCACGTTCCCTTTGGTCTTGTGCAAGGTATTGATGGGAAAAAGCTAAAAACAAGGGAAGGAGAGACAATAAAACTAAAAGATTTATTATCAGAGTCAGTTAAAAAAGCAAAAGAAGATTTAATAAAAAGATTAGACCATGAAAGTCGTAATGAAAATGATGAGTTTATTTTAAATACTTCAAGAGTTATTGGAATTGGAGCTGTAAAATATGCTGACTTAAGCCAAAATAGAATCACAAATTATCAATTTAGTTTTGAAAAGATGCTTTCACTTAATGGCAACACTGCACCTTATCTTTTATATACACTGGTAAGAATTTCTGGAATTAAAAGAAAAAATAATATTAAAGAAGACAATATGAATTTAGAATCTATTTCATTCAGCCATGATTTAGAATGGAAGCTCATAAGAAAATTACTTAAATTTGATGAAGTTATAATTTCTATAGAAAAAGATTTGATGCCAAATAGACTCTGTAATTATCTTTTTGAATTATGTCAGACTTTTAATAGATTTTATGATCAAGTTTCAATTCTTAAGGTAGAAATTGATACTAAGATTTCAAGACTTAAATTATGTGAATTAACTGGAAAAACTTTAAAATTGAGTTTAGATCTTCTTGGAATTGAATCTTTAGAGAGAATGTAATGAATAAATTTGATCAAATAAACAATACCTCCCCTAAACCAAGAAAGGAAATAATAAGCATGCAATCTTATTCTGCACCTTTAGAGAACAGAAGAAATTTACTCCGCTTAGATTTCAATGAAAATACTTTAGGTCCAAGTCAAAAAGTATATGAAGCCATCAAAGATATCAAATTAAATGAAATATCAATATATCCTGAATATAAGTTATTAAAAAACTTTCTATCCAATAACTACTATAGTTCTAGGCAATTTGATCCTGATGAGATAGGTATTTTTAATGGAGCTGATGCCGCAATAAATGCGATATTTAATTCTTTTGGAGATAGAGATGAAATATTCCTGACCACAAATCCAACCTTTGGTTATTATTCCCCTTGTGCTGAAATACAAGGGATGAAAAAAATAACTTGTACCTATGAAGGAGAAAACTTTCTTTTCCCAATCAAGCAATTTGAAGAAAAAATTATTGAATATAAGCCTAAATTGATATTTATTTGTAATCCAAATAATCCTACTGGTACTGTTTTGAGTGCTAAAGAAATAATTAAATTTTCAAATCTAAATAAAAAATCATTAATTGTAGTAGACGAACTTTATGAGAAATTTAATGGAGATAGTCTTCTTCCATTGATAGATTTTGAAAAAAATAAAAATATTGTCATTATTCAATCCCTCTCAAAAACAGCTGGTTTAGCTGGCTTACGCATTGGATTTGCTTTTGGCAATAAAAGTATAATTCAATATATCAATAAAGTAACTGGGCCCTACGATGTCAATAGTTTCGCTGTTACTGCCGCATTAGCTGCGCTAAATGATAAATCTTATATAGATAATTATGTTTCTGAAGTAAAAAAAGCTAGAACATTAATTAAAAATAAATTTGAATCCGCAACTATTAGGAAACATTTTGATGGAGGAAATTATTTTTTAATTTGGCCAAACAAAACTCCAAAATTATTAACAAGACAAATGAGAGAAAAGGGCATATTAATAAGAGAGATGAAAAACAAACAAGATATTAAAAATTCTATAAGGGTTAGTATTGGAACTAGAGAACAAATGCTTTTTTTCTGGAGTATTTATAAAGAATTAGATCTTAATAATTAATCTTTAAAAATATAAATAGTATTTTTATCAATTCTTTTTGAATTTATTTCAAAACTTTCACCAAGATATTTAATTTTAAAATCTTGCATATTTTCAAGAAACAAATCAGCATTTGAAAAATCACAATCATCGCTATTATTTATTCCTCTAACGAAATGAACAGGAATAACAATCGAGGGCTTTAAGATTTTTACAACACCTGCAGCTTCATTACCATTATAAGATTTGGATCCTCCTCCTATTGAAATAAATAAAATGTCTGGACGAGACAAAATAATTTGACTATTCATATTGATTTCACCAGCAGCTCCACCCATATGCACTATTTTTAAATTATTTTGCTCCCAACTCCAAACCGTGGCCATTCCAAACCTTCTACCACCAACCCTATCATGAGGAACTTCAATCCCATTTAATAACATATCTTCAAATTTATAAACTCCAGGTTCTACAAACATTAATTTATCATTTGGATTAAATCCTTCATCAGCTAGTTTTGAACTAGCCAAAATAAAATCAGCATTTACTTCTGTTGGCTCATTTAACTCACTTGCACAACCAACAGCCTTAAACGGATTTAAGAGAACTGATTTTTCTTTCCCTTTAATTAAAAAACTACCATGACCCAAGCTTTTTAAAAACATATCACCTGCTATGGCAGATGATGGTATTAAAAAAAAACTTAATAGAATAAGAATAATTTTTTTTAGTTTGATAGTAAACATCGAATAATTTTATAATTTTATATTACTTCTGTTCAGCCATATTTAGAAAATTACTAATTAATTTATGACCAAATTGTGTTAAAACACTTTCTGGATGAAACTGAACACCATGTAAATTTTTATATTTTTTATGAGAAATAGCCATAATAGTTGAATCCTCTAAAGTTGCTGTAATCTCAAAACAAGATGGTAAAGAATCTGACTCTACAATTAAACTATGATATCTAGTTGCGACAAAAGGACTTTCAATATCTTTAAATAATCCTTTTTTATTGTGAATAATTTTTGAGGTCTTTCCATGCATTAATTCTTTACCAACTATTACTTTACCGCCATAGGCTTGAGCTAATGCTTGATGACCTAAACATACTCCTAATGTTGGAATTTCCTTTGATAAGTTTTTGAGAATTGGAAGACAAATACCAGACTGATCTGGATTACCTGGCCCAGGAGATAATAAAATACCATCAGGTTTAAGTTGACTTATTTCTTCTAAGGTAATTTCATCATTTCTTTTTACTAATAAATCTTTTGTTATGTGATGATCTACTGAAAGCTCTCCTAAGTATTGAACAAGATTATAAGTGAAACTATCGTAATTATCTATAACTAAAAACATATCTTTTTCAATTTAAAAATAATAACTTTATTTTAGGTAGAAATAAGTTTAAACCAATAATAACAGAATTAATTGAAGCTAATAAAACAGCCCCTGCAGAACAATCCTTAGAAATCTTAGCTAAATTACTAAACTTTTTTTTAACGACTAAATCAACTAAGGATTCTATTGAAGTATTTAATATTTCCAGAATTAATACAGAAAAAATAGTGCATAGCAAGATCAAATAATCGCTTTTATCAAATTTAAGGATAGACCCAAAAATTATACTAAGAGAAGCAAAAAGAACTTGGATTTGAAAATTTCTTGAATTTATATATGTATATTTAATCCCACTCAAAGCATATCTAAAACTTATTAATACATTATTAGATGTCTTGTATGACTTTCTTATAGTTTTTAAAAGTTTTTCTTTAGACTTCATTTATGCTTTATCAAAAAATTTTTTCAATCTAATTTTGAAATTAAATATTCTTGAAAATTTAACATATCATCTAATTGATTATCATCATTATGTTCCCAGCCCAATAGATGCAGAAATCCATGACTTGCTAACCAGAGCATTTCTCTTGTAAGAGAGTGATTAAATTCTAAAGATTGTTTAATAGCCATTTCTAGTGATATGAATAAATCTCCTAATTCAACAAAATTGAAATCTTTGGTATTATCAACATCAGAAATAATTGGGAAGGATAAAACATCTGTAGGTCCAGATTTATTCAGCCACTTTTGATTAATTGAAGAAATCTGATTATCATCAATAATCTGCAAACTTAAAGAAAAACTTTTCTTATTAAAAATAAAATTTGGGAAAGAAGTATCTCTTTCATTTACAATTATTTTAATCCAACATAGCAATACTTTTTCCCAAAAAACAGATTCAAAAATAATATGATCTGTATTTCTTAAAAAATAATCTGATAAATTAGAAAAATTATTACATTTAAAAACTAAATCTATTTGAAAGTCAAGATTATCTTTTTTATTCATACTTCAATCAAAGAGGCATATTAGGCTTTCCTAAGGTAGCTATTAAAATTAAAAATCCAATCAAAATTATGAAAGTAATTGAAAAATGATAAATACTTTTAGAACCCTTCCTTACCATATTTCTCATAGCCAGCTTTATAAAACTAGGAGGAGAAACTTTTTTTTCTAAATTTTTGTTTTTATTTTCCATAAAATTATTAAATAGATTGTTTAGAGGAAATATTAATGCGTAACAATTCATGAATAAATTGATCTAACCCACCATTAAGAACACCATCTAAATCATTAGTTTCTTTCATAGTTCTTAGATCTTTGACCATTTGATAAGGATGAAAAACGTAATTTCTAATTTGATTACCCCATGCAGCTTCAACAATATCACCTTTGATATCAGATATTTCTGCTGCTCTTTGTTCCTTTGCTATTACTAATAATTTAGCTTTAAGCAATAACATCGCTTTTTCCTTATTCTGCAACTGAGATCTCTCTTGAGTACATCTAACAGCTATGCCTGAAGGTAAGTGTACAATCCTTACTGCTGTCTCTACTTTATTAACATTTTGTCCTCCTGCTCCGCCTGATCTACTAGTTGTAATTTCTAAATCTTTATCAGGGATCTCTAATGAGATACTTTGATCTAATTTAGGCATTACATCAACTCCTGCAAAGCTAGTTTGTCTTTTGCCATTTGCATTAAACGGTGAAATTCTCACTAATCTATGAGTTCCTTTTTCATTTTGCAGATATCCATAAGCATATTTACCATTAACTTCAAAAGTAACACTTTTAATACCTGCTTCTTCACCTTCAGATAAATCAGTAATTTCTAAGCTCATTCCATTATTATCAACCCATCTTGAATACATTCTTAATAATATTTCAACCCAATCTTGTGCATCAGTTCCACCTGCTCCAGCATTTATCGAAACAATAGCAGCCTCTTTATCATATTCACCACATAACAATCTTTGAAATTCCCACTTATCTAAATTCTCTCTTAAAGTCATTAATCCTTGATATGACTCTGTAATCATTTCTTCTTCTGGCTCTAAAGAATAAAGCTCAAGAGAAGCCTCAGCATCAGATATAAACATTTTCCATTTTTCTAATAATTTAAGTTGCTCTCTAACATCATCAAGATTAAGCATTTGTTTTTTTGCTTCTGCTTGATTTCCCCAGAATTCTGGTTGCGCTGTAATTTGCTCTAACTCTTTTCTCTTAGCTTCTAAACTAGGTACGTCAAAGACAATCCTGAGCGATGCAGAGGCGATTGGTTAACTCTGAAAGATCTTTCTTAAATTCTGTTATATCTATCAAAATAGAACTTAATTGTTATTTATAATCTAACAGGCGCTTTTATTTAATAGTATAAAGTAAATAATATTTTAAAAATGTCTAAAGTTGAAATTTATACTTGGCGGTTCTGTCCATTTTGTATAAGAGCAAAATCATTACTAGAGAAAAAAAATATAACTTTTGAAGAACATAAAATAGATGGCGATGATAATGCAAGGCAACTTATGGCAGAGAGAGCTAATGGCAAAATAACAGTTCCTCAAATTTTCATTGATGAAAAAAGTATTGGGGGTTGTGACGAACTTTATGAATTAGAAAAAAAGGGCAAACTTGACTTATTACTGAATTAGATAATATGAGATTTCTATTTGTAATAGACCCAATTAAAAATATAAATCCATTAAAAGATTCATCTGCTGCATTAATGCAAGCCTCTGCAAAGAAAAAGATAGAAGTATGGGTTTGTACTCCTCAAGATCTAGAAGCAAGAGGGGATCAAGTATGGGCATCTTCTATGAAAGCTGAAGTGATTCCTTGGGTTTCTTTTAATCAAAACAAATGTATCCCACTTTCTGAATTTGATTGTATCTGGATGAGAAAAGATCCTCCAGTAAATGAGGGCTATTTATATGCGACTCATCTTTTGGAAGTAGCCGAAAGAAAAGGGGTAAAAGTTATTAATAAACCTTCCTCATTGCGTGCTTGGAACGAAAAATTAGGAGCCTTGAGGTATAGCCATTTAATGGCTCCAACAATAGTTGCTAGTAAAGTAAAAGATCTTATAAATTTTGCTCAAATAAATGATGAAGTTGTTATCAAACCGCTTGGTGGGAAAGGGGGGCAAGGAGTTATCCGTATAACTAAAGATTCTCCAGGTATCAAAGCAATGATTGAATTAATAACGTCTCAAGAAGAATTACCCGTGATGATGCAAAAATTTATTCCCGAAGTAAAAGAAGGAGATAAAAGAATAATTGTTGTTAATGGTGAACCAATTGGATCAATAAATAGAATTCCTCAAGGCAATGACTTTAGAAGTAATTTAGCTTTGGGAGGTAAAGCAGAAAAAACAAAATTAACAGCTAAAGAAAAACAAATTTGCTCTGAATTATCTCAACATTTCAAAGATGAAGGTTTGTTCTTTGTTGGTATAGATGTAATAAATGGGATGCTTAGTGAAATTAATGTGACAAGTCCAACAGGATTAAGAGAAATAGAAAATTTATCTAATGAGAGAGTTTCAGATCAGGTTATTGAAAAATTACTAGAAATTATTTAGTAGTTTTTGCAAGAAATATTTGTTTTACTAAAGATTTAAATTTAAGTTGAATCTCCTCAATTTCTTTATTAGCAATAGAACCTTTTACTATCCCTGAACCAGCTATAAATTCAAGATGTTGATCAATATATCGTGCTCCTCTAATAGCTACAATGAATTCTGAGTTGCCTTCAGAGTCGACCCAACCCATTGGCGAAGCATAATTTCCTCTAGAAAATGATTCAAGAGTGTTTATCCAATTGATTGCTTTCTTTTTAGGAGATCCACAAACTGCAGGAGATGGATGCAAAATTCTAAGCAAATCAAAAGGGCAGATACTATCAATTTTGGCACAAATCAAAGTTTGTAAATGAGATATCTCTCCGAAAGAAGTTACCTTTAATGCACTTTTTATATAGTTATTAATTTTTAAAAATTTCAAACAGTCAATCAAATAATGAACTACGTAATTATGTTCTTTTAAATCTTTAGTACTTTCTAAAAGAGAATCCGGATTTAAATTACTTGATACTGTCCCAGCAATAGCTTCTAAAATTAAATTAGGCTTATGAAAAGAAAATAATTTTTCTGGAGATGCCCCAAAAGTAATATCTTTACCATTTCTCTTCCAAACATATTTATAAGTATTTGGTTGATTATTTTTTAATTTTTTTAGAATTTGTATTAAATATAATTTATTTTTAAGTGCTATTTTGACTCTTGAAGCTAAAACTATCTTCTCTAGGATATCTTCCTCAACTAATTGAATACCCTTATTTATTAATTGCTTAAGATAATTATTGGATAATTCCAAAGAACTCGTAAAATAAGACATCTTAGGATAATCAAAATTATTTTTACTTTTTTGTTTTTTTGGATATAAAATCTGATTTCTGATTGACCAAAATTCTTCAGTTAATGACCTCAAGGAAGATTTACCTTCGACATGTGCATTTATTCTTAACCAACATCGATTGTTGTTTTTAATAATTAATATTTTTGGTAAAATCACCTCTAAACCAGGTACATCACAGGAAGAATATTTTTTCTTTAAGTTTTCAGAAAAAGAAAAAAAATAAATTATTTTTGAGAGTGCATAGGTATTAGATTCATCAGACAAGTTTATCAAATTCTTAAAGCTCTCAGAGGTAAATTCTTTTGCTACTTTGAATTTATTAGGCCCTTCTAAAGTTAGATATTTACATTTTTCAAGAGCTATGTATGACAATTTGTTTTCCTCCTCCAAAAAAGAAGAAAAAGAATACTTGTCAACATAAAGTTCATATGTGTCAAATAAATCAATACAAGGTAACTCAATACAAATACTTACCAACCCAGCACTAACCCCTTTCTTATCGAAATTGGAAAAAACAACTTTTAAAAAATCTGAATAGTTTAAATTATTTTTCATCACTTATTGAAAATAACTAAAAATCATGCATTAAAGTAAAAAATGTAACTCAATTTATAAACTATCTTTAACAAAGATAGTTTTCCTAAACTGGATTAAAAATGAAAGAAAGCAATAAAAGGTTATGGAAACAAGCAATAAAATGGCCTCTTTATTCTGTTGCAATTTTGCCAGTTTTTATTTCAGGAGCTTATACACTAAATTATTTTAAAAATATCAAAATATCTAATTTAATAGCTTTCACAATCGCTGCAATATTAATACTACTTTGGGAAAATCTAACTAATGATTTGTTCGATTCAGAAACAGGCATTGATGAATTTAAATTCCATTCCATAGTCAATCTTGTTAGAAACAAAAAAATAGTTTCATTTACTGCATATATGTCACTATTTACAGGATTATTAATAATTTACATTATTTCGATAACGACAAGCATAAATGTAATTCTATTGGTTGGGGTTTGCTGCTTCTTCGGATATTTATATCAAGGACCGCCATTCCGCTTAGGTTACCAGGGTTTGGGAGAACCATTATGCTGGATAACTTTTGGGCCCTTAGCTTTCTCAGCTAGCTTAATTGCACTTAATCCATCAGATATATACCTTATTTCTATTCCTTGGAAAGAATCTTTATTACTTGGATCAGGTCCTTCACTTGCAATCACACTAGTATTATTTTGTTCTCATTTTCATCAAATAAAAGAAGATAAAGACCATGGTAAAAATTCACCTTTAGTTCGCTTAGGAGCAAAAAAAGGAGCTAAACTTATTCCTTGGATAGTTTTTATAATTTATTTTTTCCAACTTTTTATAATAATTAATGGTTTTATTCCAATATTTTGTATTCTTTATCTAATCAGTTTACCTGAATCAATAAAGCTTATAAACTTGTTGAAATATTCTTATAACAAACCTGAAGAAATAAAAAATTGTAAATTTATTGCTATCAAATTTCAAACGCTTAATGGAATTGGATTAATAACAGGACTATTTATGGATTACTTATTTTATAAATGAAATTAACTTTTAAAAAAAAATCTTTTTCCTTTAAACTATCTTCGAGAGTAGATAATTCAAGAAGAACATACAAATATAAATCTGGGTGGATTATTAAATTAGAAAATATTGAAAAGGAGGTTGGTTTTGGAGAAGTAAATCCTTTAAGAAAAAAAGATTTAGACAAATGTCAAATCCAATTAAATCAAATTCCCAAATATATTAATTCAAAAAATATATCCGATCTAATAAAGAGTTTTCACCCATGCATTCAATCAGCAATAAACTCTGCATTAGCTGAAATTGAGAGAAAAATAGTTTTTAAAGAAAATTATTACTTTAATGAAATTGATCAAACAGCTATACTTTTAAATCCTTATAGCGCGCTTCAAGAATTAAAACTATTACTAAATAATAAACTTCTAAATGGAAAATTAATAACCATCAAATGGAAAGTTGCGATACAAGATAATACTTCTGAAGAAAAGATTCTTATAGAAATTCTAAATCATTTAACAAGTAATATTAAATTAAGAATAGATGCAAATGGTTCTTGGAAAAGAGAAATAGCTAATAGATGGGTTGATATTTTGAAAGATATTGAAAATATAGATTGGCTTGAACAACCTCTTTCTACGGATGATATTGAAGGTCTCAGAGAACTGAATAAAAGCATACCAATTGCTTTAGATGAATCACTACTAAAATATCCATATTTGATTAATGAATGGGATGGGTGGCAAATTCGAAGACCTTCTCAAGAAAAGAATCCTATGCACCTTTTAAAAGAATTAAAAGATAAAAAAGGTTTTAGATCATTAAGTACTTCTTTCGAGACAGGAATAGGTAGAAGATGGCTTTTTCATTTATCTTCCTTACAGTTATTAGGACCAACTCCAAAAGTGCCAGGTTTAGCTTTGAAAAAGAATCCTGATTCTTTTCTATTCCTAAATGAGGCTCAAGATATATGGAATCAACTATGAAAAATAAAATTCATATTATTAAAGTTGAAAATAATGAAAAAGAATCTGTAAAAAAAATTCTTGAAAATATTAAAAGGGGGGAAATAACTTATATAAGAAATAAATCATATGAAAGTGAAGAAGTATTAGAGACTATTGATATAACTGGACCTGCAGTAATTTTAAATAGTAGTGGCAGTAGTGGAAAGCCCAAAAAATGTATTCATAATTTAAAAAATCTGCATGCATCTGCAGAGGCATCTGGAATTTGGCTTGAAAAACAAGGATTTAAATTACAAAACTGTTTAATTTTTAATACTTTACCCTTAAATCATATTAGTGGATTAATGCCACTTTTTAGAAGCAAAATATGGGGTTGTGAAAACATTAATATTTCTCCAAAGGTAATTAAAAAAACTAAGGAATTATTATCTTTTACCAATGCGATAAAAAAAGACAAACAACACCTCATAACATCATTAGTTCCAACACAATTAAAAAGACTTTTATCTGAAAAAGATGGGATTAATTGGTTAAAGATTTTTGATTTAATTTGGATTGGTGGTGCATCCATCTCTTTTGAAACTTCTCGAAAGTGCAGATTAGAAAAGATAAATTTAGCGCCCTGTTACGGATCAACTGAAACTGCAGCAATGGTTACAAGCTTGAATCCAAAGGAATTTTTGGAAGGCCATGATAATGTTGGAGAAATACTAAATGATATAAATTTAAGAATTAGTAAAACGGGTTTAATCCAAATCAAATCAGACAGAATAGGTATTGAATTGCTTGAATCTTCAAAAACTAAAAACTTCAAAAATAAAAATGGTTGGTGGGAAAGTAGTGATTTAGGGGAAATCCAACAATTAAATAATTCTCTTTATTTGAAATTTATTGGCAGAGTAGATAATGCTTTTAATTCTGGAGGTGAAATAGTTTTTCCTGAAGTTATTAAATCAAGATTAAAAAACTTTATCTTAAATGAAAAGATTCCAATAAAAAATTTTATGATTTCAAAAATACCTAATAAAGAATGGGGAAATAAAATTGAAATCATTATTGATTTCAAAAAGCAAATTAATAAAAAAGATATTGAATATTCATTAAAAATATTAAAAAACTTTTCTAAAAATTGGCCAAAACATGAGAGGCCTGAAACTTGGATTATTAATAAAAGCTAATCAGATAATATTGAAAAATCAAATTATATATTTGAAAAATAATAACTAATTATAATTAGCACTCTTTTAAATTTGTATTTACATTCGATGCTTCTATCCATCTTTGTAGTTGATCAGGTAATTTAACTTTCAATTTTGAATTAACATCTAAAGAGCAATGTATAATTTTTGTTTCTGCAACGTTAATTTCATCCTTTAAAAAAAATATATTTACTTGAAATAAGTGATTGTTAATTTTTTTGGGTATTACTTTAATTGTAAGTAAATCTCCAATCTTAATAGGTGATAAAAACTTGGCTTCGCAATTTACTATAGGTAATATAGTTTGATTTTCATAAGAATAGTAATCTGGGAAAATATACTGATGCGGAATACCATAAATATCTATACTTTCTTCCCAGCTTTCATGAGCCCATTTAAAAATATTATGAAAATGTACCACTCCAGCTGAGTCACAATCACCAAACCTTACTTTCCTCTTTAATATCAACCAATTACTAGGTTTCATTAAAAAGCTTACCTGTCTACAGAACCCATAATGACATCAATTGAGCCAAGTATTGCCATAATATCTGCTATTTTGGCCCCCTTTAGTATATGAGGCAATATTTGTAAATTATTTAAATCAGCTGCTCGAATTTTAAATCTCCATGGTGTAACTTCATTTTTTCCTTGAATAAAAACTCCTATTTCACCTTTACCTGATTCTAATCTTGTATATAATTCGCCGTTAGGAATTTTAAAGGTTGGTGCAACTTTCTTGGCTACATATTGATAGTCGACTCCAAATATTTCACTTTTTTTATCCTCTTCAGCCATACGTCTTGCTTCTAAATTTTCAGTTGGACCTCCAGGAATCATTTCGCAGGCTTGACGAATAATTTTTAATGATTGTCTCATTTCTTCGACTCTTACGCGATATCTGGCATAACAATCACCTTCTTTTTCTGAAGCAATTTGCCAATCAAAATCGTCATAACATTCATAATTATCAACTTTTCTCAAATCCCAAGAGACTCCAGAGGCCCTAAGCATTGGTCCAGAAAGTGACCAGTTAATTGCTTGATCTCTTTGTATTGTGCCAAGTCCTTCAATTCTTTTTTTGAATATAGGATTATTTGTTATTAATTTTTCGTATTCATCAATCTTTGGAGCGAACCAATCACAAAAATCAATACATTTTTCTAGCCATCCATAAGGTAAATCACAAGCTACACCTCCTATTCTAAAAAAATTATTATTTATCAATCTTTGTCCTGTAGCAGCTTCCCAGAGGTCATAAATCATCTCTCTTTCCCTGAAGATATAAAAGAATGGAGTTTGAGCTCCTACGTCTGCTAAAAATGGACCTAGCCATAAAAGATGATTTGCAATTCTATTAAGCTCCAACATTAATACTCTTATGTAACTTGCCCTTTTGGGTACAGTAATATTTGCTAGTCTTTCTGGGGCATTGACTACAATAGCTTCATAAAACATTCCAGCCGCATAATCCATTCTGCTTACATAAGGTACATACATTACATTTGTCCTGTTTTCAGCTATCTTCTCCATCCCTCTATGTAAATATCCAATTACGGGCTCACAATCTATTACATTTTCTCCATCAAGTGTTACAACTAATCTCAAAACACCATGCATAGATGGATGATGAGGACCGAAGTTGACCACCATCGGTTCTGTTCTAGTCTCTAGTTGAGCCATTAATAATTTAACCTCTATCTAAATCTTAGTAGAAAGTTATGCAAATTGACCTTTCTGATTCATCTTTATTCAATCATAAGTCAGTATTGACAGATGAAATTTTACTTTCTATTGATCAATATCCATTAATATCAGACATTAACCTAACAGGGATAGACGCAACTTTAGGTGGTGGAGGGCACTCATATCAATTATTAAAAAAATATCCTGATTTAAAAATAATTGGACTAGATCACGATCCTTTTGCAAGGAAGTCAGCTTTTAATAAGCTTGAAGAATTTAAATCGAGGATTGAAATAAGTCCCTCAAATTTTGCTTACTTCGAGCCAAAAGAAAAAGTTTCCTTTGTAATAGCTGATCTTGGAGTAAATAGTAATCAAATAGATAGCCCAGAAAGAGGATTTAGTTTTCAAAAAGACGGCCCTTTAGATATGCGAATGAATCCTTCGCTTGATATTAATGCGGAGAACTTAATTGAGACTTTAAGTGAAAAAGATCTGGCTGATTTAATTTTCAAATATGGGGATGAAAGATTTTCAAGAAAGATTTCTAGGAGAATCAAAAAAGATTTGAGAGAAAAAGGTAAATATTCAGGGACAAAAGATTTAGCATATTCAATTGCAGGTTGTTTCCCACCCAAACAAAGATATCGAAACATTCATCCTGCAACTAGAACATTCCAGGCACTTAGGATTGCCGTCAATAAAGAAATTGAAGCACTAGAAAGATTTCTGGAAATTGCTCCGGATTGGCTATTACCTGGTGGGATAATTTCAATTATTAGCTTTCATTCAATAGAAGATAGACTTGTTAAAAATTCTTTTAAGGATGACGAAAGATTAAAAAACCTTACAAAAAAACCAATTAGACCTAATGAAAAAGAAATAGAAAATAATAAAAGATCTCGAAGTGCAAAATTAAGAATTGCACAATTGAAATAATTCAAATTTTATCGTAATAATTTAATAGTATCTGTAATTATCTGAATCGATTTTTCTATATCTTCTATAGTAGTCGTCAAACCAATACTTAATCTTAATGACGCCTCTGCTTCTTTAAAAGATCTCCCTAAAGCTACTAATACATGTGAAGGTTCACCATTAGTGCAAGCTGATCCACTAGAGCAAATTATTTTAGATTTCAAACACTTATGTAATTTTGCACCGCTTACTTCAAGTATTGTCAAATTGAGATTGTGAGGTAATCTTTCTTTCATTGAACCATTAATTTCCACTCCAGTATTATTGTTTAATAATCCATTCAAAAGTTTATCTCTATGAAAAAGAAATTTTTCGGTATTCTTTTTTTGATTAAAAACTGCTATTTCTATTGCCTTAGTAAAGCCTACTATCAAAGGTAATGGTAATGTTCCAGATCTCAGACCAAATTCTTGCCCTCCTCCAAAAATTAAAGGTTGGAGCTTAATATTATTATCTACCAAAAGCAATCCTACCCCTTTAGGACCATAAATTTTATGGGAGCTTATTGTTAACATATTTGCTAGTGAGTCAAGGTTATCTATCTCGATATAACCTAAACATTGTGCATAATCAGAATGAAGAATTATCTCTCTCGATCTACATATTTCTGAAATTTCTTTCAAGGGCTGAATAACGCCTATTTCATTATTTGCCATCATAATACTCACCAAAAATGTATCATTTTTTATGTAGCTGATAAATTTTTCTTTTGAAATTAAACCATCTTTTTCTGGACAAATTTCAGTAACCTGAAACCCCTCTTTTCTTAATTGATCTAATGGCTCTAATACAGCTTTGTGCTCAGTTTTTAGAGTAATAATATGTCCATATCTTTTTGTTTCTTTATAATGATTTCTTGCAAAACCTAGCAATGCCAAATTATTAGATTCTGTTGCTCCACTTGTAAAAATGACTTTCTTTTTTTGTAGAAACAAATATTCTTGTATTTTTTCTCTAGATACTTCTAATAAGGCGTTTGCATTAATACTAGCTAAATTTGATTTGCTCGAGGGATTAGAAAATATTTCGCTCCAATAGGGTGCCATAGAAATTTCAACTTCCTCTAAGCAAGGTGTTGAGGATTGATAATCTAGTAGTATGGGAGTTGAAAGCATGATATTTAGTATATAAAATTATCATTAGGCTAAATAAAATTTAATTCAAAATTAAAAAAATGAATGACACTAATCAAATAAATAATGAGACAATAAGAAAATCTAAAATTTTATTAGTAGATGATGAGCCTGGTTTAAGAACTGCAGTAAAAACATTTCTTGAAGACGAGGGGTTTGAAATCTTTATTGCGGTAGATGGAGAGGATGGTTGGGAAAAAGCTCAAACAATTTTCCCTGATCTAATTATTAGCGATATTATGATGCCGAGATCGAATGGTTATGCCTTATTAGAAAAAATAAGAGAAGATGAAAAGCTGGGAGGTACTCCAGTTATTTTTCTTACAGCAAAAGGGATGACTTTAGATAGAACTCAAGGATATCTTGCAGGTATTGATGACTATATTTCTAAACCCTTTGATCCAGATGAATTATCTGCAAGAGTTAAAAATGTAATCAATAGGCAAGAACGATTACTCAAAGAGGCAGCACGATTTGCTGATATTGATGTTAGTAAAATGGCAAAACAAATAACTGAAATAAAGTCTATGCTTACAGATCAAAATCCATTAAATCAAGAAAATTCCATAGACATTCCAAGTTTTACACCAAGAGAAGCAAGCGTACTTCAACTAGTTGCTGAAGGGCTTATGAATAAAGAAATTGCAAGAAAGCTAGAAACCTCTATTAGAAATGTTGAAAAATACGTAAGTAGACTTTTTATTAAAACAAGTACTTCTAGCAGAACCGAATTAGTTCGTTATTCTCTTGAAAATCATCTAGTTAAATAAATTAATTCACTTTTTTAAATTCAATTAATTTAGAAAAATAAAATGGAGCTTGATTTAATTTCCTTTTTACAACGCTGAAACCTTTTTCATTAGCAGCATTAATAATCCCTTTTTCTTTTAATGTGTATGCTCTAGTAGTTTTACTTGGTCCAGGAAATAATTTTCCGATATTCTTTAATATCGCCAAAACTGGAGTATAAGGAGCAAAACTAACTATTATTTTTTCTTTACTCAAGTCACATAAATGTCTGACCATTTCTTCAGCAATTGGTTGAGGATAATGAATAAAAACATCTAAACAAATAACAACATCAAATAACCCTTTTAACTGTTCAAGATCACTCGTAACAAATTTAATTTTGCTTTGATTTAGACCTGATTGATTCACACGTTTTTTTGTTTCCTTAATCATTTCAGAAGATATATCACTTACCTGCAAATGTTTTATACCTAGTTTTAGCAAAGGAATAGCTAAACTCCCAACACCGCATCCAACATCGCAAAAAGTCTTATTTTTTACTTCAGGGTAATTTCTTACATATGATATGACATCATCTACGGTCTTCTGATGACCTTTTCTAATATTTTTCTGTACTGTATTGATTTCATCTGATTTACTATAAATTTTTTTCCATCGATCAAAGCCAGTCCCATTAAAATAATCCCTAACTTCACTTTTTTCGAGATTTTTATCAAACGTCATAACAATTCATACAAAATTAGTCTTTTTAATACTAACTAACTAGCGCACTAGTAATTGCACGTCATTATAAGAAAAGAATTGAATTGTTATTTTGTCAAACTTTAATTCCAACAATATTTATAAAATTGCTGTAGTAATGGGTAGCGATTCAGATTTAAAAACTTTGAAACCTGCAATCGATATATTGAATGAATTTGGAATAGAAACTGAGGTTTGTATACTTTCTGCACATCGAACACCATTGGAAATGATGGAATACGCAAAAAAAGCTGAATCAAAAAACATAAAAGTTATAATAGCTGGGGCCGGTGGAGCTGCTCATTTGCCTGGTATGTTAGCTTCGCTTGCATGCATTCCTGTTATTGGAGTGCCTGTAGAAAGTAAAACTCTTAAAGGAATTGACTCGCTATTATCAATTGTTCAAATGCCTGCAGGAATTCCAGTGGCAACAGTAGCCATAAACGGCGCAAAAAATGCTGGTTTGTTGGCTATTCAAATTCTTAGTTTATTTGATGAAGTTTTAAGAGTAAAAATGAAAAACTATAGAGATGATCTACATACAAAAGTAAGAACTAAAAATAGTAAATTATCTTCAATTGGGGCTGATAATTACCTTAAAACTGACTAAAAGGTTTGTAAAAATTAAACCCTTTCAAGTAAATTCTCTTCCTTAAGATAATTAATAACTTTTTCAACAGAATCATTTAAATCTAACAAACCTGTATTGACAACTATTTCTGGACTTATAGGGGCCTCATATGGACTAGATATCCCTGTAAATTCTTTAATTTCACCCAAACGTGCCTTTTTGTATAGACCTTTAGTATCTCTACTCTCACATACATTAATATCTGCAGCACAATATACTTCAATAAAATCTTTTGATCCAATAATTTTTCTAACCTTATTTCTATCCCTAATAAAAGGGGAGACAAATGCTGTGATAGTAATGATTCCAGCATTCATAAATAAATTAGCCACTTCTCCGATTCTTCTTATATTTTCTTCTCTATCTGAATCAGAAAAGCCAAGATCTTTACATAAACCATGTCTGATATTATCTCCGTCCAATACATAAGTTGATAAACCGTCAAAATGTAAAACCTCATTTACTGCATTAGCTAAGGTACTTTTCCCAGACCCTGATAATCCTGTAAACCAAATTACCATTCCTTTATGCCCCCTCATTCTCTCTAACTTATTTCTATCAATGGTTAAATTGTGCCACTTTATATTATTTTCTGAATTTTTCTGATTTTGTTCCGTCATTTTTTTTTAATATAGAAATCTATTTTAACTCTTGACTTATAAATTTTGAAATCCCTCATTACTAAGAAACTCAATTGATTTATTTACCATATCTCCTTGCAATTGAATATCTTCACCTATAACAGTTCCACCAGTGCCACAGTAAACTTTCATTTTTTTTAATAATTCCTTTACTGCTATTTCGTTTCCAACTCCTAAACCTTGTATCAAGGTAATAGTCTTTCCTTTTTTACCTTTTTTTTGTTTTAAGATTTTAAGTCGTGATATTTTTCGAACATTCTTTTCTTTAGTTTTTTCCTGAGAAATATTTTTCTGATTATCAAATTCAATCCAATTTTTTTTTCCCATTATTTTTTATTTAATCTATAGTTAGTGCATACTTATACTATAGAAAATTGGTAAGTACAATTCCCCGTAAGGATCAAAATAATAAAAATGATGATTTAAATCAACCTTCTAAAGAAGGAAGATTTGGAAAATATGGAGGTCAATATGTACCTGAAACATTAATGCCTGCGCTTTTTGAACTGGAAAAAGCAGCATCTGATGCATGGAAGGATGAAAAATTTGTTAACGAATTAAATCACTTACTCAAAACTTATGTGGGGAGAGAGACCCCATTATATGAAGCTAAAAGACTTACTGAACATTACAAAACAAAAACATCGACCAGCAGAATATGGCTCAAAAGAGAAGACCTAAATCATACTGGAGCCCACAAAATAAATAATGCATTAGGGCAAGCTTTATTGGCGATAAGAATGGGTAAAAAAAGAATAATTGCAGAAACGGGTGCTGGGCAACACGGAGTTGCTACTGCTACTGTATGCGCGAGATTTGGTTTGAAATGCATCATTTATATGGGAGCCGAAGATATAAAAAGACAATCATTAAACGTTTTTAGGATGAAGCTTTTAGGAGCAGAGGTAAAAGTAGTTACTTCAGGTACTGCTACACTCAAAGATGCAACTAGTGAAGCCATTAGAGAATGGGTATCAAATGTTGAGACAACACACTATATTTTAGGATCAGTTGCAGGTCCGCACCCATTCCCAATGATTGTTAGAGATTTTCACGCAGTCATAGGCCAGGAAGCTAAAAAACAATGTCTAGAATCATTTGGATCATTACCTGATATTTTGCTTGCTTGTGTTGGTGGTGGATCAAATGCAATGGGTCTTTTTCATCCTTTTGTAAAAGAAAAATCAGTGCGACTAATTGGAGTTGAAGCTGCAGGAAGTGGAACAAATACTGAAAAACATGCCGCTACAATTACTAAAGGATCAGTTGGCATTTTACACGGCTCAATGAGTCTTCTTTTACAAGATAAGGATGGTCAAGTAAAAGAAGCACATTCTATAAGCGCAGGTCTTGATTATCCAGGAGTAGGTCCTGAACATAGTTATTTAAAAGACATAGGAAGAGCAGAATATGGCTCTGTTACGGACACTGAAGCTTTAAAGGCTTTGAAACTAGTGAGTGAACTGGAGGGAATAATTCCTGCACTCGAAACAGCTCATGCCTTTGCCTGGCTGGAAAAATTATGTCCTACCTTGGACAAAGATACAGAAATAGTGATTAATTGTTCTGGAAGAGGTGATAAGGATGTTAATACTGTCGCATCATCTTTAGATATTGACTAACTAATATCTAGGTATTGTTTGATCAATATACTTACTCCATCCATCTATGCCTTCTTCAAGATTCCATATCTCATTTACTAGATTATTATCTAATGACCATTGTCCAAAATTATAACTTCTAATACCTGCATGACAGATAACTACAAACTTTTTATCTTTTGTATCACCAATCTTCATTTTTACATACTCAAGTGAAACTTTACTAATTGGTAAATGTAAAAATTCCCAAGGTAAACAAGCTATTTTGAGTTCTGAATCTTCTCTTACATCAAGAATAATGGGATTTTCCTCTTCAGAATTAAACCATTCATTAAGGTCAAAAGCATTTATATTTTTAGGATAATTTCCCAATTTTTAGAATTAATTTTTTGTTATTAACAATTTAATAAGTAAAGTTGCAAGATTATATTTTTTGTTAAAAATAAAAATAAAAATGAATATTAAATTATTAACTTTAATAACTATATTATCCTTATTGTTTTTCGGATTTGGGAAAACATCTTTTAGTTTAAATGAGGTAATCCAAGATGATATTTCAGAATTAAAAATTTTAAAGTACTTACCAAAAGATAATAAAACAATCTTCATTTCTAATACTAATATTTCAGAAATTATTAATAATAAAAGCAAAAAGTATGAAAAAAAGGAGCAGGATACTGTTGTTTTGGTCAAAGATATTATATTAGCTTATCTTGGTATTGATTTAGGAACAAAAAAACTAGAAGATATTTATGATAATGAACTTACAATAACTTCTTATGAAAATAACGAAAGAGACATAGATGATATTTTAATAATATTCAAAATTAAGGAAACAAAAGATATAGATGATATTTTAAACCTTAGTAATAAAATTGATGAGCCTAATAAATTGATTAAAATATTTAGAGAACATAAATTAAACTATTTAAAATACATATATCGAACGAATGATAATTATATAATCACCTCATCTAATAAAAACTTAATACTAGATGCCTTACAATCAAGTTCTTTTAGTAAAGAAACAAGAAAAAAATATTATCCAATTAACAAACTATTAAATGATTTTAAAAATGAACATAATATCTTAATCAATAAAAATCACAAAGCAAATTACCTGTTAAATAGTGAAAATTATTCTCTAACAAAAGAAGATAGTTTAGTAACTTTATTTGATTTAAAAGATAAAAAAGTAATTTTAAAATCATATCTGATTAATAATAATAAAAGTTTAGATATTATGTCTTATAAAAAAATAGATAATAAAAGTATATTAGATAACACAAACTATCAAATATCGGTTTATGATAATTTATTGAATATAAATAAGTATCTTAATCATATTAAGATAGATAATTTTGAAAAAGCTATTTTTAAAGAATTAAATGAAAAATTAAAACAAAATATACTTCTCTTAATTTCTGACGATAATTGGGTGATAGTATTTGATAAAAATAGTTTATCTTTTGAGGATATTAAGTTATTAGAAGATTATCATAGAGATATTTTAAAAAATAATAATAATATTTATACAATATATTCAAAAAATAAACTTAAAAAAGAAGATAATATTATCAAACAAATTTTTTATAAAAATATTTTTTCTATTCAATCAGACAATCTAACCTTTATCAGTAATAGTTTAATAAATAACTCAGATATAGATTTAATTTCAAAGGAATTTTTGAATTCTAAAAGTAATAGTAATGCTAAATATTTTTTAAACAAAAAAATAAATCTTAAGAGTCCTTATTCTATTCAGGCTGAAAATATCTTTTATTTAGAAAATATTAATTCCTTTTTTAAAAATGTAATTAATATATCGATTATAGAATTTCAAGCAAAAATAAAAAAATCTATACCCGAGACGACTACTAATTATTTTACAGAAACTAATTTGAAAATATTTTAAAAATTAAATTTGATTGATATCTTGTGGTTAACTAAAAATTATTTGACTATCTTATACCTATAAAGGATCTATATCGCATTAAAAAATTGGACACTGATAAACTAATTTTAAAACCAGGATTAGAGGGTGTCCCAGTAACCAATTCATCAATATGTGATATTGACGGTAAAAAAGGGAAATTATTATACAGGGGTTACTCAATTGAAGAATTGGCACAGAAAAGTAGTTTCTTAGAAACTACTTTTTTATTAATTTGGGGAGAATTACCCACAGCAACAGAACTAAGGGATTTCGAACAAGAAGTCCAGATGCATCGGAGATTAAGCTTTAGGGTTAGAGACATGATGAAATGTTTTCCTGCTTCAGGGCATCCCATGGATGCTCTACAATCTAGCGCTGCTTCTCTTGGTCTTTTCTACTCAAGAAGAGCGATAGATGACCCCAAATACATCTATAACGCAGTGATAAGGCTAATCGCAAAAATACCAACAATGATTGCCGCATTTCAACTTATCAGAAAAGGACAAGATCCTATTCAACCAAGAGATGATTTATCTTACTCCTCCAATTTTCTTTATATGCTTACTGAAAAAGAACAGGATCCAATAGCAGCAAAAGTTTTTGATAGATGCCTAATTCTGCATGCTGAACATAGCTTAAATGCAAGTACATTCAGTGCGAGAGTTACAGCAAGTACTCTTACAGACCCATATGCAGTTATTGCATCAGCCGTAGGTACACTAGCTGGTCCTCTCCATGGGGGTGCCAATGAAGATGTAATAGCAATGCTAGAAGAAATCAAAGAGCCGGAGAATGTTGGTTTTTTTCTGGATAATGCGATTCAAAACAAAAGTAAAATTATGGGTTTTGGTCACAGAGAGTACAAAGTTAAAGATCCTAGAGCAATTATTCTGCAAAAATTAGCAGAGGAGCTTTTTATCAGATTTGGTAAAGATGAAATGTATGAAGTTGCTAAGAAATTAGAGTCAGAGGCAATACCAAGACTAGGACCTAAAGGTATTTATCCTAATGTTGATTTCTATTCTGGTCTCGTTTATAGAAAACTGGGTATCCCTCGAGACTTATTTACACCCATTTTTGCTATCTCAAGAGTCGCAGGTTGGTTAGCTCACTGGAGGGAACAATTAGGAGCAAATAGAATATTTAGACCATCGCAAATTTATACTGGTTCGCCTCCAAGAAATTGGATAAATTTAGAAAATAGAAAATAATATTTTGAGCTTTTCATAAAAAACACACATATTGTTTATGAAGAGCTAATCTATATAAATAAATAACAACAAAATTTTGAACACCGGATTAGATCTCGAATACAGTTTTAATGAAATCTTGAAGGGTTTTGGCATTCCCAGCGAACTTGCACATATAATTTGGCTTCCTCTACCTATGTTATTAGTTTTAGTAGCAGCAGTAGTTGGTGTTCTTGTAACAGTTTGGTTAGAAAGAAAAATATCTGCAGCTGCCCAACAAAGAATAGGACCTGAATATGCAGGAGCTTTGGGAGTACTCCAGCCAATTGCAGACGGTCTCAAATTACTTGTAAAAGAAGATATCATTCCTGCAAAAGCAGATTCAGTTCTTTTTACAGCAGGACCAATATTGGTATTAGTACCCGTTATTCTTTCATGGTTAATTGTTCCTTTTGGTCAAAACTTGCTTATAAGTAATGTTGGTATTGGAATATTTCTTTGGATTGCTCTGAGTAGTATTCAACCGATTGGTCTTCTTATGAGTGGATATGCCTCTAATAATAAATATTCACTTTTAGGCGGATTAAGGGCTGCTGCTCAATCAATCAGCTATGAAATACCATTAGCTTTGTCTGTATTAGCTGTTGTATTAATGACAAATTCGCTAAGTACGGTTGATATTGTGAATCAACAAAGCAGTGCTGGGATATTGAGCTGGAATATATGGCGGCAACCTGTTGGATTTATAATTTTTTGGATATGCGCTCTTGCTGAATGTGAAAGGCTACCTTTTGACTTACCTGAAGCTGAAGAAGAATTAGTAGCAGGTTATCAAACTGAGTACGCTGGAATGAAATTTGCTTTATTTTATTTAGGAAGCTACATAAACCTAATATTATCTGCTTTATTAGTTTCTATCCTCTACTTAGGTGGATGGGGGTTTCCCATACCGGTTGAGATTATTGCAAAAGTCCTGAATCTTCCAATTAATTCCTCTGTAATCCAATTATTCACAGCGTCTATAGGAATTATAATGACTGTTCTTAAAGCATATCTTTTAGTTTTCCTTGCTATTTTATTGCGTTGGACAACTCCACGGGTCAGAATAGATCAACTATTAGACCTTGGATGGAAGTTCCTTTTACCCATATCTCTTGCTAATCTCCTCTTAACGGCTGGCCTAAAACTAGCTTTTCCTCAATTTTTTGGTGGATAATGTTTAAGTAAATATACTTAAACATTAAATTAATCCATTAGAATAAAATAACTAAGGCATTTCTTTAAAATGAAAGATTTTCTTCAAAAAGTAAATAGCTATATTAAGGAGGCTTTTAGCGCTAGTAAATACTTATATGATGGGCTCTCAGTAACTTTTGATCACCTTCGCAGAAGACCCGTTACAGTTCAATATCCCTACGAAAAACTAATTCCTTCAGAAAGATATAGAGGAAGAATCCACTATGAATTTGACAAATGTATTGCTTGTGAAGTTTGTGTGCGCGTTTGTCCGATAAATCTACCTGTGGTTGATTGGGTTATGAATAAGGAAACAAAAAAAAAGGAACTTAGAAATTATTCTATAGATTTTGGTGTCTGTATTTTTTGCGGTAATTGTGTTGAATATTGCCCGACAAATTGTTTGTCTATGACTGAAGAATATGAATTAGCCACATTTGATAGACATAATTTAAATTTTGATAATATCGCATTAGGAAGATTACCTACAAACGTTACTACAGATCCATCTGTAAAACCTTTAAGGGAACTTGCATATTTGCCTAAAGGAGTTATGGATCCGCATGAAATTTCTCCTTCTGATCTTCGAGTTGGTAAACTACCTGAAGAAGTTTATGATTGGATGAAACCAGAAGCTAATGATAAAAAGGATTCTACTATCAAAACAAACAATTAATTAAAATAATTCATGTCAATAGCAGTAACTACACAAATAATTTGTTTTTCAATATTATCGTTAGTAATCATAGTCGGAGCATTAGGAGTAATATTATTAGAAAATATTGTTTACTCTGCATTCTTACTTGGTGGAGTTTTCTTGAGTGTTGCAGGCTTATATCTACTTCTAAACGCTAGTTTTGTTGCTGCAGCTCAGGTTTTGGTTTATGTTGGCGCAGTGAATGTTCTGATAATTTTTGCAATTATGTTAGTCAATAAAAAAGAAGATTTGAATCCGATAGATAATCTGAGGTCAAGGAGATTTATATCCACGTCAATTTGTCTAACTCTTTTAAGTCTTTTAATAAGAGTTGATTTATCAAATATATGGGGTCTGTCCGATCCCAATAAGTCTATAGGTGAAGAATCCACAATAAGAATAGGGGAACACTTATTTAGTGATTATTTACTCCCATTTGAAGTTGCATCCGTATTACTTTTAATGGCCATGATTGGAGCTATAGTTTTAGCTAGAAGAGATGTTATGAATAAAGATATTTCAACAGGATTACCTGTAGACCAAGAGTTGATTGAAAAATCAAGCGAACCTCTACTAATAAAAAAAAATTAAAATGAATCTAGAATCCATTCCACTTCAAGCTTTTTTAATTATTTCATCAATATTATTTTGTATTGGTATTTGGGGATTATTAAATAGTAGAAATGCAGTAAGAGTTTTAATGAGCATAGAATTAATGTTGAATGCAGTTAATATCAATTTGATGGCTTTTTCGTCTTATATAGATAATAACCTTATTCAAGGTCAAGTTTTCACAATTTTTGTAATCACAGTTGCCGCAGCAGAAGCAGCTGTAGGTTTAGCAATATTATTATCTCTTTATAGAAATAGAGTAACTGTGGATATGGAAAGTTTTAATTTATTAAAATGGTAAAAGTATTTAGTGAAACTTTCATTGGTACTCATAATTTATCGTTCTAATAGCTCTATTGCTAAAAAATCATCCGAATTTTGTGAGAATGCTCTTAAAGATAGAAATATTAAATCAAGAAGGATAGAAAGTGATTTTGATAAAAATGAACTTAATAAATATATTATCAATCTTAATTCACTACCTGAAGTAGTTATTGTTCTTGGAGGTGATGGCACTGTTCTCAAATCAGCTAATGCATTAGTTAACTATGATATTCCATTACTAAGTTTTAATATTGGTGGTAATTTAGGATTTTTGACTCAAGAGAAAGATTTTTTATTAAACCATTCATTTATTGAAATTTTAGAAAAAGAAGAATTTGTAATTAATTTTAGAAACAGACTTCATTGTGATGTGTATAGATGTGAAAATCATAAAGAAAAAAAAATAATAAAAAGCTATGACGCATTAAACGATTTTTATTTTAAATCTGTTGAAGAAGATATTTCCCCTACTAATCACATTCAAATAGAAATCGATAATGAAAAAGTAAATGAATATAAAGGTGATGGTTTAATTATTTCTTCCTCAACTGGTTCAACCGCATATTCTATGGCAGCAGGAGGTCCAATAGTACATCCTTCAATAAATGCATTTGTAATAAATCCAATATGTCCTATGAGTCTGGCTAGCCGTCCAATTATTATTCCTGATACAAGTAAGGTAATCATTAGAGCCATACAAAAGAATAAAAGAGAAATAAAGCTTTGGAAAGATGGATCAAAATGTATGACTATAAAAGAAAGTGATTATTGTGAAATTAATAAAGAAACAAAACCCTGCAAAATGATTAAATTTGATAAAAGCATTTCCTACTACAAAACATTAATTAAAAAGCTCGATTGGAAGGGAGATTTATCATTAAAAAATAATCAAATTAATTAGATGGCTTTAGAAATAGAAAGGCGATTTCTCATAAAAAATGATCAATGGAAAAAATTTATTACTCATAAAACTTCAATAGAGCAGGGTTATCTTTCCTCTGATTTAGAAGATTGGATTATAAGAATCAGATTTGACGGTGAGAACTTTGTAATTGCTCTGAAAAAACATATAAAAAATTTTACTAATTATGAATATGAATATTCAATTCCAACTAATGAAGGTGAAATAATCATGTCTACATTAAAAAATAAAATTAAAAAAGAAAGGTTTTTTCTAGAAGTTGATCAAAAAAGTTGGATCGTAGATTGTTTTAAAGAGGAAAATTTTCCATTAAAGATTGCAGAAATTGAGCTAACTGAAGAAAAAGAAGAAGTTATTCTTCCACCGTTTTTATCAAGAGAAATTACGGGTATTAAAGTTTTTACCAACTTTAGTCTCATAAACTATCCTTTTTCAAAATGGGTAAATAAAGATCTAAAAAGTTTCACAAAAAAATAGCTCAAAAAATCCACTCTTCTTTTATTTTCTTTTTAATATTTGTAATATATTTAAGTTATTTGAATATGTATGGTCTTTATGACAAAGATGGGATATTGAGATTTGTTAACTCTGATAGAGATGCATGTTTTGATTATGCAGAACTATTTGAAATGAATTCTGCACATTTTTCCTTAATGAATTTAATAGAAAATAAAGATAAAAAAATTGATATTAATCTTGTTCAGAATCAGGCAGTGAACAACAATTAAATCCATCTCTACAGATTTTTCCGTGATCCATTGCCCAATTTAATAGTGCTACTCTATTTTTTGAACCTGTTTTAGTAAACATATTACTTACATGATTATCAACAGTTCTTTTACTAATAGTAAGCTTCACTGCTATTTCTTGATTTGTAAGCCCATCAGCTACTAAATCTATGATTTCCATCTCTCTAGATGAGAGACCCATCATATCAATGTCGTTTACTCCTTCTTCAACCATTTGCATTTAAACAGTTCCTTTTTTATATTAATTGAGTTTAGCAATCTCGGTAAACTTCTTAACCAAGTAGGGGAAAAAAGCAATTGAAATCAAAACTTCAGCAAACTTTAGAAAAAAATTCAAAAGTAATTACAGCAGAATTAATGCCGCCAAGAGGAGGGGACCCCATAAGATCTCTTAAGATAGCACAACTTCTGAAAGATAAGGTGCATGCTGTTAACATTACAGATGGAAGTAGAGCAATAATGAGAATGTGCAGTTTAGCAATGTCCAAACTACTACTGGAAAATGGTATAGAACCTATAATGCAAATATCTTGTAGAGATCGTAATAAAATTGCTTTACAATCAGACATTCTTGGCGCAAACGCCTTGGGCATCAAAAATATTTTATGCATTACTGGGGATTCTGTGAAAGCTGGAGATCAGCAAGGGGCAAAAGCTGTTCATGAATTTGAAGCGGTTCGATTATTAAAACAAATACAAGCTTTTAATCAAGGAGTTGATCCTACTTTTGAGCACCTACCCGACAAAAGAACTAATATATTTTCAGGAGCTGCAGTAGATCCCAGTTGTAGCAATCAAAAAAGTTTGAAAACTAGAACCAGAAAGAAAAAAGAGGCTGGAGCGAAATTTTTACAAACTCAAATTGTTATGGATAGAAATTGTTTAATAAATTTTTGCAAAGAAATTAGTAATCCACTGGAGATACCAGTTATTGCGGGAGTATTTCTTTTGAAATCATATAAAAATGCCCTTTTTATAAATAAATTTGTACCTGGCGCGAATATTCCTGAAAATATTTTAAATCGTCTCAAAGGTGCAAAAGATCCTTTGAAAGAGGGTATATTAATTGCCTCTGAACAAGCCAAAGATTTTATTAATATTGCCGAGGGTATTCATATAATGGCAGTCAAGGCAGAAAATCTAATACCAGAAATACTTGAGAAAGCGGGACTTAATCTGGAATATTAATTAAATCAGAACCTAATAATTCTGCCATAGCTTTTTGCTGCGGAGACGGCTCAGTTAAATCTAATCTTCTTGAGTCTGTTATTAACCAATCCAAGGAAGCATCTTTCAGATCAAAATGATCACCATTTTTTCCAACACAATATCTACCAAATACCAATTTGTCGACAAGTTGAACTCCTTTACCAATTTTTGAATAATCAAAAATTATAGAGTTATCTATAGTTGCTCCCTCACAAATACAACAACTTGGTCCAATCATTGAGGGGCCAATAATTGTTGCACCATCCTCGATTCTTGTCATCCCTCCAATATAAACTGGCCCTTTTATATCAACTTGATCCCAATTTGCAGCAACATTAAGACCTGTGAAGACTCCAGGTTTAATTTCTTTACCAGGAATTTCTACTTGCCTTACTTTACCTAGCAGTACATTTCTAATAGCACTCCAGTAATCAGGGACTTTTCCAATATCTACCCACTCAAAATCCATCGGCAAAGCAAAAAATGGCAAATCCATTTCAACAAGTTTAGGAAATAAATCAGCCCCAATATCAAATTTTTCCCCTGAAGGGATATAATCAAAAATTTTCGGCTCAAAAAGATAAATTCCAGTATTAATTGAATCACTCAAGGCATTATCTACTGTTGGTTTTTCTTGAAACGCTTTAACTCGACCATTTTCATCTGAAACTACAACTCCATAACTAGATACCTGTTCTCGAGTTACCTTCTTTGTAATTAAGCTTGCTAATGCTCCTTTTTGCTTGTGCTTTTTTACAGCTTCAGTCAAATCCAAATCAACCAAAGCGTCACCGCACAATACAACAAAAGTTTCATCAAAAAAGTTTTGAAAATCTTGAATTTTTTTTAATCCTCCGGCAGAACCTAAGGCATCACCTATCATTTCTCCATCTTCAATTCTTCCCTCAAAGCTATAAGCTATCTCCACACCAAATCTTTGCCCATCTCTAAAGTAATTTTCAATTTCCTCAGCAAGATGAGAAACATTAACCATTATTTCTCTAAAACCATGTTCTTTTAAAAGTTCCAATAAAAATTCCATTACAGGTTTTTGTAAAATAGGAATCATGGGTTTTGGAATAATATGCGTAATTGGCTGAATGCGCGTTCCTTTACCTGCTGCAAGTATCATTGCCTTCATCAGCTTTAAAACCTCTTTTTACAGATTATACGTTATTGCTCTCATATCTTTAAGCAGCAGATGTAGAAGTATCTGCTACCTCAAGATTTTCTATAGGTAATTGAGCTAATTCTCCATCAGGAATAATTCTTTTTATTTGAATTGGACCATAAAGAGAATTTTTTTGTTTTATTTCGATTTTATTTTCTGATGATAGAAATAATAAAGCCCAAAAAACACCAAGCCTATCTTTATCTAAATCACTTTTAACCACACTCTTCCATTTATTTACTAAATATTCAAAGTCAGTCCATTGCAATGCTTTTTCCCATCCATCAATAAACTTACCTAGCGCTTTGGTTGTTTCAGGAAGTTTTTCGCGATGTGCTAAGGATTGAACTTTAGAAATTAAAATCTTATCAGAATATTTTTTATTTCTTTTTCTTTTCATAAGCAAAAGATCTTGCGTTTCAATTATTTCTGCAATCGCCTCAAGTTGACTGACAAGTTCTCCTAAAGTTGATGTACGTTGGATAACGGGTTGAGCTACAGATCTTCTTCTTAAATATTTTTCAGGATATTTCGGGATATCAAATCCTTGATTAATCCATTCTTGGTTATCCATTTCAATTTCCTCTTCAAAATCTAATGTTTCTTCTTGAAAAACATCAGATTCTAAAACTTGAGCTTTTAAATTTACTAACACTGAGGCAGCGAAAAATGCTTCGCTTGTCTCAGATAAGTCCTTTTGATATGAAATTTGATCATTTGATGTATATTTCAAATTCTTGTTGAATTGTTCTAAAAAACTATCGATAACGCTTATGACATCAATATCCCATGGATCAAGATCACCTCTTCCAGCAGCATCTTGAAGAAATTTTATCAATAATCTAGGTCCTAGCTGTGACCCATCAATAGATGTTGAATTAGTAACTTTAATTAGATATGTTCTTTTTCAAGATATCTTTATATGATTTTTTATGCAAAACAATAATATAAATTTTTAGAAAATTATATAGTTGGTGCTTTTAATATTTGATTTGATTTATTTCCGGCAAAAATATTTGTCTTTGGAGTACTTTTCACAGCATTTAAATCTCGATCAACCAAGTTATTTACTGTAGCCAAATAACTTTCTGTAACTAACCTTGGATATAAACCTATACCGATTATTGGTAAGAGTAAACATGCAATGATATATATCTCTCTTGGCTCTGCGTCAATTAAATTCCTATCTTCAGTTAACTTTGGATTTTCTTTACCAAAGAAAATCTCACGTAACATTGAAAGTAAATAAATAGGAGTAAGTATCACACCTATTGCTGCTAAAGATGCCATAATCACCCTAAAAGGCAAAGTATAAACTTCATCAGTAACAAATCCAGTAAATACCATTAATTCAGAAACAAATCCACTCATACCTGGCAAAGCAAGAGAAGCAAGAGAGCAAGCCGTCCACAATGCAAACATAATACGCATTTTTTGTCCTACTCCACCCATTTCATCAAGTTTTAAAGTCTTTGTTCTGTCATAAGTTGCTCCAACAAGAAAAAATAAACTTGCTCCGATTAAACCATGACTAACCATTTGCAACATCGCTCCACTTGTGCCAAGACTACTAAAACTTCCTATACCAATCAGGACAAAACCCATGTGACTAATTGAACTATATGCAATTTTCCTTTTAAGATTTCTTTGTGCAAATGATGTTAATGCAGCGTAAATTATATTAACTACTCCAAGAACTATTAATAGTGGAGCGAATTGGGCATGTGCAATAGGTAATAATTGTGCATTAAATCTTAAAAGAGCATATCCACCCATTTTCAATAAAATACCTGCTAGTAACATATGAACAGGTGCTGTAGCCTCCCCATGAGCATCAGGGAGCCAAGTATGCAAAGGGACAATTGGGAGTTTCACGCCAAAAGCAATTAATAAACCTATATAACAAAGGATTTGAAAGTTTTGTCCAAAATCTTGATTAGCTAAATGAGAAAAATCAAAATTTGGAACTTCAGTTCCATAAAAACCCATAGCTAACGCAGCTAAAAGAATAAAGATAGAACTCCCAGCTGTATAGATAATGAATTTTGTAGCTGCATATTGCCTATTTTTTCCTCCCCAGATAGCTAAAAGTAAATATACTGGCAAAAGTTCTAGTTCCCAACTTAAAAAGAATAGGAGCATATCTTGAACAGCAAAAACAGCTATTTGTCCTCCATCCATTATAAGTATTAAAAAGAAAAACAATTTGGGTTTAAACTTTACTGGCCATGCAGCTAGGACAGCTAGCGCTGTTATAAAACTAGTTAATAATATAAGAGGCATTGAAATACCATCAGCGCCGACTGACCAAGTAAGCCCTAGATTTGGTAACCAAGTTATACTTTCTTTAAGTTGAACATTTTCATTATTAATATCAAAACCGTTTATGTAAGATCCTACAGTTATCAAAAAAGTAATTAAAGCAACACTTAAAGCAAACCATCTTACTTCTTTACCCTCTCCTTTATCAGGGAAGAAAGGTATCAAAAATGCGCTTCCAATTGGGAAAAGAATAGATACTGATAACCAAGGAAAATCAGATAAACCTCCACCCAATGTTCCTATTGTATGTAGTGCAAAATGTGTAAAAAAATAGCTGCCCAAATGAATAAGAAATTGATCTTAAACAAATTCTAGAAATTATCTAGATTTTTTCATCCCATGGACAGTGAAGACACACATTTGTTATTAACTTACTTGGGGTGATTGGAAACCAAATATTGCTACCAATAAAATTACTCCTCCAAAAACTATCAGAGCATAGAATTGAGCTTTACCAGTTTCAAAATACTTTAAGCCCTCTCCGCTTCCCAATGTTACAAGTCCAGTAAGATTTACGACTCCATCAACAACTTTGGAATCAACTTCTAGAACTTCTTTTGCAAGTTTTCTGCTGCCTTTCACAAAAAGTTTTTCATTAATATCGTCTAAATACCATTTATTTGATAAAAACTTATTAACAGATGGAAATCTTTGTGCAAATAATATTGATAAGTTAATTTTCTTAGCAAAATAAGCTTGATAAGCAATAGTTATACCTATTGAAGCAATAAAAACAGATGCAATAGCTAGAGGTAAAAACTCTTTTAATTCAAAGGACTCTATAGCAATCAAGGCTTCTTCGGGATCTAATAAGTTTGCAAATTTACTATCCCAAGGAAATCCCATAAACCCGATTATTACCGAAGGTACTGCTAGAAAAACTAGTGGGAATGTCATAGACCAAGGAGACTCATGGAGTGAGCCATGTTCTTCTTCATGTTCTTCTTCTTGTTCTTCTTCTATTTTAATTTCAGAAGCTAATAAAAGTTCCTTTTGTAACTCCTTATTTTCACCTCTAAAATCCCCTTCAAAAGTTAAAAAATAAAGTCTAAACATATAAAAGGCAGTCATTCCAGCTGTTACAAATCCCACAAACCAAAAAGCTGGAAATGATATAAAAGCACTTCCCAATATTTCATCTTTACTCCAAAACCCAGCCAATGGAGGAATACCACTTATCGCTATGCAACCTATTAAGAAAGTTGTAGAAGTAAAGGGCATTTTCTTTCTTAAACCTCCCATCAACCTCATATCTTGTGCAAGTACAGGTTGATGACCAACAACTTCTTCCATCGCATGAATTACTGAGCCAGAACCTAAAAACAGCATTGCCTTGAAACAAGCATGTGTTATCAAGTGAAAAATTCCTGCTACTGGAGCACCACAACCCATCGCAAGCATCATATACCCGAGCTGAGAAACAGTACTATATGCCAAACCTTTTTTGAGATCCATCTGAGTTAAGGCAATAGAAGCACCTAAGAAACATGTAATAGTTCCAACTAAAGCAATAATGAATTGAATTGAGGGGAATAATGAGTAGAGAGGTTGGAGCCTTGCTACTAAGAAAATTCCAGCAGCGACCATCGTCGCTGCATGAATCAAAGCTGATATAGGAGTAGGTCCTTCCATAGCGTCTGGAAGCCATACATGAAGAGGGAATTGAGCAGATTTTGCCATAGGTCCTAAGAAGACTAAAAAACAAAGTAATAACGCAGCCCAGACTGGCAATGAATTCTCTGAAACTGACTGTGAGACTTTTATGGCAATTTCATTAAAGTCAAAGCTTTTTGTTGCCCAAAATAGACCCAAAATTCCTAGTAATAACCCAAAGTCTCCAACTCTATTTACAACAAACGCTTTTTGTGCAGCATTTGCTGCACCATCTCTGTCGTACCAGAAACCAACTAATAAGTATGAACACATTCCTACTAATTCCCAAAAAACGTATATTTCTAACAAATTTGGGCTAATAATTAGACCCATCATTGAACTACTAAAGAGAGCTAAATATGTAAAAAATCTTACGTAACCTTTGTCATGATCCATATATCCATGCGAGTAAACCATGACTAATAAAGTTATGGTGGTAACCAATGCAAGCATTACGCTACCTAATGGGTCGAGAACAAATCCCATTGGTATTGTGAAATCTCCTGCACTTGCCCATATAAATAATTTTTCTACTGATTCGTAACCATTTATTTGTTCAATTAATGTTTTATAACTGATTACCGCAGAGACACCAACTAATGACAAAAGGCTGATAGAAACAATTTCTCTAGAATTATTAATTTTTTTATTTGCACATATTAAGCCTAAGCCAGAAAGTACCGCACCAATAAGGGGAAAGACAGGAATAATCCAGGCAATTTCTGAAGCTTGAGGCATTTTTAATAATATTTATACACCAATACTAAACTGCTAATTGAAAATTTTAGATATAAAAGACGAATTAAATGTTGTAACAGCAATATTTATATATTTATGAGACCACCAAATTACCGCAATCGCTAATAATATCCCAAGCTGAGACAATTTAAAAAATTCTTTTACTTTAAATTGTTGTCTTCCATCAAAAATTGCAACGAATGGGATTATGGAAGTACTTTCTTTGAATTTATAAAATTCTTCACCAAATTTAATTTCTAATCTCCTATCACCATGCCAAATTGCAAATAGATGATGAGTAATTAAACCTAAAGAAGTAATAAATGTAAATGATGTCCCAATCCATAAAGTATGAGCTAAACACCAAATAATTTGACCAAATGCTTGCGGGTGTCTTGTAATTCTCATTATTCCTGTCCCATATATCCTGACCTTAGGTTTTAAGACTGAAGGAATTTCCAGTAAATTATATGTTGCAGGATATAAAAACAAGAAACTTATAGCAGTTAAAAGCCAAACCAACAAAAATACATAATTATTACCTTGAAAATTCCATAATCTAATTCCATCGTATCTATGCGCTAGAAAATAACTAATTAATATTACTGCAGACGGCAAACTAAAAGAGACAAAACATAGTCTCCATAATCTTGGACCCATTACAGCCTCTGCTCTACTTCTCAAAGCAGCGCCCCCACTATGAATAACTGCGAAGATAAATATTAATCCCAAAATTAATAAAGAAGTTTTGTGAGTCTCCATATAATTAAAAAATTCAAGTTATTTATTATTAACAATAATACGCTTAGGTATTAGAATTACTATAAAAATAATAGGCATCGCTAAATGCCAGAATTACCCTTTACTCTTGACCAATTAAGAATATTAAAAGCTATAGCAGCTCAAGGAAGTTTTAAGAAAGCAGCAGATTTACTATATGTGACTCAACCAGCTGTCAGCTTGCAAATTCAAAATTTAGAAAAACAACTTGAAATCACAATTTTTGATAGAGGTGGTAGAAAGGCACTTCTCACAGAAGGAGGAAAACTATTACTTGATTATTGTGAAAGAATTCTTAATCAATGTGATGAAGCTTGCAAAGCTATTGAAGATTTAAATAGTTTGAAAGGTGGAACACTGATAATTGGAGCTAGTCAAACTACAGGTACCTACTTAATGCCAAGGATGATAGGGATTTTTCGTCAAAAATATCCTGATGTATCTGTCCAACTGCAGGTGCACAGTACTAGAAGAACTGGTTGGAGCGTTGCGAATGGTCAAATTGATTTAGCTATTATTGGAGGTCAATTACCAAGCGATTTAGAAAACTTATTAGAAGTAATTCCCTATGCAACTGACGAATTAGCTCTTGTACTACCAACCAAACACCCACTTGCCAGCAAGCAAGAACTTATGAAAGAAGATTTATACAAACTGAATTTCGTCACATTAGATTCACAATCCACAACTAGAAAAGTTGTTGATAAACTTCTCAAAGATTCTGGTCTTGATATTCAAAGATTAAAAATTGAAATGGAATTGAATTCTCTTGAAGCAATTAAAAACGCTGTTCAATCTGGTCTCGGGGCCTCTTTTTTACCCGTTGTTTCAATTGAAAGAGAATTAGCAGGTGGTTCGATTCACAAACCCCATTTAACTGATTTAGAGGTTAAGAGAGAACTCAAGTTAATTACTAACCCATCAAGATATACATCTAGGGCCTCAGAAGCTTTTAAAAGAAATATACTTCCTAAATTTGCAAGTTCCGAAAGCCCATTAAGAAAATTTAATTAATTTAAAACTGAATTGCTTCCCTGTTAATTCCTACACCGCCATCTTCAGCTTGTCCATCTCCCTTTATGATGAATTTATTTTCATTTACATCAGTTTGATAGACACATTTAACTATAGGCTTATCTCTTATTGAGCCGATGTAGGCAAAAGTATTCATTCTTTGCTTACATTCTCTAACGTCTTCATTGCTTATAGCTCCTTGTTTTTGTAATACTGTCCAATTTTCTCTTCGAATGACACAACCCGGCTGAAGTGCAGGTTGTGTAACAAAACTAGTTGATGGATTTAGAGTTGTGTACATTTCTACATCAATTACGAAAGCGCTTGCACCCCATTGCCTACAAAATTCAGGGTCTGGAACAGCCATGTCTAATTGCTGTTGACTAGCTATATTACCTTGCCCTCCATCAGTTGTACTAGTAATAGCACTTCCAATTCCTACTCCTAGGATCAAAACTCCTGCAAGAACAGCAATAGTTCCAGTATTGAAATTATTGTTTTGCTCATTAGCGGAAGGTTGTATCCTTTTACTGCGTTGAGTATAATTGCCCCCATCTCTTGAGTTTGGGGAGTAAGAATTTCTTCCAGGGCCTCTTCTAGAGCCTCTATTAGGATATCTATTCACAGTACTTCTTTTGTCTTAGGTAATCCCATTGAATAATTCATCACTCTACATTCTGGGTTATAGCTTAATAATCCATTTTGTAGCAAATACTTTATTAGACCCTCAATTTCTGACCCTATTTTACGAAGTTCATAATCATCTAAACTTTTTCCAGCTTTCTCTTCGACTAGTTCAGTAAATTTATTGTTTATTTTTTTTAAGGATTCTTCACTCCAAATAAATTCATTATCAGGATCTAAGTCAAGAGTTAATTTTTTAGGGTGAAACTGTAAATTATTATTAACTACTTCAGCAGTGTATATCCTCACATGCCTAGTAGTTGATTTTAAAAGCATTTTTTCCATAATTTAATAAAATAACCAACAAAAAAAACAATAATGTTCTAACTTTAGAATAGCTTCTTAGTAAGTGTTAACTTATTTCTTGATTTAATAATGCGTGTTGTAATTGCAGGTGCAGGTTTAGCAGGTTTATCTTGTGCTAAATACCTTGTTGATAATGGTCATATTCCCATTGTTTTAGAAGCCAGAGATGTTCTTGGTGGTAAAGTTGCTGCTTGGAAAGACGAAGATGGAGATTGGTATGAAACTGGTTTACACATATTTTTCGGTGCTTATCCGAATATGCTTCAACTTTTCAAAGAACTAGATATTGAAGACAGACTTCAGTGGAAAAGTCATTCAATGATATTTAATCAACCATCTGAACCAGGTACTTACAGCAGATTTGATTTTCCAGACATACCTGCTCCAGCAAACGGAGTTACAGCAATTCTTAGCAATAATGACATGCTTTCATGGAATGAAAAAATACTATTTGGCTTGGGATTAGTTCCTGCAATGTTAAGAGGACAGAAATATCTTGATAAATGTGACTCAAAATCTTGGACAGAATGGTTAAAAGAACATAACATTCCCGAAAGAGTTAATGATGAAGTTTTCATTGCAATGAGCAAAGCGCTTAATTTCATTGGACCTGATGAAATTTCATCAACAGTTTTATTAACAGCTTTAAATAGATTTTTACAAGAAAAGAACGGTTCAAAAATGGCTTTTCTTGATGGAGCCCCTCCTGAACGACTTTGCCAACCAATGGTTGATTACATTACCTCTAGAGGAGGAGAAGTTCACATGAATAGTCCCTTAAGAAAGATCAATCTCAATAAAGATAGTACTGTTAAAAGTTTTACAATTGCCTCTCTAGACAAAGATGAAAAGAAAGAGCTAACAGCTGATGCATATGTAAGCGCAATGCCTGTTGATTTATTTAAACTCATTATCCCTGAACAATGGAAGGGTATTAATGCCTTCTCAAAATTGGATGGTTTAAATGGGGTTCCAGTAATAAATATCCATTTATGGTTTGATAAAAAATTAACAGATATTGATCACTTACTATTCAGTAGATCTCCTCTTCTAAGCGTTTACGCAGACATGAGCATCACCTGCAAAGAATATGAGGATCCAAATAGATCAATGCTCGAATTGGTTTTCGCACCTGCAAAAGATTGGATTAAAAGAAGCGACCAAGAAATAGTAGATGCAACTATGGAAGAACTCGAAAAATTATTTCCAAATCATTTTATGGGAGACGAAAAAGCTCAATTAAGAAAATACAAAGTTGTAAAAACGCCTAGATCTGTCTATAAAGCTGTTCCAGGATGTCAAGAATTCAGACCTAGCCAAAGATCTCCAATTGATAACTTTTTCTTAGCTGGTGACTATACAATGCAAAAATATCTTGCATCAATGGAAGGAGCTGTTTTAAGTGGTAAATTATGTGCAGAATCTATTAATCAAGAATATTCAAAAAACTCTAATAAAGTTTCTAAAGAAACATCTCAAGTAATTTAAAAACTCAAAATAAAAAAAGCTTTTTGAAAAATACATTGTCTCATCTCAACAAAGCATATGCAATATGCCAAAAAGAAACTCAGAAATGGGCTAAAACTTTTTATTTGGGAACTCTTTTATTACCTATCGAAAAGAGAAAAGCGATCTGGGCTATTTACGTTTGGTGTAGGAGAACAGATGAAATAATGGATAGCTTTGAAGCCTCTACCAAATCCACAGAGGAACTTTCCGATAACCTAAATGAATGGGAAGAAAACACGAAAAATGTTTTTAAAGGGAAAATACAAACAGACTTAGATGCTGTCCTCTTGGATACAATTGAAAAATTTCCCCAAGAAATAAAACCATATTTAGATATGATTGAAGGCCAAAGAATGGATCTAAACAAATTTAGGTATAAAAATTTTTCCGAATTAAAACTATATTGTTATCGAGTAGCAGGGACGGTTGGTTTAATGACACAGAATGTAATGGGAATTGATAGTGCTTACACCTCAGCACCTTGGAGTAATATTCCTGACCCATCAGAAGCAGCTATATCTTTGGGAATAGCTAATCAACTTACTAACATCTTAAGAGATGTTGGAGAAGATAGACAAAGAGGTAGGATTTATATACCTCAGGAAGATATAAAGCAATTTAATTATTCGGAAGAAGAGTTAATGAAAGGAAAAATTAATAATCAATGGAGAATGCTAATGAGCTTTCAGTTAACAAGAGCCCGAGATTGGTTTAAAAAATCTGAAGATGGTATCAAATGGCTTTCAGCAGACGCAAGATGGCCTGTATGGACCTCTTTACGCCTTTACAGAGGAATATTAGATTCAATTGAAAGACTGGATTATGATGTCTTTAATAATAGAGCTTTTGTAAAAAATTCCGTAAAAGCGTTTGAAATTCCCATATCTTTTTTAATCTCAAGGATCAAATAACTAAGCTGGAGTTTTTTGATTAGCTAACAAATCTTTTAATTTTGATAGTTCCCCGGCCCATCTAGGATCAGGCGCCTCAAGATTTGGCGCATCACTATGAACAACCTTCTTAAAATCTTTCCTCCTTTTCTTTTTATTAGAACTAACATTATTTCTTTTATTTGAAGAGGAGTCTTTCTTTTCTGATAGCTCAACTCGCAATTTAGATCCATTAAATTCAAAACCGTTAAGCTTTTCGATTATTAAATTTGCATTTTGTTCATTATTAGTTGTAGCAAAACCAAATCCTCTGCATTCTTTTGTTTCTTTATCTAAAACTGCTTTAAATCTAATTGAATCAGATACTGATCTTAAAATACTATCAAACTCTTTTGGATTAAATCCTTGTGGAAGATTGCCAATGTAAATACGAATGCTCATAAATTTTTAAATAATAATTTGAAGTCCGAAATTTTTAAACAAAACTAAGCTATGTGTATTTAATCACATTTTGGCGCATTTTGTTGAATCCATTGCTTTCCTTTATAAATAGCTTCATCAAAATTATTCAATCTATTAAATGCAAGCTCCCTAGAAAGATAATTCATAAGTTTTCCTAATGTAGGTCCCTCTTTAATTTCAAAATATTTTTTTAATATATCGCCTTTTATTAAATTCGAGGGATGAAATAATTTATCATCCTTATTCCTCCATCTTGCGAGCCAATTCATATGAAATGTTTCTGGCAAGAAAAGAATAAAAGATGGAAGAATAGTTTCTAATTCATTATGCAAATCAAATCTTTCTTTTTCATTAAATTCATCAATATTTTTTTTATCTAGTACTAGTTTCCATTTTTTTAGCAATCTTATTTGTGAAATTTCAGATTTGCTGAATGTAAGTTTTTTTAAAGAAAATTCGTCTAAGATTTGAAATAAATAAAATAATGGTAAAAATTTCTCCTTTTCAAATTGATTAAAATTTTCAAAATTAATTTTGCCTAAATCATTTGATATGCAATCTCTTTCTGCTTGTATATACCCAAAAATTTTAAATTTATTGATTAAAAATATTGATATAGCAGCATTTTCACCTCGTATTATTCTCTGTATTTCATAATTAATTCTTTCATTAGATACAAGTCTTAACTGATTGCTAAATATTTTTATAAGATCTATTAATTTCTCGTCAATATTGAAATTCAATTCAGAAACAAAACGAAAGCATCTTAAAACTCTTAATGGATCGTTTATTAAATTTTGTTTTGAATTAGTCCGCAGTAAAAAACGTTGAATATCTGTGATCCCATTTAGTGGATCAATTAATAATTTTTTCTCAAAAGAAAAAGCAATAGCATTTATTGAAAAGTCTCTGCTAAATAGATCAGAATCTATAGAATGTGAGATTTGGGAAGCGATATCAATTGTTATATGTTTAAAAATGATTCTTACTACCTCTCTATTCTCATCAAGAATAATAAATTTACCTTTGAATTCGTCAGCAATTTTTTTTCCAATCCTAATAGCATTTTTTGGAACTACAATATCAATATCAATATTATTTTTTTCTTTTAATCTTCTTAAAATTAAATCTCTTATGTAACCGCCAACTAAGAAAGATCCAGAAGGTAAAGAAGATAAAATAAAATCCCACTTATAAAGTTTGATACTTCTATCTATTTCATGATTTATTAGTGTATGATCTGTAATAAAGCTTTTTTGACAATTTTCTTTCTTGATTATGTGCATTTGCATTAACTGTAAGTGGGTTGATAGATGTATTACTTATCATGACGTTGAAAACAATCATGGTGTTGAAAACATTTGTGATGCTCCTAATTTTAAAGCAAAACAACCTTACATTCATGTAAGTATAGTCAAAGAATTAAATGGTGAATACAAAACTGATTGGGACGTTCAATCTTGTTCAAGTTTTATAGAAGAATACGGGAAGTGGTCTAAGTGTAAACCTGGTTTAGAATTACCTGTTTAAAGGTAGATGACTTATGATTTAAAAAGAAAATCAGATCAATTAACTTTGGCAATTCATAGTACTGATAATTCTTTTGGATTCGCCTATAGAGCAAATAACAATGATTTATCTGATCATTTTTTTATAAAAAAATTCGAGAAAGATCTATGTAATCATTTAATAATTGATTTTTCAAAATTTATTAAAAAAGAAAACTTTAAGAAAATAAATAAAATATCTGTGAGTATCGGGCCAGCTAATTTTAATGCCTCAAGACAAATAGTTGTATTAGCAAGAACTCTTTCTCAGCAAATCAACTGTTCATTACATAGCTTTAGTTCATTTGAATTAATGGCAAAAAGAATTGCTAAGAAAAATAATATATATTCAGATAAAAAATTATTCTGGATTTTTAAAAAATTGAAGAGAAGAGGATATATTGCAGGCCAATATGAGATCTTAATGTCCGAAAAAACAAAAAAAATTACCGATATAAAAGAAAGACTAATGCCAAAAATATTTGAAGAATTACAAAATAAACATAATTCTTATCAAGCTGAATTCAATGACGAACAAGATTTAAAAGAATTATTAAATTTATCTAATAAAAATTCTCAAGACTCAAATTTTAATTCATGGGATAAAGTATTACCTTTATATCCAATATCCCCAGTTAACTAAAACTTTATTCAAGCATATTATTTATAGATTCCTGCAAATAAGAAGTTACCATTATTAAATCATCTTTTGATGAAACTTTTGGAGGGTTAATAGGTTTTCCAACTTTAATAACAATTTTTGTAAAAAATGGAATACAAAATCTAAATTTAACTAACTTATGTGAATTAATAATTGCAACTGGTAAGAGCAACTTTTGGTTCTTAAATGCTAAAAGTGCTGCGCCTTGTTTAGGCTTGTTTACTCGTCCATTTTGTTGACGTGTCCCATCAATAAAAATACCAATACTATTATCATTTAATAATTTTTCACATGCAATTTTAATAGTAGTTTTATCAGCTATGCCTCTCTTTACGGGATAGGCTCCACAAGCTTTTATTACAAAGCCAAGCAAAGGAATTCTAAAAAGTTCTGACTTCGCCATAAAAGATATATTTCGACCAATAGCATGACCCAATAAAGGCGGGTCGAGCAAGGATCCATGATTTGATACCAATATAAAAGAACCTTTTTTAGGAATATTTTCTCTTCCAATTAAAATTCCTCTAAAAAGCAATTTATAAATAGGAAATATAATTACTTGACTTACCAATTGATAAATTATTTTTTGATAAAAGTTACTTTTCATACAATCAGTAGTTAATTTTATCTGAAGAAGAAACCTGAGAAATTTTTACTTCTTTTAAATGCCTTTTTCCTAAACCTCCCAATACATTAGAAGGGCCAATCTCTACAATATGGAGATTACTACTTTCTGCCATTACATTCATAGTTTCTCGCCATCTAACAGCATTGCACATTTGATTTTTTAATCTAATTTTCAATTCATCTGGTTCATTAGATAATGAAGGATTAGAGTTGCTTATAACAGGCAAATTAGGATGCTTAAATTCGAGATTGTCCAAATATTTTGAGAATTTAATTGATGGTTCTTTCATAAATGGTGAATGAAAAGCACCTGAGACATTTAGTTTGATAAATCTTTTACAAGTAATACGCTTAGAAATATTATCTAAAGCCTTTTCACTCCCTGATAAGACAACTTGAGAATCACTATTATCGTTTGCTATAACAAGTTCATCAGTCTCCTCCACCAACAACTCCAGTTGGTTCCTTTCAAAACCAATTAATGCTGCCATAGATCCCTTCGAAGCATCTGCCATTAATTTAGATCTTTCTTTTATAAGTAATACAGAATCCTCAAAAGACAAAACATCTGCGCAATATAAGGCTGTGATTTCACCTAAACTATGCCCAGCAATATAGTTTGGTTTGTACCCATTTTCTTTTAAAGAATCTAATAGAACTGACTCAACCAAAAAAAGACAAATTTGTGTGTTAGCTGTATTGTTTAAATCTTTCTCAAGATTATCTTTCTCAGAAACATGTTCACAAATTTCAAACAAATTCTTTTCGAATATTTTAGAGGCGTAATTAAATCTATCTTTTGCATTAGGCAATTCTATTATTTTATTTGCCATTCCAATTTTTTGTGAACCCTGACCAGGAAATACCCAAGCAACTGTCATAAGAAAACCTTTTTTATTTTAACCCCACCGAAAGAGGGCTGCACCCCAACTTAACCCAGCACCAAAACCACTGGTAGCAATAATGTCATTTTGTTTAATTTTCTTATTTCTGACAGCCTCATCTAATACTAAAGGAATTGTTGCTGCCGAAGTATTTCCATAGTCGCTCAAATTACTAAGAATTTTTCCTCTCGAGAAATTTAATCTATCTCCAACAGAATCTAATATTCTTTGATTAGCTTGATGTAATAAAAGCCAATCAATTTTTTCAGAACTATAATTTGTTTTTTTAAATAAATTTTCAATAATTAATGGTACCTCTTTAACTGCAAACTTATAAACTTCTTGACCATTCATTTGAATTGAGGAAAAACTACTACTTGAATAATTAATATTTTCGGTAATGACATCTTCATTAATTTGAGATGGCAGATTTAAAAAACAGCCTCTTTGCCCATCAGTTCTCATATCAAATCCAATTAAATTATCGTATTTGAGTGTTGCTTCAATTGCTATTGCACCTGCTCCATCTCCAAATAAGATACAACTTCTCCTATCATTCCAATCTATGTAACTTGAAATTTGATCAGAACCAATTACTATAGCCCTTTTATAGCTTCCTGTTTTTAGAAATTGAGAAGCGGTTATTACCGCAAATAAAAATCCGCTGCATGCAGCTGTTAGATCAAAAGCTACTGCATTTTTGGCACCTAATCTTTCTTGAATACTTGGCGCAGATCCAAATAAATCATGTGGAGTTGAAGTAGCTAAAATTATTAAATCAATCGTATTAATATCCCATTTAGTCATATTAATTGCTGCTAATGCTGCTTTATAACCCATTTGACTAACATCTTCCTCTATTCCAGAGATTCTCCTCTCAGAAATACCTGTTCTAGATTTAATCCATTCATCACTTGTATCTACTCTCTTACTGATATCCTGATTAGTAAGAATTTGATTTGGCACGTAACTTCCACTTCCTTTAAATGAAACTCCGATTTGATTTAAATTTGTTCCTTCCAAAAGAGTTTTCTAATTACTTATATAAGTCAAACATAAATCTGACAAAATATGTTTTAAGAATTTAAAACTTGAAGCTTTTGAAGTTGATTTAAATTTTCCATCACATCATGATTTACAGCAGAGTGAGCCAAACGAAGAGCACTTACTACAGATAAAGACTTACTACTACCATGCCCAATTACACAAATACCATTTACCCCAAGCAACAATGCTCCTCCATGTTCAGCATGATCTAACCTTTTCTTAATCCTTAATAAATTACTTTTTAAAAAAGCAGAACCAACCTTACCCCTTCTTCCCCTTGGCAGCTCTGATCTTAATATATCTAATAAAACTCCTCCGACGGACTCAAGAAATTTAAGTAATATATTTCCTGTAAAACCATCGCAGACGACTACATCAAAATCACCAGATAAAACATCTCTTCCTTCACAATTACCACCAAAATCAAAACTTTTTTCTTTGGATAATAATTCAAATGTTTTTAAAGACAAATCATTCCCTTTACATTCCTCTTCTCCAATATTTAATAAGCCAATTCGTGGTTTTTCTATTTGTAAAACATCCTTGGCATAAACATTACCAAGAAGAGCAAATTGATGTAGATAAGAAGGCTTGCAATCAGTATTTGCTCCAACATCTAAAACTAATACAGGTCGAGTTTGATCTCTAGTTGGGAATAATGCTCCTATTGCTGGTCGTTCGATCCCTTTTAATCTCCCTATTCTAAATATTGCAGAGGCCATAAGGGCGCCCGAATTACCTGCAGAGTAAACAGCTTTTGCTTTATTAGTTTTAACTAAATCCATAGCAACATTTATACTTGCATCTTTTCTCTTTCTTACAGCTGTTGCTTCCTCATTCATCCCTATGGGGTCTCCACTATCTATTAATTCAAGACGATTATTATCTATTTCTTTTTGTAATAGGTCTATTAAACCAAATTTTTTAGCTTCATATCTAACTTTTTCAATTTTCCCAACAAACTTTATATTGATTGGAAATCTACTAATAGCATCGAGGCAGCCCTCTAAAATGGGCACTGGTGCATAATCTCCTCCCATACCATCAACTGCGATCCAAATCCTCTCAGAATTTAACGCCTCTTTTTTATTTATCAAATTATCATTATTTTGCAACCTTTTTAAAGGATCAAAAACTAATGGTTGCAATGTATTCTTTGCAATTGAACTAGCATTTAAAACTACACTGCTAGCAGTGTGAACAACCGATTCAGCACTAGAGACTACATTTCCCGCTACATTACCTGCAACATTACTTGCAGTACTTACTACAGTCCCAGCACCAGAAACTACATTTCCAGCTACGTTACTTGCAGTCGTTGCAGAATTAGTTGCAGTATCAACTATTGAAGTTACAGCAGAATTTCTCTTATACCAAATAACTAATCTTCTTATAGCTCTAGACTTTTTATTAGAAGAATCTTTTTCCATCTATTTACCATCAAATGGAGATATATCAACTATTCTCTGGAACAAATATCCTGTACCTCTTGCTGTGAGAATTAATTCAGGATTTGCAGGATCAGCTTCCAATTTTGATCTTAATCTAGATATATGAACATCCACTACTCTAGTATCTACATGTCTTTCAGGAGTGTAGCCCCAAACTTCTTTTAAAATCTCTCCCCGACTAAATGGCTCTCCTGATCGACTTACTAAAAGCTCCAAAAGACTAAATTCCATTCCTGTTAATCTGATTCTTTCATCACGTTTAAAAACTTGTCTTCTATTTGTATCAATTTTGATATCCGTAACCAAAATTAAACCTGAATTAGGCATACCAGGAAGCTGCTCTTTATCTATTCTTCTTAATACACATCGAATCCTAGCTTCTAATTCCTTAGGACTAAATGGTTTAACAACATAATCATCAGCGCCTAATTCTAATCCCGTAATTCTATCCGCAACATCTCCTAACGCTGTTAACATGACAATTGGGACATCAGAATCCTTTCTTAATTCTTGACAAACACCATAGCCATCTAGTTTTGGCATCATTACATCGAGTACAACCAAATCAGGATCATAATCTTTGAATAATTTTAATGCTTCTTTGCCATCACAAGCAGTTACTACTTTGTAACCAATCATTGATAGACGAGTTTCGAGAATTCTTCTGATGCTTGCCTCGTCATCAGCAACAAGAATTGTTTCTTTTGTTTGACTAGATACAGCCATTTGTTTCTATTAGCTAATCCGTAAGAGAATTTATCCTTAACCCAATCTAACTTGTAGAGGGGCAATATCCCAAACATCTCAGTTCTTCAATCTAATAAAAAATTAAATGCCTAGTAAATTTTCGACTTTTATTTGTCAAAATTGCGGATCTGAAACTTCTCAATACTTTGGTAGGTGCATAAATTGTAATGAATGGAATACTATCGTTGAAGAAAAGAAAAAACCAAGACCTAAAACAGAAAATATTACCCAAAGTAAAAAATCTAAGCTATTTCACGAAATTGAAATAGATACCATATCCAGATTTACGAGCGGTTTTAAAGAATTTGACAGAGTTCTCGGAGGTGGAATAGTACCAGGATCTATAGTTTTACTTGGTGGGGAGCCAGGAATTGGTAAAAGTACAATAGTACTTCAATCTGCAGGGATAATATCCCTTAATGAAAAAGTTTTATACATCACTGCAGAAGAATCTCTAGAACAAGTAAAAATAAGATGGGAAAGATTGAATCAAAACAGCCTCAATCTAAAAATTTATGCAGAAACCAATTTTTCTTTAATTCTTGAAGAAATTAAAAAAGTTAAACCCAGTTTTGCTGTTATTGATAGTATCCAAGCTATTTATAATGATGAATTGGAAAGTACCCCAGGATCTGTTTCTCAAGTTCGGACTTGTTCTTCTGAACTCCAAAACTTTGCAAAAGAAAACAATATTGCATTATTAATAATAGGCCATGTAACGAAAGAAGGTTCTCTTGCAGGTCCAAAAACTTTAGAACATTTAGTAGATGTTGTACTCAACTTTGAAGGAGATAATATTGCCTCTCATAGATTACTAAGAAGTATAAAAAATAGGTTTGGATCTACTTTTGAAATTGGAATTTTTGAAATGTTTGAAAATGGTTTAAAAGAAGTTGGGAACCCTAGTTCAATTTTCACAAATAAAGAAAACATATCTGGGGTGACCACCACAATAACTAATGAAGGATCTAGACCGTTTGCGGTAGATATTCAAGCTTTGGTAAATAAATCATTCTACAATAACCCAAGGAGAACAACTACTGGAATAAGTATCAACAGATTGCACCAGATATTAGCTGTTATCGAAAAACACATTGGGATTAAATTATCTGAATATGACTGTTATATTGCTACGGGAGGAGGGTTTGAAATAAATGACACTTCTTCAGATTTAGGTGTTGCGATATCAATCATATCAAGCTTAAAAAATATTCCGCCTTTAAAAAATTGTTCATTTGTTGGAGAATTGGGATTAAGCGGTCAGGTAAGGCAGGCAAATAATCTTCGCGCAAAAATTGATGAGGCTGTAAGATTAGGATTCGAAAATATTTTGATACCTAAAACTACTATTGAAATTAAAGATAATTTTCAAAGTTTCATACAAATTAAAGAAATTTCGAATATTAAAGAAGCCATGAATTATGTTTTGAGAGAGTAGATCAAAAAAATCTAAAGATAAATATCAATTGAACTCCTTCCAGAGGTTTTTAACCAATTTTCAATATCTAAATATCCACCAGGATAAAGCCTTACAGCCTTAGACCAAACTTGTGCAGCTTTATCGAACCACATATCTCTTTGATCTAGATCACCATTTTGTTCAGCATATCTTCCCCTTTTTTCATAAATTAAGCCTATGTTCTTAAGACAAGATGGCTGTTTTGGATTTTCAACTAAGGCATTTTGATAAGTTTCTATAGATAGATCTTCTTCTCCGTTGCTCATATATATTATCGCCATATTTTTTAAAGTTTCCCCTCTATCAATTTTATTTTCTTCTAGTAACAAACTTTCTTTATAATATTCCAGAGCTTCTGAATAATCGCCATTGTTTTGAGCAGCTAATCCATCTCGATAATATATATAAGCCTTTTTTTCTTTGTCAGCTATTGGCATTATCTTAACAATAGACTCAGCAATTACAGTAAAAGCTTTATCAATAAAATTGTCTCTATTTTGATTACTTGGCACTTTTTTTTAATAAAATTAAATTAATCAAATAAGTATCGACTATTTAAAAAGTCAATAATATTTAATATTATACTAATGAATACAATTAATTATTAATTTTCTTACATTCCACAAAATATGAAAAGCATACAAATAAATATAACCGGTATGAAATGTGGTGGATGCGTTAACACTGTAGAAAATATATTAAAAAATGCCGATGGCATCGAAAATGTCTCTGTAAACTTATTAACTAATAGTGCCTATTTTGAAATTAATAAAACTTTTCAAAATATTGATAAGCTTCTAGAAAACCTTGATCAAAACGGATTCCCTTCGGAAATTTACATCAATGACTTTTCAAAAAAAGTAAATAAAGTTCAATTAGAAAAAAAAAAGAAATGGGTTAATCAATGGAAAAAACTTAATTTTGCACTTCTACTTTTGTTACTCTCAGGTTTAGGACATTTAGCAGAGGGAGGTTATTTAAATTTACCCATACTAGGGAGTTTGTTGTTTCATGCACTACTTGCCACAATCACATTATTGTTTCCTGGAAGAGAAATTGTAATTAAAGGATTTAAATCATTTCTAAAGAATAGACCAGATATGGATTCTTTAGTAGCTCTTGGAGTAACTAGTGCCTACTTAACAAGTCTTTTATCTTTAATATTTCCATCTACTGGTTTTCCTTGTTTTTTTAATGAACCAGTAATGTTATTAGGATTTATCCTAATTGGACGTTTCTTAGAAGAGAGAGCGAAGTACCATACAGGTTCTTCAATTGGAGAATTATTAGATCTACAACCAGAAATGGCAAACATTTTTATAGAAACAAATAAAGTCAAATCAGTCAGAGTACATTCCTTAAAAACTGGAGATGAAATTCAATTATTAGCAGGAGATAGGGTGCCTGCTGACTGTACTGTCATTGAGGGAAATTCATCTTTAGATGTTTCCCACATTACCGGTGAATCAAAGCCAATAAATGTTAACCCAGGTGAACATTTACTTAATGGCTCATTAAATTTAAATTCCACTTTAAGACTAAAAGTTACAAAAGTTGGAGATGATACTTCTCTAGCAAAACTTGTTAACCTTATTGAATCAATACAGTTTAATAAACCGCCCATACAAAGAATTGCTGATCAAATTGCTGGTAAATTTACATACTTTGTAATCTTCATAGCAACTTCAAGCTTCTTTTTTTGGTGGAAAGGAGCAAAGCAAATTTGGCCAGATTTGTTAATAAATTCTCATCAAGGATTGATAACTCACTCAACCCACTCTTTACATAATTCATTAGGTAGTAATGCTGAAAACTTTTTAAGTTTAGCCATTCAACTCTCGATTGCCGTTTTAGTGATAGCCTGTCCTTGCGCTTTAGGTCTTGCTACTCCTACTGTCATAACTGTTGCTTCAGGGAAAGCGGCAAAAAAAGGTGTTTTATTTAAAGGAGGAGACAAAATAGAAATCGCCTCAAAAATTAATCATATTATTTTTGACAAAACAGGAACATTAACAAAAGGAGAACCTTTCATTATTAAATATATAAATAGTGAAGATAATTTATATCTGTTAAAGATATCTGCGAGTTTAGAAAGTCAAAGCAGACATCCCATAGCTCGTGCATTAGTTAAAGAAGCAAAAAAACAAAATCTTAGTTTACTATCAATAAAAAGCATTCATACAGAATCTGGAAGAGGTATTACAGGAGAACTTGAATCAATTAATGGAATAATCAATATTGGGAGTATTGAATGGTTGAGCAGCAAAGGAGTGATAATTGATATTGAATCACAAAAAAGATTAGCAGCCGAGGAAAATAAATCCCATTCAGTAATTGGGTTAAGTATAAATAATAAATTACTTGGATTGATTTTATTTGGCGATTTATTAAGAGAAGATTCGATTAGTTCTGTCCAAAAATTGAGAAAAGATAATTATGCGATTAAGATTTTAAGTGGAGATAGAAAAGAAACCGTAGTGGAGTTGGCCAAGAAATTAGGTAGCCCAGAAGAGGAAATAAAATGGGGTCTGCTTCCAGAAATGAAATTAAAAAGTATTGAAGATTTAAAGAAAAATAATAAAGTTGCAATGATTGGAGATGGCATCAATGACGCACCTGCTTTAGCTGCATCAGATTTAGGAATAGCAGTAGGTTCGGGAACTCAGATTGCAAAAGCAAATGCAGATGTTGTTTTAATGGGAAATCAGTTATGTGGATTACCTTATGCACTAAGTCTTGCAAAAAGAACAATTCGAAAAATTAAACAAAATATCTTTTGGGCTTTTGGTTACAACTTGATTGCAATTCCGTTAGCTGCAGGTATTCTATTTCCTAAATATGGCATTCTTCTTACCCCATCAATAGCAGCTTTATTAATGGCAACAAGTTCAATAACCGTTGTAATAAATGCTTTATCTTTAGAATAAATGAAAGGCAAATTTATTGTTATCGAAGGAATAGATGGTTGCGGAAAAACAACCCAAATTGATGCGATTTCAAAATGGCTTCCTTCGAGTGGTCTTATGGGTGGAAATTCAAAATTAGTAAAAACTAGAGAACCAGGAGGAAGCTTATTAGGGAAAAAACTTAGAAATTTAATTCTTGACAACAATACAAATAATAAGCCTTCTTCCCTTGCAGAATTATTACTTTACTCTGCTGATAGAGCAGAACATGTTTCTAAAATAATTTCTCCTGCATTAGAAAAAGAGGACTGGGTAATTAGCGATAGATTTGCTGACTCTACACTTGCCTATCAAGGCTATGGAAGAAATATAAATCTAGAAATAATAAAAAATATTGAATCAATTGTTTGTCAAGGAGAACATCCAGACCTTACAATTTTTTTAGAAATTTCTGCTGAAGAGAGCATTTTACGTAGAAAAAACTTTGTCCCTGACAGAATAGAATCTGAAGGCATAAAATTTTTACATAAAGTTAATGAAGGATTCAAGTTAATTGCTAAAGAAAAAAACTGGAAAGTAATATCTGCAACGCAAAATGTTAATGCTATTTCTCATGAAATAAAAAAAACTTTATTAAAAAACTTTTCATAATTAAATAATGATTAATCTTAAAAATGATAATCTTTTAATTAATCAAGAAGTAAAAGAAAATTTAGAAAATATTCTTATAAGAAAAGTATTTTCAAACGGTTATATTTTCTATGGTCCTGAAGGAATAGGAAAAAAACAAACAGCTATTCAATTTATTAAAGAAATTTTCAATCAATATTCCAATCATTCAAACATAGAAGATAAAATCAAAAATAATAACTACCCTGATTTTTTATTAATAGAGCCCACATATTTTTTAAAGGGTAATATCATAAATCGTTCAGAAACTGAGTCTTCAAAAAATAAAAAAGAAACAATCAGAATAGAGCAAATTCGAAAAATAAAGACTTTTCTTAGTCAAAAGTCTATTGAATCAGGAAAAAAAATTGTATTGATTGTTGATGCAGAGCTTTTAAATGAAGCAGCATCTAATTGCCTTTTAAAAACACTTGAAGAGCCCACTAACGGCATATTTATACTTTTGACATCTAGATTAAGTTCACTTTTAGATACTATTAAATCCAGATGTCAACTTATAAGATTTAAATCTTTTTCATACAAACAACTTGAGATTTTTGTAAAAAATAATTTAGATTCATCAATATTGAATATTAAAGAAGAATTAAAGATAAAAGATTTAATTAATTCAGCAAATGGCTCACCAGGGAAAATACTGAATAATATAAAAATATGGAACGAATTACCTAATGAGATTAAGGATAATTTAGAATATCCAATTAGTGATAATTTAGAGATACTAAAAATTTCAAAAATAATAACTGAAAAACTTGAAATTGATCAACAGGTTTTTTTAATAAATTTTATACAAAAGAAATATTGGGAAAAAACTAAAAATAAAAGTATTGTTAAAACATTAGAAACTTTGAAAATCCATATTAGAGGCTTTATTCAGCCAAGACTAGCTTGGGAGGTGGCGTTATTAAAAGTAGCTCTTGATGATTTATAAAATTACTCAAATACTGTATTGATTAAATTTGAATTTTTAGATTCTGCAAATTCTTCGCTTGCACAATCAATTTGAGATTCATCAGGTAATTCAAGACAATAACCTGCTCCATAAACAGTTTTAATATATGTTGGCTTTCTAGGATCGGGCTCTAATTTTGTTCTTAGATGTCTAACGTGCACCCTAATTGTCTCAATATCATCATCTGGCTCATAGCCCCAGACTTCTTTGAGAATAAGTGCTGGTGATACTGTTTGACCATGTCTTTGTAATAAGCAATGCAGTAGTTCAAACTCTAAATGAGTAAGTCTCACTGGCGATCCAAACCATATAGCCTCAAATCTTTCTGGGACAAGAGTGAGAGGGCCATAATTTAAAATTTCTTGTTGATTAGATGAATTCAGTTGTGCTCTATTAGTTCTTCTCAATAAAGCTTTAATGCGAACATGTAATTCTTCAAGATCAAAAGGTTTTGTTATGTAATCATCAGCACCTGAATTAAAACCAGTCACTTTATCTTTTAATCCACCCAAAGCTGTAATCATGAGTATGGGAATATTTGAAGTTCTTTCATCCCTTCTCAACCTTTGACATAATGTCAACCCATCAACATTAGGTAACATTAAATCCAAAAGGATTAAGTCAGGCGAATACTGAAGTGCAAAAGCTTGACCTTTTATGCCATCTTCAGCTTTTTGAACATCAAAACCAGAATGCTCTAGATGTCCAGCTACCAAATCACGCATATCACGATCATCTTCTATTAAAAGGATTGAAATTTTCATATCTATAAATTTATTAAACAAAAATAAGATTTTGGTATTATGATTCTCTCAATAATTTGCATTTACTGCAGACTTAATGTAAAAACTTTAAAGAGTAAATAATATATAAAAAACTAATGACTCCAAGCTTTTAGAAGAAAATACTAATTTAAAAAATTAAATAAATTTTATAATTTCTTTTGATTTTTTTAATAATTACTTAATAATTTACTGTAATTCTACAAATAACCACATCACAATTTCATAAAAAATTTGATTTAAAATATTTATAACAGCTTTAAATTAAGATTATTATTAGCTACCCAATTGAAATCTTTTATTTTTTAAATTAAAATTTTCTTATAAGAAAGCGCGTTTTTTAGCACCTTAAAATCTTTTTTAAGACTCTAAAAGTCAATTATGTTATAAAAAATTCAACATTTATGAAAAAGAAATCTATTACATATGCTGATCTATCAAAAAAGCAGTTACAACATTTAAAAGAACAATATATTCAAAAAAAAGTTGAATACATGAGTAATAAAGAGTTAAAAGAATTTGTCTTAGAAGTTATTAGCCATCAGATAAATAACACTATCGGTCATGAGGAGGAAATGGAAGCATGGAGAGAAATCTCAAATTTTTATGGAGATCAATTTGAGATTATCATTCTTGAAATCCAACAAAAATATAAGAACAACCAAAACCTAAAAAATTTTGAAGAAGATACTCAAGAGCACAGATTAGAGTTACTTCAAAAGAATAGTATTGAAAAGGAAAAAGAAGACATGTGGGATGACTAAATAATATTTTCTAATATTCCTTAGAAATAACTAAAATTATTATTTTATTGATTAAATTTAAATAAACAATAAATGAAGAGAAAATAAATCAAATATATATATAAGAGAATTTATTAATCAGTTCTAAATAAAATGGGTAATTACAAATTTTCTTTTATTGTCCCAAAATTGTTTGACAACTTAAAAGCATAATGCTTATTTTATGGCCGTTTTAATTTAAAATATTGCCTTTTACTACACTTCATTTAAAATATAGATAAGTTCGGTAGTCTAAGTATTTGATTAAAATATTTGAATTAATATCATATTTAAATAAACATACAAAAAGACAATTTATTTTTATTATATTTGTAATTCTTATAAATTCATTTTTAGAATTTATGACTATAGGAACTGTGGTTCCTCTTATATCATTTGTTAGTAATCCAAATAAGATTTCACAGATAGAAGTATTAAAAAGAATTTCAGATTTTTTTAATTTTAATCAACCTGATGAATTATTTTTATTTATATCTATTTCATTTTTGATAATAATATTATTATCTGGATTTATAAAGATTTTATGTTTAAAAAAAATTAATTTTTTTACAGGAAATCTTAAGGTAGAGTTAGGTGAAAAATTATATAGAGAAATTATATATAAAGATTATCAATATCATTTAAATACAAATTCAAGTGAATTAATTAATGCTCAAATACAGCAACTAGACTGTTCTCTATCTGCAATTAGTGAATCTTTATATCTTGGACTTTCAGTTCTAAATATAGTAGCAATCACTATATCCTTACTTATTATTGATTTTAGGATTCTATGTTTTATTATTACTTTTTCATTTTTGTTCTATTTTATTGCATCTATTACCACAAAAAAATATGTTGATATTTATGGGAAAATAATTTTTGAAACTAGGAAAAACATTATAAGAGTTGTACAGGAATCATTAGGTTTTATTAGACAAATAATTTTAGATGATTCTCATAGTTTTTTTATTAAGGAATATAGTAAAAATAATTCTCATAATGTTTTAACTGAAGCAAAGTCTGCCACTATTTCACAGATTCCAAGATACTTAATGGAATCAATAATACTATCGGGAATTGTAATATCGATTATATTTATGTATTTATCTAGGATTGATTTTTATATCTATTTAACAAAATTTGGGGCATTCATATTAGGACTACAAAAATTATTGCCTCTTTTTCAAAAAACATTTAGAGCCATATATGCAATACGTCAAGAAAAATTAAGTGTATATTCAGTAGTACAACTTTTAAAAGAGACTAAAAAAAATAAAAGCAATTCAAGAGATAAATTAGTAAATATTTTCAATCTTAAAAATAATATTAGATTTGAGAATATTAGTTTTTCTTATAAAGATAATAGAGTATTAGAAAATATAAATTTAGAGATCAAGAAAGGAGAAGTAATTGGTATTGTTGGGAAGACTGGTACAGGAAAGTCAACTTTTATAGATATATTATTAGGTTTAATAAGACCAAATTCTGGTCATATCTATATAGATGATAATAAAATGAACTCTAATCTTTTTCGTCGATTTAGATTATCGGTATCCAGCGTTCCACAAGATTATTTCTTACTAGATAGAACTATTGAAGAAAATATAACTTTTGGAAAATCTAAAGTTGACTACAATTTACTAAATAAAGTAGTTAATATAGCAATGTTAAAAGATCTTATAAACTCTCTTAAGTATGGTCTAAAAACTTTTGTTGGGGAGAATGGAGTTAGATTAAGTGGCGGCCAAAAGCAAAGATTAGCAATAGCAAGAGCTCTTTATAAAAATCACTCTCTTCTTATACTTGATGAAGCTACAAGTTCAGTAGATTCAGAAACTGAAAAAAATATTCTTAAAAATATAGTTAATAACAATCCAAAAATAACTGTTCTAATGATTGCCCATAGATTACAAACATTAAAAAATTGCGACTATATCCTTGAAATTAAAAATAAAAGGTTATTTAAATATCAAAATATAAATCAATACAAAGCAAAAAACATAATAAATGAAAAATGAAATTTAAGAAGCTATGAACTTTTGCTCTACAACTCTAATTAAAAAAATTTTAAAAAAAACAAGGTTTTTTTATTATGATGAATTCAAGTTTTTTGACAAGAATTATATTGAGTTTAGGGGACATAAAATTATAATTATTTTAAATCAACTGGATAGTTGGGTCTTAAAGCAAATAAATTTTTAAATATTTTGTATAAATTTAATTTTTATAAAAAGTTAAAAAATAACTCTTTTTATATATTTAAAACATGATGCTAAGCACTCTCTCTAAAAATGATTCACAAGAAAGTATATTTTCTCTATTGAAGTGGCTTTATAAAATTATCTCAAAAAAAAATAAGATTAAGCTTTTTAGCTTATTGCTTTTAATACTAAGTTGTGGCTTTTCAGAAGTTTTAGCTATCTCAGCTGTAATACCATTTCTAGACATGCTTTCTGATCCAGAAAAAGTAAATAATTATGTATTTTTAATAAAAATTACAAAATTTATTAATTTTCCTAGACCAATTGTGATTAGTGGTTTTTTTCTTATTTTAGCTAATGTATTAAATCTGTATTTAAGACTTCTAAACATTAAGAAAATAAATCAAGTAACTGCACAATTAGGAAATGAGTTGAGTAATAATTTATTCAGTACTACAATTTACCAACCATATAATTATCATCTAAACATTAATAGTAGTGTAATAATTAATGCTGTTGCTGATGACGTACCAAAAACAATAAATGTTTTAAGCTCAGTAAATGAACTTATTAGTGGATTTATAATCGCGAGTTTTATAGTTTTAACTTTATTGATTATTGATTTCAGGGTTGCATTAATTTCATTAATAGTTTTTGGTTTGACATATATATTCGTAGCTAAAAGAGCAAATAAAAAATTAGTTAGTAATAGTTTTAAAAGTACACAAGCATCTTCTGATCAAATTAGAATAGTTCAAGAAACTTTTGATTCGATACAAGAAGTTATTTTATATTCAGATCAAAAAATTTTTTTAAAAGAATACGATGCTAGAGATAAGCCTCTAAGAAAATTAAGAGCAGAGAATAATTTTATTGCTGTCTACCCAAAATTTATAATTGAGGCATTAGGGATAATTTTCATAATCGTTCTTGGTATGATTTTTTCAATTGACGTAGAAAATAATATGCTAGCGATAACCTCATTGGGGCTTTTTGCATTGGCTTCACAAAAACTTCTTCCAAGCTTACAACTCATATATAGTTCTTATGCAAGAATAAAAGGAAATAAAGCTAGTGTTCAGAGAGTTAAGAATTTATTAATTTCTGATAAATTATCTAGAGAATTAATTTCGGTCAAAGATTATTTATTTAAGGAAAAATTTGAATTAAAAGATATTAGTTTTTGCTATCCAAATGAAAAACCACTTTTTTCAAACATTAATTTAAATATAATAAAGGGAGAAAAAATTGGATTGATTGGAAAAACTGGTTGTGGAAAATCAACACTTATAAGCATTATCCTAGGATTATTAGAGCCTAATAATGGTGAAATATTTCTAGATGGTAAATTAATAAATAGTGTAAAAAATAAGCTTAATTTAACTAAATGGCAGAAATGTATTGGATATGTCCCACAAAAGATTTATTTACAAAATAGATCTTTTGCTGAAAATATTGCCTTTGGAGTTAATAAAAAAGAAATTGATTTTCAAAGAGTAATTTATGCCGCAAAATATTCTGAAATTGATAAATTTATTGAAACAACTAAATTTGGTTATCAGACTAATATTGGAGAAAGAGGTATACAGCTTAGTGGAGGACAAATTCAAAGGATTGCTATTGCTAGGGCAATTTATAGAAAACCCCAAATTTTATTTTTTGATGAAGCAACAAGTGCATTAGATATTAATACCGAAGAAAAAATTATTAATAACTTATTTAAAGATGATATTAACTATACAATTTTTTTTATTTCGCATAGATTACAAACATTAAAACAATGCGATACAATTTACCATTTTAATAAACAAAAGCTTCAAAATGTAAGTTTCAAAGAATTAGATAAAGTTTTATCTTTTGAAAGTTTATAAGTTGAACTCACTAAAAAAGAAAAAAAAGTTACTTATTCTTGGAGGCTCAAGCTTATTAGCTTTTTTGTGGGTAAAAGAAGTTAATGATAAATATGAAATCTTTATAACTAAACATAAAAACTGTATCGATTATATGAGTTTAAAAGTTATTGAAATTGATCTTTTTTCAACAAATTCGGTTCAAAGGATATTGGAATCTTATGAAATAGATATAGTTTTAAACTGCATAGGATTAACTAATATAGAAGCCTGTGAGTACAAACCTGCTGAAGCTTACAGACTTAACTCTTATCTACCTGGGATAATTGCAAATGCTTGTAATTGTACTAATACGAAATTGATACATATATCTACGGATCATTTGTTCGATGATGAAAATATTTTGTATTCAGAAGAAGATGAAGTAAGACTTATAAATGTTTATGCCAAATCAAAATATGAAGGAGAATTAGAGGTTTTAACTAATTGCCAAGCTTCCATAATTTGTAGAACAAATTTTTTTGGATATGGTCCTGCTCATAAAAATTCTTTCAGCGATTGGATTGAAGAATCAGCTAAAAATAATAAAAAAATAGTACTATTTAAGGATGTGTTTATTACTCCAGTAAGCGGAAAAAATTTAGCTTTTTATACACATAAATTATTAGAACATAATTTTACTGGTATATTTAATATTTCTTCAAATAAACAAATATCCAAATTCGAATTTGGAAAGCTTCTCTGTGAAAAATTAAATATACCTTCTTATTCAATCATACCAGGATTTATAGATGATAGATCAGATCTTGTGCAGAGGCCAAAATCAATGGGTTTATCAAATAAGAAATTGACTAAAGCAATCAAAAATCAGAATTTAGGGATTGAAATTCAAATTGGAAGTATTTTAAAAAACTGATAAACACATATTCTTAAATTTTAAATATTAATGATAATTTAAAAAAGATTTTTCAAAAAATAAAAAAAATTTATTATTATTTTTCTTATAAAAAAATTGATAATTAAAATAAAATAAGTCATTAATAACGGAATCAAAGGATTTTTTATGGTTTTTCTAAAATAATTTCTTGTTTTGAAATCATTTTTTATAAAATTTACAAAATCTTGAATCTTAAGATCTTTATGGTTTTGTAGTTTTGTTTGATAGAAAGATTTATTACTTATAAATAATTTAACGCCATTTTTTTTTAATAAATTACTATGAATTAGATCTTCACAATAAGCCTTACCTTCAAAACTAAAATATGGATCTTTAATAATATGTTCTTTCCTAATTATAGAGATACCGCCTGGTATCCAATCCACACTTTCAATAGATTTACTTGAATCAGAAGGTAAATTAGGTGGAATAGCAAAAGTAGATTTTGATATGGTTCCAGGTCTAGGTTTATAGTCATTATAAAGCAATAAATTTATATATTTTTTGTAAAATAATTCTTTCTTATTATTATTTTTAATAATAAGCCTTGGTGCGATAGATGATTTTCTTGGCAAATTTTCAAATTGATTTAATAGTATTTTTAAATTTTTAATACTTATAAAAATATCGTCATCCATATGCATCAAATACTCTGTTTTGACGAATTTATAACCATATTGTCTTTGATTTACCTGACCTTTTTTATCACTTCTGATAATTAATATTCCCTTATCAAATTTATTTATCAACGTATTTGTTTGAATTAAATTTGGAGGAATAGAAATAATTATATTTATTTTTTCCTTTTTAAATCGATTAATTTGATCTATCCATCTTTGATTAATATTACAAAGTAAACTAGGAATAATAATTGTTAATTTTTTTAATTCTATCATTTATTATTTTTTTAAAATATTATGAAAAACTGATTTCTTTAATTTAATCCGTAATTGATCCAAATCCAGATTTAATTTAAAAAAGGTTTTATTTAATATATATTCATTATTTTCAGAATATTTATATTTATATATGATTTTGTAAAGATCGACTTCGGATTTTATCGTTTTAATAAATTTTGATTTTAATTGCCAAAGAGGATCTGATAAATCATTTACAGAATTCCAACTTAATCTGATTGGTATGCAACCTAATGATATTGATTCAAAGACTGCAGTACTTGTTGAATAAATAACATATCTACTTTGTTTTGAATCATGCTGAATTCTAGAATTACTTATTTTAAAGTTATCAATTTTTGGGAATCTTTTAATAATTTTTTTTCTATTAAATGCTGGATGTAATCTTATCAAAATCTGTAGTTCTGGATATTTTTTAGCAAAATTAAAAGCAAATTTTGTAAAGAAAAATACCTCTTTTTCTTCTCCAGAAGGAATGAATAATATTCTATTATTTATATTTATTTTTATATTATTTGAGTTATTTGATTTAGGAGAACCTAATGTTTTAATTGAAATTTCTTTTGATATTTTTTTATTAAAAAAAGCTCTTGAAATATCTCCTGAGACTAAAATAAAATCTGGATCCCATTCTTTTCTTAATAATCTATTTAAAGAATGTTGATATTTAAAAATTATTGTATGTTGAAATCCTACACAATTTATAAGAGGATTATTTTTTCGAGAAAAATAATAAAATAATCTTTCCCAATTATGACCTTCAAAGGTTGTTACTATATTTTTAGATTTAGTATTTTTAATAATATCTCCAATTTGCAATCCATAAATAAAATTACAAAAATTATTTCTGAATAAAAAAGATTCAGCGGTGTAAAGAGCTAGATTACTTTTATATCCAGATATATTTTTTGAAAATTGCAGAAACTTATGCCTTTCTCTAAGTAGTGAAATTAAAGTTTTAAATTTTGTTTTGAAGCTTGTGATATGTTCATCAAGTATATAACAATCATATCTTTTATTTTTTTTGAGATATTTATTAAATGCTTTTTTGTTTACTTTAATATGAGGTATAAAGATAAGTAATACGGATAAACCTTTTTCACTGGTTTGATTAATTAAACTGCCAAAATAATTTTCAACTGATGATTCGAATTGTTTTTGATTTACAAGATGTGAAATAAAAATAACATCATAATTTTTTTTATAAATCTCTTTTTTATTATCTAATATTTTTTTTTCTTTATTATCTTTAAAAAAATTTAATAAATTTTTTAATAAAGAAATATAAAAATTCGTTCTCAACTTTAACTTATAAAATAACGAAATATTTTTTAAATTTACTAAAATTCTATTATTTTGAATTGTTGGCCTTATTGGATGAAGAAAACAATTGCTAAGTGTATATTGATTGACAAAATTATAATTTATGCATTCATCTGTAAATTTAATATATTCTTTCCATTCCTTAGACGGCTTAATAATTACCATAAAACTATATTTATTAACTCTTAATTGTAGCAATTAAAATTAATTATAAATTTTGTTTATTATTTGAAAACTTATTAATTTTTACATTAATTAATTTCTGAGTTAGATTATATAAATTAAGATTTTTCCCATATACACAAAAAATCATTTCTAATCTTTCTTAATATCAATTAATAGTAATTAATAGACCTTGAAATAATGGTAAATTCCAAAAACAAAAAAAAGGGCTATCAACCTTTAGAATGGATAGTAAAAGGTTATATAAAGAAAAGCATTTGGGATGTATAAATTATGATTCAGAATAAAAGTATTGAAAATTCGATAATATTAATCACTGGAGGGACTGGATCGTTCGGAAATACTCTTACTGAACTTCTTCTCAAGAATAATGTTAAAGAAATACGAATATTTAGTAGGGATGAAAACAAACAAGATTTAATGAGAAAAAAATTAAATGACCCCAGACTTTCTTTTTACATTGGTGATGTCAGAGATTATCAAAGTACCTCTGACGCTTGCATAAATGTTGATTATATTTTTCATGCAGCTGCTTTGAAGCAGGTACCATCTTGTGAATTTTATCCTTTAGAAGCATTTAAAACAAATGTTTTAGGAACTGAGAATATTTTAAAGGCTTCCCTAGATAGAGATGTAAAAAAAGTTGTATTTTTAAGTACAGATAAAGCTGTTTATCCAATAAATGCAATGGGTCTTTCAAAAGCGATGATGGAAAAATTAATGCTTTCAAAATCATTGCACAATCATAAAAAGGGTATATTTTGTGCTACTCGTTATGGGAATGTTATTTGTTCAAGGGGTTCTGTAATTCCTTTATTCGTTGATCAAATAAAAAAGAATAAACCGATCACAATTACTGATCCAAACATGACAAGATATTTAATGAGTTTAAAGGACGCTGTGAGCTTGGTTTTATATGCTTTTAATGAGGGCTTAAACGGAGATATTTTTGTACAAAAGGCTCCAGCATCTACTATCGGAGATCTCGTATTGGCGTTAAAAGAAATATTTAACTATAAAAAAGAAAATATCATAATTGGAACTAGGCATAGTGAAAAATTTTATGAAACACTTATTTCAAGAGAAGAAATGGCAAGGGTAGAGGATAGAGGTAAATTCTTTAAAGTCCCACCTGATAACAGGGGGTTAGACTATGAAAACTATTTTACTAAAGGTAAAGAAATCTTGTCAGAAACTTTAGAATATACTTCTCATAATACTAAGAGATTAAAGGTCAATGAAATTATAGATATACTTTTAAAAGATGATTTTATCTCAAAATTTTTATAGTAGACAAATTTAGAAGAATTAAAATAAGAGGGCATTTGTTTGCCCTCTTCGAGTCTTGCTCACTTCCTTGTCTACAAAGTCGGGGAAGAACTTTACTCCTAAATTATTTCTACTCCTCTTATATGGGAAAAGATAGTCATGACAACCACAAAGCACTAATACTCGAGTAAAAATACCCTATGAATTTCAAGTCAAAAGGAGGAAAATATAAGTGTAGATATAGGAGGTCTTATGAAACTCATTACTCCTTTCACTATTCTCAATCGAAAATTCAATGAAATGGATTTGATTTTAGATGCAATGAAGAATAGAAGATTAGCGACTAAAAGATTGCACGATGATTATAGAAAAATGTGCAAAAATTATGAATTTGCCTATTGAAAATAGGCGTTCTATTCACATTGCTTATTGTTCAATCTGTTGAACATACATTTGCTGTTCATGACCATTCCTTTGTAGTCGGGAAGATTTAGTTCTTTCAACCAGATAGAAATTTCCTGAGCAGCATCAGACTTTTTAGGCATATAAAAAATGAACTCTTTAGAGGGTTCTATTACTAGATGAGGAGGTATCTTGACTGATGTTTTCATAATTTAAATATTATCTAGTTGTTTTTTTTTGCAAACAAAATATCTTGGACGTTTAACCGAAAAGGATGGAGTCCAGAAGTTGCCTAAAACACATTTTTTAAAAGGCTACAACACATAAAAAACACATTTTCATCCAAAAACCTGAACTACTATGAAAACCTGTAATTCATGAGATATGACAACAAGACCAGTTATTCCAATAAAAAAGACCCTTTTGAGGTCTTATGGTCATCTAATGATCTTGTAATTGAACTCCCCGGGCGGGATTCGAACCTGCGACCAATCGATTAACAGTCGATCGCTCTACCGCTGAGCTACCGAGGATTATATTAAAACTTAACCCTTCAATGTCCCATATGACAAGGGGTGATCATTAATTATATTGAAAGTTTAATGGTTTTTGCCAATCTGATAAATTTCCATTCTTCATCTCTGCAACTGCATCTGAGTAATCTAATTCCTCTAGACGATGCGTAATCCATAAGGCAGTAAATGGATTACTTTTATTGTTTGTAAGTTCTTTAACTATTTCTAAAACTTTTAATTGACTAGAACTATCCAAAAGGGAAGTCGGCTCGTCCAAAAGAACAAAATTCTTATCACTAATCAAGGAACAAGCAATAGTCAAACGTTGTTTTTGGCCACCACTTAGAGTGTGGATAGGCCTTTTATCAAATCCATTTAATCCAACTTTCTTCAATACAAAATCAATTTTTTTGGTGATATCTTCTCTGCTTAATTTTTTATTAATATTTAGAAGAAGTTCGCTCCTGCAGTTTGGCATTAAAATTTGATGATCAGGGTTTTGAAAAACCATCCCAACATTAGCTAAATTATTAATAACTCCATTTGTTGGTTTAAGAATTCCATTAATTAACTTAAACAAGGTACTCTTGCCACAGCCATTTTTACCGACAATCATCCATAAGCCTGGCTTTTTAATAGAGAAATTACAGTTATATATTACGTGCTCTTTTTTGCCCGGCCATGAAAAATTCACATTTTTAAAGTCTATAATAGGTTCTTGATTTAAAAAATTATCCTCGCTTTCAGCCATATTAAACATCTAAAGAAAATCCAGGCCTTTTTGAACCACCAGCTAATGCAGATTTTTCATATATTTGAACAGAAATAACCTCCTTAGCAAGAACAGTGATCAATTTATCCTGAACTTTTTCACAACTTAATTCAATTAAATTTGAATTTTGGTTATTACCTTGCATAAAGTCTTTAATTTCATCATAAATTCTTTTAACATCCTCATAATCTTTCTTCTGGATTGAAAGAGGGAAAGGAGAATATCTAAGGCTAATCTCAAGAGAATACATAATTGGTATCGTATATACGTAATTATAAACAAACTATAGAACAATCTTTTCTAAGAAGTTGTTTTTAAATTAATTTCAATTGAAAAATTTTTATTAAAGTTTCATAAATTTACTTATCATAAGATAAACAGATTTAATTTTGTAGACTTTTCTCCATGAAAATCGCAAGAGATATAACTTCTTTAGTAGGTAACACACCTTTAGTTAAATTAGATCGTATAAAAAATTACTGCAAGTGTCACCCTGAAATAATAGCTAAACTTGAAAGTTTTAATCCATCAGCATCTGTTAAAGATCGTATCGCATATTCTATGTTAAATTCAGCGGAGAAAGATGGTTTAATATGCCCTGGAAAAACAACCTTAATTGAGGCCACAAGTGGAAATACTGGCATTGCTTTAGCTATGGTTGCAGCAGCTAAAGGCTACAGATTGATATTGACTATGCCAGACACTATGAGTATTGAGAGAAGGGCAATGCTGCGAGCATATGGTGCAGAATTACAACTTACTCCAGGAAATGAAGGAATGAAAGGAGCATTAGATTTAGCTAATGAATTATCTTCAAGTATTCCAAATAGCTTTCAGTTTAACCAGTTTGAAAATATCGCGAATCCAGATATTCATGAAAGGACAACCGCTAGAGAAATTTGGGAACAATCTAATCAAAATATTGATGGATTAGTCACTGGCGTTGGTACTGGAGGAACAGTAACTGGCTGTGCTAGATTTCTAAAAAAAGTTAATCCAAATTGCAAAATATTTGCAGTTGAGCCTGCTAAAAGTGCTGTTATTTCAGGAGAAAAAGCAGGATCTCACTCTATTCAAGGCATTGGCGCGGGCTTCGTTCCTAAAGTTCTTAATACTCAATTAATAGACGAAATCATCAAAATAGATGATGATGAAGCATTTTATTATGGGAGGTTATTAGCTCGTTTAGAGGGTCTTTTATCGGGAATTAGTAGCGGTGCTGCTTTGGCAGCAACAATCAAAATTGGACAAAGGGAGGAATTTATTAATCAAAGATTAATAGTGATTCTTCCAAGTTTTGGTGAAAGATACTTATCAACAGCCATGTTTGAATCAAATACTGCAATTAAAGCAAGAGAAGATGGTTATTTATAAATATAGGTATGAGATATGGTAAATAATCTTTATGAAGAATTAGGCCTAGAAGAAAACGCAAGTCCAGGCGAAATTAAATCTTCTTATCGTCGCTTAGTAAAACAACATCATCCTGATGCAGGAGGGGAAAAAGATAGGTTTCTTGCAATTCAAGATGCATGGGAGACGCTTAGTGATCCCTTTAAAAAACAACAATATGATAAAAACCTTTTTTCTTTCAATCAATCTTCTAATTTAAAAAATAACAATTGGGAAGAGAAAGTTAACACAAAAAAATATAGCTCAACAATTAAAGATAACGAAGTAAAAAATTGGATTAAAAATATTTATATGCCCACCAATAGATTTATTAGCCAAATAATCAAACCTTTGAATCAAGAAATAAAAAAACTATCTGCTGATCCATATGATGAAGAACTGATGGATAAATTTTGCAGTTACATTTCTCATTCACAAAAAAAAATTGAAAAGGTTGATAAATTATATAAGTCAATATCTGTTCCAAATTCAATATCTTCTTTAGGTTTAGATCTCTATCATTGTTTTTCTCAAGTAAAAGATGCTTTATCAGAACTTGATAAGTACACACAAGGATATGTGGATGATTATTTATTTGATGGTAAAGAAATGATGAAAGAGGCAAAAAGAATCCAATCAAAAATGGCTAATGATAAAAAATATATTCTTTCATGATTAATTATTCTACAACTGCATATTCTTTAAGTTGATCTAATTTAAACCAAACATCTGGTACAGGTCTGCGCCATCTTACTTGGGCATAATCTTCTTTAATACCTAAAATTTCTCCTGGGCCCTCAAAGACATAATTAGGTAAATCTTTATCACTTGCCAATGCTTCAATACTTTTTGAATAGATATCTTTATCTACATAGACTAAGTTACCTTTTTTAAGAGGTTTTTTGGGTATCGACTCAGTCATAATAAGATTTATTTAATTAAATTCCAAATCTATTATACAAAAAATTTTTTTATTAATTTTTTTTTAAATTGATTACATCATAAAAATTACAATCGACCTAAAAATTTTATAGTCTTAAATGATTACTTTATTAAAAATATGCGTCTTTTACTTTTTGGCTGTACAGGATTTGTGGGTAAAGAATTAGTCCCAGCTTTAATAAAAGAAGGTCACGAACTTTCTATCGTAAGCAGAAAAAATATTAATAACCTAAAAATCAATATACCACTTGAAAAATTTAAGTTTCTTAAAATAGATTTGTCAAAAAAACAAAATTGGAGTGATGAAAATCTTTTAATTAATTTAAAAGATTCTGATGGAATAATTAATTTAATTGGTGAACCAATAGCTGATAAAAAATGGACTGATAGTCAAAAAGAAGAGATTGAAAAAAGCAGAATTAATTCAACTAAGTTTTTAATGGAAACGCTGAAAAAATACAGAATTAACCCAAAGGTTATAATAAATGGTTCAGCAATTGGCTTTTATGGAACAAGTTTGACAAAAGAATTTAATGAAAATAGTAAGTCTGGGAATGATTTTTTAGCTAACCTTTGTAAGAAATGGGAGGAAGTTGCTAACGAAAAACCATTTTTCTCAAGATTAGTCATTTTTAGAATTGGTATTGTCTTAGAAGCAGAAGGCGGAGCACTAGGTAAAATGCTTCCTATATTTAAAATTGGATTAGGAGGTCCAATTGGAGATGGTAAACAATGGATGAGTTGGATTCATAGAAGTGATTTATGTGGTCTAATTATTAATGCATTAGTAGATAAAAAATTTTCTGGGGTATTTAATGCTGTTGCACCCGAACCAGTATTAATGAAAGATTTTTCTAAGACGTTAGGAAAATGCCTAAATAGACCAAATTTACTTCCAGTTCCAGGCAGAATCCTTAAATTATTATTAGGAGATGGAGCAAAATTAGTATTAGAAGGACAAAAAGTATTAAGTATTAAATTACAAGAAAAAATATATAAATTTAAATATCCTCTTCTTGAGAAAGCAATTTACGCCTCCACCAAGAATTAATTCCATTAACTAAAGAACCAACAATTAAAATTGTAATTAATGGAACGATAAGAGGATTCCAAAGATTCTGAATTAAATTGAGGAAAACAAATACTCCATTTAGTTGCATAATTACTGCAAAAATAAAAAAAATAGCAAAAAATATAACTACAAATAAATTTATCAATAAAAAATTATCAATAATTTCTATTAGCCTTTTTTGAGATTTCTCTTTAGTCATTGTTCATGACAGTTTTATATCATTAACTATTTTAATACATGCATTATTGCCTCCGATTCTTAAATTTGCATTATCAATACAAGTACTCAAAAAGTTTTTATCTATTTTTAGTAGATAATTAACTTTAAGAATTAGATTGATTGTTTGATTTATTTGATCTCTCTTATTTTTATAATTAGTAGCACAAAAAACATATCTCCCAAGTAATCTTCTTTGAGCTTCTGCAAAAGATTTAGTAAATTGAGGACCTTTACCCTCAATTTGAATAACTGGCTTTGCCAATCCTATTGCTTGCTCTGTCGCAGTGCCTGCCATACTTATCACAAACTTACTATTAAATAAAATTTCTTCAAAAAAATTCCAATTAAAAATAACTGTAATAAAACCAAATTTAAATTCTAAACCATTATTTTCATTTACTTTATCTATATAAGTCCATTTTCTTCTAGTTAGTATCTGTCTAATTTTTTCAATAGAAAGATCATTTACAATGGCAAATTTGAATGCAATTTTCTGAAAATATTCCAAATTATACATTGTCTCTAAAACTTCCAGAATCAATTGCAAATTATCTATAATTTCAGGAAATCTGCTTCCAGGAAATAATCCAATATAAAAAGGTAAGTTCTTTGAACTTTTTTCAAAAAAAGAAAATTTGTCCATAAATGGATTGCCCAAAAAAGAGACTCTTTTGCTTAATTGTTTAGATAAATCATTTGCTGTTAAATAATCACGAGCATAGATTTTTTTCGCGTATTTTGAGAGTAAAAAAAATTTGCAAGGCCAAGGTAATCTTAATTTTCCCTCATAATGACTTGAATATGCGACTAAATATGTATAAAAATCTTTTTTTGCAAACCATGCAAAAAAAACAGGAATTATATCTCCAATAACAAAATAAAAATCATATTTATTTCTTAATTTATAAGACAAATATAATTTTTTTAATAAATATATAATTTGCCCCCCAAATATTTCAATTAATCTTCCTTTGAAAGAATTGTAGCCAATACCACCAGTTTTAAATTTTTTAGTTTTACCAATAATACTTACATTTACTTTTTTATAATTTTCACCATCACCTACGATAGGGAGTGCCTCAACAAGGTGGCCCTTTTTTACAAAATATTTGGCTAAAAAACTACCTGATAAATCTTCTCCATGTCCATTACTTAATAGTAAAATTCTGGACAATTTAAAATTCCAACCATTTATTGATTTTGGTTAATTCTGGCCAGTTTGGATATCTTTTAAAACCATCTTCAACAGACTCTTTTAACTCATTCTTTAAATCAGGCATCATCATTGCCATTTTTTTAATTAAATCAACATGCTCTCTAACACCTTTATTATTTGTAGCTAAAAGAGCCAAAGACAAATTCATTCTCGCTTGAGGATCTTGCTGATTTAAGCGAACCGCCTGTCTAGCTGCTGCTAATGCTTCTTCATTATTCTTTAATAAAAGTTGTAGCCAAGATAAGCAAGTCCAGGCGGCAAAGTGATTAGGTATTTGTTGAATGATTTTTTTGAAATCTTCTGCAATAGCTACTAATTCTTGACCATCTTGATATCTTGATAAGGCTGCATTGAAATCGGATTCAATTGGATTTATATCATCTAACATATATATTTTCTAAACTGCAAAAGAGCTTCCACAGCCACAAGTTTGTGAAGCATTGGGATTAACGAAATTAAATCCTCCTCCAATTAAATCCTTACTAAAATCTAATTGCATGCCGTAAATATATAAAAGGCTTTTTGGGTCGCATACTACTTTGAAGGTTTGTTTTGAACTCAATGAATAATCATATATTTTATCATCAGAATTTATTTCATTACCACCGATAAAATCCATCGTATAACTCATGCCACTGCATCCACCTGATCTTACACCAACTCTAAGTGCTTTCTTATCAGTCTGACTCTTCAATAAAAAAGATATTTGTTCTATAGCATCGTTTGTAATTAAAATTCCCTTACCGTCGTCTGAGGTTTTTATTTTTTCTTCTATCTTTGCATTTTCCATAGATACAAATCCTTATATATTCATACTATAAAAAATTCAGCCGCATCATGCAGAAACAAACGATATACAAAGTTGATTTGTTATAATTTAAGAAAAAAAAAGTGAAAATTGCGATAGTAGGTTCGGGATTAGCTGGTTTAACTGCAGCGGTTAATTTAGTCGACGAGGGACATGAAGTTGATATTTATGAAAGCAGATCATTTTGGGGAGGAAAAGTTGGGAGTTGGGAAGATAAAGATGGTAACCACATAGAAATGGGTTTACACGTATTTTTTTACAACTATGCAAATTTATTTAGACTCATGAAAAAAGTTGGAGCTCTAGATAATCTGCTTCCTAAAGAACATACTCATTTATTCATAAATAATGGTGGTAATTTAAAGTCTTTGGATTTTAGATTTGCTTTAGGAGCTCCTTTTAACGGACTGAAAGCTTTTTTCACTACAGAACAATTGACTTGGGTAGACAAGTTGAGAAATGCATTAGCTTTAGGAACTAGCCCTATAGTAAGAGGATTAGTAGATTATGAGGGTGCAATGAAAATAATTAGAGACTTAGATAAATTAAGCTTTAAAGAATGGTTCTTAAATCACGGAGGTAGTTTAAGAAGTCTTGAAAGAATGTGGGACCCAATTGCATACGCGTTAGGTTTTATAAATTGTCAAGATATTTCTGCAAGATGCATGTTAACAATTTTTATGATGTTTGCATCTAAAACTGAAGCTTCTAAGCTTAATCTTTTAAAAGGATCTCCTCATAAATGGCTTACACAACCAATAGTTGACTACATTTCAAAAAAAGGCTGCAAAATCCATTTAAATCATAAAGTAGAGGAAATTATTTATGAAAAAGAATCTTCATCCTACTCTGTCACCCAATTAAAAATATCAACTTCTGAAGGTCCCAAATCTATATTTGCTGATACATTTCTAGCTGCTTGTGATGTTCCTGGAATTAAAAAAATAGTTCCTAAAGAATGGTATCAATTTAAAGAATTTGAAGGTTTAAAAAAACTAAGAGCAGTCGCAGTAGCAACAATTCAACTAAGATATGATGGATGGGTTACTGAACTAAAAAATGATAATAAGAGTCAAGTTCCTACAGGTTTAAATAATCTTTTATATTCAGCTGATGCATCTTTTAGTTGTTTTGCAGATTTAGCTTTGGCAAGTCCTGTAGATTATAGAAAAGAGGGAATGGGATCTCTACTACAATGTGTTTTGACTCCCGGCGATCGTTGGATGGGTAGATCAACAAAAAGAATAACGAAAGAAATTGATGCTGAGGTACGTCGTCTATTTCCTTCTTCAAAAAATCTCAAATTGCTGTGGAGCAATGTAGTTCAAATTCCGCAATCACTTTATAGAGAATCTCCAGGTATGGAACCTTTTAGACCAGATCAAAAAACTTCAATATCAAATTTCTTTGTAGCAGGTAGTTATACAAAGCAAGACTATATTGATTCTATGGAGGGAGCTACTATGAGCGGTCATCTAGCAGCAGCTGCAATCTTAGATAAGAAAGCTGAACTAGCAAAGAATCTTGCGGTTAGCTGACTATGGGTACCTGGCTTAAACATGAAGTAATTACCATTGTAAGTGCACCATTGGATGACGTTTGGAACACATGGAGTGATTTGGATTCTATGTCTTTATGGATGAGCTGGATTGAATCCGTTAAAACAGTTGATCAAGAAACATCTACTTTACCGGATTTAACCGAATGGACTTTAGCTGCTAATGGATTCAAATTTAAGTGGAAAGCACAAATAACTGAAAGGATTGAGAAGAACAAATTAAAATGGAAATCCATAGGAGGATTACCAACTCAAGGATCTGTAGTTTTTGAATCAAAAGGAAAACAATCAACGTCAGTAAACTTAGCTGTTACCTATGAATTACCTAAAATGATCGCTAGATTTATGGAAGAAAAAATCCTGGGTAAAATGGTAACTAATGAATTACAAGCTAATATTGACAGGTTTCGAGACTTGGTGGAAAAAAATTATAATCATGAAATATCTAATTAAAAATATCAATCGCAGCATCTAACAATCCTTCAAAGGTATACTTGAGCGCCTGCATATCTACTCTGCCAAAAATTTTTTTACATGTTTCTGAAGTTTGGGGACCAATAGTTAGTAACTTTGCATCATCTAGAAATTTTAACCATTCTTCTCCAAATTCTTTTTCAAGCAAAAAAGCAGAATTTAATACGGTTTTACCACTTGAAAAAACCATTGAATCAACTTTTCTACTTGCTATTGCATTAACTGTTTCTTGAGGAATTGAATCCGGACATCTTGTTTCATAAGCCGCAACCTCTGCAACACGTGAACCAGAATTCCTAAATTCATCAGCAATTAAATTCCTTCCTCCTGTTTGAACCCTTGGCAAAAAGACTCTTAGTCCATATCCTGATATCGGAAAATTTTCAATTAAACTTTCTGCCACAAATTCTGGGGGGACGAAATCAGGCTCGATACCTAAATCATTAAGCGTTAAAGAAGTTTTCTCACCTACTACAGCAATTTTTATTTTCTTTGAACATTCTTTCAATGAAGTATTGAAATTTTTTAATCTTTCATCTACAAATTTTATTCCATTACTACTCGAAAAAATAATCCAGTGAAAATCATTTATTTCACTTAGGGCATCATCAAGAGGATTTAAATCATCAGGATATCCAATATCAATTGCTGGGAAATCAAATATTTGCGCCCCTTTATTGGTGAATAATTTTTTTACATCAGATATCTTATCTTTTGATCGAGTAATAATTATGTTTTTTTGATGCAAAGGAAGCTCAACTTTTATCATTATTTTCCTCAAATTTTTGAATCATGCTCTTGATTTTTATTTTTTAATTCTTCTAAAAGTTTTAGCACTGACAATCCTTTTTCCAATACTATGTCATCTTTGAAAGTGATTTCCGGTACTCGTCTCATCTCAATTCTTTGACCTAGAGTATGTCTTATAAAGTTTTTTGCGAGATTTAAATTATCAATAATTTCTTTTCTTGTTTCCTCTTCAGCATTTGATGTTATGTAAATCTTACAAAATTGCAAATCTCCTTTTAAGTCTATTTTGGAAATATGAATGAAATTACTCTTTAGCAGATGATTTTCCAAATCATTCTGCAAAATAAAAGTTATCTCCTTTTTCAGTAATGAAGAAACTTTTGCAATTCGATAATTATTAGGCATTATGGTTATAAGTTAATTGGATTGGTCATTGTTTGTAGTACAAAATAAACTGTTATGAAAGCACTGATTACTGATGATATTAAACCCACTAATGTTAATGGATTTGATCTATTTTTAAACAAAGGTTCTAGTATCGCAACTAAACCTCCAGCAATAATTGAAATTAAATATTTTGGATATCTTGCAACATTAGAAAAGAATTCGCCCATTAGCTCCACAATTAGATTACTTTTTTAGCTAAGTTTTAACAAATATTAAATAGCATGATTACATTATATCAATTTAGACATAGCGCTTTTTGTTTAAAGACAAGAATGGCTCTTCACGCTAAGAAATTACAATATAGAGTTGAAGAAGTGACCCCAGGCATAGGCCAATTTGAAATCTTCAAGATATCAGGTCAAAAAAAAGTTCCAGTTATTGTTGATGATAATGATCAAATTATTAGTGATTCTTCAATAATTTGCGAATATATAAATAAAAAAAATGATAATAATCCACTTTTCCCTGATGATCCTTTGTTATTTGCACAATGCAAATTAATAGAAGATTGGGCTGATACTACTATGGCAGCGACTTGTAGAAAAGCTCTAATTAGATCAGCAATAGAGAATCCAAATCTACGCACTGCTTTACTTCCAGAAGAGATGCCATCTTCAGTAAAAGGATTAGTTGATAAATTACCTTTTAAAAATCTTAGTAAAATTTCTAATATGGTTTTATCTTCTAAAGATAATTTAGAACTCCAAAAAATATTAGAATCTTTATCAAAATCTTTAATTAATAAAAAATATCTAATAGGTGAAAATTTATCAATAGCCGACATTGCCATTGCAGCACAATTATCTCTCCTTAAGTTTCCAAAGTCTTCAGGTCCTATCCTTTCTGGAGAAGGTTGCCAAGAATATATAAACAACCCTTACCTAGAAAATCTATTTATGTGGAGAAATAATTTAGAAGAATATATTTTTAGTGCTAATTCCCAATAAATTTAAAAGTTAATTCATATTTATTAGTCTTTATTGCATGAACTGATGGGTCACCAACTTTAGATCCATATGTAGCAATATATTGAACACCGCATATATCGGATTTTTGATTATCTTTAAATTTTAAATTGACTTTATCACATTTTTTAAATTTACTAATTGTCTCTACCTGATTAATCCTTGAAGCACCTGGCTTATGGGCTGTTTGTATAACTAGTTCATCTGCAAAAAAAATATCATCATCTTGGATCTGATTTCTCCCTGTAATTCTTGAATCAATATAAAAATCATCTTTTAAATAAGTAATTTGATTATTAATAGATTGAGGATCATTTACAACCTTGATTAAGGTGTCACCAAATATTGCTTTTCCAATAGATTCAGAATTTTTTGCACGATTACCAACAATTAAATCTGAATCATTCTTAAAGAAATTCACTTTATAAATAACTGGCTCTTCTGAATCATTAATTATATCTTGAGAGGTAACAAGCCAATTACCCTCGAACCATTTAGGATAAATTAAATCTTTAGAAGTATCTGATAATTTAAAATTTGGCAAATATAATTGTGGCCATTGATTTACACGATTTTCCAAAAAATTTCGTACGTTAGAATCATCTAAAGCAAAAGAACTTTCCAAAAAAATTCCTTGAAAAATAAAGCAAAGAATTAATCCAAGAAGAATTTTCATTATGTCAAATCCACTAATAAGAGCATCAGATCATTATGTATTATTAGAGCCAGATTCAAAAGAAAAAATTGTATCAAAGCAAGAAGCAATTTTATGGTTGAAGAATTGGCTTAGTAAGACAGAAACACAAACAATATATCAAAATATAGAAGATCCTGATCAGGAATTTTTTGAAGAATTATTGGAAAGCACTTATGAATTAGAGATAAAAATAGGATACGTTATTAAATGGTTTGCAGTAAGAATTGAACCAGATTAACTAATTATTTCTTTATGAATTGCATTAATTATCTTCATAGCAACTTCTTCAATATTTTCCCTTTTTACCTGAATTCTTAAATCTGCTTGAGAATACAAATTTTCTCTGGATTGAAGAATGCTCATATATAAATCATTTAGATTCTTTCCCTGAAGTAGAGGCCTGTTTTCAATTTCATTTTTCAATCTTTCAATTGCTATATCTTTGTCGAGATCTATCCAAGCAATTATTCCCTGTCTTAAGATTCCCCAGTTTTCTGATTTGGTAACTATTCCTCCCCCAGTTGAAATTACTAATGAAGGAATTTTGATAGTTTCTTTGAGACAGTTTGCTTCTAATTGACGGAAATTATCTTCTCCTTCATCATTAAAAATTTGATTGATAGATTTTTTTGCCAACTTCTCTATTAATGAATCTAAATCAATGTATTTATACTTCAATAATTCAGCCAGCTTGCAACCAGTTTGTGACTTACCAGAACCCATCATTCCTATTAAAAATATGCTTCTGCCCTTGATAGTACGAATTGTTTTTTCGATAATGGATTGTTCCATAAAGACAAAAGCGTATTTGAAACCTTAAGATAGTATTATCGCAGATAGGTATGACTTCTACACAATCCAAACCATTACATGGAAAAGGACGTGAATGCGTCATAACTCGACGTGCCTGCTTTAGTTCTAGTCACCGTTATTGGCTTCCTGAAAAAAGCCAAGAAGAAAATTTATCTCTTTTTGGAAAGTGCAGTATTGCTCCAGGACATGGTCATAATTATGAACTTATTGTTTCAATGGGTGGAGAACTAGACTCTGATGGGATGGTGCTTAATCTCTCTGATGTAAAACACTCTATTAAAGATAAGGTTACTGGACAATTAGATTTTCGTTTTTTAAATGATGTCTGGCCTGAATTTAATCTTAATAATCAAGAGGGTATACTTCCCACAACTGAAGCATTAGTAAAAGTGATTTGGAGTCGTCTTAAGGATGATTTACCTCTTACAAGTCTAAGGCTTTATGAAAACCCAAATTTATGGGCAGATTATTTTGGAAAAAACATGGAAGCATTTTTAACAGTTCAAACTCATTTTGCAGCCGCTCATAGACTTGCAAAAGAAGAGATATCTTTTGATGAAAATAAAAAAATCTATGGGAAATGTGCCAGAGTTAATGGACATGGTCATAACTATATTGTCGATATAACTGTTAAAGGAGACATTGATAAAAGAACAGGAATGATTTGCGACTTATCTGCACTCCAAGATATTGTTAATGACTTGGTTGTTGAACAACTAGATCATACTTTTCTAAATAAAGACATCGAATTTTTCCATAATTGTGTTCCAACTGCTGAAAATATAGCTTTATATATCTCTGATATTCTTAAAAAACCAATACATAATCTTGGTGCAACATTACACAAAATAAGACTCCAAGAGAGCCCAAATAATGCTGCAGAAATTTATGTTGATCAAAAGTTAACCAATTCATTAAAGTTGAAATTTGAAAATAGTTTAGTCACACAAACTTGAGTATCCCAAGAGTAATAATTGTTATAGCATCTAGTCTTGATGGGAGAATTGCATTTCCTAGAGGTGGCGAATCGCATCTTGGAAGTGAAGAAGATAAAAAAATGTTAAATCAAAACTTATCAATGGTTGATGCCACCATTTTTGGTTTAGGTACTTTAATAGCTCATCAATCAACTTACCTAATTAAAAATCTTAATGATAATGACGAGGAAAATGTATCAAAAAGCCAACCAATTTCTATAGTTGCTTCAAATAGCAAAAAATTTGACAGTAATTGGAAATACTTTCGTCAACCAATTAGAAGATGGCTAATAAGCTCAAGTAAAGTTGATAATTCTTCGAATAATCACTTCGAGAAACAACTTTTTTTCGAAGATTCATGGGGAAAAACTTTAATTTCACTCAAAAAACAAGGGATAAATGATTTAGCTCTTTTAGGAGGTGCAAAACTTATAAATTCATTTGTAAAAGAGGATCTAATAACAGATATAAAAATTACAATAATTCCACGAATTATTGGAGGTAGATATACATGGATCCCTCCAGAAAAAACAAATGAGATTTTTAATCTCAAAAGACTATGGGAAATAAAATCTATTATAAATTTAATGAATAATGAAATCCACGTGCATTACAAAAAAATTTGAAATAAAATTAGTATTAAATAAATGAACCAAAAAATACATAAAGTTGAAGTCAAATTGTCAATTAAGGAAATCTCCAAGGAGATATGGAATGAATTAGCAAATGAAATCAATAATCCATTTTTTGAATGGAACTGGCTTAAAAACCTTGAAATATCAAAAAGTGTTTCAAGAGAAACTGGTTGGCAACCTCTCTATTTTATTGCTTACAAAAATGAAGAAATATTAGGAATTGCTCCACTTTTTTTAAAAAATCATAGCTATGGAGAATTCATTTTTGATCAATCATTTGCAAGATTAGCTCAAGAATTGAATTTAAATTATTACCCTAAATTAATTGGAATGAGTCCTTATAGTCCTATAAATGGATATCAATTTCTTTATAAAAAAAATAAAGATAAGAAAGAAATTACAAATTTACTTATAAACCATATCGAAAGATTTGCTATTACAAACAAAATTTTAAGCTGTAATTTTTTATATATTGATGAAAGCTGGGGCAAACATATTAAATCTTTGGGATACCATGAATGGATAAATTCCAGCAGTGAATGGAGGAGTAATGGAGAAAAAACGTTTGATGATTTTCTTTCTAGATTTAATTCTAATCAGAGAAAAAATATAAAAAAAGAGAGGAAATCAATTACTAAACAAGATATTAAAGTAGAAATTTTTAACGAAGATGATATCAACCTAGAAATCCTCAAAAAAATGCATAATTTTTATGAACAGCATTGTGCGAGGTGGGGAGTTTGGGGAAGTAAATATCTAACATCTACATTTTTCGAAAAAATTTTTGATAATAAAAAAAATCTTTTACTTTTTAGCGCATCAAAAAATGATTCAAATGATATTTATGCTATGTCGATGTGCGTTAAAAATAAAAACAACTTATGGGGTAGATATTGGGGTAGTCAAGAAGAAATATCTAATTTACATTTTGAATTATGCTACTACCAGCCGATTGAATGGGCAATAAAAAATGGTATCCATTTGTTTGATCCTGGAGCGGGTGGTAAACATAAAAGGCGGAGAGGCTTTTTTGCAAAAAGCACTATTAGCTTGCATAAATGGTTTGACAAAAATATGGAAAATATAATTAATCCTTGGCTAAATGAAGTTAATAAACAAACCGAGACCGAAATAGATTTTGAAAATAAATCTGTACCCTTTAAATAAAAAATTATTTGACCTTAACAAAGATTATATTAGTAATATAGTTTTTTATTAACTTCTAAGAATGGATTCTAGTAAAAGATTCGATAAAAAAATAAAGATTGATAATAATCTATCCAACCGATATATAGACTTAGATCCAAACGGTTACTTTATTATAAAAGTAGATTTAGAAGAAAATAAAATAATTTTAGAGCACTTTCTAAATAATATTAATGATGACGGATATGCGCTTGACCCAGAAACAAATGAACCAATTAAATGCGACTCTCAAAATAAAAGAATTAGTAATGAAGTTTTTGAAGGTATTAGTGCGAAACAACTTGGAATATTGATCACTGAAGAAAGAAATGACTTAATAACCAGATTCGATCATGCTCTATATTTAGGCCGTGAACTACAAAAAGCAGAAGAATGTTTATACAAAAAATTACCATATGTGCAAGATTAAGAAATTAAACGAAAAAATCTAATCTTTTCATCTGATGTTAAATTAAATAAAAATAAAAAAATTAATGAACATCATTTTCTATTTTGCATTTATTGGTTTTGGTTTTGGAGCTGCTTTCGCATTAGATAAGCTCTTAAGAGCAGTAAAACTAATTTAAAAAAACTACAAAATTTTAATAGTCTCTCCATACAAATCATATTCATCCGCAAAAGTAATATTTGCTTCAACAAATTTACCAATATAATTTTTCAAATCATTATAAGCATTAATAGATAAAATCACATTTCCGTCAATTTCAGGAGCGAAATTGTACGACCTACCTATTAATTCGTTATTGTCGGATATTTTTTCTACCAAAATCTTCATTTTTGAACCAACATATGACTGATTTTTATCTTTAGAGATATATTGTTGAACTGAAATAACGTTATCTTTTCTTGCGACTGCAACCTCTGGGGAAACTTTATTTGGTAAATCAAAAGCTGCAGTTCCTTCCTCAGGAGAAAAAATAAACACTCCCACATGATCAAATTTGTGCTTATCCAAAAATTCAAGAAGATGTGCAAAATGTTCTTTTTTTTCTCCTGGGAAACCAACAATGAGACTAGTCCTTAATACGGCAGATGGAATTTCTTCTCTAATTTTCTCCAAAATTGATTCATTCAAAGAAGCCTGCCAAGGTCTATTCATACTCCTCAACACATCTGGATGACTATGCTGAAGTGGCAAATCAAAGTAAGGTACTATATTCTTTGAATCTTTGAAAGCTCTAATAACTTCATCAGTTAAACCCGTTGGATAAGCATAATGTATCCTTAGCCAAGGAATTGGAACTTTAGAAAGCTCATTCAAAAGTTTAGCTAATGATGGTTTTCCATAAATATCTTGACCATAATTAGTTGTTATTTGACTAATTAATATGATTTCTTGAATACCCTGCTTTGCAAGACTTTTGGCTTCTGAAACTATAGATTCTATTGTTCTACTTCTTTGAGGACCTCTCAACTTAGGAATAATACAAAAAGCACAATTATAGTTGCAGCCTTCAGCAATACGAAGATAAGCAACAAATTTATTTTTATCTACAAAACGAGGTATTTCTTCATCTGCAATAAATTCTGGTATTTTTGAAACTTCATTAACGATTTCCCCTTTTTCTACTCTGTCTAAAACCTTGGCTATCTTTTGATAATCTCCTGTTCCAACCAAACCTTTTATTTCAGGGATTTCCTTTAGAAGTTCATCTTTAAAATGCTGAGCCATACAGCCTGCAACTATTACTTCCTTTCCTTGATTTGTATATTCTAGAATTTTTCTAATAGATTCTTCTCTAGCTTTTTCAATAAAACTACAAGTATTTACAATAACAACATTTGCATCATTTATATTGCTGTTAACTTCATAACCATCTTTATCTAATAAGCCTTGCATATGTTCAGTATCAACAAGATTTTTCTCACAACCAACATGACTGAATGCAATCTTAGAAAGTTTTTTTTCATTTACATTACGACTATTTTGTTTCACAACTTGAAAAATAAGAATTAAAAGATTTAAAAAGCATTTCGTATATAACTGTCATGCCAAAATAATATTAGGATAGATAATGTAAATTACAAACTTTGATTTTGCATGGCCCTTAAGACTTTTAACAGAAGAAATAAAAAAGATTTGAAATGGGCAAAAATCATAATCGCAATTCTTAGCACTATAGGGATAGTTGACACAGGTTCGATTACTTTAAAAAACTGGGGATTATTTACTTCACTTTCATGCCCAGGAATACAAAATGGTTGTGAAACAGTTTTAAATAGTCCTTGGGGTACTTTATTTGAAAATAATCAAGTTAATATTCCTCTCTCATTAGCTGGATTTATAACGTATTTATCGATATTAGTTATCACAATAATACTTTCGCTTAATTTAATTTCCCCACAAGAAAAACTCAATAAATTTTTATGGTGGTTAATATTTCTAATATCTTGTGCGTCATCAACATTTAGCTTTTTATTGATAAATATAATGTTTTTTAAGATTGAAGCATATTGCTTTTTTTGTATCCTTTCAGCAATTTTATCGTTTTCTATCTTTATAATTTCTATGATTGGAGCAAAGTTTGAAAGTAGAGAACCTATGATTTTAAGAGGTTTCATTGTAGCCATAAGTGTTTTGCTTGGTGGTCTAATTTGGTCAACTAACGTTGACCCTTCTAATGCTATTAATGTTGAAGGCCCTGCGGAAAATGTATCGCCGATAATAACAACTTCAAGCTCTCCCCAGAAAATAAAATTTGCAAAATTTTTGAAAGAAAACAATATCGTTATGTATAGTGCGTATTGGTGCCCTCATTGCCATGATCAGAAACAACTATTCGGGAAGAAAGCCGTTAAAGAGTTAGAAATAGTTGAATGTGCTAAAGATGGGAAAGACAATCAGTATGAGCTATGCCAAACTAGAGGAATTAGTGGATTTCCTTCTTGGGAAATAAATGGAGAAATATATAGTGGTGTTAAAGACTTAAATGACTTGGCAATAATGACTGAATATGGAGGTGATTCTAATTTTTGATAAATCTTTTACGTATTTTTTTATTTAATTGCTGCCTAGTATGACATTCCCAAGTAAGATCTTTTGTTGGGAAATCATTTCTATAATGACCCCCTCTACTCTCTTCTCTAAAAAGACAAGCCTTTAACAATAGTATCGTTGTAATTTGTCTATTATGCAGATCAAGCAATAAATTAAGTCCTCTCCTATTTGGTTCACTGAGTTTCAATTTTTGATCAATTTCTATTTGCGCGAGGCTCTTGAGCAAAGGATTTTTTTTTGATTCTTCTATATCCTCTTGAAGAGTTGTTAAAAGTTTAAGCATACTTTTTTTGTCACGAGAGACTCCTAAATTTGACCAACATAATTTTCTTAAAGTATCAATCTTTTTTGAGAGACTTAGAATAAAATCCTCCTGAGGCTTATCCATATAAATTTCTTTAGTATATCTTTTTAACCTTCTTCTTTCAGATGAAGTATTTAACTCTATAGAAGACATTTTTCTTGCAAATACAAGGCATTCCATCAGTGAATTACTTGCTAGTCTATTAGCACCATGTACTCCTGTGGAGGCTACTTCTCCCACAGCATATAATCCTTTAATTGTTGTAGATGCATTTAAGTCTGTAAACACCCCTCCCATCCAATAATGAGCTGCAGGCGCAACAGGAATTACCTCATTAAGAGGATTAACTCCATAATCTTGACATCTACTTAAGATAGTTGGAAACCTTTCCACAATTTTTTTTGGATCAATAAATCTTAAATCAAGACCAACATGATCAACATTGTTTTTATGCATATTATCCATAATTGCCCTGCTCACTTGATCTCTTGAAGCTAAATCCCCATTATGTAAATGCTTTACAGGACTTTCACCATTCTTATCAACAAGAACTGCTCCTTCTCCTCGAAGTGCTTCAGAGATTAAAAAGCAAGGAGAACCATAAAACTTTAAGGCTGTTGGATGAAATTGTATAAATTCCAAATCCTCAATTGCTGCTCCAGCTTTCCATGAAAGCGCAATACCTTCTCCAGAAGATTGTGCAGGATTTGTTGTATTGGTAAATAAATGCCCTCCTCCGCCAGTTGCTAAAACAACAGCTTTTGATGAAATCCAATACAATTTGGATCCATCAAGTACTTGAACTCCTCTACATTCTTTGTTTTCAATAAGCAATTCAGTTACTCGAACTCCTCTACAATGCAAAATATTCTTCTTGTTTTCAATCTGATCTTCTAAAACTTCTACAAGTGCTCTACCAGTTCTATCTTTTACATGTAAAACTCTCCTGCAAGAATGAGCAGCTTCTAAAGTTGTTGCTAATTGATCAGAGTTCTGATCAAAGATCATACCAAAATTTTGCAACCGATCAACGCAACTAGGCGCTTCTCTCACAAGCATTTCTACAGCTGCTTTATCACACAAATCATCACCGGCTTTTAAAGTATCATCAACATGCAAAGCAAAAGAATCTTCAGGTCTGACTACTGCAGCTATCCCACCTTGAGCCCATCTGCTGGAGGATCTTTTACTTGTATTTCTATTTAAAAGCAGTACATTTAGATTTTCTGGCAATTCTAGACAAGTCATCAGGCCAGCAGCGCCGGCACCAATAACAATTACATCCCATTTATCGATAGATATTGGATCTGGCGAAAATGGCGGTCTTAACATTAAACCAGTCCACTAAGTTCTGGTTGAATAATTGCTAACAAGATGAAAATAGCATCAACAATTAGAGTGGTTTGAATTACATAACTCGACACTAAAAGAGCCTTACCATTTGCTGAATTGGTAATAGCAGAACTAAAAATTTCCTTTGATATAAACCAAACTATTAATGCTACGAAAATTATAATAGATAAAGATTTTAACTGAATAAGATTTTCGGAAGTTTTCTGAAGTATTATTGGAGCATTATCAGAGTCTGCAGTAATAACTTCTTTCCATTGATCCATTATTCCTGTCATAAATATTGTCATATCTGTAATTGCTGTTCCAAACAAAGAAGAAATATAAAAACTTGAGCCAATTTTCCATTTTGTTCCAAGTCCCACCAAAGCTAAAGGCAGTGGTACTGCCTCAACTGGTATATGAAGAATAGGATAAGCACTTAACCAACCCCAAAATAAGCAACCCCCAAGCCAACTGCCTGAAACTCCTAATAATAAGGAACCGACAATAAACCATTTATCTGTTTCTTTTCTAGATAGTACAAATCCTATAAAAAGAATAATAAAAGTAGCACAAAGAGCACTGATAGGTTCGAACCTAACCCAAGGTGCTTGAACAAAAATTGGCAAAATTATAAAAAAAGAAGACCATAATCTCAAAGCAATTGGTCTAGATAAGAAAGTATTTCTCAAAACATCGAATTCATTTTGAAATCTAGGTTTCAAATTATCTTTTACTTCTAAATTTTTAGTAATTAATTCTTCCAATGCATTAAGGCTTTAAAAATATTTAAATTAAAATATTTCTAGTTTAATAAAAATGTAGATAACACATTTTATTAAACTTTTAGTTGAAATAAATTAACCATATTAAGCATTTTAAGAGTATTTAATATACTTTGAGTCTTATATAAGTTTACAATAAATATATAGTTAAAAGTTTGGCATTCAATTGTGTGGAAAGAAATCAATTATAAAGAAAATTCTGATGATCTTTTAATTCCCAATGTTAACTATCAAATTAATCCAGCAGAAATTGAAAGTGTTGAAGAAGATTCTATAGCTAAACAAATAGGGTTTGAATCAGGTGATTCAATTATTAGTATTAATGGCAAAAAACCAAGAGATTTGATTGATTATCAGATCCTGATTAGTGAAGAAATACTAGATATATCAGTTTTAGATAAAAACAAAAAAATTCATAATATTAGTATTGAAAAAGATCAAGATGACAATTTAGGTATTAATTTTAGAGATGCATTATTTGATTCAATTAAACAATGTAATAATAAGTGTCCTTTTTGCTTTATAGATCAACAACCAAACGGTAAAAGAAAAAGCCTCTATATTAAAGATGATGATTATAGATTAAGTTTTCTATATGGTTCATATTTAACACTTACAAATTTAAATAAAGACGACTGGAATAGGATATCTACTCAAAAACTTTCACCACTTTTTATTTCAGTACATTCGACTGATCCAAAGACTAGGGAGCAATTACTAAAAAACAAAAAAGCAAACCAAATTCTTAATCAAATTAATTGGTTAGAACAAAATTCAATTCAAATTCATGCTCAAATAGTTGTATGTCCACAAATTAATGATGGTAAGATTCTCGAAAAATCTATTTACGACCTTGCAAAATTTCATAAAAAAAGAATAAAAACAGTTCTCTCTACGGCGATAGTTCCAGTAGGTCTTACAAAGTTCAGACCAGAAAATGATGGCTTAATACCGATTAGTAAAGAATATGCGAGAAAAACTATTAAACAAATAGAGAAGATTCAAAACTCATTGCAAAAAAATATAGGAACTCGCTTTTGTTGGCTTGCGGATGAATGGTACTTAATAGCTGGTATGAAATTACCAAGTCATAAAACATATGAGGATATGCCCCAAGAATCTAATGGAGTAGGATCAATTAGAAGTTTTCTTAAACTGTTAAAAACTAAAACCAAATCGCTTCCTACGAAATTAGATAAAAAAAGAAAGGTAAGTTGGATTGTTGGTAAATTAGTTTATGAAGCAATACTTCCTATTGTAAAAAAACTAAATAATATTGATGGACTTACAATTAATCTATATGGTTTACCAAGCGTTTATTGGGGCCAAGAACAAGTTGTTACAGGTCTCCTAACTGGTGAAGATTTAATTTCGGGTCTTGAGAGTAAGGATTTAGGAGAAAGTATTTACATACCTTCAATAATGCTGAAACTTAATAGTGATCTATTTTTAGATGACAAAAATATAACTGAAGTTTCAAATAAACTGAAAACTAAAATTCACGTTCTTGATGATACAAATGATATTATTAGTACTTTGATTGGTAAATCTAATACTCAAAAAAATACTTAATTATGCTTAGAAAATTTATATATCCAATTTTATTTTTTCCTGTTTGTTTGTACCTCAATTCTCAAAAAGCATTATTAAGTGAGACTAAATATAACTTTGAAGAAGTAGCTAAAGAAAAAGAAAATCAAATATCCCTTAATTATTCAGACATAGTAAATATTATTTTAAAAAATAATCAAGAACTTAAATCATTAGAAAATTTAGTTAATTCATCGTCTTTTAATCTTTCGAGCAAGTTAGCGAAAAGATACCCCAAATTAGATTTACAAGCGGCTGGATTTCCACAATATGTTTTAGGCAAAAATTTTAGTAGTAGCTCCATCACAACAAAAACTTCCAAATTTTCAGCGAATCCTTCAGTTAATATTAAATTAGACTTATTAGACCCTGTAAGAGGTCCAGAAATTGAGATAGCTAAAGATAACTATAAAATAGCAATAAATAATTATGAGATTAAAAAGAAAGATCTAATACTAGAGGCAAAATCACGTTATCACAAACTCCAGAAATCTTATCAGGATATTAAAAATAAAAAATTATCTCTCGATTTATCAATTATTAGTTTGAAAGATGCTCAATCAAAGTTTGATGCAGGGATAGGTACAAAATTTGAAATTCTTGAAGCTGATGCTCAATTATCTAGAGATAAGCAATTACTAAATGAGAAAAAAATCCAACATAAGATTAACAAAATTGAATTAGAGGAAATTTTAAATATAAAAGGAGATTTTGTAATTGATGAAAAGCAAAAATTAATTGGTTTCTGGAATCATAAATTAAACAAGAATATAAATGAAGGTTTGATTAAGAATCTCTCCTTAAAAAATATTAATTTAAAAAAGACAATAAAACAAAATCAAGCTGATAAATATCTGAACACTTACAAGCCAAATATTTATATAAGTAATACATTATCCAGCTCATTTTCTAAAGGTGATTCTTTGGCAGTCCAAATAGACTCTAAAAAATCTGCATCTTCCTATACAAATACTGTTAGCTTAAACATTGGTTGGAATATTTTTGATGGTGGACAAAATAAAGATTTATATAAATCAAGCAAAGCTGATGCCAAATCAGAAGAATACTCTTATAAAAATCTTGAAAATATTATAAAAACAAAAATTAGTAAAGCTTATTTTAATTTAAAATTAAATAAAGAGAAAATCTTATCATCTTCAAAAGAAATAACTTCTACAGAAGAATCTCTTAAATTAGCAAGATTAAGATATGAGATAGGCATATCAACATTGAAAGATGTTCTCGTAAGACAAAAAGAATTAAGTCATGCTAATTCAAAAAATATTGATGCAATTTATAATTACAATTTAAATTTGGATGAATTAGAAAGATTAACTTATCTTGAAATGAGTAATATTTGTGAAGAGAAAAATAGTTTCATAAAAAATGACATTCAATCTATTTGTAATCTTTGAATATGAATAAAAACAATTTAACCAACCAACAGTTAAAAGATTTAGATACTTTATTTAAATTGGTTAGTGATCGCCAATTAAAAGACTTTGGAAACATCAGTGCAAGTAACAAATCAGATGGTTCATTAGTTACAAGTTGCGATTTATGGAGCGATAAAACGATTGTAGACGCTCTCTCAATTATTGCTCCAGATGAAGGAGTTTTAAGTGAAGAAGGAGGAAAGTTAGTTCCTAAAACAAATGCTTATTGGATAGTAGACCCTCTTGATGGTACGACAAATTTTGCCGCAGGAATTCCATATTGGTCGATATCAGTTGCAAGATTTGTGGATGGTAAACCTCAATCCTCATTTCTTATCATTCCTACATTAAAGAAAAAATTTGTCGCAATCAAAGGGAAAGGTGTTTGGCTTAATAACAAGAAAATAGAGGTTGACAAAGATAATCAAAAAAGTGAATGCGTATCATTATGCAGTAGATCTATTAAAATTTTACAAAAAAAACCTAATTCTATTTTTCCAGGAAAAATAAGACTCCTCGGTGTATCCAGTTTAAATTTAACAAGTGTTGCAATGGGTCAGACTTTTGGAGCTATAGAATCAACTCCCAAAATTTGGGATATTGCAGCAGCATGGCTATTACTTGAAGAGCTTAATTGTACGATTGAATGGTTAGAAACGAACCCTATGCATTTAACTGCTGAACGAGATCTGAAAGATACTAATTTTCCCTTAATTGCAGGCTGGACAAAAGAAAGAATTAATGTTTTAAGACCATGGGGGTATTTATTAGTTGAAAAATAGTTGAATCATAAATATATAAAACACTTGAAAAATATCCCAATTAGATACAATAAAAAAGACTTTGGAAAAATATTTGAAGAGAATTAATATGCAGCGCAGTTCAACGTGGATTATTAAAAGTCTATGGAGTGCTTGTGAAAGATGGAGTAAATCAGATTGTGTTGATTTAAGCGCTGCTTTTGCATATTACACACTTCAATCATTCTTTCCGATACTGCTTATTTCTCTCTCAATAGCTTCTTGGTTTCTTGGTAAGCAAGAGGGTTTAGATCAACAAATAATATCTATTGCCGCTCAAATTTTACCTCCATCGGTTGTTGAATTAGTTGAAACAACATTATTCAAATTAATCGATCAAGGGTTTGGGGCAGGAATTTTAGGAGCAATGTTTTTACTATTCACTGCTGGCAATGCTTACTTATCACTTCAACGTGGTTCAGATAGGCTTTGGGAAGACGAGCTTCCTTCCAGAAGAGCAATTAACTCTGCATGGCATCAGCAAGCCTCAAGATTTGTTAGGAATAGAATTGAAGCTTTCTTAATAGTTTTTTTTATAGGTTTTTTGATGGTATTAGACCAAATTAGTGCAAATCTTAGAATGATTCCAAAAACGGTTTTAGAAAATCTGTTAAATTCAAGTAATTTTTTTTCTGATTTCTTTATAAAATTACCACTATTGCAAGTTGGTCAATTTATTTTTCCACTTGTGGGATTTTCATTAATGGCTCTATTACTTCAAGCACTCCTACCAAGCAGAAAAGTTCCTTTAAAACCATTAATACCTGGTTCCATCCTCATTGGAATTGGACTAACAACTCTTAATCTCGCAGTTAGTAAAAGTATTCTATCCCTTGGAGTAAGATTTCAAGCATATGGATTTATTGGAGGTTTTTTAGTGCTAACGCTATGGGTATGGCTATTAGGTGTTATTTTATATTTTGGACAATGTTGGAGTGTTGTTATAGCTAGTATGTCTTTAATAAATAGAAGAAGAAATAATTAATTTTTAATATTATGATTTCTTTTTTAAAAATTAATAAAACTTTAGTAATCTATTGTTTGATACTTTTAATAGTTGTTCCCTTTATTGGATTTAACTTTTTTTTGAAATTCTTGGGTAATATTTTATTTCTAATATTTTTAATTCCTTTGTTAATTTTTTTAATTGCATTGATCAGTTTTAATTCATTAAAGTCGAAAGTAAATATTTGTGAGCAATGTGGAAATATATCACTAGGAAAAAATAATACTTGCATAAATTGCGGAGCAGATTTAGATAGCAAAAATTCAAAAAACTTTGAAAATTTAACAAACCCTAGCGAGGCAACTATTGAAGTAAAGGCTGAAGAAATTAATTGATTGGGCTTAAATTTCTCCCAATATTAATTCTAACCAATTCCAATCTGTCTTAAAATACTCTGACCTGTTATCAATTCTGTACCTAAACCAATCAATATACCCATCATTGCCATTCTTCCGTTCCATGTTTCTGCAAAATTTACAAAGCCAAATCTTGGTTGATTATCCTCATTCATAATAAAAATTTTTTGATTATTATGACCATTTTAGCGTTTGAAGGTTAAATTTATGAAAAATAATTATGAATTATCTAATATGTTTTACTCCATCTACTGGCATATATTCATCTCCAGTTAATTCTTCAAATACAATAGCAGGCAGTCCTGTCTCAAACATAGTTTGAAGTGCTTCTTTGAGCATTGGATTCCAACCTCCAGTACTTACTTTTCCATGCCTAACAGTCCAATCCCAGGTACCTTGAAGATCTCTAGGCATTCTGCCTTCTCTGTCTCTTCTGGCAACTAAATCCAAAGACTCCACTAAGCCAACTATTACTGGATTTTTACCATAAGAGGGAGTTAATGTTAACTCTAATCTGACAGGGTCATCTTTAACCATTTTAAGACGAAACCTAGGAGGTAATTTGAGTGATTTTATTACTCCAGAGACGATCTTAGTTCTTAATTCCAATTTTTTTACCTTATAAATTTATGAAAATTAATTTAATCAGTTGTAGTTCCTTTTTCTTCTAAGGAAGAATCTTTATCATTAGAAAATCTTACAGTTAGTAATTCTTCTCGTGTTATATTTCCAGATTTATCAAGTAATTCTGGATGTATAGTGTATTTTTTTTGTCTATCACTATAGTTATAGGGTCGCTTTTTTTGTTTATCGAATGCTCCCCAACCATTAGACATAACTTTAAAAGCTTTCCAAACTAAATATGTAAGAGCTGCTGAATAAATAACTGGGAATAAAAAAGACATTAAAATTTATGGCTTATGCTTTATAGATTTATAATAGCTCGAAAAAAATAAATTTAGCTATTTTTATAAAACAATTTTTTTTATGCTCAAAAATAATTTTCTAAGTTTTATAATTACTATTAAGATTAATGTCTAATAAATTACAAAAGGATGTATTTGAAAGAATTGTCAAAAATAAATTTAAGTAAATTTACTTTTAAGAAAGTATTTTTTCTATCCTTTTTAACACTCGGCTTACTAAATAAACCAAACGTAATATCTAAACCAATAGTAAATCAAAATATTGATAAAGATTCAAAAATTTCAAAAATATCTTTCATTACAAAAGCAATTAGTAAAACAGGTGCATCCGTTGTAACTATTGACACTCAAAGATTTGTAAAAAATAAACAATTTTCTAGAAATTCAAGAATTTTCATAGACCCATATTTCGAAAGATTCTTTGGTTTACAATTACAACCAGAAAGTCAACCACAATTAGAACAAAGTCAAGGCAGCGGATTTATATTCGGAGATGGATTAGTAATGACAAATGCACACGTTGTTAATGGATCTGAAAATTTAATAGTTGGCTTATCAAACGGGACTAGATATAAAGGTGAGTTAATAGGACAAGATGTACTAACTGATATAGCTGTAATTAAGCTTAAAGGTAGCGGACCTTGGCCAAAAGCAATATTAGGTGATTCATCCAAAATAGAAGTTGGAGATTGGGCAATCGCTGTTGGGAATCCTTTTGGACTAGAAAATACAGTCACTCTAGGAATAATAAGTAATTTAAAAAGAAATGTCTCACAATTAGGGATATATGATAAAAAATTTGAGTTAATTCAGACAGATGCTGCAATAAATCCTGGAAATTCTGGGGGCCCATTATTGAATAGTACTGGAGAGGTAATTGGAATTAACACTTTAATTAGGTCAGGCCCTGGGGCAGGCTTAAGTTTTGCAATTCCAATAAATAAAGCTAAAGATATCGCTTCACAACTGATCAAAAACGGGAGAGTAATTCACCCCATGATTGGAATTAACTTGATAGATGAAAATCCCTTAGAGATTGATAGAAATATTGTAAAAGTAGGATATGTTGTACCAAAAAGCCCTGCCGAAAAAAGTGGGATTTTTCCTAACGATATAATCATAAAAGTGGGTGAGAAAGATATTAATAATTCTTCAGACGTTATAAATGAAATCAGTAATAATGGTATTAATAAGTATATAAAAATAACTATAAAAAGAAAAAATAAAATTATTAAATTAAAAGTTAAACCAACTGATATTAGGAATTTATAAAGAAAATAGAGTTCCTTTAACTTTCATCATCCCTAAGTATTTCTACACATTTAGAAATACAGATACCATCCGTTATATCACAGCTAGAAATACACTCAAAATAACTTTCTACTGGATCATTAGTAACATAATTACTTTCTTTAAAATCATATTTTTTCATAATTATCTTAATAAATTAATTTGTAATTATTACACTAAACAATGCTAAGAAATATGTAAAGAAAAATAAGTGATCTTGCTTAGAGAATTGTAAAGTTTTCTAAATACAATAATAATTTTTTGAAAAATTAAAAAAAATACTTAATCAGATTTAAAAATACTTATTTTTTATCGTTTTTTTTCTCTAAAAAATATTCATAGTTACCATTAAAAGATAATAATTTGGATTCTTTAATTTCAATAATTCTATTTGCAACTTTTGAAATAAAGTATCTATCGTGCGAAATCACGAATACCGTGCCTTTATAATTATTGATTGCAAGTTCGAGATTCTCTTTCGATTGTAGATCTAAATGATTTGTAGGTTCATCAAGAAGTAAAAGATTACTTGGCCTCATAATCATCAAAGCTAATGCTAATCGAGCTTTTTCGCCTCCACTTAATTGTTTAACATATTTAAATACAGAATTTTTATAAAATCCAAAACTTCCTAAGAATTGCCTAACTTTTGATTGAGACCAATCTGGTGCTTTTGAAAATATTAAATCAATAACTTGTTTATCAAAAGATAGAGCTTCAGCCTGATTTTGCTCATAATAACTTGTAATTATATTGTGTTTACCTAAATTAACTTCTCCAATCTCAGGTTCTATTTTTTTCATAATCAACTTGAATAAAGTAGATTTACCACATCCATTAGGGCCTAAAAGTGCTATTTTTTCTCCCGCAGAAACATTTAAATTAACATCTAACAATAGTATTTTTTCTTCAAAGCTATGAGATAAGTTTTTTATTTGAAGAACTGATTTACCAGATCGTGGACACTCTGGGAAATTAAAAGAGGGACTTTTTAGTCTTGAAATAGGTGCATCAATTTTATTAATTTTTTTTAATTGTTTTTCCCTACTTTTAGCCTGTGTACTCCTTGTTGCACTAGCGCGAAATCTTTCAATATACTTTCTTTGAATTTCAATCTCTTTTTGCTGCAAAGCAAAAGCTTTATTTTGAGATTCTTCATTTAAAGATTTCTGCTCAACAAAAAAAGAATAATTTCCATTGTATGTTTCAGAAATTCCTCTTTCTATAAAAATAATCTTTTTACATAATTTATCTAAGAAATATCTGTCATGACTAATTAATATTATTCCTATTTTCAAAGAAATTAAATATTCCTCTAGCCAAAAAATTGTATCTAAATCTAAATGATTAGTTGGCTCATCAAGTAAAAGTAAGTCAGGTTTTTGCAAAATAATTTTCCCAAGAGCTACTTTCATCTGCCATCCACCAGAGAAATTACCTATTAATTTATCTGCATCATCCTGGGTAAAGCCTAGTTTTGGAAGTATCTTCTCTACTTCTGCTTGCATTTGATAACCACCCAAAGATTCAAACTTTTCTTGATTTGAAGCTAGTTGATTTACAAGGCAGTCCAATGATTTAGAATTATCAGTCATTTCTAAAACTTTCATTTGATTTTCAATTTCTAGAAGTTTATTAGAAACTAACTGAATATCTTTAAAAGAACTTTCTAATTCCTCTCTTACTGTTCGCTTTAAATTGCAATCTAATTCTTGCTTTAAATGGGCGATTTTTGGATTTCCTTCCTTAAGAACTTGCCCACTCGTTTGATCTTCCTCTCCAATTATGATTTTAAATTGAGTCGATTTACCTGCTCCATTAGAGCCAATCAAGCCTATTTTTTCTCCCTTCCTAATCTCCCAACTAATATTTTTTAGAACAACATCAGTAGAATAAATTTTGCTTACATTATCAAATCTAATCACTTTAAAAATTGAATTTACAAAAATAGAGACTTAGTACCAAAAAATAATTTTTGTGGAATAAAATTATGCTATGAAAAGAATAGAACAAATTGTAGTAATTTTCATCGCTGCAGCATTAGCAATACCCAGTTATTGGTTTTTTTGGACTTTGGCTGGTGGTGGTGGATATAATAAAAGATTGGCGCCCCTGACAAATGAAAAAAGTATAGAAGACTCTTTACTAAAGACCCCCCCGAGCCTTGATCAGCCATAATTTAGTAGCCTCATCATCAACATTCTCTAAGTATTCAATAACCTCCTCTTTAGTAACTTGGATATCTAATTCTCCTCCAATCTCACAAATTTTTTCTAAAGCTGATTTTGGATTATTTAAAGCCATCAAAAATAAACTTTGTTTTCTTCTAGAATCGTTAGAGATTAAATCATAGAGTTTTTCAGCATTACTAGTCATCAGTTTTGATTAATTCCTAATTAATAGATTATTACTTCAAGCTACATTTTGTTCATTATATTTATTTTTAGATAAATCATAATCCGTATCTTTTATTTCTTTAGCAGAGGCATCTGCCATACTTCTTGCATCTAAACAAAGAACTTTTCTTAGCTTTGCAAAATTTGCTGCATGAGATATTCTTCCATCTTTCTGGGCATAATATTCAGAGCGCTGAAGAATTTGATGTAAATGTGTCAATAAATATGGACTAATTACTGCAGATACTAATACATCACTGTTTTCATTATTTAAACAATCAGATTGTATTAATTTTTTTTTCTTTTTATCAGTTATTGGTCTTTGAGACGAATCAAGTTTTCTTGAATTTTTCATAATGTAAGCAAGGAACTAATTAATCAAAGGGTACGTATCCTTACTAATAATATACACAAAGATAGTATCCTTGACTAACAGTGTATACTTAGAAGTAACAGTTATACAGTTAGGCTCATGGCAACCCGCCAAAATTCTTCTAACGGGAAGCCAAAGTCCCCTAGAATTCAGGTAGTACTTCCAGAACTAATATGTGAGCAACTTACTCTTTTAGCTGAAAATGAATCAAGAACCGTAAGTAATATGGCAAAAGTATTAATTCAAGAAGGTATTAAAAACTATTTTAAGAAAGAAAGCGAATCTCTTATAAAAGAGACAAAAATAAATACCGAAAATTTTAGAAATACATTAGAAAAACAAAGTATTAAAAGATTAAAAGGAGCTCCTCAAAGGATTAGATATTCCAAAAAATCGGAGGAAAAATAATTAATTTTGAGGTAATTTTTGTAAATCTACCGTTTTTCCCATAACTACCAAAATATTTCCTCTTTCTAGTATGTATTTTGCGGGAGGATTAACTGTTAATTTTTCTTGAGGACCAGCAGCAAGAACGTTCACTAAATAATTTTTTCTCAAATTTAAATCTCTTAAAGATCTACCAATAAATTCCTCTGGAACTGTTATTTCATCTATTCCAGTTTGATTGTCCAATTCTAACCTTTCAATAAGATTTGGTCTAACAAGTTCTAAACCTAATCTTTCTCCTTGCATTCTTGAAGGGAAAACAACCTTGTCAGCTCCTACTCGCTTCAACATCTTTTCATGCAAATCGCTAGTAGCTCTTGCAATTACTCTTTTTACTTTTGTCCCCTCACTATCTTTTGCAATAAGAGTAGTAGTAATACTTGCTTCAATTGGCTCACTTATGCCAACTACAACAGTATTCATTTCTAAAATACCAGATTCCTTCATTGATTCTTCATCAGTACAATCTATTACTCTTGACTCTATCGAAGGTTCTAATTGTCTTAAATCATCAATAGCTTTCTCAGAAGAATCTGCAGCTAGAACTTCTGCTCCATTACTTATAAGTTCTCTACAAACAGCCGTTCCAAATCTACCAACTCCTACTACTGCAAAAGTTAAAGCCTCCTCTTCTTTTTTGGGAGACCATTGCCACCAATCAGCCATAGTTAATTTTAGCTTAGACTAAACATAAAGATCAGCTTTTGGATAGCCAATTCTTTTTTGTTTTTCTATTCTACTCTTATACAGAGCCTGCCATAAAGCACTTAAAAGCAAAAGTATTCCAAGTCTCCCTACAAACATTCCAATAATTAGGATAAATTGACCAAAATGATTTAATTTTGCTGTTAAGCCAATATCAAAACCTACTGTTGCGAATGCAGAAATACAAGTAAAAAGTATTTCTAAAAATGTAAATGATTCTTTTTTAATAAAAGTATTTGTAGTACTTAATAACATCGCCATGAAAAGAACAAAAAGTAAAGAACCAACTGTAATCCCAACGGCTTTTAAAATAACTTTATCTGAAATTAATCTATTACTGATAATTACATCTTTTTGTCCCCTTAATGTTGATCTGGTTGCAGCCATTAAAGCAATAAAAGTTGTAGTTTTTATTCCGCCACCAGTACCACCGGTGCTAGCTCCAATAAACATTAATGTCATTAATAACAAAAGACCAGTATCTGAAATTGAATTTAAAGATACTGGGAAATTTGTAAATCCCGCTGTTCTTGCGCTTACAGTTTCAAAAATAGATGATAATAATTTCTCAAAGAAATTTAAATCAGTAAAAAATTGACTATTTAATAACGTCTCAGTTATAAAAAAACCTAATGAACCAAAGACAATTAAGGAAAGAGTTGTCCTTATAACTAGTCGAGAATGAAGGCTCAATTTTTTATATGAAAGGTTTTTTCTATTACTCCATATATCGTCAATCACTCTCCACCCAAGTCCACCCATGACAATAAGAAAAACGAACACAATATTAACCAAAAAATTTGTTCTATAGTCCTGGAGACTATTTGACCATAATGAAAAGCCCGCATTGTTATATGCAGATATGCTGTGAAAAATCGAAGACCAAAGTCTTTCCCAATTATTTTTAATATCTACAAATCCAAAAGAATATAAAACAGTTGCGCCAAAAGATATGATACAAATTGCAGTAATGGCGATGCTTTGAAAAGTTCTGCCGATACCTCCAACTCCAAATTCATCTAGGGTCTTTCCTTTATCTAATCTTGTTCTAAGCTTTGTCCCCTTTACTACGAAACCTTGTAAAAATGTCGTAATAGCCATTAATCCTAGACCACCTGATAACAACATAAAAGCCAAGAAAACTTGGCCAAAGAAATTCAAATCAACCCCAATGTCAATTATAGTTAAGCCAGTAACAGTAATAGCAGAAGTAGATGTAAAAAATGCTTCCCACAAACCAACCTTTGAGGATGAACATAAGGGAGAACTTAAAATTAAAGTTCCAAAAAAAATAATAAATAATCCAGTAACAATAGTAAATTGAGGCACAGATAGTTTTCTGTAAGCCTCTTTTAACTTATAAACATTACGTGTTAATTTCACTTTACTTATCTGAAATTTAAAATTATCAATGCAGGCACTGTAAATGACATTATAAGTGTTAATCCTGCTCCGTATTTTGCAATATCAAAAAATCTATATCTTCCAGGACCGTAAACCATTAAATTTGTTTGATAACCCATTGGAGTTAAGAAAGATTGACTTGCTCCAAATAAAACAAGCATTATTAAAGCGCTTGGTGAAATTCCTAAAACATTTGAAAACTCGATAGCAACAGGCAGAATCAGAGCAACAGAAGCAGCATTACTAATAAATTGAGTAAGGATAACGGTAGATACAAAAATTACGACAAGTGCAAAATACAAAGGCAACCCATCAAGAGCAAAATTAAGATTTAATGCAATTAAATCTGCTAATCCTGTTACCTGCATAGCAACACTAAAACATGATAAGGATCCCAGCAATAAAATAACGTCTAACCTAATTGATTTTTGTATCTCTGCAGGTCTTAAACATCCAAAAGCAACCATTGCAATAACTGCTAAAAGAACTGAACCTACTAGTGGAATATTAGTAACAGAAGGTAAAACAACCATCCCTATTGCAATTGCAATCGATATGGGTTTTTTTATCAAGACAGGTAAATCATCTTCGAATTGATCTAAAACAAGCAAATCATTACTGGCTTGCAAACCTCTTATTGAATCTAACGGCGCTTGCAATAATAAAACATCTCCAGCCCGTAAAACAGCTTGGCCTAATCTCTCCTGAACAGTTTGTTGACCTCTTCTTAATGCCAAAACTGTTGCATTATGTCGTTGCCTAAATCTTAATTCTCTCAAACTTGCACCAGCCAGAGTTGAGCCAGCTGGTAAAAGAGCTTCAAATGTTTTAGTACCTTCATCATCTGAGAAAATATTAGATCCATCAAAAGACGTTTTATTTTCTCCCAACAGAATAGTATGTTCCTGCTGCAGCCTAAATAAGTCAGCCCTTGTAACGCGTATTATTAATCTATCATCCGGTTCAATCTTTCTATCAGCCAATGGTGGAAGAATAACTTTTCCATTTCGTTGCAATTCGAGAACATCAACGTCAAATCGTCTTTGCAATCTACTATTTCTGAGAGATTGTCCAACTAATTCTGAAGTAGAGGGAATAGTAACTTCAGTAAAGTATATATTCATATCCCCATTTTTAATAAACTCCTTATCTCTTCCTCTATCTGGCAAAAGCACGTCAGAAACTAGGATCATGTAGGTTATACCTATAAGCCACACAGGAATTCCGATCGAAGTCAGACTAAATAATTCCAACGCTCCATAACCTAATTGTTGACTAATATCGCTTACAAGAAGATTTACTGAGCTACCTAATAATGTCAATGTTCCACCTAGTAAAGTCGCAAAAGAAAGAGGTAATAAAACTTTTGATGGCGATATATTTCTCCGCTCGCACCAACCTTCAATTAAAGGTAACAAAGATGCTACTACTGGAGTATTAGGGACAATTCCAGATATTGGAGCAATCAAAAAAGCGATTAAAGAAATTAATTTCCTTGGCGTTCTAATACTTTCAGAAGAAATCAATTCTCTTACTCTATCTAAAGCGCCACTTTTGAATAATGCAGAGGAAACTGCAAATAAACCCATAAGGGTGATTAAGGAAGGGCTACCAAATCCAGCTAAAGCTTTTTCAGGAGAAAGAACCCCTGTAGCTATAAATATTCCAACACATAACAAACCAGTCAATTCTGGCGCAATAGTATTTTTTATAAACAAAATTATTGACATTATTAAAACAACTACCGTTATTAACGCATCAAAATTATTACTAATAACCGAAATTAGATTCATATGAAACTTATTTAACTCAATATACCCAAAAACAATATTTCAAAAAAGTTTAATTGAGATTATCTTTTTTGAGAAACTTTTTAACAATAGATTTTTTTTGAAATATCCATGAAGATGCAGATTTTAAGCTTTCGGTAATATCAGGCAACTTAGAAGCATATATAAGTCTTCTTGCTTCAAAAGCCAATTTCCCAGATAAAGTAACACCAAGTCCAGAAATTGAAGCTTCGCCTATTCCTAAGCTAATCATTTCACCATTATCTTGAAATTCAAAGGGTAAAGGATCTTTTCCTTGAATTAATAGCTCTAGATTTTTTGCGAGATGATTTCCTTCCTGCATAGCGACCTGAGCAGTTATGGGTAAATCCTCCATTCCTTCAATAACTGAAATATCACCAATAGCAAAACAATTTTTATGGTTTTCTATTTGCAAATTATTATTAACTAAAATTCGTCCAAATTTTTTTGTTATTTGATCAGTTTCTAAATAAGACAAATTAGGTTTAACACCTGCATTCCATATAACAATATCTTTATCCAAGTAAGTTATTCCAACCTCACTAGAAATACTAATCCTAGTTTCTGAGACTTCTTTAACTATTGAATTCAAAAGCACGTTGATTTTTCTTTTTTCTAATGCCTTCTCTGCTTGTTCTCTATTAAAAATTTTGTTTTTATTGAGGATTTCGTTTGATTTTTCTATTACATTAATTTCAAATTGGTCTGTAAATATATCCTTAATTTTGCATGCCAACTCGACACCAGAGGGACCACCTCCAACTATGAACAACTTTTTATGCAACGCAGTATCTTGTGATTTTTTTAAAAAAGAATTTAATTTATTTAGATCGTGAACATCATTAAAAAAATAACAATTTTCATCTACACCTTTTATAAAAAAACTATTTGGAATAGATCCTGTACAGATAACAAGATACTGATAACTTAATTTTAAATCGTCACTAAATTCAAGAATATTTTCTTTGAAGGAAATCTTAGTTAAACAATTTCTTAAAAAAGTTATACCCGCATTAGAAAAAATATTTGCAAATTCTGGAGTGGCTTCCCAACTTCTTATTTCTTTACTTAAAACTTCGTACATTAAAGGTTTAAATATAAAGTTAGTTTCAGAATCAACCACAAGAATCGGTAAAGAAGAATTAAGTTTCTTTAAATTTAAAGCAAATGTCATACCTGCAAAACCTGCTCCAACTATTACTATTGGTTTTTGTATTGATTTCATTAGAGAAATATTGTTATGCGTAAATGTATTATTAAACTATACGATTAATTTTTAAATTGAGCGAAATAAAATTAAACTCATAACCAAACTGAAGAATGATTGAAAAAATCGACAAAGATATTCAAACTAACTTGAGGAAATATAATCAAGAGCTAGTAGATATGAAGCCTCAAGGAATGCTTTCATGGGGTTATAAAAAGTTTGATAATCAATTTGCTATTACAACAAGTTTTGGTATACAATCGTCAGTCCTTTTAGATATGGTCAGTAAATTATGTCTACAAAAAAAAATCAAAATATTTTGGATAGATACAGGTTACCTTCCTCCAGAAACATACCATTACGCTGAAAAGCTTATTGATAATTTATCCTTAGAAGTTGAAGTTCTGCAAAGTGAATTATCTCCAGCAAGAATGGAGGCCAAATACGGAAAACTGTGGGAAACGAATAAAGAGAGTGATTTAGATAAGTATCATGAATTGAGAAAAATAAAACCTTTAGAAAATGGTCTAGAAAAATATGATATTTTCTGCTGGGCAAGTGGTGTTAGATCAAGTCAAACAGAAAATAGAAACAAAATGAAATTCATAGACCTCATTCGTCAAAGACTCTCTTTAAGACCTTTATTGAATTGGACAAATAAAGATATTTTTTATTATATGGAAGAGAATAATTTACCTGGCCATCCACTTTTTATCAAAGGTTATTCTTCTGTAGGAGATTGGCATTCAAGCAGTCCCGATGGTATTGAAACAAAGGGCAGAAATACAAGATTTGGGGGGATTAAACAAGAATGTGGCATACACACTAATAATTAAATTGATCATAGAAAAATGGTCTTAGATATAAATTTTTTATTAGTAGGCAATAGTAGGCTTCATTGGGCAAAATATTCTAAAAATCAATCTAAATTCTTCCATACTAAAAAAGAGCAAAAAGTTCCCGAAAATATAGATCTTGATCAATTAATTTGGGCTGCTGTAGGAAAACAACCAAATTTTTTGCTGAAAAAAGAAAATGAAATAAAAACTAAAGATATTCAGTTATCAAATCTTCCTGATTATTTTGGAGTTGATAGAGCTCTTGCCTGTCTTGCCGCTTTAAAAATTATTGAAAACCCTTTCAAAAAAGATTTGCTAATTGCAGATTTTGGAACAATATTATCAATAACAAAATTAAATTCAAATGGGTCTATTATTGGAGGTCAACTTCTTCCGGGTTTTTTAACACAATTAAAATCAATGGAACAAAATACAAAAAATCTTAAAGTTCCCAAAAAATATGATATTCCGATCAAAGATTTTTTAATTAATACAGAAGAAGCAATCTTAAAAGGAGTAATCAACTCTCTTACTGGCGTGATTAATAGTTTATTTAATCCAAAAAAGGATATTTTAATCATCTGTGGAGGAGACTCTCAATTACTCACAAAAGCTATAAATAATCAAAAAGACAATATTATAAATGCTCCTAATTTAGTTATGGAAGGGATGATTATTCACCATATGTCCATAAAAAAATTAGCTTAATCCAAGGTCTGCAATTATATGATCAGCCATTATTGCTGCTTTTACCTTTAAGTAAATTTTTTCGATGTTCCCTTCAGTATCAATTAAAAAAGTATTTCTCATCGTTCCCATATATTCTTTTCCCATGAATTTCTTCAGTCCATAGCTATCGTAATCAGAAGAAACTTTGAAAGGTTCAGGATCAGTTAAAAGAATAAAAGGTAAATTAAATTTTTCTATAAACTTCAGATGAGAGGATGCATTATCTTTACTAATACCAAGCACAACAATATTATTTTTTTGGAGTAAATCCCAATTCTCTTTAAAATTACATGCTTCTTTAGTACATCCTGGAGTATTATCTTTTGGATAAAAATATAGTATTATTCTTTTACCTTTAAAATCACTAAGAGAAACTTCTTTCTCAAAAGAATCTTTTAATTTAAATTCTGGTGCTTTGTCGCCAACCTTAAGAGCCATTGAAATTATTAAATGAGTATGAATATAAAATACCAAAAATTTGGTTTTATGGGATTAAGGGTGCGCAAGATGTCGCAACTGTAGAAGAAATTAAAACTGCAAAAAAACTAACAAATTCAAGATCAAAGATTTTCTTAGAAACAAGAGCTTATTTACGGCAATCACTTTCAACACTTTTTGATTTAGACCCTCTAGAAATTCCAATTAATGCACAACCTGGAGAACCTCCAAGTTTACCCTCTGGGATGGGAAATATCAGTTTAAGTCATTGTAAAGATGCCATTACTATAGTCTGGCATAAAGACAAAATAGGGATTGATATTGAGAGAACAGATAGAGATTTTAGCCATGTAAAATTTGCAGAAAAATATTTTTTTCATACCAATAAATCAAACCATAATAATTATTTAACAAAAAATATGATATTAAATCAATGGTGTGCTGTTGAAGCGGCTATAAAATGGGATCATGGAAAATTAGCTAAAGACATTAACCAATGGCAATTTTTTGAAAAGCCAAAAGAGTTAATTCATAAGAAGAAAAACATACATTTAAATTATTCACAGATTAACTTCCATAATTGGACTATCGCTTTAGCTTACGAAGAAAAAACTTATTTTAATCCTCAGATTATTTGTTGTTCGACAAATTTTTAGTTTTCTTTTCTTCTAAGCAAATCTTCATGTTGAGTTTTTTCCCATCCATTATTTTTTGGTTCCCATATTTTTAAACCTCTTAAAGATTTAGGAAGATATTCTTGTGCGACCCAATTACCTGGATAATTATGAGGATTGACATAACTATTAGAATTATTTTTTAAATGAATTGGAACATCAAAAGCACTGCTAGATTTGATTATTTCAATTGCTTTAAAAATACTTTTCGTACTATTACTTTTTGGAGCAATAGCTAAATATAAAGAAGCCTGCGTTAAAAAATATAATCCTTCTGGAAAACCAACTCTATCAAAAGCATCACAACAGGATTGTACTACCACTATTGCATTAGGATCAGCTATCCCAATATCTTCACTGGCAGATATAAGTAGTCTTCTAAAAATAAAATTAGGATCTTCGCCAGCCTCCAGCATATTGGCAAGCCAGAATAAAGTTGCATCTGGATCAGAACCTCTTATGGACTTGATAAAAGCACTTATTACATCGTAATGGTTTTGACCATTTTTATCGTAAACAATATTTTTCTTTTGAATTGCATCCTCTGCTATTGAGAGATTAATCTTGATTTCTTTAGCATCATTTTCAGGAGTTGTTTCTATGGCCATCTCTAACGCATTGATTAATGTTCTTGCATCACCGCCAGAAAATTTAATTAAATGAGATATGGCATCTTGAGTTAAGTAAACCTTTTTTGAATCTTTTTTTTTAGAATAGTGAGTTATGACTTTTTGTATTATTTTCTGCAAATCATTTTCTGACAAAGGAAGTAATGTAAAAATACGAGACCTACTCACAAGCGCTTTATTAACAGCAAAGAAAGGGTTTTCAGTTGTAGCACCAATAAAAGTTATAGTTCCATTTTCTATTGAAGGTAATAAAGCATCTTGCTGAACTGACGTAAATCTATGCACCTCATCAATAAATAAAATTGTTTTTCTTTTTGAATTTATTAATCTATCTTTTGCATTAGCGATTTCATTTCTTAATTCTTTAACACTTGATAATACTGCATTTAACTTAATTAATCTTGAACGCGTATTATTGGAAATAATTTCAATTAGAGTAGTTTTTCCAACACCAGGAGGGCCAGAAAAAATAAAATTACTAACCTTATCGTTTAATATTGCATTTCTTAAAAGCGAATTCTCATTCAGGATTGGTTGTTGACCAAAAAAATCTTCTAAATTCTTTGGTCTTAATTGATCTGCCAAAGGTGCATTATTTTCTATTTGAGAATAATTAGTAAATAAATTTTCTGAATGCATATCAAAAAATCAAAAAATCATTACTTTCAATTCTATGTAATTACTGTAGGAGTTTCCATTTGAGTAAGTTTTGAAATGTTTAATAAAGCATCTAAATCATTTATTAAAGGTTTCAAAGCAATCTGAGGATTTAACGAAAGATTCTGTTGAGGATTAAAAAATTTCTCAAAGTAAAGTCTTAATGTTGCACCCTTAGTTCCAGTTCCAGAAAGGCGCACAATTAATCGCGAATTATCATCAAGCACCAATCTTAAACCTTGATTTTCACTTGTGGAATTATCAACGGGATCTAAATATGAAAAGTTATCTGCAACTTTAACTAAATGGCCGGCAAAACTATTTCCTTTTAAATGTTCGAGCATAGAAGTTAGGTTACCAAAGATTTGATTAGCAATATTTGAGGGAATTGCCTCATAATCATGTCTTGAATAATAATTCCTACCAAATTGTTTCCAATGATTCTGCATCAAGTCACTTACTGAACATTTTTTCTCAGCTAAAACTTGTAACCAATACAAAACTGCCCATAATCCATCTTTCTCTCTCACATGATTACTACCTGTTCCGAAACTTTCTTCTCCACATAAAGTAATTAAATTAGAATCTAAAAGATTTCCAAAAAACTTCCAACCAGTAGGTGTCTCGTAACAAGGTATATTTAATGCTCGAGCAACATTATCAACCGCTGAGCTGGTTGGCATGGATCGTGCCACACCTGTAATACCATCTTTATAACCAGGGACACATTTTGTGTTAGCAGTGATAACTGCAAGGCTATCACTAGGATTTACAAAACATCCATTTCCTAAAATCATATTCCTATCTCCATCTCCATCGCATGCAGCACCAAAACTATAAGATTTTTTATTTAGTAACAAATCAGCCAAGTGGGATGCGTAAGTAAGATTAGGATCAGGATGCAAACCCCCAAAATCTTTTAGCGGGTTACCATTCATGACACAATCATGTGCAAGACCCATTTTTTCAACAAAAATATTTTTTGCATATGGGCCTGTAACCGCATTCATTGCATCAAAGATTAACGAGAAGTCTTTTTTTAAAAAATCACTAATTTGATCAAAATCAAAAATTTTCTCCATCAAATTAGAATAATCTTTTAATCCATCAATAATTTCTAAGGTAGTTTCACCATAAGAATAAGTCCCATATTCACTAAAATCAGGTAATTCAATTTTACAAATTTTATAACTAGTTAGTAATTGTGAAGCCTTGAAAATCTTATTAGTAATCATCTCAGGAGCTGGGCCACCATTAGAGATATTCAATTTCACTCCAAAGTCGCCATCAATACCCCCAGGATTATGGCTTGCAGAAAGAATAATTCCACCAACAGCTTTTTCTTTTCTAATTAAATGTGATGTCGCAGGAGTAGATAGTAAACCATATTTTGGAACAATAATCTTTTGAACTTTATGAGCAATGCATATTTGGACAATTTTTTCTATTGCTTCAATATTGCCATATCTACCATCACCACCAACTACTAATGTTGAACCTTTTAAATCTTCCAATGATTGTAGGATTGCTTCAATAAAAACTTCTAAATAGTGTTCTTCCTGAAACTTTAAAGTGCTTTTTCTTAAACCAGAAGTGCCCGGTTTTTGATCTAAAAAAGGAGAATTTATATTTATAACATTAACTTCAGTCATACTTTTAAGAAACTCAAAAAAATATAACTTAATTAATGAGGCATTTCGGATGTTCTTAACATAGCGATAAACCATAAAGAAGAAATAACTAATGCGCTAAGGATTCCATAATTAATTCCAAACTTAGAAATAGTAATAGGAACTACAAGAGGAAAAGTTAAAGCACCAAATAAAGGTGTGAAAGCAACAATTTTTTTAAGCATTAATTTATTTTTTAAAACCATTCTGTCTCAGCATTATCTTTTTCATTTGTATCGTCAAGAGGAGTCGACCTATCAAATTTCATTATGATGCTCTTTTCCTGCTCACCAGAGGAATCGATAGCTTTAATATCATATTTTTGAGATCCATCCCTAAATGGAACTTGAAGTCTAAAAGTACCATCAGCAGCTAAAGGCACATTTTCTCCACCAATAGTTAATTTCGCAGATGGATCTGTTGCCCCATAAACAATTAATTCTGCATCAGCGACCAACCAGAAGGATCTATTTTTAACTATTCCACTCCCAGATTCATTTAAACCTGAAGACCATTGGCCTACCCCAGAGTCATTAAGATTAGAGTCTATATTTGTTGTATTCATATCTTCCATAAACTCCTCTGATCCTACTTTTCTTCTTGTAGGAAAACTTGTCGCTGCCTGATACAGGCGCTCATGCAAGCCGTTAACTTCTTCTCCCTGAGGACTTTGAATTGTTGAAGAAACCTCTGATGCTGAAAGTGGTGCCTCTAAATTAAAAGGTACAAATTTATCTAAAATTTGTTCTGAAGGTTGAGACCCCGGTACATGACAGACAGATGAGAAAGCTAATGACATCCAATTGAAGCCATATTTATAACCTAATTCAACCTTATAATCCCTATTTGCAAGAGGAATTGGTAAATACCATTCAGTACTGTAACTATCTACATTAATTTCTCTCAAAGTTCCCTGATTTAATTTACCTTCTCCAACACCAGTAGCATCAAACAGACGCAAACATAATTTACTAGCGCCTAAAGATTGAGCTTTTTCTCTATCGCTTTCTGAAATTTGCCAAAATACATATGCCCATTCTGGATCTCTAGGCAAAAATACAACTTTGGTATTATCTTCATCTTTAGAGGGTTTAATAATAGATTCAGGAATATTTTCAGAAACATTTTTGTCTACGATCTCTTTAAAATTTTTTGAAGAATTTTTGCGGTATTTAACTATTAAATCAATTAATACAGCTTTTGTTTTTCGACTATATAAGGGAACAGATAATTTACTAGCTTCTTTTCGCAATTGTCTGAGGGTTAGACTAAGTAAATTTTCTTTATTCTTGGTCCCTTCATCCACTTTTTAAATCTCCATAATTTGCATGGGATCAGTATGTTCTTTTTTTTGGCAGATTGCGGGAATTTAAAGGCTGTCGTCAGGATCTTCTGACTACTTTAAAGTTTTCAAAATTTACAATTTTCTTATAAAATGTTGGTATAACTAGATTTTAGACAAATTTATAAATTTAACGTTAAGAAATTAATTTTGTATTTTTTTAAATTTTATTACCTTGAATTGTTAAGAACTCAACAAAAATATATTTTTTCTTCGGGATCGCTTCATATTAATTTGTCCAATCTTGCTCTACTAAAATGATTAAATCCTCAATATTCAATTCTTTGAAGTTTTTTTTAATACTCTTAGAGAAAGAATTTAATTTATTCGCTGCAGAACACATTTGTTGGTAGAAAATTTGATTAAAATTTTCATCATTAAATTTCTGGGATTGTTCATTACACCATTCTCTAAGAAGCTGATCTTCTTCGAACAGAGACACATCATCATTTGCTATCTCTTTAAAAATTTCTAGACAATGGGCTAGTAACCTTATATGTTGCTTTTGGACTGTAGGTAAATTTAGATGATCAATATGTTTTACGATATCATCACTTAGTGGACTCGAAAAAGAATTGGTTTGGTTAGACATTAATTTTTTAATTTAATTAAGAATAAAAACTCAATATTGGGCATATATTTAGTTAAAGTATAGGAAGCTAATTGTAATAGATTAATTTTATACAGATTATGGTAAGTGAAAATTTAGTTAAAAATGTCGTATCTGAACCATATAAATATGGATTCGTTACTGATATTGAAACTGAAAAGATTTCCAAAGGTCTAAGTGAAGATACAATTCGATTAATTTCAGCAAAAAAAGAAGAGCCTGAATACCTTCTTAAATTTAGACTGAACGCCTTTAAAAAATGGCAAAAAATGAAAGAACCAAATTGGGCCGATATAGGCTATAAAGATATTGATTATCAAGATATTATTTATTATTCTGCACCAAAACAAAAAGAAAAAATCTCTAGCTTGGATGAAGTTGATCCCAAACTCCTAGAAACTTTCGATAAATTAGGTATTCCTCTTACTGAACAAAAAAAACTTACAAACGTTGCTGTAGATGCAGTTTTTGACAGTGTTTCTATCGCAACGACTTTCAGAAAAGAACTTGCTGAATATGGAGTTATATTTTGCTCGATAAGTGAAGCGGTCAAAGATCATTCACATCTAATAGAAAAATATTTAGGCTCTGTAGTACCTGCCAATGATAATTACTTCGCTGCTTTAAATTCCGCTGTTTTTAGTGATGGTTCATTTGTTTATATCCCCAAAGGAGTTAAGTGTCCTATGGATCTTTCATCTTATTTTAGAATCAATAGCGGGGATTCAGGTCAGTTTGAAAGAACACTAATTATTGCAGAAGAATCCAGCTCGGTTAGCTACCTTGAAGGATGTACAGCTCCAATGTTTGACACTAATACTTTGCATGCAGCGGTAGTTGAACTTATTGCCCTGGACGATGCCGCAATTAAATATTCAACAGTACAAAATTGGTATGCTGGCGATGAAGAGGGGATTGGTGGAATATTTAATTTTGTCACCAAAAGGGGAAAGTGTTTAGGGAAGAGAAGTAAGATAAGTTGGTCCCAAGTTGAAACAGGCTCCGCAATAACATGGAAATATCCAAGCTGTCTTCTTTTAGGTGAAGAATCAGTAGGTGAATTTTATTCTGTAGCACTTACTAATAACCTTCAACAAGCCGATACGGGCACAAAAATGATTCACATCGGTCCTAAAACGAAATCAACAATAGTTAGCAAAGGAATTAGTGCTGGTAATTCAGTAAATAGTTACAGAGGTCTTGTAAAGATGGGTTCGAAAGCCGTCGGATCTAGAAATTACAGTCAATGTGATTCAATGTTAATTGGAGATCAAGCTGCTGCGAATACATTTCCTTATATTCAATCTCAACAACCCAATTCAGAAATTGAGCATGAAGCAAGTACATGTAGAATTTCGGAAGACCAACTTTTCTATTTACAAAGCAGAGGTATTGAATTTGAAGAAGCTGTATCAATGATGGTAAGTGGCTTTTGTAGAGATGTCTTCAATCAACTACCAATGGAATTTGCAGCTGAAGCGGATAAACTACTGTCCCTCAAATTAGAAGGTTCAGTAGGTTAATTAATTAATTTGAAAGTGTGATGCAAAGCAAAAAGAAAGAATTAAATCCAATATTAGAGGTGAATAATCTTTTTGCATCTACAGAAGATCTTCCTATTCTAAAAGGAGTAACAATTTCAGTTCATCCTGGAGAGATTCACGCAATTATGGGGAGAAATGGCTGTGGCAAAAGCACACTCTCGAAGATTATTGCAGGACACCCTTCATACACAATCACTAAAGGTGAAATAAAATTCTCTGGACAAGATATTCAGTCTTTAGAACCCGAAAAAAGAGCGCAATCAGGTATTTTCCTAGGCTTCCAATATCCAATTGAAATTCCAGGAGTCAGTAATCTTGAATTTCTTAGAGTTGCAACAAATGCAAGAAGAAAATTTCTTAAAAAAGAAGAATTAGATACTTTTGATTTCGAAGACTTAGTTAAAGAAAAACTAGACTTAGTAAAAATGGATTCTGCCTTTTTATCAAGGAGTATCAATCAAGGTTTTTCAGGAGGCGAGAAGAAAAGGAATGAAATATTGCAAATGGCTTTGTTAGAACCAAAAATTGCAATTTTAGATGAAACCGACTCAGGATTAGATATTGATGCTCTTAGAATAGTTGCCTCTGGTATTAAAAAGATTTCTAATCATGAAACAGGAATTATATTAATTACTCACTATCAAAGATTATTAGATGAAATAAAACCTGACTATGTCCATGTTATGGCCGATGGTCAAATCATAAAAACTGGAGAAAGTGATCTTGCCTTGGAACTTGAAAAACATGGTTATGAATGGACTGATAATTTCTCAAAACAATATAGATAAATGCAAATTATTGAAGAAATAAAAAAAAATGAACTTGTAGGTAATCCCACAGAGATACAAAAAATTTGTCTCAATAAACTAAAACTTAATCCATTACCAAATGTCAAAAGTGAACTATGGAGGCTTTCTAATAAATCCAAATTTTCAAGTTTCTTAGATTATTCTCATAAAAATAAAGAATCTAAAATTAAGCTCCCATATGAAAACGAGTCACAAAATGTAGTCAGATTGATAATAGGTGAAAATAGCATAATTAATCTAGAAGGGGAAAACTATTCCATAAGAAAATTAGAAGATTCACAAATAATTGACTACATAAAAAAAAATATTTCTAATTTTGATCAAAATGATAATTGGAGTGATCTATTAAATCATTGTTTATGCTCTAAGAAAAACATATTAGGTTTAAATATTTCTGGAAATAAAATACCACCTATTGAGATATTTAGTGCTTCTTCATCTGAATCTTTTAACGCTAAGACACTGATTGTATTTTTTGAAAAGAATTGTAAAGTAGATTTATCACAAATTAATTTAGGGAACCAAAACTCTTCATTATCTCAATCAACTTATTTATGTTTAGAATCAAATTCTTCTGTTAATCATGGAGTAGTTTCTTATGGTGAAAATAAATCTAATTTATTAAATTCTTTAAACATAGTACAAAAAGCCAAAAGTGAATACAGTTTAGGATCGTTACATTTCAAATATAATTTTGCAAGATTTGAACTCCGCATTAATCAATTAGAAGGAGATGCCAAAACTATTATAAAAGGAGTACAAATAACTAAAAATAACGATCAAATAGCTACTTATACAAAAATGAGATTTAACGGACCTAATGGGAAATTTGATCAAATTAATAAATCCTTAGCAGACGATAAATCACATGCTGTCTTTGAAGGTGCAATAATTGTTCCAAAAATTGCTCAAAAAACTGACGCATCACAATTAAGTAGAAATTTACTGTTATCTAAAAATGCAAAAGTGGATACTAAACCTCAACTAGAGATAGTTGCTGACGACGTAAAGTGCAAACATGGTGCAACTATTTCACAATTAAATGACGAAGAACTTTTCTATATGAGATCAAGAGGTCTCACATTATCAGAAGCTAGTAAACTACAATTAAGTTCTTATTTCCAAGAAATAATTGCATGTATTCCTATTCCAAAAAATAGATGGGATTTACTTGATAAACTTTTAACAGAAAATTAATGGAAACTATTCAAAATTTACTGAAAATTGATAAAAAAGACTTTCCTCTATTAGAAAATAATTTTAAAAATGATAATAAAATTATTTATCTTGATCACGCTGCAACAACTCAAAAACCAATTCAAGTTCTAAAAAAACTTGAAGAATATTACAGTAATTTCAATGCAAATGTTCATAGGGGGGCTCATCAACTAAGTGCAAAGGCAACGGAAGAATTTGAAAATGCAAGATCTTTAATATCCAAATATGTAAATGCTAATTCAACTAAAGAAATAATTTTCACAAGAAATGCAACTGAAGCTATTAATCTAGCCGCCAGATCATGGGGAGAGTTCACATTAAAAGAGAATGATGAAATTCTTTTATCAATAATGGAACATCATAGTAATATTGTTCCTTGGCAAATGGTAGCGGCAAAAAATAAATGTAAACTCAAATTTATAGGTATAGATCAAAACGGCAGATTAGATATTGATGATTTCAAGTCAAAATTAACAACTAAAACAAAATTAGTAAGCTTTTTGCACATAAGCAACACTTTAGGTTGTTGTAACCCTGTCAAAGAAATAACAAAATTAGCTAAGCAAATGGGTTCTTTAGTTCTATTAGATGCCTGTCAAAGTTTAGCTCATCAGAAATTAGACGTACGTGATCTTGGGATAGATTTTTTAGCTGGTTCAGGACATAAATTATGTGGCCCAACAGGTATAGGATTCTTATGGTCTAAAAAAGAAATCTTAGAGGAAATTCCTCCTTTTTTCGGAGGTGGTGAAATGATACAAGACGTATTTGAAGAGACAAGTACTTGGGCAGAACTACCTCATAAATTTGAAGCTGGGACGCCAGCTATTGCTGAAGCAATAGGATTAGCGGAAGGAATTAAATATATCAATAACATTGGATTAGATAAAATTAAAAAGTATGAAAATCATATTACTCAATATTTATTTGAACAATTGAACCAAATAAAAGATATTGAAATAATAGGCCCTACACCAAAAATAGACCCAAACAGAGCCTCTTTAGCAACTTTCTACATTAAAGGAATACATTCAAATGATATCGCTGAAATTCTTGATTCCAAAGGTGTTTGCATTAGAAGTGGTCATCATTGTTGTCAACCTCTGCATAGATATATCGGAATTAATTCAACCGCTAGAGTTAGTATGAATTTCACTACTACCAAAGAGGAAATAAATATTTTTATCAATAAACTTAAAGAGACTATTAGTTTTTTAAGAATTAATTCTTAAATACTTAAAGTTCTCTCTAAAAATTTTTGGCTTTTAAAGAGAACTATTTTCTTGTTAGCAATATTTTTAAAACCATGTCCCTCATTATCAAAAAGTATTACTTCTGAATGTTTATTATTTTTGAGAATTATATCTCTGATTTTTAATGTTTGTTTATATGAAATAACTAAATCTTCTTTGCCATGAAATAATAAAATTGGCTTTTTCAATGTATACATTTTATTAATTGGTGATCGAAGTTGGTAGTCATTACGAAATTTTGAATATTCACCTAAAAGAGAATTTAAGTAACCTTTCTCAAATCTATGCGTCTTTTGATTCATATCTTTTAAATCGAGTACAGGGTATTTACAAATCGCTGCTTTGAAAACATTACCCTGACATAAAGAATTAATTGCAGTTAAACCACCAGCACTATTCCCTAAAATTGCTATCTTAGAACTATCAACTAAATTTAATCTTATCAAATTCAGCACTAGTGCTTTACAGTCATAGGAATCAAGGATGCCCCATTTATAATTTAATCTCTCTCTATACTTACGACCGAACCCAGAAGAACCTCCATAATTAACTTCAGCGACCATAAATCCTAGCGAAGTCCAATTTTGAACTTCCGAATTAAAAGATCCATCAAAATAAGAAGTTGGTCCACTATGTGCCTTTACAATTAATGGCGACTTTGTAAATCTCTCAAATAGAGGCCTATAAATAAATGCATGTGTCAATTCATTATTAAAACCTTTAAACCAAAAAGATTCTGGTTTTGAAAAATCATTAATAGGCTCAAAAGATATCTCTTTTGAGAAATTAACGGAATCTTTTTCTTCAAAATCATTTTCAAATAAATGATTAAAAGAACTAATAGTATTACCTCTAATAACTAATTTTTGATCAAAAACACTAAAATCACTTATAGAACTAAAAGGTAATTCGTGCTCTTGAATACAACAAAGATTCTTATACTTTTCTAGTAGCCAAATATTTTCTTTTTTCGCTAGACAAAATAAATTTTCTATATTTCCAGAAAAAAATGAAATTCCAGAAACCCATTGCGGAGATCCATATTCAGTCAAAGATTTGATTATTCTTTTCTTGAGAACAATTTTTTTAATATCCGCTACATCGATAAAACATAAATTCCACCAACCTGTACTATCTTCAGAACAAACTAACATGTTCTCACTAATCCAATAAGGTTGAAAGAAAGAAACATTTTTCCCTTCGTTAATAACTTTATTAGTAAATTCTTTTATTTCTTTTATCTTTCCAGCATTATCAATACTTGCAAAAAAGAGATGATTTTGTTCCCAAGGCATACAGTCACTATTCCACTCTATCCAGGAAAACAAATTACCTATGGAATTAGAAGATAAATTCCCAACAAAATTATCAAATTTTTTAATTTTACATATTGCTTGTTTAGTTTTTTTCAAATCTAATGAATATAAATAATCTCTATTATTTATTTCACATAAACCGTATAAAAAATTATTTTTAGAAATAACAAATGAGGTATCAAAATTACTCTCTATTGCTTTAGTAAGTTGTTTTGGTTTCGTATTATATAAAAGATATTTATTATCACTTTTAGACACTCTCTCTTGGACTCTAAAAATTTGCAACCATAATGCTTTTGAGTACTGATCGAACCATATCAAATAAATTTGATCATGCACTTCTATACATTGATATGATTTACCCCCATAACCATGAAACTGATTTTTAATGTAAAAATTATCTCCAGTTAATTGTTGCGGAATTGCATTTTTATCATTAAAAGGTCTAGCAAAAATAGCATTTTTATATTTTTTATCATCAGGAATAGCATCTAACCAGAAGATAATATTTTTGATAATCGATAAATCTTTAAAAGATATATTTTTTAAATAGGTTTGCTTTAATTTTAAATTATCAGTATCACTCATTTAGAAAAGTTATTTAAAGTGCTAGTATTTTTATAGTTTAACTGTTGATTAAATAACTTTTTCTTACCGTGGCAAACCATTTCTCACAACTTGCAAGAAAGTCAAAATCTAATACTTTTGTAGAAAAAGTGTCTAAAAATCAATCAGATGCAAAACCACATAAAAAAATATATACACTTGGTAGTGATGTATTGAGACAGAATGCTAAAAGAATAAGTAAAGTTGATAATTCCATAAGAAACCTAGCAAAGGAAATGCTTCAAAGTATGTATGCAGCAAAAGGTATTGGACTAGCTGCTCCCCAAATAGGTATTAATAAAGATTTACTTGTTATTGATGTAAATTTTGAAGACTCTTCAGCTGAGCCTTTAATCTTAATTAACCCAGAGATTACTGATTATGGGACTACATTAAATTCATATGAAGAGGGTTGTTTAAGTATTCCTGGAGTTTACTTAAACGTTATAAGACCATCAATAGTTAAATTAAAATTTAGAGATGAAATGGGTAGACCAAGAAAAATGAAAGCTGATGGGCTATTAGCAAGATGTATTCAACATGAAATGGATCATTTAAATGGCGTTTTATTTGTTGATAGAGTTACTTCAAAAGAAGATTTAAATAAAGAACTTATTAAAGAGGGATTTCATGAAAAAGATGTAATACCAATTAAATAACTTAATTTTTTATTAAATATAATGACTGAAACTACGATATTTAGCAAAATAATAGATGGTGAGATTCCTTGCGAAAAGCTTCATGAAGATGAGCTTTGTATAGCGTTTAATGATATTGCTGCTCAAGCTCCAATTCATTTTTTGGTAATTCCTAAAAAGCCATTAGTTAGTTTAAATGAGTGTTTGGAAGTTGATAAAAATTTATTAGGTCATTTACTATTAATAGGAAAGAATATTGCAAAATCTAAGAATTTAAAAACTTGGAGAACAGTCATTAATACAGGGGAAGAATCTGGTCAAACAGTATTTCATTTACATATACATTTTTTAGCTGGAAGAAAAATGAATTGGCCTCCAGGTTAGAGCTCTCAAAATAGTTAGATTTTAGCTATAAATAAATAAATAAATAAAAAAATGAATACACCTAAAACTCTCAATATTAGATCTAAAAATTTTTTAAACTTAATAACTACAAATTGGGAAAGTTTAGATGAAAATCAAAAATTAGTTTTATCTAAAATTTGGAAAGTCTTAACCTATAAATGGCAATTACAAATATTATTTAATTTACCTTTTCTTTTTTGGTGGTTAATGGACATATCTCTTGTTAAAGTTCATGAATTTGATTTAAGATTATTGTCTTATCTTAATCTTCCAAATTGGGCTCTATCTCTTATAGGTTTTGGGCAATCCTCTTCATAAAAGATATAATTTATTTTATTGGAAAGTTTAGTAAAAAAATATGACTGATGTAGTACAAAATAAATCTAAAATTTTTTATCAGTTGCAGAAGTTAAGAAGATTAGCTCAACCATTTTTTCTCCCAATTGATCAATGTAATGGATTTCAATTTATATGGCTTTTAATATCTCTTTTATTTTGTGTAGGAGGAATAGTTCTTGTTGGACTTACAGGGATAATTAGTTTTTTTGAAAGTATTCAACCTATCTTTCTTGAAAAATATTTTGGAGGAGTGGTCAATACTGTAAATACAATATGGTCTGGTTGGTGGGGATTATTATTTTCAGGATTATTCCTTATTGGTTCAGGAAGCTTTTTTAGTTTCAGGCGTCAGCTAAAGAATAGTAGATGGCTACATTGGCTATTTCTAGCAGTCATTGTATTAATGCTTTTGGCTGTAAATGGAATTAATGCAGGTATAGGATTTATTGCTAGAGACTTAACAAATGCACTCGTAGAAAAACAAGAAGATGGATTTTATAGAATCTTAGGAATTTATGCATGCTGCTTTGCTGTTGCTTTACCAATTCGTGTTTCCCAAATATTCTTTACCTACAAATTAGGAATAATCTGGAGAGAATGGCTTTCAAAAAGTTTGGTTCAAGACTATATGACTAATAAAGCGTATTACCAATTAAATCCAAATGATGAAGAACAAACTGATGTAGATAATCCTGACCAACGCATAACAGATGACACCAGAGCTTTTACTGGCCAAAGTTTATCCTTTACTTTAGGAGTTTTTGATGCACTTCTTACTTTTTCTCTAAACATTCTCATATTATGGAGCATTAGCACAACCTTAACTTTTTCATTATTTGGATATGCCGCATTTGCTACAACTATCCTCTTGATTGCTGGTAAAAATTTAGTAAAAATTGATTTCGATCAACTTAGATATGAAGCGGATTTCAGATATGGATTGGTACATATTAGAGATAATGCTGAATCTATAGCTTTTTATTCAGGAGAAAAACCAGAAAAAAGTGAAACCGAAAGAAGATTGGGAGAAGTGGTGAGAAACTTTAACTTACTAATAATTTGGAGAGTAATCATCGATGTAATGAGGCGATCTATTAATTATGCTGGTAACTTTTTTCCATATCTAATCATGGCAATTCCTTATTTTAAGGGTGATATTGATTATGGTCGTTTTATTCAAGCAAGCTTTGCCTTTGGAATGGTAGAGGGTTCTTTGTTTTTTATTGTTAATCAAATAGAAGAATTAGCAAAATTTACAGCAGGAATTGGAAGATTGGAGGGATTTCAGTCAAAAGTTGAGAGTATAAGCCAATCCAAGCCAATTGATAATCAAAATATAATTTCTAATTATCCATCTATCCTCATTAAAGAAGCTGATCTATTTCCACCTGGATCAGAAAAAGCTATTATCAAAAACTTAAATTTAAGCATTGAAACGAATCAATCATTACTTGTAGTAGGACCATCTGGATGTGGGAAAACATCCTTATTAAGAATGATCAGTGGATTGTGGGAACCTAATCAAGGATCGATTAAAAAACCTAAAACAGGTGAGTTGTTATTTATACCTCAAAAACCTTACATGCTTCTAGGTTCTTTAAGAGAACAACTATGTTACCCAACAGAAGTAGATAAGTTTAGTGATGACCACTTAGTATCTGTTCTTAATGAAGTAAATCTAAAATCTTTAGTTGATAGATATCCCAACCTTGACGTTAAACAAGATTGGCCAAGAATACTTTCTTTAGGAGAGCAGCAAAGATTAGCTTTCGCAAGATTATTACTTAATTCACCACAATTTGCTGTATTAGATGAAGCAACTAGTGCACTAGATATTAAAACTGAAAAGAAATTATATCAATTATTAAAAGAGAGAGAATTATCATTAATAAGCGTTGGACATAGACCTAGTCTAAAAGATTTTCATAACAACATTTTAGAATTAAATGGAAAAGGAGATTGGAAATTATTCACCACAGATAAGTATAATTTTAAAAATTAGATTAAGCTATGAATTTAAATCAAGATCAAAATAGTGAGGAAACTAATAATACAGAAAAGCTAAATTCTGGCGATAATAAAATAGATGCGCAATCAATTGAAACTGAAGATAAATACAAGTTTGGATGGAGCAGTTATTCAGAAATAACCAATGGAAGATTCGCAATGCTTGGATTTGTAGCAATAATTCTAATAGAGATATTTAGCAAAAAATCATTCCTAAGCTGGGCTGGAATATTTTAATTAATCATCAAACCTAGAGCTATTATCTCTGGGTTTATTTTTTTTGGTACCTACACTGTATCTACTGGATTGATTTTTAGAAGTCGATCTTCCACTGGCCGCTGGTCTACCAGCCTGACGCGTTTTTTTAATTTCATTTATATTTTGAGAAAATGATGCATCTTCTACTTTTTCTCTAGAAGATTGAGATCTTATAGATGGCCTTGCTGTGTTATTTGAGGATAAAGAAGAATTTTTAAGGGGGGAATTATTTGATTCTCTAGAAACTCTCTCATTAGGAAGTGGTCTTGAGCCTCTTTTAACCTCACTTCTTGATGCTCGCCTCTCTCCAAAACTACTCCTTCTTTCCTCATTACCAAATGTATCTTCAGACCTATTTCTTCTTTTTTTGGGTTCATTATCCTGAAATTGACTAGACTCTCTCATAGAGGAACGCCTCTTGCTTACGGCAGACTCTGGAATAGCCCTTGATATATTTCGCCTTTGCGATCTTCCTACCATATAGTCATCTTCTATATCATTTTCTTGTGGTTTAAATCTTCTAGAAACTCTATCTGAATCATCAAACTGATCATAATTATCATTAAATCTATTTCTTGAAGAATTTCTTGGCATTTCTGGAATCTGATCGTCCTCAAAATATGATGATCTTCTCGCTTGATCAGTTGTAACTCCTCTTAATCGAACACTTTCGTATGCAAAAAAAACTGTCGTTCCTGCCAATAAAAACTGGCCAAATTGCAGAATAGGATCTAATCTCCATCCTTGGAAAAATAATATTCCACCACATAAAAGACCTATTGCTGCAAAAAAAACATCATAATCTCTTGCCAATGCTGGTTTAAATGACCTCAAAAAATATAGGCCACCTCCACATACAGCTAATACGATGCCAACAATACTCGCCCAATTTAGACTAGCATTGACCACATTTTTTCTCCAATAACTTATTTTGCAAGATGTAAAAACACCTTATGTATATATTCTACTTAAAACTTCTATAAAAACTAGCGTCTACGTGTAGCTGAAGTACGGTCAAGTGAATCTTTTTGACTAACAAAGATCAAAAATGCTGCTGCAGGAACAATTATCAGTAATGCTGCCGCAAAGAAACTAGCTATCATATTAAAGGCAGAATTATTAGTCACTTCTGGAGAAAAATCAGCTGCTAATATTAGATTTGAAATTTGAATCACCTTTTTTAAATTAAATTCTCAGTTCATAATACGAATAAAATCCTTACTTATGTGTTATTTATTAAGATGAATTAAATAATTGTGATTTCATTGTTTCAAAACTATTTATCAATTTTAGATCTAACGCTAGGAATTCTCTTATCATTCCTAACGCTAGTCTTTTTAATAAGATTAATATTAACCTGGTACCCAAAAATTGATATAAATAAAGGGTTTTGGTTATTGATTGCAATCCCCACAAGTTCCATTTTAAATTTCACAAGAAAATTAATTCCTCCTATTGGAGGAGTAGATGTAAGTCCTGTCATTTGGATAGGAATAATAAGTTTTCTAAGAGAAATATTAGTTGGGCAACAAGGGTTAATCAAAATTGCCATGCAAAATAGCATGAATTAAGAAAAAACATATTCCCTTTACTAGTTAGGTAACAATTCTTCTTCTACGTATTTTGTATGAATTTTACCTTTCATAAATTTTGTTTTATTAAGAAGGTTGAGATGAAAATTAATTGTTGTTGGAATCCCAGTTACTGCACATTCATTTAATGCTCTGTTCATTCTTTTAATAGCAGTATTACGGTCTTTACCCCAAACTATTAATTTACCTATTAATGAATCGTAAAAAGGGGGAATTTCATAACCTGTATACACATGACTATCAACTCTTACTCCTGGTCCTCCGGGAGGGAGCCATCCAGTTATTTTTCCAGGGGATGGGCGAAAATTATGTGAAGGATCCTCTGCATTAATTCTACATTCAATAGCATGACCATTCAATTTAATTTCGTCTTGCTTAAATCCTAAATTATCTCCACCGGCTATTTTGATTTGTTCAGCAATAAGATCTACGCCTGTAACCATTTCAGTTACTGGGTGTTCAACTTGAATCCTTGTATTCATTTCCATAAAGAAAAAATTATTATCATCATCAACTAAGAATTCGACAGTACCCGCCCCTTCATAAGAAATACTTTTTGCTGCGGCTATTGCTGCCTTACCCATTTTTTCCCTGAGGGAAAGGTTAATAGCTGGGCTAGGGGATTCTTCAAGTAATTTTTGATGTCTTCTTTGCACAGAACAATCTCTCTCACCAAGATGAATTACATTTCCAGACCTATCGGCTAGGATTTGAATTTCTACATGCCTTGGCTTTTTTATAAATTTCTCCATATATAAACCATCATTACCAAATGCAGCTTCTGCTTCTCCTTGAGCTGCCTTAAACATTTTTTCTAAATTCGCTTTATTTTCAACTAATCTCATACCTCTCCCTCCTCCTCCAGCTGTTGCTTTTATAATGACGGGATATCCAATTTCTTCAGCCATTTCAGATGCCTCTTGAACACTTGATAACAAACCTTTACTCCCTGGGACTGTAGGTACCCCGACTCTTTCCATTGTCTCTTTAGCGGTAGATTTATCCCCCATTGATCTAATTGCGTTAGGAGATGGTCCAATGAAAGTTATGCCGTGATCATTACACATTTCAGCAAATTTATCATTTTCAGCCAGAAAACCATAGCCAGGATGAATAGCATCAACCCCTCTTGATGTGGCAGCAGCTAAAATATTTGGAATATTTAAATAACTCTTGTTGCTTAGCGAGTCCCCAACGCAAACTGCTTCGTCAGCTAGCTGTACATGCAACGCCTTTTTATCTACCGTGCTATAAACGGCAACAGTTGCAATATCAAGCTCTCTACAACTTCTGATAATTCGTAAAGCTATTTCTCCACGATTAGCAATTAAAACTTTTTCGACCATTACAAAATTAAATTTAAGAAATTAGGATGAATTTAAATTGAATTAACTTTTAGAAAGTATTCAGTCAATTTTTTTAATTTCAAGAATGCATTGATTAACAATACAACCTAAAACGTTATATGTGGATAATTATTTGTTTTATGCAATAGTAAAAAATAAGTTTATTAGAAATAAATCTTTTAAAAAATTTAAAAAAGCAGATAAATAAAATGATATCGCAATTGAATACGATTAATGTATGATAACTTAGTGGTTTAAGATAACGCCTCTGCTTGAAAAACCTTTGCGGATGTGGCGGAATTGGTAGACGCGCACGTCTAAGGAGCGTGTGGCTTAGGCCTTGCGAGTTCAAGTCTCGCCGTCCGCACTTTATGTATTTTGGATTGACTGCAATGAAAAAAGAATCTATTGCAGTAGTAATTATTTCTAATGGACCTGGAGAGTTGTCAACTTGGGTAAGACCAGTAGTTGATAATCTTAATAAGTTAAATGCTTCCTTCAAAAAAAATGATAGATTAAATTTTTGTCTTAATTTGATTTTAGTGCCTTGTCCAAATGCTACTGGTAAAGAATATTTAGTTGCTAAATCATGGAATAAATTTGAATTAGTTACCAAAGCAAACACTTTTTGGAAATTAATAATGAGGCCTAATAAATATGCAAAATGGCCTGAAAAAGGGATAGTTATTTTTCTTGGGGGCGATCAATTTTGGAGTATTTTGTTGGCAAAAAGATTAGGTTATATCAACATTACTTATGCTGAATGGATTTCAAGATGGCCACGTTGGAGCAACGTAATCGCCGCGATGAATATGAAGGTAATAAAAAGGGTTCCTAAAAAATATAGACATAAATGTCAAGTTATTGGTGATTTAATGGCAGACATCACTAATAATAAAGAAATATCTTTTAAGCTTGAAAGGAAAAAGTTTATTGCATTATTACCAGGCTCTAAAAAAGCAAAGCTCTCAGTAGGCATTCCTTACTTTCTTGAAATCGCTGATCATATCAATAACAAAAATAAAAATATTAACTTAATTATTCCTATCGCTCCTACGACAAGTCACAAAGAATATTTATTTTTTCAAAGTGATAAGAATCCTATTGCAAGACATTATTCATCCAAAATCAAAAGCATAAAACCAATAAAAAATTCTATTTTTAATTATGTGATTGAAACTTCAAAAAATACTAAGATTTATCTAATTAGTAAACATCCCTGCTATGAAGTACTAAAAAAATGTGAATTAGCAATTACTACAGTAGGAGCGAATACCGCCGAATTAGCTGCACTTACTTTGCCTATGATAGTTGTTCTACCTACTCAACATCTAAATATAATGAATGCATGGGATGGGGTCTTTGGAATAATTGGAAAGATTTCATTCATAAATAAATTATTTACTTTTATAATTAAAAATTGGTATTTAAAAAACAAAAAATTTTTTGCCTGGCCAAATATAAAAGCCAAAAAGTTAATTATCCCTGAAAGAATAGGCAACGTTTTACCCAAACAAATCGCTAACGAAGCTCTTTTTCTGATAAAAAATAAAAAATATTTAAAAGAGCAAAAAGAATATTTATCAAAGCAACGAGGGGAAGTTGGAGCAGCTGAAAAACTAGCACGTATTATTTTCAATTCAATCAAAAGTCTTAGTTAATTACCAGGGATCATCAATCTCAAAAGATTCAGATTGGGGATTTTCAGTTACTAATTTTTTTTCTTCAACAGGTTCAATATCTAAGGGTTCTTTTGATCTTTGAATTGGTCTTTTTGAAGCCCGATTAGAAATAGATTGCCTTTTGACTTTAAACTCTGAAGTATTTTCTTCATTGATTTTATTCTCTTCATCAATTTGAGTTTCTAATTTATCAGAAATTTCATTATCTAAATACATTTGTTTTTTATTCTTGATTTTTTCTCTTGAACTTTGAATTTCTACATATTCAAGTTCATCTTCATATTCTTCTTCTTCAATAAAGTCTTCTTCTTTTATTTCATCCATAATATTATTTTGTTCTTCTGATTCGGAGCCTGAGAGTAGCTGATTCTCGACTGGAACAAGATTTGCTGTATATCTATTTGCTTCCCTTTCTTCCCATGAAGAACCACCTACGCCAAGTTTCTCAAGTAATCCGCTACTTAATTGATTAAGTTTATCTTCAGCACCTTCATAAACTATTATTCTGTCAGTTCCGCTACTTACTATCTCATCAACAGGAATTTCCCAAGTACTTAAAACCCCTTCACCTAAAAGAGGTACTCCCAAAGCACCCATTACAAGAGAAATTAAATCTCCAGTCTCAATATCGAAAGAAAAGCCAAGAACTCTTCCAAGAAGTTGACCAGATTCTGTAATTACCTGACAATTTATAACTTTTCCGTATCTGTCAGGAGAAAAGCCATCATTCAAAGAATCTAAAGAATTTACCAAAATTACATCACCAACCTGCTTAATACTTTCAAGGGGCATCCATTTAGGCAAACCTGGTAAAAACCTTGTAAGAGGATTATCTCTAAGCCCTAAAGCAACTACCTCTCTTCTATCAATATCAACAACAACTTCACCTACAACTCCTAATCTCCTTCCAGTATCGGTAGTAATGACTTGTGTCCCCATAAGTTCAGATCTCAACCATAGGCGTTCACTAGGTACTGAATTACCGCGATTATTATTTGTGGATGGGTTCGACAAACTCATAAATATTTTTATATCATTCTGACGTAAAAAATTAAAAAAGTGTGATTATGCAGCATTTGGTAATCCAACAACTTGCGTATTAGCACCTCTTGCTTGCGCAACACCAATAGTTCGTTCAGATGCTCCTATCATAGGTCTTCTATGGCTTACGACTATAAATTGAGCATTTGATGACTGACTTGATATTAATTTTGACAATCTTTCAACATTAATGCCATCTAAAAAACTATCTACTTCATCTAGTGCATAAAAAGGAGACGGCTTATATTTTTGCAAAGCAAATAAAAAACTTAAAGCCGTTAATGATTTTTCTCCTCCTGACATTGAAGCTAGTCTTCTAACATTTTTTCCTTTAGGATGAGCAACTAAAGTTAAACCACCCTCCAAGGGGGAATTAGTATTTTCAAGTTGAAGGAACCCATCTCCATCAGATAAATTGGCAAATATTTCTCTAAAATGTTTATCTACTTCTAAAAATGCCTGCATAAATGCTTCTTGTCTCATAGTTGAAACAGTTTCTATTCTTAAAAGCAATTCAGATCTTTCGTTAGACAAAACTTCCAATCTTTCCATTAAATTATTTAATCTTTCAGTTAATTCCTCTAATTCATCTAAAGCTAACATATTTACTGGTTCTAAATTTTCTAATTTAGTATCAATCTTTATGATCTCTGATTGTAATAAATCAAGAGTCATTCCTTCATATTCTTCAAATTTAGGCAATGGATCAGGAAGATCTTGTTTATAATTTTCTAATTTGATACTTTCGCTACGCATTTCCTCATTTAAAGAAATGATATCTCTCTCGAGATATTCTAACTTCAGTGTAATCTGATTTATTTCTTGTCTTTTATTGGAAATATTAGAATTCAACTCATCCCTTTTTCTTCTTAAAAGTCCAAGGTCTTTTTCGAGTTTTGATTTTTGATCTTCAAGATTTGAAAGCTCTTTTTTATAATTATTTCTTTTATTTATCCATTCATTATGTGAATTTGAAAGCTCTTGAACTAATTCATGTAAATTTTTTTCTTGAAGGTCTATTAGATTTAATTCATTTTTTATACGTTCTCGATTTAAAACAAATTGATTCTTTTTATTTAATAATTCATCCCTTTCTTGAATAAGTACTTCAAGCTTTTTATCTAACTTTTCATAATCACTATTATGGGTTATTAAAGATGATGATTGATTATCCTCAAAATTCTTTTTAAGGATCATCTCCAAATCATCTAACTTTTTTTTTAAAGGTTTTATTTCATTCATCACTGCATCCAATTTTTTATTTAATGAATCATTTTGATTAGTAAGTTTAATTATCCTTAAATTATGTTCACCAATTTTTTTAATAGAAACTTTAAGAGAACTATTATTAACCTCAATTTCCTTATTTGAGGATGCACAATCCTCTATTATTTCCCTTTGATTAATGTTTAGTTTACTTAAATGACTAGTTTTATTTAAAAAATCATTATCTGATTTCTTTAAAGCTTCTTCAATTACGGATAGTCTTTGTTTTATTGGTTGTGACTCATCAATATCATTATTAGTTCCAAACTTATAAGCAAGATCTTTATTAACTTTACTCCCTCCAGTTATTGCTCCACTAACTTCTAGCAATTCGCCACTTAAGGTAACTAGCCTACATTTTTGTGAAGATAATTTTGCTGATTCTAAATCTGAGAAAACAAGTGTATCTCCAAAAACATATTTAAAAACATCATTATAAACATCATCAAAACTAATTAAATTAATAGCTTTATCAATAAATCCATTCTCCTTGAAACTATCAAATCTTGTTAGTGCGAAATTTTTCTTATAAATTTTAATTCTATTAAGTGGAAGAAATGTTAATCTCCCTGCTTTCTTTTTTTTAAGAATTTCAATTGCTTTAGAAGCAATCGTGTCATGATCAACAACAATTTGTCCAAGTCTATTACCTGCTGCAATTTCCAATGCATACCTATTTTTTTCATTCACTTCACCCAATTGAGCAACATAACCGTGGACACCTTCTAAACCTGCCTCTAAAAGTATTCTTAATGCATATGAACCCCTCGTTTCATTAAGAGCTTCCTTTCTACTCTCAAATCTTGATAAATCCTTTTCAAGCCTTAATTGTTCATTATTTAACCTTAATTTGGTTTTATTTAATAAGTCAATTTCATTTTTTACAGTATTAATTTCAGATCTAATAATGCTCAACTTATGATTTTTTGTATCATTTGATTGTTTATTTGTTTTATTAAAATCTAGAAATTTTTGTTTTTCAGACATTAAAACATTTATTTGAGATGATATCTCATCTCTTTGTATATTATTTTGTATTATTTCTTCTTCAATATTCCTCTTACTACATTCTAGGGGTTGAATTAAAGATTTTATATTTTCTAACTCATTATTCAACTTAATACTTTGCTTAGAAAATTCACCTGATTCTCCTGCAGCATCCGAAAGTTTTTTTCTAGATAACTTATGCTTAAGTGTTAGATCTTGAATCTCAAAGTTTAATTTTTCTAAAAAATTATCATTAAAATTCTCATGTCGCTTTTTTTCTAACTCGGCATTTTTTTTAGATATCATTATTTTATTCCTTTGCTCTTTCAATTTCATTCCTTCCTCTTTATTAGCAACTGCTATTCTCTCTAATTCTCTTAAATTTGAATTGATACTCCCAATATCAGAATTTACCTTTATTAATTTTTCTTCTCCTTTCTCTTTTAATTCAGCAATCATGACTTTCATTGCATCTTCCAATACTTTTATTTCTTTACTAAGAGATTCTTTTTGTTGATTAAATACGATCTTGTTCTTATCCAAATTAATTGCTTTTTTCTTGATTAATTCAATATTTTGAACTTGCTTATCGAACAAAAGTACTTTTTCAATCTCCTTAATACGAAAAAGTTTATCTTTTAATTCTTTGTACTTTTTAGCTTTTTCACACTCTTTTTCAAGTTTCGTCT
>QCMG01000003.1 GCA_003213955.1 Prochlorococcus sp. AG-418-M08
ATTATTTTATTATTCAATATATCTAAGAATAAATTTTTCCAAGCTAATGGATTAGAGGGCAAAAGAAAGCAACCTTTTTGTTCCTTTAACAATTCCTTTATTCCCCCTAAATTTGTCCCTGCTACAGGTATTCCCGCGGCAAAAGCTTCAAGTATAGTCAAAGGGCCTGTTTCCATCCATATTGAAGGGACCACTGCTAAATCATAATCTTGTATTTTCTTTAAAAGTTCTTTTTGAGGTAAATTACCTAAATAATTTATTCTAGAATCAAACTTGATTTTTTTGATTAAATTTTTTGAATAATCATCATCACCCCAGTAAGGGCCATATATATCTAATTTAATAGGTAAGTTTTTCTTTAGAATTGATATTGCATCAATTACTATGTGAAGTCCTTTCTCAGGATTGCATCTTCCCCAGAAAACTAATTTTAAGAAATTATCTTCCATAGGTAACCTTTTTTTATTAGATAATTTCTTAGGACCTGCAGTCCTAATAAGATTAATTTTATTAGGACTTACTTTTTGTTTTATTAGCATATCTTTCCCCCAGCCAGATAAAACATGAATATTATCAGCTTGATTGATTAAATTTATCCATGAATTATGCATATTGGAAGTTAATTTTCTTGAAGTTAGTAAACGAGTAAATAAACTTTTATTATTCGGAGAGAAAGGCCAACCATTTTGATATGCAACTAATTTTGCAAAAAAATATGGAATCCCTTTAGATTTCAATCTAAAAAAAGTACATCTTGTATCAATTAAATTTCCATCACAAATATAATGTGAAGCATTTAATAAATTACCCATACAACTACAAGGAGGTGTATGTAATGTAAATATTAATTTAGCCCCAAAATTTTTTATTGCATCTATGTGGTTAAGGGTAGTTCTACTACCCAAAGAATGAACATGAACGATATCAGGTTTAAATCTTTTGAGTAACTTATAGAATCCAGGAATTTCTTTGACAATAAATGAAAAAGTATCTAGTCTATTACTTTTCAGTACAGGATCTAAGAGAATCTTATAATTCTCTAGATTTTTTATTTTTTCTGATTTATTAGATTTATGACATACCCAAATAACTTCATATTTCTCACCAAGGCTAATTTGTACATTAATTAATTGTTGGATAAATATTTCAGTTCCTCCAGTCATAAGAGGATAAAAATTATCTGACAAATGAAGATACCTTATTCTTTTTTGCATAAAATAAATACTTACTTTATAAAGGACACTATGGATTTTCTTAAATAGCCAAAGAAAAATAGATCTCTTAGTTTAAAGGGGGATTTAATAAATATGATAATCATATAAAGTAATAACATTATTTTTCTCATTATTTTCTTGCAACCTAACATATCAGCATATGTCTTTTTCATTTTTATTTTTAATTCTAATCTTTTAATTTCTAATTTTATTTTATTTTTTTGATAATTATTACCTGAAAGATTTGCATATTCCAATCCTATTTTTTTCCTCTCTTTTAACAAAATTTTTTCTAATCTTGAGGTTTTTGAATTGTCATGAATTCTAAAAAAAGCTCCAGTAGTATTTAAATATCTCGGTTTACCATAATTTTTATATAAGTTTATAAAAAACTTATGGTCCATAACATAACGTAATTCTTCATCAAACCAAGGTTTTTTTAAGGAGTTATTTTCCCAAAATACTCCTTGTTGAGCGATAGTTTGTATGGCACAAAACTCTTCAAATGATGAAATTCTTCTCTCAAAAAATTGACTATTTTCAATTGAATTACCGAATAAAACATCAGTATAAATCCATTTAAATTTATTATTTTTATATTGTTCTGCAATTTTCCAGAGAATCCTATCAATATAAATATCATCACTATTTAAATATGAACATATCTCACCAGAAGCAATTTGAAAACCTTTATTCAAAGCGTGCGCTTGTCCATTATCGGTTTCGCTAACAAAGTAATTTATTGAGTCGAAATATTTTTTTACAATATCAATAGTATTATCTGTACTTAATCCATCGATAATGATTAATTCTAAATTTGGATATTTTTGATTAATTATTGATGAAATTGTTTCTTCAATAAAAGAGCCTTGATTAAAGGAGGGAATAACAACGGAAATTTTAGGATGTCTTTTTTCCATTAACAAAAAAATATTCTCATTATTGAATTAATCATTTAGATTAAAAAATTTTAAGCATTGAGATGTTTTTTAGCAAAGTTTTTTAATTACCATTTTTTTCTGCTTTAATATATACTTACATAAAAATGATATTATTTATATCTTTATTGTTAACCAAGTTAATAAAATAAGGCATTGTCTATGGTTAATGTATTTAGATAAATTTTTTTTACTTTAAAAATATTTATCAAGTTTTTACAAAAACTATTTGTGCGTTTGAAATTCTATTAAAAATTGATTTTTTTATTTATTATCGTAATATTAATCAAGTATTTTAAACAAAGAATATACAGTTACTACACTTGAAATAGGTCTTGCTACGTTATCAAGAGAATCCGTAGCTTTAGTTATTAAATTTCTTCTTACTCTGACTACATCTCCATTTTTTAATAATGGATTATTTGGTGATATTCCTGCTTTAAAGTCCAATTTGAACTTTTTGTGAGATGCTGTACCATCTCTATTGACTCTAAATAAATCAATATTTGATCTTGCTGATCTACTATTTATTGGACCACCAGCCTCTAAAATTGATTGTAGCAAAGGAGTATTGGAATCAATTGATATTCTTCCTGGATTTACTACTTCTCCAATTACGCTTACCGAAATAGTTGTTGGGGATAAATTATTATAAGTAATAGTCTCCACTCTCTTTGAAGGATCAACTTTTGATTTTTTTAGCTTAATAATATCCCCATCAAATAGGTAAGGATTATTATTTCTAGCTCCTTTAAAAATTAGATCAATAAGATTAAGTTTTGAAGTTTTATATTCATTTTTATTACCTGGTAGTAATCTTATTAATTCTACTTCTTTTAGATTAGCTGATTGAGTTATTCCACCAGCTCTTTGAATTGCCTTTATTAGAGTAGGCAATCCAGTAATACTTGAATTTAAGCCATCAACAGATGATGTGGTTCCAGAAATATCTAATGTATATATTCCTGGCATATCAACCTCTCCAAGAACAAAAACAGTCATTGGCCTGGGAGTTATTATTTGTATAGAAACTTCTGGATCTATAAGTTGTTTCTTAAGCTTATTTTTAATTTCTGAATTTGCATATTCTAAAGTTCTGCCTTTCAATAAAACATCACCTGCTAAAGGAATATTTATAGTACCATCGTTTAAAATAGTATATTTCCCAGATGATATCTCTGAATCCAAAACCTCAATATTTAATTCATCACCCGGACCTAAAATATAAGGATCTAATTGTAAATTAATTTCTTTTTCTATATTTTTATCTTCAAAAGTTTCATTCAAGGTTTCACTATACAAAGTTTGTATAGGATTGAAGGGCAATATAGTGGTTATTAGGCCTAACTTTAAAAAAAATAATTTTCTTAAAAGTTTATTCATTAATAAATATTTTAAAACTTTTTTTTTAGTAACCAACCTATTATATGACATAATAAGCCTATAAAAATCTTTTTAGTTTTGAATAACTCATCCACGAATAATTCTAGTGAAGAAATTAATGTAGATCTTAAAGAAAAAACTTCTATAGATTTTTTGCTAGACCTATTTTTAAGAAGAAAGAGAATTTTTATATTAACATTAATAATATTTTCATTTTTTTCTTTAATTAGAACAACTAGAGAAAAGATTTATAATCCTATTTATAGAGGGGAGTTTTCAATATTAATAAGTGATCCAATCATACAAAATTCTTCAAATGCATTTGGGGGAGCTGAGCAAATGGCAATAGCTAAGAGTTTCATTGGTGCTGCTGTTACAGATCAAAAACAAGATATTCCAACCTTAAGAGAACTTTTATTGAGTGAATTAGTTTTAAAAGATTTAGCTAATAAATATGAAATAAATACAAATTCTTTATCCCAAAGAATAAAAATAAAAATCGATCCAGAAGCTAAAGGTATTTTAAATTTTATTATGGAAAGTAATAACCCTAAAAAAGATCAATTATTATTAGAGGATCTTAGTAATTTATATGTAAACTATGCTTCATTAAGAACTCAAAGTAAATTATCTGATGGACTAGCTTTTCTTAGTAATCAAGAACCAGCAATAAGAATAAAAAACTCCAAATTATTAGAACAATTAGAAAAATTCAGAAGAGAAAATAATTATGTTAATCCGAATATTGAGGGGGGAAATATAAAAAGAGAAATAGACTCTATTGAGAAAGAAATCACAAATTTAGAGAGGAATATTGAAAGATTAAAAAATATAAAAAAAGACATATCAACAGGGAAAGTTAATTCTTCCAGTTACAATGAATCTATAAGCGGTGGTGCTTCACTCCAAATTACTAACCCAGAAGAAAAATTAAGTGCACAAGTCATTGAATTAAATGAACAACTTGGAGATGCGCTAAGGGTTTACACTCCAAATTCTTACGTAGTTAGAAATATTCAGGCAAGATTAGACGAATTGAAGCCTAAAGTTAAAGAAAAACAGCTAATTGGTGTTGATATTGCCATTAAGTCTGCCGAAGATAATATAAAACTTAAAAAATTGACATTATCTGACTTAAATAAAAAGTTTAACGACTTATTAGCTGCAATAAACGAATATTCTGCAATAACTTTTGAATTAGAAGGTTCGATAGCCAATCTTAAAGGTTTAAGTTCTGCTAAAGAGCAACTTCAGTTAGAGCTTGCACAAGATAGCAGGCCTTGGACTGTGATAAAACCTCCCATTTTTTTAGGGACACGAATATACCCTAGTTATTCAAAGGAATTATCTAAATCTTTATTAATAGGTATTTTTGTTGCTTTAGGTTTTGCTCTTTTAAGAGAAAAATTTGACAATGTTTATCACTCGGCTGAGGAGGTAAGAAATGAATTGAAATATCCATTTTTAGGTCATGTACCCTATGTAGATTACTTTAGTGATATCAGAGAAGAACGCAAATCAATCATTAATGATATATCCCTATTAAATAAAAATGAAAATATAGAATCTTATGATAGATTTTTTTATCAGGAGTCCCTAAGGAATATATATACTTCATTAAGATTTCTAAATAGTGATGATCCAATTAAAGTTATTACTATGACAAGTTCTGTTCCTAAAGAGGGAAAGTCATTAATAAATATATTGTTATCAAAAACTTTAAGTGAAATGGATTTAAAAGTATTACAAATTGATGCTGATTTAAGAAAACCTCAAGTTCATTCACGATTAGGTTTGAATAACCTTACAGGTTTATCTAATTTACTTACAAATCCAGAGTTGACTCTTTCAGACGTAAAGCAATCAGTTCCAGGGTTCAAAAACTGGGACGTAATTACTTCTGGAACAAAACCACCTGATCCTACAAGACTTTTAAATTCGGTAAAAATGAATACTTTTATTAAAGAAATTAAAGAAAGTGAAAATTATGATTTAATAATTTTTGATACCCCACCTGTAATTGGTCTTGCAGACTCATTATTAGTTTCTGAAAAATCTGATGGCCTTATTTTGTTAGTAAGTACTAATTCAGTAAATAAAAACCTCCCAAAAGAATCTATTAGTAGATCAATAAAAAGTGGTACCCATTTTTTAGGAATTATTACTAATGCAGTGAAGAAGGAGTCCAAAAATTTATTGAGTAGCGGTTACGAGGATTATGCATATGCTGCTTATAGTACTTATGGAATTAACGAAGATATAGAAAAAAACGATGCTGGCGCTATCGCAGCAAAGAAGATGAGAGATAAAGATAATCAATTTAATAGATTTAAAGAGTTATTTTTTGAAAAACTAAAAATTATTATTGATAAAAGCTTGAAATGGCTGGATGATTAGAAATGAAAAAAAGATTTAAATTAGACTGGGTTCTGAATAATGAATTAGCAGTTGGACCTGCTCCTTTAAAAGAATCTCACTTTGAATATTTAGCTAATAAAAATATAAAATCAATTTTAAATCTTTGTAATGAAAAAGAAGCCCCAATTGACGAAAATTATAAATCCTTATTTAATTTTAAAAGATTTACTCTACCTGACCATAAAGTAAATCAAGAAATTGAAATTTCTGAAATTAAAGAAATTATTGAAATAATCGAATCATTTAAGTCTTTTGGAGCAATTTACATTCATTGTTTTGCAGGTGTTGAGAGATCTCCCCTTATATGTATGGCTTGGCTAATATCAAAGCATAAATTATCCCCGCAAAGATCATTAGATTATTTAATGGAAGTTCATAAAGGTAGTAATCCTTTGCCATCACAATATAAATTACTGAGTCAGATATGATCCTCAAATTAATAATTTATCTATAAAAATAATTTTTAAGATCAATTTTAATTCTTAATTGTTTTCAGGATTATTTTTTTTCAAATCCTTGTATTGAATTCTAATAATAAAATTTAAGAGTATTTTAAATCTATATATTATTTATTAGAAATTTATGTATTGAAGAGTTAAATTTTACTATAATGTAATCAAAATAAAGATATGTAATAACTTAATTGAAAATTTTATTTTTAACAGAATCATTAAGTACTAGAATGGGTGGTCTTGCTACAGGCACTATTCATTTAGCTATAGGATTAGCAAAGCATTTTAATTTGGATGAGCATCAAATAATTACTCAAGAAGATAATGAATATCCAAGTTTTGAAGATGAATATGATATTCCAAAAAATCTATCAATAATTAAGGTTCCAAAATTTGGTCCTAAAATGTATCCTATATCGCTGTCAATGCGAAAAAAAATTAAAAGTTTTAATGCTGACGTTATATATTTAAAAGGTCTTTGGAGGCAAACTAGCCTAGAAGCTTATTTCTGGAAGAAAAAAAACCCCAATAAAATCTTAATTATATCTCCTGCGGGGATGTTGCAACCAACACCATTAAAAAATAAGAAGATTTTAAAATTAATAAGTATTTTTTTAATCGAAAAAAAACTTTTCAAAATATGCGATATTCTTCATACTGTTTCTCAACTAGAAAGAAAATTAATAAATGAATCGAAATATAAATTTAAAAAAATTATTTTTATTCCTGAAGGAATACCAATAAATAAACTTAAAACCAAGAAGAAAAAAACTAAATTCTCAAGAAAATTGGTCTCTATTTCTAGGATTGCTCCAATCAAAGGATTAGAATTATTATTAGAAGCATGCAAAAATATAGATTTTAAAGGCTGGAAACTTTTAATTTATGGTAATGGATCAGAAGAATATATTAATAAACTTCAAAAAATAATAATTGAAAATAAATTAAAGAAAAATGTTGTATTAAAAGAAGCTATCTTTAATGAAGATAAATGCAAGGTTTTAAGTGAAGCCTCTGCTTTTATTTTGCCCTCATATTCAGAATCATTTGCTATAACTATTGCAGAGGCAATGTTTTTTGAATTACCGATAATAACTACGACAAAAACACCTTGGGGTATTATTAAAAGAGAAAACTTAGGTTGGTTTGTAAATCCGGAAAAGGAGGAATTAGTAAGTGCACTGCAAAACTTGTTTAATTCTTCAGAAAATAATCTCTTAATTAAAGGAAATAGAGCAAAGTTATATATTACCTCCAACAAAAAATATGATTTAATGTCCACATCTGAACAAATGAAAGAAGAAATAATTTCTTCAATCCAAGGTGAATAATATTTTTATATTATTAAATAATAAAATTAAATTTTAAAGAGGTATATATAAGAAATTTTTTAATTTAAAATTCTATAAAAACTTTAAAAAATCCAACTATTAATGTGGACTAATAAAATAAATAATCAACTTTAAATTTACTGATTAAATTATAAAAAAAAATATAAAATAATTTAAATAATTAAAAATCATTTATTGTTTTTAAAACTTTATAAATTTTAAAAAGTTGATAAGTATGATTATACTTAATAATAAAGAAATATATAAAATTTTAATTTGGAAATATCAAAATCACTTATTAATATAACCGAAAAAATAGGAAGAGATATAAATCTTGTCCAAGGTCCTGGAGGTAACATCTCTTTTAAAAGAGATGGCTTTATGTACATAAAAGCATCTGGCGAAAAAATGTCTGATGCAAAAAACAAAAATATTTTTGTTAAAACTGATCATATTAAAATCCTCTCATCCTTAAAAAGGAATGATCCAGACCCAATTAAAAATAGTTGGGAAAAAAGTTCTTTAATGCGTCCATCAATTGAAACAACTATGCACGCATTAATGCCTCATAAATATGTATTGCATGTTCACTGCGTTAATACTCTTAGCTGGGTAATACAGAAAAATTACCAAAAAAAAATAAATATTTTTTTAAAGGGAATTAATTGGAAATCAGTTCCCTACAAAAAACCTGGCCTTAATTTATCTAATGAAATAAAAGAAGTTATTAGAGAATCAATTGTTGATGTAATTCTTTTAGATAACCATGGGATTGTAGCAGGAGCAGAATCTGCTGAAAATGTTTTTGAAATAGTAAAAAGTATTTCAGAAAAATTATATTTATCTGAGTTAAATATAAAGGAGATTGATTTAGGCAAATTTGCTAAATACCTCTCATGCAGAGAGTACAAGTTACCAAAAAATGATTATATTCATAAAATTGCTTTTTCAAAGATTCATTCCTTAATCGCAACAAAAGGTGATTTATTCCCAGATCAAACTGTATTTCTAGAAAATGGAATAATGATAATCAATTCGCCTGAGGAACTTATTATATTAACAAAATTAAGAGCTAAAAAATTACCTGTTGTATTGATACCTGATGTAGGGATATTAATTCCAAGTACTTTTAAAGAAGTCAATGAAGATACTTTGGTCGGTTTATCAATGATAATTTCAAGAATACCCAAAGATGCCCCAATAAATTATTTAACTAATAAAGAAAGAAATGAATTAATTAATTGGGATTTAGAGATTCATAGAAAAATAATAAATAATTAGAAATTATGAAAATACAGTTAGTTATACCAATGTCTGGCATTGGAAAAAGATTTAAAGATGCTGGATATACTACCCCAAAACCAATAATAAAAGTAAGAGGCAAAGAGATAATAAATCATGTAGTTAATATGTTTAAAAAAATAGAGCGAGTAATTTTCATTTGTAATGAAGAGCACCTTAATGATGAGAATTTAAATCTTCGAAAAATATTAAAAAATCTACATGCAAAAACAACTATTATTTCTATCAAGCCTCATAAAAAAGGTCCTATTCATGCAGTTTTAGAGGCCGAATCAATTTATGATCCCTTGATGCCTACTATAGTTAATTATTGCGATTTCAATTCTTTATTTAATTTCCCAAATTTTTTAAATCATTTAAAAAAAGACAAGCCAGATGGTTGTGTTTTTACTTATACAGGTTTTCATCCACATATGTTGAAAAACACAAATTATGCTTATGTAAAAAAAAATAAAAATTCTGTTATTGATATTCAAGAGAAAAAGCCTTTTACTAAAAACCCTATGAGGGAAGAAGTCTCGAGTGGGACTTATTACTTTAAAACAGCTAAATTGATGCTGAAATATTTTAAAAAAACAATTTTATTAGATTTAAAAGTTAATGGAGAGTTTTATGTATCTATGGCCTATAAACCCATGATAGAGGATGGTCTAAAAATCAAAACTTTTCTAATTGATTACTTTATGCAATGGGGTACTCCTTCAGATTTAGAAGATTTCAAATGGTATTCAGATATTTTCGAGAATATAGTTAATAAAGATTGTAATCAGCAAAATATATATGAAGGCAGTTTGTTAATGCCTATGGCTGGAGAAGGATCAAGATTTCGAGACAAAGGATATAAAATACCTAAACCATTTATTAAAATTTCAGGTTCTGAAATGTATGTAAAGGCAATTAAAGATTTACCTAGAATGGAAACTATTAAAATAGTTACTAGGGAAGAATTAATTAAAAATAAAAAATCGAAATTTCATATTAAAGATAAAGAATTAAATGTAAGTTTAAAATCTATAAAAACTAATACTGATGGCCAAGCACGTACTGCTCTAAAAGCTTTTGAAGATAATGATATCAAATTAGAAAAGCCTTTAATAATAAGTGCTTGTGATATGGGAGTTATTTTTGATGAAAAAAAATATCAAACCCTTCTCTCTACAAACAAAATAGATATTTTAGTTTGGGGTTGTAAAGGTTATCCAGGTGCCCAACAAAAGCCAAATATGTATAGTTGGATATATGAAAAAGGAGATTTTATCTCTAAAATTTCAGTGAAGAAAAATCTTATCAATCCACAAGAAGATTATGTTTTAATTGGTACATTTACATTTAAAAAAGCTAAAGATTTTGTAAGGTCAGCAGAACTAAGTATTACTAGAGAGGAAAAAGTAAATGGAGAATACTATGTAGATAGTGTAATTAATAATGCAATTGAAATAGGTTTAAAAGTAGCATTATTTGAAGTTGATTACTTTATATGTTGGGGGACACCTGATGAATTAGAAACTTATAATTATTGGAAATCATGTTTTAATAAATGGAAAGATCATCCATATAAAAACTCTTTACTAAGTTAATAAATTTATATAAATCATAAAATTAAAACATATTAAAATTATTTTAATATATATAAATTAAAATCCTTATTAATTAAATATTTATTTTTTTTAAATAATTATTTAATTTATATATACATTTTCCTGTTTCATTATGTTTTTTATATTAAATTTTCATAATGAAGTAACTTTTTTCTACAAAGATTTATGATGAAATATTCTATTGTAATTCCTTGCTTTAATGAAGAAGGAACTATTAAATTGATTCTTGAAAGAACAAAAAATCTTTTTATAGATAATAATATTGAATTAATTCTTGTAAATAATGGATCAACAGATAATTCAAAAAAAATACTTTCTGAAATTATAATAAATTATCCTCATGCAAAATTTATTGATTTAGAAAAAAACCTTGGATATGGTGGAGGCATTTTAAAAGGTTTAAGACATTGCAAGGGTGAAATAATAGGTTGGACTCATGCAGATCTTCAAACAGATCCTCTAGATTGTGTTACTGCGTTTAAAGAATATGAAAAAATATCTAAAAGACAAAATACCTTTATTAAAGGAAATAGAAAGAATAGACCTTTTAATGATCAATTTTTTACTTTTGGAATGAGTTTATTTGAAACATTTTTGCTCGGAAAATTAATTTATGATGTAAACGCGCAGCCAACAATTTTTCCAAAAAAATTTTATAATTCGTGGATTAATCCACCTAGAGATTTTTCTTTGGATTTATATTCCTACTATTTAGCAAAAAAAAATAATTATAAAATAAAGAGAATAAGAGTTAATTTTCCTAAAAGGATATCAGGACAATCTAAATGGAATATAAATTTTATTTCAAGGATTAGATTCATCTTGCGAACAATCAAATATAGCTTTAAATTAAAGTTAAATAAGGTTATTTAAAATAATTGGAAATAATTGCCCATAGAATAAATACTATTGATCAATTAAAAAATTTAAATATTAACTTAGGAGTAGAGGTTGATATTAGATCTAATGAGAAAAATTTAATTATAAGTCATGATCCATTTTCAGATTACATAAATTTTAAAGACTGGTTATCTTTTTATAATCATGGAACTTTAATATTGAATGTAAAAGAAAATGGTTTAGAAGAGGAATTGCTTAAAACAATGCATTATTTTAAGAAAGAGAATTTTTTTATTCTTGATCAATCATTCCCTTACCTTATAAATACAATAAAAAACGGTGAGAACAGATGTGCAGTAAGGTTATCAGAATATGAATCTATTAAAACTGTTTTATCTTTAAAGGGCAAAATAAATTGGGTTTGGATTGATTTCTTTACAAAATTCCCAGTAGATTTAGAAATTTATAAAATCTTAAAAAAACATAACTTCAAATTATGTATTGTTTCTCCAGAATTACAAGGACATACAAATTCAAAATGTTTGGATTTAAAAAATTATCTCAAATCTAATGAAATGTGCTTTGATGCTGTTTGTACAAAGAAAATTAAATTTTGGGCAGAATGACAATTTCTAATACAAAAAATTATATTTTTACTTTCTTCTTGGTAATAAAAATATTTTTTATAGTTTTAATAGTCCCAAGTATTCAAGATGTTTGGTTTGTCGATTTTATAAAAAATTCAATTAATAATCCTAGCTTAGATCCATGGTCAAATTATTTATCAAATTATGGCGATTCTTTAGGATTCCCATATGGTCCAATAATGTTTTTAATTTTTATACCTTTATCTTTAATTTTTTGGACTTTAGGGCTACCTTTTGGACTAGAAGATTATTTTTTAGGTATTGGTTTTAGATCTAACTTATTAATATTTGATTTAATTTCTTTATTAGTTTTATCAAAGTTATTAGATAACAAAAAAAAGGAAATTATTTTTTTTTATTGGTTATCTCCATTGATATTTTATGTTACTTATATTTATGGGCAATTAGATATCATCCCAACTACTATTGTACTTATTGGATATCTTAAGTTATATAAAAATGAATTTAAAAGTAGTGGCTACTTTTTTGGTTTAGCCATTGCAACAAAATTAAGTTTTGCTTTGATTATACCTTTTCCAATAATTTACCTTTGGCAAAATAAAAGATTATCTTTTGGTTTTAGCCCATTTATAAAATCTCTTTCAAAAATATTAGTCTTTTTTGTTCTTATACCAGTTATATCAACTGGATATAGAGAAATGGTCTTATCTACGCCAGAAAAGGCATCTTTAATATCTTTTAATTTTTCTATTAACAATAACTTAAATATATTTATATTACCTTTAATATTTATTTTAATTATTTACTCAATTTGGAGACTTAAAAGATCAAATTTCACTTTACTTACTTCAATTACAGGTTTAGCCTTTCTAATTTCTACTTTAATGATGCCTCCTTCTCCAGGCTGGTATTTATGGGCTCTGCCATTTTTAATAATTTATCAAATAAAGACTGATTTTAATGGTAAATTACTAATTTCCTTTTTTACAATTTTACCAATTATTATTATATTTCCAAATAATATTTTCTCAAAATTAAATTTTTTGAATTGGAATTTTAAATATAATACAACCTTTATAAATAATCTTAATGAGGATTTAATTTATACACTTTTTATTAGTTTAGGTATACTTATTTCTATAAAGCTTTATAGAGAATCAATACAAAATAGTTATTATTACAAATTAAATAAAAAAGCTCTTATTATTGGTATAACAGGTGGTCCATCATCAGGTAAAGACATCCTATCAAAATCAATAGTAGATATTCTTGGAGATCATTCAACTTTATTTCTTAGAGAAAGAGATTATTTTAAATGGAATAAAAACTTAAATAATAAAGAAGGAAATAATTCCATTAATATCAAATCAAATGATTTATTAAAATTAAACGCAGACTTGGATTTAATTTTAAATAAAAATGTTCTAAATAGAAAAACTATTAATAACTCTATTACTAAATTCAAAACTATGAAATCCTTTTCTAAGGATTTCATAGTTGTTAATGGATATCATATTTTTCTCCCAGATGCATTAAATAAATTTTTTAATATAAAAATCTTCTTAGATCCAGAACCTGAACTTAATAAAAATTGGCTTAAAGATAAAATTGCTTCGCAACCTAATCATCCAAATATGAAAAATTATAAAGACTTAAAGAAATATAAGGATTTATATTCTGAACAGAAAACTTATTCTGATTTAATTTTTTCATTCTCTTATATAAATAAAGATATATTATCCTATAAAAAAATTCAAAATCTTCCTCTAAAAATGGATGTTTTTCTTAAGGATGGGATTTATGCAGAAAATCTATCAAAAGCATTAATTTCTATATGTGGTGTAAAGCTAAATTCAAATATTTCAAATACTGATTTTTCAGCAAAACTTTCCATAGAAGGAGATATTTGGTCAGAAGATATAAAATTAGCTGCAAGTAGATTAGTTCCTGATTTAGAAGAAATTATAGATTACAATGCAAAATGGCAATCTAATATAATTGGATTAATGCAATTAATAATTCTTATGCAAATTGCATATGTTTTTAAATATAAAATTGAGAATTAAATGCCTCTCAAATTAATAAATGAAGAAAAGTTTAGGAAACTTCCAAAAGCAATAATATTCGATACGGATAATACTTTATATTCGTATGCTCCTGCTAATGAGTTAGCGTTAAAATCAGTTTTCACAAAAGCAGAAATATTATTAGATATAAACAAAAATTTATTTGAAGAAAAATTCAAAGAAGCTAGAGTTGAAATTAAAAAAAGAATTTGTAATCAAGCAAGTTCTCATAGTAGATTACTTTATTTTCAAAGAACAATAGAACTTCTGGGATTTAAAACACAGCTTTTATTAACCCTTGACTTGGAGCAAACATATTGGAGAACATTTTTACAATCTTGCAAGTTATTTCCTAATGTAAGAGAACTTCTTCATAAACTCAATAATTTAAATATACAAACTGCTATTATTACAGACCTTAATTCCCAAATTCAGTTTAGAAAAATAATATTTTTCGGACTTGAGCAATATTTTGATTATGTTGTAACTTCTGAAGAAGCAGGTTTTGATAAACCAAGTAAAGCTCCTTTTGAACTAGCCCTAAAGAAATTAGATTTGATTCCTAATGAATGCTGGATGATTGGCGATAATCTAAATGCAGATATTTTAGGAGGCAAAAAATGTGGATTAACAACTTTGTATAAATACGAATCTAAAGATGAAAGTAAACAAAATGATATTATTCCTGATGCAAGTTTTAATGAATATAATAAAATCCTAAATCTGATAAAAAAGATTGAAGTCCAATAATTATTGAAAAAAAAATATTAACAATAACTGACAAATAATTTTCTTTTGCATAACTTAAGACATATTTAATGTAAGTTTATTAGTGGTATATCTAAAAGATTAAAGGTCAATAAATTTCTTTTTAATTAAAAATTGCAATCCATGAAAATTTTTTCTACATGCCCATTATGCTTTTGTGATAATGCAACTATATTGTGGGAAGCTTCATCCTCGGAACAGGCTTCTCATTTCTTAAGCCCATTAGTTAATAAAGATAAGTATGAAAAGCTTAAAGAGCATATACAATATTTGCAAAAAGCATCTCTGGTATCTGTAAATAAATGCAGCGAATGTGGTTTCATATATAGTTTTCCAAATTTTGCTGGTGACAAAAAGTTTTATGATTTAATTTTTTCAGATACTAATAAATATCCGCAGAATAGATGGGAATTTATAAAGAGTCTTGAAATTATAAAAAATTCAAAAATCACAAACCCAAAGATTCTTGAAATAGGTTCTGGAGATGGAGCATTTATTAGGAAATTAGTAAAAAAAAGAATAACTACTAAAAATGCAATTACTGCAATAGAATATTCAACATATGGTAAATCAAAGATTAAGAATTTTGGAATTGAATGTCTATCAATAGATATTAAAGAGATTAACAATAGACTACCTCATAAAGAATATGATTTTATATGTCTTTTTCAAGTACTAGAACACTTAGATAATATCCATAAATTAATAGATAGATTAAAAAAAATATTAAGTAAAAATGGACAACTTTTAATAGCTGTTCCTAACGAAAAAATAATTAAATTTAATGAATTAAATGGTGCCTTGTTAGATATGCCGCCAAATCACATAGGTAGATGGTCTAAGAATACTTTTATTAAATATTGCGATCTTAATAATATAAATCTTGTAGAACATAAAGTTGAACCCTTTTCTCTCAAAAAATTTCTTTTTATGTTTTTTTCTTATAGATTTTTAAGAAAAGCACAAAATGTGAATTCAATTGCAGCATATATAAGATATAAATCAAATCAAAATTTAAAGAAAATTTTTACAATTATTTTTATAATTGCAGACTTTTTATTTTCGCCAAAACTCTTATTTAAGATTATTTTCTCTAGTGCCAAATTAGGAGGCGAAACTCAACTCGCTAGAATATCTAGAGTTAGCAAAAAAAATAAAGATTTACACCATCATTAAAAATAAATTTTATTCAAAACAAGATTTATTTATACCATTTAGATTTTTTTAAAATTTTTTATTAATATAGGTAAATATTAATTTTGTAATAAATATATTAATGCAAACTATTTGTCCTATCTGCAGTAAGTTTAATTTTTTTAAAATAATTTCTAATTGCAAAGAAAATATACGTCTTACTGAAAAATCATATAATTACGGAAAATGCTTGAATTGCAATATTATAAGTCTATATCCAACTCCTGATGTACAAAATATTTCAAAGCATTATCAATTTTTAAATAAAGAAAAAGAAAAAAATATTTCTAATAAAAAAACATTAGATCTCCTTTTTAAGATTAAAGATTATTATCAGAATAAAAAAAATATTAAAAACACTCTTAGAAAAATTTTGAAATTTGGAGAAGAAGACTTTCCATATTTAGATAAGATCCGAGGAAAAAAATTACTTGATTTAGGAGCTGGAAATGGTTTTTTTTCATTGGCTGCAGAAAAAAAAGGGTTTCATGTTACTTCTATTGAACAAAACAAAAGTTCAATTAATTTTGCAAAAAGAATAGGTATAAAAATGATAGAAAGTGATATCAGCTCAAAAATATCTATGCAATATGCCTCAGAAGTTGATAACGTTATTTTGAATCACGTTTTCGAACATATTATTGATCCATACAATTTCTTGTCGATTTTACGGAAGAACATATCAAATCAGACTAGGGTTGTTATTTTAATTCCAAATGCAAATTCTATTTGGAGATTTGTTTTTAAAGAAAAGTGGTATGGGTGGGATCCTCCAATTCATGTACACTTGTATAACAAAAAAGCACTAGAAATTATTGTAAAAAATTCAGGTTTTAAAGTTGAACATTTATCTGCTATAAATCGTATTGATTCTTTTTATGCTGCTTTAATACATGCAGGCAAAAATCCAAAAAATTTAAAACTAATTTTAAGACTTTTTATCTTTTCAATTCAACCATTTTTAAAAATATTTAATTTAGCTCCAGAGTTATTATGCATAATTTCAAAAAAATAAAAAAGTTTTTCCTTATAATTTCAGAATTTTTTGAAAAGATCATTTGAAAATTAATAAGTCAATTAAAGAAAAAAAAACATAATAGATCATTTATCCCGACTATTTATAACTTTTAACAAATATTCAACAATTGAAGCAGAGTAGATTGGAATCCTACTAAATAGGAAATAAGATTAAAATTATACTTGTATATAAAAATTAATAGCATAATTCTGTTATAATATCCATCAAATTTATAAAATACTAGTAACGATAATTGAATAGAAATTATATATTAGGAATATCTTGTTTTTACCACGATAGTGCGGCTGTATTGATTCGCGATGGTGAAATCATTTCTGCAGTGCAAGAGGAGAGATTTACGAGAAAAAAGCATGATTCAAGATTCCCAAAAAATGCAGTCAAATATTGTTTAAAATCTAATAATTTAAATTTAATAGATATTAAAAAAATTGTTTATTACGAAAAACCACTTTTAACATTTGAAAGACTTTTAGAAACTTACCTAGCAGTGGCTCCTAGAGGTGGAAGATCTTTTATAGCAGCAATGCAGGTTTGGTTAAAAGAAAAAATCTTTTTAAAATCAGAATTAAAGAAAAGCTTTAAGATTATTCAAAAAGAAATTAATGAAATAAAAGAAGCTCACATTCCAGAGATCCTTTTCGCAGAGCATCATCAATCTCATGCGGCTGCAGCTTTCTATCCAAGTCCTTTTAAAGAAGCAGTTATTCTTTGTATGGATGGAGTAGGTGAGTGGGCTACAACTTCAGCATGGATAGGCAAGGGTAATAAAATAAAGCCACTTTGGGAGATAAGTTTCCCACATTCGTTAGGACTTTTATACTCAGCTTTTACGTATTACTGCGGCTTTAAAGTGAATTCTGGTGAATATAAATTAATGGGTTTAGCTCCTTATGGTGAGCCTATTTATGTAGATGAGATTAAAAATCACCTTATTGATATTAAGGATGATGGAACATTTAAATTAGATATGCGGTATTTCAAATACCATCGTGGTTTTCGTATGACTAGTAAAAAGTTCCATAAACTTTTTGGCCATTCACCAAGAGATACGGAAGAAGAACTAACTCAATTTCATATGGATTTAGCATCTTCTATTCAAAAAGTTACAGAGGAAATTATTATAAAAATTGCTTTTTCTCTTAGGAGGGAAACAGGTATTAAAAATATTTGCCTCGCAGGCGGAGTAGCTTTAAATTGTGTGGCAAACGGCAAGTTACTTAAGAAAGAGATATTTGATGATATTTGGATTCAACCTGCAAGTGGAGATGCAGGTTCAGCTCTTGGAGCAGCACTTATTGGATGGTACGAGTTTTACGAGAAGCCAAGGAAGGTGAATTCAAACGATTCAATGAAAGGAACTTATCTTGGTTGTAATTTTTCTAATGATCAAATTGTTAATTACTTAAGTAAAATAAATGCTACTTTCAAAACATATAAAGATGAGAAAATTTTCGAAAAGATTGCCTTAGAACTTGATAAAGGCAAGGTAATTGGTTGGTTCAATGGGCCAATGGAATTTGGTCCTAGGGCTCTTGGAGCTAGGTCAATCATAGGAGATCCTAGAAATAAAGATATGCAAAGTGTAATGAATTTAAAAATAAAATTCAGAGAAAGTTTTAGGCCATTTGCACCTTCAATACTTGAAGAAGACGTTAGCAGTCAATTTGAAATGACAAACAAAAGTCCATATATGTTAATGGTTTCTTCAGTAAAAAAAGAGCTTTGTACAAAATTAACAACAGAGCAAAAACAATTATTTGGTATAAATAAATTAAAAATTTCTCGATCTAAATTACCAGCAATTACTCATATTGATTATTCTGCGAGAGTTCAAACAGTAAGTAAGGATACTAATCCACGTTATTACAACCTAATACATGCTTTTAAAAAGCTAACCAATTGTCCATTAATAGTTAATACTTCATTTAACGTAAGGGGTGAACCAATAGTTTGCACACCACAAGATGCTTATCGCTGCTTTATGAGAACAGAGATGGATGTATTAGTTCTTCAAAATCAGATACTTTATAAGAATGAGCAGTCTAAAGTAGAAAAAGATGAAAGTTGGAAACAGGAATTTGAATTAGATTAATAATGGAAAAAAATATATCAAAAAAAATACTAAGAGAATTTGGATTTCTTATTGGTTTTGCATTTCCATTTTTACTTGGATGGATTATTCCCTTTCTTGGAGGACATTCTTTTAGGACATGGACATTATGGATTAGTTTTCCTTCTATAGTATTAGCTATTTCGAAACCTAAATTACTTTTATATCCCTATAAAACTTGGATGAAACTTGGATATATTCTAGGGTGGATAAATAGTCGTATAATACTCGGGTTAGTATTTATAGTTATTCTCCAGCCTATTGCATTAATAATGCGAATTTCTGGTCATGATCCTCTCAGGTTAAAAATTATTAATCAAAAATCGTATAGAGAAATTAAAACTAATAAAAAAATTAATTTGGAAAAGATTTTCTAAAATGAAGGAATTATTTGAACTATTGGGTGACATTTGGGACTTTCTTAAATCAAGAAAAAAATATTGGTTGGCCCCTTTGATCATTACAATTATTTTTATGGGAGCACTGCTAGTATTTACTCAAGGTTCCGTGGTAGCACCTTTTATATATAGTATTTTTTAAAATGAGAGAAATTTTCATTTTTATAGTTTTTATTAAAAGAAAATGAACTTAATGGCAATGGATTAAGAAGTAGTCTTAGTACTCTAAAGACTTGCTTATATGAAGCGGTTTAGTTATATATAAAAAATTTATCTTAAAGTTCTAATATTTTTGCTTACATAATTAGCATTAATTAATTTTTGAGGTGGGGGATTTATCATTTTGATCAATTTACTTTAAAAATTTATTTAAGAACTTTTATAGTTTTAATTTATGACCAAAGAATAAATTAATTTATTAAATATTATTATGTATAATTATGGTGAGTTTTTATAGAGTTTTTTGTCAATTTGAAAATCAATAGAGAATTAATTATTAAATTTGGTTCTTTTGCAATAGTTTGCCCATCATTATTATTGATAATTTTTCTTGGAGACAGAATTTTACTTAATTTCTTGAATAGGAATAAAAACATAGTCAGATCAGAACAACAAAGATTCTTTGATTATCCTATTGAAAAAATAAATGATAAGAATATTGGCAAATATATTTCTGAAGGTTCTTTATTAACAGAGGCTTCCAAAAGATTATCACATCATGATTCTGTTCTAAATGACTTCAAATTAATTGGTGATGGTAAAGAAATTATATGGATATTTGGAGATTCTTGGTTAGAAGGAATTCGTAAAGAAAATATTAATAATAATATTATTGGAACAGAGCTTGATGAAGATTATAAATTAATTAGATTAATTGGAACTACATCTTATTCTCCATTATTAATGCATCTAGCGTATAAAGATAGAATTTTACGTTACAAAGAAACTCCAGATAATGTTGTTATTTTCATAGATCAAACAGATATTGGAGATGATTATTGTAGATATAGGCCCTCAGTTTTAAGAGATAAAAAGGGCAAACTTATAGGCGTTTTAGATAATTACTTAGGCGTAAGTGGCATATATAGGAGCTGGTCTTTTCATCTAACTATGAGAGAACACAAATCTGGCATTTTACTTGCAATACAAAGATTCATTCATGCTCTACATCTAAGATTAATTCCAAGTATTGAGGTATTAACTAATTGTACCGAAAAAGAATTAATTGCTTGGCAAATGGGTTTAAATTCATCACCTTCAGGAGTAATAATAAAAAATTATGAAAAATATTTTTTAAATTCTATGAATGAATTTTTAGAAACAATATATAATGATAGTAAAAGAAAAAAAATATTATTAGTAACTCATGATTGGGCTAGACATTCACTCCCCAAAGAAAATAAAGATCATCTTTCAAAAAATATTTCTACTTTAGTTGAAAAAATATCTAGAGCTAATAATATTAACCACTTACATGTAAAAACAGGCGATTATAAAAATAAGAACATCTCTGATATTTATCAATATCCTTCAGATAGATTTAGTCATCTTAGAGATTACACCTACTTAAGTAAGAGGATTGGAGAATCCTTAAAAAATATTATTCTAAAAGGGAAATTATAATCTAATCTAAAAAGTTTGAAGTTTTTTAATTTATTTAATAAAGATAAATGAATTCAATATAAAAAAATAGATAAAATTTGTTTATTTAAATTTTTCTTTGAAGATTATTATGAATCCAGAATAAATTATTGGAACTTTTGAATAAATTAGTGAACCTTTTGCTAATTTTAACGAAATGAAAATTTATTATAGATACTTTAAAATTACAAGAATTACTCTTATTATATTTGGTTATATATTTTCAATTTTATTAAAAAATTTTTTAATTTTTTTTTAAACTTAAGGATATTTATAAAACCATTTATTTTTGATTTAAATCGATAATCTCTATCTAAATATTTCAAATCATCTTTAGAATTTTTATTTATACAAATACAATTATGTCCAAAAGTAATACTTCTTATAGAGTTTACAGTATCAATATTAAAGCCTAGAGATTTTACTTTATTTTCTAATTTATTTTTTTGTTTCTCATTTAGAAATTCTCTGTTTAACCAATGAGCTAGAACACAAAAAGAGTTAACTATTGAATTTTTAGATTCTATCCCATAATTTGTTGGATATCCATAACAATCTGAATTCATCCAATATGAAGTTTCAATGTCTTCAATAATATATATACAATCTGAATTAAGTAAAGCTTTGAAAAATAAATTGAAAGTTAAAATTATATGTTCCGGTATATGTGATCCGTCATCAATTATTAAATCTATTGATTTAGATTGTAGTTCTTTCTGTATCTTTTTTAAATCAGTTAATGATGACTGGTCGCACTTGAAAACTTTATAGCCATTACCAATTTCACTTTTATTTAAGTCTATTATATTTAAGAAAGAATTAGGAAAAAGTCTTTTCCAAAACTTTATACTTTGTCCTTCTCCATATCCAATTTCTAAAATTTGATTATTTATTTTAGATCTATTTAGAAAATCAGAATAAAATCTTTCATATCCATGATGAGTAACTTTATCAGTACCAGAAAAATTACCTGCAAGTTTTATTTTATCTCTAGAAATATTCATATTTAATTTTATTAAATTTAGAGATTTTAATATAAATAGTAAAATTATAAAGACATTAGATTAACAAATTTAGAAAATCTTTAAATATTTATTTACAACTAGTTAAAAGAAGGTAAATATATTTTGCCATAAAAATATACTAGAGTATTTTAATTTCATTTAGACTAATCAAGATGAAATCAATAATCCTAAGCATTTCAGAGGAATTTTATGGCATGGTCGCAAATTCCATAATAGGTAAAAAAAGTTAGTATATTCAATTACCATAAAATCATTAGATAATTAAATAGAATATAAATTAAATAAATTATTATCAGTTATTGATTAATAATGAGTGTTGTTTGATTTACTTAAGTAATAAGTTTTTCTAATTTTAAAAATAAATTAATGGTCATGGATTATGCAGTTTAGATTAGTCATTTTTTTAATACTAAATAATTAATTATTATATTGAAAATTGTTTTTAAAGAAATTTTTCTTAAAATATAGTTAAACTTGTTTTTTTAAAGTGCTTAATAAAGTAAAAAATCTTTTATTTATAGTAGAAAAAATAGGTCCATATCATAACTCTAGATTCAATTACTTATCTAAATTTAAAAAATTTAAAATTTCCGTTATTGAAACAAATAGTGAATCTAGAACATATTTATGGGAAGAAGTAAAAAATACAAACTACACAATATACAAACTAAAAAACAATCAAAAAAGATATAAAAAATTTGCGGATATTAATCATCAAATCATTGGAATCTTATCTGAATCTAATCCTGAGTTAATCTTTATAACAGGATGGTATGAGAAAACACACCATTTCTTAATCTATAAATCATATTTTAAAAAAATACCTATAATTATCTTAAGTGATAGCAGATATAGGGATGATAAAAGAATCTTTTTTAAAGAAACTATAAAAAGAATATTACTTAAAAGTTTTAGTAGCGCAATAGTTGCAGGAAGAGAAAGTGCAGATTATCTTATGAAGTTAAATTTTAAAGAATGTGATATTTTCAGACCTTACAACGTAGTAGATAATAATTATTTTTTGAACCCCTATGTTAATAATAAAAATATTTATTCAAATTATTTCTTATGTATAGCTAGATTCATAAAGGTAAAAAATTATCAAAAGCTTATAAAAGGTTTTGAAATTTACAAGAACAAAAGGGGGGTTTTAAATCTTTTAATAATAGGTTCTGGACCAGAAGAAAAATTAATTAAAGAAATTAAAAATAAATCAAAATTCTCAAATTCTATTTTTTTAGAATCATGGAAAAAAACAAGTTTATTACCTCAATATTATAAAGAAGCTAAAGCTACAGTTTTAGCAAGCACTAAGGAAACATGGGGTCTAGTAATTAACGAATCAATGGCTGCAGGTACACCATGCATAGTAAGTAAAAATTGTGGTTGCTATTTAGATCTTATTGAAGAAGAAGAGACTGGTTGGGGCTTTGATCCAAATAATGAAATAGAACTTTCTAATGTGTTTTTAAAAGTTGAAAAAATCAATCAAAAAGAGCTAAACAAAATGAAAAATAATATTAAATCAAAAATGAATAATTTTAATTTAGATAATTTTAGGCAAGCTGTTGATGAAGCAATAGAAAATTCATTAAAAAATAGGAAAGCCTCTTTTATTTCCTCAATATTGGCATATATTTTATATGCTCTAAAAAATTAATTTAAAATAATACAATTAAATTTAAACATCTAATTTTTTAAGTCTAATTAAATCATATAAAAAATTTTCCTTCAAAATTATAATTTTGGTGTTTATAAGTTTCAAATCATTTCCCAATTAATTTTTGAGTGAAATTTACTTGTATTTATTAAATTTGATAATTTAGTTATATTTATTGATTCATTCACTCTCCATCTTTCATTTATACCTGGGTGTGTACCAATTTCAATAGTTTCCGCTTTTCTTATGCTACAAATCTTTTCAGGCCAAGAATAATCTTCATAATTTAAATTATTAAAGAAATATTTTGTTGTTTTGAATTTCTTTCTTATTAAATTTCCATAATATTTTTGCAACCAAAAGGAAGGTCTTGTTAATTTTTTTAAGAATTTATCTAGAAATATATTTTGTACAATTCTCATTTTTCTTATACCAACTTCATTACTAATTTCTGACAACTTATTAGATATTTGGGGATACTTATGTAGATGTCCATGAGAATCAAAATGAGAAATTTTAATACCATAATCTTTTAAATAGGATACCTGAGCTAGGGCCTCTATTTTAATTTCATCCAAATTTATTTTCCCAGTAAATAACTTGTTTCTAAAAATCGTTCCTTTATTAAAATACCCATCCTGATTAGTTAATGAAGGTATCATTTTTTTATCTAATATTGGTTTCTCGAAAGTATCGGCATGAAAATTTAAATGTAAACCAAATGAAAATTTTGGATTTTTTAATGCATAATTTATAGCTTTTTGGGTCCCCGGCATAGAGAGAATTATAGTCGCACTAGTTAAATGACCCTGTTCAAATAATGTAATTGTTTTTTCGACAGTATCTTCTGAAATCCCAAAGTCATCAGCGTTTAAAATAAATTTCATAATAAAAAAGTTTTAATTATGGATATATTTAATAATTAAAATTAACAAAATTTTAGAGTAATCAACAAGATTATTTGTACAAAATATTTATTTTATTAATTGTAATTTATAAATACTTATAAATTTAATCATTAATCAAAAGGATTATTTACAATTGTAATCAATTCTATCCATTTAAATAACCAAGTTGGTATTAACTTCTCCTCCTCTTAAATTCCAATTTTTTTTACAAAATCATAACGAAATATACCTTTAAACCTTAAACTAAATTCTGAGTTCTTGACATGATAAAAATCTTATTAATAATCCCATCACAAATCATTGATTAATATATCTATGATTTCGACTATCAAACTATATTATTCTAAATTATTCTTCTATTAGGATTTGATTAGATATTCTTCCAAAAGCCTCTCTATATTTCCTAAAGTTTAATTTTTCTTTTTTCCCATAAATCATTTTTAATCTTTTAAATTCTAAAAGGTTTATTATGTTTTTTAAATTTATTTTTAATTTTCTATTTCTTGTTGAACCATTTTTCAAGGGAGCATAAAAATCAATTGGGAAATACCCACAAATATAATTCTTTGATAAACGAGCCCTCAACATCAAGTCATGTTCTGAATTATCTAGAAAATAATTTCTTTCATCTAGATAATTCATTTGCTTTAATTTAGAGTTGTCAATAAGTAAAGGACCCCTATTACAAGTATCAAAGATATAGAAATTATTTTTTTTAACATTTAGTTCTTTGAGGGATTTCTCAATATTAATTCCTAATTTTCCAGCACCATCTGAATCATTATTATAGTCAAAGAAATGTGCACATCTTCCAGATACTGCAATCAGATTTTCGATTTTATTAAATGGTTTACTTAGAATTAAATTATAACCTTTTATTAACATTTCCATATCAGCTTGAATTTCTAAAACAAATTTAGCTTTGGATAATTTAAATCCAATATTGTCGCATTTAGTCTCGAATAAGGGCCAATATGTATCTATGATTCTTATCCTTTTGAAATTAATCCCAACTGGTTCAAAATTTTCAAAAAATTTTTTTAATAACTCTAATGTTTTATCATTAGAAAAATCGTTTATTATGATAATTTCATAATCTCCCAAGGTATTACTTATTATTGAAATAACATTTTTTATTATTATTTTTTCTTGATTAAATACAGGCATAACAATTGTATATTCAGCTTTATTATTTTCATAAAGTTTATCCATAGCAATTTTGTATTTCATAATCAATTTCTTGTGTGAAAAGATAACCAATAATTTACTAAATTTCATAAGGTATAAAGATACCTTTTGGAGAAATATTAGTGTATAAATTATAAAGTTACATTTTACCTCATTTGACTTTGCAAGTCTAAAAAAGATCTTATCTAAGCTGAATTCTATGAATCTCTATTCTACTCCCACGTTCTCCATTAATAAATTATTTTTTTCCAATTCTATCTCCTGAATAACCAGATTTCTTCATCATTTGGTTAGACCATTTAATATTATTTAAATACCATTTAATAGTTTTTTTTAAACCATCTTCGAAACTTATTAGAGGTTTCCAATCTAATTCTTTCTGTATTTTAGTAGAATTAATAGAATATCTTTTGTCATGCCCTGGTCTATCGATAACTTTTTTAATAAGATTCTCATGTGGAAACTTTTTGGGATCAATTTTATCTAAAATTTTACATATTTTTAATTGAACTTCTTTATTAGTTCTCTCACCAAAGCCTCCTACACAGTAATTACTTCCAATCTTCCCTTTTTCAGCTATTAGTAATAAAGCTTCTACATGATCTTCTACATACAACCAATCTCTTATATTTAACCCATCTCCATAGAGTGGCATATATTCGCCATTAATTCCTTTTAAAATACTTAAAGGAATCAGTTTTTCTGGAAATTGATAGGGGCCATAATTATTACTACAATTTGAAATAATTGTTGGTAACCCGTAAGTATAATGCCAGCTCTTTACTAAGTGATCACTAGATGCTTTGCTTGAAGAATATGGACTTCTTGGGGAATATTTAGTATTTTCATCAAATTTACCATCTAGTCCCAATGAGCCGAATACTTCATCTGTACTGACATGAATAAATCTAAAAAATTTTTTTTTAATATCGCTTGTTTTTTCCCAATATGCTCTAGATGCTTCAAGTAAGTTAAATGTTCCTATTATATTACTCTCTAAAAAGTTTAATGGGTTATCAATTGAGCGGTCCACATGACTTTCGGCTGCAAGATGTATTATCAAATTAGGTTCAATTTCTTTTACTGTCTTTTCTAATATTTCTTTATTTCTTAAATCTATTTTTAAAAAATGATGCTGAGATTGATCATACTTAGAACTATTGATCCAAGAAAGATCGCTGGCATAGCCTAATTTATCAATATTGTAAATTAAATACTTTTTTTGCTTAAGAAGTTTTCTAATTAAAGTACCTCCAATAAATCCAGCTCCTCCAGTAACAATTATTTTTATTGGATTATTTTTCATCTCTATTAAATTCTTTGATAAAAATTATATTAAAGGTTAAGTTCCTCAATCAATGCATCTCTCCAATTTAACTGCTTTAATTTTAAAATTTTCTTAGTCAAACTTGAATCTAGAACAGAATATGAGGGCCTAACTGCTCTTGTTGAATATTCAGAAGAAAGAATAGGTTTAATATAAGCCATTTTTTTTATTAAACCCTTTTTAAATGCGATTTGACTTACTGCAACAGCAACATCATACCAACTTGCTATTCCATCATCTGTAAATTGACTTATTTTTGGAAAGATTTTACCCAAATTACTATAGTAATTATTCATTTCTATTAGTTTCCAAACTGCATTTGCAAGTGAATTTGAACATGTGGGAGAACCTATCTGATCACAAACGACATTTAGTTCTTCTTTTTCTTCATTAAGATCAATTATTTTTGTAGCAAAATTTTTACCTCGCTTGCTAATTAACCAACTTGTTCTTAATATCGAAAGCTGATTATGATCTACCAAAATATCTGATAAAAGCAACTCTGCATTGGCTTTAGTCTTTCCATAGGTATTAATGGGCGATAAAGTTTGATTTGCTAAATATGGAGTATTCTGTTTTCCATCAAAAACATAATCAGTACTTATTTGAAGAAGTTTACCCCCAATCCCACGAAGTGCTTTTGCCATAAATTGAGGACCTTCTGAATTAATTGCATATGCTAATTCCTCCTCTTCTTCAGCTTTATCAACATTTGTATAAGCACCCGAATTAATAACCCAATCAGGTTTGTTGTAAATTATGTATTCATAACACTCGATACCTTTTCTTAAATTAAAATCCATTTTATTTGGAATCAACAATTGAACATTCTTTGGACTTTTTTGAATAATAGATTTACCTAACTGTCCAGAAGATCCCACTAAAAGAATTTTCACTAAAATAAATCTCCTTTTTCAAAAAGTTCTTTAAATATATTTCCCTGCTGATCTTTAGCAGATAATTTAGGAATAAAGTTTTTTTCTTTAATGGGCCAGCTTATATTAATATCAGGATCTTTCCAATAAAGAGTTCTTTCAAAATCTTTAGCCCAAAAGTTTGTAACTCTATAACCAACTATAGCCTCTTTACTGAGCGTTAAAAATCCATGAGCAAAACCATTAGGTATCCAAAGTTGATTCTTGATATCAGAATTAATTTTTATTCCTGCCCATTTAGTAAAAGTTTTTGATTCTTTTCTAAGATCAACAATTACATCATAAATCTCTCCTTTGACAACTCTTATTAATTTTCCTTGGCAATAAGGATTTAATTGATAATGTAAGCCTCTTAAAGTTCCCTCTCTAGAATATGATTCATTATCTTGTACAAATTCTACTTCTAAATTGATAAGAGAATTGAATTTATTTTTATTCCAAGTTTCAAAGAAATAACCCCTGTTATCAGAAAAAATTTGTGGGGTAAAGATTATTGGTCCATTAAATACATTAGATGATTCATCCTTTAAAAAATCAATCTTCATTATATTAATTCATCCTTTTTTTTAAACTTTGAATTTATTAGATTAATTAAATAACTTCCATATGAGCTTTTAGAAATTTCAGAAGCAAGTGCCATTAAGTCATCATCATTAATAAATTTATTTCGCCATGCCGTTTCTTCTGGCGAGCCTATCTTCAAACCTTGTCTTCTTTCTAAAGTTCTTATAAATGCTCCAGCTTCTTGAAGTGAATCAAATGTTCCAGTATCCAGCCATGCCATACCAGTGCCAAGTATCTGTACTTTTAAATTATTTTCAGAAAGATATATTTTATTGATATCAGTAATTTCTAATTCATTTCTAGTTGATGGAGTAAGTGTTTCAGCATAATCAATCACATTATTATCGTAAAAATAAAGACCAGTGACCGCATAGTTACTCTTTGGATTTGGTGGTTTTTCTACAATATCAATCACTTTATTCGTATCTTTGTCAAAATTCACAATCCCATATCGAGAAGGATCGCTTACTGGATAAGCAAATAATGTTGCTCCTTTTTTTTCTTGATTTACTGTTTTTAAATTATTTTCAAAATTATTTCCGTAGAAAAGATTATCTCCAAGTATTAATGCTACATTTTTATCTTCTAAAAAATCTTTACCTAGCAAAAAAGCTTCTGCGATACCATCTGGAGAGGGCTGAGATTTGTATTGGATTTCAATTCCCCACTGCATTCCATTACCTAGGAGGTCTTTAAAATCATTTAGATGGTGGGGATTACAGATAATAAGAATATCTCTTATCCCACAATTCATTAATGTTGTCAGTGGATAATAAATCATAGGCTTATCATAGATAGGCATTAACTGTTTGCTAAGAGCTTTAGTTAATGGATATAATCTTGTCCCAGCCCCTCCAGCAAGAATTATCCCTTTTCTTAAAACATCACTCATTGGAGTACTTTGATATCAATTAAATTATAAAATTTTTTGAAACTCAAAATATTTTTTATAAATCATTCTTAATTAAGACAAATTTTTAACTTGTGATTAGATATTAATTCGGTATCTAGTAATAATCATTATAAATAATGATATTATGAATAAAGAAGAAAAGTTCTTTTCAAGAAAAAAATAACATTTTTTAATGTATTCAAAAATAAAAAAAAAACTTAGATTCAATAGATTTACAAGAATAATAAGGTTTAAAAATAGAATCGCTGCAAACGAGGCTTGTACTTATTGGCTCAAAAACAATAAAAATAAATTTATATATGAAAAGCAAAATTTAAACTCTTTTAATTTGAATATCAATCCAATTGATAATAAATTTATACCTTTTCCTTTAAGCTGGTCTAAACCATTAATTACCAGAGCAAGATTTATATACTCTTTTAATAACGTTATAATTTCCCCATTAGAATCTCATATTTATTTTTATGATATTGATAAATCCTCATCAGATCTTGGAACTAAATTTGATAATGATAAATTATCACTATTTGATTTTTACAAAAAAAATGAACTTTTAGAAGCTAAAGAGTTACCTGGAAAAGTTTTACACTTAGGGATTTCATCAAATCCATCCAATTTTTATCATTGGATTCATGAAATATATGCACGAATATTAAGAGTTAAAAAAGAATATGATCTTAACAAATTTGATTATGTAGTTATGCCTAAATTAAATAATAAATTTCAGAAGGAAGCTTTAGAATTATTAAAATTTGATTCCAGTAAGATTTTAAGTAATGAAACTTTTTATAAATGTACTGGTGAATTAGTAACTGCTAATATCGATATTATTGCCTCAGGATTAGATCTAAGAAACTTTTTTTCAGATAATAAGGAGTTAAAGAGTGGTAAACTAAAAAAATATTTTTTAGATAGAGACTCCAATAGTGGGCAACAAAAACGAGAACTTATAAATTTTGATAAGTACAAATATAAATATATTGATGCAGGATTTGAATTTATAAAACCTGAAGAATTAACCTTTAAAGAACAAATAAAATTATTTCTTTCTGCTAAAGCTATTGTTGGTGTAAGTGGATCCGCTTTTTGTCTTGCTTCATTAATGAAAAAAGGTTCAAAGGTTGCAGAGATATTTTCCAAAAGTTTTGTTGATCCAGCTATTTCTAATATATGTGCAGCTGCAAATTTGAAATATGGGTTTTATATTGAAGATTCTTATAGACCTCAATCTGAAGAATACTGGTTGAGAGATGCTAATTCAAAAATAAATGCAAATTTATTAGACCATGACAAGATAATTGATTTCTTCAATTGAATAATTACATCAATTTATTATTATCTATTGAATTCATTTCGAAGGGGGTTTCTAAATAAAAAAAGAATTAAGGTTTGAGAATAAAGACTAATTAGTTACTAATGAGACCCCTTTTATGTTATGACATCCCTTTTAACCGCGGAATATGCAATATCAAAAAAGAGATAAGCAAAGAATTCTAATATCTATTTACTATAAAAGGGCGATATAGAAGAAGGATAATTAATTCGTCTTGAATTTAAATTAACAGCAAAATTAACATACACTTCAAAAAAACTAATATAATTAAAAGATTTAAGAAATTTTAGGGAATATGATCTATTTTTTTGTTTATAGAATTTAACACATAGGAATTTAGAATTGAAATAAATAAAAATTCTAAATTAATTTCAGAGGAAGAAAGATATCTTAATATGGTGTATTTATTTTTTAATTAATTAAAAAAATTTAGCAAGTTAACATCGAAGTGATTTTTATTTTCATTAATGATCTAATAATTCTGGAATATCTGCAAATAATTGCTTAAGTATAAAACTCTTTAGGATTGAATAAAATATCATTAAAATCCCACCCCAAGACTTGAAAACCAATTGAAATAGAATAAAATATAATTTCTATTCGTATTTATAAGAATATTATTAATTTTATTTAATTAATAATGATGATTATTCTTGAAAATATTCTTTTTAAAAATGATTAAATAAGTTTCATAATTCTTGATAATTGTGATTTTTTGTCATAACGTTAGTTAATTATTTAAATATATGCTTTTTATAAATATAAGTTATCTTCAAGTAATTTTATTATTAATATTAACTACGCATAAAAAAAATATGACTTTTTATGTAATTTATGAAAAGTATCCAAACTACATTTTTCTAAAATTTATATCTTTAATAAATTTTTTCTCATTAAATAATTATAAGATTAGTTCAATCAATAAATTCAGGAATAATTTCTTAGGGATAAAAGATCAAGATTCTATGGATGAAATGAATAAATATTTGGATAATTTATTTAATAATTCATTAAGAACTGGAGGTCAATTTTTTATAGAAAATAATTTATATAGTATTCTATGGCAATCAGTAGTAATAGATAAAATTTTTAATTATTACTTCTTCTTAGAAAATTTTGATAAAGAAGAATTTAAATATTTTAGTTTTATATTTAAATTTTTATGTAAAGTAAGATTATGTGAAAAAATTTTTTTTATTAGGTTTACTATTCTTAAATCAACTGTTAAATACTTTTTATTTTTTATTAAAAATATTTTCATAGAAAAGATTAAAAATATATATAGTGAATCTAAGATGAGTAATTATTTTAATTTCTCCTCATTAATATTACACTCTTTCTCAAAAAAAAATAAAGTTCAAGAACAAGATTTTATATTTAATGCCATTAATTTATTCGCAAAGGATTACAGGGTTGAAAAAATTATTAATTACACAAATTTTGTTAATTTATTAATTAAAAATATATCATCAAAAATTAGATTAATAACTGCTTTAAAATTGATAAATTATTTAATTATTTTAATAATTAAATTCATCATTTCTTTTAATTTTGCTAGAGAAACAAAACATTTAATTGATAAATTTATATATTTATGTTTGAAAAATCAAAAAATAAAAAAACAACTTAGGATTTTCATTATTGACCCTGTTGATAATAATGCTATCCCTATTTTTTATTTTTTAAAAGAAAAAGGTAACAATATATGTTTTTCATCTTTTTCATTAGGACATTATTATACACAAGCCTTTTCAGAATATAATGGCCCCTACAGTTGTGTTCTTTCTTCAAATGAAGGCTTTGAAGAAATAGTTAAAAGAAGCTTATTTAAAGGGCCTATTGAAAATTCAAAATGTTATTTAAGTCTAGCTAATTTAAAAATTAAGGGAACATCTAATTTATTAGATAATGAAGACTCTTTTATAAAAATAATTGTAGTAGAACGTGGAGACAATTGGTATAGAGAAGTAAGTGTTTTTGAATCAATGTTTTTTGCATCTCTTCTTTATCAACTTGATTCAGGATATGAAAATATTAATATAATTATAAAAAAGAAAAAAAACGTATCTTATTTTGAGAATTATTTGGCATCAAAATTTCCAAATAATAAAATACAATTTTCAGATGCTATTAGAGGTTATATGGGAGATTTTGAAAACAAAGATTTCATTTTGAGTCATGGAATTTCCTCTTTGGCTATAAAGTCATCAGAACTATTTAACAAGCCATATATAATTTTTGATAAATCAGATAATTCCAAAAATACATGGGAAATTTTATATAGTAAATCAAAAGTCAAACCTATTTTTGTAAATTCAAAGAATTCAATTTCAAACATAATAATGGGAAGTAGTAGATAAGTAACCTCATGGAATTTGATACTTATATAGATGTAATATAATAAATATTTCAAGATTATTATAAGTATTATATTACTCTTAATATCTAAAAAGAATTTTTAAAAAAACTTCTTCCTGAAACAAATTTATAAAAGAATTAAAATAAAAAAATTATTTAATTATCTAAATCATCAAATAAAACTAAATCACCATTCTTTATAAATTTATTTGCCTTTTTCCCAATAACCCGATTTAGATTTGATGCTGACAAACCATTGCCTGGTCTCATCATTGCTATTGACTCAGAATCGATTATTTCACCAATTTCAATATTTCGCTTGGCGGTAATACTCTTTGTAGCCCATATTTTAGATTTTTTTTCATTTTCTGATATTGTCTTTTCATGACCTCCCAAAGCAACCTCTAGACCCCTAATGTCAGTTACTAATTCCTTTAAGGATTTTGAATCACAAGAAACTTTCCAATCCTGAGCATTTGGAATATTTTTAAACAAAGTTATATGCTTCTCAATTATTGAAGCTCCTCTACAAACAGCCCCAATTGGAACTAAATTTCCCTCAGTATGATCTGAATATCCCACTGGCCCAGAAAAAAATTTCCTTATCTGATCAATAACGCTAAGATTAACTAAGTGTTTTGGTGTGGGATAGATTGTTGTGCAATGTAAAATCGCAAGTTCTCGACATCCGCAATCGTATAGAAATTCAATAGTCTCTTTGATCTCGTTCAATTTATACATTCCAGTTGATAATATTATTGGTTTCTTAGTTAAAGCTATTTTTTTCAAAAATGGGAAATTACCTAATTCACCTGAACCTACTTTTATTGCAGAAACCTTAATTTCATTTACTAAAAAACTCAATACTTCCTCATGATGTGGTGTACACAAAAAGGTTAGATTATTTGCGATACAAGAATCTCTAGCATATTTAATAATCAAATCATCTAATTCTTTTTCTGAAATTCTAGAAAACCAATCTTTATCTTTTTTTGAAATAAACTTCTCAGTATAAAAATGTTGTGTTTTAAATGCATCTACTTTGGCATCAATGGACATTTTTATAAGAGGATCTAAATTTTGCTTTTCTCCAAGATGTGAAACACCAGCTTCAGCTATAATATAAGTAGGGCGATTTGCACCTATTATTTTTCCATCAATATTGATTGTTGTTGAGAATTTAAGAAGCTTATCGGGCACTTTTATTATTCCAAAAATGAGTAGGTTCTATAATACTTGGATCAATTCTTTCACTATATTTTGAAACTGTATTAATCATTTTTATAATAAAATCTTCATTTAAATATTCTGGCTCTAAACCTAAATCAACTAGTGCACTATGTTTAGCATTAAAGTAATGATTATCTAATTCTTTTCTTGGATTTGGGTATAGACCTATATCGACCTCTTTACCAATCATAATGCATGCTTTTTTTACCTTTTTAGCTAATTCAAGCACAGTAAATTGTTCTGTAAATTGATTAAAAACTCTAAATTCTCCTTTGCTTGCTGGATTATTCAAAGCGATTTCAACACACTTTAGAGTATCTTTTATATTTAACATTCCTCTTGTTTGACCCCCTTTGCCATAAACAGTTAAAGGAATACCCAGATATGCTTGAACAATAAATCTATTCAGGACAGTTCCGAAATACTGGTCATAATGAAAGCTGGTACATAATCTATCATCAATAATAGTTTCATCAGTTTCTATTCCATAAACTATACCTTGATTCAAATCTGTTACTCTAAAATCCCAAGACCTACAAACAAACTCCAGATTTGCTGAATCGTGCACTTTACTTAGATGATAAAAAGATGGTGGTCTTTTAGGATATAAAACTTTATCGCTTCTCCCATTGTGATTTATTTTTAACCAGCCTTCTTCAATATCTATATTTGGGGTTCCATATTCACCCATGGTTCCAAGTTTTATGATGTGAATATCAGGATTATTCCTTTGAATTGCAAAAATTAAATTAAGGGTTCCTAAAACATTATTTCTTTGAGTTTCAATACAATTATGCTGAGAAATCATTGAAAAAGGAGCAGAAGGTTGTTCTGCATAGTGGATAATAGCTTCTGGCTTAAAATCTGAAATTGTATTATTCAAAAATCTACTATTTTCACTTATATCTCCTAAAAATAATTTTATTTTATTTTGAGTTAAGTTTTCCCATATTTTTATTCTTTTATTTAGATTATTTACTGGAGTAAGTGGCTCAACTTCAGCCTGACTCTCCCAAAACCTTTTTATATAGTTATCTAAAACAGCAACATCATGACCTTTTTTAGAAAGATACATAGCGGTGGGCCATCCTAGATATCCATCACCCCCAAGAATTAAAACTTTCATTCAACTTAAATTTAGATTCATTAGAATCTCAAGAATTTTAACATCATTAATGCCATCAACATCTATATTTCTTGGCCAATTTATTATTTCGTAGGCACTAGGAGATTGGAAAAAAGTTCCATTATTAATAAGATTTTCATATTTGGAGAGCAATAAATTGCCTAAACAAAAATATTTTGGTTTTAGTTGTTTATTGTAATAAGTCATTCTATCCTCTTCAAAAACAAATTTTACTTCATCATCTTCAATTTTCCTTTGATTCATAGCATGAAAGTTATGTGGAATATTCGTAATAGTTTGGGCAGTAAGATATTTATCATTTGATTTTATAGCTTTAAGTAAATTTATAAAATCAGATGGTTCTAAAAGAGGGCTTGTTGGTTGTATCAAGAAAACATATTCATATTTTTCATTAGACCTTTCTAAAAAATCCTTCACTACAGCATGAACATTTACTTCATCTCCAGCTAAGTTTTCTGGTCTTAAGTCAATTTCACAACCTGATTCAGATGCTATGGTTGCAATTTTTTTGTTGTCAGTGGAGCATATCAGTTTATCTATGATTCTCGATTTAATAGATGCATTGATGCAATATTTTATTAAAGGTACTCCACATATTGGGAAAATATTTTTTAGATGTATTCCTTTTGAGCCTCCTCTAGCTGGTATAAATCCAAGTATATTTTTTGTCATATTAGATTCAAAAAATTAATAGCTATTTAATTACAAAGGCTTCAGTTTCACACCAAGCTTCAAAAAGATGGTAGCTATATTAAAGAATAATAAAATTATTATTGAATTTAGCATATTTAATAAAATCCTTAAATGATTTTTTTTAAATATTTTCATTATTAAGTGGCATAAGATAAATTTTTAAGAATCAAGTTTTTATCAATTTTAATTTTTGAGATATGATCAGCTATTTTTAAACCTGCTTTGCCGTTTCCATATAAATTTGAAGAACTTTTAATAATTTGATGATAATCTTTATCATAAAGAATTTTTTTAATAGCATTCTCAATCTCTGTAATATTATGACTAACTGAGACTATGTTTTCAGAGCGTAATCTAAGATTTTGCCTGCGTCCAATATTTACTGTAGGCAACTTAAAAGCTGTTGATTCTATTATACCTGCAGAACTGTTACCAATAAATAAATTAGCAATATTCTGAAGCCCCCAAAAAAGCGGTGCCTCTAAATTGCTAAAAATTTCCATATCAAGAAGCTCAGAATATTCGTTCAAAGCATTCATAATGCCCTCATAACCTGGATCACTACATGGTTTAATTGCTATTATTTTAAAATCAAAACTCCTTAATGATTCTAGAGTTATTTTCATTTGTAAGTATGATTTTTCTGGTTCAGTGGTCTCTGGATGTTGTAAAAGGATAACTATCTTTTTTTTTGTATTTAATGACAATAAATTTTTAACTTTACAAGCTGAAAAAAAATTTTTATCCATTATTTCATCCAAATGACAATCACCAACATTTAAAACTCTCCATTTTTCTTCTCCCATCATTTCAACATTTAATGCACTTTGTGAATTAGATACATAATGTAAATGGGATAATTTAGTAATAGAGTGTCGCATTTGTTCATCAATAGATCCACTTAGATCGCCGCCTTGAATATGAGCTATAGGGACGCCTAAAGTGGTGGCAGCTAATGCTGCAGATAATACCTCTCCTCGATCTCCATAAAGTATGCAAATATCAGGTTTAGATTCTTCCAAAGTTAACGAAATCCCTTTAACTGCATTAGAAAGTGCAATAGCTCTATCTAAAGTTGAAGATCCATTTTGATAAAGTGGAATTTCATATTGAACTTCAAAATCTTTCTTAATTTCATTAACTGTGAACCCAAACTTTTTATCTAAATGTTGATCAGTAACTGCTAATAAAAGATTTATATTTCTATTTTCATCTAATGCTTTTAGCATTTGTTTCATAGCTCCATATCCGCCTCTTTTCCCCGTTAAAACATATACCTTCCTCATTTTAAAAATAATTAATTAGTAGTTAAAATATCATAATTTGTAAATAATTTATACTTTTTAGTATACTTATGAGTAATTTTTAAAAGTTATAATTAAATTCTATTAAATTAAAAAACTATTATCTTAAAAATATAAATTTTATAAAAATTATCTGTTAGTACTAATTATATGTTTTTTAATAATAGTGATTAAAGTATTTGAATTTAAAAATATTTTTAATCAATGATTAATATAATTTGGAAAAAATTTTTGGGATAAATATTTTCATTTCTCTAAAATATTCGTAAGAAAATATTATTAAACTGATTAAAGACTATACTATTTTTTATAAAACCATAAAGAAGCTAATAATGAATTGGGAACATTCAAGATTCTCAGATGATGAGATTTACCTTAATCATAATAACTACAAAAAACCCAAACAGACACACAAGAAAATTCTAAATATAATTGATAGTCTTAATCCTGAAGCAGGCCAAACAATTTTAGATTGTGGTTGTGCAGCTGGGGAACTTATATATTTTCTAGTTAGTAATTTTAAAGAAATAAATATTTCTGGTTTTGATATTTCTCCAAAAATGATAAGTAAGGCTAAAGAGAAAATACCTGGTGTAGAATTCTTTGTACAGGATTTATCTCAAAAATTTTCAGATTGGTGCATAAAACCTAAGAAAGATATTGTTATCTTATCTGGAGTTATTCAAATTTTTGATGATTTTGAATATGTAATAAATAATCTCATATTATGCGCAAATAATAGAGGTAATATTATTATTTCTTTGCCATATAATAAAGATCCTATAGACGTAATAATGAGATATAGAAGATTTAATGATAAAAAATGGGAATCTGGATGGAATATTACTTGTAAAGAATCTATTGAAAATTTTCTAAAAACAAAACAGGAAATAAATAATTTCTTTTGGGATGATGTAACATCTCCTGATAATCTCTCTAAAAAAAAAAATGATCCCATGAGAAAATGGACTACGAATATAAATGGTAAAAATACTACAGTTGTAGGAAGTAGCCAAATTATAAATCAAACAATATTAGTTATTAAACTTAATTAATAAAGAAACTCTTGTTTTAAAAGATTTTAATAAAAATTCAATATCTTAATCAAATCAATAGAAATAAGAATCAATTTAAGAAATTTTATTTCTAAGTTTCCATTCCCCGTCTTCTTTTTTCCACAAATGTTCACTTCTTCCCTTATCTATTATAATTTCGAATTCCGTTTCATCTAGAGAGATATAATCCAAGAAAAATTTATAATTTCTTTTTGGGAACTCCCCATCAAACTTTTTGACTAATGAAACTCCTTCTTCTCTTGTAATATGATGATTCCTTATTTCCGAAGAGGCATCATAAGTTGCTCTACCAATTCCATATTTTATAAATGTTGTGTAAAAGTGGAACCCATCAATTTTATCGTCAAGGGATGCATATGTTGAATAGGTGCCCTCAGACCTTATTGAATTATCTTTAAATCCACAATTGTCAACTGCATAATAATAGTTCTCTTGAGGTATCCATTTTCTGTAATAACTCATAAAATGAACTTCTAAATTGTCTGATAAATTATTCAAGGGTTTATACATATTTAAATCATTTTCAGAAATACCTTCATTGCTTAATTCGGAAAGGGTTAAACTCCCAATCCTCATCTCATCAACAGATCCCTTAAAAAAATTATTCGGCATTTTATTTTGATCCCAATCTAAATTACTACCACCCTCCGCTTGATTCTCTCCATAAAAAACTAAATCTATTCCATAATCCCTAGCGATCCTAGGCCCAATATATTTTTGCCCAATAATAAATGGTTGAAATGGATGAAGAAGATTTTTAAAAGCAAGTGACGTAAGTTTTTTATGAACAGATCTATCAGGTGTTATTAATATATTATCGTGACCTGACTCTATCCACGCAACAAAATTTTTCCATCCGATGTCAGTATAACTATGAGGAGACCAAGTAACGGTAAGGGGATTCATTCCATATTTATTTTTAAGTATATGAGAGACATATGCACTATCTTTACCCCCGCTTCCTGGAACAACTACATCATAAGAACCATCTGATCTTCTATGCTTATCAAGTAATATTAAAAGTTCTTCTTCTCTTTTCTGCCAATTTACGACATTGTATTTATATTCGTGATAGAGACATGCTGTACATATTCCATTTTTAAAACCTATGGTGTTTCTCTTCCTAGTTTGATTCTTTAAATTATTGTTTTTAAATTCAGGAATTGTACTAGGTCTTTGATTTGAAACTACACATTTTTTACAGTAAATTACTTTTTCAGGCAGTCCCCAAAGTGCTTTCATAGAAGATTTTTTTTTATTTTAACTTAATAGAGAATAAAAATTAAAAAGGTAAACTATCCTAATAAAATTTTTATTAATTCTCTACCTTTTCTTCCTGATAATTCAGGATGAAATTGGACTCCAATTTTATTATTTAGATTTGAAACTGCTACAAACTTTTTTTCATTTATTTCATAAAATGCAAGCTCATCTTTCTCTCCAGTCCATAAGATCCCAAATGAATGGGAAAAATAATAATATCCACTCAAAAAAGACATCTCTTGATGAATGAATTTTACATAGTTCCAGCCTGTATGAACTCTTTTTTGAATACTATTTGACGCAATAGAAATAACAGATTTATTACCGAAATTAAATCCTTTTATAGAACCTTTTAAAGATTCATTACTATCTTTTTGTAGAAGGTGCATTCCCAAGCATATACCAAAAATCTTTTCAAAATTACTTTCAAGAATTAATTTCGTAATACCTTTTTTGTCTAATTCATTTTTAACAAATTTAAAATTACCTACTCCTGGCAAAACAAGTATATCTGGTTTTATTGATAAATCCTGAATGTCGATCAGCCTCTGATTGAAAACTTTTTCAAATAATCTTTTTACATTAGCTGTGTTTGAAGAACTATAAGTTACAATTCCAATCCTCATTTTCTTACTTCCCATTTCCTTGATATTTCTTTTCTTATATTCTCTATATCTTTATAGTTATATATATAGTATTGAGATAAAGCTATTCCTTGAAATCCATAATTTAGAATATTTTCATAATTGTAATTAATATGCATTGAACCAGAAATAATAGTATCAATATTTATTTTGCTCATTATTTTTAATTTAGATAAGGTAATGTCATTTACTTTTTTATTAACTCCATCAAAATCTATTAATCGTATCAAAACTTCAATCAAACCTTTGTCACAAAGACTTGATATGTAATCATATGCACTAAGATTGTGAGCTGGTTTAATTAATTCTCTGCCGGCACTAATATAAAAATTAATATCACCATTATTTTCTACTCTTATTGATGGAGAAAAAACTATTGCTTGTGAACCAAATTCCTTAAATAGTGTTTCTATTGGTATTTTATTTTGAAGAATTGCAGAATTTAAGGCTACTCTACAGGCTCCTTTTTCTAAAAGATTTTCAATTTCCTCTATAGAATTAATTCCACCTTGAACAGTAATTGGAATATGTATATTACGACAAATAAACTTTAAGAGATCTAAGTCAATATGAGTATCATATAAACTCCCTGTAATGTTGTTTATGTAAATTTCATCAGCTATAAAATCATCATTTCTTTTAGAGAGAAATTCGTCTAAATCTTCAATTACCCGAAGCCCTTCAAATCTCTTCCCTTTAATTACTTTGTTTCCCTTAATATCAATTTTAGCAATAATTCTTTTAGTAGTCATATATATTTTTTTATTTTTCCAACTTAGATAAGTATAAATTTATCTTAAAACCTTTATTTTTTGTTTTATATCTATTTTTTATAAAAAAAGTATAATTAAAATTCATAAGTTATACCAACCTTAAATATTAGATTACTAGATATGTAGTTTATTCCTAGTTATTGTTTTAATCTCATAATTTTTTATTTTTTTAAGAAAAAAAAATTAATAAATTTTGAAAAAAATCATTATTTCTAAGTAAAAGAAGTTGAAAATAATTACCTGACCATAATTATTACAAAACAGGAATTTAAGTTATATTAAAAAAAACATTGGTTTATATGTTAATAAATGCTCTAAAATCAATAAAAATAAAAGCTACAAATAAAGCTAAAAAATTATCCAGACCCTTCACGACTATAAGAGTTCTTGGTGATATTATTGATCATGCCTCTGAGAATAAAAAAGAACTCAAAAATATTATAAATAGTGGTCAATGGTTGGCTAGCTATATTCCTTATATGAAGAATAAAACTGGGGTTATTGTAGGTAATTTTCTATCTGTAAATTATGGTATTAGAAATGATACAAGTATTTTAGTTGGGTTAGTTGATAGCAACTTTAATGTAAAAGGAGGAAAATTATTTAAATTAAAACTAAGAGAAATTCTTGTTCTAAACAGAAATGATCTTCAAGAATTATCTTCAGATAATGAAGTGGAATATTGTATTGTATGCGCTATAAATTCCAAAATTCCAAAAAACCGAGGGGAGAATGAGTTGAGATTTTGGGGGACATGGAGTGAATTTTCTTCCTTTGTTCATTCAATGCCATTACCTAATTCAATAAATATATTGAGAAAAAGTTTGAAAAGACTCAAGAATATACCTCTTGAAAGAATGCATTACCCTAATTCATCCAATGAAGTATTACATTTTGGCCCATTAAATAAGAAATTCAACATTAAACAAAGAGGAGACTTATCAGGCAAAATATACGCACAATATGGTTATACAGTTCTGCTTAATCAAGAAAAACAAATCACATCATGCTTTCATAACTCTAATTTCGAAAGAAAAACTAGGCTGACAAATATTAACAACAACTGGATAAGACATGTAGTACCAATACCTCCTTTAGAAAATATTGATCTAAAATTATTTTTTGGTGAAGCTTGCTCAAAAGGATCAACTTTTTTAGCTTCTCTTTTTGAAAAACAAAATATCCATTCATCCCCTTGTTGTTTAGAAGAGAAAAAAATAACTGTTGATCCAAGTGATTCTTTTAATGCAAGCAAAATATTTGATAAAAAGGTTTCATCGAGAAATGATAGATGGTTGATATTCACTCCAATAGAAGGTTTGCACGATATTGGATATATTTCAATATTTTATGAAAATGAAAAAAATAAAAGATGTTTTGATTCGGTTCATTCTCAGGCTTTCAAAAATAATCCAAAGGAAAAAAAAAGGTTAATTAACAAACCTAAAAGAACTTTAAAATTTGCTCCATTTATCATTACCGAAAAAGATATTAATCATTCATTTCTTGTTGTATTAGGGGAATGGCAACGTGATATAAAGATTAGAGTAAGGATATATGCAGCTGATGATCCAAATTACGAGACTTTGATTTTTGAAAAAATTACACGTCAAGAAGTTAAATACATTAATTTACAAGAAAAGTTAGATCTTAAATATAAAAAGAGCTTACTAACTAAGACATTTTTATGCCAAATAGAAAGTGAGGAAGGAAATCTAGATGGATATTTAATAAATGCACATGAAAATAAATATGGAGTTCATAAATTGGCAATAGATCATTTAACTGGTGGTTAATACATCTTTTGCAAAGTCCCATTATAGTTGAGGATTACATTGTTAATTATTGAAATTTTGAATCAAAAAACGCAAAGAATATCACATAACTAATTTTTTTTTTAATCAGGTAATGATTTAATTTTTTTATATAATTAGGGAAAATATTAGATTAATTCTTCATATTGGTTAGTTTTTTATCAAATTATTAATAATTCTGCTTAAATAAGACTTAATCCTTGGTCTAACTTTTTTATTAGTTTTCCAAGAATTTTTATTATAAAATTTATTACAATTAAATATTAATTTTTCATGGTAACTTTTAATCCATGCACTGTTAGGGGAAAATACTGTACCTCGCCATTTAGTTTTTTTAGCAATATCAAAAGGCAAAGCTCTGAAATATTTATTAAAAGTATGATATAAAATTATATATTGTTCTAAAGAACCAAAGCCATAACTTTTATAATATTTCTCTTCAAAAGGTAGAGATTCCTTTTCTTCAGCATAAGCGAGTTTCAGTATAGGATTTGTATGAGGACTATCATGATAAGAAAGAGTTCCTTGTTCATCTCTTTTAGTAATAGATTCTAAAAATTTTCTAATTATTTTCATATTTCCTGCAAAATATAAGTCTTCAAAATAAGTGCCCTTTGAATTAAATTTTGGTACTAAGATAGTATCTTTTTCATAATTTTCCTTTAAGAAATCATAAATCTCTTGAAGATTTATTATTAGATCAGTTCTAATTTTAATTACATAATTAATGTCCTTTCTTATTTTTTTAAGTCCAAATAAACAACCATAAAATTGATAAAACATATTATTTTTTGATACGTAAGAGTCATTTATCCACCATTTATCTGGTAATTTGGGAACCTTATTTTTATTAAATTTATAAATCTCAATTGAATTATCCTCATATTCAAGAATCTCATCATCCCAAGTACTTAAAATAATTTGATTAAAAAGATGTCCATATTTTTTTAATAATTTTTTTATTGATTTTCTACAATCATATGAAACTACGTCACCAATTTCTAAATTTTTGAGGTCAGCACATGCATTTTTACCTGATCTACCTACACTTTTTAATGGACCTTGAATTAATAATGCTACTTTAAAATTATTAGTATTTTTCATTCTGAGAATTTTTCGAGATCTTCATAAAATAACATATTAAATAGTGGCCACTTAATACTCAAATTTTATTCTGCCAATGCCTATTAAATTATTACGAGTAATTATTATTAAATCGTCTAACTATAAAGTAGAAGTTTCGACCAGTATCAAGAGCCAAAGGTTTTAATTTTATGGTTTAATTTCATATAGAAAATAAAAACAGATCAAGTATTAAGAATTTATATTTTTGAATGGGACTTTTTATTAACTAACTAATTAGGTTAATGAGATTGTTTTCTATAAAAAAAAATTTAAAATTATTGTAGCTATAGAAAAATTATTTAAAGATTAAAAGTAATTATTAGTTTATCTAACTGCTAAGAGTGCTCTAAAATTTGAGTAATTTCTTAAATTTATATATTTTTCTGCTTTATTGCTTCAATTTTTAAAAAGAAAAAATTAATAATATTTATAAATGTAATAGAATTAATAATTAATAATTTAGTTTTTCAATAATATGAAATTTTTTATCCTTGATGTAGATGGGGTTATGACTAATGGGAATTTTTATTATAGCGTTGAAGGAAAAGTTTTAAAAAGTTTTGGACCTGATGATAGTGATGCATTATCAATACTAAAGAAATACATGAGCATAGAATTTATTACAGGAGATAAAAAGGGCTTTAATATTAGTAAAAAAAGAATTACTGATGACATGGGTTACAAACTAAGCTTAGTTAGTACTATGAGAAGAAAAGAATGGATACAAGAAAAATACAATTTAAATGATGTAATATACATGGGTGATGGCATATTTGATGTACTTGTTATGAATGCGGTTGGATATTCAATTGCACCTGCTAATGCCGACAAAAATGCTATAGATAAAGCTGATTTCGTTACAGAAAGAATAGGAGGTAACAGAGCTGTTTCAGAAGCTTGTTTGCATATTCTTAAAAAGTTTTATGGTTTACAATCATTGGAAGATGAAATTAATTCTAGGAATAAATTAGATACTGGGGAATGGAATATATGCTGAGGAGTTTCCTAGAGAGGACAATAAAAAGTAATAAGATCACCCTATTGGGAGTTGGCCCAATGAGTTTAAATTGTGTAAATGCTACCATAGCAATATCAAATCAGTATTCTCTTCCTATTTTTTTGATAGCGAGTAGAAGGCAAATTGACTCAAAAGATTTTAATGGTGGTTACGTAAATAATTGGGATACAAAACAATATTCAGATTATGTATTAAATAGAGATAAGGGAGGGAAAGTAATTTTAGCTAGAGATCATGGAGGGCCGTGGCAAAATCCTTTTGAAGTCGAGAAGAAATTAAGTTTATCAATGGCATTAGATTCTGCTAAAAAGTCTTTTAAAGAAGATATAGATTGCGGTTTTAAAATATTACATATAGATACTTGCATAGATATACATTGTGATGTTAAAGCCAAGGAGTCTTTGGAAAGATTATTTGACTTATATGAATTTTGTTGGAATTATGCTCAATCTAAAAACAAAGAAGTAATTTTTGAAATTGGTACTGAAGAACAAAGTGGCAGTACAAATAAAATATTAGAGTTGGAATATAACTTAAATGAGATTACAAACTTTTGCGATAACAACTTTCTCCCAAGACCAGCTTTTGTAGTTGTACAAACTGGTACAAAAGTTATGGAAACAAGGAATGTAGGCTCATTTGATAAACCTTTAAGAGTTGAGAATGAAATTCCTGCCCTCATTCAAGTACCTAAAATAGTAGAAATCTGCAGAAAATATAATATTTTTATAAAAGAGCATAATGCTGATTATTTGTCTGATGATGCCTTAAAGTGGCATCCTAGATTAGGCATTCATGCTTCAAATGTTGCCCCAGAATTTGGAGTAACTGAAACGCTATCTTTTATTAAAATTTTAGAAGACAATAATCAAAAAAAATTAGCTGATGAGTTTCTAAGCATATCTTTTCAATCTGATTACTGGAGAAAATGGATGTTAAAAGATTCAAAAGCTGATGATAGGCAGAGAGCTATTATAGGAGGTCATTATATATTTGGAACGAATAAGTTTAAAGAAATCAAAAAGAGGGCAACATTTGATTTACTAAAAAAAGATATAGATTTAGATTCTTATTTAGAGGATAATATAAAAAAAAGTATCATTAGGTATTTAAAAAATTTTAGATTAATTAAATAGAGATGAAAAGAGTAGCAACAATTATCTTGAATAGAAACTTACCTGAACCAACGGAAAAGTTATATGAACATATCTATAATAATGAGAATAATCTCACAGATATATTTGTGATAGAAGCAGGTTCAGATAAAGAATTGGTTTCTAAGTATTGTACTTGGCATGTAAAAAAAGACGATGTTTTAGTCAAAGGCCTGAGGTATTGCAGAGGTATGAATTATGCCTTATTTGAATTAAGTAAAAGTAAAAAGTTTGAATCATATGATGCATTTTTTTTACTTACAAATGACACAATTTTATGTCAAAAAAATACCCTCGAGAGACTTCTTGAAATCCTTGATAATCATAAGCAACTTGGAATAATATCTCCTTGTTCTGAAAAATGGGGAGAAAAATATCTTCTCTTAGAAGAAAAAACAAAGTATTTTTGGTTTATTCATAATAATGCATTTATGCTAAGAAAAGAGTTTGTAGAGGGAATAGCAATTAAAAAAAACCCAAGCTATTTAAATTTCGTATTTGATGGGAATAATTTCAGAGGCTTCCTCTCGGAAAGTGAATTGATTGCTAAGGCATACGCAAATAATTGGGCAGCAGGAGTGACAACTAAAGTTTATGCCGAGGAAAATGAATCTTATTTATTGAATCATTCTGACCTAATAAAAACAGAGACTTATGAGGAGAATCTTAAACTTTATATAGAGGAGGGATTGCTTTGGATAAAAGAAAAATATGGATTTGACAGTCATTGGACAATGCATCAATATGTAAAGTCTTTCTATGATAAATTTTTTGATTACAACCCAGAGTATTTAAAATACAAAATTTAAATTATATGGATGTTATTGAAAAACCATGGGGCAAAGAAGAAATTTTGCAAATCAATAGTAAATATATGGTTAAAAGATTAACAATGTATAAAGGTCATCGTTGTAGTCTGCAGTATCACTTAAAAAAAATAGAAACTATTTTTGTTTTAAAAGGAAAACTCAACATACTATCCGGAAAAGATAAAAATTCTCTTGAATCTGTGATATATGAAGATGGCCAATTTATAACTTTGTTTCCTGGAAATATTCATAGAATGGAAGCAATTGAAGATTGTGTTTACCTAGAGGCATCTACTCCTGAAATGGATGATGTTGTAAGAATAAAAGACGATTACAATAGAATAAATTAATGTCTTATAAAGTCATAATTCCTACTGCAGGACTTGGAAGTAGATTGGGAAAATTGACAAAGAATATAAATAAATCACTTATTAGTGTTTCCAATAAACCGATTATATCTTGGCAATTTGAAAAATTTAATGATGATTGTGAAATAATTATTCCGTTGGGATACAAAGGAAAGATTGTTAAAGAATTTTTAGAGCTAGTATATCCAAAAAGAAAAATAAAATTTGTTGAGATCCATAATTTTGAAGGGCCAAATTCTGGCTTAGGTCATACTCTATTAAAATGTGAAGAATATCTAAAAGAAAAATTTATATTTTTAGCTTGCGATTGTATGTTTAAAGAAAAGATTCCAGATTGTAATACCAATTGGTTAGGTTATTCTTCATCAATTCCAAAAAATAATAACTATAGAATGGTTGAAATCACAAATGGGCAAGCAAGAAAAATTCATGAAAAAGATCAAAAACAATTGCCGAATTTTTATCCATATATTGGCATTTGTAATATTATAAATTTCGAATTATTTTGGGATTCCTTGAGAAATAGTCTTGATAGATCAGTAGAGGAAGGTGAAGCTTTTGGAATAAATGCTATATTACAGAAAAATATAGAATTTACAGTATTACCTTTTACATGGTCTGATACTGGAAGTTTAAAAGGTTTAGAAGATACAAGAATTAACTATAAACTTAAAAATGAGTTAAATATCTTAGAAAAAGATAATGAGCACATTTGGTTTATCGATAATAAGGTTGTTAAGTTTTCTACTGATAAACAATTTATTCAAAATAGAGTAAAAAGAGTAAGTTTTCTTAAAGGGTATGTTCCAGATATCATAGATTACTCAGAAAATATGTATTTATACAAAAAATTCAAAGGTGAGGTTTTTTCCTCTCTGAATGACATTAATAAATTCAAAAAATTACTTATTTTTAGCAAGAAATTCTGGAAAAAATATGAATTAGAAAATTTTAAGTATAGTGAATTTGAAAATTTTTGCAAAACTTTCTATAAAGATAAAACTATTCAAAGAACTAAAGATTTTTATAAAAATTTTAAAAGATTTGATAACTTAGATTACATTAACGGTATAAAAGTAAACCGTTTTAATTCAATTATGGGTTTAATTAACTGGGAAGATATATGTAAAGGTATTCCAGTTAGATTTCATGGGGATTTTCACTTTGAAAACATACTATTTAGTAAAAATGAATTTATGTTTATTGATTGGAGGCAAGATTTTGGCGGCCATCTAGAATATGGAGATATTTATTATGATTTATCTAAATTATTACATGGAATAATAGTTAATCATTCAATAATAAAACAAAAAAAATTTAAGGTTGATTGGAATAAAAATAAACTTAATTATTCAATTAATAAATATGAATTCCAATATGATTGCGAAAAAGTATTTTATGATTGGCTTGATAAGGAAAATTTTAATATTAAAAAAGTAAACATAATAACAGGACTAATTTTTCTTAATATAGCTTCTCTACATCATTATCCATACTGTCTACTTTTATATGGATTAGGAATAGAAAAGCTTGATCAGAATGTATAATTAATATTATGAATATTAAGGAAAAATCATTAGCTTACTTCAAGTCTTTCTCTAATAAAAATCTAGAGGAATTGAAAATTTTTTTTAGTGAGGATGTTTATTTAAGAGATTGGGAAATTGAAGCTAAAGGTATTAAGAAAGTTTTAGAAGCAAATAAAAATATCTTCGATTCTGTTGAAAGTATTAATGTAGAACCAATTAATATTTACGAAAATAAAAATTTTATTATTGCTGAATTAGAAATCCTAGTCAATCAAATTGATAAATTACTCGTTGTTGATATTATTAGTTTTGATTCATCATTCAGGATTAATTCAATAAAAGCATATAAAGGGTAGTAAATTTTTTGCAAATCCAAGCTAAATTTTTCATTTACACAATAAAATAATTTCATGGTAGAAAATCCTTATAATTAGCCTTGAAAAGTACTTATAAAAATTATCTAATTATATTCCAGACAAATTTATTTAACTAGTAATATTTTGATGGAGCCAAGCGGACTTGAACCGCTGACCCCCTGCATGCCATGCAGGTGCTCTACCAACTGAGCTATGGCCCCATATCCTAAGACAACAGTTATAGAGATTTATCCAAAGATTTCTTTAGTAACTGCCGATATTTTTATAGTACTTTATAGAGTTTGGCAAATGGATTCTGCGCCTAAAAATGCTCTCAGAGATTTACAAGTTGTAGCATGCTTTATGGTACTTATTAAAGATATTACTCACCTTCTTTTAAATCGATAATTGTGCATTGTAGGGCTTTAAATTTTACTATTCTACTTGTTTTTTTAAAGATTTTTAACTTTCATTAATTCAATCTAATATCTCTGACTTTTTATTTAGCATGGTGTTGATTAATTACTAAATCTAAAAAGTAAAAAATTTAATATTATAAATGTTAGGATTAGTAAATTTGAAAATTGATGTCTACAGTAGTTTTCACTTCCAATTCTTTGAGACATAAAGCATTTGCAGCAATAATAAATAACAATCCAAATATCGATTTATTAAAAGTTTTTCATGAAGACGGGTCCCCCCTTAATGAATTGATTAAGAAAAGGGAAAAAAATATTATTGAGTTAGGACATCTAGAAGCAAGATCTATTGCGGAAAAAGATTTTTTTGAATTATATATTAATTCTCAAAACAAAATACAAGCTATCTCAGAAATTGTTCCAAGATCCTGGTTCTCCAGTAAAGCTTGTCTTGAGATTTTAAAAGAATTAAATCCAAGTCAAATTTTGGTCTATGGAACTTCAATAATAAAAGGTGAAATAATTAATTATTTTAAAAAGAAGATTTTAAATCTACATCTAGGTCTGAGCCCTTTTTATAGGGGTGCAGGTACTAATTATTTTCCCTTTGTTAATAATGAACCTGAATATGCAGGAAGTACTTTTATGTATCTTGATCAAGGCATTGATACTGGGGAAATCATTCATCAATTTAGACCATTAATTAATATAAATGATTCATTTCATCAATTTTCAAATAGATTTCTAATTAGTTCTTTTAAGACCTACTCAAAAATTGCTGAGAGAAATTTGAAATTTGGTTTATGTGAACCATTTTCAACTAATAATATTAAAAATAAAAAAAGGCTAGTCTATAAGAAATCTGATTTTACTAGTGAAAGCGTAATTAAATTGTATAAGAATCTAAAAAACGGTATGCTTGATAAATATCTTCTTAATAAAGAAGAGAAATGCAATAATGTCCCTATTCTCCAACAAGATTGGCTTGAAGTTTAGAATTGATGAAAGCATTAATGTACCATTATGTAAGGAAATTCAATTCTAATTTTCCTTTCTCAAAACATAAGAAAATTGAAGATTTTGTAAATGAAATAAAAAACTTAATTAGCTTAGGCTACAAATTTAAAAATGTAACAGAAGCAATTAAATCCCTTGAAACAGAGGAAGATACTCAGAAGATAATATTACTAACTTTCGATGATGGACTAAAAGACCATTTTAATGTAGCTAAGATATTAAACAATTTAGGTATTAAAAAAGCGACATACTATATACCTACTAAACCATATTTAGACAACAAAATTCTTCATGTCCATAAGGCACATTTAATATTATCTAAAGAGGGAGAAAAATCATTAGACTTACTTTTTGAAGCATGTAATAATTTAGGAATTTCATTATCAGATCATAGTAACTATAAGGTTGAAAAAGAAAAATTCAAAAATGCTTATTCAAGATGGGATACCAATTCAAAAATAAAAGAGTTTAAAAGTTTAATTAATTATTATGGATCAATTGGAGTTAGGGATTTACTACTAGATGAAATAATAAGCCAAATAGGAATTAAATTAAAAGCAAATGATTTATATCTTTCATTTAATGAGATTAAAGAAATATCTGAAATGGGATTTGAAATAGGAAGTCATGGAGTAAGCCATACGTTACTAGCAAGATTAGATAAAAATACCCAAAAAGAAGAATTATATAATTCAAAGAAATTACTCGAAGAATTAACTTCTAGAAATATAAATTCATTTTGCTATCCTTATGGTGGTAAAAAAAGTTATAACAAATATACTTTAGAATTATTTAAAGAAGTTGATTATCACAATGCCATATCAGTAGAAAATAAAGATATAAATAAAGAAACTATTAAAAATAATTTTTTTGAAATTCCTAGATATGATTGCAATCAGATTAAAGATTTATTTTTAAAGAAATAATTTTTTCTACAATTTTTAAAATTAATATTATTTAAGTATGCATGAAAAACTGTACCTAGCGCTTGACACAAACTCTTTATATTAATTTTACAAACCCTGATATAGATATCGATTAAACCTTTTGTTTTGAGTTGCATATTATTATGATGCTCTAAAAGCTGATCTAAAGCGGCATATTGCAAGACGCAATTATCAATAAATTTTAAAATTTACCTTATAAAATCTGGAATTCCAATAATACTTTAGAGCGTTTGATTATTAAGTTTTAACAATCTTTCTTACACTAATAATAAAATATTCATCACCTACTTAAATATTAAGTTGGGGATAGTAAATTCTAAAAAGAAGATAAAACAAACTCTTTTATAAAGAGTTTATTTTAAATATTTATAAAGGAAACTAAGTTTAGTTTTATTTACCCAAGCCTAATATTATCAATAACTACTTAATGCCGAATGATAAGCCTCAATATACTTTTTAGCAATAATTCTTGAATCCCAATATTTTTTAGCTTTTAATCGTGCTTGTGATGAAAGTTTTTTATTTCTTTCTTCATCCTCTAAAATCCAATTTATACCATATGCTAAAGATTTAGGATCATATGGATCAGCCAAATATCCAGTTTCTTGATGACTAACAATATCAATTAAACCTCCAATCTTGAATGCTGCAACAGGTGTTGCGCATGCATGAGCTTCAGATGCCGTTTGACCATAAGATTCTTGTATAGATGGAACGACCATTACATCTGCTGCTGAATAAACAACTCTAAGAGATAAATCATCATTAAAAGAACCTAAGAAATCTATTGGCAAATTATCTATAAATTCCTTATTACTTTCTTCTCCAAAAACTAAAATTTGAATTTTATGTTCAATATCTTCAAAATAAGAATCTCTCAAAATATTTAAAGCCTCTTTTAAGATATGAGATCCTTTTCTGGTATCTTTAGTCCCACCAATTGCTCCAAATAAAATAACTTTCTTATTTTTATCAATGCCTAGTATATTTTTAGCATGTAATTTATTGATAGGCATCCAATGTTTTGTATTTATTGGATATGGTATTAAATGTATTGGCCAATTCATCATTAATGAACTTTTTTTTACGCACTCAAATAACCAATTAGATGTCGCTACTATATTTATTGGTTTTGTCCAGGATCTTTTCTTTCTCTTCCAAGTCCATCTATTTATGTCAAATCCGTTTTCGTCAAAAATCCTACTTTTTGATGAATAATTTTCTCTATATCTAAAATCATTAATTTCTATGCCATTCTTATTAATAGGTGGATGAGTATAATGCTCAGCTCCACAAAAAGGCCATTGATCATGTAATGTCCAAAAAATTGGGCCTTTTAATTTTCCTATTTCCTCAATTGATATTGTATTATCCCCTAACCAATGAAGATGGGTTATTTCATTAGATGAATTATTGCTATTTATTTCTTTTAATAATCCAGTGTTTGGATAAGCAATACTATGAGCTGATTGATTCGATGTTTTAAAATTACTTTTTAAAAATCTCGATATTCTTGGTTGCAATCTTTTCCACAAATATGAATTATTTTTTAAAGAAATAACTTTTGGATCATAACTATACTTCTTAATAACCTTCATCGAAGAATCTATTGAATAATCACTTTTACAATCTTCAAGACATCTATGGATTCTATAAGCAGCTCTAGAAGCTCCGCCAATTAAATCGTTATTACTTAAATGCACTATAGATAACATTAATGTTATTAGAACATAAATTCAATCTTACCCTATTTTCACTACTTAAGTAAGTAAACTATTTACTCTAAAAGTTAATTATTATTTTGAATATTTATATATAAAGAGAAAAACTTTTTTTCTAACTTTTCATTTCTATAAGACTTTTATTAAATTAGTTATTGTTCTATCCCAAGTAAAACTTTTATGTTGCCTTAAAAGTTTTTTTCTTAAACTTATATATTTTTCATAGGGATTGAAAATATCAATAATCCAACTATAAACAATTAAAGGACTTGGATTAGCATCGAACATCTTCCCAAAATTAGATTTTGGTAAAGTTGAAGAAATACCTCCAACATCATGGCAAATTACTGGAACACCAAGTATTAAACATTCTCTATTAGATATTCCAAAAGCCTCAGCTTTTGAAAATAGAGTCCCAAAGTGCCAAGATTTCAATTCTTCGATAAAAAGATCTAAATTTAAAAATTTATCTATAAATCCAACATACTTTATGCTGGGATGGTTAGGAACAGTATTCTTTTTAGGTCCAATTACTCTAATTTCAAAAGGAACATTATTTTGATTAAAAGTATCCGCTAATTTTATTAAGAAATTACCACCTTTTCTTTCCCAATCAAGACCAATAAAGCCAACAATTATAGGATTATTAGTAGAAGGTTCTGGGGGCGTTAATAGTAACTTGCTTCTATCAATTTTTGTTGTATCTAAATTTGCACCTCCAGGTACAAGAGAAATTTTAGATTTATCAATTTTATAATCTTTGATTAATGATTTAATTGCCCAACTTGAACGGCAAATAATTTTATTGGCTCTTAAATAATTTAATTTTTCTCGATTAATTATCTCACTTTTATAAGAATTACTTATTAGATTAGAGAGTCTATATTCATCAAGTATTTGTAATAGAGTGGCGTCGATATAAAAATATACATCCCATTTTTGAGGCCATGGATAACTTGGTAAAAGTTGATAAATACTAAATATAGTTAATTCTTGATCTTCTAAATATCTTATTTGCTTAATTAACTTTTTTGAATAAACTTCACTCCATTGAAACCCTTGAGGTTTTCCATACTTCAAGAATTGTATAAAGTTCCATATTAATTTCCAATACTTTAACTTTTGATAATCAAGACTAATCGCTTTATCTATCAATCCATATTGTTTTCCAGTTTTAAAAAAATTATATGGTAACCCTCCGTGAGTAGTATATGAATTAGCATCTCCATTACATATTAAATATCTTTTATTTAATTTTTTCATAAAATATAAATATTGTTTTTATAAGAATAATGCTTTAAGGGTAAAATCATAATTAATAATATTTAAAAGTTTATTAGAAGCACTCTTTTAATAAGATAAAAAATAACTTTTTTAATATTGATTTATTTAAAAAAATGACTATTTAAAATTTACTTTAAGTTTTATCTTTGGTAAAGGTGCAAGACAAGAATTTTTAAAACCAATTTAAATTTTAATTAAATATTACGCTCCTAATCATATGAACTTCATTTATTCGGAATAAATACATATGGGGCAAGCTAGATTTTTCTTACAATATTTAAGAATAAATACGAATCAACCTATATTTAATTCATACCAAGAATTTATATTATTTTTAATAATGAGATACATAATCGAATAATTATTTTTTGAGTATGTTTAGCTTAAATATCAACTGGAAATTAATTCCATAATATTTTAATATAGTTTCTTAATAAGCATAATTTATTTCTAAAATTGGAAAAATTACATCCTGATTTAAGAACCAAAATTATAGCTCTTGCATTATTTAAATCATGTAGACCAAAACAATGGACAAAGAACTTTCTAATTTTTGCAGTTATTTTATTTTCTTTTATCTTTAATAAATTAGTATTTATTAATTGTTTATTAGGCTTTATAAGTTTTTGTTTTATTTCATCTTCAATTTATTTATTTAACGATATTAAAGATATATCAAAAGACAAACTACACCCTAAAAAAAAGTTCAGACCTATTCCTAATGGAAAATTACCCATAAATATAGCTATCAAAAGCTCTATTTTATTAGCATTTATAAGTCTTATCTTTGGTTATTTAATATCATTTAAATTTTTTATAATAATTATTATTTATGGGATTATCCAAATCGCATATTGTTTAAGATTTAAAAAAGAACCAATTTTAGATGTTTTATGCATTGCATCAGGTTTTATGCTGAGGGCTCTTTCTGGAGTCGCAGCTTCAGAAATAGGTTTTTCTCCTTGGTTTATTTTAACTATTGGTCTTTTAGCATTATTTCTTGCTGTTGAGAAGAGAAAAGCTGAATTAAACTTTTACATCAAGGAATCTATATTAACCAGAGAAATATTAAAGAAATATACTTTGCCTCTTCTCGAACGATATGCCAATTTATTAGCCACAAGTACTTTTATTAGTTATAGTTTATGGGCTGCAGGACCATCATTAAACGGTGCACAATCTTCATGGATGTTATTATCTATACCTTTTGTTCTAGTTGGTATTTTTAGATATCAATTCATAAGTGATAATAAAATTTCAAGCATAAGGAAAGCTCACGGCAATTATATTTCTACAGAAAATCCAGAGTTAATTTTGCTTTATGACAAAGGGATTCGATTTTCAATTATTGGATGGTTACTAACAATTATATGCGTAGGACTATTTCTCACTTACTAATAATTTATATTCTAAAAAGGTTTAAAACATATTAAATTAAGATCATTCTAAAAAGAATTTGAAACATGAAAATTTTTATTCCTGGAGGTGCTGGATTGGTAGGCATAAATCTAATAGCAGCTATTAAAGAAAAATATCCAAAATGGGAACTAATAGTTGTTGATAAGAAATATCGTTCAATAAAAGTTGCAGAAGAAATTTTTCCAGATGTTAAATTTATTTGTGAGGATTTAACTAATGATATTAATCAAAGCTGGCCTTTAGAAATTAAAGAATGCGATGTTTGTATAATGCTTCAAGCTGAAATTGGATCAAAAAGATCAAATTTATTTGAATTAAATAATGTTTTCTCTACCAAAATAATATTAAAGCAACTGAAGATTGCAGGAATTGAAAGAGTGATACATGTAAGCAGTTCAGTGGTTAATTCAAAAAGTGATGATTTATATACTGTCACTAAAAGGAAACAAGAATTACTCGTTGCTGATATTTTTCCAAAATGCGTCGTTTTAAGACCTACTTTAATGTTTGGATGGTTTGATAGAAAACATCTTGGTTGGTTAGCAAATTTTATGGTCAAATATCCTTTTTTTCCAATCCCTGCGAAAGGAGACTTTGTAAGACAACCACTATTCGTTGGTGATTTTTCCTCTATAATAATAAGTTGTATTATAGATTCATCCATTACCGGAAAATATAATATATCTGGTTTAGAAAAAATTAAATATTTAAAACTAATGAGAATGCTAAAGGAAATTAAATCCTCACAAATTTTCTTTATCCATTTACCAATACCAATATTTGCTTTTTTATTAAAGATTTGGTCTTTAATTTCAGAAAATCCTGCCTTTACTACTTCACAACTATATTCACTTATTGCTGGGGATCAATTTGAAATTATAGATTGGCCAAATATTTTTAATGTAAAATCTACACCATTTAAAGAAGCATTAAAAATAACTCACAAACATAAAAAATTTAGCAAAATAAATATACCATTTTAATTAAATTAATTCATTTTGAAAAACATTTTTATCATAGATAACTTAATAATATAAAAAAAGAACATAAGCAAAAGTATTAAATTAAATCGATATCTAGTTAGAAAATATTTTAAAAATCAAAAAATATAGAGTAAAAATTTCAAAATAAAATAAAAATAACTTAAAATAATCTAGGAAAAAAGATCCATGAATATAAAATCTTTGGTGATAGATTAAAATGAGATTAAATATTATTCAAGTTAATTATGGATTAGAATATCAAAATAAATTATCTTAGTAAATCAGTCATATATTCCTATGAAGGATAATTATTTCAAGAGTGCATTTATACTTGGAGGGACAAGTACTATAGCTAAATCGATATGTATAAAATTGGCTGAAAATGGTTGTAAAAAGTTTCATCTCGTTAGTAGAGATCCAGCAGCAAACAAACAATTAGTAGAGAAATTAAGAATTTTTTATAAATCTGAAGTTACTGAAGAAAAGAATGATTTGTTATTAAATAATTCTTTGATAAACAACTTCAAACCAAAGGTAGACTTTTATGACATTTATTTAATAGCTCCAGGATTAATTGGGAATAATAATCTTGCCAATTCAAATTCAAAAGAGGCACTTAAAATTAGTTCGATAAATTATACAGGCATTATTCCATGGCTGATAGAAATAATGACTGAAAATCGAATTAAATATAAAGGTAGTTTGTGGGTCTTAAGTTCTGTCGCATCAGATAGAGGTAGACCCTCAAACTATCATTATGGTGCCTCTAAGGCAGCATTATCTATTTTCTGTGAAGGGCTTCTTCTACGCTGTGTTAATAAACCTTTTTCAGTAAGAATTATAAAAGCAGGATATATAACTTCTCCGATGACTGATGCGGCACCTAAGTTTCTTTGTACTTCTCCAAATAGAGTTGCCTCTATACTTTTAAAGAATCCTTATAAAAGAGGGATCGAATATCTTCCATGGTGGTGGAATTTAATTATGATTGCAGTTCGTAAATTACCTTCTTATTTAGCCGCAAAATTATGACAGAAAATTTAAAAAATTTTTCTAAAACTATTTCAGGATGGGGTCGCAACTCAAAAGCTTTAGTAAAAATTCTAAATCCTAAAAACAAAGAAGAATTACAAGACATTATTACAAATTCAAAAAAAAATTCTCTTATTGCGAGAGGTCTTGGAAGATCTTATGGCGATGCTGCTCAATTAAATAAAGGATCTGTTATTAATCTGGCTTATTTTCAAAATATTTATTTAAATAAAGCGAAAGGAATTGTAATTGTTGGAGGTGGAGTTAGCTTTAACGACTTGTTAAAAAAAATAATCCCAGAGGGATTTTTCTTGCCAGTTTCTCCAGGGACAAGAAATGTGACAGTTGGAGGCGCTATCGCTGCAGACGTTCATGGTAAAAATCACCATGTAAATGGCAGCTTTGGTAATCATGTAATTAATTTATTAATAGTAGATGGTTTAGGCCAAATTAAAAGTCTAAGTCCTAGAAAAAATGCGAATAAATCTGAAAAGGACAAATTTTGGGCGACCATAGGGGGTATGGGTTTAACAGGAGTAATTATTGAAGCATCATTCTCTCTTATTCCTATTAAAACTTCAAAAATTAGTGTAGACACCTCAAGACACAAAGATATTGATTCTCTCATGGAAGAGATGATTATTTGCGATAACAAATTTCAATATAGTGTTGCCTGGTTGGACACACTTAATAAAAGCGGGAGAGGAATTCTTACTTGTGGTAATCACGCTAGCCCTGAACAACTAAAAAAGAAATTTGAAATTGATAATCCTTTAGGCTATTTGCCAAAATCATTAGCTACTGCTCCTCCTTTCATACCTAATGGTATTTTAAATAGATTAACAGTAAATGCTTTCAATGAAGCATATTTTAGAAAAGCTCCAAAATCAAAAAAACAAGAATTACAAGACATAACAAGTTTTTTTCATCCTCTTGATGGCATTCAAGAATGGAATAGAATATATGGCCCAAAAGGATTTCTTCAATACCAATTTGTAGTTCCTGATAGCTCAGCAAATTTAATAAAAGAATCTATTGAGATATTTAGAAAAATTGGAATACCTAGTTTTCTTACTGTATTAAAAAGATTTGGGGAAGGAAATTATGCTTTTCTATCATTTCCTAAAAAAGGATGGACTTTAGCTGTAGATATTCCATTATCTATACCTAAGCTTGATAGAACATTATTTGAATTAGATATAAAAATAGCTGAAGCTGGGGGAAGAATATATTTAGCAAAAGATTCTAGACAATCTTCAGATATTCTCTCACTAACATATCCTAAATTAAATGAATGGAAAGTAATACAAAAATCAATGGATCCAAAAAGAATTTTCTCTTCTGATTTAGCAATGCGACTGAATTTAATTAAATAAATACTATATTAAAACTCTGAAATTTTATTCCCTATACTTGTAAAATTTTATGTATATTTTCTAAGTAAACTTGTTATTGCATAAATTTAATTTTGATATTTTAATAAATAATCCAAGTAAATTTTTTATGATTGCGATAATTTACTAATGAAAGGTTACATTATATTGAATATATTGATAATTTTTTTAAATTAATTCAATGCAACGATCTCTAAGAAAGAATTCAATAATTATAGGTTTTTTAAGTTGGATATTTAGTATTTTCCTTTTTTCCCCAAGATTAACTCTTTTTCTTGGGGAAGGATCTGGAACCACACGTCGAGATGATATTTTAGCGCAGTGTTTTGACCCTTTCACAAAAAATCTTAAAGAGCCGATACTAGCTTATCGTATTATTCAGCCATCAATAGCTAAAGCTTTGGGATGGTGCGGTGAAAAACGTGAATTCTTAGCCTTATTGGGATCCCCAGGAATTGCATATATCACACTAATCTTAACTCTTATAATTTTAAATTTATCTTTAAAAAAGAGATTCAGTAATAGTTTGTCCCTATTAGCTACTTTCGGATTAGCTACTACTCACTTAACGCAATGGGTAAACACGCATTGGGGACATCCTGATTCATTAACCTTTTTACCTATTAGTCTATTGATGATGTCTCGTCAGCCAATACTTATAATTATTGCTACTTCAATTGGATGCATTAATGATGAGAGAATTATCCTTTCATTACCTTTTATATTGCTTTGGTGGTGGCCAAAAAACAAATCATGGAATCAAAGCCTAAAAAATCTTTTCCCATTAATTTTGTCTTCCTTTATTGGAATAGCTATAGCTTTTTTTATCAAAGTATCTTTACAACAAGGATTAATTGGTCCAGGGATCTTTGAACCTTATGAAGTAGATACTATTAATGGATATTTTCGGATATTTAATCCTTCCAATTGGTTGGGATTGGCTTTTATGGTTTTTCTTGGATTTAGATGGCTCTGGATTATTCCTATCTTTGCTTTAGTGATTCTCTTCAAAGGTAGGTTATCTCTTCGATCATTTATATTTATTATTTCATCTTTACTTGCTATTTTAGCAACTTTTACAGTGGCAGATGTGAGTCGGTCATGTGCATTCTTTTTCCCTATGATTCCTGTTGCTATGGAAATTCTTAAAGATCAATCTACTTGGTCTGAATCAAAATTAAAATTTTGGATTAGTTGGATTATTGGCCTAAATGTCATAACACCTGCTTTAAAAGTTTATGGTATACCTCCCGATTGGTGGGCTGTTAGTCCTCTTGAATGGGCAACTCCTGCACTACCTCTTCCAATTAATATGTGGAAATGGCTTACTTCTCCAAATGGAGCAATTACTTGGTAATAAATAAGTATTTTGAAGGCATTTTTTTTATTTGGTAATTATCTATTCATTGGCACCAGTCTTATTATAAATTTTTTAGACTTGAATATAATTAATTTGAATTTAATTTTTTATATTACTAATCATAATTCTAAGACAAAGTAAATCCTTAGAAAAATTTTTATTTATGGATTTTTCTATTCAAATATTTAATTTATTATTAAAAATTTGGAAGAATTACAAAATTGAATCTTTATCTATTTCAAGAATTTGTATATTTTCGCTAAAGTTTTATATAAAATTGTAATTTTTTCACTTATTATTATTGAAAGGTAGATATCTATAAAGAAGACTTAAAGATATCCAAAAGTGATTAACAATATAGCTAAATTATGATTGATCCTACCTCTAAATAATTCTTAAAATTCATTATTAAAATGAGAGTTAAATCAGATAAAGTTGCTGTAATTGGTGCCGGACCAATGGGGCTCGCAGTAGCTTATGAATTAATTTTAAAAGGTTATAAGCCAGAGATTTTTGAAGCTGATAATAGATTAGGCGGAATGGCAGCATCATTTAATTTTGATGGATTAGAAATTGAAAGATATTACCATTTTCACTGTCTAAATGACTATGCATTTTTTGATTTACTTGATGAAATAGGACTAAAAAAAGAATTAAGATGGAAAAAAACTAAAATGGGTTTTTTTTACCAAAATAAATTATATAAATGGGGGTCTTTAAGTTCAGTATTATTTTTTAATAAAGTTTCAATACTTACAAGAATTAGATATCTTTTACATGCTTTAAGATGTCTCACAAAAAAAGACTGGAATAATTTAGATAAAATTTCAGCAATTGATTGGTTAAAAAATTGGCTTGGTAAAGAGGGTTACAATATTTTATGGGAGAAACTGTTCGTATATAAGTTTTATAATTTTTCTGGAACAATTTCTGCCGCATGGATTTGGAGCAGAATCAAGAGATTAGGAAGATCAAGAAAAAAGTTAATAGAAAATCTTGGTTATCTAAACAATGGATCTTTAGAACTTATAAATAAATTAGAAAAAATAATAAAAAATAACGGAGGGGTCATACACCTATCCAACCCAATTTTATGTATTAATCCAATAAAAAATGGAGGAGCGCAATTAAAATCATTTAATAAAACAGATTCCTATGATAGTGTCATATCTACAATTCCTATTCCACTTCTAACTAAAATATTTAAAGCAAGCAGAATCAATAGACGCATTATTAAAAATTATGAGAAAACCATATCCATAGCATGTGCATGCGTAATTTTAAAAACCAGCAAAAAAATAACAACTAATTTCTGGACGAACATAAATGATGATAGATTCTCAATACCAGGGATAGTTGAAATGAGTAATTTGAGAGAACTTAATGCTCATATTATTTATGTGCCATTTTATATGCCCACAAATCATCCTAACTATTTAAAATCCAATGAAATTCTTATCAAAGAGGCATGGGATTGCGTTAAAGCAATAAATCCAAATTTAGAAGATAAAGACTTAATAAGTTCATGTTGTAATCGGTATAAATATGCACAGCCAGTTATTTGCACAGAATATAAAAAAAATTTGCCATCACAAGAACCATTTAAGAGGATATTTACAGTAGATACAACTTTCTATTATCCAGAAGACAGAGGAATTAGCGAGAGCATTGGATTAGGAAGAGATTTAGTAAGAAATAATTTTGAATAAGAAAATATGTAAAAATTTCTTTATTATTTCGAAAATATATAATTACTTTTTACTTAAATATTTTTGACATTTTAAATTATTTTTTCTTTTTAAAAACAAAAAACTTCATCATTATAAAATTAAATAAAGCAGAAATTAAAGTTGCTACAAAAAAAGAAATTAGAATACTAATTGTTTCTTTATTTTGAAGTAAGTGAAGTGAAAAGCTGTTAGAAAAAATATTAAGTCCTAAAGAAATTGAATAAACTAATGAAAAAAATAATGGAGTTGATTTTTTTGCTTTTACATTAAAAGTTATATTTTTATTTCCATAATAAGAAAAAACTGCTCCCATTATAAAACTAACAAACTTTGAAAATTTGATTGAACCAGTGAAATAAAATAGAAATAAATAAGACAACGTATCAATTAATACTGAGGTTATCCCAATAATTACAAAAAAAATAGATTCTTTTTTAGTTGAGGAATGAGGGATCACCTCAAGAAGATTTTTACCTTTTTGTCGGAATTTATTATAGGTCTTCATTTATAAAAATTTTTTCACTTTTAAGATCTGAAAAAAGAAATTTATAAGTAATTTCTTCAAACTATTATGTTGTGCCTAAAGTCCATACTTTGAAACCAATATCTTCTAATCTTTCTTTATCTAAACAAATCCTTGAATCAAAAATCCATGCAGGTTTTCTCATTACCTCAAAAATATTCTTCCAATCTAAGTCTATAAATTCTTCCCAATCTGTTAGTACTAAAATAGCGTCAGCTTGTTGAGCAGCTTTAAAAGCCGAATCACTAACCACGACATTATTTTCATTTATTATCTCATTGAATTCTATTAATATTTCCTTTTCACTAACTTGAGGATCAAAAAAATTTAATTTTGCACCTTCCTGGAGTAAGTTTTTAGAAATATTTATACTTGGAGATTCTCTCTTATCATTTGTATTAGCCTTAAATGAAAATCCAAATATTGCTAATTTTTTATTAGTTAATGTTCCAAATAAATTTCTGATTACCAAAGATGATATTCTTTTTTGCTGCCATGTATTAATATCAACTACTTTTTCCCAGTAATCTGCCACTTCATTTAATCCATAGTATCTACATAAATATACAAGATTTAAAATATCTTTTTTAAAACAACTTCCTCCAAAACCAGGTCCTGATTTCAAAAATTTTTTCCCTATTCTTGTATCAGTTCCAATTGCTTTAGCTACTTCATTAATATTAGCTCCAGTCACCTCACAAAGTGCAGAAATAGAATTTATGGATGAAAGTCTTTGAGCTAAAAAAGCATTAGCAACTAATTTTGATAACTCTGAACTCCATAAATTTGTGGTTATTATCTTTTCTGGATTTACCCAATTTTTATATATATCAGATATTAAATTAATTGAATCATCATCCTCTCCACCAATTAAAACTCTATCAGGATTTTGGAGATCGTTAATAGCAGAACCCTCGGCAAGAAATTCAGGATTAGATATTATTGAAAAAGTTTGACTTTTATTATCTACAGATGAGTCATTATTATGTTCAGCTGTATTTAAAATTGTTTTTATAGTTTCAGCGGTTTTTACTGGTAAAGTACTTTTTTCAATGACAATTGTATGGTTTTTTGAAAATTTAGCTATTTGTCTTGCTGAAGATTCTATCCATTTCAAGTCACTTGCGTAACCAGCTCCAACACCTCTTTTTTTTGTTGGTGTATTTACTGATATGAAAATTATATCTGCTTTAGCAATATTTTCTTCTACTTTTGTTGAAAAGAAAAGATTTTTTCCTCTACACTTCTTAACTATTTTTTCTAAGCCAGGCTCAAATACTGGCAACTTAGATAAATCCTCATTATTCCAAGCATTAATTCGCTCAGGATTTAAATCTACTACGTTAACTTTCCAGTCAGGACAGTTCAATGCTATTACTGACATAGTTGGGCCTCCAACATATCCAGCACCAATGCAACAAATAATCTTATTTAGTTTATTTTTCATTTATAAATAATTTTATTATGTTTTTCGAAAAGTCTTTATATTTGACTTAAAAGAAAAATATTTCATATCTTAGTCATTAAAACAAATTAAACATTAAATGTTCACCTAAATAATTTACTATAGTTTTAGATCAAAAGAACATAAATAACAATTTAATGAAAAGAAATTTAGTTACTGGCGGTAGTGGCTTCTTGGGATCACATTTGTCAAAAAGATTATTAGAAAGAGGAGAAGAAGTAATTTGTATAGATAATTTTTTTACTGGAACTAAAAAAAATATTGAGCCACTTATAAATCATCCCTATTTTGAACTTATAAGACATGATGTCACAGAACCAATAAAAATTGAGGTAGATAAAATTTGGCATTTAGCGTGCCCTGCTTCTCCAATTCATTATCAATTTAATCCGATAAAAACGACTAAAACAAGTTTTTTAGGAACGTATAACATGTTGGGATTAGCAAAAAGAGTTGGGGCAAAGTTTTTATTAGCTAGTACGAGTGAGGTTTATGGAGATCCTGAAGAACATCCTCAGACAGAATCTTACAAGGGCTCTGTAAATACAACTGGGATAAGAAGTTGTTACGATGAAGGGAAAAGAATTGCAGAAACTCTTTGCTCAGATTACAAAAGAGTTAATGGCGTTGATACGAGAATAATGAGAATATTTAATACCTATGGACCAAATATGAGATTTGATGATGGAAGAGTAGTAAGCAACTTTATAATTCAAGCTTTAAAAAATGACAAAATTACACTTTATGGGGACGGGGAACAAACTAGATCATTTTGTTATGTTGATGATTTAATTGAGGGAATGATTCTTCTTATGGAAAGTAATTATCAGATGCCAATGAATATTGGAAATCCAAAAGAATTTTCAATAAAAGAATTAGCTTATTTAGTGAGAGATTTAATAAATCCTAATTTGGAATTTGAATATAAAGACTTGCCTCAAGATGACCCTAAACAGAGAAAACCTTCTATTGTATTGGCTAAGAAAGTTTTGAATTGGGAACCTAAAATTGTATTAAAAGAAGGGCTTATAAAAACAATCAAATGGTTTAAAAGTAATTTATGAGAAATTTGCTTATGTATTTTTATCTTAAATATTTAAATTTTTCTCCAAACTGCTAGAAGTTTCCCCTGAAAAACCACATTGTCTAAATTCAACTCAATCGCTTCATAAGCTGGATTTGCTGCCTCAAGAAAGACTTTTTCTCCTCTTTTAAAAAAATATTTTAAAGTTGTACCCAATCCTGGTACCATAGCACTAACAATTGTTCCATTTCTTAATGAGTATGAGTTGGTTATAGGCTCCATCAAAACCATATCACCATCAGCAATGCAGGCATCTATCATAGAATCACCATTAACTGAAAGGGCAAAGACATCCTTCTTTTTTAAAACATCAGCAATATCTAAATTTTCATTAACATCAGAATAAGTTTCAATTAACCCTCCTGCGGCTACTGATCCCATAACAGGAATACCTTCTATAACGTCATCGATTAATTGAAGTGTCCTAGCTTTACCTTCTTGCCATGAAATATAACCTTTTTCTTGCAAATGTTTTAAACGGCTTTGAATTGGGGCAGGAGATTTTAACCCCATCGCCTGCATCATCTGTCTTATTGAAGGGCTATGCTGAAAGTCTCTCATATATTCTTTTATCCATCCATAAAGCTCATTTTGAGCCTCTGTTAGATTTTCAGAAGAATTAACCACAATACAAAAGTTCACTAATACATTTGTACCTCTTTTCTATTACTAGTGCAAGTGCTCTTTAGGAAAGCAAACACGCTAAAAGAGCTTGTTGAGAATGCATTCTATTTTCTGCTTGATCAAAAATTCTACTTTTATTACTGTCAATTATTTCATCAGTTATCTCTTTAGACCGATAAGCAGGAAGGCAGTGAAGAATAATTGCTTCTTTATCGGCTTTTTTTACTAAATTCCTATCAATAGTAAATCCATTGAAATCTTTATCTTTATTTTCCTTAAGATTTTCCTCTCCCATAGAAGACCACACATCTGTATACAAAACATTAGCTCCTGAAACAGCACTATGAGGATCATTAGTAATTTTTAATAAATTCTTATCTTTGTATATTTCTAATGCCTTTTTAATTATAGATGAATTAGGTTCATAACCTTTAGGGCAAGCAATTCTAACTTCCACTCCTAATAATGCCCCACAAAGAATAATAGAATTTGCAACATTGTTACCATCACCAATAAAAGTTAAAACTACATTTTTGAAATCAAGAAATTCCTCCTTAATTGTTAAAAAATCAGCAAGAGCTTGGCATGGGTGTTCTAAATCTGTTAAGGCATTTATAACTGGTTTCGCTGACCACTTAGAATATTCTTCCAAATCCGAATGACTAAAAGTTCTAATTGCAATAATATCGCAATATCTACTTAAAACTCTTGCTGTATCTTTAATTGGTTCACCTCTCCCTATCTGTGAGGTTGTTGGATTTAGATCAATAGTGGTTCCTCCAAGTCTTGACATTGCAACCTGAAAACTGACTCTCGTACGTGTAGATGACTTATTAAAAATTAAACCTAAAACTTTGTTTTTTAGTTCAATATTAAGCTCTTTATTTTTTAATTGTTTTGCAAGTTTTAATATATGAAGTACTTCTTCAGTTGACATGTCCAAGCTTGATAAAAAGTTTTTATTACCAAGCTTGTTAGGTTTAAGCATAATATATCTAATAAAGTTTAGATTCTACTATGCAGGCATTTTAGTTTCTGCAAGGAGATTTTTTAGGTCTTCACCTTCAATAACTTCTTCTTGAAGAATTTTTTGGGAAATAGATTCAAGCAATGTCAAATTATTCCTTAAAATGTTTAATGCCGTTTCATGAGCATCATCTACCAGATCCCTTACTTCTTTATCAATTGCTTGAGCTGTTGCATCACTAACAGATCTCCTAGGATTGTTACCATTACCTAAAAATTGCCCACCACCTTGCTTGTCATAAGCAAGAGGGCCAAGAATATCACTCATTCCGAAAGTGCCCACCATTTGTTCAGCTATATCAGTTGCTCTTTGAAGATCATTTGAGGCACCTGTTGTGATTTTCCCAAAGACTACCTCCTCCGCTGAACGACCTCCTAAAAGTGTTGCTATTTGACCTTTCAATTCCTCTTTTGAATTAAGAAATCTTTCTTCTGTTGGAAGTTGTAGTGTATATCCAAGTGCACTCATACCTCTAGGAACAATTGAAATTTTTGCTACTTTTGATCCTCCTGGCATAAGATGTCCAACAATGGCATGGCCCACTTCATGGTAGGCTACGACTTTTTTCTCATCATCTTGAAGAACTCTGCTCTTTTTCTCTAGACCTGCTACAACTCTCTCAATAGCCTCACTTAAATCTTGTTGTTCAACACTTTTTCTTTTGGCTCTAGCAGCTAACAAAGCAGCTTCATTAACCATATTAGCTAAATCTGCTCCTGCAAATCCACTAGTAGCTTGTGCGATGGAATCTAAATCAATTGACTCAGATAATTTTACTTTTTTGGTGTAGATCTCTAGAATTGTTTTTCTACCAGACAAGTCAGGCCTATCAACTAAAACTTGTCTATCAAATCTACCAGGTCTCAATAAAGCTGCATCAAGAACTTCGGGTTGATTTGTTGCTGCAAGAACAATAACAGGTTTATCTGCTGAGGCAAATCCATCCATTTCTGTGAGTAATTGATTTAGCGTTTGTTCTCTTTCATCATTACCACCAACAACACCCATGGAACCAGAACGGCTCTTACCAATGGCATCCAATTCATCTATGAAAATAATGCAAGGAGCCTTTTTTTTAGCTTGTTCAAACAAATCTCTTACTCTTGCTGCACCAGCTCCTACAAAAAGCTCCACGAATTCAGAACCTGAAATGATGAAAAAAGGCACTTCGGCTTCACCTGCAACAGCTTTTGAAAGCAGAGTTTTTCCTGTTCCTGGAGGTCCAACTAAAAGAACACCCTTAGGAATTCTTGCTCCAATATCAGTATATCTCTCTGGTTTCTTTAGAAAATCAACTATTTCAGTGAGTTCATCTTTAGCTTCATCTACACCAGCAACATCTTCGAAAGTTATTTTTGATTCATCATCAGGCACATAAACTTTAGCTTTACTTTTTGTAAAACTTAATGCTCCTTGAGCACCACCGCCCCCCATACTTCTTCTAGCAAAAAATTGTAATACTAATATGAAAATCAATGGTGGAACAACCCAACTCAATATAGTTGAGAAGAAATTTGGTTTTTTAGGTGGGGCAGCTGCAAACTCAACACCTTTACTTTCCAATCTTTGCGGTAAATCCATATCAAAAATTGGAGTGGTTGCAAGTACTGATGGAGCTCCTTCTTCTGCTCCATTTAATTCATATCTAATTTGTTCTTGTGTAATATATGCTCTCTTAACTTCACCATCATTAACCTGATCAATAAATAAAGAGTATGGAACTCTTGGTATTTGCATGTTTTGATTAGGGAATAAGCTACTAAATAAAAGCAGTGCTCCAACACCTATCAAAATAATATTTACTATTCCGAATCTTCTATTTGGTTGATTATCGTCTTGTCTTATTGGCATAGTTATTATCGTTTATGGAACTATTATAAACTAAACGAACAAGTTCCGTACCTGTATAACTTTTTTTGGGTAAGAACCGAACGGTACTTTAATCAAAAAACATACCAAGTTTTTTAAATATTACTCTTTACAAATATATCGGTCCCGATAAAACTAATTTCAGAAGCATTTAAATTAAGCACATCATTCATATCTGTAAATTCAAAATCATTAAAGGGATTCATACTACTAACACCTCCTAATATCTTTGGTGCAATAAAAGTCATTAATTCTTGAATACATCCTGCTTTAATTGCTGAAGTTGCCAACTTAGGCCCACATTCCCAAAGAACATTATTACATCCTTTTTTAGCTAGTAAATTAGAAATCAATTTTGGATTATCAGAGGATATCTCTGCAACCTCTACACATTTTGGAATTCTCTTTAAATACATTTTATTTGCAGTAGAAGCATCATAAATAACAAGAGTCCTAGCTAAATTACAATCCCACAAATTTGACTTTGCTGGCAAATCTAAAGTTTTTGTAAAAACTACTCTTAAGGGCTCTGGATTTCTAAGACCTCGAGAAGTCAAAAAAGGATTATCTTTTCTTAATGTATTACCACCAATAACTATTGCATCAAAGCCTGCCCTATAAGAATGGACCAAGGATCTTGAGTCTTCACTTGTAATCCACTTACTTTTACCATTTTTAAGTCCAACCCTTCCATCCATACTCATTGCCCATTTAAGTACACCAAAAGCACTATTGGTAATATTTCTATGGATAAAAGACCTATTTAATTCTTTAGATTCTTTCTCACATAAGCCTTTATGAACTTTTATCCCAGCATCTTTAAGTAATTGAATACCTTTTCCTGAAACTCTTCTATCAGGATCTTCAATAGAAATATATACTTTTCTTATTCCAAAGGCAATTATTTTATCTACACATGGAGGTGTTTTGCCGTGATGACAACAAGGTTCCAGATTTACATATATAGTCCCACCACTTGCATCTTTTTTTAGGTTATTAAAAGCCATTGCTTCGGCATGAGGCATTCCTGATTTGTAATGGAACCCCTCCGAGATAAGATTTCCATCTTTATCTAGTATCACTGCCCCTACCATAGGATTAGGGCTTGTTGTACCTTTACCTAATGAAGCTAAAAAAATAGCTCTTTTCATCCATTTAATATTACTGATATTGCTATTAAGCATCTCTCAAAAAAGCATCAAGCTAATGATCTCCATTCTTTAACAACAAAGGGGGGGACAGGTAACTCTGAAAAAACGCCTGATAATGATAGTCTCAGTGGTCTATTTTTATCAATAGAGTTTATGAGTTGGTTCAAATCAAACTCCGCTGCAGCCTGTCTCCCATCGTTAGCTAATTCAAAATTTAAAGATGTTTTGTCATCTAAAAACCACTGTTTTCTCCCAGAATCGACTTGTAAACTTGTTGGATGATCAATACGAAGATTACCAGGATATCCTATTACCCTCAAGATCAATTTATCTTCAAAAAGTGGTGACTTATACGCTACTAGTTGCCATGTTTCAAAATCTAAATCTCTTAAAAACTCACTACTAGCATTCATTAATTCCCCATTAATTTCTGTTTTTGATATTTCTGCATGAACTTTTATTGGGTTAAAAAATAAAAAAATTATTATTGCCAGAGGAAATAAACCTTTGAAAAAATTATTTTTATTTAATTTTGTAATTTTCTTCATTTTCAGAATCCATAAGTGCGTCTAAAGTGACTGCGGTTCTAACAAGTGATTGATACCTTCTTAAGATTTTACGGTTTTTTTCAATAACTCGGGATAAATTTGCAGTATCTTTCTCAGAATAACTAGATGATAAATCACTAGAGTCTTCTTCTATTAACTCAAAATTACTTTCTTTATTAATTAGAGTTAACAATAATTCGTGTAATCGCTTTCTCCTGTCGTACAAATAATTTATTATTACTCAAATAATATTAGGATAATTTACTAAAACATACAAATAAATTTAGTGATGCCTCTTGAAAATTTATGTCTGAAGTAAAAAGAAAAATACACGTGGTAGGAATTAATTCTTTTGAATTTAAAGAATTACCAATGAAATTACAAAATTTATTTTTAGAAACAAATAATATTGCAATTCCAGAATCTTATTTTAAAGATATTAAAATATGGGTTGAAAGGAATATAAAACAAAAAAAATTATTTTTTGCTAGTAGGAGTGACAAAAAACTGATTAATTGGCTTAAATCGCTAAAAACTGATGTGATTTTAATTTCCAGGGGTGATCCTCTTTGGTTTGGTATAGGAAGAATACTTCTAGAAAATTTTTCAAAGGATGAATTATGTTTTTATCCATCAAATACTTGTGTTCAAATAGCCTTTAGCAAACTAAAAATACCTTGGCAAGAAGCAGATTATGTAAGTATTCATGGAAGAGATTCAATAAAATTAATCGAGACTTTAAAATTGAAGCCTTCAATATTAGCTATACTTACAGATACTAAAAATAAAGGTTTAGAGATAATTCAAAAAAATTTATTAGAGTTAAATCTAAATGATAGTTACGAATTTTGGCTCTGTGAAGAATTAGGCTTAAAAAATGAAAAGATAAGAAAATTAAATGTAAGAGATAAATTCCCTTCTGATATTTCCGAACTAAATATTGTTATTCTCTTAAAAAAAGAAAATCTAAAAATAGATAAAGATATTCCTCTTTTTGGTTTACAAGACAATACCTTTAAAACTTTTAAAGATAGACCAAATTTATTAACCAAGAGGGAAATTAGAATCCAAATATTAGCTGATTTAGAATTGCCAGAAAATGGAATAATTTGGGATATTGGAGCTGGTTGCGGCTCGATTGGTTTAGAGGCATTGAAATTAAGGCCCAATTTAAGTTTATTTAGTATTGATAAAAGAATTGGATCAAAAGAATTAATTGCGGAAAATGCAAAAAGATTAGGCGTGAGTGCTGAAGATATTTTTGAAGAGGATATAAATAATTTATTAATCTCAAATAGTATTAAGTCTCTCAAAAATGCAAATAGAGTAGTAATAGGTGGTTGTGATAAGAATACTAAGCTAAGAGTTATCGAAAAATTATCTATAAATATGAATTCTGGAGATATTATTGTTATTCCTTTTATAGATATACAAATTATTAAGGATTTAAAAGATGCATTAAAAGAAAATAATTTCTCAGTCAGTTTAAATTTAATACAAACCTATAAAAGTTTAAGTATTTCAGAGGGAATAAGATTAGAGCCTAACAACCCCGTATTTTTGCTTAGAGGTAAAAAACTATCTTAATCTAAAGATTACTTATTAGGCTTGCCAACATGCGGCAAACCCCAACCTAATTTATTTCTTAATACTTGAAAAAACTCATGATCCTCTAGTCTTATAAACTTTACAGAATGTTTACTTTTTCTTATGAGAACTCTATCTTCAGGCCAAACATAACAACCAGCATTTCCATCAACTACCATTACTAACCTTTCAGGAGTAGCAGGGAAAACTGTAACAGGTTCTGAATCATTAAAGACTAAGGCCCTTGAAGCTAGAGAATGAGGAGCTATGGGAGTTAATTGAACTACTGGGCAATCTGGTGTTATGACTGGACCTCCTGCACTTAGAGAATAAGCTGTTGAGCCAGTTGGAGTAGAAAGAATAACTCCATCAGCAGAAATATCTACTGGAGCATGTCTACCTATGGATATCTCAAAATGACACATACTTGTAAGAGGTTCTCTATGAAGGGCCATTTCATTCAAGCAAAAAGATTCCCACCTTCTTTGTTCATTTCTCATTACACTGATAATTAAGCTTTTTCTTTCTTCTATATCCCAATTACCGGTAATAAGTTTATCAATTGCTTCTTCTAAATTTGAAAGATATGCCTCTGCAAGGAATCCTAAATGACCAGTATTAATTGTGAGTATTGGGATTTTTGCAGGAGCAGTCTGCCGAGCAGCAGAAAGGACTGTTCCATCTCCTCCAAGAACAATCGCAAACTCTATAGAAGAATCAAACCCCTCTGGAACACAATTCGAATACCCCAAAGGACGAACGTGTTGATCGGGATTTGCAAATCCAACCATTCCTCCGGAACTACTTACTCTTACAACTTCATAATTGGATTTTTCCAACTTTTTTTGAACAGAAATTGCAGTTTGAACAGCTAGTTCTTTACCATCATTGACGATTAGTCCAGCTTTACGTACCAATCGATAAATTTAAAAACTATAAATATTTTAAACTAAATTGATAAAGAAACCTAATTAAAAATAATTTATTAAATTAAAACTGTTTTAAGAATCTTAGATCATTTGTGTAGAACCTTCTTATATCATCAATCTGATGTCTCACCATACAAAATCTCTCCACACCTAATCCAGCTGCAAATCCAGTCCATTTTTCAGAATCAATTCCTAATTTTTCTAAAACTTTTGGGTCTACCATGCCACAACCCATTACTTCTAACCATTTACCTTTCCATTGGACATCAACTTCTGCAGAGGGTTCAGTAAAGGGAAAATAACTGGCTCTAAATCTTACAGGAATATCTCCAAAGAAAGTTTTTAGAAAAGTAAGTACAGTTCCTCTCAAATGACTAAAATTTATATCTTTATCGATACATAAAACCTCAACTTGATTGAAAACAGGAGAGTGAGTAGCATCCACAGCATCCCTCCTGTAAACTCTCCCTGGTGCGATAATTCTTACAGGAGGCGGATTATTTTCAAGATATCTAATCTGAACAGGTGATGTATGAGTTCTTAGTAGACGATTTTCATCTAAGTAAAAAGTATCCTGCATGTCTCTTGCAGGATGATTTTTGGGTATATTCAGGGATTCAAAATTATAAAAATCACTTTCAATTTCTGGGCCTTTTTCAACTGAGTAACCTAGTCCGCAAAAAATATCTATTATCTCATCTTGAGTTGAAATTAAAGGGTGTTTATTACCAGGAGGGGTTCCTGTGGAGGAAATAGTTACATCAATTTTTTCATCTTTAATCTTTTGATCTATAGCTTCACTTATAAGTTGATCTTTTCTTTCATTTATTAAGTCTTGCAAGTTTATCTTTATCAAGTTTGCCTTCTGACCAACAATAGGCCTATCAACAGATGATAGTTTACCCATGGTTTTTAATATTATTGATAATTCTCCTTTCTTTCCTAATAATGAGATTCTTAATTGGTCCAATTCAATATCACTATTAGCATTTTTGATATTTTCATTTGCCAAAAGAGAAAGATTATTTAATTTATCCTCTATTTGTCTTAATGATTCAATTTGACTCACTGATATAGTAAAAATAAGTATAGTTTCATCTTACTTAAATATCGTCCATAATAGAATGTATTAACTAATGGAAGCGTTAAATATTTTAATAAGTAATGATGATGGAGTTTTTGCTGAAGGGATAAGGGCATTAGCTAAATCCGCCTTAAAGAAAGGGCATAAAGTAACTGTAGTATGTCCTGACCAAGAGAGGTCAGCTACTGGACATGGGCTTACATTGCAGTCACCTTTGAGAGTTGAAAGAGCAGATGAATTATTTGAACCAGGTATTAAAGCTTGGGGTTGTTCAGGTACTCCTGCTGATTGTGTAAAATTAGCTCTATCAGAATTATTAGATAAAAAACCTGACTTGGTTCTTTCTGGTGTTAATCATGGTCCAAATTTAGGAACAGATATTTTTTGTTCGGGAACAGTTGCAGCAGCAATGGAAGGCACTTTAGAAAATCTTCCATCTATGGCAATAAGTGTGGCAAGTTTTAAATGGAAGAACTTTGAATTCGCTAGTGAAATTGCTCTTAATATTGCAGAACAGTCAATAAAAGATAATTGGCCAAAGTCGCTTCTTTTAAACTTGAATATTCCTCCATGTGAGAAGCAAAAAATAAAAGAATTATCCTGGACAAGATTATCAATAAGAAAATATAAAAACCAATTTTCTAAAAGGGAAGATCCAAGAGGTGATGATTATTATTGGTTAGCTGGTGAGGCTGTTTTAGATCTCAAATCAAAAGGTTACGGACCCAAGAATTGGCCAAGTGACGTTTCTCAAATACAAAAAAATAAAATATCTCTGACACCTGTAGAACCAGACTTGTTTTGGAGAGGTAGTTTAGATGAATTACCAAAAATCAATACTTCATTTATAAATGCTTCTTAACAACCATAAAGAAAAGCAAAGTCCAAAGAAATGAGCAGCGATAACTTGTGTATTACTTAGTACTGATAAAATTTCGAGACCAGTAATAGGAATATCAGATGACGCTGTAATAAGTTGACCAGTAGTTTGGGAGGATGCCTGAATAAAAAGTGCGCCCATAAGTGCTTGATATCCAATTAGACCAAATAATATTCCCAATAAATCATTTACTAACCCTCTTTTTATTAATTTGCCTGTTTGCCCTCTGGAAGGTCTAGCATTACTTGCAATTGCTCTTCCAGTTCTGACTATTAACCAACCTTGCCAAAGACTAAAAAGTAGTAAAATTAAAGATATTGTTGTTAGTGATAGCCCAGGAGTCAAACTTAGCTGGCCCTCGCTATTGTTTACAACATTTGAAAAAAGCAAAACGGCTGTAACTACAACACCTAAAATAGATTGAATCCAAAAGCGTATCCAGCCAATGCGCCTCATTCCAAATGAAAGCAACTGAAAATCAATTTTGTCAGACATTCATTTGATTGAATAAACTATGATCTATTCAAATTTGCCATCAAAATCATAAAATTGCACGTTATATTGTGATCTCTTTAATATCACCTTCAGAAGTTAAGAATCCTACCTCAATAGCTATTGGTAGTTTTGATGGTCTACATGCTGGTCATAGAAAATTAATTGAAAGTGTTGTTAAAGAAAATGACTTCACACCAACAATTGCGAGCTTCTGGCCTCATCCAAGAGAAATATTATATGGGGAAACCCGTCTTAGGCTTGATCTCCCAGAAGAAAAACTTCCTATCCTTGAAGATCTTGGGATTGAACAATTAGTACTAATTCCCTTTGATGAGAAACTCTCTAAATTAAGTGCGGAGAATTTTATAAAAGATATTTTGCTAAACCAATTACAAGCAAAGAGTATTTCTGTAGGTGCTAATTTTAGATTTGGTTTTAAAAGAAGGGGAGATATTAATACAATAAAGCTTGCTACTAAAGATATGGATATAAAACTAAAAATAATTTCAATTCTAAAAGATAATGAAGGAAGGATTAGCAGCAGCAGAGTTAGAGATTTGTTACAAAACAGTGATCTAAAAAATGCTTTTAAAATACTTAAGAGGCCATACAATTTTACTGGTAAAGTTGTTGAAGGAAAAGGAATTGGTAAAAGCCTTGGATTCCCTACAGCAAATCTTGAAATAGATAGAAGAAAAATTTTGCCCGGTACAGGAGTCTATGCTGCATGGACTACCATAAATAATTCTCCGGATAAAATCGCTTCTGTTATGAACATTGGTCTTCAACCAACTATTGATCCACTCTTGCCATCAGCCGTTGAAGTTCATTTAATTAATAAAGAAGTTGATCTATATGGTTTGGATTTGTCAGTAGAACCTATTGAGAAGCTAAGATCGCAAATCAAATTTCAGAATACTGATCAATTATCTAATCAAATTAGAAAAGATAAAGAAATTGCTTTAAAAATTCTTAATAAATTCTATAAATAATTTAAAAGATGGAAAACTCAAAAATAATCCAACCGGAAGATTTACGTATATCACAAATAATTGATGCTAATTTAGATAGAGCAAGAGAAGGTTTAAGAGTCTTAGAAGACTGGGCTAGATTTGGACTGGGTAAAGAAGATATAGTTATAAAAATAAAAAATTTTAGACAAATATTAGGTAGAAATCACTTAGAAATTTATAAAATTTCAAGAAATCATATTGAAGATAAATGCAAAGGTTTATCTCATGTTGAACAAACTAAAATAAAAAGTTCCTCTAAAATTATTAGTTCTAATTCTGCAAGGGTTCAAGAAGCTCTTAGAGTTATTGAAGAATTTTCAAGGAATCATAACTATAAGCTTTCCAAAATAGCTTCGGAAATTAGATATGAAATTTATAGTTTGGAAATTGAATTGATAAATTTTAGTAATCGAGAAAGATCCTTATCAATAATAAGAAAAAATAATTTATATTTGATAACTGATAATCGAGAAAACTTATTAGAAATAATTGAAAGAACTTTGTTAGGAGGAGTAAAAATTATTCAGCACAGATTTAAGGATGGGAAGGATAAAGATAATCTCAAAAAGGCAATAGCAATAAACTACCTTTGTAAAAAATATAATTCTTTATTCATTGTTAATGACAGAGTTGATATTGCACTAGCATCAAATGCAGATGGTGTTCATCTTGGGCAAGACGACATCGATATAAAGACGGCAAGAAAATTACTAGGTAACTCAAAAATCATAGGAGTTTCAGCAAATAATTCAACCGACATTGATAACGCTAAAAAAAATGGATGTGATTACATTGGAGTTGGGCCGGTTTTTCAAACCTTAACGAAGAAAAATAAAGAACCTCTAGGAGTAGAAATGATTAAGGATTTAACAAAAGATATAAACATTCCTTGGTTCGCAATTGGAGGTATTAATAAAGTAAATATTTCCTCTCTTAAAAAGAATGGAATTGATAAAGTTGCGGTTGCTTCTGGGTTATTAAATTCAAAAGATCCGAAAGAAGACGCTATTATTATTTTAAAAGAATTATCTTATGAAAATTAAAGTTAATGGCAAGGAAAAAAATATAGAACTAGAAAATGAAAAGGTTCTACTTTCAAGCACATTAAAGTTATTAGGATATAGTCAAAATAATGTAGTTGTTGAATTGAATAGCATAATTATTAATTCAACAAAATGGGAGAATGAAATACTTAAAGAAGGAGATAAATTAGAAATTGTCTCAATTGTTGGAGGGGGATAATTAATTAAATAGTAGAAATCCAATAATCTTCATATTTTTTTAACTTTAACCTTGAAACAATAACCCAATTTTTAGATTTTTCATTTTATATTCTTAATACTTAAACCATAAAATGACAGAAAAATCGAATCAAAATTCAAGGTCTTTGAAATGGGAGTCAAATGGTGAACTGGCTCAAAAAGATTTATCAGAACTAATAGAAAGGTTAAAAAATGTAGAAAATGAAGACACTTCTTCAGAATTGTCTAGATTAGGTACCAAATCGAACATAATAAATTAAATTTGTTACTCAGACCTTGATTTTAAAAAATTTTATATCAAATTATAATTACTGCTTATAAAAATAAATGCCTAGAAGATACCCTGAATGGGTTAACACTGAAGTTGTTTTAAAAGCTATAAAAATGCGTGAAGAAGGAAGCCTTTCCAAACAACTCAATTTATGGATAGAAAATCTATTAGAAATCGAAAAAAAATAATTAACCTTCTAGGAGATACTTTTTATAATTCTCATCGCAGCCATTGCTGCTCCATAACCATTATCTATATTCATAACAGCTATCCCAGGAGCACAACTTGATAACATACTTTTTAAAGCAGCTTCACCATTTTTACTCACCCCATATCCCACTGATACTGGTACTGCAATAATAGGTTGCGGTAATAATCCTCCAATAACAGTTGCTAGAGCTCCTTCCATTCCTGCACAGACTATAAGAACATCAAATTTATTAATTTCTTCTATCTCGCTTAATAATCGATGAAGCCCTGCTACCCCAACGTCTATAAAAGTCTGGCAACTAATCCCGTAGATTTCTAAAGCTAATTTTGCTTCAAGAGTCACAGATAAATCACTAGATCCTCCTGCAACTATCGCAACTTTTTTTTTAACTATTAATTTTTTAAGACTTTCTCCAATTATTAGACAATTAGCGTCTTCATAGAATCTTGCCTCTGGATATATTTCTAATAAACTGTTAGCTTTATCTTTATTAATACGAGTAATAAAAACAACTTCTTTTTTATCTAGAACTTTTTGAGAAACTCTCTTTAATTGATCAATACTTTTATCTTCTCCCCAAATGGCCTCAATTAGTCCAATTCTCTCTCTTCTTTCAAAATCAAATCGAATGTCTAAATTCATACTTGTTCAATTAACTCTCCCTCATAAATAAGTTTAAAAGGATTTTCATTCAAACTTAAAGCAGTTTTGACATTTTCTTCAAATTCTTCTTGAATTTCATAAACTTCCTCAATTGATATACTTTTCCACAATCTTTTATTTTTCCAATCAACCAAAATTAAGCCTTCTTCTTTTTCTTTATCCCAAAATATTTTTCTTCCCAAGTAACCATCTTGAATAGATAACCAAGGCTCCCAAACTTCTTTTTCAGCTTTTAACCATACGTCTTTAAACTTTGAAGGAATTTCAAGTCTCAATTGTTCTGTAACAAGTTCAGCTTGATATTTGTCCATAGGAAGAGCGTTAATAATTTGAGAATTACTTTGAAAAAGGAAAACGAATAAACATATTAAAAATAAAGAAAAGTTTTGTATCTTGTTTTTAATCTTTAAATTGATTTTCATTCTTTTTTCTCAAGTAATACTACAGATTGACAACTTATCCCTTCCTCTCTGCCCTCAGGTCCTAATTTTTCGTTTGTGGTCGCCTTGATTCCTATTAAACTATCATCGATTTCTAAAGTATTAGAAATATTATTTTTCATTAATTCCACATGAGGTTTGATTTTTGGTCTTTCAGCCACGATAACACTATCAATATTATTGACTTCCCAACCTTTCTTTCTAATTAATTCAATAACTTTAGTTAACAAAAATAAGCTATCAGCATTTTTCCATTTTTGATCAGTTGGAGGAAAATATTTTCCAATATCGCCAAGAGATAGAGCTCCTAATAATGCATCCATTATTGAGTGGCTGAGAACGTCAGCATCACTATGACCATCAAGTCCCAAATTTTCAGGATGATGCAATTTAACTCCACCAATTATTAAGTTTCTACCCTTTACTAATCTATGGATATCATATCCATTACCTATACGAAATTTCATCATTTCATTTGAGTCTTTATTTATTCTCTTACTTTTTGGTGCTTTTTTATAGTCTTTATTAGAAATCAAGTCATTTCTTCTATCCAATGTTCTTTCTAACATTTTTTGCTTTCGCCATAATTTAATCTCTTCATGATTACCACTAACCAAAATATCTGGTACTTTCATTTCCTTAAAATTTAGAGGTCTTGTGTAATGAGGATATTCCAACAAAGAAGAATTATGACTTTCATCAATTAAAGACCCTGGGTCTCCAAGGGTTCCTGGCAATAATCTTGTCAAGCCATTTATTATTGAAATAGCTGGAATTTCACCGCCTGAAAGAACATAGTCACCAATAGAGACCTCTTCATCAGCCAAGTATCTAACCCTTTCATCAAAGCCTTCATATTGTCCGCATATTATTATCAATTGATCCAAAGAAGACCATCTTAAAAGATCCTTCTGCTTCAACACTTTTCCTTGTGGAGTCATTAAAAGAGTTCTACTTTTAGGTAATTTATCGATTGATTCATGAGCCTTATAAATTGGCTCTGGTTTTAAAACCATCCCTGAACCTCCTCCATATGGCTTATCGTCTACTTGCCTATAGGAGCCTTCTCCGTATTCTCTTAAATCGTATAAATTTAAATTAATCAGATTTTTCTTAAGAGCTCTTGTGATAATACCTAAATTATTTATTAATTCAAAAGCTTTAGGAAATAAAGTAATCACATCAAAGTTTATATTACTCATTTAAAAATCCCCCTCATAACCAAGCTCTATTAACTTAGATTCTTTTTTTCTCCAATTTGGTATAACTTTGACAAATAATTCAAGATGTACATTACCATTTACCAGTTTCTTCATATTTGATCTTGCTGTCTGTCCAATAGTTTTCAACATAGAACCTTTCTTACCAATTAAAATTGCCTTTTGACTTGTTCTCTCAACAATAATAGTTGCTAAAATAGCTGTAAAAATTTTTCCATTATTTCTTTTTATTTCCTTGATTTTTTCAATTTTAACAGCCACACTATGTGGTACTTCCTCCCTTGTATTTATTAATACCTGCTCTCTAACTAAGTCCGATAACAAATTATCTAATGGTTGGTCACATATTGTATCTTCCTCATAAAGCATTGGTCCTTTTGGAAGAAAATTTAATATTATATCAACCAATTTAGAACATCCATCGCCTTCAGTAGCACTAACAGTTTGAAAACTTTTACTAGTTCTAAAAACTTTCTTATATTGATCTAAACGGAGATTCTTGAATGCTTTATTTACTAAATCCCATTTATTTAATACAACAATAAATTCAGTTTTACTGGCAACTAAAAAATCTTTTAAATATTCATCACCTCTTCCAGGCTCAACACTTGAATCAATAACTAAAATTACAACATCTACTCCATTTATTGCTGATTTAGCATTTTTTACAAGTATTTCCCCTAGTAGATGATGAGGTTTATGAACTCCTGGAGTATCAACAAAAATTATTTGTCCAATTTTTGTAGTAAGTATTCCTTTTAATTTATTTCTAGTCGTTTGGGCCACTGGAGAAGTAATCGTTATTTTTTCTCCCACTAACTTGTTTATTAAGGTAGATTTCCCAACATTTGGTCTCCCAAGCAAAGTTACAAAACCAGATTTATAATTATCCAATAGACTTTTAAACTATCCATAATAAAATTCTGATTGAAAATGGAAAAAAAAACCATAAATTTAAAAGAAACTTCTTTTACCCAAGCTATAAACATATCAGCTCAATGGTGTAGAGAGTGGGAAGAGGAACTTTTAAGTGAAGAAGTTTTAGCGGATAGAGTTGCAGAACTAATAAAAACAAAAAATGGATTAAGAGGGTTTTTTGCATATGCATTGTCTGATCGAGATTGTTTTTTATTAGATAAACTCCCTTTTTCACTTGTTTTCAAACTTCAAGAAGTCGGAATAAGTGTAGTCGAATTAGTAGTTAAAAATCTGATTATGAGTTCTGCACAGATTGTTGTTCACGATAGAGAAAATAATCTTGAATATAAATCAAATTCTGAAAATATATCTGCGCGGTGCAAAGGTATTTTAAGATTATTAGATACTAAGCTAGTTACAAAAACAATTAATCGAATAATGAATAATTTAGACAATCTTGGTAATAGCTTAGATAATTCAAGAAAATATGATGATAGGCAAAAGGAATTTATAAAAAGCCAAATCTTCGATATCGCTCAATAAAAAAAGCGTAGATTAAATCCACGCTCTTGAAAATAAATAAATTAATTTATATATTTATTAATCTCTTCTTCCACCACCTTGAAGTGCGATCATCAATCTTAAGATAAATACAAATAAGTTTATATAAGTTAGATACATACCTAAAGCTCCAGCGAGATATTGATCATCATTGTATCTTCTGGGCATGGTATAGAAGTCTAAGAAAGACATTGCAACGAATAAAACAGTTCCAAATCCTGCAATCATTAATTCAAGTCCTGAACCGCCAAAAATACCTGGAGCAAAGAATCCACCAATTAACTGAACAAACATTGCAATTAAAAGTCCAATCAATCCAAGACCAACAACTCCACTGAGAGCTTGCCCAACGCTATCGCTCATCCTTTGACCAGTATAAGAAGCTATTACAAAAGTAATACCTGTTGCCAATGCCGCGGTACCAACAGATCCAATACCAATTGTTCCAATTGCCAATGCTACTATTCCACTTAACGTAAATCCGGTTAACAAACTGAATCCAGTTAACAAAGGTAAAGCTTTTGCATTATTAGCATTGTTGGCTGCACTTGTTGCTATGAAAAATAAAACCAATTCAGCTATTAAAGCAACAATAGAAAGAGGTTGAAAAAGTGAAGGATTTGTTGCAATCAGGGAAACTCCTGCTAACACGCCTAAAGAAGTCAAAACCATTCCTCCACCGACATAAGGAAGAGCTTTCTGGACTACATTTGGTCCGACAATTGAACTTGATTGAGCTTCGCGAATAGCTTGATTAAAATTACTACTTGCTGGCATTTTTATACCTTTTTAGTTAAGACCATTCTATCTAATTTTTTAAATTTCAGTGTACGGATCACCCAAACAATAATTTATTTATAAGCCTCAATAATTTTTTGAACTAATGGATGGCGGACTACATCTTCAACTTTTAAATAACAGAATTTTATTCCTTCTGTATTGGAGAAGATTTTGGATGCTTCTACTAGACCACTTAACTGCCCATTTTTTAAATCAATTTGAGTAATATCTCCATTTACAACCATTTTTGATCTTTCCCCTAATCTTGTTAAAAACATTCTCATTTGAGAATTGGTAGTATTTTGAGCTTCATCTAAAATAATCAAAGAATTATCTAATGTTCTTCCTCTCATAAAGGCTAAAGGTGCAACCTCAATAATACCTTTATCAATTAATGAATTTGTCTTATCAAATCCAAAAATACTATGAAGGGAATCAAATAAAGGGCGCAAGTATGGATCGACTTTTTGCTGCAAATCTCCAGGCAAAAATCCTAAATTTTCTCCAGCTTCTACTGCTGGTCTTGTTAAAACAATTTTTTCAATTTTTTTCTCATTTAGTAATCTAGCCGCGCAAACAGTTGCTAAAAATGTTTTACCTGTACCAGCTGGACCAATAGCGAAAGTTAAATCAAAGTTCTCAATAGATTCAACATATTCTTTTTGACGTATAGTTCTCGGTCTTAAATATCTACCCTCTTTTGAACGAGCTAGAATTTTTTTTCCAAGCTCAGCATGGGAAGAAGATTCCCCTATATTTAAAGAACTTAAAGCAGCCTTTAGATCCACTTCTGGAACTTCTAATCCTTGTTCCCAAATAGGTCTTGTTAGTTCTACTAATGCTGATGCTCTCTCAAGTTTAGGTATTACCCCATTCATTTCAAGTTGTAGTCCTCTAATAGTTAATGAGACACCAGTAAGAGATTCAAATTTTTTTAAAAAAGAATTCCCAGGGCCAGATAATGCAGTGGCAGCATCAGAACTAGGCAAATCTATTGTGAAGTGACCAGTTTTGGAAACTTCTTTCATCTAATTAATAAATATAAAAATAAATTTAACAACTTCTAGCTTTCAGCTTCCTTAAGATCACTTTCATCAACTTGACTCTTAGCCTTCGCAATCTTTTCTTTTTCCAACTTAGCTTTACCTATAGCTATTGATGGCCTCACTTTCTTTTCTAATAGTCCACCCTTTTCTAGTAAAGTTCTTACGACATCAGTAGGTTGTGCTCCCTGAGTAAGTCTGGTTCTTAATGCTTCTGTATCAAGCCTAGTCTCTTTAGTTCTTGGATTGTAATAACCTAATTCTTGAAGAGGTCTTCCATCTCTTCTAGAGGTACTATTGCAAGCAACAATCCTGAAACTTGCTTCTTTTTTCTTACCAAAGCGCTTGAGGCGCAATTTAATCATCTTAAATAAATTTACTTTATTCAATAATATCATTTGAGGGTGGCTATTTAAAAACTACAAATCCCCAAAACCTTTTTTCTTTTTATTGGATTTTTGTTTTTTAAATGATTTATTACCATTTCCTCCTCCCATTCCAGGCATCCCTCCCATTCCAGGCATTCCTCCATTTGACATTTGTTTCATAAAGCCTCTCATCCTCTGAAAATCTGCAAGTACTTTATCCACATCTTTTGCTCTATATCCACTCCCTTTAGCAATCCTCTGCCTTCTAGATGGTTGAGCAGCAAGAACCTCTGGCTTTTGCTTCTCTTCTAAAGTCATAGAAGAAATCATTGATTCGATTTTTTTTAGTTGCTCTTCCCCATTTTTAATCATTCCATCATCAATTTTATTCATACCCGGTATTAATTTTATTAAGCCTCCAAGAGATCCCATTCTTTTCATTAATCTCATTTGTTTTACGAAATCATTAAAGTCAAAAGTTGCATCTTGCAGTTTCTTTTGCATTACTTCTGCATCAGCTAGCTCAACTTCTTTTTGTGCCTTTTCAACGAGTGTTAATACATCTCCCATTCCGAGAATTCTGCTTGCCATTCTTTCTGGATGGAACGGCTGCAATGCTTCTATTTTTTCACCAGTTCCTATAAATTTTATTGGTTTTCCACTTATTTTTCTTATTGAAAGTGCTGCTCCACCTCTTGAATCTCCATCTAATTTTGTTAATATCGCTCCTGATATGCCTACTTTTTCATGAAATGACTTCGTCAAATCAGCAGCTTCTTGTCCAATCATAGAATCTACAACCAGTAAAACTTCATCAGGTTTCGTAACTTCTTTTATACGAACCATTTCACTCATCATCGACTCATCTATTTGCAATCTTCCTGCGGTATCAACAATTAATGTATCTATATTATTGGAGTTAGCATAATTCAATGCATCTTTTGCTATTTCCTCAGGTTTCCTATTTTTTTCTTCGGCTGAATAAACTTCTAAATCATACTGATTTCCAATTGTCTTAAGTTGTTCAACAGCTGCAGGCCTATAAATATCGGCTGCAACTAATAAAACCTTTTTTTCTTTTTCCTTCAAATGAAGGCCTAATTTACCTGTCGCAGTTGTTTTACCAGCGCCCTGCAAACCTGCCATTAAAATAACAGTGGGTTTTGTTTCATTTTCATTTAAAGGGGAATTCTCATTGCCCATAATATTTATAAGTTCTTTATTAACTACTTCTATAAATTTCTGTCCTGGATTAACACCTCTAACTACTTCTTCACCAATAGCTTTATCTTTTACATCTGAGACAAATTCTTTAACAACAGGTAAACTTACATCTGCATCTAATAATGCTTTCTTAACTTCTTTTAAAGCATCATTGATATTATTTTCACTAATTTTTGCTTCACCTCTTAAACCTTTTACAGCGTCTTCAAATCGTGAAGAGAGTTCGTCAAACATTTTTACGGTAGTTTTCTCCTATTATAAAACAATACTAAAAGGTAACCCTAAACACCGCTTATATAATCAACTAATTTCCAAGAGTTATCAGAGAAGCCTAGAATATATTTAACTTTTAAAAAGGGAGTAAAAGTTGTTTCATTTATCAATTCTCCATTTTTTCTTAAAATTTTTTCTGTATATTTCAAGTCAACTGATACAGCTATTCTGGAAGAAGTTTGAGATATAAGTACAATATTTTCAATATTAGTTTTGATATTTTTGTAAATGTCTTTTTGAATATCAAGTTGTCTTTCCATATTTAACCTATCTATTAAATCATTTTGAACTATTTTTGATATGTTAATTTCACTTTTCCCTGCTAGAAATGTACTTTTGTTAAATAGCCATGTATTAATTAAATATTTAATTTGTTCCAAGGAGGGAGAAGCAGTTGTTAATTCTTCTACTAAAAAAGAATTTTTATTTATTTTTTCTGAGAGAGAAATTTGTGAATTTTCAGGAGCTTTTTTATCATTTTGATTTAAACCTTCGTTAAAAAGCTTCTTCTTATTATCTTTAATTAGTAATGAGTTATTGGTTATTTCTTTTTCCTGAAGAGGTTTTTTGAAACTATTTCTTAAAAATCCAACCCCTAGGCCAAAAGCAAACAAAATCAAAAAAGCAAATAAATATGTAAGGTAAGGAGATTTATTAAATATTTTATTATTCTCTAAAGCTTCTCCAAAAATAAATTTTAATTCAGCAATTTTTTCTATTGCGTATTTATAAAACTCTATTGATTTATTTTTAATAATTTCCTGTCTTTGGCTTTTTTCATCAATAACTTCTTTATATTCTTGATCTTGTCTTAATCCACCAGGCAAAGGAAGTTTTCCTTCTTCAGAAGGAATCGAATCAATCTTAGGTTTAAGAATCAAATCTCTTTGAGATTCTTGAGCTTTGAAATCTGTTTGATTTTGTAATCTAGATTTTAGAAGTGTTCTATTTGATTTTTTTTCTAATTGTTCAATAAATTCTTGAATTTCTCTATCTTGAAACCAAGAATCTAAATCAACTTCAATAAGATTTATGTCTCTGTAACCTACCAAAACATCATTTTCTAGCCAATTTTTGCAAAAAATACAGATAGCCTCTAATTTCTCTCCAGAATAATGATTTAACCACTCTCTTAAATTATCATCGGAACTACTTAAAAACCTTGCTAGGGATTGATCAATATCTGCCAAAAGTAAATCTAAGCAACCAATCAAAGGCATTGAATCAAGCCCTGTTAAATTTAGTTTTTTTAATATTTTTCTTGCTTCGAACAATTTTTCAGGTTTTCTTTTCGCAAAACCAAAAGCTGTTAAAGATAAAAAAGCTAAAAATCCTGCTTCATTTGAACCCCTTTTTTGTAATTCTATGAATAAATCTATTTGCTCTTGAACAGTTAAAAATGGTTTTATTTGTTTGAAAAAAGATTCAAATTCTTGCTGATTAAGGTAATCATTATATTCAGATTTATTTTTTCCTTCCAAGCCGCCTCTTTTAATTATTAAATTTTCCAGCATACTTAAACCTTTCTTATGCGACTCATGTTCATTTAAATCTCTACTTAACAAATCAAGAATTCTAAAAGGGAGAAGAGAAATCAAGTCCTCCTCAAGATTTTTCCGTAATTCTCCTAGCTTTCCCATTCTTTGAAGAAGCTGAATCCCCTCTTTTAAAAAATCCGCTGCATTTGAATATAATCTTTGCTTTTGTTCTTGAATTGCAGCATCTCTAGATGACAAAGCTGCTAACAACGTAAGGTCTGCTTCTCTACTACTACCTAAAGCTGGGGTTTGAGGTGGCTGTAATGCTTTTCTTGCTATTTTAAAAGCCTCTTTAGGAGAACCTGATTCCCAAAGCAGGATTAACCCTGCAACCTCTTTATTTGAAGATAAATCTAAGGCTGCAACTCCATTTTGTAATAAATTTTCGTATTCTCTTCTACTGTCAGGATCTGTAAGCAAATCTGCAGTAAGCCGAAGCAATTCAGATCTTTTAGTTAAAACCTCGTTGGTAAATCCTTCGGAGGGGGTTTTATCCAAACGTAATTGAAAAGCTCTCAATATCTCCTCAGAGGTCGCTGAGGGGCTAACGCCAATTAAACGGAAGTGATCTAATGGAAGTTCCAAACAAATATCCTATTGAAAATCCTTTAGATAGATTTTATCAATTTAAAATTTTTTTTCACAAGGTCTTGGAGAGTTATTAAAAAAAAACATAAAAATAGACCATTGCACATTAGAATGTTAACAAATCAAAACTTCATTAAGGTATTTTCTTGGAAACACACGTAGAGAGAATTTCGAATCTTCAGGACTTAAAAAAAGCCAAGTTAGATCGGGAAACTGGACTATTTCTCTATGAAGATATGACACTTGGTCGGAGATTTGAAGATAAATGCGCAGAGATGTACTACAGAGGGAAGATGTTTGGATTCGTACATCTTTACAATGGTCAAGAAGCTATCAGTACTGGTGTGATAGGTGCAATGAAAAGAAAGCATGATTGGTTTTGCAGTACCTACCGCGATCATGTTCATGCGCTAAGTGCGGGTGTACCATCTTTTGAAGTGATGAGCGAATTATTCGGAAAGGCCACGGGATGCAGTAAAGGCAGAGGTGGTTCTATGCACTTGTTCTCAAAAGAACATCATCTACTAGGAGGATATGCTTTTATTGGGGAAGGAATTCCAGTTGCTTTGGGATCAGCTTTTTCAAGCAGATACAAGAAAGAAGTTGCAGGTAACGTCCAAAGTGACTCGGTAACAGCTGCATTCTTTGGAGATGGGACTTGTAATAATGGACAGTTTTTTGAATGTTTGAATATGGCTCAACTATGGAAATTACCAATAATTTTCGTAGTTGAAAATAATAAATGGGCTATAGGCATGGCTCATGACAGAGCAACAAGCAACCCAGAAATATGGAGAAAAGCGTCAGCTTTCGGAATGCATGGAGAGGAAGTTGATGGAATGGATGTATTAGCAGTAAGGGGGGCGGCACAAAGAGCTGTTAAAAGAGCCAGAGCGGGGGAGGGGCCTACTTTACTAGAGTGTTTAACCTACAGATTTAGAGGTCATTCTTTAGCAGATCCAGATGAATTAAGATCAGAAAAAGAAAAAGAATTCTGGGCAAAAAGAGACCCTATTAAAAATCTAGCAAAGCTTATAATAGAGGGAGATTTTGCTAAAGAAGACGAATTAAAAAGTATAGAAAAAAGAATAGATTTAGAAATCTCGGAGTCTGTTAAAAATGCATTGGATGCACCAGAACCACCATCTAATGAATTAACTAAATATATTTGGGCTGAAGATTAAATCAAATTCCACTTGGTAATTTTCTAGTTAAATTTCTTAATTTTCTGAGAGCCTTTAGTTCAACCTGTCTTACTCTTTCTCTAGAGACTTCTAATAATCTACCTATCTCTGCCAAGGTATGTCTCTCATTACCATCTAAACCAAATCTTAACTTCAGAACATGCTGTTCTTGTTCACTTAGATGAGTTAACCATTTGCCTAACTGCTCTTGATGCATTTTTTGCTCGACTTGGTCTAAGGGCTCTTCATTATTACTATCTGCAATTAGGTCACCTAAGAAACTTCTCCCATCATCTCCATTTACAGGGGCGTCCAAACTACTAGTAGATAAAGCTTGTCTCAATACGGAATCAAGTTCCTCGACATCTATTTCCATTGCTTCTGCAATTTCAATTCTACTTGGCATTGCTCCAAGTTTATGAGCCAATTCCCTACTTACCTTCCTTATAGTTGCAAGTCTCTCGCTTAAATGCACAGGTAAACGAATTGTTCTGGATTGACAGGCAATAGCTCTAGTCATACTTTGGCGAATCCACCAAAAGGCATATGTGGAAAACTTATATCCCCTAGTAGGATCAAATTTTTCAACAGCTCTCTCTAATCCTAGAGACCCTTCTTGCACTAGATCCAAAAGTTCTAATCCTTTACCTTGATATTTTTTTGCAACACTAACAACAAGCCTTAAATTAGCTTTCATCATTCTCTCTTTAGCTCTTCTCCCGATTTTTATTGTTCGTTTTTGTTGAGGGGTAAACTCTTTTGTTTTTTCGTTTATTTGACCATCTTCTGTAAGAATCATCATTTTTTGAACTTGGTTACCCAATTCAATTTCCTCAGCAGGAGTTAATAAAGGAACACGGCCGATATTAGAAAGGTACCAACTAATAGGATCATTACCCCTTCTTTTTTGCGGTTCAGTTGATGAAGATACTGAGGAAGCCATTCTTATACCTATTATGGAGGTACTAAAACTCTCCTACACTTCTTAAGAAATACCCAATTACTTAATACCTGCTTCATATTTCAGGTATAAATTGTGTAGTTATGTGTTTAAAACTATAAAAAACTGCCAATAATTGTTTCTTTCATGACATTTGTCTCGCTTTTATTTTTCTCATTAATTTAGATAATTGATCTCCTATTAGTAATGCGTTTGATCCTTTTTTACACTTTGAAGCAGCAAAAGAGTGTAACAACACGTATTTTGCTAATGATTCAGTCTTAATGTAATCCTCAAAATAAGATAAATCTATTGCTGAACATCCACCAATAAAGCCGGTTAATAGGTCTCCTAAGCCTGCTCTTGCAGTATGAGCATCAGTTCCGAAAAGTTGCCATGCTTTTTTATTGTCAGCAACTATGCTGTTGGCTCCCTTTAACAAAACACTAATATTAAATTCTTTTGCCGCATTAAGAGCTAGTCCAACATTAGTCTCACTTTTTATGTTTGGGAATAATCTTGAAAATTCCTTACTATGAGGTGTAATCCATGTTTTAAATTTTCTCTCTAAAAAGAATTTTGATCCTAATTTAGATTCCGAGATTCTATTAAGTGCATCTGCATCCAAGATCAATAATCCTTCAAAACCAAGAAGGTAGTCTTTTGATTTTTGCCAATCATCATTATCAATTCCTATTCCTGGGCCTACGGCTAATGAATCATATTTACTAAGATCAATATTCTTCAATGCACTTAATAAAGATGCATGACCATTTTGATTAGATTGCATAGTTCCTTTTAAAACTATTTCTGGGGAAACTTGCCAAAAAGATTCCGCAACTAACTCAGGCAAGATAGCTGAGATGAAACCTGCTCCACTTGATATGGCCCCTTTTAATGCTAGGTGTGCAGCTCCTGGATATTTTTCACTTCCTGCGATTAATAATGTTCTTCCTCTTTTATATTTGTTGGAATTTTTTGGTAAAGAAGGTAAATTAATATTTTTTAAGTCTTTATAAGTAACCCTAAAAATTTTTTTTTCAACTTTAGATAATTTATTAATAGGTAACCCAATATCGATATGGTGCAATTCTCCAATAAAAGGTAAAGCAGAATCTTGGGTCAACCCAATCTTATGAAGACCAATGGCCAAGGTATAGTTTGCCTTTACTGAGTTATCTAAAAAAGGCTTTCCTCTGTCAGGACATAATCCTGTTGGAATATCAATACTTACTACCTTGCCATATTTGTTTTGAAATTTTTGATTAAATAGTTTAATTAATTTATTATCAACTTTTCTTATTTGATTATTACCAAAAACTGCATCAATCCAAAGCTCTTTCCCGTTTGCATCAGGGGTCTCCACTAATTTTGTGACACCAATAGATGTAAGATAATTGAGGTGGTTATTTGTTAATGTTTTTTTTATCGGGAATGGACACCATACCTGGACATGAAAACCTTTCAAAAAAAGCTCTCTAGCTATTACGGCACCATCACCACCATTATGCCCAGGGCCTATAAAAACAGTTATTCCATTCTTTAGAAGGGGTTTCTTATTTAAGAGCCATCTACTAATTTGGATACCAGCTTTTTCCATCAATGATTCTTGTGGCATTCCATCAGAAAACATTTCTTTCTCTAATATCAACATTTGCTTTGAATCAACAATTAAATGTTCAGAGTCAATTGTTGGCCATACAATTTCGTTCATAATGAATACAAAGCAATTGAAGAACTGTTCAAAAATTTAAAATTCTATGTTAAAGACACAAAAGGATAAAAAATTAGAGAACTTTTTTTCTTCTAATAATAAAACTAAAAAGAAGAAAAATATTATTGTAGGTCTTTCTGGTGGTGTAGATAGTTCCCTTTCAGCTGCTCTTCTTGTTGAAAGAGGTTGGAATGTTGAAGGACTAACTCTTTGGTTAATGAAAGGACAAGGCTCCTGTTGTTCTGAAGGATTAGTTGATGCTGCTGGCCTTTGTGAAGATTTAGGAATTAATCATAAAATAATAGACTCAAGAGAAATTTTCGAAAGAGAGGTAATTAAAAAAACTACTGAAAGCTATGAGAAAGGATTAACTCCACTTCCTTGTTCGATGTGCAACAAGAATGTGAAGTTTGAAGAGATGCTTAATTACGCAATAAACAAAAAAGATTTTACTCATATTGCAACCGGACATTACGCAAGGATAAAAAAATCATCTAATGCTGAAACACTTGATTGCAAGAGCTTTGTATTTAAGGACTTCCTTCTTCTCAGAGGAGCTGACGAAAACAAAGATCAAAGTTATTTTCTTTATTCTCTTTCACAAGAAGTACTAAGCAGATTAGAATTTCCTCTTGGTGAAATGAAAAAAGAAGAAACAAGAAAGGAAGCCATGAGATTAGGCCTGAGAACTGCTCAAAAACCAGAAAGTCAAGATTTATGTTTAGTTGAGCATTATGGATCAATGCAGATATTTATCGACAAACACATTGAACCCAAAGAAGGAGAAATTATACATGTAAATGGGAAAGTCCTAGGTACGCACAATGGTATTCAGCACTTTACAGTAGGTCAAAGAAAAGGGTTGGGCATTGCTTGGCCGGAACCATTATATGTAAAAAGTTTAGACAGGGTAAAAAACATAGTTTATGTAGCAAATAAAAGTGATCTATTTAATAAAGAAGCAATAATTAGTAAGGTTAACTGGGTTTCAATCGAAGAACCTGAGCAGGAAATAGAAGTAGAAGCACAAATCAGATATAGAAGCCATCCAGTAAAAGGAACTTTAATACCTTTGAAAAATTTAGATAATCCAACTACAACATTTAAATTAATTTTTGAAGAAAGTCAAAGTTCGGTAACTCCTGGACAAGCTGCAGTTTTTTATAAAGGAGAAATTTTATTAGGTGGCGGATTAATTAATTAATTTTCCAAAAGAAATTTAATCCCATAAAAAATATAAAGAATAACAAAATAGGTTTATCTCCAAATTTTGTATAGAAGGTCTTGTCGGATGAAAAATTAGGGAACACTATTTTATTTTGCTCCACATTTAAATCTAAAAGTTGAACTATTTTACCATCATCTTGAACTAAACCTGAAGGTCCGGTGTTTGATACAAGTAGATTATCTTTTTTATTTTCAATACTTCTCAATCTTGCCAAAGACAGGAATTGATTATAAAGCTTAGTTGGATAGGGATCTAAATTTGCTGCAGTTATTATTAGTTTTGCTCCGTTATTAATAGCCTTTCTTATTGTCAATCCATCACTAATTTCATAACAGATAGCCACTGCTAGAGGTTGTGTAAATTTAGGATCAAAAAATCTTGAATTAGAGCCTGGTTGAATTCCCCCTACTGCAGATAATCCTCTTGAAAAACTATCAAGAAATCTAGGCATTTTTTCACCTAATGGGACAAGTCTATTTTTATCTATAAATGAGGTAAAAGATTTATCTCCAATTTGAAATCCGAGTAAAGAACTTCTCAACTCATTATTAGAATTTCTGAAACCTCCTGCCAAGGTATTAACCTTAAAGCCTTTAGATAAATAAAAATTATTATATAAAGTTCCTTCAGGAGCAACAAGAAGTTTTGCTTGATTAGCTAAAGCATAATTTTGAGCGATAGATTGTTTTTCTTTAATAAATTCATCTTCTATTTTTAATTTTTCTCTTGTTGGTATATTGGTTTGCCAAATAGCTACAGGATATTCATAATTTCTTTTAATCGGAGTTGTTAAACCCCCAAATAAATGTAAGAAAAAAATAATAAAAAGTCCGAAAATAAATGTTTTTTCAAAGTGATTTTTTCTTCTCCATCTGCCGTAACTAAAAAAAATCCAAAATCCAATAAATATTTGTAATACGGCTAAACCACTTGCGCCAATCCATCTTGCCAAACCAGCAAGATAAATATCACCTGGAACGAGACTCTCTCCTAAACCTATCCAAAAATAAGGTGTTTGAGAAAGTATCAATTCACCAATACCCCAACTCAAAGATAAAAAAAACACTTTTACGGTTAAAGGTAAAATTTTCATTTTAAAAATATCTACTTTCCAGAGAATCTTTTCAACTAAAAACCCCCATAAATAAACTAATAAACCACCCAAAAAAGAACAAACTAATAATATTGAAATAGTAGATACTAAACTTGTAAGCCATGAAAAACCCAGCCACGTTAATGGATGAAGATCATAAAGCCAAGAATGACTAATCAAAATAAAGAAAAAACCCCACCAAAAACTTGCTATTCTTCTTCCACTCTCATTCCATAGGATAAATAAAGATATCGGCATAAAAATAGGCCAAAAGTGAGTTGCAACAGAAATTCCTCCTAATATGCCACCTAAACACGGGTAAAAATATTTTCTTAAACTTTTGAAGTGAGTTGGGATTAACAATCTAAATTTTTCAAATTAAAATTAAATTTAAAATCACTCATTTATTGTACCTTTATTCTGTAATATTAGTTTTAGTAACTTTCAAATTTTAAGTGAGAGAAGTATTTATTAGTTTTGCAGTTTTTGTTTTTTGTATTTCATTAACTCTTTTCAGTCAATTTAATTCGCCTCAAGTTGTTAATGCTGCTGAATCAGAAAATCTATCATTTCAAAAAGCAGCTGTTGCAAAACCATCAAATGTATCAAATAATAATATATTTGAACTAGACCCATCAGATCCGAATCCTATCCTTTTCGCTATGGCAGAAGAAACACAATTTGACAGTAATTCTAGGACTACGGAAAGTGGTCTTGTTATTACAGATATCGTAAATGGTGATGGAGATGAAGCCATTGCGGGGCAAACAGTTTCTGTCAATTACACAGGAACTCTTGAAGATGGAACACAATTTGACACAAGTATTGGTAGAGCTCCATTTAGCTTCCCCTTAGGTGCTGGAAGAGTCATTAAAGGGTGGGACGAAGGTGTTGCAGGCATGAAGGTTGGAGGGAAAAGAAAATTAATAATTCCTCCAGAACTTGGTTATGGCTCAAGAGGCGCAGGGAATGTGATCCCTGCTAATGCAACTTTGATCTTTGAAGTTGAATTATTAAAAGTCAATTAAATTAAGTAAGAAAAATATCTAAGACTTTTCAATTTAGTTAATCTCCAAGTAGTATGTATACAACACCAAATATTTGAAATGTTAAGTAAATTCATCAATTCTTTTCTAGATAAAAAATCCCCAATGACAGTCCATGCTCACTGTGATGGTCCTTGCGGTGTTTACGACCCAGCATCTACGAGAGTTGCTGCGGAAGCAGTTCTATCAATGACAAAAAAACTGATCGCATTAGAAGCTCCCTCTAGCACTGATTCAGCAGAGTGGGCTACTTACAGTAATACATTTTCTAGATATGTTGCAGTTAAAGAAGAGCAAGCAAAAGAAACAAAGAAAGAAATTCTAATTTTGTGGACAGATTACTTTAAACCAGTTCACTTAGAAACTTATCCAGACTTACATGAAACCATTTGGAAGGCAGCCAAATTATGCAGTGCATGCAAAGTTAATATTGACTTAGCTCAAGCTGAAGAACTCATGAGTTATGTAGAAAAGATTCATAATATTTTCTGGGCTTCAAAAGGAAGATCAGACGCTTTTGTAAAAGCTAGTTAATCAAAATTATTTTCAAAAGTTTTTTTGATTTTATTTTATTTTTTTTAGGTTTAAGAAAAACTGCCATTATTAGTGGTGAATCGATGTTACCTTACCTAAAAGAAGGAGATATTGTATTTTTTAAAAACTATAAAAAGAATAAGTCAATACTAAAAAATAGACAAATAGTCATTTTTAATCATCCACTTAAAAATAAAAACCTAATAAAAAGGATAAATTCAGTAAATCAAAATAATATTGAGGTTCTTGGCGACAATATTGAATTTAGCGAAGATAGTAATAAATTTGGATTAATCAATAACGAAAAAATAATTGGTATTGTCACTTCTAAATTAATTATTCCTAAATTAAAAAATTTTTTAATTCAAAAAAACAGAAGCACTTCTTTGAATCCAAAATAATCCCAAAGAAAAGGATAACCCACCTGCTACAGCTATTAATCTTTTAATAAATTTTTGACTTGCTTTGAAGGTAGTAAAAGATATTAAACAAGTAAAAAGATTCATACTTATTAGTGAACCAATCAAATATGAAATCAAATATAAGCAAGCGCTTGTTATAGGTAGTGCTAAAGCAGGAAGAACTGCAAGAAAATGTGAACCTCCAGCTATACCGTGTAGCAAGCCTAAACCTGTCAAAGCATGGGAGTGCTTATTATTATTTTTTTGTTCCTTAACATGAAAATGAAAGTGACGATGGGCAATTCCATTTTCATGCTTATGTGAATGCGAGTGGATACTTAATTGAAAAGAATTATTCATAGCAAATACTCCAACAATTAGAAGAGAAATTCCAACTAGGAATTCGGCAATATTAGAAAATTTGTTTAATGGTGCAATATCCTTAATAAAAATCGCTAGGAAAGCTAACAAAAGGACACCTGAAGAGTGTCCTAAGCCCCATGAGAAACTATTTTTAAGAGCTTTTTGCGGGTTATTAATCGCTGCTGGTGCCATTGCAATTAGATGATCAGCGCCACTAACGACATGCACAAATCCTGCAACTATACCTGTTAAAATTACAGCCTGCATATATATTCAGTACGACTCTGTATATTCAATTTATAGCACGATTTGAAGTCAAAATTAAATTGAGTTAAATAATTTTTTGAAAGATTTTTCAATATTAGTTTCTCTCATAAAAGTTTCACCAATTAATACTCCCTTGATTCCAATAGATCTAAGCGATTCTAAATCTTCTGCACAATTAATTCCGGATTCACTAATGGGAATAATATTTTGTTTTGCAAATATATCTGCATATATATTCATCAATTGTATTGATGTTTTTAAATCCGTTTTAAAAGTCTTTAAGTCCCTATTATTTATTCCAATCAAATTAAAAGATTTTAACTTTAGAATCCTTTCTAATTCATTAGAGTTATGGACTTCAACAAGAACGCTCATCTTTAAATTATCAGCAATTTTTTTTAAATAAATTAAATCGTCATCACTTAAAATCGCAGCGATTAATAATATTGCATCAGCACCAGATACCCTTGCTTTATAAATCTGATAAGCAGAAATAATAAAATCTTTGCAAAGTAGAGGGAGATTAGTTGATTTTCTTACAGTTTCGAGTATTTCATAACTCCCTTCAAAAAACCTTTTATCGGTAAGTACTGAGATACAGGATGCTCCTAATCCTTCATAACAAGTAGCTATATCTTCAGGGTTAAAATCTTGTCTGATAACTCCTTTACTCGGACTAGCTTTTTTAATTTCAGCAATTACTCCTGGTTTTATTTTTGACTTCAAGATATTTTTATAAAAATCTTTTGGGATAGGAAGTTTATCAATCTTTTTTATTAGATCTTCTAAAGAAACTGTTTTTTTAAAATTCTTAATTTCAATGTCCTTGTGCCATACAATTTCTTCTAGGATATTTTTAGCTTGTGCTTCTCTATGAGGTACAGCATATTCTAAATTTTCTACCCTCACTGTTGGATTTGGTGGCCTGCGTCTAATCTCCATTAATTTTAGATATTATCTATTTGAGAAGCCGCTTGTTTATATGCGACCTCAACTACTTCACTAAGTGTGGGATGAGTATGAACTTCTTTAGATAATTGAATTACATCTTGGTTCCTTGAAATAGCATTCGAAATTTCTTGAATCAAATCAGCTGCATGTAACCCAAAAATATGAGCACCTAATACTTTCCCATTATCTTTATTGAAAATCAACTTTAGCAATCCATCACTCTCCAATTCAGCCAATGCTTTTGAATTAGCCTTAAAGAAACTTTTGACAATACCCAAAGTAAAATTTTCTTTGGCCGATATCTCTTTAGCTTCAGATTCAGAGAGGCCCACTGAACTTATTTCAGGGTGAGTAAAAGTTGCTGCAGGGATACTTCTATAGTTAATTTCAACGTTACCACCGCAAATATTATCAACAGCAATAGTACCTTGCGCTGCAGCTGTATGGGCAAGCATTAGTTTACCAGTCACATCTCCAACAGCCCAAATATTAGGTATTATTTCATCACCATTCTTAACCCTCATTTGATCATCTATAGGAATGAAACCTTTTACTGTTTCGATCCCAACCGACTCAAGATTTAAGTTATTACTATTAGGACTTCTGCCAGTTGCAACTAGTACAGCGTCAACTTCTAAAGTTTCTACAACTTCTTTAGATTTTGCATCTGTCAGTTCTATTTTTACAGGACATCCAGGAGTTATTTTTGTCGCAAAGACATTTGATTTTGTATCTATATCTCTTGATTGAATAAGGTTCTTCTTAGCAACTTTTGTAATATCTGGATCAAATGTTGGCATAATATTTTCCAAAGCCTCGATCATGGTAACTTCACAACCTAGCGCGGTATATACATCAGCAAATTCTAATCCTATATATCCGCTTCCAATAATAGCTATCCATCTTGGAAGCCACTCAAGTTTAACCGCGTCATCGCTAGTAAATACAGTCCTATTATCCAAAGTTATTCCACGGGGCACAAAAGGAGATGAACCTGTTGCTATAACAATATTCTTACATGTGAAGATTTTATCAATTCCGTTTTTATCTCTTACACCTACTTTGTGATTTCCTTCAAGTCTTCCAAATCCTAAAATAATTTCAACGCCACTTCTTTTGAGTGTTTTTGTTAAATTTTCCCTAACATTTGAAACTAAATTATTAGCATGGTCAGCAATTTTTGCTCTTTCGAATCTAACAGGGGAAACATGAATTCCGAACTTTGCTAAATGTTCATAATCAGCTATTTCTCTAACTTTCCCACTCGCTGCCAAAAGAGCTTTAGAGGGTACACATCCTTTGTTTACACAAGTTCCTCCCATATCTCCAGATTCTACAATAGCAACTTTAAGGCCTTGGCCTGCAGCATGTTTGGCGGCATCAAATCCTCCATATCCTGCACCAATTACAATTAAATCAAAGTCAAAATTTGGATCAGTCACTTTTCTATGCTTGAAGTGGAAATATATGCGACTCTTTTTCGTTCAAGTAATAATGGAACTGCAACACAAGCCACATTCAATGATTCTACAAGCTCATTATGCGGAATTGTAATTGTTTCATTAAAAGCTTCTTGAATTCTTTTGTGAATACCTTTCCCTTCATTCCCCAATATCAAAATAGTGCGTTTAGTCCAATCAATTTCCCAGTATGGTTTTTTCGATTTATTAAGACCTTTATTATGACTACTTGTAGAAATTATTTGAAAGCCATTCTTTGAAAATTTATTTAATGCAGTCAATAAAGAATTAATTATTTCTTCTTCACTTCCATCAAATCTTTTAAATGGGAGATGAAAAACAGATCCACAAGAAGCTCTTAATACCTTTTGCCCTATTGGGTGAGCGCCTCCAGCTAAAAATATTCTGTTAACACCAGCTGCTAAAGCTGTTCTAAAAAGGTTTCCCACATTACCAGGGTCTTGAATTCTATCAAGAACAAGAATAAAGTCATCTTCAATATTAAAGTTGCAATTAAGTAGTGATGAAATCTCTGCCAAAGCCGCCACTCCATCTGGATTTTTTGTGGATAATGAAGAAGCTAAAACATCTTCTGATACTACAGTTATTGATAATTTATTAATTTGTCCACATAATTCCTCATGTTTTGTAAGCCATTTTTCAGTTGCTAGTATTTTTGAAGGATGATTACCTGACTTCAGAAATTCTTCTATCAAATGCGTACCTTCAATGCAAAAATAATCTTTATCTTTTGAGTTAGATCCTTTTTTATGCGACCTAAATCTTTTAATTAGACTATTACTTTTACTAGTTATTTTTGGAAAGATATTTTCTATAGTAATTTTAAAAAATTTATTACTAACTACATTTTAGTTACTTAAATATATTTGATCAATTTTTTTAGTCTTAAATCTTAGCAATTTAAAATGAACAACCCTTTACTAATAATTAATATTCATCACGTTACACAGGGTGGACTTACTAGAGTTAATTTGTCATTATTAAACCAACAAATTAATTCTTAATGGTTTGCGAAGGCAACAAGAAGTCATATCTTAAATCCCAAAATTTAAAGATAATTGGCCGAAGTTCCTTAAGAGGGGAAGTAAAAATAAGTGGTGCAAAGAATTCAGCTTTAGTATTGCTTGCCGCATCATTACTAACTGACGAAAAAATAAAATTAGATAACGTTCCTCTGCTAACAGATATTGAGAAAATGTGTAATATCCTAAAGAATTTAGGGGTTAAGTTACAAACTAAAGATCATCAATTAATCATTGATTCAACGAATATATCAATAAAAGAACTTCCATATGAACTTGTAAATGGATTAAGAGCTAGTTTTTTTTGTATTGGAGCATTATTAACAAGATTTGGAGAGGCTTCAATACCTTTACCAGGTGGTTGCAATATTGGTAAAAGACCAATTAACGAGCATATAAGTGGGCTAAAGGCACTTGGTGCCGAAATTATTATTGAAAAAGAGATCGTCAAGGCAAAACTAGCAGAAAATAAAAATAGACTACACGGCTCAAATATTAGATTAAATTGTCCAAGTGTTGGAGCTACTGAAACCTTAATAATGGCAGCATCCTTAGCACAAGGTCGAACTGTCATAGAAAATGCTGCAAGGGAACCTGAAATTCAAGATTTATGTCAGATGTTAAATAAAATGGGAGCTAAAATTTATGACTCTGGCAAAGAAAAAATAATTATTGATGGAGTGCAAGACCTTCATGGTTGTTCTCATAAAGTAATTCCTGACAGAATAGAAGCTGGAACTTTTTTAATAGCTGCAGCTGCAACTTCCTCTTCAATTACAGTTTCCCCAGTAATCCCAAATCACTTGGAAGCAGTATTAAATAAGCTAGAGGAAAGTGGTAGTAAAATAACCACAAAAGGAAATTCGATTTCAATAAGAGGTAATAATATCAAAGCTGTAAATATAGAAACTGCTCCATTCCCAGGTTTTCCTACAGACTTACAGGCTCCATTCATGGCTCTAATGACTATTGCTAAAGGTAGGTCTACAATCTCTGAAACAATTTTTGAAAACAGAATGAATCATGTTGAGCTTCTTAATCAAATGGGGAGTTCCATAACCGTTGAAAATAATGTAGCTCGTATAAATGGAGTTAAGAAATTAAAAGGAATGACATTGGCTGGAGCAGATTTAAGATCATCTGCTGCTCTTATAATTGCAGCACTAATATCTAGAAGAGTTAGTCACATTTATGGGCTTGAACATTTAGATAGAGGTTATGAAAATTTTGAATTAAAGCTCTCACAATTAGGTGCTCAAATTAAAAGAGAAACAAATAGAAAAATTAATTCACATTCATATTATGAGGGTAATAAATTAGCAAAAGATAGTTTGGCGAAAATTAAAGTAGCTTAGTTCTTTTCTATTAAACATAAGCTACATTAATCAGTGAAATACAACCAATGAATAAAAGAGATAAAATTAAAAAACGAATAGACCAATATTTATTTAACCCGTTAATATCTGAATAATTCATACCCATGTCCCATTATTAGAACCAAAAGCAGTGAAAATAGCTACCGCAATGAAGAGATAAGGAGCTAATTTGAAAGATAATTTTTGTGCTTTATTATCAATTTTCGTATTTGCCATAATATTTTGTTAATTACTAAGAAATATAACACAATATGACTATCTGTAAAGCTTAATTCTTAAATTTCTCTTAAAAAGCCTTTTAAAGATACATAATTGTATCAGTACTGTTAAATATAATGAGATTTTTGTAAAATTGTCTATTGAATGTCTTTAATTTAAGATCTTTTTTATGTACTATTTGTATTCTCTCAGACTACTTTCCATAAAGTAAGGAAAGTAGTCAATGCATGAATTATGATTATAATGAAAAAAGTTCTTTATTCGTGAAAAGCCTTGGGAGCGTGGTGGAATTGGTAGACGCACCGCACTCAAAATGCGGCACCTTCGGGTATGTCGGTTCAAGTCCGACCGCTCCCACTTTAATGAATACTTATACTCGATTTGATATATCTTTCAAAAAAGGTAAAGGTTGTTGGCTCTGGGATCAGAAAGGGAAAAAATATCTTGACGCAGTTTCTGGTATAGCAACATGCAGTCTTGGGCATAGCGATAGAATTTTGAGAAAAAAATTATCTGCTCAGTTGAAAAAAGTTCAACACATATCTAATCTTTATAAAATTGAAGAGCAGGAAATATTAAGCAAATATCTGACCAAACAAAGTTGCGCTGAAAGTGTTTTTTTCTGTAATAGTGGTGCCGAGGCAAATGAGTCAGCAATTAAATTAATAAAAAAGCATGGTAATACAGCTCATGCAGGTAAAGAGTGTTTTATTCTTGCTGCCGAATCTAGCTTTCACGGCAGAACACTTGCAACTTTAAGTGCTACCGGCCAGCCCAAATACCAAAAAGGTTTTGAGCCAATGGTTAAAGGCTTTAAATTTTTCAAGTATAACGATATTGCTTCAGTAAAAAAATTATTTAAGGAATTTAAAAATAATGACCAAAAAGTTTCTGGAATTTTAATTGAGCCTATTCAAGGAGAAGGGGGTGTAATACCTGGAGAAAAAATATTTTTCAAAGAATTAAGAGAAATTTGTAATCAAAATAATTCTCTTTTAATTCTTGATGAAGTTCAGAGTGGAGTAGGAAGAACGGGCAAAATGTGGGGTTACGAGAATCTAGAAATCGAGCCTGATGGATTCACTTTAGCTAAAGGATTAGGCGGAGGACATGCAATTGGTGCTTTATTAGTTCAAAAAAAAGCCAACATTTTTTCCCCAGGAGATCACGCAAGTACTTTTGGCGGAAACCCCTTTGCTTGTAGAGCTGCGTTAACTGTTTTAGAAGAAATTTCAAGACGAAAGATTCTTAATAACGTTTTTGAAAGAGGTAATCAATTAAAATGTGGTTTTACAAAAATTTCAGCAAAATTTCCTAATATTATTAATGGCACAAGAGGATTAGGATTAATACAAGGTCTTGTTATAAATGACACCTACACTGATGCAAAAACAATTACATTAAAAGCTTTTGATAAAGGTTTACTTCTAGTCCCTGCCGGAGGAAATGTGGTTAGGTTTGTTCCACCATTGATAATTTCGAGAAATGAAATAAATATCCTTTTAAAGAAGTTAAATTTAATTTTTGAAGAGCTTTAAATTCGACAAATTTTGAAAAAAATAAATATTGAGAATTTTGATTTACTCTCCCCTAAATTCGAAAGGGAAAATATTCAATTAGGAATATCTAGAATAAAAAAAGCCCTTAAAAAACTAAATGATCCCTGCAAAAATATACCTGCGGTTCAAATTGTTGGAACAAATGGTAAAGGTTCGATTACAGCTTTCATAGAAAACATTCTTTTTGAAGAGAAAATGAATATTGGTGTAACGACTTCACCTCACCTTTTGGATGTAAGTGAAAGGATAAGAGTGAATAAAGAAAATATTAATAATGAGGAATTTAAAAGGCTATTTAAAAAAATAGAAAATAATCTTTCAAACCATAAATTATCTCCTTTTGAAAAAATTATTTGCTGTGCGCTAGAATTTTTTGATTCAAAAAAAGTAGATTTATTAATTCTTGAAGCTGGATTAGGAGGACGTCTAGATGCAACTACGGCTCATGGTTTAAGACCAATTGTTGCTCTTGGTAATATCGGTTTAGATCATAAGGAATATCTTGGAGATTCAATTGAAAAAATTGCAAGAGAGAAAGTAGCTGTAATAGAAAAAAATGCTTTTGTTGTTACTAGTAATCAAAATATTAAAGTTGAAGAAATAATTAAAAAAAGAGCCAAAGAAGTAGGTGCGAAAATCATATGGAAAGAATCGTTATCTTGCAATTATAAACTTGGATTAAAAGGAAATTTTCAGAAACAAAATGCCGCTGTAGCTCTAGGAGTAATTGAAGCACTAAATAACTTAGGATTCACTGTTAAAGAATGTTCTATAAAAAAAGGACTGAAGAATACAAAATGGAAAGGTAGGCTTGAAATAATTAACTTTGCAAATAAAAAAATACTTGTAGATTCTGCTCATAATTACTCAGCGGCAAAGGCCCTAGCAGAGGAAAGGAAAACTTGGAAAAATAATCAGGAAGGGATTTATTGGATTTTAGGAGTCCAAAAACAAAAAGATATTGCATCAATGATAAAAGTTCTTATTAAAGAAAATGATCACATACTATTAGTTCCAGTTAATAATCAAGAAAGTTGGAGATTAAAAGACCTCTCTAGTATTAATAGCCTAAAAAATTTGAATATAACTGAGTTTGAAAAAGTTGATCTTGCTTTTAATTATCTATTGGAGCTTGAAAAATGGCCAAAATGTAATCCCGTCATAACTGGCTCAATATTTTTAGTGGCGGAGTTTATTAAATTTGCAAATAGTCGAGAATTTTAAATGTTAAACTCATCCTTTATTTCCCACCCTTCCAATTTACCAGGATTTAATAGCCCTTTAGGATCAAATTTTAATTTTGCTTTCACTTGATCAGAGTCAATAACTCCCAAGCCACCTCCTTCAACAGTTAATACATGTGGATTAAAAATAATTGCTCCAAGTTTTTTACAATTTTCAATTATTTGGTTTAACTGATCTGAACCATGCCATTTTATGACCGGCAAAGCAGCTAATCTAGGAACTCCTTGTTGAGCTACTGCTTCAATATGCCATAAAATATTCTTACCCCATTTTTCTCTCAAAAGATTAATTAATTCGAATTCCTTATTTAAAGGTAAAAGCATCTGTAAATATGTCCAATTTTTATCTTTAGCTCTCATATGAAGGGTTGTATGATTCCAAACAACTTCAGAAATTCCATTTTTTAATTTATCTTCTTCTCCAAGTAGAAAAGAATCAACTTCATATTTTTTACAAATTAATTCAATAGTTTTTATCCCCCCTAGCGTTGATTGAAACAAAATTTTGTGACTTTTTGATTTACTTTTGAACCAGATAGGCATTTGATCTACAATTTCCTTCTCAAGAATTGCACCAAGTTTTAAATCAATTGCTGCATTAGTACATATTTTTAATATTTCGATTGTCTTATTTAATTCTTCACAATCAATTACTATTGAGTACCATTTACGTTTGATATCAGTCGAAATTAATAATGAAGTAATAATTCCATTAGTTCCATAGGCATGATTTAAAGGTTCTGCTTCTCGAGCATCAAATCTTAGTAATTTAGGCTCTTCATTCATCGTTATAGCTTCTAGACCTATTAGATTCCCTGGATCTCTTAAAAATCCCCATCTAATTGATCCAATACCTCCAGATCCTCCTGCAATAAAACCTCCTATAGTTGCAGTTTTCCATGTACTTGGTAGTAACCTTAATTCTCTTCCATATTTTTCTAGTTCTTTATTTAAATCTCCCATTAAGCACCCAGATTGTACCTTGACGAAACCTGTCTCTGGATAAAATTCTTCTATCTTATTTAAACAATTCATTTGCATAACAACTCCTTTACACAAAGGTACAGCTTGTCCATAATTACCTGTACCTGAACCTCTCAAAGTAAGTGGAGTATTAAATTTCCAGCAAATTTCTGCTACTTTCTTTACCGCTTTTTGATCAATAGGTCGTACTACATAATCAGCGATACATCCATCTAGTCTCTCTTCAAGAATTGGAGAATAATTATAAAAATCTTTTGAAAGCCTTTTTACATCAGACGTCCTTTCAACAATTTCTAAATTATCAACTTTCTTTAATTTTCCTATTAATTCTGAATTTCTTAATGACATTAATAAAAAATTTTTTTCTGTATTTAAATATAAAATAGTTGATTAACTATACAATTCGCCGTTTATAAGTACTTCTCTTTTTAGATTACTTGAAAAAATATCAGCCCACTTTTCAGCATCAACAAGCACAAAATCTGCAGGACATCCTCTTTTAATTAGCCCGTCCCAATTTAAATTTAATAATCTACTTGGGGCTAATAAGAAAGAAGATAAAGTCAATCTATCTCTTGGGCTTAATTGAAGCATAGGAATAGCAAGGGTCATCAAGTAAAAAGGATCATAATTACCAAATGGGTACCAAGGATCTTGAACATTATCACTCCCTATAGAAACATCAACTAATGAGTTTTGTAGTTGCTTGATTGGTGCTACAGGTCTATTTAAAGATAATCTTTCATCTTTACGATTGAGCAACCAGAAATTTGTAAGAGGCAATGCAACTACTTTTATATTTTTCTCAGCAATTTTCTTTCCGAGTTTAAGTATCTCATAATCATTTAAAGATAAAATGCTACTTAAATGGCTACATGTTATTGGAACTTTGATGTTTAATCTATCAATAGTTTCTAATAAGACTTTAATACCAGCTCCTGGCTCAATAGATGATTCATCTATGTGTAGATCAATCTCTAATTTATATTTTTCTGCAAGTAAAAGGGTTTTAGATAGCAAGTGTTTTACTCTGGATTTATTAATAAATGGGGGAACAAGAACTCCTCCTAAAATAACGTTTTCCTTAGAAAACCTTTTTGCAAATTCCTCTCCATTGGGAGTACTCCAAAATTCTAATTGAGCTAAAGCTACAAATTGCAATTTCAAATTAGAGGAATATTTTTTTTGAAGCTTAAAAAGCTCACTCCAAATATTATTATCCTGAGTTTCGTATGTATCAATATGACTTCTAATGGCTCTATATCCATTTTTAAGAGCAAGGATTAGTGATTTTTCAGCTCTATTTAAAACTTTATTCGTAGTTCTAGTTTTATGTTCTTTTAAATTTACTGATAATGCTTCTTGATAGTTTGATTTAAAATTAGGGAACTCTTCAAAAGTAAAAGACTTATCAAAATGTGAATGAGTTTCAACAAATCTTGGAAAAAGAATTTTTTTTGGTTTTTTATTATCAATATTAGTTGGCTTTAGTTCAGAGACTATTCCTTTTTCCCATGCAATATAAATTGAAGCTAGATTCTCGTCATCTACCTTTAGGCTATAAAAATTTTCTACTTCACAAAGGCTTCTCGGAATAAGAACCTCAAGCTTTCCAGAATTGCTCAATTTTTTTTTGCTTATATTTTATTTTAAAACATGAATATAATTTTAATTAATAAGAAAATAATTCAAAATCTTCTTAAAAATACAAATTAGCATGAATTCTTCACTTGAGTTGTTAAATTTATGTATGTAAGGCGGGCGTCGCCAAGTGGTTAAGGCAGCGGCTTGTGGCGCCGCTATTCGGGGGTTCGAATCCCCTCGCTCGCCCTCAAAAAATTTGGCCCCAAAATTATTTAAATTGTAATTTTGAATTAACTTATCCCTTGAAACTTTTAACCAAGTGCTAGCAAGATCAATACTAGAAGAAAAAAGCTCAAATAGAAAATCCTCTATTGGTAGTTATTGGATAACAACTTTTGGTTGTCAAATGAATAAGGCTGATTCCGAAAGAATGGCTGGCACTCTTGAGAAAATGGGATATTCAAGAGCTTTAGATGAATTTAAAGCAGATTTAGTCTTGTACAATACTTGTACAATAAGAGATAGCGCACAGCAAAAGGTTTACAGTTTTTTAGGTAAGCAAGTCAAAAGAAAGCATGAATTTCCAAAATTAAAACTTGTTGTAGCAGGTTGTCTAGCTCAACAAGAGGGTGAATCTCTTTTAAGAAGAGTTCCAGAGATTGATTTAATAATGGGTCCTCAACATGTTAATAATCTTGAAAATCTTTTAGGGAGGGTTGATTCAGGCAATCAAGTTGTCGCTACTGAAGAAACTTTTATATCTGAAGATATAACTAATGCGCGAAGAGATAGTTCTATTTGTGGTTGGGTTAATATTATTTATGGATGCAATGAAAGATGCTCTTATTGTGTAGTCCCATCTGTCAGAGGGAAAGAACAATCAAGATATCCTGATGCAATTAAAAATGAAATAATAAATTTAGCTCGTGATAATTTTAAAGAAGTAACTCTTCTTGGTCAGAATATTGATGCCTACGGTAGAGACCTACCTGGGACGAAGAAAGATGGGAGTAATGCATATACCTTAACTGATCTTCTTTATTTTATTCATGATGTTGAGGGGATTAGAAGAATAAGATTTGCTACTAGCCATCCAAGATATTTTTCTAAAAGGCTTATTCAAGCATGTTACGAATTAGATAAGGTCTGCGAACATTTTCATATCCCATTTCAAAGTGGAAATGATGAGATCCTGAGATTAATGGCGAGAGGTTATACAGTTGATAAATATAAAAAAATAATTGAAAACATAAGATTATTAATGCCAAATGCTTCAATAACCGCAGATGCAATAGTTGCTTTTCCTGGAGAAACAGAAAAACAATATCAAGATACCTTAAAACTAATAAATGAAATTGGTTTTGATCAAGTAATGACCGCAGCTTATTCTCCAAGGCCTAATACACCTGCAGCAAAATGGGATAATCAAATTCCTGAAGAAGTTAAAAAAGTTAGATTAAAAGAAATCAACGAACTTATTGATAAAATCTCTAGACAAAGAAATCAAAGATACTTGAATAATATTGAAAGTATTTTAATAGAAGGTTTTAATCCAAAAAACACCTCACAAATTATGGGTAGGACAAGAACAAATAGACTTACTTTTTTAGAGATCCCAAAAAATAATAAATTTAATTATTCATTAGGTGATGAACTAAATGTCAAAATAACAGAAGCTAGATCTTTTTCTTTAAGCGGCCAAATAATTAATGAGTAATTTTTCTAAATGGTAGAAAAAGAAAAAAAATGTATTGGAATAATTTTTGGGGGTAATTCAAATGAACATTATGTATCAATATCTTCAGCAAAAACAGTTTATAAAGCCCTAATTTCTAAAGCAAACAATGAAAGATTCAGAGTCCAGGCTTTTTACATTAATAAGCATGGAGTGTGGTTTGATAATGATCAATCTCTTGAAATATTAGAAGAAAATAATGGAAATGATTTAACTAATAATTATCAAATATTACAAAAAGGGAGAATAAACTTTCTAAACAATATTGAATTCCAAAGTATTGATATATGGTTCCCCTTATTGCATGGTTTAAACGGAGAAGATGGTGCTATTCATGGATTATTGAAATTTACACAGAAACCTTTGGTTGGGGGTGGGATTTTAGGGTCTGCTCTTGGAATGGATAAAATATTGATGAAAAAAATCTTCTCACATCTAGCAATTCCACAAGTAAATTACTTAGCTATACAAAATTATGATCTAAGTAATAACAATATTAAAAATAGTTTATCTATTGAAATTATTGAAAAATTAAATTTACCAGTTTTTGTAAAACCTGCTAATTCAGGTTCTTCACTGGGAATTTCTAAAGCCAAAAATAAATCAGAAATAATTAAAGCTTTACAAAAGGCTTGGGCAGTAGACTCAAGAATTGTTATCGAGGAAGGTTTAGATGTAAGAGAACTTGAATGCGGAATAATCGGTAATTTAAAACTTTCAACATCTGAAATTGGAGAAGTCTCCTATGAGACAGATTGGTACGATTATGATACAAAATATTTAATGGATAACAATATAAAAATTCCGGCTGATATTGATTCTAAAATATCTGAACAAATTAAAGATATCGCTATTAGAAGTTGTAGAGCATTAAATATTTATGGTTTTGCAAGGGTAGATTTCTTTTTAGAAAAGATTTCAAATAAAATCTTTTTGAATGAAATAAATACAATCCCTGGTTTTACAAGTAAAAGCATGTTTCCCATGCTTTGGAAAGCTTCAGGTTTAAATATTGATCAACTTGTGGCTAAACTAGTTGATATATCCCTAGATTCATAGATTAAAGTCAAATGCTGCATGGACTACTTTGGTTACCATTACTTTTAATCTTCATTCTATTAACTGCTCTAGGTTGGCTAGAAAGAAGAAGGCAGAATCTATTTAGAAATTGGGCTAATGGTTCTGAGATTTGTAAGTTAGATAGTTCTGGTGGGGCCTTTTTAAAAGATGGTGAATTAAAATGGAGTGCATTTGAAGCTGGAATATTTGAAGAGAAAGATAGCTTCACAATAAAAAAACTTGAATTAGTAGAATTATTGGCTCTTACTTCAGGAGAAGCTCCTTTAACAGATGAATCTCAAGGCAAGTGCAGGCTAAGACTTGTTGGGGATGGTAAAGAGATGGATGTCCCATTTTCTGATGCAGAAAAAGCTAGGGAATGGATGGATCAATTGATGGAAAAAGCTAGATGTGATTTATAAAGGATCAACAAAAAATACAACAAGAAGTTATTTACTAATAATATGTTTATTTTTAACAACTTTTTTAACCTCTAAAACTTTTAAAAAAGTTAATTTGCAGGACATTTCAATTAATGGCAGCGAATTATTTTCTATTGACGAAATAGTAGAAAACTCATCTCTCAATCTGCCTACCCCTTTAATATTGGTCAAAACCAAATTCATAGAAAAAGAATTAAAAAAAAATTTTTCTCTTGAGAATGTCTCAGTTTATAGACAAATATTTCCTTTTGGTTTGAAAATCTTAATTAACACTAGAACACCAATTGCATACGGGGAAAGGATTATCAAAGGAGAAAAAATAAATGGTTTTATCGATGAAGATGGTTTTTTTATAAATCCGAAATATACAGAAAAAGAAAATTTAAAAAATTTATCAAGTACAGTTTTTGGATGGGAAGAGAATTTTAAAGGGTTATTATCAAAAATTTTGAAATCCCAAAAAAATAATGATGTTGAATTCGTTACCATAAAATTCTCACCTAATGGTTTTTTAACAGTAGAAGAAAAAGGTTTAAATACAATATTTTTAGGATTTAATTCAACAATTATCGAAACTCAATTACAAATAATTAGTGATTTAAAAAATCAATTAACAGGGGAACCCATATTAGAGAAAATAGATAATATCGACTTAACTGATCCAAGCAATCCAAAAATTAAAGTGTTCAAACCCTAATAATTGGAAACAAATTTCATAAAAGTTTTTTTGATTATTACAGTATTCGTAGGTGTTTTGCCTGTTAAGTTAACTTTTTAACAAGTTAAAATTTAAGGATTTTCATCAAGAAAATCCTACATATTAGCTTAGTCAGTTCATAATGCACCCATTACTAGTATTTGATTTTATTTAGAGATGAGCTTCGGAAACAATCCAAACTTTGATCAACAAAAAGACATCCTTCCAAGTCAGAATGCCAAAATTGAAGTTATTGGTGTAGGTGGTGGTGGAAGTAATGCTGTAAACAGGATGATTGATAGTGATCTTGAAGGCGTTTCATTCAGAGTTCTAAATACTGATGCGCAAGCATTATTGCAATCCTCTGCAGAACGAAGAGTTCAATTAGGTCAAAACTTAACTAGAGGTCTTGGAGCTGGAGGGAACCCCAGTATTGGACAAAAGGCCGCAGAAGAATCTAGAGAAGAGCTTCAACAAGCATTAGAAGGATCCGACTTGGTTTTTATAGCAGCAGGAATGGGTGGAGGCACCGGAACAGGAGCAGCTCCAGTTGTAGCTGAAGTTGCAAAGCAAAGCGGCGCATTAACTGTGGGCATAGTAACTAAACCATTTTCTTTCGAAGGCAAAAGGAGAATGCGCCAAGCAGAAGAAGGAATTGCAAGATTGGCTGAAAATGTTGATACTCTAATTGTTATACCAAATGATCGGTTAAAAGAAGTTTCTTCTGGAGCATCTATTCAAGAAGCGTTCAGAAATGCCGATGATGTTTTAAGAATGGGAGTTAAAGGTATAAGTGAAGTAATTACTCGACCTGGCGAGGTTAATCTTGACTTTGCTGATGTAAGGTCGGTTATGACTGAAGCTGGTACAGCGCTTCTTGGTATGGGGTTTGGATCTGGAAGATCTAGAGCCATAGAGGCTGCTCAAGCTGCGATTAATAGTCCATTATTAGAGGCTGGAAGAATTGATGGAGCAAAAGGTTGTCTTGTTAATATCACTGGAGGGATTGATTTGACTCTCGACGATGTAAACGCTGTTGGAGAAGTTATAAGTGATGTCGTAGATCAGGATGCAAATATAATTGTAGGTCAAGCTGTTAACGAATCAATGGAAGGTGAAATACAAGTTACTGTCATTGCAACAGGTTTCGAAACAAATCAACCTCTTAAACAACAAAGAATGAAAAACAGATTATCCAGTCAAGGGCTATACAATAACGCTGACAGTAAAGATAATGGAGCTAGTATTCCAGAGTTTTTAAGATTAAGGCAGAATAAAAAGGATATAGTATAAACGTTGGAATTAAGTGACTCGGATATCTCGCCTGCCTCAAGCATCCCTTGTGGCTGCTACCTTCCGGTCCTGACCAGGTTTAGGCGTTAAAACCGCGAAAGGCCGAGTCAAATAAATACTAGCAATTTTTGATTAAAAAAGATACATACTTATTATGTTGCCTTCAGAACTAGTTAACTATAAAAAAAATTCTATCAAAATTATTGCATTAACAGCTTGGGACTCTATATCTGGTTCTCTAGCCGAGCAATCAGGAGCAGATATTGTTCTAGTAGGAGACTCTTTAGCAATGGTGTGTTTAGGGTATAAATCCACTTTGCCAGTTACCTTGGACAATATGATTTATCATACAAATGCCGTTTCAAGGGGCTTCAACAAAGCACTAGAAGAACAGTCTTTATTAGTTTGTGATATGCCTTTTCTTACTTATCAATGCGGAGAAGATAAAGCAGTTGAATATGCCGGAAAAATAATTAAGAACACTTATGCTAAGGCAGTTAAAGTTGAGGGTGCTGAACCAGAGGTGCAAAATGTCATTTCAAGGTTAATAAGAATGGGAATCCCAGTTATGGGGCATTTAGGACTTACCCCACAAAGCTATTTAAATCTGGGATTAAAAAAACAAGGAAATAATTCTGAAAGTCACGAAAAAATCAAAAGGGATGCTTTAGCGCTAGAAAAATTAGGATGTTTCTCTGTAGTTTTAGAACATATTCCAGAATTACTTGCTAAGGAAATTCAAACCGATTTAGAAATCCCAACCATAGGAATAGGTGCAGGCAATTTTTGTGATGGTCAAGTAAGAGTTACGGCTGATTTATTAGGACTTAATGATAAGCAACCTCCATTTTGTAGACCAATTTTTGATGGGAAAAAATATTTTGGGGATAAACTAAAAGAATGGGTAGCTAGTGAAAGGCTTAGTTGACTTTTTCCCACCATCTAAACATTGAAATAAGAATTTGATTGCTTAATTCCATCCCTTGTGGATCACTCAAAAAAAATCTATTTCCTCTATTGACCAAAAGTCCGCTTTCTAAGTATCTTTCCCATTCTTTTAATAATTTTGTTAAGGCTATATCAGATTTTTTTTTATCCCAATTTTGCTCATTAATTAATTTATGAATATCAATACCCTCTTTAAGTCTCATTCCTAACATTATTTTCTCATCTAATTCTTTATAGATTTTTTTTTGGTTAACTAGTGAAGGATCTAATTTAATTTCGCATTGCTTGATAACCCATTTTTTATAATCTTTACTAATTCTTGGTCTTGTAAACTTTTCCCCCCAAGGAGAGCTGGTAGAACCTTGACCAAAACTCCACCATCCTAGACCAGTCCAATAAACTCTATTGTGTCTTGATTGATGACCAGGTAAAGAATAATTTGAAATTTCATATCTTGAATAACCTGATTTTTTTAAAAATAAATTTGTAAATTCACTATTTTTAAAAGATTCATCCTCTTTTGGTAATGATAGTTTGCCTAAATCAACTAATTTTTTAAAAACAGTACCAGTTTCAATGCTTAAATCATAAATTGATATGTGAGGAGGGCAGAACTTTAACGATTTTCTTAAGTCTTCTTGCCATTTTTTACAATCACAACTTGGTAAATTTTGAATCAAATCTAAACTCCAACTTTTTATTAATCCATATTCATATGCTCTTTTTAACCAAAAACAAGATTTCTCAACATCTTTACTACAATGTCTCCTTCCTGCCTTTTCAAGTATCTGATTATTAAAACTTTGGGCACCAAGACTAAATCTATTAATTCCGGCCTTTATAAAGCCATGAAGATCATCTTCATCAAAACTAGCAGGGTCAACCTCCATTGTAATTTCAGCACCATAATCTATTTTATAATTATCCTTAAAAAGATTTATTAAATCTTTGATTTGCAAAGGATTTAAAATTGAAGGAGTTCCTCCACCGATATAAATTGTTGAAAGCGGAGATTTATGTTTAATTGATAATATTTCTTTACTTAAATAGTTCAAATATTCTTTTACAGATTTACTTCCATAGCCATTTAAGCTTTCAATATTATTGCCAAGAGGTATCACTGCAAAATCACAATAGAAGCATCTTCTATGGCAAAAAGGTATATGCACGTAAGCACTTCTTGGAAACTTTTTCATAATTTAAATAAAGTTTTAAGCTTAAAAAAATCTAGTAAGGGGTTTAAAAAAAAAATCTTTATTTACTCAATTAATAAATCCTAGTAGATTATATATATGACAGATATTTTAGTACTAATTTTATTTGTATTGTCCGGAGCAGCGTCAGGCTGGCTTGGTGTTGACCTTTTACCAGTAGACGTTCTTAAAGAAGTCTCAAATATTGAGGGATTTAGAATTGTACTAGCAATTATTGGGTTTTTTATTGGATTAGCGGCAGGCTTCGTATTCCTGCAGCTCAGAAAGACATTCCTAGATCAAATACGTACGATGCCCACTGATTTACTCATAAGTAGATCAGTAGGCTTAATTTTAGGATTACTTGTTGCTAATTTACTCCTTGCACCAATATTATTAATTCCATTTCCAAGAGAAGTTTTTTTTGCAAAACCCTTAGCAGCTATTCTTAGTAATTTTTTCTTTGGGGCACTTGGATATAAATTAGCTGATACTCACGGCAGAACCTTATTAAGATTATTTAACCCAAATAATACTGATGCATATTTAGTTAATGAAGGAATACTTCCAGCCGCAAGCCCAAAAATTCTTGATACAAGTGTAATTATAGATGGCAGAATAAATGGTTTATTAAGCTGCGGCTTATTAGAAGGTCAATTAATCGTCGCTCAAAGTGTAATTGATGAGCTACAAACTTTGGCTGACTCAAGTAGTAATGAAAAAAGAGCTAAAGGAAGAAGAGGACTTAAATTATTAAAAGAACTTAGAGAACTATACGGAAGGCGACTTGTTATAAACCCAACCAAGTATGAGGGAAATGGAGTAGATGAAAAACTTCTAAGAATTGCTGAGGATATGACAGGTACTTTAATTACTGCAGACTATAATCTCTCTCAGATCGCTGAAGTAAAAGAATTAAAAGTTATGAATTTGAGCGATTTAGTGATTGCTTTAAGGCCAGAAGTACAACCAGGAGAATCACTAAATATAAAAATTGTTAGAGAAGGGAAAGAAAAAATGCAAGGAATTGGATATTTAGATGATGGGACAATGGTCGTTATTGATGATGCGAAGAAATTTGTTGGCGATAGATTAGACATAGTTATTACTGGTGCATTGCAAACACCAACTGGAAGAATGGTATTTGGAAAACTCATAAATAATCCTGAGTCAAACAAATCTTTTAAATCTCCAGCGACACAGGGCTAAATCTAGCTAGAATCAATTCAGTGTTTATTCTGTGGAACATATGACTGTATCTGCTCCTTATTACGGCGAGAATACCGCTATGAGGACTCCACCACCAGATTTACCTTCTCTTCTTTTGAAGGAAAGAATTGTGTATCTAGGTCTTCCCTTATTTTCTGATGATGACGCAAAAAGGCAATTAGGAATGGATGTTACAGAGCTCATAATTGCTCAACTACTTTATTTGGAATTTGATGATCCAGATAAACCTATTTACTTTTATATCAATTCAACAGGTACTAGTTGGTATACAGGTGATGCGGTTGGTTTTGAAACGGAGGCTTTCGCTATTTGCGATACTATCAACTACATCAAACCACCTATACATACAATTTGTATTGGCCAAGCAATGGGAACTGCGGCAGTAATTCTATCTTCCGGAACAAAAGGTCATAGAGCAGCTCTTCCACATGCTTCTATTGTTCTTCACCAACCCATCAGTGGTGCAAGAGGTCAAGCAACTGATATCCAGATAAGAGCAGAAGAGGTATTAAAAAATAAAAAATCAATGCTTGAGATTTTATCTCAAAACACTGGTAAAAGTGTTGAAGAGCTTTCAAAAGATTCTGACAGGATGAGTTATCTTAATCCTCAAGAAGCTTTAGATTATGGAGTTATTGATAGAATACTCACAAGCCAAAAGGATTTACCCAATTCAATTTAACATTTACTTTTAACTAATTTCTCTTTTAAAATTATGCCAATAGGAACTCCAAGCGTGCCTTATAGACTTCCAGGAAGTCAATATGAAAGGTGGGTAGATATTTATACAAGATTAGGTGTCGAGAGGATTTTATTTCTAGGTCAAGAAGTAAATGATGGCATTGCAAATAGCCTAGTTGCTCAAATGCTCTACCTCGACTCAGATGATAATTCAAAACCTATTTACCTTTACATAAATAGTCCTGGGGGATCAGTCACTGCTGGTTTGGCAATTTATGACACTATTAAATATGTAAAAAGTGATGTGGTCACTATATGCGTAGGTCTCGCAGCGTCAATGGGAGCATTTTTATTAGGCGCTGGCACTAAAGGTAAAAGAGTTGCTCTCCCTCATAGCCGAATTATGATTCATCAACCACTTGGTGGAACATCACAACGTCAGGCGAGTGATATTGAGATAGAAGCTAGAGAAATACTAAGAATTAAAGATATGTTGAACAAATCAATGGCTGATATGACTGGGCAATCATTTGAAAAAATCGAAAAAGATACTGATAGAGATTATTTTCTTAGTGCAGAGGAAGCTAAAAATTATGGACTAATTGATAGAGTAATTTCACATCCAAGTGAGGCTAACTAGCTCTAAGGCTTAAATCATATATAAAAATTGATTCTTAAATGAGCAATTATATGGTTTATTTACACGTTTAATGTCTAAAATATTAATTATCGAAAGTTAAGAAACCACATCTAATGACACAACTCTTTTATGACACAGATGCAGACCTAAGCCTTTTAAGTAATAAAACTATCGCAATAATCGGATATGGTTCACAAGGTCATGCACATGCTTTAAATCTTAAAGACAGTGGAATGGATGTGATTGTAGGGTTATATAAAGGTAGTAAATCAGAAAGCAAAGCTATTAATGATGGTTTAGAAGTGCTTAATGTTTCTGAGGCTTGTGAAAAAGCAGATTGGATTATGATTCTGCTTCCAGATGAGTTCCAAAAAGATGTTTACCTTAAAGAAATAGAACCAAATTTAAAAGAGGGTAAGATATTAAGTTTTGCTCATGGATTTAATATAAGATTCGGCCTTATAAAACCACCTAATTTTGTCGACGTTGTGATGATTGCGCCAAAAGGTCCTGGTCACACTGTTCGATGGGAATATCAAAACGGACAAGGAGTTCCTGCTCTATTTGCAGTAGAACAGGATTATTCTGGTAATGCAAGAGCATTAGCGATGGCCTATGCAAAGGGCATTGGAGGAACAAGGGCAGGGATTCTTGAAACAAATTTTAAAGAAGAAACAGAAACAGATCTATTTGGGGAACAAGCTGTTTTATGTGGAGGTTTATCAGAACTTGTTAAGTCAGGATTTGAAACTCTCGTTGAGGCAGGATATCAGCCCGAACTGGCATATTTTGAGTGTTTACATGAAGTAAAGCTAATTGTGGATCTAATGGTTAAGGGAGGGTTATCTCAAATGAGAGATTCAATTTCAAATACCGCAGAATATGGTGATTATGTTAGCGGCAAAAGACTTATAAATAGTGATACAAAAAAAGAAATGCAGAAAATTCTAAAAGATATTCAAGATGGTACTTTTGCTAATAATTTTGTTGCTGAATGTGACAAGAACAAACCATTAATGACTAAGCTAAGAGCAGAAAATTCTCAACATGAAATAGAAAAAGTTGGTAAAGGTCTGCGTGCTATGTTCAGTTGGCTGAAGTAAATTTATTTTTAATATTTATTGGCTCGATTGGTTTTGATCTTTTAATTGGTGATCCAAGGTTTATAATCCATCCTGTCCAATTCATTGGAAAATATATTAATTTAACGAGTAATTTTTTTATACATAATTTCAAGGAGCATAAGAACATATTATTTTGGGGAGGATTATTTATTGCATTTTCCACTATAGGAATTAGCTTTTTGATTGGTAAATTTATTGAATTAATTTTTCTTCAATCAAAAAGTAATTTTGTTTTTGGAATATTAATCTTCTTAGGTTTATCAAGTTGTATAGCATCAAAAAGTCTTACTTCAAGCGTAAAAGAAATTTCTAACCTCATAAGCAACACAATAATTGATAAAAAAACTGAAAAATTAGTAAGAGAAAAAGTTCAAAGAATTGTAAGTAGAGATGTGAGTTTATCTTCTTTAGACCATCTTTTGAGATCAAGTAGTGAAAGTCTTACCGAAAATTCAGTTGATGGGATTTTTGGCCCACTTTTTTGGATATTTGTTGGAATAGTTTTTATGAAATTTTCAATTTTTCTTCCAGGCCCTTTATCCCTTGGCTTTTCATATAAAGCTATAAGTACTTTGGATTCAATGATCGGATATAAGTATGATGAATATAAATATCTAGGATTTATAAGTGCAAAAATTGAAGATTATTCAACCTTCTTTCCAGCTAGATTAGTTTTATTTACCTTACCTTTGGTTAGTTCTAAGATTAAAAAATATTTTTCAATAATTAAAAAAAGTTATTTTGATGGAAGGAAATATGATTCTCCCAATTCTGGTATTTCAGAGGCAATTTTTGCATATACGTCCAACATAAAATTAGGAGGCAAAAGTAAATATAAGGATAAAATAGTTGAAAAGCCAATTATTAATTGTAATGGTGATATTTGCACAAAAGAAAAAATTAATCTTATTTGTCAATTAATTTTAAGGCTTCAATTATTATGGATAATATTTTTTACCTTAATTTTCTTCAATATTTAAATTCAAATTCAATGAAATTTGTTTAAAATCATTATTATTAACAAAAAGACACTTTACATGACAGAAGAAAATTCTCCTGAAAAAAATCCAAATGAAGATTTAGATAATAAATCTACTTACAGTCAATATTCCAAGTGGGTTGATAATCAAGGAGATGATGTAAAGAATGTTTTTGGATTTAATAGTAGTGCAGAACTTGTTAACGGCAGAGCAGCCATGATCGGATTTCTTATGCTTATATTGACAGAATTAGTTTTTAGAGGGAGACCTGTGACTTCCTCAATATTTGGTATAAATTAAAAATGGAAGAAAAAAAATCTAATCCATTAAAAATATTTCTCTATATATCTGCTTGGGTAATAATTTGGGGAACATTAGGTTCCTTCGTAGATTATCCTCTATATAAAAATAAAATCTACCTAGAAGGTAGCATATACCAATATCTTACTTTTATAATCACAGGAATAATATCAATTTTGAGCGCCAGATTCTTTTATAAAAAAATTAAGCTATAAAAACTTATACCTAAATTTTTTAATAATTTTTGCTGGTTCTGAGTTATCTCGAGTTTCATAAAGAATCCACTGATGAGTTTCAGTATCATGATCACAACCTAAACTTCCTGATTGTTCAGAAAAATTAAAAAGATATGAATGACATGACTGATCTGCCTCAAATGCAGAGTCATAGCCAGTTAAAAAGTATATTAAAAATCCAATAATTACTAGCGATAAAACTACCTGAAAAAATAAACTAACTATTTTCATAAATTTCTTATCAAAATTTTAATATATCATTTCTAAAAATCCTTCGGTCAAAAATAAAGTTATCTGCCAACATTAAAAATAAAATCATGGAAATCTTGATTATTAAGATACAAAATAACCAAAAGAACTAAAACTATATTTAAACCCAACACAATTGAACCAAATATATTTATCTGCTTTTTACCTGGTAAGGTATAAGTCAATTTTTTTCCTTTAAGAAAAGAAGCTAAGCCTTTTTTCTCTTTTTTTAAGTCTTTAAAAGGTTCATTATTCTTAACCTTGCTTTCTGAAAACCCTTTTACCATTTCACCCTAAAAAACAAATCAATAATATTCTAAATTTAAACTTTTTCTCAAGAATTAACAATTTTTAATCACATATGGAATCATTATTACTTTTTTATTTTTTTTTAATTTTTTAAAATGATAGGATTCAATTAATTCTGTCTGCAAACCCAAAATACTTGCCTGACATTTATATCTGTTTTGTTCAGATTTAATTAATTGTATTTTCTCCATTTCAAAAAATAATTTATTACAAGCTTTATATTGAGAATCTTTAAAGCATTCATTTGATTTTCTTAAAATCTCCGATTTAGTTAGCAGTTTTTCAGCAAAAATAGGATTTGATAATAAAACAAAAAAAAGGGGAAGGAAACTTATCAATTTTTTGTAATTAAAAATTATCAAAATATTTATAAACTAGCTCGTTATGACATGTTAATAATGGTTTTAAAAAATAGTCAATCCATTGTTTCAATATAAAAAAAAAGGTGCTCGAAAGAGCACCCAAAATCAGGACAAATTAAGCTAGAAAAAATATTAGCCTTGAACCCTATCCTTAAAAAGTTTTCCAGCTGAAAATGTAGGAACTCTTTTAGCGGGTATCGCAATTTTTTCACCTGTTTTAGGGTTTAAGCCCTGTCTAGCAGAACGGTCCCTTGGCTCAAAAGAACCAAATCCTAGTATGGAGACTTTTTTGCCTTCCACTACTGAATCAACAATCGTTTCAATAGCTGCATCAACAACTAAAGATACATCTGTTTTTGTGAGCTCAGTACGAGCAGCAACAAGATTTACTAAATCAGCTTTGTTCATTGAATTGTTTGTATAGCAGAGATTTGAAAGACAAGAGTTTTGAATTCAAGTCTAATTACCTCGAACTTGCATATCATATGGAGCAAATACGAATACGGCAACCGAAAATGCCGGCGGCGCAAAGCTTTATACAAAATTTAATGTCATTTTTAGCTATTTATCAATATTCTTAAATATTAAAATTTTAAAAACTTAAAAGAGAATAACATCGGAGAAAAGAGTGAGAAGTATTGCTACAACTAGTTTTTTAATAAAATATTTAATTTTCTAATCAAACAAAAGATTATATTCAAAAGTAATAAATTTAAGAATTTCAACTATTTATTATTTTTTATTAACTTTCACATATATTTCCTTCTCAGCACATGAGTAACATTATTTCAATATTGAAATAAACAAAATTAAGTAAAGATCCTGAAATAAATAATATAAAATCCTTAAATTAAAAAATTATTGATGAGTGAAACATCAAATTTGAATTTTTTTTTTAACTTTGCACTTATGATTCAAATGTTTGGATAATTTCTTCAAATTAATTCATTCGTTTAAAAATCAAAGAAATAAAGAAAAGTGAATGATATAAAATTGGGGAACCCATTGCCTCTTGGAAGTTCAATAACTTCAGAAGGTGTCAATTTCTCATTAATAGCTTCAAATGCAGAATACATAGAAATTTTATTATTTGATACTGAAGACGCAGTTGCTCCAAAAAAAATTTTTAAATTAGATAATAATCATAAGACTGGGCCTTACTGGCATGCAGAAATAAACGACCTCAAAGAAGGCTCAATATATGCCTTTAGAGTTAAACAAAAGGATAATGAACTTAATAAGAATCATTCTAAAAGAGTATTAATTGATCCTTGTTCAAGAGGTATTACTGGATGGAATAATTACAAAAGAAAAAATGCGATAAATAATTTTGATAATATTGATTCTTGTCTAAAAAGTGTTGTTTGTGATAGAAAATTTTTTAATTTTCAAGATTATCCTAGACCTAAACATTCTTGGGAAGAAACAATAATTTATGAGCTCCATATCAAAGCATTTACTCAATCTTCTAATGAAGAAGAAAGTTGCTTTAAAAATTTTTTAAAAAAAATTCAATATCTAAAAGAACTTGGTATAACAAGTATTGAATTGCTTCCTGTATTTTGTTTTGACCCAAGTGATGCTCCAGATGGATTAGAAAATTTCTGGGGTTATAGTCCTATCAACTGGTTCACCCCACATTTTCAATATCTATCTAATAAATCTGCCAAACAAAATAGAGAAGAATTTAGAGAGTTTGTGGAAGAATGCCATAAAGCAGGTATTGAAGTTATTCTTGATGTGGTTTACAACCATACAACTGAAGGTAATTCTGAAGGACCAGCAATATCTTGGAAAGGAATAGATGAAAACCTTTATTACTTCATAGACGAAAATAAAAATTATCAAGATGTCTCTGGATGTGGAAATACAATTGCAGCAAATAGAGGTTTAGTTAGGAAATTAATTATAGAGTCATTAAAATGTTGGGCAAATGAATTAGGGGTTGATGGTTTTAGATTTGATTTGGGTATTGCTCTATCTAGGGGAGAAAATCTTGTCCCTCTTGATAATCCACCAATTTTTGATGATATTGACTGTGAGCCTGAACTCGCAGATATCAAATTAATCAGTGAGCCTTGGGATTGTGGTGGATTATATAAGTTAAACGATTTTCCCTCTAAGAAAACTTTTACATGGAATGGTCATTTCAGAGACGACGTAAGGAGATTTTGGAAAGGAGATAAAGATACTGCTTGGAATATGAGTGACAAAATCAAAGGTAGCCCATCTCATTACAAAGAGAATAATTTTTTTCCAAAGTCTATAAATTTCATTACTTCCCATGATGGTTTTACACTAAAAGACTTAGTCACCTTTAACAACAAATATAACTTTGCGAATAAAGAGCAAAATAGGGATGGAGATAACCATAACAATTCTTGGAATCATGGAGTGGAAGGACCTACATCAAACTTATTAATTAAAAAATTAAGAAAACGGCAACAAAAAAATTTACTTTTAAGTTTATTTATCTCAAAAGGTGTCCCAATGTTGCTTATGGGTGATGAGCTTGGGAGATCTCAAGGCGGTAATAATAACTCTTGGTGTCAAAATAATATATTGGGTTATATGAATTGGGATAAAGATCAACAAGATTTAGAAGTATTTGATTATCTTAAATATCTAATTAGATTAAGAAAAAAATTTATTAAGTTATTTAATCCTATTTTGTCACCAAATGAGCGAGAAAATGATACTTTGGTAAATTATTATTGGCACGGTTCAAAGTTAGAAAATCCGGATTGGAGTAGTTGGTCACATACAATTGCATTTAGTATTAATAAGGGTAAAAATAATCCACTAATTTGGGCAGGCTTAAATGCATATTCAAAAAATATTGATTTTCAATTACCAAAATCTAAAAGCAAATGGCTCAAAGTTATTGATACTAGTGAGTCAGAAATTCATAAGCCAATTCCCATTAACGAAAAATCTGTCAAATTAGAGAATAGAAGCTCTGTATTAATTATTTCAGAAGAAGTATTTGGAACAAAAAATAATATATTCTAAAAGCGGGCGGCGGGAATCGAACCCGCATCTTCAGCTTGGAAGGCTGAGGTTTTACCACTAAACCACGCCCGCAATAAGTAATAGAATTACCTTTGCAATAATACATTATCAAACATTCAACAAAGTTAAAAGATTGGAAAATTCACACTCAAACAATATAAGCGGATCAAGAACAAGATTAATGCTCTCTTACGGACTTGGAGATGCAGGAACAGGCTTAGCAGCTACTCAATTTGGCTTCTTCCTCTTTAGATTCTTTATTTGTTCTGCAGGTTTACCAGTTTTAATTGCAGGTTCATTACTAATGTTGATAAAGATTTGGGACGCAGTAAACGACCCATTGATAGGATGGTTAAGTGATAGGACAAAGTCCAGATGGGGTCCTAGGATACCTTGGATGCTAGTTGCAGCTGTACCTCTTGGGCTTTCTTTGGCAGCAATATGGTGGATCCCTTCAGGTCATGTAATAAACAAAACAATATATTACGCTTTAATTTCAATAATAGTTATGACTGCTTATACAAGTATCAATCTTCCTTTTGCAGCTCTATCTACAGAAATCTCAGAAAAAACTTCAATAAGAACCAGATTAAATGCTGCGAGATTTACAGGCTCAATAATAGCTGGTTTAACTGGATTAATAATAGCTGGAGTGGTTTTAAATTCAGAGGGAATAGTTAACGAATATTTCTTTATGGGCAAAATTAGTGGCTTGATAGCAGTAATAACAACTTTAATATCATGCTGGGGACTAGCTCCCTATGCAAAAAAGGCTAGGAGACCTACTGGGAAGGCAGAGCCAATTAAATTTCAATTTAAAAGAATATTTAATAACAAAAAATTTCTCAAAGTAATTTCTCTTTATATATTACTTTGGTGTGCACTGCAATTAATGCAAACTGTAGCGTTAATTTATGTAGAGGATGTTCTTAATGTCCCCTCAAAAATTGCTAACTGGGTTCCAATACCCTTCCAAATAAGTGCACTAATAGGATTACAAATATGGGCAAGAGTATCAAATAAATTGAACAGAATTTCAGCCTTGAACTATGGTGCAATTATTTGGATTTTCGCATGTACAGCAGCGTTATTTTTACCTTCTTTATCTCAAGTCTCATCCCTAGAAGGCTTATTCTTAAATATTTACAATCTTATTTTATTTGTAATTTTGATTATCATAATATGTCTAATTGGGATTGGGGCTTCAACCGCTTACTTGATACCTTGGTCACTACTTCCTGATGCAATAGACGAAGACTCAGAAAAACCAGCAGGACTATATACTGCTTGGATGGTTCTTATTCAGAAAATTGGGATTGGACTAAGTGTTCAAGTTTTAGGCTTATTACTATATGTATCTGGTTATCAATCATGCTTTGTGGACAATACCAGTTTAAATATTATTGAACAATCATCCTTAGCACAATTAACCATTAGATTATGTATTGGATTTATACCTTCTTTATTGGTAATAATTGGACTATTTATAATGAGAAAGTGGGATCAAAAATTATTAACCAACTAATATAAGAATATGTATTATCCAAAGTTTTTTAAAAGACTTATAAAAAGCCTTATCATCGGGGGGCAAGCAATTAACTATATCTTTAAAGGCAAAATTTCAAAAAATGATCTTTTTGAACAGCTTATGGAATCAGGTCCTGGCAGTTTATTAATTGTTTTAATAACAGGTGTAGCTGCTGGTACTGTTTTTAATATTCAAGTAGCGTCCCAGCTAACAAGCATGGGTGTTTCAAGCGAAATTGGGGGCTTATTAGCTGTTGGGATGGCAAGAGAAATGGCCCCTCTTCTGACTGCTACTTTAATGACAGGCAAAGTTGCGACTGCATATGCGGCTCAACTTGGAACTATGAAAGTTACAGAACAAATAGAAGCTATAACAATGTTAAGGACTGAACCTATTCAATACTTAGTAGTTCCAAGATTATTGTCCATGATAATCATGTCACCAATACAATGTCTTTTATTTTTATCGGTTGCTTTATGGAGTGGGCAAATCTGGAGCACAATTTTTTATAACGTTCCTCCTATAGTTTTTTGGACCTCAGTACGTTCTGGTAATGTAAGCTTAACCAGTTCAGACTTATCATCTATGATAATTAAATCCGTAGTATTCGGATTAATAATATCAATTATCGCTTGTGGATATGGACTTACTACAAAAGGTGGTCCAAAGGAAGTAGGAACAAGTACAACAGGCGCTGTAGTAATGACTCTTGTTGCGGTATCTTTAATGGATGTATTTCTTACACAAATATTATTTGGATAAATCAATGTTTAAGACCAAATCAAAGACCCAAGAACCAGTAACAATTTCTCCATCATTTCAATTACCAATAATCTTAATAATTTTAAGTTTTATGCTCCTATTTTTAAATATTGGTTATTGGCCCACAATAGTATTTGCTTCTTTTAGCTTTTTTTTACTGTTTCAATCATTCACCTTAAGAATAAAAGTTACGAGCGAAGATTTTGTAGTTTTGCAACTAGGTAAAGAAATTAGGACCTTTCCCTTTAAAAATTGGATCTCTTGGAAATTCTTTTTTCCAATAATTCCTGGTATTTTTTATTTTAGAGAGAAGTCTAGTCCCCATTTATTACCTATACTATTTAATCCAGAGCAATTAAAAAAAGAACTTATCAAAAAGGTTGAGTCTCTGGAAATTAAAAATCCTGCAAACTAATTTTTTGAATTACTACCAATTTTTTAAATGACAAGTACTAAAGTTTCTAAAAATAATCCTGATAAGGAATCAATAACGAATGAAACAAATAAAGAAACAAAAGATAATGAAATCATAAGAAACAAAACAACTCAAAATAAAAAGGGAACTTCGTTAAGCAAAAAAACTAATAAATCTGTAGATGACCTCTCTAATGAAATCTTTAGCGAGCTTATTGCAAAAAAAGTTTCTTTAGTTAAAGAAATAAAAGATTTAGAAACAAAAAAAAATGAATTAGAAAAAGATATCGAATCAAATTTCAAGGGTCAATCAGAAAATGTAGCCAAAAGAGTAAAAGGATTCCAAGAATATTTAATGGGCTCTTTACAAAACCTCTCACAAAATGTAGAAAAACTAGAATTAGTTTCACAACCTATAGTTGTAAAGCCATCTCCTCTTGATGATAAAAAAGAGAATTTAAACAAAAATGAATTAGTTACTGTTCCTGCATTATCTGAAACATTTAAGCCAGATGAAACACTTATTAGAAATTGTTTTTCAACGTTTACAGAACAGCCTGATTTTTATTCAGAACCTTGGAAATTAAGACGCAGCCTTGATTTATCAGATATAGAAGTGATGGATGATTGGTTTTTTAACATGGGGGGAAGAGGTTCATTAGAAAGTAGGGGCTCGAGGCAAAAAAATGCTTTATTATCTGCTGGATTAATAGCTATTCTTGGGGAATTGTATGGAGATCAGTTTCAAACTCTAATATTAGCTTCGCAACCTGAAAGATTAGGAGAGTGGAGAAGAATTTTACAAGATTCCTTAGGTCTTACAAGAGATGATTTTGGACCTAATAGTGGAATTGTACTTTTTGAAAGACCAGAAGGGGTTATTGAAAGAGCAGATAGATTAGAGGCCAATGAAGAATTACCGTTCATTATCGTGGACGCAGCGGAAACATCTGTAGAAATTCCAATTCTTCAATTTCCATTATGGCTTGCTTTTGCTGGCTCAAACAATGAAATTTATGATGACCTAGAACTAAACTAATGCAAATTAATTTTTTAATTATTGTTATAAGTTATTTTTTGGGATCGCTGCCAACAGGCTTCTTATTTGGTAAATTCCTGAAAAATATAGATTTAAGACTTATAGGGTCAGGATCAACTGGGGCAACTAACGTTTTAAGAAACGTAGGTAAATGGCCTGCTTTTTTTGTTTTTATAATTGATGTTGGCAAAGGCCTTATTGCCGTGAAGATTGCTCAGCTTTACACAAATCAAAGTCTATTTGTAGTTATAGCAGGCATTGCTTCTATTTTGGGACATATATGGCCAATATGGCTGAAAGGAAAAGGTGGGAAGGCTGTAGCCACAGGTTTAGGAATGTTTATTGCTCTTTCTTGGAAAGTAGGATTTGCATCACTGGGAATCTTTTTAATAATTCTTGCAAAATCTAAAATTGTATCTTTATCGAGTATTTCCTCTGCAATTTTTTTACCACTTCTAATGTTTTTGGATATCGGTGCTACCAATCATTCCTACTTCTTGATAAGTTTATTTGTATCAATATTAGTTATTTGGAAGCATAGAACAAATATTAGACGATTACTTAAAGGAGAAGAATCAAAGCTTAATGATATTAATAAATAGAATCACAGATATCTAAAAAAGCCTTATTAGGATCTTTAGCTTTGGAAATTGATCGTCCAATAACCAACTTAGAAGCTCCATTATTAATAGCTTCATAAGGAGTCATTATTCTATTTTGATCATCTTTATTTTGTGTATTTGTCCTTATACCAGGTGTAATTAATTCGAAATTATTTTTATAAATTGATCTCAATATTTTTGCCTCCCATGGGGAACAAACGCATCCATCAAGTCCAGCATCGAAAGATAATTTTGCTAGCCTCACTACATTTTCTTCAATAGAGTTTTCCCTATCAAGATCAGTTTGAAATTCCTCTCTCGATAAGCTAGTTAAAACAGTTATTCCTACAATAGAGGGAGGATTCACATTAGCTATTTTTGATCCTTCTAAAGATGCATTCTTTGATATGCTGAGTGCTTTAGAACCTGCTGAAGCGTGAACAGAAATAATATTCACTCCTAATTTGGAAACCTCATAACAGGCAGCCCTCATGGTATTTGGAATATCGTGAAATTTAAGATCTAAAAAAATTTTTTTATTCATTTTTTTCAAAATATCAATTACATCTGGACCCTCTTTCGTGAAAAGCTCTAAACCCACTTTTACCCACTTGATATTAGGGCATTTTTCTAGCAATAGTTTTGCTTCATTTATGTCTAATCCATCAATTGCCAATATAATTTTATCTGCTGAAAAAACTCTTTCCATTAAACTTTAATTCTTAAACCTCTTAATTATTTTTTTCCCAATTTGTAAAATTTTTCCGTCTAAATCATTTACCGAATCAAATATAAGATCTGGGTTTATTACCTTTTCACTATTAATTCTTACACCTCCACCTTTAATAGATCTTTTTGCTTCACTACTAGATTTAAATAAGTTCAATACACTTAATAAATAAAAAAACTTAACAGGAAAAACTATTTCTTTTAATAAAATTTCAGGGATATCCCCAACTTTTTCTTTAAGTCCAAGAAATAATTTTTCACAATTTGATTGTGCTTTAAGGGCTTCTGTAGATCCATGAAATAAAGTAGTAACTTCTAATGCCATACGTCTCTGCAGATCACGAGGATTATTTTCCTTAAGAATACTTAAATCTAATTCTGTAAGAAGTTCAAAATAAGAAGGTATAACATTATCAGGCACTTTTTCTAATTTTGAATACATCGAGAGAGAATCCTCGCTCAAACCTACAGTATTGAATTCAGATTTACTCATTTTCTTTATTCCATCTAAACCTGTAAGAATTGGAAGCAATATTCCATATTGAGGTTCTTGTTTGAAATACCTTTGAAGATCCCTTCCGATTGCAATATTAAATTTCTGATCTGTACCTCCTAGTTCAATATCTGAATTTACTGCTACAGAATCATAACCTTGAAGAAGTGGATATAAAAATTCGTGCAAAGCAATTGGGACTTGGGAATTATATCTTTTATTAAATTCCTCTTTAGCCATCATTTGTCCAACAGTTGTATTTGCCATTAATTCAATAATTGAATTAAGGTCTAAATTTTTTAACCATTCGCTGTTGTATCTAATTTCTATCTTATCCTTTGAATCAAAATCTAAAATTGACTCACTAGAGGGTCTTCCCATACCTAACTGAGTTAAGTAAGTTTTTGCATTTTCTTTAACCTCTTTTTCTGATAACTGAACCCTTGTTTTATTTTTACCAGTTGGATCGCCTATTTGTGCAGTAAAATCTCCAATAATTAAGATCGCGATATGTCCATTATCTTGAAAAGCTCTTAGTTTCTTAAATAGAATACTGTGCCCAAGATGTATATCTGTTCCAGTCGGGTCTATCCCAAGTTTAACCCTTAGTTGTTTATTATTTTTTTTTGCGTTTTTAATTCTATCTGCAAAAGTTTGCTTCAAATTCTGAGTAGGGAAGTATTCTTCAATACCTCTTGAAAGCCATCTTGGCAGTTCTGATTCATCAACCATAGAAATTTACATTTAACATTTAAGAGTTTTTATCAAGTTCAGCCTTCATTCTTATTAAAGTTTTATTCATCTGATCGAACATTTGGTCTGGGGTTATTCCAAATTGACTTAACTGAGTTTTTAATTGCTCTACAGTCATTTTCGCTTGGAAATCTTCAGACAATTCAAATCTTTTCATAAAAATTTTATAACGATCCATAAGAGATTCCATTCTTTTTATAAACATTTTTTTCCCTTCTCTATCAAATTTTCCATACTCAGAGCCAAGCTTCATTAGTTCTTGATAATCTGTAAAAAGCTTTTTAGCTTCTTCTTGTATAATATCAGATTCAAAGAATGACATTTTAATCCCCCATATTCCTTTGATTAATTTTGTCCGTAATAATTTGGTGAAAGTATGACATTTTAAATGAAGTTCTTACCTATAAAAAAAATGATGTTTTAAAACGATTTTGATAGGAATTTTTCTTGGTGTTTCATATAAGATAACAGAATTATTATAAATTAAAAAAAGGTTTCATCAAAATTATAGTTGAAGATTGATGATAAAAATTTGATTTGAGTTTGTTGGGTTGAACTTTGTATTGGGAGAAAAGTAAAAACCTTACAAGCAAAAAATAAATATATATTATATTTTACAAAATTTGATGATAAAATTATAAAATTTCAGAAAACTAATATGCCTAAAGTACTTGTTTTAAGAGAAGGAAGGCATTGCGATTTTTTAGCTGATATGGTTTGGATAAACCTTGCAATAGAAAAAAAAATAAATTTATTTTGTAATTCATACCCATCTTTTTTATTTGATACCAAAGGAGTTTATTCTAGCAATATTAAATATGCTCATGGAAGCGGATTCACACTTTATGGAAAATTAAAGAAATCAGAATTTATTGATTGTTGTGTTTCTGATTATGAAGTTGTTTTCGATGCATATGATTATGTTATTTATCCTTCAATAAGAAAATTTGATAAATACTTCTGGAGATGTTTAGAGAGATTTGGAGGAGAGAAAGTTATCGCGATAGATGGAGACGATGATGAATGTATTAGTTGGCATTCAAAATATTGTCTCTATTTTAAAAGAGAAACTTCCTCTATTGCTTACTCCTCAGGGATTAATCCAATACAATGTTTTCTTCCTAAAATCATACTAGAAAATATTAAAAATCAAACTAAAGAATTTACTTCTAAAAAATATTTATTAGCTCCTTGTGATCCAAGGGATAGAAGTACTTTTATATACAAAAAGGAAAAAGATTATTTTCAGCAATATAAAGAATCTTTTTTTGCGTATACAGAAATGAGAGGAGGTGCAGAAGCTCTTCGTCATTACGAAATCATAGCTTCGGGAGCCGTTCCTTACTTTGGAGACATAAAACTTGTCCCAAAGTATTGTTTACATAATTATCCTAAAAACTTACAACTTGAAGCAAACAATTTGTATGAACAAGTCAAAAATAAACTTATTAATGAGGAGGACTTCAAATCAAAATATTACAAGATACAAAGTAGTTTTTATAATTGGATTATCGAACATGGTGAGATTTATGGGTCAAAATTATTTTATGAAAAATTAATAAATAAAGTTTCCAATAAAAAAAAGAAATTTCTTGATGATCAAAAACTTTTTTGGATAAATTATCACGCCTATAAAAAAATTCACAATCGGTATAAGCCTTCGCGATTTAATAGTATAAAATTTATTTTCAATCTAAAGGTTTTTTTATTTACATTTTATTGCCTTATCAATTCTAGAATCAAAGAACAATGGTATAAAAAAATGAGAAAATTGAATTAAGTCCACCTTTTATTTTTTTAACTCAAAAAGTATTTTTTTTTGAAAAAAAGATTAATCCATCAAATTTAATATTTATATATATATTTTTTTTTAAATTTTTATTTATAAATAATTCTCTGATTTATATATATTCAGAATAAAATTTAGTAGAAATAATTTCTAATTTTGGAAAACTTCAATATAAATAATATTTCGAATAAAAATAGGCAATTTGAATTATTTGGTTCAAAAACAGATACATCAATTAATTTTCAACATATAAATAATCTAAAAATCAAAGGTGAAAGCTTAACTGAATGGCGAAATAGAATACATAATCACCAATTCAAAATTTCGCAAGATAGTCAGAATAAAAATTTGCAACAAACTATTCTTCCTGTTCAAAATATTTTCAATGAAAAAAAAATTGATCCGTTTTCCTTACAACCTTTATCGCTAAACTTCTGGAGAACTAATCAACATATACACAATGGTCCAGCTATGTATTTTGTAATCGATACTTTGGTAAGTTCTAAAATAATCCTTTACATAGGAGAAACAAATGCAGCTAATAAAAGATGGAAGGGAGTGCATGACTGTAAAGATTACCTCATGAACTATAAAGAAGCCTTAGCTTATAACAACCTTTCAAGTCACCAAGATATACGTTTCTTCTTAGATGTCCCTAAAGAATTAAAATTAAGACGTAAATTAGAACAGCAACTGATATATTTATGGTTACCACCTTTTAATAAAGAAACTCGAGATAGGTGGAAAACTACTTTCACAAACAACTAAAAGTTAATTAAATCTATTTTAAAATGCAATTTTCCACTTTCCAAAAAAATCTAGATGAATGGCAAGGAGTTTCATTGATATTTGGAGTTTTAGAAGAAGAAATCGAAAGTCAATTAGAAACAATAAAATTTGTTGTTGACCCAAAATTATTACTAAAAAAAATTACCACAAAAAAATTCAAGGGAGAGAAAGGGGGGATCTTAAATTTTGAATTTTTAGATCAGAAATTAGAAAATTTAATAATAATTGGTCTTGGCAAAACAAAAAACCTTAACAAAGGCGACATTAAAAACACCTTAGGAAATCTAATTAGGAAGATCGTTGATAAAAATGAAAAAATTAGCATCTTGTTGCCTTGGGAATTAAATTCACAACTAGAAATAAATCACTTAGCAGAGTCAATGAGATTATCAGCTTATAAGGACAATCGATTCAATAAGAAAAAAGATGAAAAGAGGGTTCTTAGAGAAATAGAGTTTTTGAATTCAAATAAATTTGAGAATATTAGCTTTGAAGAAACAGAAAAAATATGTGAAGGTGTAGAACTTGCTAGAAGACTTGTGGCTGCTCCTCCAAATAGTCTTACGCCACAAGCAATGTCTATAAAAGCTTCTCAAATAGCTAAAGATCATGATTTAGAAATAAAAATTTTAGATGCGAAAGAATGTGAAAATTTAGGAATGGGAGCATATTTAGCTGTAGCAAAAGGTTCTGATTTAGAACCTAAATTTATACACCTTACATTAAAATCAGAGGGACCTATCAAAGAAAAGATTGCGCTTGTTGGAAAAGGTTTAACCTTTGATTCTGGAGGATACAACCTGAAAGTAGGAGCATCTCAAATTGAAATGATGAAATACGATATGGGTGGCAGCGCTGCAGTTTTAGGAGCCGCAAAAGCACTTGGAGCTATAAAACCAAAGGGATTAGAAATACATTTTATTGTGGCAGCTTGTGAAAATATGATAAATGGATCTGCAGTACATCCAGGAGATGTGGTTAAAGCATCCAACGGTAAGACGATTGAAATAAATAATACTGATGCAGAAGGAAGACTTACATTAGCTGATGCTTTAACTTACGCATCAAATTTAAAACCAGATTCAATCATTGATCTCGCTACATTAACTGGAGCGATTGTTATTGCATTAGGCAATGATGTAGCTGGATTCTGGAGTAATAATAATGATCTAGCAAATGATTTAAAAACTGCATCAGCCGAGGTTGGAGAAGAATTATGGCAAATGCCTTTACAAAAATCCTATAAAGATGGTTTAAAGTCACATATAGCAGATATGAAAAATACAGGTCCTAGAGCAGGAGGTTCAATTACTGCTGCTTTGTTCTTAGAGGAATTTTTTGATGAAAATATTAAATGGGCTCATATTGACATTGCCGGAACATGTTGGACTGACAAAAATAATGGTATTAATCCATCAGGCGCAACTGGTTTTGGAGTTAAAACTCTTGTTCAGTGGATAAAAAATAAATAAATTTTGAATCATTCAGACCAACGTTTTGCTGATCTGGCATTATCTTTCCATAATTTATCCAATTTCTGATCCCTCCCGCAAGAGAATCTATAAAACTTATATTTTAGTTCATTTCTCTCAGCAAAATTTTGATGATATTCTTCAGCAACCCAAAATTGGCCTTTTGATTTAAGTTCTACAGATATTTTTTCTAATGGTACCCCTAACTCTTTAGAGGCCGAAATAAGTGCACTTTTTGCATAACTTTCTTCATTTGAATCTTTAAAAAATATCACTGGTCTGTAAGAATCTCCCCTATCGCAAAATTGACCCATACCATCAAGAGGATCAATATTTCTGAAATACAATCTAAGTATTTCAGGTAAATTTACCAATTTAGAATCATAATTAACTAAAACTACTTCCTGATGCCCATTATGATTTTCGTAAGTAGGATTTTGCAAATCCCCTCCTGAATATCCACTCTCTACAAAATTAATCCCTTTAAAAGACTCTAGGTCATGTTCTAAGCACCAAAAACAACCTCCTGCAAGAATCAATTCTTCTGCGAAAGTGTTTATAGGGTTTATTAATATTGAAAAAAAAATTATTAGAGGTAAAAAATATTTCATTTCCTTATTATAAAGATCAAATTATGGAATTAATAATTGCTTTTGCTGCTCTCTCAACTACTCTTTCCTCTCCTAATTCTTTTTTTAACATAACATAACCTTTTTTGATTTTTGCTTTTTCTGATGTCATATCAAGAATCCTGCATGCTTTATAAAAAATTTTCTTTTCATTAAAATTTTTCTGTACAAACTCAGGAATTATTAATTTCTTTAATAAGAGGTTCACAGGAGAAATAAATCTTACCTTAAAATTGAGAATTTTTTTTGCAATAAAAGCAGTAACTCTGCTTACTCTATATCCAACAATCTGTGGTATACCATATAAAGCCAATTCCATATTAACTGTGCCTGATTTGCATAAAGCTAGTTTTGTTAATGAATAAACATGAGTCATAAATACAGAGTCATGTTGTTGAGAAATAACCCTACCTTTAATTTGATATTTTTCTAGACCCTTTCTAAATTTTTCATCAAAAGCTCTTCTGCAAGATGGAATATAAACAACAAGAGTTGGATATCTTAATTGTAATTTTTTTGCAGTTTTCAAAAAGGTAGGTAATAAATATTTCAATTCTTGGGGTCTTGATGCAGGCATTAAAAGTAAGATATTCTGATTTGCGCGAAGTTTTAAAATAGTTCTAGATTCTTTCTTGGAAGGTAGTTTTTTTGTTAAATCAATCATTGGATGTCCAACCCAAAAAACATTTCCACCCCTTCTTTTATAAAAGTTTGCTTCCTGCTTAAAAATCGCGAAAATTTTATCTGAAAAATTAATTAAATTAGTAGTACTATTATTTCCAACTCTCCATGCCCATTCTTGAGGAGCAATATAATAGTAAATTGGAATATTACTTCTCGATCTTTTTAATTTAGTCCCAATTTTTATATTAGGCCCCATATAGTCTATTAATATTAAGCAATTTGGCCGATGCTTTTTTATAGACTGGTAAAATTTTCTCTGAACTTTCATCATAGGAATAATCAGCGGTAAAGCTTCCCATATACCTATCGCACTTATAGATGTTGTATCCTTAAAAATTTTTACTCCTTGATGCTTCATTTTCTCACCTCCTAATCCAAATATCTCTAGATTAATTGAATGCTTTCTGGCTTCATCAAATAATGCATTAGCTAATAAACTACCATGTAAATCTCCTGAAACCTCACCAGTGCTTATGAATATCTTTTTATTCATATATTAGTTGAAGGCATTGGTCCTCTTCTTTTATTAGTTATTGAATCTTGTAAAAAATTACATAATTTGGTTGATGAAAGATCTAATTTTCCTTTCATCGCTTGCTCCAATGAAATAGAGATCACATCATTAGACTTAAATAATAAATTCCATGTATTTTGCAATATTCTTAAATCAAACTCTTTATTTTGCATCAATCCACTTCTTTTAATTCCTACCCTATTTAAACCTCTCAATCTACCAGGGTGCCCTTCTGCTAGGCAAAAGGGAGGTACATCTCTATCTACTCTGGTCATTCCTCCTATCATTGCCAAATAGCCCACATGTACAAATTGATGAATACCTAAACAACCGCCAATAATTGCATTATCTTCAACTTTTACATGGCCAGCCACTTGGACACTATTTGACAAAACAATTCCATTACCAAGTTCACAATTGTGACCAATATGTGTATATGCCATCAATAAATTATTGTTCCCAATAATTGTTTTTTCTCCTTCATAAGTTGCCTTATTAATAGTTACGCACTCTCTAAATGTATTGTTATCCCCAATAATTACTTCTGTAGAAGCGCCTTGATATTTTAGATCTTGTGGCTCAAGACCTATAAAAACGTTTGGGAAAACTATATTATTTTTACCTATTTTAGTATTCCCTTCAATTACTGCATTAGATCCTATTTTGGTACCTGATTCTATTATTACGTTTGGTCCAACTATAGCTCCACTAGCAATAGAAACTCCATCGTGTAATTCTGCACGTGAATCAACAAATGCATTGGTATGGACTCTAGCTCCTTTAAAATCTAAATTTCGTTTGTTTTTTTTAATCTCCATTTTATTAATCAACTAATGAAAACATTAATTCGCCTGAGCAAACCAATTTCCCATCAACATGTGCTTCACCTTTTACCTTCCCAAATCTTTGTCTTTTTATACTTAATAACTCACAAGTAATTACTAATTGATCCCCTGGTACGACTGGCCTTCTAAATTTGACATTATTAATACCCGCAAAAACAAAAAGCCCTTTAGGGAGGTCGGGCATTTGAGTGACAATAATTCCACCTACTTGAGCCATTGATTCAACAATAAGAACTCCTGGCATTAAGGGTCTTTCTGGGAAATGACCCTGAAATTGAGGCTCATTTATAGTTACATTTTTTAATGCAACAGCTTTTAGGCCAGGTACATTTTCTATAACTCTATCTATCAGCGCGAAGGGAAATCTATGAGGCAAGAGACCTAGTATTTCCTCGGAAGATAGTTGATTATTTTCACTTAATAATTGCTTTTCCAAAACTTAAAGAAATAAATTTAATTTTTTAGTGATGAGGCCAATAAAGCATTTAAAGAATGTGATCCTTTATACACTAAAATTTGTGCCTTAGGTAACCCTACCAAAGCCAAGTCCCCAATAAGGTCTAAAATTTTATGCCTTATTGGTTCATTACTAAATCTTAATGGAGGATTAACCCATTTATCACCATCACAAACAAGAGCATTATCTAAACTGCCTCCTTTGATTAATCCCAGTTCACTTAACTCTTGAAATTGGTCTTTAAAACCAAATGTCCTTGCTGGAGCAATATTTTCAACAAAACGCTTGGGATTCAAATCTATTACATAAGTTTGATTTCCAATTGCTTTATAGGAAAAACTAATTGTTGAGATAATTGTAATTTTATTAGATGGAGTTAAAGCGATAACTGAGCTATCTTTATTAAAAATGATTGATTTGTTAATTTCCTGAATGAAATTCGTTGGTTTAGGAACTTTTTTTATACCAACTTCTTCAAATGCTCTAACCCACTGTAATGCCGAACCATCAAGTAGTGGAATTTCCCTACCATCAACCTCAATATGTATATAACTTAATCCACATCCTGCCAATGAGGCTAATAGGTGCTCAATAGTGTATAAATTTCTTCCTTCTAGTTTAATTGCGGTGCATAACATAGTGCTCCCAATTAAATTTTGATCTAACTTAAAAATCTTATCTGGATTATCTGCGAAGGAGACATAAAATCCCTCTTTTTCATACGGTGAAATTTTAACTCTTGTCTTTTCTCCACTATGTAGTCCTATTCCCTCTTTAGTAACAACACCAGAGAGAGTGTAACAGAAATCATAATTAGTAGGCCACGAAAACACTTAAAATTTCCATCCAACTCCTAGAGTATATCTCCAATTACCACTTAATTCTTTACTCGCAACATCTAATCTTAATGGTCCAACTGGTGTCTTAACACCCACTCCTCCTCCGAGAGAGTATCCAGTACCATCTTTTTTTAATAATCCACCAGGATTACCTGGGACATCATCCTGAGTTCCTATATGACTTCCAACATCAGCAAATAAAGCTCCTGATATCATTCTCCAAACCGGGAATCTATATTCAGCAGTTGCTTCCACAAAACTTTTACTTACAGAAAGATCACAGGATCCCCAACCTCTTACAGAGGAAGATCCTCCCATACAAAATGCTTCATAAGGAGGTAATTCACCAAAAATTGTTCCCCCCTTAAATTCGAATCCAATAGCTTGTGGACAATCACTATTCACAACATCAGTGGATCTACATTCTTTGGTAAGGTTTAACAATTTTGTTGGAATAAAAAAAGCGTATGTAGCTCTCAATCTATTAAAAGTTGGAGAGTTATTTCCTACTGAAACAAATTGTTCACTACCAAGGGTAAATTTATTTCCTGAAGTTGGGTTTACTGTATTATTTAAATTGTTCCAAGAGGTAGAGCCAATAAAGCTAACTAATGTATTTGTAGCAGGACATGACCCATCACTACGGGTATAACCAATACAAATGATTTCACTTATATTTCCAGTAGTGGGAGTTCTATCTCCATAGGGCTTTATATTCCTATCACTATCAATCATTTCAACTTTCTTGAAATTCATTCCTGCAAGAACTTTCCATTTAGATTCTTTAAAAGGATCTCCACCGTTTAAAGGCCTAGCGAACGAAAATCCACCTCCTGTTTTTTCCAAAACTATTGATGTCAATGTATCTGTACTAGCAGTTGTTTTATCGTTAACAGCATATATTCTTCCATGACCTTCGCTTTTAAATTCTTGAGGATAATCTCGACTTAGAAAAACATTTGTTCTGAAAGAAGTCTTATGTTTATCTCCTTTGATCCAAGGGTCAGACAAGGAGAAATTATAAGTTGTTGCGTACTCTCCAAAATTAAGGTTTATATTAGATGACCAAGCTCTCCCCAGAGTATTAGTTTCTTGGAGCCCAATTTGAGCAAAAAGACCAGCACCAGTACTATATCCAATGCCACCTGTAAGAGATCCTGTTCTTTGCTCACTAAAATCCAAAATAATTTTGACTTGTCCAGGATTTTCTTTGTCTGGGCCAAGAGATACCTTAACATCATCAAACAAAGATGTTGCATAAAGTCTTTTTATATCTGCTTCTAATATTTTTCTGTTAAATACCGAACCTGGGATAGTCTTCAATTCTCTTTTAATAACCCAATCTTTTGTTTTCCCTTTTATTGGTTTACCATCAACATTAGGTTCTCCATCTGATCCTAAAAACCTTAATTCAATATCAGAAATTATCCCTTCATCTATATTTAAACTTATAATTCCTTCCTCAGAGATTCTTTCAGGACCATTTATTCTTGAAAGTGAATAACCTTTTTCCACATACCACTTTTTAATTAAATTTATCCTATTTTGGAGTTCATTTAAATTTAAGGTCGTCCCATAATAATTTGTAAAGATATCATCAACCACGTTTTTAGGAATAATTGTATTTTTCTGGTTAAGTTCAACTTTTTCCAATATTGGATTGGGAACAACACTTACTATTAACCTTACTCCTAATGGGCCATCTTGAGATTTAATCTTTACTCCTGAGAACCAGCCGCTTGCATAAATTGAATTTAAATCTTTCTTTAAAATTTGATTATTAATAACGCTTCCAGGCTTGATTGTCATAGAATCGTAAGCTGCTAATTCTAACTTTCTCCCTTCAGGGTGATTTTCCCAACCTGTAATAACTATCTCTGAAATGAGTACATTCTCTTCAGAACTATTTTCACCATTGTTTGCAATTAATATATTATTTTTTTTCAGAAAATCAAAAGCTAATATTGAATTATTTTGGTATTGATTTGTATTATGAGCAGTAATATTTTTATCATCTTCTTTATTTAGTAAAAACTTAGCTTCTAATTTAGAATTGTTTGAAATAAAAATTAAAGAGAAGCAAGCCATGCTAGCTAGACCCCTTGTAAAAATTGAAAGATTATTTCTCATAGTATTTAAATTAAAATGAATAAAAAAATGTTTGAAATTAAATGGAATTGTTTATTCTTTTATTAATTTCACTATAAGCTTCAATAAAGCCTCCTAAATCATTTCTAAATCTATCTTTATCTAGACTTACTATTGTACCATTATTTTGATTAAGGTCCCATAATCTGCAATTATCAGGACTAATTTCATCACCTAAAACAATTTGACCCTTAGAGTTATAGCCAAATTCTAATTTAAAATCTACAAGCTTTAGATTTATATTCAAGAAAAATTTTTGGAGGAGTTTATTAACTCTCAATGTAATTTCACTAATAAATTCTAAGTTTTCATTATCAATTATTTTTAATAAACTAATTCTATCTTTTGTTAGGAGAGGGTCGTTGAGATTATCATTTTTAAGATAAAAATCAATTAAGGGACTTTCCAAAACTGAACCTGGTTTAATTGTAGTTTGTTTACAAAGAGAACCATATGCAATATTCCTAAGAACAACTTCAAGGGGAATAATATTTATTTTTTGTGCAATCATAGAATTATTATTTTTAAGGTTTAAATAATGAGTTGGTATATTATTTTTTTTTAGAAACTCAAATATTTTTGAACTTATAAGACAATTTAATTCACCTTTTCCCTCAAACTTAGCTTTTTTTAATGCATTGAAAGCCGTTGCATCATCCTTGAATTCAATAATCACTTTATCTGAATCTTCATGGGCAAATATTTTCTTTGCTTTTCCTTCATAAATTAAACCAAATTTATTGTTCATAAAAAATCCTTTGAGAATTAAAAATAGAATATAATTGGACTGTTTGAATATTAAATAGATTTATTTACACAATTTTAACTGATTTTTATTCCAAAGCTTAAAATATTTAATAAACGAATTCATGAGTACTAATTCCAATAATTCTAAAAGTTCTAATAACTTAGAAAATATTTTAATAATTGGTAACGGTGGGCGTGAGAACGCATTGGCATGGGCAATTCAAAAAAACCAATTAATCAAGAAAATTTATATTCTTCCAGGAAATGCCGGGTCTAAAAAAATAAATAAATCTGAGAGAATAAATTTAGATTTGCAGAATATTGAAGAATTAATTAAAAAAATAAATTATCTGAATATTGATTTAGTGGTAATTGGACCAGAAACACCCTTAGCAGATGGATTAGGCGATATACTTCGTAAAAACAATTTTGATGTATTTGGGCCGGGCTCAGATGGAGCCAAATTAGAATCTAGTAAATCTTGGGCCAAGGAATTCATGAAAGCAGCAAAAATTCCAACTGCTAATTTTTGGAAAGTAAAATCAATAGAGGAAGCAAAAGAAATTATTTTTAAACATAAGAATCCATTAGTAGTAAAAGCTGATGGATTAGCTTCAGGGAAAGGAGTTTTCATTCCTGAATCAAAAGAGGCATGCATAAGAGCCACAGAAGAAATATTTAAAGGTAAGTTTGGTAATGCAGGAGAAATAGTTGTTCTAGAAGAAAAAATTGAAGGTCCAGAAGTTTCAGTTTTTGCTCTTTGCGATGGTAAAAAATACGTTTTACTTCCTACAGCTCAAGATCACAAAAGACTTAATGAGAACGATAAAGGTCCTAATACGGGGGGAATGGGTGCTTATTCCCCTACTCCACTGATTACAAAAACTAATCTTGAAACGATTAAGAAGGAAATAATTGAGCCAACAATTGATGCATTGTTGAGACAGAATATTGACTATAGAGGGGTTTTATATTTTGGGTTAATGATCACAGAATCAGGTACAAAAGTTATAGAATATAATTGTCGATTTGGTGATCCGGAATGTCAAACAATAATGCCTTTGATGGATAAAGATTTTGTTACCATCTTACAAAAATGTGCGTTGGGAAAACTAATTGGTAATGAAACTATTGAAATTCCTAATAAATTAAGTGGTTGTGTAATAGCGACTTCAAAAGGTTACCCTTCTAATTACAAAATAGGTTTTCCTATAAATATCGGAAATATTGATACTGAAGACTGTCAAATTTTCGATTCTGGAACATCTTTAAATTCTAATAATCAAACAATAACAAATGGAGGAAGAGTACTTAGTATTGTTTGTCAAGGCATAGATTTTGACAACGTTTTTGAAAAAGTTTATAAAAATTTGAAAGAAATAAGTTTTGAGGGGATTTATTATAGAAAAGATATTGGTCATCAAGTCAGAATAAAAACTCAAAAAGAAGGGAATAATTAAATGATTAATAACAATGAGTCTAATAAAATAAATCTTAATTCTTTAAACCAAACAGTTGATGAGAATAATTCTGACTCTTTGGCAAATAAAGCTCTAACTTGGTGGGGTGGCTTTAGCTTAAGAACAAAATTATTAGCAATAGCAACTCTCGTTGTAAGCTTATTGATGACTGGCATAACTTTTTTTGCTCTAAATAGTATTCAAAGAGATGCAGGTATGAATGATACAAGATATGCAAGAGATCTTGGCCTTTTACTATCAGGTAATGTAACGGAATTAGTGGCGAATAATCAAAAGAAAGAAATATCAAATGTTGCAGAAAAGTTTTGGAGATCAAGTAGAAATTTACGTTATATTTTTTTTACTGACGCTGAGGATATTGTTCAACTTGGTATTCCAATAAGCGCTACTCCTACTAGTACAGACAATCAATTTCAATTAACTAGAAGATTAAAGCTCCCTAATGAATTAAAGAAAAGGCCCCAATTCCCTTTGGTGAGACAGCATACCACTCCCCAAGGACAAGTTACAGATGTATTTGTACCAATGCTATGGAAAGGTAAGTATCTTGGAACATTAGCTTTAGGAGTTACTCCTAACAAAAAAGCTTTGGCTAGTGCTGCTCTAACTAGGGAAGTGACAATAGCAGTTTTTATTTCTATATGGGTTTTAGTGATACTTGGAGCAGTATTTAATGCTTTAACTATTACTAGACCAGTAAGAGAATTAGTAAGAGGTGTTAGAGAGATTTCAAAAGGTAATTTCAAATCGAGGATCTCTTTACCCATGACTGGAGACCTAGGAGAATTATTAACCGGTTTTAACAGAATGGCTTCTCAACTTGAGAATTATAATGAAGCAAATATTGAAGAACTTAAAGCGGCTCAGATAAAACAACAATCGCTCATAGCTACAATGGCTGACGGTGCAATATTATTGGACTCTAAAGGCAAAATTGTCCTCACTAATCCAACAGCAAAAAGATTATTTCGTTGGGAAGGAAGATTTTTAGAAGGTAAATATCTTTTGAATGAGATTCCTGAAATTTTATCTAACGACTTACATACAAATATAGAATCGATCCTAAACAGAGAAAAAGAAAGTGATGATTTAAGGTGCAGCTTAGGGGAACCAGCAAGGACTCTAAGAATTGTTTTACAGTCTGTTTTAGATACAAATAAAGTTGAATTAAAAGGCATAGCCGTAACTATTCAGGATTTAACAAGAGAAGTTGAACTGAATGCAGCACAAAATAGATTTATAAGTAATGTCTCCCATGAACTAAGAACTCCACTTTTTAATATTAAAAGTTATGTAGAGACTTTATATGATTTAAAAGATCAACTTTCCAATGAGGAGCAACTTGAATTTTTGGGTATTGCCAATTCAGAGACTGACAGATTAACAAGACTAGTTAATGATGTACTTGATTTATCAAGATTGGAGTCGGGTAAGATAATTCAATTAGAGCCCATGGAAATTAAGCCAGCTATAGAACAAACACTTCGGAATTACAGACTTAATGCTACTGAAAAAAATGTTTCCTTAGCACATGAAATAGAGGAAAATATCCCATCAATTCTTGGAAATTTTGATTTACTTTTACAAGTTTTTGATAATTTACTAGGTAACGGTTTGAAATTTAGTCCTCAAAACAGCACTCTAAAAATTAGGGCTTATACTTGGCCTGATTCTTGTCCAGCCTTTCCTCCTAACAACCAAGAAGCGCCTCAATGTGAATTAGTTTCACCTTTACCCAAGGTAAGGATTGAAATTGCTGATACAGGATCGGGTATATCTGAGCTTGATCAAGAAAAAATATTTGATCGTTTTTATAGAGTGGAAAATGCTGTGCATACTGAACAAGGGACAGGATTAGGCTTATCAATAGTAAGAGGAATAATTGACAAACATGGAGGTGAAATACGAATGGCTAGTGAACTAGGTATTGGCACAACCTTTTGGTTTGATTTGCCTTTAGAGCAATCTGACAAAGATGAATTACTCACACAAACAATAAGTAATACAGAAAATTTTTCTGACTCTAAAGTAAGTTAATTGATTTAATTTTTATCAACTCCTTTAAAAACATTTTGAATATTCTGATCAGGAATAATTCTATGTGGTGCACCACTAAATATTTGCTCAAAATTAGAAAATGAATCTTTTATTTCAGGACCTTGGCTAGTTATTATGAATTCTCTTATCCTTTTATCATGCCATGAACCTCTCATTTTAAAAACATTTAAGGCTCTAGCCATTTCCCCTTTAATTTCAACATATTGAAGTAACAAAATAGTATCAGTAATAGTTGAGATATGAGAGTCTGTAATCGAATGACTTCCCATGAATTCTTCAGCAGTATTAGTGAAAAAGCCTGCTATTTCTTCTTGTTTTGAATAACCAGTAACTCCAATTACAAACTGTCTAAAAGCATTCAAACTAACACCTCTGGCAAGTGCTGAAAGAGAATCAATTGCCATTCTTTTTGGCTTAAACTGATTTATTTGCGTTTTTATGATTTGCAAGTGATCTTCTAAGCCAGTTGATTCAGGATATGCACAAATAATTTTTAATAATCCATCACTTTCCATTTTTTCGAAATCTATTCCCCAACTCGTAGCATTCCTGAGTAGTTGAGCTCTTGACTCTTCATATGCGAACAGTATTGCTCTTTCATTATGGTTATAAGCATCTTCAATGAATTTAGAAACTAGCATTGTTTTACCTGTACCAGTTGCTCCAGTTGCAAGAATTATTGAATCCTGAAAATAACCACCTCCACACATTTCATCAAGATCTTTAACTCCTGAACTTATTCTGACATTTGAAGATCTTTGTGTTAACCTCATTGCCCCCAAGGCAAAAACACTTATACCATCATCTCCCATTGTGAATGGGAATTCTCCTTTCATATGAACGGTGCCTCTTAACTTTAAGACTTCTAAGGTTCTTCTTCTCTTTTCAGATTCAAGAACATTTCTTAGTAATACGACATTATCAGATACAAACTCCTCAACTCCATAACGAGCTATGGGACCATAATCGTCTACTCTTTCAGTAGTCATCACTGTGGTAACTCCTATTTCTTTTAATCTCGCAATAAGTCTAAAAATTTCTCTTCTAACAACATAAATAGCGTCATATTGCTGGAAAACAGCGGTTATTGAATCTATTGCTACCCTCTTTGCTTTATATTTTTTTATTGCATAACTAATCCTTTCAATCAAACCTGAAAGATCAAAATTACCAGCGACATCTTGTCCATCAGGATCAGGCGAAGCGTCTAAGATAAAAAGTTTATTTTGATCAATTAATTTCTGTAAGTCCCATCCGAAACTAGCTGCATTTCTAATTATATCTAGAGGTGATTCTTCAAATGTAATGAAAATTCCTGGTTCATCAAAATTGCAAATTCCATGGTGTAAATATTGAAGAGAAAAGACAGTTTTACCAGTTCCAGATGTACCACTAACAAGTGTGCTTCTTGCGGCAGGTAAGCCGCCTCTACAAACATCATCGAAACCTTCTATTCCAGTAGGTAACTTCTGGACTTGCATTTTATTAGACTTACCAATTTTTTTATCTTTCATAGATGTTGATCTAAAGTAATTATTCTTTAATTTAATTATTAATATTATCTCTAATTATAAAAGTTTTTATTTATTTTTTGTACCTCCGGTATATTCGCTCTCTGATAATTCATCAAAAAGTAAATCTAATCCAATTAATACCCTTTCTCTATCTGACAGATCGCCAATTATCCTTCTAACAGGCGGAGGTAAAATTTTGGCAAGGGTTGGCGTAGCTAAAATCTTATCTTCTTCTGCAAGTTGTGGTTGTTTAAGGACATCTATTACTTTTAATGCATAAACTCCTTTAAATTCATTTTCAAGAATTTCTTTAAGAGTATTAAGAGCTCTCATTGAATTAGGAGTATTACCTGCTACATAAAGTTTTAAAATATATGTTTTTCTTGCCACCATTTGTTGTTTCCTCAAATTTAATAAAAGGTTTTAAATAATAAACCTTGACTAATTACACTATAAAATAAGAAAATAAAAAAAATCTTTATGACTGCTTTTCAGGTTTAATCAAATTAATACATTTGAACCTGGGTGCGTCTTTAATATATGACTTCTTCAAAAAAACCTTCTGATAAAAATTTATCAAATGATAATTTATATGCAATAGCTGAGACATCAGGCCAACAATTCTGGTTTGAAGTCAATAAATATTATGATATTGATAGATTAAATGCTAAAGAAAAAGATAAAATCACAATAGATAAAATTCTATTAATAAATGATAAAGATAATGTTTCCATCGGAAAGCCTTATATTAAGAATGCAAAAATTGAATTAGAAGTCGTTTCCCATAAAAGAGATAAAAAAATAATCGTATATAAAATGCGTCCAAAAAAGAAGACACGAAGAAAAATGGGTCACAGACAAGAACTTACAAGAGTTATGGTAAAATCAATATCAATTCAAAATACTACTACTAAAACATCTTCAAAAACTGAAGTTAAAAAAAAGAGCACTAGCTCAAAACCAAAAAACTAATTTTTACTAATGGCACATAAAAAAGGTACCGGATCAACCAGAAATGGAAGAGATTCAAATTCCAAAAGACTAGGTGTAAAAGCTTATGGGGGAGAAAAAGTATTAGCAGGGTCTATCATAATTCGACAAAGAGGTACTTCTTTTTTACCAGGAATCAATGTTGGCAAAGGTAAGGATGACACACTCTACGCCCTAAAAGAAGGTACCGTTAGATTTGACAGTATAAAAAGGAATTTAAGAAACAGAAAAAGAGTAAATATAGTTCTTTAATTTTTTTTATAAGATCTTGTAGTAATAAGAATAGGATGAAAAACTTCTACAAATTTTGATTGAAGAGTCTTAAAAAATTGTTCAACAATTTGCACATCGTCAATATGAAAAGGGAATTCATTTCTTTCCCCTTTGTAAAAGTACCAATTAAATAAACCAATTGATTTTGGGTCCATAATGTCATGAAATACTTCAAGCTGAAAAGCTGGATCAGATAAATGCTCTAATACATCAAGGCATACGATCGTATCAAAACTTGATACTTCAGTTTCTTGAATTGTTTTACAGAAAGTGAGTTTATTAGCCAATCCAAGTTTGTTAGCCCTATATTCAACAAAATTTCTATTTGTTTGATTAATATCAACAAAAAAAACATGCTCAACCTTGGGAGACATAGCATTAGCTAAAGCGTGCGTACCAATACCTCCGCCAAAATCTAAAACTAAATTTCTTGAAAATCTCTGTTGAAGTTTTAAAGTATCAGCTATATAGTCCTTGCTTGATATGTGCCAAGCGGCCAAATCAGCTAAATGTTTATCTCCAACAATTTCTTTATAAAAATCCTCAGCCTCATTTATATTATTTCCTGGATGAAGATTTGCTAAATTCATCTTTGCATTTTTGAGGAAACCATCTAAATCGCCCTCATCAATTGACAAAAATTCCATTAAATGTGATTTCAAATCAAAAGCATCACCTAAAAATTCTTTTAATATAAAATCATCTTTTTTCAATTTCTTTATTAAGTAAATTACTTATTTAGAAATAATAAAATAGTAAGAAATAGTTCTCATAGTAATCTTAATATTAAAATGGAAATTAAAGACGGATTTATAGTAATAAATAAAGAGAAAGGATTTACTTCTCATGATTGCGTTAAACAAATAAGGAAATTATTAGGCACTAAAAAAGTTGGTCACACAGGAACCTTAGATCCACAGGTAACAGGTACTTTACCTATAGCCATTGGAAGTGCAACCAAATTTATTCAATATTTACCTCAAGGCAAAACCTACATTGGACAAATTCAATTAGGCATAAGAACAAAAACTGATGATATGCAAGGCGAAATAATTAATAAAAAAGAATGGCCTATTTTGAGTAATAATCAATTAAACAAATATTTAAACAACTTTAGAGGCATTATTCAACAAGTACCTCCGCAAGTATCAAGCGTGCATGTTAATGGAGAAAGAGCATACAAAAAATGTTTGAAGAATGAGGAATTTGAATTAAAACCAAGAGAAGTAGAGATAGAAGAATTAATTCTAAAAAAATGGGATCAAGTCAATGGAATATTAGAAATTAAAGTTTCATGTACCTCTGGAACTTATATAAGATCCATAGCTAGAGATTTGGGACAAATCTTAGATTCAGAGGGTTGTCTTTTAAATCTAACAAGAATTTCGGCTTGTGGATTCCATAAGAAAAACTCTATAAAGATATCTCATATCAGAGATCTTAATGATAAAAATGAAACTTTTATTATTCCCACAATTTCTGCTCTTAATCATATTTCAACATTAATTTTGACTGATCAGAAAGAAATTAATTTTTGGCAAACAGGAAGAGTAATTAAATTAAATACTAATAATTTTATTAAAAGCTCCTCATTTAATTATAAAAAACCAATAAAAATTATTGATAAAAATAAAAACCTTTTAGGAATTGGTTTTATTAATGATGAAAAAACTACATTACATCCCAAGTTAGTTCTAAATGCAAAATAATATTTATAAGAAATTTTTGTTAAATGGTTTAATTCTTACATCCTTATAAAAATGTTTTAATATTCTTTCTGCTTTTATGCCTTTGGAAGCCATATATTTTGCGCCCCATTGACTCATCCCTACACCATGTCCAGAACCTTGACCTAAAACTATTAAGTTTTTTTCAATAGAAATTTTGAAATTATTATTATCAGGAATATTTTTTTTATCTTCAACAAATTTAAATCTTATTAAATTACTTTTAAGATCAAGTCTTTTTCTAAGATCAACTCCTGAAATCTCATTAGAACCATAATTACCAAAAAGTTTTACATTTTTTACTCTTCCAGTATTAGTGATATTTAGAATCTCAATTTTTTTTATCCCACCAATTTTAGGAAACAAGTTTTCTAATTCTTTATTTGAGAATTTTTTCTGCCATCTCAGTTTCGGATTATTTTTATCAAAATCTTTAACACTTGATAAATAAGGATATTCATTCTTCCAGACTTCTTGACTATTTTCTGTCATACCTCCTGAACTACTATGAAATAAAGCATTAATCAATTTGTTTTCATATGTCAAAACTAATGATCTAGTACTTCTTACTGCTCTTGAAGTTTTAAAAGTTCTTGATTCTAAGCCATTATAAACTTGATTTTTCTGTGTAGAGTCAATGTCATAAAGTGTATTTCCTTTCTGTTTTAAAGCATAAGTTCTTGAAGCAATAGCTTGAGCTTTTAAAGCCTCCAAAGGCCATTTAGCAGGCATCTCTGAGCCAACTACACTACTAAGATAATTCTCAATTCCAAGGATATTAATTACTAATATCTCAGATTCAAGAACAAATAAATTTAATATTCCGGCATATCTTTTCTGGCCAACCCAAATACCTCTTCCATCTGAAGATTGAACGATGATTTTAGCTTTTTTTTTCAAATCATAAACTTTTTGTTTATTCTTATCAAAGAATAATGTTGTTTTTTTACTTTGTTTTTTTACAGTTAAGCCCTTAATTTTATTACTGGGAAATTCTTGTCCCTTGATAATTAATGGAATTGAGCTATCGGATCTTATCCTTAAATTTTTGCTTTTGGATATAAGAACTCTTATATATGGTTCTCCAGATGCAAATACAGAGTGATTATAGAAAACACAAAAAAATATAATGCTTATGATACAAAATTTATGAGGAATTTTTATAACTTTAAAAAACACTATGTTTGAAAAACAAATTTTGTATTTGCCTTAGTTTGACTAAAAGTCTAGATTTAATCTAGATATCAAAGTAAAAATATTATCATAAGTGAACATCACTTTCCTAGGAACCAGCTCAGGGGTTCCCACTTTAACAAGAAATGTCTCTTCCTTAGCTCTCAAATTGTCTCAAACGGCTGAAGTATGGCTTTTTGACTGCGGAGAAGGAACACAGCATCAAATAATGAAGAGTAATATTAAGTCTTCCCAAATTAAAAAGATATTTGTTACTCATATGCATGGTGATCATATTTATGGTTTACCAGGCCTTTTAGCTACATTAGGGCTATCAGGGAATAGTAATGGTGTTGAAATTTATGGACCTTCAGAATTAAAAAATTTTGTAATTTCTGCACTTAAAAGCAGCTATTGCAAGTTGTCATTTCCATTAAGTTTTATTGAAGTTGAAAATTACTCCTCATTAAATAAAACTTTATTTGAGAGCGATAAATTAAAAGTTCATTGTGCATGTCTCAAGCATAGACTACCTGCTTATGGCTATCGGGTAAGCGAGAAAGATAAGCCAGGTATATTCGATATTAAAAAAGCAGAAGATTTAAATATTCCTCCTGGGCCTATATATTCAGAATTACAAGCCGGTAAAACAGTTGAATTGATGGATGGAAGATCTTTTAATGGTAAAGAGTTTTGTGGTCCGCCTCGAAAAGGAGAAAGTTTTGTTTATTGTACTGATACAGTTTTTAGTGAGTCGGCGGTTAAGCTATCAAAAAATGCTGATTTGTTGGTCCATGAATCTACATTTTCAAAAGAAGATGAAAAAATGGCTTACGAAAAATTACATTCGACAACAATAATGGCTGCAAAAACTGCACTCTTAGCTAACGCAAAGAAATTAATTATCACACATTTAAGTCCTAGATATACTAAGAAAAGTCTAATCAAGCCAAGCGATTTACTAATAGAGGCTCAAAAAATTTTTCCTAATACTTATCTCGCACAAGATTTTTTGACCGCAGAAATTAAATAAACTGCAACAGTTCGTGAGCAGTAGCGTTGTAAATGACCAACCCATGAAATAATAGTCATATGGTTTTTATTTAATTTGATGTCGATCGAAATGGTTTCTATTTTTTCATCACTAAAAAAGTCTTTCAAAAGACTTATTATTTTTCTTCCATTGATTATTGGTTTACTTCTTAATCCAATATCTGCAAATGCACTATATCCAAGCGACCCTTCCTCAGTAGATGTATTGAAAGATGATCTTCATGGTGCCGATCTTCAAAATACTGAATATGTTAAATACGATTTATCTAATCAAGATTTAGGGGAAGCCAACCTACAAGGCGCATATATGAGCGTAACAACTGCAAAAAACTCTAGTTTCAAAGGCGCCAATATGAAAGATCTTATTGCATATGCGACTCGTTTTGATAATGCTGATTTCTCAGATGCAAATCTGACAAATGGCGAGCTAATGAAAAGCGTTTTCGATGGGGCAATTATAGATGGAGCGGACTTTACTGATGCAAATCTTGATTTAAAAACAAGAAAATCTTTATGCGAAAGAGCAACAGGTACCAACTCACAGACCGGAGTAAATACAGTTGATAGTCTTGAATGTTCTGGCCTTAAAGGTTATATGCCTCCAAAACCAAAAGCTTAAAAAATAAATTAAATAATTTCTGGGAATACATTACCAGGCTCTTTTGAGCCTGGTTTTTTGCTGTACCACCATTCTTGTATTTCGGAAGAAAATTTCTTTGAGAAGAGAGTAATGACGGTTTCTACAGGTTTTGATCCGGGTTCTAAAATTTGAACTGAATATGATGGACATTTCCTTGACGCCATATCTGCTACAAATCTAGCTCCTATCCTTCTCCAACTAGGCTCTTTACTACGCCATGCGAGCCTAGAACAGGGCCAGGGCAACTCTTCTCTATCATAAAGCCTACAACATGGTCCAATAACTTTATAGCTGAATTGTCCACCGTAACTTGATTTAATAGCACCGGTTTTAAAAAATTCAAATTCATTCATTTATCTCAAAAAAAAGCCACCTTATTTGAGGGTGGCAGAAAAAATTTAATAAAACAACTAAGATAAAGTTAATTTTTATATTTAGTAAAGCTCTTCTTCAGCATGAGTAGTAATTGTTACATCTGAAGATGGATAAGCAACACAAGTAAGTACAAAACCAGCCTCTAGTTGATCATCATCTAAAAAACTTTGATCAGATTGATCAACAGTTCCAGATGTAATCTTACCTGCACAGGTAGAGCAAGCTCCTGCTCTACAAGAGTAAGGTAGATCAACACCCTGCTCTTCAGCAGCATCTAGAATGTACTGATCTTCAGGTACTTCAATTGTAGAATTGAGACCTTCACTTTCACTGATAAGTGTAACTTTGTAAGAAGACATTTAAATAAAAAAATGATGGTAAAATTTTTACCGTTAATACTTTTTTAACATTGTTTACCAGCATTTGTGTGTAATGGTAGTAGAAAATGAAACAATGAAATGTAAAAAGGGGGTTATATTAGAAAAACTTATATATTTATAAGTTTAGAAGATTTTTTGTGCTGTAATGCACACCCAATCTTTTTTGGAACATACATCATTTACCTGAAAATTACTAGCTTTTAATAATTTAAAAATTTCATCTTTTTGTGAATCTAAAATTCCACTTAGAATTACTTCTCCATCTATTTTTAGACAGTTACTGATTTCAGGGATTAGGCCTTTAATAACTTCTGCCAGAATATTACATAAAATGAAATCAAAATTCTTCAGCGAATATTTTGAAACCAACGCATCAAATGATCCTAGATATGTCTTCAAATCATCTAAATTATCAAAATTTAGCCGATAATTTAACTCAGTAGAATTTATTGCCAGATAATCATTATCAATAGCAAAAATCTCGCTCGCACCAAAACATTTAGCCGCAACGCTTAGAATTCCACTACCTGAACCAATATCCAATATTTTTTTATTAGTTAAAGCAATTTTTTCTAATTTCTCCAGACAAAGAGATGTCGTGGGGTGACTCCCAGTCCCAAAAGCTGCTCCAGGGTCTAATTTTATAACTTTCTTATTTTTATATTCATTTGGTAATTCAAGCCAACATGGCAATATGAGTAACTTATCTCCAATAAGTTCCGGGCCCCAATATTTTTTCCAACTTGATAACCAATCTTCGCACTCGACAACGTTCCACTCAAAAAAGATAATTTGATGATTATTTTTACCTAAAACTTCTTTAATATTTCTCTCAAGTTTTATTCTTAAACTTTCAGGCCACTTTAAAGTTGGAAGCCAAATTATTACTTTTTTTTTATTTTTATCGTTCAAGAAAATTTCAAATGCATAACTAAAAACTCCTAAGTCATTTAATCTCCAAATTATAATCTCTTCTAAATTAGCTTCAATTTCAAAAGTAAGTTTATACCAATTATTTATTGCCATTAATTATTCAAATTATTTATAAAGTCACCGGATCAGAACTAGTAATACCATCAACTTTAAGAATTGATTCAAGTAACTTTGTAGGGATAGGATCATCAATACTTAAAACCATAACAGCCTCTCCCCTAACAATTTTTCTTCCAACTTGCATAGAAGCAATATTGACATTATGGTCACCCAGTAGAGAACCTAATTTCCCAATAATACCTGGCATATCTCTGTGCCTTGTTATTAGCATAAATCTGCTTGGAGAAACATTAACTGGATATTGATCAATGCTAATTATTCTCAATTCACCATCAGCAAAAATACTTCCTGCAACACTATGCTCCCCATTATCTCCATATGTAGTTAATTGAAGTGAACCGCTAGCAAATTCAGGTCTAGCCTCATCTTTACTTTCAACTACAGAAATACCTCTAGATTCTGCTTCAAGAGAAGCGTTAACATAATTTATTCGATCACCAAGAGCTCTACTTAGAAGACCTTTCAAACTAGCTATGATTAAAGGCTGAGAAGGGTGCTGTACGAATTCACCTTGAAGCCTCACCTCTAACTTTTGAATTTGTCCTCCAGAAAGTTGGCTAATTAAAAGTCCTATTGTTTCAGCTAACTGTAAATGAGGTTTAAGGCTATCCATGATATCAGGACTTAAACCCGGTATATTTACTGCTGTTCGTGCAGAAAGTCCCAGAAGAACATCTCTTATCTGCTCTGCAACATCTACTGCAACATTCTCCTGGGCCTCTCTTGTTGATGCTCCTAAATGAGGAGTAAGAATTAAATTTTTTTCAACCTTGAGTAATGGTGAATTAGAGTCTAAAGGCTCTTGAGAAAATACATCAATAGCAGCACCCCCAATTAATGAATTATTAAGCGCTTTAGCTAAAGCTTCTTCATCAATTATTCCACCTCGGGCGCAGTTTATTAATTTTGCATTATTTTTCATACTTTCTAGCACCTTCATGTCTACTAAGTTTTCTGTTTCTGAATTCCTCGGTAAATGTAAAGTTACGTAATCAGATTCAGCAAATAATGTTTTCAGTTCAGACAATGTGACCTGTAATTGTTTTGCTCTTTCTGAGGAAACAAATGGGTCATATCCATGTACATCCATTCCTAAAGCATTAGCAACTTTTGCGACATGAGTTCCTATTTTTCCTAAACCTACAACACCTAACTTTTTCTTAAAAAGTTCGTTACCAACAAACTTTTTTCTTTCCCATTTACCTAAAAAAGTACTACTGTTAGCAATTGGAATATTTCTAGATAAAGCCAGCATCATTGCAATTGTATGCTCAGCTGCAGCTATGGTATTACCTCCTGGAGAATTAACAACAAGTACTCCCTTTTGAGTAGCAGCCTTTACATCTACATTATCTACCCCTACTCCAGCTCTACCAATTATTCTTAGTTTCTTAGAAGAATTAATAATATCTCCTGTTACTTGAGTCCCAGAACGTATCATAAGAGCATCATAATCATTGATAATAGATGTCAGTTCAGAGTTAGAGATCCCTATTCTCTGATCAACTTGAGCGACTTGGGAAAGAATATCTATCCCAGTTTGATCAATTGGGTCGGTAATTAGAACTTTTGTCATTTAAAGAATTGTTCTTTAATTTTTTACTTTAACTTAATCTATAGTAGACATATCATGTTTTTTTAATTTGAATCAACAAACCAACATTTGAGGAATGAAAATTGACTAAAAGTATAGTTATATTTAATGAGCTAGAAAAATGCCTTGATCTACTAAATGTTTTTAAAGAAAAGTCAGTATTTCTATCAGAATCTTTATTAATTTTGCCATCTAAAGAAAAAATAACTCCTGATCAACGCAAATTATTAGATTTATCCTCAAATAGTTTCTTTAGATCTGAAGAAATAGAAAATATAAGAGTCCTAAATCCAAAACTTGATAGAAAGATAAGGCAGAAAAATATGCGCACATGGCTAATGCCCTTCGGATTTATAGCAGGAATAGCATTTTCAAATATGACGAACTTATCTACCTTTAGCTTCCTTGGTTTAAATAATATAGGAGAAACCTTTATGGGGGGTCTCTTGGGTATGGGTTCGGGATATTTAGGTAGCGTTGTATCTTCAGCAAGTATCAACCTGAATAGAAATAAAGAGTTGAGATCAGTTATTGATTTGAACAATGAAGGTAAATGGCTTATTCTTCTTGAAAATCAAATAGGAACTGAATTACCTTGGGCATTAATAAAGCAATCAGAGCCTAAAGATATAATTTTTTTAGAAGGCTAAATGATTGACTTAAAAGAATTATTAATAAATTCAAATTACAAAAAAGAAATTGAAGAATTAATAAATATTTCTAATTTATCTTTAAAACATTGGCAGACATATTGGACAGGATTTAATTCAACATATGTATGTGAAGAAATTTTGAAAGAATTTAATAATTTAAATGATTTTAAATTTTTTGTTTTTGGAGGATATGCCTCAGCTCAGAGATCCAAAATTGCATGTTTCAGAGAAGAAAATATCCCAGAGAAAAATGAGCTTATAAGCAATTTCCCGGCTAAAGGCATTCAAATAAACGGTAATTTTTTATTTGATAATGCAACTCAAGATGATTTCAGAACATTATTAGTAGATAATGGACTAATTGAAGAAAAAATTGGCGACATATGGACGACTGGAGATAGAGGTGCACAAGGAATAGTAGATGATTTAAAAATTGAATTTTTAAATGAAAAAAGTTTTTATCTTAGGGATGTAAAAGTAAAAATAAAAATAGTTGAGTTAGAAGAATTAAAAATACCAGTAGGGAGATTAAAAAAGATCATTAATACTGTAGAGGCTTCAAAAAGATTAGATGCAATAGCTTCAGCAGGCTTCAGAATTTCTAGGAATAAAATTTTGGAAAGATTAGAAAATGGGATGCTTAAATTAAATGGTAAAACTGTAAAAAAAGGTACTATTAGTTTAAAAGTTGGTGACAAACTTCAGCTTGATAACAGAGGTTTTATTGAAATTCTGGATTTAGAAATAACTAAAAGAGAGCGATGGAAAATTAAATTACTTAGAAAATGAATCCTTAAGCTGCTATTTTCATATAAGGAGGTCAAAATCTTGACTTTTTCTAAAAGGGCGATTAGCTCAGTGGTAGAGCATTACCTCGACAAGGTAGTGGTCACTGGTTCGAATCCAGTATCGCCCATTAAATCTTGTTGAATACAGTAAGATCCACAAAAAATACTTTCATTTTTTAGATTAATCAAAAAATGAAACTTAACCAAATAATAAACCTCCACAAAGGATTAACGGTATTTGTTGTCGCAGGACTAATGATGTTTTATCAAAATTATTCAATAGCTGCATGGGTATATTTATCTTTGCATGGAACATATGGAATACTTTGGTTATTAAAAGAAAAAATATTTCCAGATCCATATTTTAAAGAAAAAATAAATTTCATAACTTCAATTACCGGGTTTATTTTCCTTGGCAGTTACTGGATAGCACCATTTATTCTCATCTCCTCTCAAAAGTCAGTCTCTAGTGCTGTTATTGCAGCCTCTATTTCCATAAATATTTTTGGTGTTTTTCTCCACTTTGCAAGTGATGCTCAAAAATATTTCACCCTTAGAATCCAAAAAGATCTCATTACAGATGGATTTTTTAAAAAAATAAGAAATACTAATTACTTGGGAGAAATATTAATTTATTTATCCTTCGCGATTCTTTCAATGAGTTACATACCTTTTGTAATTCTTGCTTTATTTTTCTTTGTAGTCTTTCTACCAAGAATGATCAAAAAGGATAAATCCCTCACTAAATATTCTTCATTCAAGGAATATAAGCAAATAACCGGTTTTCTTTTTCCTAAAATTTGATGCCTAAAAACAATATTCCAATGTGGAGGCAAGAATTAAAATCTGCTAGAAAAAAAGAAGGTAAATCTCCTTTAAACAGGTGGATTCAGCTTTCTACGGTTACTAGGAATAATGAACCTAGAATAAGAACAGTTGTTTTTAGAGGATGGGAAAAAGAAAGCTCAATGCTTATTTTCACTGATAGTAGAAGCGATAAGATCAAACATTTAAAAAACAACTCCAATGCAGAAGTTTTATGGCTTTTTTTAAGAAGTAAATATCAATTCAGATTTAAAGGAAAAATGAAAGAACTGGAATCAAACACTAAGTATTGGGATTCATTATCCGATAAATCAAAAGCAACTTGGTTTTGGCAACATCCTGGCAAGGAAATTAAAAATAATCTTCAAACTTTTAAAAAAGTTCCTATTAATTTAAATAAACCAACAAGTTTTGTAGTAATTGAATTTGAAATTTATTCTGTGGATCTTCTTAAATTAGTCACCCCTATTCACAAAAGATATATTTGGAATAAAGAAAATAATTGGCAAAAAATAGAAGTTAATCCATAAAATATTTCTAAATTGTTTATTTAGGTTGAAAAAATTATATGAATCGGTCAGTTTTATAGAAGAAACATCATAGGTATGAATTTCTCAGAAATTCCTGAAAATCCTTTTATCTTTTTATCTTGGGTTACAGCTCTTGGATTATTTTTAAGTTTAACTGAGGCAACTATTAAAATTAAATTTGAAAAAATAAGTACTTTTAGAAAAAGACAAGCATTAATAAATAGTCTGTACCCCAAAATTTAGTTAGAAGTGTCTGACAGCAAATTTGCTTGTAAAAATTGGAAAATTCCTCCTTTACTCGAATTTTCTTCTTTAGTGATAATTTTTTTATTACTTAATTTTGGATTAATTGATGACTGACCTACTTCTTCCTCTTCTGATTCTGATCTGAGTATTCTAATTATGACTTCATCAATAGAGAAATCCCCCGGACCTGTAAGCGCAATGGAAGTTGCAGATGCAAAATAAAGTAGTAGAAGTTCTAATAAGAAAATATTAAATCCAGATGTAACTAAGGCGTGATATATAGCAACTGAAATAGTTCCTACAATAGCCAAAGCACCAAATCTTGTAGCTAAACCTAAAATAAGCAACCAGCTTCCCCCAATCTCTGAGAATGCCGCAATATAAGACAAAAAAATTGGGAAAGGTAAGTGCAATGGTCTCACAAAAGCATCAGCGAAATTTTCTATATTTGCTAACTTTTCAAACCCATGATGAATTAAAACTGTACCAGTAATAACTCTCAAAATTAGTAAAGCCGTATCTTTACTGAATGATTTTGTAAGAATTGTTGAAAGCACTATTAGTTGTATTACTTAAGTAAAAATAACTAGTCACAGTTTCCATCGTGGATCAAACCATAAAACTAATCTTTAATTAAGTATTTATACCTAAAAATTAAAAGCCTTAAAGTTTAACAATTTCTTGAAATTATTAAATTACAAATAAAATTTGCTTTAATGTATCAATTTTGAAAAATATATTGATTAATTTTTGGGATATTCTCCTTGAACTTAAAGAAACCTTTCCTAGCAAATTGCCATGAAAATAAGTCCTCATCTCTTACTAAGTTAAAGATCACTTTATCATTTATGTGCTTAAAGTTTTTTATAAAATCGTTATTATCCCCAACTCCAGGATAAATCATATCTAACTGATTAATATTTTCAAATTTTTCGTTAAGTATTTGAGGTCTAATCTGTATAACGTTATCAAATTTTTTTACAAATTCAGAAACTATAGATTGTTTGAAACTGAGAACTGATTCAGATAATTTTACTTTTCTTTGTTCATTGCCTAGAAGGATAATAAATATATTTTTATAATTTCCAAAAATATTTTTTAGAGTTGCAGCATGTAAGTCGTTTTCAAATAATATTAAATTTTCTGATTTTGGGTCCATATTGCTTTCATAAATCTGATCTTCAAAAGGAATTTGATTCGATTCTTCCAAAAATAGTTGCTTATTGTTTATTTTTTCTACATTAAACCTGTTATTTGAAAATTTCCTGAGATTTTCTGGAGAAAAAAGATATTGCTTACCTTTAGTTTGTAATCCTGCAACCCATCGCCAACTTAAAAGGTTGGAAGCAGCATCTCCATCATAAAGATGTTTAAAGAAAAAAGTTGCACCTAATTGCCAAGGCAGTTCTAAATTAAATATCCAAGTACTAGCAAACCACATCCTTGTATGGTTATGTAAATAGTTATAGGTTTTTAACTCATTAACCCATGAATTAAAAAAACCTAATTCAGTATTTCCATTTATTGCTTTTTTATAAGTTCCATGATCATATTTGTAATCTTTTTCTGCAATAAAATTACACCAAACTCTTGGTCTGTTTTCCAACCAGCCCCTCCAATAAATTCTCCAATAAATCTCTTCTATAAATTTATTAACCTTTTGAGATTTATAGTTGTTTTTAACTTCCTTGATTAATTCAAATTCTAATAAAATCCTATGTGAGATATAAGGCGATAATTTTGAAACGGAACTTTCATTAGTTGGCCCATAATCAAAATTGCGAAATTTTTCATAGTTTTTGATTTTGTTTTCAAAAAAATCTACCCACTGTTCTTGTGCCTTAAAAGATGATGACATTTTTTAACTATGCTAAAAAATTTTTTTCTATTTTGAATTATTTAACTAGTTAAAAAATTCTACAGTGATTTCTCCATACCTTAAGAGGCCTAAAAAACTTCTTTTGAAAAAATAGCTTAATTAAGTATTTAATTTAAACATTAAATACTTACATTTTATACATCTCAAGGGGGTTCTTCATAGGAGAATATTTTATGAGTAAATCAATTTTTTAGCTCCTAAAAGTTTATTTTTTCTATAAATTTTTAAATTTAAATAAAAATTCTTCTCAAAAAATATTTTCAAAATTATTCCAGAAATTTTATGGGTTCATTACTAGAAAAAAATGTTAAATATCTTGATGAACAATATCGAATAGGAAATGCACTTATCTCTGATAAAGCATTTGATCAACTGGAAAGGAACTTACTTCGCACAGATCCTCAATTGGATTACTTTAGTAAAAAAAGTAATTTATTATTACCCTTATTGGCAGAAGGTAACTATAAAGAGTTTTTAGCGAACTTATTAGAAAATACAAGATTAAGTATTGAACCAAAAATTGCTGGTTGCGCTATTGCAATTAAATATATTAATGGCAAGTTTAATAAAGCCATTACAAAAAAAGGATTTGATGTCTCAAGCAAGATTAAAAAGATTAAAAATGTCCCCAGTAACATTCCTATCAAACGAGATTTTCAAGTTAGAGGTGAGCTTTACATCCCAAACAAAACTTCCTATTTTTCAAAAAAACTTACAAGTGAATTCCTCAAAAATAAAAAAAGGATTACAGAAAGTTTCAGCTTTTGCTGTTTCCAGATACTTAATGGAAGACTTAATCAGTATGAAACCCTTAACTATCTTAAAAAATGTGGTTTTATCACCCCAGAAAGTTATTTCACAAATTTTACAAGCCAAGTCGAGTTATTTAGAAAAAGATGGCTAGATGAAAAAATATTTTCTAAATACCCAACTGATGGGATTGTTATCAAAATAAATAGTAGAAAATTGCAATTACTTAGAGAAACAAATATTTCGAAATATAGTGAATGGCAATACGCAATTAAAAAATAAATTTAATTCTGATAAAGAATCAATATAAATTTTTTAATTAATTTAAAAATTAGTGTGTGACAAAATACTCACGAAAGCTTTTATGAGTATTTACGATAAATTCTATGAAAACTTTATTATTTACTAAGCTTAAACAAACTAAGTAAGATTGCAGAAAATGACTTCCACTATGTTTAAAAATAAAAGCTCTAACTGGACTACTTCTGATATTCCTAATCTAGAAGGCAAAACAGTTTTTATTACTGGTTCAAATAGTGGACTTGGATTTTACACAGCAAAAGCTCTAGCTGAAAAAAATGCTCATGTTGTACTTGCTTGCAGAACTTTAAAAAAGGCACATTCAGCAATAGACCAATTAAAATCACTCAACCCTAAAGGTAAATTTTCTCCTTTAGAACTAGACTTAGCAGATTTAAATAATGTAAGTGAAATAGGGGAAAGTTTTTCTAACGATTTTGAAAACTTAGATTTGCTAATTAATAACGCAGGAATAATGCATCCCCCTAAAACATTTAGTGCACAAGGTTTTGAAATACAGTTTGCCGTTAACCACCTAGCGCATATGCTTTTGACATTAAAATTACTCCCATTAATTGAAAAGAAAGAAAAATCTAGAATAGTAACAGTTACTTCTGGGGCTCAGTTTTTTGGAAAAGTTGGATGGAATAACTTAAAAGCTGAAAATTATTATAACAAGTGGGAATCATATGCTAATAGTAAATTAGCTAATGTAATGTTTGCTTTAGAGTTAAATGAACAAATCAAGCAAAAAAATATTTTATCTTTAGCAGCACATCCAGGAATCGCTAAAACAAACCTTTTTTCTGCTCAGAAACCAAAGCCAAGTCCATTGGAAACTTTCTCTTTAGAATTATTTAGCCCTATTTTTCAATCAGCAGAGATGGGTTCCTTACCTCAATTATTTGCCGCTTCTTCTCCTGAAGCAAAAGGCGGTGAACATTATGGGCCTAAATTCAATTTTAGAGGTTATCCTAAATTATCTCCAACTTCACCATTCGCTCAAAACAAAAAAGAAAGAAAAAATCTATGGGAAAAGAGTATGGCAATTTTAAATAATTTTTTATGAATTTTTGAGTTTTATTAACTTTAGAAAATACTTTAAAATATGCAACTCACTTTCTGAAAGTTTCATAAATTCATTCAGAGCTTGATAATTTTCTTGATCAAATTCTTTTGCTAATTCTAAAAATTCATTATGATTCACATTTACAAATCTTTCTGCTATCTGTGAAGGAGATAAACCGCTCTCAAGTAGATCACCTGGAGCATTTTTCTCCCAATTTTTATAAAACCAAGAAAACCATAATTCAGTAATATTCTCTTTCATTTAGTTGATTAATTTGGATATTTACTTTTTAATCTAGGAAATAAAAATAAACCTGAAATTATTGCAGCAATTGTAAGAAAACCTACAACAGGAGTATATAGAGGTTGTAAATTTATAAAGAAAAAATTACCTGTATGAATTTTCATTAGCCAAAAGAAATCGAATCCGAAATATTGAAATAAAGAATATAAGCTTCCAGTAAGAACAGTAATAAATAACGGCAATACCGCTACAAGAGTTAAACGT
>QCMG01000004.1 GCA_003213955.1 Prochlorococcus sp. AG-418-M08
AAAAAATAGTTTTGATAGAAATAATGTTGACAAACAAGTTGATAGACTTTTTGAAACTGGCAGACAATTCGTTGATGGAGTATCTGGAGCAAGACCAGGTAAGAGAAGAAACTCAGATTTTCATGGAATAACAAGTAAGAGTGTTAAAAAAGTAGGAAGATGGGTATCTGAAAAAGTGGATTTATTTTTTGATGAAGAAAATGATGATTGGTATGATGATGATAATTTTGAAACTGATGAAAGCGAGATGAAGACATTCACAAGAGAAGCAAATACCCTTAAATCATCTAAAGCGTATTCAAAAAGACCTTTAGAGGCAATATCTTTGAGACAACCAAAAACATTTCAAATAACTGATCAAAAAAAGTTACCTTATGGAAAAGAAGTTAATAACCAAGATTGGCCAGATGAAATTGATTTTAAAGTTGAAAGATGGCAAAGATCCTCAGAAAAAGAGATTGATACACTGAGAGATCAATCAACCCAACGGGGCGGATCAAAATCAAGGAATTTACCTAAATCCAGAAGAAGAAGAGTATAGATTAGCAAATTCATTAATACCCGAAAAACCTAGCAAACTTTCTAAATAAGGATTAAATACTTCCCTTATAATAGTTAAAGGCTTTTTGTTTCGGAAGAATCTATAATTTCTTGACCAGAATGGACCTTTGTAACAAAATCGATCCTCTAACCATGTTGCATTTACAAGTGAAATTCTATCAACTTCCCTAAATAGTTCTGATCTATCTTGTGTTAAATTCTTCCAAATTGGTTCTTCTTTAGCCTTTAAATTTTCATTTACTTGCTCCGCATTCCACCAACTCTCTGCCCATGCTAGGTTTTTGTTATTGTTTTTAATCCAGACTTGTCTTCTGATTAAAGGGCCTTTTAATTGGTTTATTTCCTGAGGTCCCTCTTGATTAGATAAAGGATCTAATTGCATTGAAATTAATTTAATTTTTGTTTCTTGATTAGTCAAAAGCTGTAGATGTCTTGTGGGACTTCCATCTCCAAGTAACATTAATTTCCAAGCCCCAGATAATTTTGGTAATGAATTTTTCACTAAAAAGGTAGAAGCTTGCTCTTCCCATAATATTTTTGGCGAGTTAAAAAGTTTATTATCCAGTGCTCTGAGAGATTACTTTTAAGATGATAACTTTTTTTTAGCAAAAATATTTATCTTTTCTTTTTTTATTTCTTTAATTTTCAGCCAAACTAGCAACGCAGTTAAATCAGCTTTACTAACTCCAGGAATTTTTGAAGCGTCTCCAAAGTTTGTTGGTTTGATCTTATTCAAATTTTCCCTTGCTTCTAGCGATAAAGTCTCTATTTTTTCGTAATTTATTTCTTTGGGTAAAGATTTGAGACTTTGACGCTTAATCTGATCAATATTATTTTTTTGTCTTTTAAGATATCCTTCGTATTTAATATCTATTTCAACACCTTCGCGTATTGATGATGCTAGGTCTTTTTCGGTTAAATCATATTTAATTAGATCTGAATAATGAAAATTGGGTCTTTTTAAGAGATCTTTTAAAGTTGTTGAGCCTTTAATTTTTGATCCTGTGTTTAATTCTATTTTTTTGGCTATTGAATCGGTATTTTTTAAACGGGTGCTTTCTAATCTTAATTTCTCTTCTTCAAGAAATTTCATTTTTTCTTGATAAGATGTCCATCTTTTCTCATCAATAAGCCCTATTTGATAACCTAACGGCGTTAATCTTCTGTCTGCATTATCTCCTCTTAAGGTTAACCTATATTCACTTCTGCTAGTAAGAACTCTGTATGGCTCTTTGAGATCTTTGGTAATTAAATCATTAATCATTGTGCCTATATAGCTGCTTTCCCTAGTAAAGATTATGGGATCTTTTTTGTTTAGTTTTCTTGTCGCATTTATTCCTGCAACTAATCCTTGTGCAGCTGCTTCCTCATAACCAGTTGTTCCATTAATTTGCCCAGCACTAAATAAATATTCAATTTCTTTTGTTTCAAGTGATGTATGGAGCTGTGTTGCAGGTATATATTCATATTCAACAGCATATGCTGGTCGCAACATTTTACATTTTCCTAATCCTGGTAATGTTCTTAAAAGTTCTAATTGAATATTTTCAGGTAAACCTGTAGAAAATCCTTGTACGTATATTTCAGGAGTATGAATTCCTTCTGGTTCTAAGAAAATTTGATGAGATTCTTTATCAGCAAATTTTACGATTTTATCTTCAATTGAAGGACAATATCTTGGTCCCTTACTATCTATAAAACCACCGTAAATTGGAGTTAAATGTAAATTTTCTCGAATTAGTTGATGTGTTTTAGGAGTTGTTCTTGTGATGTGACAACTAATTTGAGGCATATTGTTTTTGATATCTGGGTCAAACGAAAAATATTTATCAGATGCTGTACTTGGTTGAATATCTAATTCATCAAAAATGATACTTTTTTTATCAACTCTTGCTGGAGTACCTGTTTTTAAACGTTCTGTTTTTATTCCAATTTCGTGCAGGTTTTGGGTAAGACCTTGTGCTGCTTGTTCACCAGACCTACCTGCTGACATTGATTTATTTCCTATCCATATTCTGCCCTCTAAAAAAGTACCAGCCGTGATGATAACTGATTTCGCTGAATAATAACTACCAAAGAAAGTTTTAACACCCTTTATTCGTTTTTGGATAATTTTTTTTGAATTCAATCCAATTGCTTCAGTTTTATCAATATCAAGTTCAGTAATCATTGCTTCTTTCAAAGATAAATTATCTGTATTTTGTAGTATTTCGATCATTCTTTTTGAATATTCTCTTTTATCTGTTTGAGCTCTTAATGCCCATACAGCTGGACCTCTACTTGCATTTAATATTCTTTTTTGTATTGCTGTCTCATCAGCTAATTTCCCGATAATTCCTCCTAATGCATCAACTTCGTGCACTAATTGGCTTTTTGCGGGTCCGCCAACTGCAGGATTACAAGGCTGCCAGGCAATCCTATCTAAATTTATCGTAAATAATGCTGTTGAAAATCCTAGTTTTGCTGTTGTTACTGCTGCTTCACATCCTGCATGGCCGCCTCCAATAACGATAATGTCAAAAGATTCATTTGGGCATTGTGGATCTTTCATTATCGTTATAGTTAGTTAGCTAAATTCCTAAATCTTGTAAATTGAGGTTCAAATAATAATTTAACAGTTCCAACAGGACCATTTCTGTGTTTCGTGACAATAATTTCAGTTATTCCTCTATCTTCTGTTTCTGGATTGTAATACTCATCTCTATAAATCATTAATACTAAGTCAGCATCTTGTTCTATAGATCCGGATTCTCTTAGGTCACTTAGCATAGGTCTTTTATTTGTTCTTGATTCAACTCCTCTACTTAATTGTGATAAAGCTACCACGGGTACTTTTAACTCTCTTGCCATACTTTTAAGACCTCTTGTAATACGAGATAGCTCTTGAACTCTGTTATCAGGCGTTGTACCCTCCATGAGCTGCAAGTAATCAATCACTATTAAACCAAGTTCTTTCTTCTGCTCAGCTATTAATCTTCTGCATAAGGACCTCATTTCTAAAACACTTAAATTAGGTTTGTCATCAATAAAAATTGGGAGTTGACCTAATGAGTTTATCCCTTCTCCAAGTAAAGGCCACTCATCTTGTTGTAGTCTTCCAGTTCTTAATCTTCCGCTTTCAATACCTACCTCCATAGAAAGTAATCTATAGGTAAGTTGTTCTTTGCTCATCTCGAGGCTAAATACACAGACAGGAAGATCCTGAGATTGCGCTACATTTTTTGCTAGGTTTAAAACCATAGAAGTTTTCCCCATTGAGGGTCTTCCTGCCACAATAATTAAATCACTTCTTTGAAATCCTTGAGTCATTGCATCAAGGTCATAAAAATTTACTGGAATACCAGCTACAGATGTTCCTAATGACCTCGACTCTATTTCATTAAAAGTACTTGTAAGAATTTCTGCTGCTTGGGTAAGACCTTTGGTAGGTTTTTCTTGACTAATTTCAAAGATTTTCTGTTCTGCCTTATCTAAAACTTCATTAGTTTCTTGTGTTTGATCAAATCCTAGTTGGACAACCTCATTCCCAGATCGGATTAGTTGTCTTCTAATAAATTTATCACTGATTAAGTTCGCAACTTGTTCTATCGAAGCTGTGGAAGAAACATTTTCTACTAATTCTACTAATTTAGAGTTTCCTCCAATTTGTTCTAGTGATCCATTATCAGCAAGCCAGGCGCTCATTGAAGTTAGATCTGTAGGTTTGCCTTGTGTATGTAACATTAAGGCTGTTTTATAAATCTCTTGATGAGCATTAATATAAAATGCTTCTGGCTTAATTAAGTCAGCAATTCTTCCTATCGCATCAGGATCTAGTAGGATTCCTCCCAAAACAGCTTCCTCTGCTTGAATATTCTGAGGAGGTACTAAACCAGAATTTTCATTATTAAAATCTTTTTTAAAGTTTTTATTAGACCCATTTGGGAAAGGAACTGAAACCATATATTTGAAGACTTAGATATATACTCTGACTACTTTTGGAAATAATGCAACAAAGTTATTAACTTGTTACTTCAATATTTACTTCCGCACTAACTTCTTGATGCAATTTTATCTTCGCAATGAAAGAACCTAAATTATGAATATCTGGGACAGTAATGTCTCTTCTGTCAATTTCTTTTTTAGTCGCAGCTTCTATAGCTTCAGCAACATCCCCATTAGTAACAGTTCCAAAGAGGACTCCATCCTCACCAACTTGTTTCTTGATTGTAAATCTACCAATCGTTGCTAATGCTGTCTTAAAGTCAATAGCGTCTTGTTTGACTTTTTCTGCTGCAATTTTTTCTTTCGCTCTTTTGCGCTCAATTTGTTTCAGAATTGAGGGTGTAACATTAGCTGCTTTTCCAAATGGTAATAAGAAATTCCTTGCATAACCAGGTGCTACTTCTACCACATCACCATCTCTACCAAGAGTGGTAATTGATTCTGTTAAAACTACTTTTACTCTTTTAGCCATAAAAAAAATTATCTATGTATTTAATAATAAGACCTAGAGGGTAATTTTACTTTTTTTGCAAATCCTAATTTGGCAAGAATCTTAATATGTTCCCAGGTTAAATCAATTTGACCCTTGAATAATCCTTGTCTGGCTGAATTAGGAAATGCATGATGATTGTTATGCCAACCTTCTCCAAAAGTTAAAGCTGCAACCCAAGCATTGTTTTTTGATGAGTCACCACTGTCAAAGGGAGCTTTGCCCCAACAATGTGTAGCCGAGTTGACCAACCAAGTTATGTGGTAAACGACTACTAGCCTTAAAGGTATTCCCCAAAGCACTAAAGCCCAACCTCCAACTCCTAATTTTTCACCTATTGCATATAGGCATAGACCAATTGGAAGTTGCAAAAAGAGGAAATATTTATTGAGGAATCTGTAATATGGGTCTTTAATTAAATCTGCACTTAACTTAGGTACTGCTTTTAACGCCTCAACATCTTTAAACATCCATCCCATATGACTCCACCAGAATCCTTTTTTACTATTATGATGGTCAACTTCTGTATCTGAAAAAGAGTGATGATGTCTATGCAACCCAACCCAATCTATCGGCCCATGTTGACAACTAATAGCTCCACAAGTAGCAAAAAATCTCTCTAGCCATCTTGGGACTAGAAATGATCTATGAGAGAGCAATCTGTGATAACCAAGCGTAACCCCTAGACAAGCTGTCAACCAATAGAAAAATAATAATGATATAACTGCTGGGATACTCCAGAATTGTGGTTGTAGGGCAATAAGAGAAAGAAAATGAATAGCAATCATAAAAACAATGGTGCCCCATGTTTTATGTAATCTAGGAGGATATCTTTTAGAATGACTAGATGGTTCTAATAATTTATCGGAAAGTTCTATAACTTTTTCGGAAGGTACAGGTTTTTTTAATTTGGCTGTTTCTTGGAAGATAACTGAATTCATAATATCTGGATACTATTTTCAAAAGGACCGATATGTAATAATATCATACTATACTATTGATCATTTTAATTATCCGTGAGCTCAGGATATCGCGATAAATTATTGAAAGGTAGAAGAGCCATGGCTCATTTGATTCACCTATGGCATGAAAGAAATGGTTGGTCTCACAGGGTTTTACCTTTACTTTCTGAAATCCTTGATTTAGGTAGAGTTCATAATTCTCAAATTTCAAATCTTAGGAATGGAAAGTTATCTTCCCCTGGTCCAGAGGTTTTTCTTGCATTAGCTCAGGTCAATACGATTCTTGATCAGGGAATAGAATCAATAAGGGATCAATTAGAAAAAACCTACCCCGAATTATGGAGATCTCTTGAGGATTCTGCGTTACCATTAAAAAATGATTATGGTAAGCCATTGTCAGCAGGAGAATTGTTTGAAATTTTTGCTGGATTAAAGCCTCTACCATCCTCTTTTGATTGGTACATTGAAGACGAAGAGGCTTCTGCTTTAAGTGATGCTCTTTCAGTGCATTTTTGCCAGAATAAGGCCTGGAGATCATGTAAAATACATGTAATGGAAGCTTATACTGTCAATAAATCTACCCGTAGAGAACGTTTTGCTGAGGTAATAGCAGGAATTAGAGACTATACAGCAGAAGAATTAGATGGAGAACTACTTGATTTATATGAGGCTTCAAAAAAACTTTCTTATTTTCAGGGTAGAGGACCTAATGCTTTCCTCGCAGAATTAAGACATTTAGCTTCTGAAAAATAATATGACTTTTTACAATTAATGACACTAAGTAATAACTTAAAACTGGCTGAAAACGCTGTTCTTTCTGTAGAAGAGAGTTTAAGTAAAGTGTTTGAAGAAAGATCTAATCAGGTTTTCCAGAAATTAGAAAATATTTTGACAATTTTTAAGGAAGAAAAAGTTTCTAGTAGTCATTTCAATCAATCCTCTGGTAGTGGTCATGGTGATATATCTAGAGAAAAAATTGATGCGGTTTTTGCAAGATTGTTTCTTGCTGAAAAGGCAGCTGTGAGGATGCAATTTGTAAGTGGAACGCATGCAATAAGTTCCGTCTTATTTGGAATTCTTAGACCTGGAGATGTGATGTTATCTCTTACTGGACAACCATATGACACGTTAGAAGAAGTGATAGGAATAAGGGGAGGAGGTGAAGGCTCGCTTAAAGATTTTGAGATTAAATATAAGCAAATAAATATCTGCGAAAATTTTGATTCTTTTGAAGAAAAAATTGTTCATTCTTTCCAAGAAAATTCATGCAAATTAGTATTTATACAAAAAAGTTGTGGATATAGTTGGAGAAAATCTCTAACGAATAATGAGATAGAGAAAATATGTAGTCTGGTTCACTCTCTTGATCCGAACTGTATATGTTTTGTTGATAACTGTTATGGGGAGCTTGTAGAAGATAGTGAACCAATTACTAAAGGGGCAAATATAATTGCTGGATCATTGATTAAAAATTTGGGGGGGACAATCGTTCCTACTGGTGGGTATGTTGCAGGAGATGCAGAGTTGGTTGAGATGGCATGTTCTAGATTAACCTCACCAGGTATTGGTTCATCTGCAGGAATAAATTTTGGACTAGGAAGATTAATTTTGCAGGGTTTGTTTTTAGCACCACAAATTGTTCACGAATCACTAAAAGGCGCTGATATGGTTGCAACAGTTTTTAAAAATTTGGGATTTAAGGTTTTGCCAGAGCCAGCAACTTATAGATCTGATCTTATTCAGTCAGTAAGATTGAATAATCCTGATTTGGTACAAAAAGTTTGTCAATCTTTTCAAAATTCTTCACCAGTAGATTCTTTTCTTAATGTTGTTCCATCATCAATGGATGGATATGATTCAAAATTATTAATGGCAGGAGGTACATTTATTGAAGGTAGTACAAGTGAATTTTCCGCTGATGCTCCTTTAAGAGATCCTTACAATATTTTTGTTCAAGGTGGTTCTCACATAGCTCACATCAAAATTGCACTAATTCAATTATTATCTGAACTATTAGAGGAAAAATTTATTTCAAAGGATTCTCTACTTTCTTTATCAACGTAATCATGTCTTACCAGTTTCCAGACAACCTTAACTATGCTGATACCCATGAGTATGTATTGGAGGAAAATGGATTATTAAAAATTGGAGTTAGTGAATTTGCTATAGATCAATTAGGAGATATTGTTTTTGTTGAGTTAGCTGATCAAGGGAAGACTTTAGAGAAAGGTGAGACTTTTGGAACAATAGAATCTGTTAAGGCCGTTGAGGAAGTATACCTGCCTTTTTCAGGGAAAATAGTATCTGTAAATGAAAGTGTTATTGATAACCCTGAGCTTTTACAGAATGATCCGATTGGAGAAGGTTGGTTAGTCATTTTGAAACCAGAATCAGAAGTATCAATTGCTGATTTGATGACTTCTGAGGAATATAAATCAAAGGTTGTACCAAAATAAGGCAAACTTTTTAAAAAGAGCTATTTTAAAGAAAAATATTTTAATATGACATCCAAATTTGGGTCCGATTTGTTTATAGATAGGCATCTAGGGTTAGGAGATAATGATGAGAAAAGTATGCTAAACAAGCTTGGTTTTAATAATATTGATCAATTTATTAACCAAGTTATTCCTGAAGATATTCAGCATAAAGATAAATCTTCAGAAGTATTGCCCCAAGGTTGTTCAGAAATTGAGGCTTTAAATGAATTAGAAGAGATTACGAAGAAAAATACCAAAATGAGATCACTAATAGGTCTTGGTTATTATGACAATCACATGCCTAAAGTAATCCAAAGACATGTTCTTGAAAATCCTAGGTGGTACACCTCCTATACTCCATATCAAGCAGAAATTGCTCAAGGAAGATTAGAAGCTCTATTTAATTTTCAGACTATTGTTTGTGAACTAACAGGATTCCCTGTCGCCAATGCATCTTTATTAGATGAGGGCACTGCTGCTGCAGAAGCTATGGCCATGAGTTTTGCCGCAAGAAAAAATAAATCTTCAAAAGTATACTTAGTGGAATCAAATGTTTTTGATCATACTTTTAATGTTCTACAAACCAGAGCAAAACCTTTGGGAATATCTTTAAAACGCTTTACTCAAAGCAACCTTCCTAATCATGAGGATGTTTTTGGAATTTTGTTGCAATTACCCGGAAAAAATGGGCAATTATTTGATCCCACATTCTTAATATCCAAAGCACATAGATCAGAAATTATTGTAACGGCATCCATTGATCCACTGGCACAAGTTTTAATTAAACCAATTTCTGAATTTGGTGTTGATGTAGCAGTGGGTAGTATGCAAAGATTTGGTGTGCCAATGGGTTTTGGTGGCCCCCATGCAGCATATTTTGCCTGTAGCGAAAAATATAAAAGGCTGATACCTGGGAGAATTGTTGGGCAAACTCTCTCTAAAAATGGAGAAAAGTCATTAAGACTCGCATTGCAAACAAGAGAACAACATATTAGAAGGGAAAAGGCAACTAGTAATATTTGTACTGCTCAATCATTGTTAGCCATAATTTCTTCTTTTTATGCTATTTATCATGGACCCTCTGGATTAATGCAAATTGCTAAGAGATTAGTGGGGTTGAGACTAAATTTAGAATCATGTCTAGCTGATTTAGGTTTTGATATTCCTCATGGGATTAGATTTGATAGTGTAGATATATATTCTGAGCACTCCCAGAGGATCCATAATGAAGCTTTAAAAAATGGGTTTAACTTAAGAATTTTGCCGTTGGGATCATCTATTGAAAATTCAACTGGCTTTGGGATCTCTTTAGATGAGCTTAGTAATGAAAAAGAAATTAAAGATATTTTGACTTTCATAGCAAACCTTATAGAAAAAAAAGAAGATTTAGAGCACATAAAATTTGATAAAAGATTTTATTTTGAAGGTTTAGCTTTGAGATCCAGTGAATGGATGCAGCAAGACATATTCATAAATAATCAAAGTGAAACTGAATTAATGAGATATATATTCCGACTTGCTGAAAAGGATTTTTCTCTGGTAGATGGAATGATGCCATTAGGAAGCTGTACCATGAAGTTAAATTCTGCAGCAGAGTTAAATCCAGTCTCTTGGGCTAATTTATCTTCTATTCATCCTTTTTCTCCACCAGATCAAACTAAGGGCTATTCAAAAATAATATCTGATTTAGAAAACTGGATAAGTGATATTGTTGGTTTAAAATCAGTTTCCTTTCAACCAAACGCAGGCTCTCAGGGAGAGTTCGCAGGATTATTAGCAATAAATTCTTATTTTGAATCAAAAGGTGAACTTTCAAGAAAAAAATGTTTAATTCCTAAAAGTGCTCATGGAACAAATCCTGCTAGTGCAGTTATGGCAGGATTTGATGTCTTAACGGTTGAATGTGATGACGAAGGAAATATTGATTTTCAAGATTTGTCGATCAAGGTCAAGAAATTTGATAACCAAATAGGAGCCCTCATGTTGACCTACCCCTCTACTCATGGAGTTTTTGAATTGCAAATTAGAAAGATATGTGACTTAATCCATTCTGTTGGAGGATTTGTCTATTTAGATGGAGCAAATTTGAACGCTCAGGTTGGATTATGCAAACCCGGTAACTATGGTGTAGATGTTTGTCATTTGAATTTACATAAAACATTCTGCATTCCCCATGGAGGTGGTGGTCCAGGAGTAGGACCAGTTGCTGCATCAGAAACTTTAAGCCCATTTCTTCCTACTCATTCTTTAATGGATAATAATTTATCTAATAGTTTTAATTATGTATCTTCTGCCAAGCATGGGAGTGCAAGTATTCTCCCAATAAGTTGGATGTATATAAAAATGGCTGGTCTTAGTGGTTTAAGGAAAGCAACTGAGCATGCAATTCTATCTGCAAATTATATTGCACATTCTTTAAAGCATAAATTCAAGATTCTTTATAAAGGAAAAAATAATTTTGTGGCACATGAATGTATTCTAGATTTTAGAGATTTAAAATCCAAAACTGGTTTGAGTGTAAATGATTTAGCTAAACGATTAATAGATTATAGTTTTCACGCCCCAACTATAAGTTGGCCTGTTACAGAGACCATAATGATAGAGCCTACTGAAAGTGAAAGTTTGGCTGAATTGGATAGATTTTGTGAGGCTATGCTATTGATTGGAGAAGAAATCAGCGAAATAGAAAATAATATTGAATTACATAATAATAATGTAATAAGCAATGCTCCCCATACGCTGAAAGAGTTAATTGCTGATAATTGGAATTATCCTTATTCAAAAGAAAAAGCTTCTTTCCCTTATAAAACTCCAACAACTATTAAGTTTTGGTCTTCAGTTTCTAGAATAAATAATGCTTATGGCGATCGCAATTTAATTTGTTCTTGCAATATAAATCAAAGAGAGACTTTAGAAGAAAAAAAATGTGCCTAGAGGACTAGCGTCCTTGTGTTTACTTAGCTATTATCAATTTGAATAAAAATTTAATATTTTCTTATAGAATTTTTTTAAATTTTTTTATTAAGATATTCAAGCATCAAATTTTTTGGGGTATTTGAAGCTATGACCAAAGATTTTAAATCTGGTAATGTTACGCACCTGCCTGTTAAAAACGTCAACTTACCAAATTTTGTCAATAATTCTTCAGGAGATAACTTAAATATTCGAACCATTGAGGGAACAAATGTTATAAGAGTACCTTTTGGTAAAAAATTCTCAAAGAAAAAGAGGCCTGAAAAGAATCAAAATATCGCTACTCTTATACTTCCTTTAACTTCGTATAGTAATCCTACGCCTCCTCATGTAGCGTAATTCATATCAAGTTTAATCTATTTCTTTAAGAGTATCTGAATAATAGTTTTGCAGTTGTAAAGTTGCTTGATTCCAATCCCATTTTTCTGCCTCGTTTCGTGCTTCTTTCCTCATAACTTCTCTTTTATCTTCATTCTCTAGAATTTTTTTTGTCGCTTCAATCAAACTTTGTACACCATTATCTTTTTCATCAGGATCATATAAACAACCATTAATCCCATCGCTAATTATATCTGGAATCCCCCCCTTGTTAGCTCCTATAACTGGACATCCTGCTGCCATTGCTTCAAGTAAAACTAACCCAAGTGTTTCTGTACTAGAGGGAAATAAAAATATATCTCCAGAGGCATAGGCGCTAGCAAGTTCGTCGCCAGATAAATATCCTATGAAATTAGTCTTGGTATTTTCAAAGATTTTTTCAAGCTGGTTTCTATATGGTCCGTCACCTACAAGTGCTAGGCAAGTATTAGGGATACTTTCTAAGACTGGTTTTATTCTCTCAATTTGTTTTTCTGCTGATAATCTTCCTACATAAATTAATAAATAATTTGCATCTTTATATTTTCCAAATAATTTTTTTCTCATTTTCTCACTTCTCAAATCTGGTCTGAAACTGTAAGTATCTACTCCTCTTTGCCAAAGAGCAGTCCTTTGAATACCTTTATCTTTTAATTCATTGACCATAGCGGTGGAAGTACATAAATTTAACAAGGCTTGATTATGAGCTGCTTTAAGTAATTCCCACAAAAGTGGCTCTAACATACCCATACCGTAGTGTTCCAGATATTTCGGAAGATGAGTATGGTAGCTAGCAATTAAAGGAATATTATTAGTTTTCGCCAACCATATGCCACCTAAGCCAAGTACAGCTGGATTAACTACATGTATCAAATCTGGGTTAAATTTTTCTAACTTATCTGAAACTGCTGGACCTGGCAAACCAAGTTTCAACTCTGGGTATAAGGGTAATGGCATTGCAGCAACTCCAACTACAGTTGCTCCCATATATGATTCTGGACACCCCTCTGGACAAAAAATTATTACTTCATCACCATTTTTTATTAAAAATTCAATCGTTTTAGTCAGTCTTGTGACTATGCCGTCAACTTTAGGTAAAAAAGTTTCGGTAAACAATGCAATTTTCACTTTCTTAAGGTAATTGTTTCAGAAATTTTAATTAGTCTTTATAGCCTCAGCTTGTTTTTTAGTCCAAGATGAAACACAAGGTATGCGTTTAAGATCACATCTATTGGAGTATTTTTTAGCTACTTCTACGACTTCTTCTAATAAGCCATTATCAAGAGTGGTTGGATTGAGGCCTAATTCTATGAAACATTTATTATCAACTATTAAATCATTTTCGACGGCTTCATTTCGCGGATTTGGTAAATAATTAATTTTAGCTCCAGTGAGAGAAGCAACTTTCTTAGCTAATTCCCCGACCTGATGACTCTCGGTCATTTGATTAAAAATTTTGACTCTTTCGCCTGATTCAGGAGGATTTTCTAAAGCTAGTTGAACACATTTAACTGAGTCTTTAATATGTATAAAGGCTCTTGTTTGTCCTCCTGTTCCATGAACAGTTAGGGGATATCCGATGGCTGCTTGCATGAGAAATCTATTCAGGACTGTTCCATAATCCCCGTCGTAATCGAATCTATTTGTTAATCTTGGATCTTTTAATGTTGTTTCTGTATTTGTTCCCCAAACAATGCCTTGATGTAGATCTGTAATTCTAATTAAGTCATTTTTGTTGTAATAAAGAAATAATAATTGATCTAATGTTTTTGTCATGTGGTAAACACTGCCTGGACTCGCGGGATGCAGTATTTCCTCTTCAAAACGACTTCCATCTGGCTGAGGTACTTCAACTTTTAAATAGCCCTCGGGAATTGTTGCACCTCTATGAGATCCATATCCATATACACCCATTGTTCCTAAATGAACAATATGAATATCCAGATTACTTTCAACAATTGCAGCGAGTAAATTATGAGTACCATTTACATTATTATCAACTGTATATCTTTTGGTATAACTTGATTTCATCGAGTAAGGTGCAGCCCTTTGCTCAGCAAAATGTACAATTGAATCAGGTTTTTCATCAATAAGTAAATTTAGTAATTTTTGGTATTGTTTTGAAAGATCAATATTTATAAATTTTATAGGTTTTCCTCCAGTTTCTTCCCATGCAGAAAGTCTTTCATTTATTGAAGAAATTGGGGTTAAAGATTCTACTTCAAGATCAATATCTATTTTTCTGCGACTTAGATTGTCAACTATAATTACTTCATGATTTTGTTCAGCTAAATTCACCGCACAAGGCCAACCGCAAAAACCATCTCCGCCAAGAACAATTACTTTCACTCAAAACTCCAGAATTGAAAATGTCATTTTACATTTATTAAATTACTACAGAGTGCTTCCAAAATGGGAAAATATATTGTAAAAAGTTTCAAATCTTTTTCCTTGAATTAAAAAATTCCTTATAATCCTACCTTTTTTGAGAATTAATTTATTTTTTAAGAAGGTAAAATCATTTAATTGATATATTTTTTTCAGGAGAACTAGCGTTTGCCAACTTCCGCTTTTCAATTCTTCCAGCTAGAAATGCTTCTCTTCCAGCTTTAACGCCATAATTCATCGCGCTAGCCATCTTAAATGGATTTTTGGCTAGTGCTATTGCACTATTAATTAGAACTCCATCTGCGCCAAGTTCCATAGCTTGAGAAGCTTCGCTGGGGACTCCTATACCAGCATCAATAATTACTGGTATATTCGAATTTTCAATTATTATATTTATATTTGATAGATTTAAAAGTCCTTGACCGGAGCCGATTGGTGAACCTAATGGCATTACAGTTGAACAACCAATCTCTTCTAATTTTTGAGCTAATATTGGATCGGCATTTATATATGGAAGAACAATAAAATTTTTTTTGATCAAAATTTCAGCTGCCTTTAGAGTTTCGATAGGATCAGGTAATAAATACCTCTTATCTGGAATAACTTCTAATTTGACAAAATTATTTTCTTCTTGACCTGATAATTTTGCAAGCTCTCTCCCTAAAATTGCTATTCTTACTGCCTCATCTGAATTAGTGCAACCAGCAGTGTTAGGGAGCATCCAAAATTTCTTCCAATCAATTTTTTGAAGTAAATTCTCTCCATTTTGATTATTTTGAACTCTTCTTACTGCGACAGTTACTATTTCAGATTCACTATTTAATAAACTTTCTACCATTACTTCAGAAGAAGTATATTTTCCTGTACCTATCATTAATCTACTTGAGAATCTTTTACCACCGATTTTCAGGAATGCATCTTCTTTCATTTAAAATCCTTTACCTTTAATTCCTTTATAAGGGGAGTAATTATTCCTTTTTTCAAGTTCTTTACTCTTTTTTATTGCTGTTTTGTTGTTTGGATCTAACAATAAAACTTTTTTATAAGTTTCATACGCCGTTTCATATTCCAGTAATCGTTGTTGTGCAGATCCAAGATTATTTAAAGCGACTGTATATTCAGGGAGTGATTTTATAGCTAAGTTATAGTGTTTAATTGCTTTTTTAAATTCATTTTGTGCTGCATAAGAAAAACCTAAAGCATTTTGGATTATAGCTTTTGCTTCATTAGGTTCATTATCATAATATTCAATAGCTTTTAAAAAAGTCTTAGAAGCCTCTGTATATAACCTTTTTTTTATTTGGATAGAGCCAAATTCATATAATTCAGAAGCTTTTGTTAATGAATCTAAGCCTTTTTGTTCAAATTTAACTAAATTTATCTCTTCTTTTCTTGTTCTAAGAAATTGTCGGAAAACAAAAATAGATATTATTACGAGTATTACAAAAAGGATTATTAAATACGATTGAAAGGAAGATATTTCCATCACTTATAAAATATTTGTTTTAAAGTTCTTTTCGTATTGTCTATTTGTTTACAGCAGAAACTATTTTTTCAAAACACTTTGGATCACTCAAAGCTAATTGTGAAAGCATTTTTCTATTGATAATTATCTCAGAAGACTTCATACCATTAATTAATTTACTGTAGTTTGTACCGTTAATTCTTGCAGAAGCATTTATTCTTGATATCCAAAGTCTTCTAAAATCTCTTTTTCTTCTTCTTCTATCTCTATAAGCATTACAAAGAGCTTTCATTACTCTTTGATTAGCTGTTCTAAAGAGATTTTTGTTGCCTCCTCTGAAACCTTTTGCGAGGTTTAAGATTTTGCTTCTTCTTTTTCTGGCTATGTTGCCTCTTTTTACGCGTGCCATAAATCTATTGTGGAAGTTACTTGAATGCTTTTAAGCGTAAGGAATCATTAATTTTACATTATCAGCGTCTTTTTCATCAACAACAGCTTTGGTAGAAAGATGTCTTTTCAATTTAGAGCTTTTGTGGTCCAATAAATGATTATGGAAAGCTCTTCTTCTCATGAATTTACCCGTAGCAGTTGCTTTAAATCTTTTTGCTGCTGATTTACGAGTCTTAAGTTTCGACATTTCCTTTGATAATGTTTAATCTAAATAATCTAAACCTTTATATGCATTGGTGCAAATTAAATTTTTGAATTGGTCAGGAAATGTCGAACTTATGATGCGCAGATTCAACTTTGTATATTTTATTTATGGATGTTGGTTATTTTTTCTTCTAATACCAATATTTAAATTAAATGGATGTGCAGAAGATTCTTTAGAAATAAATCTTACTCAAGAATTAAAAAATGGAAATTTTTTAATTGGATTAAAACAATATTTAGGCGACAATAATGAAAAATTTTTAGAGAGAAAAAATATAATTTTTGAGACAAAAAACGATTTTTTAGAACTCAATTCTTTTAATGGCCTAAAATACAAATCTAAAAAAATAAATATTATTTTTAAGAAAATACCTTTGAAAAGTCCTCTAATAACTGAAAGACTGGTATTTGGTCCATTTGCAAGCTATGAATCTGCGCAAAGGCAAGCTAAAAAGTTAAAAGAAAAAGGATATGAGGCTAAAGTAGCTTATCCAAAAAATTGGGAAGTTTGGATTCCAGTTACTGAAAATCTTCCTGATCGGAAATTTAACTATAAATTTGTAAAAAAATCCAAACAGTCTAAAATCATCCCTTTTCTAATTAGTGAATATTCGGAACAAAAACTTCAAGGTCCTATCTATATATCTTCATCGGAAGACATAAGAATTAACGATATCAATTTTGGTAAAAAGTTTTATCTAGCGAAAGATTCATATGGAACGTGGACGTTAATTCAGAAAATCAAATTTGATGATTACCTAAAAGGCGTTCTGCCATATGAGATAGGCTCTAATTCCCCCTTAGAAGCATTGAAAGCACAAGCAGTAATTGCAAGGACTTGGGCACTATATAACTCCGAAAGATTTAATATCGACAATTATCATTTATGTATCAGTACACAATGTCAAGTTTATAAACCCCCAAAGATTGAATATGAAAATGTTAATAAAGCAATAGCAGATACTTCAAATTTGATAATCACTTATAAAAGTAAACCAATTAATTCTTTTTATCATGGCTCTAATGGTGGGATATCAGCTAGCGCAAGCGAATCTTGGAGAATAAAAGATTATGTATATTTTAATCCAATGATTGACGGGTTAGATTCCTTAAAAAAATCTTTTAAACTTCCGATTGAAAATAGGGATCAATTAAATAAATTGCTTGAGTTTACAGATGAAAAATTTTATGGGGATAAACATTCTCTTTTTCGTTGGAAGAAAATAATTTCCAATGAGGACATCCAAAATGTCCTAATTAAAAACCAGTTAATTGAAGAGAAATCAGATTTGATCGATCTCAATAGCATTGAAAGAGGTTTAAGTGGCAGAGTTACAAAATTAGAAATTAATTTGCGAAATTTAAAGAAACCAATAGTTCTTGAAAAAGATGATATACGAAGAATACTAAGTTTTTTGCCAAGTAATTTATTCACTATTAATAAATTAAATGATAATCTATGGCTTTTTAAAGGAGGGGGCTTCGGTCATGGTGTAGGTTTATCTCAGTCTGGAGCAATTGAAATGGCTGAATTGGGTTTTACTTATGAACAAATATTGAATCATTACTATGAGGGAACAAAAATTAAAAGAATTGAGATATTGTCTCAATAAATAAATAGAAAAACTTCAATTTCGCGTTTATGAGTAACGGTTTTCATAAAAATCGAAGATTAAAATCATTACTATTTTTTGCTGTTTGTTTTTTGTTAAGTGTTCTCCCACATATTCTTTATTTCAAAAATTTCTTAGATATTACATTTGCGATCTCTCTTTTTATTGCTTTTTATGGATTAATAGTAATTTCCACAAATATTAAAAGAAAAGTTATTTCTTCAAATAATAATAAAATTACTGATGAAGAATTACCTGCACTAGATATTTTAGTTGCTGCAAGAGATGAGGAGAATGTAATTGAAAGATTAGTTGAAAGATTATTTAATTTAGATTATCCAACTAATAAATTAAATATTTATATAATTGACGATGGAAGTACAGATAAGACACCTTTAATTCTTAAAAGATTATCGAAAGAGTTTGATAAATTAAAAATAATAAGTAGATCTTCAAATGCTGGAGGTGGTAAATCAGGAGCTTTGAATTATGCTTTAAAATTTACAGATGGAGATTGGATACTAGTATTAGATGCTGATGCTCAATTAAAAAAAGATACATTATCAAGATTATTTACTTTTGTTAAAGAGGGATCTTGGTCTGCAGTGCAATTAAGAAAATCGGTTATAAACGTTAGTAAGAATTTTTTAACCACTTGTCAGTCGATGGAAATGGCAATGGATGCAATATTTCAATATGGACGATTATCTGTTGCCGGGGTATCAGAATTGCGTGGTAATGGTCAATTAATTAACAAAGAAGTCTTAATTAATTGTGGATCATTTAATGAAGATACAGTAACTGACGATTTGGATTTAAGCCTTAGGCTATTACTTTCTAAAGCAAAAATTGGAATTCTATGGGATCCTCCTGTAATGGAAGAAGGAGTTGAAAATATTTCTGCTTTATTTTTACAAAGACAGAGATGGGCTGAAGGAGGTTTGCAAAGATTTTTTGATTATGGATATCAACTTTTTTCAAAAAAAATTGAATTAATTCAAAAATTTGATTTAACTTATTTCTTCATTTTGCAATATGCATTGCCTATCATTTCTATGATTGATTTTATTACAAGTATTGTTCTCTTTGAATCGCCTAGTTACTGGCCAATTTCTATAACTGCATTTTCTTTGTCTGGCATTGCAGTTTGGTATGGCTCTTCATGTAAGAGTGAGGGTCCTGTTCTAAAAAATCCCAATTTGATTATGATGTTAGTCTCTCTTTTATATCTATCACATTGGTTTTTAGTCATACCTTGGGTAACTATAAAAATGTCTATTTTCCCTAAAAAGATTCTTTGGAAGAAAACACTTCATACTGGTGTTTGAGTCATTCATCTAAATCAATAATTTCCCCATTAAAAAAATTTGCTAAATTTTTAGAACTATTATCATAAGATTCGTTTTGAGAATTGTTAGGAGGAGTACTTGATGTTAGTAAATCAGTGTTTGGCTTTGGTGCATTTTGATTTGGATTCTTAATTACTTCTTTTTGTAATTTTGCTGAGTTAGCAATAGTATTTTTTTTATTAGAAAAAAGAAGTTTTATCTGATCCCCAAATACTTTTTTAACAGCATTTTCAATTATGGCCTTTCGACTTTTAATCATACTTTCCCACTTTGGAGATAATGCTATTAATACTTCATTTGAATTAAAACTTGTTAATTCTGCTTGTTGAGAAAGTAACATTTTTGTAGATGGTAAATCTAATTTTGAGAGAATTAGTTCCCATTTTTCTTTTAAATCATCAGTTTGATCAGGATTTTGAGAATTAGAATTAATATTCTGGTTATTAATTAATTCTCTATTATTTCGAGTTTCTGATTCACTTTGATCTTTACTATTGTCAGTAATAATTTCTTTATTAGTTAATTTCTCATTATTAAAAGTCTGTTTATTTACGTTTGTTTGATTATTTTTTTCATTATTAAATATATTTTCTTTATTATTCTTATCCAGAAGGCTTGTTAAGTGCACTTCTAGCCATAATCTTGGATTATCACTTGTTTTGATTTGATAATCAACATTTTTAAGCTTGTTATGCCACTCAATAATTCTTGACTTATTAACATTATTAGAAAATTTACTTAATTCATTTTGAAACTCAATAGATGTATAGAAAATATCTGAATAGTTATTATTTATAGTTTTAAGTAACAAATCACGAGTGATATTAAGTAATCCTACTAATATCTCATTAGGCTCGTTTCCTGCATCATATAAGTTATTGCAACTAATTAAAACCTTTTCTGGATCGTTATTAATTAGAGCATTAATTAGATTTGTTAAATCATTTTCGGATACTTCTCCAAGTAAGTTTTGAACATGTTTAGTAGTTATACCATTAGGATGAAGACTTAATTGATCCAGTAAACTTTGAGCGTCGCGCAGTCCACCATTAGATCTTTTTGCAATTAGTTTTAGTGCTTGAACTTCAAATTTAAGTGATTCTTTATCAGCTATATATGAAAGGTTATTGAAAATTGTATTTGTGCTTATTCTTTTAAAGTCGAATTTTTGACATCTACTTTGAATAGTATTTAAAACTCTTTCAGGATTTGTAGTCGCAAGAATAAAAACAACTCTTGCAGGTGGTTCTTCAATAGTTTTCAGTAAAGCATTTGAAGCGGCTGTTGAAAGCATATGACATTCATCAATAACATAAACTTTCCATCTAGCTTGAGTAGGAGCAAATCTTGCTCTATCAATTATTTCTCTTATATTTTCAACTCCAGTATTAGATGCAGCATCAATTTCAATAATATCTAGGGCATTACCTTCTGTAATTTGTTGGCATAATTCGCATTTTCCACATGGATTAGCTGTGGGTTGTTTAGAAGATAGGCAATTTAATGATTTCGCAAATATTCTTGCACTTGATGTTTTACCAGTCCCTCGCGGCCCGTTAAAAAGATAAGCAGGTGCAATTTTCTGAGATATTAATGCTTGTTTAAGAGTGATTGAGATAAATTCTTGACCAACTAGCTCATCAAGATTTATAGGTCTATATTTTTGATGAAAAGGTTTATGGATATTAAGCATTTATTATTCTTAGTTTAAATGATCAGATTGAATTTATAAAAAAGACAACCTTAATTTTTATGCAGATTCTTTAATAATCCTTTTAGATCCTGCAGGAAGTTTCACAATTTTAGATGAAAAAAGATTTTCTACCATTTTTTTAGTAATTGTGAACTCTTTGACTTTTTCTTGTGATGGAAGTGTATACATTAAGTCAAGCATTAATTCTTCAATTATTGATCTAAGAGCTCTTGCACCTGTTTTTCTTTGAAAAGCTTCATTTGCAATTGCTTCCACAGATTCTGGTTCAAAATTTAATTCAACGTTATCCATACTTAATAAAGTTTTGAATTGCTTTACTAGTGCATCTCTTGGTTCCGTCAAGATTGATTCAAGAGTTTCTTTGGTAAGACGATCTAATACTGCGCAAACAGGAATTCTTCCTATGAACTCTGGTATTAAGCCATATTTGACCAGATCATCAAGTTCCAAATTTTTGAGAGCATCTTTGGAATCAAATATTTTTTTTGAATCTACTTTGTTTTCTTCCTGATTAGTAGAAAATCCAATGGAATGTTTTCCTAAACGTTTTTGCACAATATCCTCTAAGCCTATAAATGCACCTCCACATATAAATAAAATCTGACTCGTATCGATTTGAATACAGTCACTGTAGGGATGTTTCCTTCCCCCTTGTGGCGGAACATTTGCAATTGTCCCCTCAAGCATTTTTAATAATGCTTGTTGAACTCCTTCTCCCGATACATCTCTTGTTATAGATGGGTTTTCACTCTTTCTGGCGATCTTGTCTATCTCATCAATATATATTATCCCTTTTTGGGCTAAATCTACGTTCATTTCGGACTTTTGTAGGAGTCTCAATAGTATATTTTCAACATCTTCACCAACATATCCAGCTTCAGTCAAAGTTGTTGCATCAGCTACTGCAAAAGGCACATCAAGAAACTCAGCTAAAGTTTGTGCTAATAATGTTTTACCACTTCCAGTTGGACCAATAAGTAGAATATTTGATTTTTGTAGTTTAGTTGCTTGACAGTCATTAAAATTATCTTCCTTATGTTCTTCTTTTAATCTCCAAGCAAGTCTTTTGTAGTGATTATAAACAGCAACTGATAATATTTTTTTTGCAGATTCTTGTCCTACGACTTGGTTATCAAGAAAACTTTTAATTTCAATTGGTTTAGGGATAGAAGTTAATTTTAAAGGAACAGATTTATCAGAATTATTAGTGGGTAATTTTTTCTTTACTTGTGGTGAGTTATTAAGTTTTGCTTGAGTATCAATTAATTCTTCATCGAGAATTTCATTACAAAGGTCAATGCATTCATCACAAATGTAAACCCCTGGACCGGCTATAAGTTTTCTAACTTGATCTTGTGATTTACCACAAAATGAACATTTAAGATGGGCGTCAAATTTTGCCATCGATTACCAAATCTTGTGAAAATTAAAAAGGTTAAATATCCCTTACTTATTAGGATTGCTTAAAAATTTGAATTCGTCATCATATTCTTAAAATATTACTTTTACTTGTCATTTTTTATAACTTTATCAATTAATCCATATTGCACAGCTTCTGCAGGAGATAAAAAATAGTCTCTTTCAGTATCTTCACTAATTTTTTCTAAAGTTTGACCGGTATGTTCTGCTAGAAGAGAGTTTAAAGTTTTTTTGAGAAATAGTATTTCTTTTGCTTGTATCTCAATTTCTACTGCTTGTCCCTGAGCACCTCCAAGAGGTTGGTGAATCATTATTCTTGAGTTAGGTAAAGCCAACCTTTTCCCTTTCGCTCCCCCAGAGAGAAGAAAGGCGCCCATGCTTGCAGCAACACCGAAACATATTGTTACAACATCTGGAGAGATCTGTTGCATCGTGTCATATATGGCTAATCCAGCCGTAACAGACCCGCCGGGGGAATTGATATATATCTGGATGTCTTTTTCAGGATCCTCGGCTTCCAAAAATAATAATTGTGCTACTAGTGAATCTGATACTTGATCGTTAATCCCGGTCCCTAAAAATATTATCCTTTCTCTTAATAATCTAGAATAAATATCGAATGCTCTCTCTCCCCTTCCTGATTGTTCAACAACAGTAGGAACAGCTGATCTCGCGTTATCAATAGCATTACGAGAATTTATAGAGCTTTGAATTAAATGTTTTTGTTCAGAATTCACTAAGTTAATCTCTTCTTTTATATAATTTAGGAGTTTTTTTGTTGATTAGTTAAATATTTTATAAATTAATTTTTTTCTTTTTTATTTGTCTTTGATTGAATTTTAGTTTGACTTCCTTTTTTAGTAGTTGATTTTGCAGTTGATTTATTTTTTTTTGTTCCTTTTTCACTTATTTCTTTTACTGTTGAATTTTCTTCAAGCCAAGTGATTAATTTTTCTTTTAGTAAGTCGTTGTGAATTACATCTTTTAATTTTTGAATGTCAATTTGTTTTTCTGATTTAGAAATTTCATCATCATATTCTTTCATTTTTTCTTCTATTTCTACATCCTCTACCCTTATATTTTCAGTTTCAGATAATGCTTTTAAAGCTAAATTTCTTTGAACATTTTTTTCGGCTTGAGGACGAGTTGATTCGGCCAAAGATTTTACTAATTCTGGAGTAAAAGTAGATTTAATATCCATTCCTTGTTGAGCAAACCTTTGAGCAGTTTGTTCAATATTATTTCTAACTTCAATATCAATCATTGCTTTTGGTATTTCAGCATCTAATTCTTTTGAGAGTGCATCTAGGAGAGCTTCAATTTTTATATTTTTTTGAGTATTATTAAAATTTTCCTTAAGCTTATTTTCAATATCCTTTTTGAGTTCTTTTAATGAGCTTTTATTTCCAGATTGTTTTGCAAAATCATCATTAAGTTCAGGTAATTCTTTCTCTTTAAGATCTTTTAAATTTACTTCAAAAATTGCTTCTTTTCCTCTGGAATCTTCATGAGAATAGTCTTGGGGAAATTTAAGATTAAGAGTTTTTTTATCATCAATTTTCATACCCACAATTCCCTCAACGAATCCAGGAATCATTTTGTTCTTTTCTAATTCAAGATCCATTGATTCACTAGATCCTCCATCGATTTCTTTTTTAGAGTCTTTATAGATGCCTTTGAAACTAATTACTGCGATATCTCCTAACTTAGCAGGTCTGTTATTAACTGGAACAATATTTGCTAATTCATTTCTTGATTTTTCTAAAGTTTCATCTATTGATTTCGGGTCAAATTTACTTTTTTTTATTTCAACTGACAGTCCTTTTGATTTTTTTAATTTTAATTGGGGTGCAACATCTGTATGAAGAGTTATTTTTAAGGGTTTTTCTGGGCTAAAAGTTTTAAGTAATGATTCAAATCCATCAACTAATTCTGGTTCACTTAGTGGCTCTATAGATTCCATTTTTAAAGCCTCATTCCAAGATCTGTCAATTATTTTTTCTAAAGCAGAGGCATGTAATTGAGTAATACCGATTCGTTGAATTAATACTTGTTTTGGTATTTTGCCAAGCCTAAATCCCGGAATTTTTGCTGAACGACTAATGGAATTAATTGTCTCATTTACGCATGATCTGCATGTATCAGATGGTATTTCTAATTCAAGTGCAACTCTACTTTTAGGAAGTGAGGTTGTTTTTACTATTAATGCTTCTTTAATCATGTTTGAGTTTTTGTAAATTATTACAATAAGCAGAAACTTAATTATTCCACATTAAGTGATTTCCTTGAAAGTTAACTTTTTTGATACAGTAAGAAAAATATTCAATTTTATAATTTCCTCTTTTAGATAGTGAGAAAAACTCCATTTTTGCCTAACAGGCCTTTAAAAGTAGCTATTTTAGGCTCTTCAGGTGCAGTTGGATCTGAAATTCTTAAAATTCTTGAAGAAAGAGATTTTCCTATCTCAGAATTAGTTTTATTATCATCTGAACGTTCAGAAGGAAAAATTATTAAATGGAAAGGAGAAAAAATTTTTACTAAAAAAGTATCTAAAGAGGAATTTTTAAATGTTGATCTAGTTCTTGCTTCTGCTGGTGGAAGTATTTCAAAAAAATGGTTATCAACAGTTAAAGATCAAAATGCTTTATTAATTGATAATTCAAGTGCATTTAGATTACAAAAAGATGTCCCCCTTGTTGTTCCTGAAGTTAATGCTCGTGATGCTTTAAAGCATAATGGTGTAATAGCTAATCCAAATTGCACGACTATTTTATTGACTTTGGTTTTAGCTCCTCTTAATAATATTTCACCCATAAAAAGAGTAATCGTTTCAACTTATCAATCTGTAAGTGGAGCAGGACAATTAGCAATGGAAGAATTAAAGTTTTTAACTGCTAAATATTTGGACGGAGAGCCAAAAGAAAGTGAAGTTTTACCATATTCATTAGCATTCAATTTGTTTCTACATAATTCACCAATGCTTGCAAATAATTACTGCGAAGAAGAAATGAAAATGACATATGAAACGCGTAAAATAATGAATATTTCTAATTTAAAACTTTCTGCAACATGCGTCCGAGTTCCAGTTCTTAGAGCCCATTCTGAATCAGTTAACATAGAATTTAAGGATTTTGTCAAACCCTCATATGCGATTGATCAATTAAAAACAGCTGCTGGTATAGAAATAATAGAGGACTATGAAAAAAACAGGTTTCCAATGCCAAATGATGTGATGGGAAGAGATAAAATAGCTGTTGGTAGGGTAAGAACTGATATAAGTAATCCCAATGGATTAGAATTGTGGTTATGTGGGGATCAAATAAGGAAAGGAGCAGCACTTAATGCTGTTCAAATAGCTGAACTCTTATTAATAAAAAACGAATGAAAAAAAATGACTGCCGATAATATTAAATCTTCTAATCCATTATTTGGGAGAGTATTGACTGCCATGGTTACTCCATTTAATGAAAATGGTGAGGTTGATTATGAATTAGCTATTAAACTTGCAAATTACCTTTTTGAAAATGGTTCAGATGGAATTGTGCTTTGTGGAACCACAGGAGAGTCTCCAACACTTTCATGGTCCGAACAGCATGAATTATATATGGCAGTTAAAGGTTCTTTAAATACTAAATGTAAAATTATTGTTGGGACAGGTAGTAATTGTACAACCGAGGCTATAGAAGCTACTAAGAAAGCTTACAAATTTGGTGCAGACGGCGCTTTAGTTGTAGTGCCTTATTATAACAAACCTCCTCAAGAAGGTCTTTACAACCACTTTAGTTCTATAGCTATTGCAGCTAAGGATTTACCTCTAATGCTTTACAACATTCCAGGAAGAACTGGTTGTGATTTATTACCCACTACTGTAAATAAACTTATGAATTTCTCAAATATTCTCAGTATTAAGGCAGCAAGCGGTAGAATAGAGGAAGTAACAGAGTTAAGGTCAATTTGCGGCCCTAAGCTCTCTGTATATAGTGGTGACGATTCATTGTTACTTCCTATGTTATCTGTTGGTGCAGTTGGTGTAGTAAGTGTGGCTAGCCATTTGGTTGGCCTTCAACTTAAAGAAATGATTGAATTATTTCATAAAGGAGCAGTTTCATCTGCTTTAGTTATTCATGAAAGACTTCAACCTCTTTTTAAGTCCCTTTTTATGACAACTAATCCTATTCCAATTAAGGCAGCCTTAGAGCTATCTGGATGGAATGTAGGTAATCCTAGAAGTCCATTATCTCCACTTCCTATGGACATGAAAAAAAACCTTTCAATTATCCTCAAATCCTTACATTAAAAATACTATCCAACTTGATAATTAAATTTTAATAAAATTAGTTTGATTACAAGCAAGACTTTATAAATTACAAATTATGCAATCAAGATCAAATTCAACCATTAATAGATCTTCTATCAATTCATCAGGATCTAAAATTAATAGCCCTATTTTAAGGGTAATACCATTGGGTGGCTTACATGAAATAGGAAAAAATACTTGTGTATTTGAATTTGGAGATGAATTAATGCTAGTTGATGCTGGACTAGCCTTCCCTTCAGATGGCATGCATGGTGTAAATGTTGTCATGCCAGATACAACTTTTTTAAAAGAAAATCAAAGAAGAATTAAAGGAATGATAGTAACTCATGGACATGAGGATCACATCGGAGGTATTTCTCATCACCTGAAGCATTTTAATATTCCGATTATTTATGGCCCAAGACTAGCAATGTCAATGTTGAGAGGGAAAATGGAGGAAGCAGGGGTATCTGATAGAACGACGATACAAACAGTAAATCCAAGAGATGTTGTAAAAGTTGGACAGCATTTTTCAGTTGAATTTATCCGTAATACTCATTCTATTTGCGATAGTTTTTCTTTAGCAGTTACAACACCTGTCGGTACAATTATATTTACTGGTGATTTCAAGTTTGATCATATGCCAGTAGATGGAGAACAATTTGATATTGAAAGAATGGTGCATTACGGCGAGAAAGGTGTTTTATGCATGTTTAGTGATTCTACTAATGCTGAAGTTCCAGGCTTTTGTCCCTCTGAAAAAACTATTTATCCTTCTTTAGAAAAACATATTGCTGAGGCAAAAGAACGAGTTATACTTACGACCTTTGCTAGCTCTGTTCATCGAGTGACAATGATTTTAGAGCTTGCCATGAAACATGGAAGAAAAGTTGGTTTGTTGGGTAGATCGATGATAAATGTTATTGCTAAAGCTAGAGATATTGGTTATATGAAATGCCCAGATGATTTGTTTGTACCTATTAAACAAATCAGAGATTTACCCGATAGAGAAACTTTATTGTTGATGACTGGTAGTCAAGGGGAACCTTTAGCTGCTTTAAGTAGAATTTCCCGAGGTGAGCATCAACATGTTCGTCTTAAAACTACTGATACTGTAATATTTTCTGCAAGTCCAATCCCTGGAAATACCATTGGGGTGGTCAATACAATAGATAGACTGATGAAAATGGGAGCGAAGGTAGTTTATGGAAAAGGTGAAAATATTCATGTTTCTGGTCATGGTTTCCAGGAAGATCAAAAATTGATGTTGGCATTAGCTAAACCGAAGTTTTTTGTTCCTGTTCACGGAGAACATAGAATGCTTGTTTGTCATAGCAGAAGTGCTCAAACAATGGGAGTTCCAAAAGACAATATTTTAATTATTGAAAACGGAGATGTCGTTGAATTAACTCCTGATTCTATTAATAAGGGAGATCCTGTAAAAGCTGGAGTAGAATTACTAGATAATTCTAGAAATGGAATTGTCGATGCTCGAGTTTTAAAGGAAAGGCAGCAATTAGCGGATGATGGTGTCGTAACTGTTTTAGCGCCTATTAGTACGGATGGAAAAATGGTTGCTCCACCAAGAGTAAATTTAAGAGGTGTTGTTACAACTGCAGAACCTAGAAAAATGTCTATGTGGACTGAACGAGAAATTAGTTGGGTTTTAGAAAATAGATGGAAGCAGTTATCAAGGCAAACTGGTCCTAATAATTTCGAGGTAGACTGGATTGGTGTTCAAAGAGAAATTGAAAATGGTTTAAGTAGAAGAATGAGAAGAGAGTTACAAGTTGAGCCTTTAATTCTTTGTTTAGTCCAGCCAGCACCAAGTGGCACTCGTGCGTATATTCCAAAGATTACTGAAGATCAAAAAAATCACAATGGTAATAGAAATAACCAAAATTTCCAAAAAAGAAATAATCATAATCCTAATAACTCAAATAATCCTAATAAACTAAATCCTCAAAACAACTCTAAATCTTCAAAAGAATCATTAGTTAATTCTGAAAAAGAAGAATCTTTTGAGGGTAGGACTAGAAGAAGAAGATCAGCAGTAACCTCTTAGTATTTTACAAGATTTATATAATCTTTATTCCAAATAATATTAAATCTCTCGGGTAAGTTTATTTGGCCTCTATCTTTTTCAAAAATAGAGGAGGCTAAATCGTTGAGATTGTTTGAATTTAGTTGTTTAGTACAATTTTGTTTCAAGAAAATATTTAAAATAGTACATCTAGCTTCAATGCATAAGCTATTTATTAATTCTCTATTTACCCCATTTGCATCTTTACAAGATAAGTATGCAAGTTTACCTAAATCCTGTTGTTCTTCATTATACTTACTCATTTTTTCAGCAAAACTGTTTATTCTTTTGGAATAATTAGGATACATAGTTTCAAAGGTTGGGATAATTTTTTTCCTAATTAAATTTCTTTTTATTTTTAGATCGCAATTAGATGGGTCTTCCCAAATGGGAATGTTCATCAAGTCACAAATTGTCTTAGTATCTTCTCTACTAAATATTAATAATGGTCTTATTAAAAAAATATTATTTTTAAGTAATCTTTTTTTGTCGATATAGCTTAGTCCTGCATAATTGCTTCCTCTAGCCAAATTTAGTAAAAAAGTTTCTGCATTATCTGTACTGGTATGACCTGTTATCAAGTATATCTCAATATTTTTTTTGTTTTCAGTTAATAATTGATTTGCTCTTTCACTTAATTTTTTATATCTCCAATCTCGCGCTTTTTCTTCTGAAGAAATTGTTTTTTTATTAGCTTGATCACAAAAAAATGAGATATTTTTTTTATCACAGTATTTTTTTAATTCAAGTGCATATTTCTTAGATTTTTCATGCCATTGATGATCTCCATGCCAAACATGTACATGCCAATTATGCTGAGTTTTCATATCATTTATTAGCTGTAATAAAGCCATTGAATCTTGTCCGCCGGAAACCGCTATCAATAGATTTGCTCCATGAGGAATTAATCTTTTGTTGCTTAATAATTCCTTATGCAGCATATGATGCCAGGAGGTCCAGTTTTTTTTCGTTAAATTTTTATGAGACATATTGTTTAACTCAAATAATATTTTTAAAAAAATTCACTGTTTTAATAAAACAATGTCACAATCAGGTAATAAATTCATCAAGTCAATGAGTCTGATTAATCTTTTGCCACAAAAAATTCAAGAAGAGTTAAGCCATAAAACTTTACTCAAAGTTATTTCAGGATTAAATAATTTTAAGCCTCAATCGGTTAAAAAAATTTCGGAAGCAGCTTTTTTAGGTGGCGCTGATTTGATTGATATAGCATGTAAACCTGAATTGGTTGAATCGGCTATTGAAATATCATCATTACCAATTTGTGTAAGTTCAGTCAATCCTAAATCATTTATAAACTCAGTAAAGGCAGGCGCTTCTCTTATTGAAATAGGAAACTATGATAGTTTTTATGAACAAGGAATTACTTTCTCGGAGGAAAAAATTTTAAATCTTACAAAAGAAACTAAAGATATTTTACCTAATATTCCTCTATCAGTTACAGTTCCTCATACTATTACACTAGATAGGCAGGTTGATCTTGCCGTGAAATTAGTTTTTCAAGGGGCTGACATTATACAAACTGAAGGAGGCAAAAGTTCTAATCCATATAATTCAGGTATACAAGGATTATTTGAAAAGTCAGTACCTACATTGGCAGCTACTTTTGCGATATATAAAGAATTTAGGAAACAGTCTATTCATATTCCAATTATGAGTGCTTCAGGTTTAAGCGATGTCACATGTCCCTTAGCGATATCATGCGGAGCTTCTGCAGTTGGAGTTGGATCTGTAGTTAATAAATTAGATGATTTAGTATCAATGATTGCTGTTGTTAGAGGTTTAAAAGAATCTTTAGAAAATTCAATAATTAAAGAAAAAATTTCCTAATATATTAAAAGATTAAGTTATCAGCTGGATGAATAACTATAAGCTTCAAGCACCATATGAACCTAATGGTGATCAGCCTGAAGCTATTAAAAAATTAGTTAATGGGGTTAATAGCGGTAAAGAGTTTCAAACGCTTTTGGGAGCAACTGGGACAGGGAAAACTTTCACTATTGCAAATGTTATACAACAAACTGGTAGGCCAGCTCTTGTTTTGGCTCATAATAAAACTTTAGCTGCTCAATTATGTAATGAATTAAGAGAGTTCTTTCCTAAAAATGCAGTTGAATATTTTATTTCGTACTATGATTACTATCAACCTGAGGCTTATGTCCCAGTAAGCGATACTTACATAGCAAAAACTGCATCAATTAATGAAGAGATTGATATGCTTAGGCATTCGGCTACTCGATCATTATTTGAAAGGAAAGATGTAATAGTTGTTGCATCAATAAGTTGTATTTATGGCCTTGGAATACCAAGTGAATATCTAAAGGCTGCTGTTAAATTTGTAGTAGGAGAATCAATAAATTTACGTTCTTCTTTAAGAGCATTAGTTGATAATCAATATACAAGGAATGATGTAGAAATCACTAGAGGCAGATTTAGGATTAAAGGGGATGTATTAGAAATTGGTCCAGCTTATGAAGATAGATTGATAAGAATTGAGTTATTTGGAGATGAAATAGAAGCTATTAGATTTGTTGATCCATTAACTGGAGAGATTCTTGAAAGTCTTGATCAAGTTAGTGTTTATCCTGCTAAGCATTTTGTTACTCCAAAAGAGAGACTAGAGGCTGCTATTAGTGCTATAAAAAGTGAATTAAAAGAACAATTAGATAAATTTGCTTATGAAGGGAAGTTGTTGGAGGCTCAACGTTTAGAACAGCGTACAAAATATGATTTAGAAATGCTTAGAGAAGTAGGTTATTGCAATGGTGTTGAAAATTACGCTCGTCATTTGGCTGGTAGAGAGGCAGGGACTCCTCCAGAATGCTTGATAGATTATTTTCCAGAGGACTGGTTGTTGGTCGTTGATGAAAGTCATGTAACATGTCCACAATTGCATGCAATGTATAACGGAGATCAAGCAAGAAAAAAGGTATTAATAGATCACGGTTTTCGGTTGCCAAGTGCTGCAGATAACAGGCCTTTAAAGTGTGAGGAATTTTGGGAAAAATCAAAACAAACATTGTTTATTAGTGCAACTCCCGGTCAATGGGAGCTGGATCAATGCCAAGGCCAGTTTATTGAACAAGTTATAAGACCAACTGGTGTTTTAGATCCAATTATTGATGTAAGACCTAGTGACGGTCAAATAGATGATCTTTTATCGGAAATAAAAGTTAGAGCTAACAAAAAACAGAGAGTACTCGTTACTACTCTTACAAAAAGGATGGCAGAAGATCTTACAGATTTTTTGTCGGATAATAAAGTTAGGGTGAGGTATTTGCATTCTGAAATTCATTCAATCGAAAGGATAGAAATCATACAAGATCTCAGGTTGGGTGAATATGATGTATTAGTTGGAGTAAATTTGCTGAGGGAAGGACTTGATCTACCTGAAGTTTCCTTAGTTGCAATTTTAGATGCTGATAAAGAAGGCTTTCTCAGAGCAGAACGTTCGTTAATTCAAACTATTGGGAGAGCTGCAAGACATGTTGAAGGAGTCGCTTTACTTTATGCAGATAATTTCACTCAATCGATGAAAAAAGCGATATCTGAAACTGATAGAAGAAGAACTATTCAAAAAAAATACAATCAAATCAATGGTATTACTCCGAGACCTGCAGGTAAGAAAATAGAAAATTCAATATTATCATTTTTAGAATTATCCAGAAAATTAGATAGCGGAGGATTATCCAAAGATCTTATAAATATTGTTAATAATAAAACAGACGAGATTTTAAATTCTAAAGATAATCAGTGTTTACTTGAAGAAATGCCTGATTTAATTGAAAAGTTAGAAAATAAGATGAAAGATGCTGCAAAAGAACTGAATTTTGAAGAGGCAGCAAATCTTAGAGATAGAATTAAGAAACTTAGGCAAAAATTATCTAGAAATGGTTAATTAATTATTTATCTAATTCGAAATAAGAATGAATAGCATTTACTGCTTGATCGCAATCTTTTTCTAAGACGATGCAAGAAGTTCTTATCTCGCTTGTAGCGATCATCTCAATATTAATATTTTTATTTGCAAGAGCCCTAAATATTTTCCCAGCTGTTCCAACTTTAAATGCCATTCCAGCCCCAACTGTGCTTACTTTGGCTATCGCAGGTCCATCTTCAATAAATGATCCTGGTAATTTTTTTGTTAAAGAGTGAAAAATTTTATTAGCTTTTTCTCTATCTTGTTTGTTCATGGTAAAACTTATGTCCTTGGTTTTGAAAGATGTTAACCTCTCAGATTGAACAATAGTGTCAAAAATTAAATTACTCTCTGCTAAAGATAAACATATTGAAGCTGCTACTCCAGGTTTATCAGGAAGGTTTCGGAAACTAACTTGAACTTGATTTTTATCTAATGCAATACCTCTTACCTCAGGCAGATCCTCTTTCTCAAATATTGGATTAATAAAAATTTGTTTATCAGATAATTTAAATTTTTCACTTATACATCTAATAGCTTTTGGAATATTGTATATTTCAACGACGCAGCTGACTTTGATCTCGCTGGTGGCTATTAATCTTACATTTATGTTTGCTTGCGATAAAGTTTCAAACAAATCAGCGGAAACACTTGGTCTTCCCATTATTCCAGCTCCTTGAATACTTATTTTTGTCATATTTGTTTTGAAATTATATTCTCCACCTAATTGATCGGTTATTAATTTACATTGCTCAATTGTTTTCGTTAACTCAAACTCATTAACTGTAAATGCAATATCATTACTATTCCCATGATTAGTAGCTTGGATTATTAAATCAACATTAATGTTTGCTTTAGATAAAAATTCAAATATTTGAGCTGCAATTCCAGGTCTATCGGGTAGGCTAGAAATACTAAAAATTGTTTGATTTTCTAATATTTCCAGACTATTTACAGTTTTTGTTAATTCTAATCCCCCTCTTTTGAGAGGTAATGGTTTTATAGTGCTATGTAAAAGAGTCCCATTTGAGAGGGTTTGACTTGATTTTACATACAATTTAATTCCATAATTACGAGCAATTTCTACAGCTCTTGGATGAAGTACTGATGCTCCAACACTTGCAAGTTCTAGCATCTCCTCACAAGTAATAAGATCTAACAATTTTGCATTCGGTACTATTCTTGGATCTGTGGTAAGAACTCCTGGAACATCTGTATATATCTCGCAAGTTTCTGCTCCTAATGCTGTGGAAAGGGCTACTGCTGAAGTATCTGAACCTCCTCTTCCTAAAGTTGTTATTTCCATCGATCCAGTATGACTAAGAGTTGAACCTTGAAAACCTGCAATTACTACTACATAACCTTGATCAATATAGTTTTGTATACGTTCAGTTTTGATATCTAGAATTCTTGCTTTTCCATGAATTGATTCAGTAACAATTCCAACTTGGCTACCTGTCATAGATATTGCAGGGATTCCGTATTCATTTAGTGACATTGAGAGAAGTGCAATAGTTACTTGCTCACCTGTGGAGAGAAGCATATCTAATTCTCTACTATTTGGATTTTTGCTGATTGATTGTGCTAACTGATTTAAATGATCTGTTGAATTTCCCATTGCAGATACAACTACAACGATTTCATTTCCAGCCTCTTTACTTTGTCCAATACTTTGAGCAATAGCCTTAATTTTTTGAATATCTCCAACAGATGTGCCGCCAAATTTTTTGATTAATAAAGCCATATTTAAATCATAATATAAATTATCAAACTTAATATTTGATTAACTTAAGTTAACGAGATTCTCTGTAAAAACATTAATAGGATTATTGCCTTTTTTTAGTGAAGATTCAATATCTAATAAATTACTCATCAACTTGATTAAGAAATCTGAGGATGTATTTTTTACTTTTTTACGGATAAAAAATATTCTTTTAGGGTTAGAAATATTTGCAATTTTGCATATTTTTCCTAAATCTTGCTCACCAGATTTATCCACTAATTTTACTATGGTATGCATTCTGATTTGACTAATTAATCCAGCATTAAGCCTTAAAGAAGGCTCTCCTTTTTTTAATAAATAATGGATTTCTATAAGACTCTCATTAATATTACCTTGTAATAGGTAATCAATTACCTTAAAGATATTTGACTGATGATCATTAAATATTTTTTTTACATCTTCGCTTTTTAGAATAAGTTCTTTATTTTCATAATTATTAGATGCAGATAGATATAATTTAGCCTTAGCTAATTCGCTCATTAAGTTAAAACTTTCATTTTCTATTGAATCAAGAATTAATTCAGCAGCCCCTATACCAAGATTAATATTCATTGAATTTGCTATTTTTTCTAAGTATCGTTTTTGACCTTCATAATCCCAGATATCTGGCAATGAAAAGGACGTTTCAATTGCTAAATTTTTTTTAATTAAATTTTGAATAAATTTTGTACTCTTGAGTCTTGTGTCTGGTTTTTTAGTGTTTTGCAAAATAAAAAAAGTATTACTCGGAATATTTTGATAAATCTTTTTAAATTTCATTATTATTTCCTCATTTTTATTGGTGAATATTGGGTTATTTTTTAATACAACGACTCTTGATCCATCCCCGAGAGGAGGCGTAAGTATTTCATCAAATGCTTGATTGATTTGATTATCTTCATTTCCATCTAAAAAGCTAACATTTATTTCCCTCCATGTTTTGGATACTTTTTGATCAATTATTTCTTGAATAAACTTGTTACATGCAATTAAATCATTTCCCCATATTATTTGTATTGGCATATTTGCTAAAAAAGAGGCTTATTATAATTATGCTTACTTTCAAGATAAGATAGAGTAATTTTAATGATAAAAGATCATCCTATTTTTTTAGAAAGTATTAGATTTATAAGATCTAATTTGATAAAAAATAATTTTAATTACTTAGAAAATAGAGTTTTAGAAAGATTAGTTCACACCTCAGGTGATTTTAATATTCAGAAACTATTGGAATTTAGTGAAGGAGCTTGTGAAAAAGCTATAAAATCTTTAAAGGAAGGCGCCCCTATATTGACTGATACTGATATGGCTGCTGCAGCCATTAAATCTATGGCAAAAAATACAAGCGGAAACTCAGTACTATCAGCGAAAAAATGGTTTAATGATAAAGATTTATTAGGATTGACTAAAACTGCTTACGGTATAGAAAAAGGCTGGATTGAATTATCTGGTAAGAATTTTGGAGTAAAATCACCAATAGTTGTCATAGGAAGTTCTCCAACAGCATTAATTAATTTATTGGAGATTCTAAAGAATTCAAAACATATTCCTAGTTTAATTATTGGAATGCCAGTAGGTTTTATTGGTGTTCGTCAAAGTAAAGAAAAATTGCTCAATACTAATTATCCAAGGATTGTTGTTAACTCATCTAGAGGAGGAGCTGCAATGGCGGCCGCAGCCGTTAACGCCTTATTAAGAGAGACTATTTAAAAGAATTTTTCATATAACTTTTTCAAATTTTTTTATTCAATTTTAATTTGAGAATTCAACTGATTATTTGTTTCTAAATAATCTAAAACTAATTTAGCTTTTTCAACAACTTCTTTGGGAACACCTGCTAACTTTGCAGCTTCAATCCCATAACTTTTGTTCGCCCCGCCTTTTTCAATTTTATGACAAAAATAAAGTTGATCATTTGTTTGTTTAACTAAAACTTGAAAATTTTCTACATTTGTATTTGTATTTTTAAGATAATTTAGTTCATGGTAATGGGTCGCAAAAATGGTATTACAAACAATTTTTTTTGCAAGATATTCACTCACTGACCATGCTATTGATAGTCCGTCAAAAGTAGATGTTCCTCTGCCTATCTCATCAAGTAAGACAAGGGAGTTTGATGTCGCTTGATTTAGTATTGATGCAGTCTCTGACATTTCTACCATGAATGTAGATTGACCAGATGATTGATCATCTACAGCTCCAATTCTTGTAAATATTCGGTCTGCAATTTGAATTTCCGCTTTACTGGCAGGGACGAAGCTCCCAATTTGAGATAAAATTTGTATTAATCCTACTTGTCTAATAAAGCAACTTTTTCCACTTGCATTAGGACCGGTTAATATTATTAGTTTTTGCTTATTATTGAACGAAATATTATTAGATATAAATTGTTTATTAGTTAACAATTGTTCAACGATAGGATTCCGTCCTGCAATAATTTCTGTGCTTTTTTGTGCTGTTGAATTTGTAATAGGTAAAAGAGTTGGTTTTATGAAATTATTTTCTAATGATGTTATTGCTAAACCAAGTAATGCATCTATACATGCGATAGATTTTGCAATTGATCTAATTTTTTTTGTTTTTGAAGCTACAAGATTTCTTATCTCGCAAAACAATTCATATTCTTTCGCAGCCGCTCTATGTTTTACTTGAAATATTTTACTTTCTTTATTCTTGATTTCTGTAGTTACATATCTTTCCTCATTAGTAAGAGTTTGCCTTTTAATCCAATGCGTAGGAGCTAAATTTACTTTAGATTTGTTTATTGATATGTAATACCCAAAGTTCTTATGGTATTGAATTTTTAAATTTGATATTTTACTGATATTTCTTTCTTTTAATTCTTCTTGATTCAACCAATTTGAGTAGTCGTCTATTAGGTTACGTAATCCATCTAAAACATTATCAACCCCATCATGGATAATGCCTCCTTCACTGATATTTAAAGGTGGATTTTCTACTAACTTAAAACTTATTAGATCTGCTAATTCCAAAAGTTCATTATCAATATTTTTTAACTGATCTGTCCAAGATGGGATTTTATAATTAAATAGCTCAACAATTGACTTTAATCTGGGTAATTTTTTTAGACCCTCTGATATTGCTATCAAATCTCTTGGACTTGCATGACCAGCGCATGCTCTACCAGAAAGTCTTTCAAGATCTCCCATTGCTCTGAGTACATTTTGGGTATCTAATCGTAATTTTTTGGACTCTAAAAAGTTTAAAATGATATTTTGTCTTTTATAAATTTCATCAATATTTAATAATGGAGATTCTATCCACCTTCTTAAACATCTTGCTCCCATGCAGGTATAAGTTCTATCTATACTCCAGAGAAGCGAACCGACATAATTATTTTCTCGTTGTGTACTTTTTATTTCTAAATTTTTTAGAGTTTGATAATCAATAATTAAATGATCTTTTGGAAATTGTATTTGTGGGAAGTCTAAAGAAATTTTTAGAGAAGAATCATTTTCTAGATGAGAAGGATTAATTTTCTCTAAATAATTTAGTAAGCCACCAAGTGCTTTAGTCGCGTTAATTAAATTCTTGAGTCCTATTCCCTCTAAACTAAGAATTTCAAAATAGTTTTTTATGGTTGCACTTGCTTCATTAATACTGAAAAAAGTCTCTTCGGTGACGGTATATGTGATTTGATGATTTTGTTCTTCTAATAAATTTTTTTCTTCATTACTTCCTATGATGATTTCTGATGTATCTAATTTAATAATTTCATCGAATAGTTTTGAGAGTAATTTACCCTCCATAGTTAATAATTCTCCTGTACTTACATCAGCTCTTGAAATACCCCATTCATATAAACCTTCGCTCTTGTTTTCCCATAAATGGATTGCTGTTATCCAATTATTTTTTTTCGCAACTAACATCCCTTCTTCAATGACAGTGCCTGGAGTGATTATTCTTGTTATTCCTCTTTTAAGAGGTGTTCCATAATTCCCAGAACTTTTTTCTAATTGGTCACAGATAACAACTGAATGGTTTTTCTTAATTAACTCTGCACAATATCTTTCCATTGCATGATGAGGTACCCCTGCCATTGGGATTTTACCAATTTCTTTTCCAGCATCTTTGCTAGTTAATGTTATCTCCAAAAAGTTTGATATGAATACAGCATCTTCAAAAAAACATTCAAAAAAATCACCTAATCTATATAACAACAATCTATTGCTGTTTTCTTCTTTCAATTGAACATAATGTTTGAGAACTGGAGTTAACTTTTGTTTTTCTACTGTTTTATAACTGTAAGATTTTTCATGAATGCAATCATTCTTATTTTCGGCACTCAAATCATTTTTGAATTTTTTAATTAAATTAGTTGAATTTTTTCTTTTTCTAGGCCTTTTATGCGCTTCTTTTTTTAATTCTTCATTAGATAAATCTTCAGGAATTTGTGTTGAACTTTTGGGATTTTTAGGTTCATTATTAATTACAAATAAATCTTTCTGAATTATTGTATCTTCTTTCATTTTTTTATTATTTATAAATTGATATTAGGGAATAATTTTCTTTTTGCATTTTACAGTGACTAAAAGTATGTAAATTTTCTCCAAAAATATTCATTTTCATGAGATCATGGTATCTATAATTATTTCAAACAAGTTTGAATTATGCAGGCAGTTAACTTTTTCTTTGTAAATGCACTTCTATTTGCTTCTCTAATAGCAGTTGTTGGAGTTCCAGTTTTATATGTTACTTCACCTTCTACTGAAGAAGGACAAAAAGAGAGTAGGAGAAAAATATATTCTATTGCTGCAGTTTGGGTGGTTTTAGTTTTTGTTACAGGAATCGTTTCATCTTTAGTTTGAACTTAATACCTTTTCATGAGAGTGTAGTTATATAAGCAAGAAAATTTAATGACTATCTTTGAGGGATCTTTTACTAACGCTTCTACTTTAAAAGTGGGTATTGTTGTGGCAAGGTTTAATGATTTAATTACTAATAAAATATTATCTGGGTGCCTAGATTGTCTTAAAAGACATGGTTTAGATACTTCAGAAACAAGTAAAGAACTTGATATTGTTTGGGTACCTGGATCATTCGAACTTCCAATAGCAACTAAAACACTCTTGAAAAAATCAAACTATGATGTTGTAATTGCTCTTGGAGCTGTTATTCGAGGAGAAACCTCTCATTATGATGTTGTTATTTCTGAGGCTAGCAAAGGAATTTCACAAGTTTCATATGATAATGGTGTTCCAATTATTTTTGGTGTTTTAACTACTGATACTATGCAACAGGCCTTAGAACGAGCTGGTATAAAAAATAATCTTGGTTGGAACTATGCTTTACAAGCTATTGAGATGGGCTCTTTAATAAAAAATTTAAATTAGTTTGAAAAAAAGTATGATTATGTTTATTTCCTTCCTTTTTTAAGATAAAATAATGTAGTTCTGCGGATGTAGCTCAGTGGTAGAGCATCTCCTTGCCAAGGAGAATGTCGAGAGTTCGAATCTCTTCATCCGCTTTCCAAAAATACCTCATTGAAAGGTTGATATATGTCTACTGTAATAGTTGCTGGAGGTGCAGGTTATATAGGCTCTCATACTATAAGAGAACTTCAGAATGGAGGCTTTGAACCCGTTGTACTAGATAATTTAGTACATGGTCATAGAAAAATTGTCGAGGATGTTTTAAGGGTTCCCCTAGTTATTGGTAACGTTGGCGACAAGAAGCTTTTAGAAAAGCTTCTTTCAGGAGATCATCCCTCAACCAGAGGTAAAGATATAAAAGGCATTATGCATTTTGCTGCTTATGCTTACGTTGGGGAATCTGTTATTGATCCTGCTAAGTACTATAAAAACAACTTAGCTGAGACAATCATGCTCCTTGATGCTTTGTTAGAGGATTCTAAGAAAAGAAATTCTAAACCTATTCCTATTGTTTTTAGCTCTACTTGTGCGACATATGGTTTACCTTTAGATACCGAAATTCCAATACTTGAAACTAATTTACAGAATCCGATTAACCCTTATGGCAGGAGTAAATTAATGATAGAAAAAATTTTAATTGATTATCACAAAGCTTATAAGCTCCCTGTATCTATCCTTCGTTATTTTAATGCTGCAGGAGCACATATTAAAGGAGACATTGGTGAAGATCATAATCCAGAAACACATTTGATTCCTTTAGTACTTGAAGCTTTGTTTAAAAAAGACGGTTTTATAAAGGTAAATGGTATTGATTATCCAACATTTGATGGAACATGTATTAGAGACTATATACATGTAAGTGATTTAGCAAAAGCTCATGTTTTGGCTCTAAATAAAATAATTAATGATAGAAGCCTATCAATTTATAATCTTGGCAATGGTAAAGGATATTCAATAATGGAAGTAATAAATGCTGCAAAAAAAGTTACTGGGAAAGAAATTAAAATATTCGAATCAAAAAGGAGGCAAGGTGACCCGCCAGTACTGGTTTCTTTACCTGAAAAAGCAAAGAAGGAATTATTATGGAATCCATCATTTCAAGATTTAGAGAGCATAATAAGGACCGCTTGGAATTGGTATCTTTCAAGAAACAAACTCCAATAAATTAATAAATGGATTCTAAAATCACTCTTAAAAAAGGCAAAGGAATAAATTTATTAAAATAAATAGACATGTATATTTTGAAATTGAGGTTCTTATCTTCCAATGATTAAAGTATTTAGGAAGGGAATAAATAAATCTTTAAGATTTATAATAAGGCTCCTAAGTAAGCCTTTTATTAGGCAGGAGTTATTTAAATATTCTATTTATCAAAGATTAATTGATATTAAACCAGCAGCATTATCGAGGATAGATGCAAACAATATGATCATAAAGCTTATCAAATCAGATGAACCTTTTATGGTTGGAAGATTTGGTTGGACAGAGGTTGATACTCTTATTCACTATGATAATTTTCTAAAAATGAATTCATTAGAAAAATTATATGAATGGTCTTTAACTTTGAGATATCCGTTTTCTAAGAATTGTATTTTGAATGATATTCATCGTCAATCTGGTTTTTATCCTGTTACCAAAAAAAATATTTCTTTGTTTAGAGAGGAAATGATTTCTTCAATGAAGAGAATTGATCTATTAGCTTCTTGGGTTAAAGGGGAGTGTAGGTACCAAGAATACATGCCACATACGCAAGTATGTCAATTAGATTTTATAGAACCATATTTATCAGAAAATCCATGGTCTGTAGCCTTAGAAGGATTGAAAGTATTAGTAGTCCATCCTTTTACAGAAAGTATTTATGATCAATATTCCAGAAATCGAACTAATATTTTTAAAGACAAAAAGGTTCTTCCTGAATTCGAATTGAAATTAATAAAAGCACCTCAAACACTTCCTGGTGATAGTTATTATTTTTCTAATTGGTTTGAAACATTAGATGCTTTAACAGAAGAAACTTATCAAACGGACTTTGATATTGCTTTAATTGGTTGTGGAGCATATGGCTTCCCTTTGGCTTCAAGAATTAAAAAGTTAGGTAAAAAAAGTATCCATTTGGGAGGTTCAACTCAAATATTGTTTGGAATAAAAGGTAAGAGGTGGGATCAAGAACCAGCATTTTTAAACCTTTATAATGAATTTTGGAAATATCCTTCTATTGAGGAAAAACCAAAAGGTTTCTTTGGAATTGATGAGGGTTGTTATTGGGCACCTGATAGTAACAGATAAAAAAAATTAAATGATTCATTTATAGTTTGTTTATTATATAAAATTGAAATAAATTTTTAAAATATGACAAAAACTATTTCCTTAGATGATTTAAAAGAGTTGTTTACTAAGCCATACGGGAAAGATGCTCCTTCCAAACAAAAATGGGCAGAATTCTACAATGAAGATGTTACCTTCATTGATCCTACTCAGGAAACAAAAGGATTAGATTCTTATGTTGCGGCTCAAGAAAAGTTAGTCAAAAGGTGTGATGATGTTTTTCTAGAAACTCATGCAATTTCAATAAATGAAAATTGCGGATTCGTGGAATGGACAATGGGTTTAAAAATAATGGGTAAAGAGTTTATTTATCCAGGCACTACGCGTTTGCTTTTTTCAGAAAATGGATTAATAAAAGAACATAGAGATTATTTTGATTTTTGTGGCCCTACATTTGGGCCAGTTCCTATTTTAGGTCCATTTATAAGGTGGCTTTATTCAAAATTTATATCTTAGGTTCAAATTATTTATTCTTGAAGAAGTAATTATACTTCCCGTACTAAAAGACTTTGAGACAAAACTTCTTTAAAATCGACTTGAGAATAGAATAATTTCTTGCTGGTAGTCATTAAATAAACTTTCTTTGTATTTTTAATTTGTTTTGACTCTAAAATATTTTTTACAATCAATTTCCCGTAACCTTTCCCTTGATGATTTTGATCAATTACTATATCCCATAAAACGCCTCTATAGATGCCATCCGATAAGGCTCTTCCAAAGCCCACTGGTTGATTTTGAGACCAGATACTAATAATTACATCGCTGTTAGCAAGACATTTTCTTAAATCATTCATTGTTCTATCTTTAGCCCAAAATGCATTGCGATGCAAAAATTGCTGTAGTTTAAAAAGTCCTTTAGTGGGTTTAAGATTGGGACCTAATCCAAAAAATCTCAATCCAAGAGCTCCTTTTGAATGTTTAACTAAAAATACTGGTTTCATTAGTGTAAAATTATAAAATTTTGAGAAAAAAATCTAATAACTTATTTGATACATTTGATTTAAACACCTTAATCGATAACTTTAGAAAAAATAAAGAGATATAAGATTTACTCATTTAGTTGTAACGCACTAACTTATAATGTTTCTAATAGGATAGATTTTTTAGAGGATTAACAATTATGCTAAAACTTTTGTTGGGAGATCCGAATACACGAAAGTTAAAGCGATATCAACCAATAGTTGAAGAAATAAACTTATTAGAAGAAGAGGTATCTATACTAACCGATGATGAATTACGAAATGAGACTCATAATCTTAAATCAAAGGTTTCATTAGAATTAAATGCTAAAAGACAAAAAGAGCAATTAGAAGAAATATTACCCAAAGCTTTTGCAATCGTTAGAGAAGCAAGTAAAAGAGTTTTAGAAATGCGTCATTTTGATGTCCAATTAATAGGTGGAATGGTTCTCCATGATGGGCAAATCGCTGAGATGAAAACTGGAGAAGGTAAAACTCTCGTTGCTACTCTTCCCTGCTATTTAAATGCATTAACTGGTAAGGGCGTACACGTTGTCACTGTTAATGATTACTTGGCCAGAAGAGATGCAGAGTGGATGGGACAGGTTCATCGTTTTTTAGGATTATCTGTTGGTTTGATTCAGCAGGATATGAGTCCTTCTGAAAGGAAAACCAATTATGCATGTGATATAACTTATGCTACAAATTCTGAACTAGGGTTTGATTATTTAAGAGATAATATGGCTACTGATATTGAGGAAGTAGTTCAAAGAAAATTCAATTATTGTGTTATTGATGAGGTTGATTCAATTTTAATTGATGAAGCTAGAACTCCTCTAATTATTTCTGGTCAAATTGAAAGACCACAAGAAAAATATAAAAAAGCTGCAGAATTATCATTATCTCTAATTAGAGCAAAAGAATTAAGTAAAGATGGTATTGATCCAGAGGGAGATTATGAAGTTGACGAAAAACAACGTAGTTGTATATTAACTGATCAAGGATTTGCGAAATGTGAAGAGTCCTTGAAGGTTAATGATCTATATGACCCTAAAGACCCATGGGCTCATTACATTACTAATGCTTTAAAAGCAAAAGAATTATTTGTAAAAGATGTAAACTATATTATTAAAAAAGACGAAGCAGTAATAGTTGATGAATTTACTGGAAGGGTTATGCCTGGTAGAAGATGGAGTGATGGACAACACCAAGCAATTGAAGCAAAAGAAGGTCTCAAAATTCAACCAGAGACTCAGACATTAGCATCTATAACCTACCAGAATTTTTTCCTTTTATATCCAGGTTTAGCTGGTATGACAGGGACTGCCAAGACTGAAGAGGTGGAATTTGAAAAAACTTATAAGTTAGAGTCAACAGTTGTGCCAACTAATCAGATTAGGAAGAGACAAGACTGGGCTGATCAAGTGTTTAAAACAGAAATAGGAAAGTGGAAAGCTGTCGCTAATGAAACAGCAGAAATATATAGGAAAGGAAGACCTGTTTTAGTAGGTACAACAAGTGTTGAAAAAAGTGAGTTATTAAGTAAGCTTCTTTTTGAGCAGCAAATCCCACATAATTTACTAAATGCAAAACCAGAGAATGTAGAACGTGAGGCAGAGATCATAGCCCAAGCAGGAAGATCAGGTGCGGTAACTATTGCAACAAATATGGCTGGTAGAGGTACTGATATTATTCTTGGTGGAAATAGTGATTATATGGCAAGGCTAAAATTAAAAGAGACGTTAATGCCTTTGCTTGTAAAGCCAGATAATGAGCACAAGCCCCCTATTCCTCAACAAAGAGTTTCTAGAACTGGAGGAGGTTTTTCTTCCAAGGTTGACTCAATATCAAATAAGAATAATAAAAGTGGTGTAACTAGTCTATTTCCCTGTCAATTAGACGAGGATATTACGAAAAAACTATCATTATTAGCTGATGATCTCGTAAAGAATTGGGGAGATAGAACTTTAACTATTCTGGAATTAGAAGATAAAATTGCTACTGCTGCTGAAAAAGCACCTACAGAAGATAAACTGATACGATCATTACGAGATGCTTTATCAGATGTAAAAAATGCATATGAAAAGGTATTGATTGATGAAGAAGAAAATGTGAGAAATGCTGGCGGTCTTCATGTTATTGGAACCGAAAGGCATGAGTCAAGAAGAGTGGATAATCAACTTAGAGGAAGAGCAGGTAGGCAAGGAGATCTTGGAAGTACCAGATTCTTTTTATCCTTGGAAGATAATTTATTAAGGATATTTGGGGGTGATAGGGTCGCAAATTTAATGAATGCTTTTAGAGTAGATGAAGATATGCCTATTGAGTCAGGAATGCTTACTAGATCTTTAGAAAGTGCTCAAAAGAAGGTAGAGACCTATTACTACGATATAAGGAAACAAGTTTTTGAATATGATGAGGTAATGAATAATCAAAGAAAAGCAGTTTATAGTGAGAGATTAAGAGTTTTAAGAGGTAGTGATTTGAAGAAACAAGTAATAGGTTATGGAGAAAGAACAATGGAAGAAATTGTAGAAGCTTATATAAATCCTGATTTACCTCCAGAAGAATGGGATATTGAACAATTGATCTCTAAAGTAAAAGAGTTTATTTATTTATTAGATAACCTCAAATCAACGGATGTTAGTGTTTTATCTGTTGAAGAATTAAAAAATTATCTTCAAGAACAATTGCGTATTGCATATGATTTGAAGGAGGCTCAAATAGAGCAATTTCGTCCAGGTTTAATGAGGGAAGCTGAGAGGTTTTTTATTCTTCAACAAATTGATAATTTGTGGAGAGAACATCTTCAATCGATGGATTCTTTGAGGGAATCTGTAGGATTAAGAGGATATGGTCAAAAGGACCCCTTAATTGAATATAAAAACGAAGGTTATGATATGTTTCTTGAAATGATGACAAATATGAGAAGGAACGTCATTTATTCAATGTTTATGTTTCAACCCAAAAGTGAAAAAGAAGCAAGTAATTAATTAACTCTAATTTATTGATCTCCTAAGAATTCTATTATTTCTTTATCCTTTATATTTTGTGCATCACCAACCTTAGAGATGTCAATAGATTCTGAAGTAGCTAGGCATTGAACGGTTTTTTGTAATTTAAGAATTTGATTCTCTAGCTGGTCAATTCTATCCATTAGATTTTTAATTACTGTAGCTTCAGCATCTGGTAGTGCGGAGTGTGCTAGAGGATTAACTTTGACTCCACTTTGATGGACTACTCTTCCTGGAATACCAACAACAGTACTATTTTCTCCGACATTACGAACTACGACAGAACCTGCTCCAATCCGAGTATTAGGCCCAACTATTATTGAACCAAGGACTTTTGCACCAGCTCCTACTACAACATTTTCCATTAGAGTTGGATGTCTTTTGCCATGACTTTTACCAGTCCCCCCTAATGTAACTCCTTGATAAAGCAAGCAATTATTCCCAATTTCAGCTGTTTCTCCAATGACAACTCCCATTCCATGATCTATAAAAACTTTTTTCCCAATTTTGGCACCTGGATGTATTTCTATTCCAGTGAATAATCTATTCAAATGACTTAATAATCTTGGAATTAAAGGTAATTTTAAGAGCCACAATTTATGAGTTAATCTATGAATTACAATAGATTGGAAGCCTGGATAGCAAAGGAAAATTTCTAAAATACCTCTTGCTGCTGGATCTCTTTCTCTTATTATCTCAATGTCTGATCTAAAAGTCCTTAACATAATTAATTAACAAAGCCTATTTCTGTTTTTAATTGATTTATTGTTTCGATGCTTAGGTAATTTTTTGCACAAATAATTTGCGGCATTCTGATTAATTGCGAACGATTTTTGAGAAGTGTAGTTTCTACAACAGACAAACTAGGTCCGTCGCACACAATATGATTGGAAGCTTTTAAAAGAGCTAATAATCTACTACTGTTATCCGAAATAGCAGTCATAATAACTATATCACTTCCTCTCATGCTATGTATAATAATTTCTGCTGCTCTTAAGAGACCTGGACTAATACTTACAATTCCTACACAACTACCAGGTTTTAATTCTTTTATTATTTTTAATTCTTTCTGAAAGTCGCTCAAATCAACCGCAATAGCTCTTACTTTATATTTTTTTGCTAAGTTTTCCAATGGTTGCAAAAAATATCTACTTGTAACAATAGTTCCATTATTGGAATTGCATAAAACTTTCTCTAATTCCTCCATGGGAATTACTTCTACAGGTACATTGATGTTTTGAGATAGGTCTTCTGCAATTAACATAGAGGCGCCTATATCTTCCCTTGGAGTACTAACTAATATTCTTGATCCACATTTTATACGCCAGTCAATTTCATCATTTAGAAAATTTCTTGTTTCTTGCAGCGTCCACCCAAGCTTTATTAATTGATCAATTGCTTTTTTTGCTTCTTGATCAGGTGGCTTATTTAAATTATTTTTTGAATTAAAAGATTTTTTAAAATTTCCTTTTTTAAGATTGTCTCTAACATAAATACCTGAGCCTGCTATTGCTTCAACAACTCCATCTTTCTCAAGCTGTCTGTAGACTTTACTGATAGTATTTCGATGGAGTCCTGTTTGCATTGCTAATTGTCTAGTACTAGGTAATCGATGCCCCGGAGGATAATATCTAGCAGCTATTGCAAAGCATATTTGATTGTATAACTGTATAGATGCAGGGATATCAATTTCTTGTTGAATATGGAATCTCACTTTAGAAAATACCTAATAAAATTCTTCTTTGTTCTTAAGTGACACTTTAACATCCGTCATAATTTTTGGATGAATTTCTTATAGATAAATTATTTTTTACCCTTCTTCTTTTTTTAACAAAGGAGTTTTTCTAGGACTTAGAAACATAATCATATTTCTACCTTCTCTTTTTGGTCTTTGTTGAACCTCTGACTGCTCTTCTAAATCGTTCGCCATTTTTAATAGGAGTGTTTCGGCTAAATTTGAATGTTGGATTTCTCTTCCTCTAAAAATGACAGTGCATTTTACTTTATCACCTGATTTTAAAAATCTAACAGCTTGTCCAATTCTTACGTCATAATCATGTTTATCAATCTTGTATCTCATTTTTACCTCTTTTACTTCAGTTTGGTGAGATTTTTTTCTTGCTTCTTTTGCTTTTTTTTCTTGCTCAAATTTATATTTTCCGTAATCCATTATTCTACAAACAGGTGGATTAGCTTTCTCACTAACCAAAACTAAGTCTAATTCTCTCTGAGCAGCAATCTCTAATGCTTTTATTCTGTCTAAAACTCCTAGTTGCTTTCCATCTGAATCAACAACTCTTAATTGAGGATATTTAATTCTTTCATTAATATTTGGGAGCTCTCTAACAGGAGCGCGGCGATCAAAGCGTGGACGTGGTGGCATTCAGGTTCTTTAAATGATTTTTTTGATGATGAACAAGATTTAATACTTTATAAAGTTAACTTAAAGCATACTCTATTTTAATTATTGCATCTTTTAGTAGGTTTTTGTTATTAAGCCATATTGGATTGTTCTTATTACGGAACCATGTTTTTTGTCTTTTAGCAAATTGAATTGTTTTTAATGTGGTTAATTCAATAGCTTCCTCAACTGTTAAATTGTCTTTTAGTACATCTTGTGCCTGTTTATATCCAATTGTTTTTAGTAAAGATAAATTTGGACCATATTGATTAATAATATTTTTAGTCTCTTCAATAATTCCTAACTTAAACATATTTTTTGATCTTTTGAAAATTCTTTCTTTTAAATCTACCCTATCTAATCCTAATTCTAATATTTTCCATGGAGGGGGGTTTTGAAATTTTTGAGATGACATTGGTTGACCCGTTACATAAAAAACTTCTAAACCCCTTATTATTCTTACTTTATCACTGTAATTAATTGTTTTTGTTAATGAAGGATCACAAATTTTTAAGAGTTCCCAACATTTCTCGTGACCTAATTTTTCGAATTGTGACCTCAAAGCTTTCTGAGGCGGGACATCTGGTGAAAAAAATCCCTTGATTATTGAATTCATATAAAGTCCGCTTCCGCCTACTAAAAAGGGAATTATTTTTTTATTTAGTTCTCGATTGATTGATTTTGTAGCAATTTCTTGGAATTGTCTAGCATTCAAGTGAATAGAAGGTTCTTCAAGATCAATTAAAAAATGTTTAATCGTTTTTTGTTGATCTTGCGTTGGTTTTGCTGTGCCAATGTCCATATATTGATAAATTTGTCTCGAATCTACATTATGTATATGGATATTAAAATATTTAGCGATGTCTATTGCTAGCTCAGTTTTGCCACTTGCTGTCGGCCCTATTAAAACTATTACTAAAGGTTTTGAAGAAAGCATAAGCGATTTTTGGGAATAAATGTTTGATTCATATAATTAAAGTGATTAAATTTTGCATTATCTTCAAGCCTTTCTCTTAGACCGATGGTAAATTTAATGAAAGGCCTTTTAAAAATAACATTTTAAAAGTATTATTATTTTTTTTTTATTAAATGAGTGAGGAAAAAAGAACTAATAAAATCTCTAATGATTATGGAGCTGAACAGATACAGGTATTAGAGGGGTTAGAACCTGTTCGTAAACGACCAGGTATGTATATTGGTTCTACTGGTCCAAGAGGGTTACATCATTTAGTTTATGAAGTCGTAGATAATTCTGTTGATGAAGCATTAGCAGGCCATTGTGATCATATTGAAATAGTTCTCAAACATGATGGTTCAGCTTTAATTTCAGATAATGGAAGGGGTATCCCAACAGATATTCATCCAAGAACAGGTAAAAGTGCACTTGAAACTGTGCTTACTGTTCTTCATGCAGGAGGTAAGTTTGGAAGTGGTGGATATAAAGTTTCTGGTGGCTTACATGGTGTCGGCATATCAGTTGTTAACGCTTTAAGTGAATGGGTAAATGTTACTGTTTTTAGAGATGGTAGTGAGTTTAATCAAAGATTTGAAAAAGGAATTGCAAAAGGTAATTTAAAATCCCAAAAACAGCAAAATAAACCCCTTAAAAAAGGGACAACAATTTGTTTTAAGCCAGATCCGACTATATTTACTGACGGAATTGAATTTGACTATGCTTTATTATCTTCAAGATTGAGAGAATTAGCTTATTTAAATGGTGGTGTCAAAATTTTATTTAGAGATGAGAGACAAAAATTATCAGATGGTTCTTTCAAAGAAGAAATTTATTTATACGATGGTGGAATTAAAGAATATGTAGAGTATATAAATAAAGAAAAGGAATCTATTCACTCCGAAATTATTTATGTTGATTCACAAAAAGATAATGTTTATGTAGAGGCAGCTTTACAATGGTGCTCAGATGTTTATTCAGATAATATTTTAGGATTTGCAAATAATATTAGAACAATTGATGGAGGAACACACATAGAAGGTTTAAAAACAGTATTGACAAGAACTTTTAATGCCATTGCAAAAAAAAGAGGTAAAAGGAAGGAGGTTGATAAAAATTTGTCAGGAGAAAATATTAGAGAAGGTTTGACAGTCGTGTTATCAGTAAAAGTACCAGAGCCAGAATTTGAAGGACAAACTAAAACAAAATTGGGTAACACTGAAGTAAGGGGTATTGTTGATTCCCTTATTGGAGAAGCTTTAATAAAGTATATGGAATTTAATCCTAATGTTTTTGATTTAATTCTAGAAAAAGCAATTCAATCTTTTAATGCAGCAGAAGCAGCAAAGCGAGCAAGGGATTTAGTAAGGAGAAAAAGTGTTCTTGAGAGCTCAACTTTACCTGGTAAATTGGCAGATTGTAGCTCAAGAGATCCCTCAGGTGCAGAGATATATATAGTTGAGGGTGATTCTGCTGGAGGTTCAGCTAAGCAAGGAAGAGATAGAAAATTTCAAGCAATTTTGCCCTTGAGAGGAAAAATTTTAAATATTGAAAAAACAGACGATACTAAAATTTATAAAAATACAGAAATTCAATCACTAATAACTGCTTTGGGATTGGGTATCAAGGGTGAAGAGTTTGATGTGAATTCTCTTAGATATCATCGAGTTGTGATTATGACTGATGCAGATGTAGATGGTGCTCATATTAGAACATTGCTATTAACGTTTTTTTATAGATATCAAAGGGAGCTCGTTGAAAAGGGTTTCATATATATTGCATGTCCCCCTCTATATAAAGTAGAAAGAGGTAAAAATCATCAATATTGTTACAACGAAGATCAATTGAAGAAAACCATAGAAGATTTTGGAGAAAAAGCTAATTACAATATTCAAAGATTTAAGGGTTTAGGTGAGATGATGCCTAAGCAATTATGGGATACAACTATGAATCCTCAGACGAGAATGATGAAAAAAGTAGAAATTGAAGATGCTTTAGAAGCAGATAGGATATTTAATATCTTAATGGGAGATAAAGTTGCTCCAAGAAGAGAGTTTATTGAAACTCATAGTGCAAACTTAGATATGGCAACTCTTGATATATGATAAAAAATATTTGTTTAATAGGATTCGCCCTTATCGGTCCAATTACCTTACCTGCAGGAGGTATACAAAGGAATTTGAATGAATATAGAACTCTCAATAGTTCTAAAGAAATTATATTAAATGGAACTTGTTCTCTATATACTTTCCCCAAAACTAATGCAAAAAAATTAATGGTTCTTAATCCCGGTTCTTCATTATCAATTTTGCATAAATGGGTAGTTAATGAGAGAGATATTTGGGCACGAGTAGAATTGGCCACTAATCAATTTATTGAAAATCCTACTAGAACAAAAAAGGGTTGGATTAAAATGTAGAGTTTGGATTTATTTGCAGTTATCTATCTTTTAGTTGGAAGCACTTTCGGACTTATTTTAAGATTGTTCATAAAATATATTTTTAGAAGAAATAAAATACTATATTTCAATAAATATTTAATTGTAAATGTTTTATCTTCACTATTTTTAGGCTTTTTCATAGCATTAAATTTCAATAATAAAAATTTATTTTTATTTTTTTCTGTAGGTTTTTTAGGCTGTTTTAGTACATTTTCATCTTTTATATATCAATTATTTAATTTAATTCAAACAAGGAAATATATAAGTTTTTTTCTTTATTATTTTGAGGTTTTAATACTATCTTCTTTATTTTTTAGTTTAGGATATTATATTAAATTAATCATTCGAAGTTGAATAAAAAGTTTTTTATAATATTACTATTAGCTGCTTTTTTAGCAACTTTTTTAAGGTTTTTTATAAGTAATAATTTTCTTGTTTCTATAATAGGTTCTTTTTTATATGGTTTTATTATTTCAAGAAAAATTAGTAAGTTTAGAAAGGAAATTTTATTTACTGGATTTTGTTCTTGTTTTACTTCGTATAGTGGTTTTATTCACTTTTTGTATCATCTTATTATTCAGGGTTATTATTTAAAATTGTTGCTTTATTTAAATTTAATTATTATTTTAAATTTAGTAATTATGTATGTTGGTTTTTTACTAAGTAGAAAAATGACTTAATTTTTATATAATACTAGAGTTAACTAGATTTAGAGCAATATTATGGAAGATAATAATAATCTTGAAGTGATTAATTCCTTATCTTCAGATTTAAGTATTCGTGGCAATATTTCAATTCAACTAGAGGAATTATTGGTAGCAGGAAATTATGATGAAGCAAAATTATTACTTGAACCCTCCCAACCTGTCGATATAGCTGATGCAATTGGAAGTTTGCCTTTAATACTGCAAGCGCTCGCATTTAGATTATTAAAAAAAAATGAAGCAATAGAAGTTTACGAATACTTAGATCCAATTGTTCAGCAAACATTACTGGATAGGCTTCGTTCAGGAGAAGTTTTAGAAATTGTTGAAAAAATGTCTCCTGATGATAGAGTTCAACTTTTTGACGAATTACCCGCAAAAGTTGTAAGAAAATTTTTATCTGCACTTAGTCCTGGTGAAAGGAAAGTAACAGCAGAATTATTGGGCTACGAGCCTGAAACGGCGGGGAGATTAATGACTACTGAATTTATAGATTTAAAGGAAATGCAAACTGCTGAGGAAGCATTAACTTTAGTAAGGAAAAGGGCTGCTTTTACAGAAACTATTTATAGCTTATACGTCACAGATAAAGAAAGACATCTAACAGGTATTTTATCTTTGAGAGATCTTGTTACCGCTGACCCTAATAAGCCTATTGGGGATGTTATGACAAAGGATGTAGTCAATATTTCGACCAATACTAATCAAGAGGAAGTTGCTAGAGCAATACAAAGATATGACTTTTTAGCTCTTCCTGTTGTTGACAAAGAAAAAAGATTAGTAGGAATTGTCACAGTTGATGACTTGATTGATGTTATCGAGCAAGAAGCTACTCGAGATATTTATGCTGCAGGTGCTGTGCAGCCTGGAGATGAAGATGACTATTTTCAAAGTAGTTTATTCATAATCACAAGAAGGAGAATTTTATGGCTGTTAATTTTGGTTTTAGCAAATGGGCTGACTACAAAAGTTATTGCGATGAATGATCAGATTTTAAAAGAAATAGTTTTACTAGCTGCTTTTATTCCATTACTAATTGGTACGGGAGGTAATGTTGGAGCTCAAAGCTCAACAGTTGTTATAAGAGGTTTAAGTACACAAAAGTTAAAATCTTTAGGAGCATTGAAGGCAGTAATTAAGGAGGCTGTAACTGGAGCTTTATTGGGAATTTTGATGATGCTAGTGGTTTTCCCTTTTGCTTGGTGGCAAGGTGAGGGTCCTTTAATTGCCTCAGCAGTAGGAATAAGTTTAATTTCCATAACAACTTTAGCAGCGACTACAGGAGCTATTCTCCCTTTACTATTCGATAGGATGGGCTTAGACCCCGCTTTGATGTCTTCCCCTTTCATTACAACAGTAACAGATATCGCTGGAGTATTTATTTATCTCAGTACTGCTAATTGGCTACTTAATTCTTCAATTTTATAAAACAAACACTAGGTATTTATTCTCATTTTTGTAAAATTGTGGATTTTTTTGTTTAACTTTACATTTCTTAATGGTATTGTTTACAAAACAACATTTAAATTTATGTCGTCCGAAACATTAGTCGAAAATAAATTAACTACTATTTCAACCTTAAAATCTAGTAATGACGTAGATTTGGTTAGGTCATACTTGAGAGATATAGGGAGGGTACCATTATTATCACATGAACAAGAAATAACTTTAGGAAGACAAGTTCAAGAATATATGCAAGTCGAGAAAGCTGAACTTGAAATTAAAGAATTAACAGACAATAAACCTTCAGTAGAAGAATTAGCCGAAAAGCTAAACTTATCGACTTCACAGATTAAAAAAAGAATTAGAGCTGGTCAGAGAGCGAAAGAAAGAATGGTTGCTGCCAATTTAAGGTTAGTAGTTAGTGTTGCCAAAAAATATACGAAAAGAAATATGGAATTACTAGATTTAATTCAAGAGGGAACTATTGGATTAGTAAGAGGGGTCGAAAAATTTGATCCTGCCAGAGGATATAAATTCTCAACATATGCATATTGGTGGATTAGGCAAGGTATTACTAGAGCAATTGCAGAAAAAAGTAGACCTATTAGATTACCAATCCATATAACTGAGATGTTAAATAAGCTAAAAAAAGGACAGAGAGAATTAAGTCAAGAAATGTCAAGAACACCCACAATTAGTGAACTAGCAAAATATGTTGAATTGCCTGAAGATGATGTTAAAGACTTAATGTGTAAAGCTGGTCAACCAGTTAGTCTTGAAACAAAAGTAGGAGATGGAGAAGATACTGTTCTACTAGATTTATTAGCCGGAGGAGAAGATTTGCCAGATGAGCAAATAGAGATGGATTGTATGAGAGGTGATTTACATTCTCTTCTTCATCAATTACCTGACTTACAATGCAGAGTTTTAAGGATGAGATATGGCATGGATGGAGATGAACCAATGTCTCTTACAGGTATTGGTCGTGTTTTGGGTATCAGTCGAGACAGAGTAAGAAATCTAGAAAGAGATGGCTTAAGAGGTTTACGAAGATTAAGTGATAATGTAGAAGCTTATTTTGTTTCTTGAATAAATTCACTTATTAAATTATTAGTTGCCGTAGGATTTTCATCATGCGGACAATGACCAGCTTCTTTGATAATATCAAGTCTTTTAATGTTCTTATAATTATTTTTCCAAGCTTTCGCTTCGCTAAGGGATTCCCAGGGGTCTTTTTCTCCCCATATTAACTGGATAGGAGTATCAACTATATCAAAGAGGTCTGTTGCAAGATAATCATCAAATAAATTAATAAAACCTCTAAAAGCCTCTTTTGAATTTTTTCTTTTAGAAGGTTCATATAAAATTTCTATTAGTTCTTCATCAATATTTTTACCTGAAGGATAAGCTTTTTTTAGAATTGTTTTTATTACTGCTGGATTGGCAGCTCTTTGAAAAAGCGTATTACTAATAATTCTTTGTCTCACTAATGTTTTTATTATTGGACGTAATAAATTCATTAATACATCTTTTCTTTTAAGTCTTTTATCGTCCATTGTTCTCTGGGCGCAATCAATTAAAACAATCCCATTACATTTTTCGTTAAGAATTTCAGCAGCTTTTAAAGATACAATACCTCCTATTGAGTTGCCTACTAGATAAACAGGAGATTTAATAACCTCATTACAAAATGCAGCTACCTGACTTCCCCATAATTCAAAGGAATATTTAACATGATTTTCTTTGTAAGATTCATAATTTAATAAAGCACAGGGCTGGCTACTTTCTCCAAATCCTAGTAGGTCAATTGAGTAACAATTAGAGATATTTCCGAGAAAATCTTGATTATGTCTCCAATGTCTTTTTGATGCTCCAAAACCATGAATTAATAAAATATTAAGATCTTTTTTTGATGATAGTTTTGATGAAGACCAAGCTATGTTCCAATTTTTCCATTTCCAATTTTTGGATTTTTTAAAAGACATTAGGATGTAAATACTAGATTAAACTTTAATTCAAAAAAAAATTTTTTTGTTTTAGGTTTATTATCCTTAGTCTAGAAAAAATTCTTAATTATATGGAAAAAACAAAGGTTGTTTGTACTGGAGAGGCTTTAATAGACAGAATCAAGAATATATCAAATCATGAATTTACCGATTTTCTGGGAGGAGCTCCTGCCAATGTAGCTTGTGCATTAAGGAAATTAAAAATAGATTCAGCATTTATCGGACGTGTAGGAATTGATGAATTTGGAAAAAAATTTATTAAAACATTTAACGATTTAGGGGTAAATATAAATTTTTTGCAAGTAGATAATAACCTTCCAACTCGTATAGTTAAAGTAAAAAGAGATAATTCTGGAGATCGATATTTTTCTAGTTTTGATACAAGCTTAAATACAGTTTTTGCTGATGAAGCTCTTGATAGGAACGAATTTATAAAAGATATAAAAAGTTTAGAAAAACTTTTTTTAAGAACAAAATATTTTGTTTGTGGAACTATCATTTTATCGTCTTCAATGTCCTCAGATTCAATTCACTTTCTATTAAAAATAGCCAAAAAGTTTGATGTAAAAATAATAATTGATTTGAACTGGAGAAAGGTATTTTGGGATTATAAAACTTTCGCATCCTTAAATACTGAAAAGGAGAATGTTTATTTAATTAAGAGTTTCTTGAACTACGCTGATATTTTAAAGTTGGCTAAAGAGGAAGCAACTTTATTTTTTGACAATGAAAATCCACAGGAAATATCTGAAAAAATGTTGAATAGTCCTGATGTAATAATCACGGACGGAGCAAATCCCATTTCATGGTTTATAAATGGTGTTCAAGGAACTACTGGAGTAATTAATACATCTAAAATTATTGATACAACTGGTGCAGGTGATGCTTTTTTAGCTGGATTAATTTCAAAATTACTTTTTTTTGATTATCCTTTCGAAAAATCAGAGATAGAAAATTGTGTTAAGTTCGCTAGTGTTTGTGGTTTACTTACTTGTCTGGGCGAAGGCGCAATTGAACAACAACCAGATTATTCAAAGGCTAATGAATTTTTTGTATCCCAGATTTTATAATTTCTCCCAAATTTTGTAGCGTAACTTATTTCTATTTTCCAGAAATTATTCAACAATGGTTTTATTAATTCTGGCCATTCAATAACCATAATAGCTTCATTTTGTAAGGCTTCTTCTTCCTCAGAAATAAAGAATTCTCTTGCTATGAAACTATCTTCTAGCCTGTATAAATCAATATGAATTAGTGGAATTTTTCCTGAATTGTAATGATGCGATAAAGCAAATGTAGGGCTTGTAATTTCTTCTTCAATAAAAAGTCCTTTAGCTATGCCTTGGACGAACGAAGTTTTGCCGGATCCAATAGGACCTTGTAGTAAAATAATAGATTTTGAATTTAATCCTTGAGCAAATTTCTTTCCTAATTGAATAGTCTCATTTAAATTTCCAACAAACACAAAATTAGGCAAAAATCATTTATAGTTTAGAGTATAAGAATTTTTTTAGAAATGGTTATTGCTAATTCGATTAAGACATCCATACCAAACTATGTTGTAGCAGATATTTCTTTATCTGAATTTGGACGTAAAGAAATCAAAATTGCTGAAACCGAGATGCCAGGATTAATGGCACTTCGAGGTAAGCATCATTCTGACAAGCCTTTGAAGGGTGCAAAAATAGCAGGTAGTTTACATATGACTATTCAGACTGCTGTTCTGATTGAAACTCTTGTTGATCTTGGTGCACAAGTTAAATGGGCCTCATGCAATATCTTCTCAACCCAAGATCATGCAGCAGCTGCTATTGCAGACAAAGGTATTGCAGTTTATGCAAAAAAGGGTGAGAGTTTAGATGAATATTGGCAATATACCCACTACATTTTAGATTGGGGTAAAGATTCTCCTAATATGATCCTTGATGATGGTGGAGATGCCACAGGATTATTAATACTAGGTAGCAAGGCAGAAAAAGATTTGTCAGTTTTAAACAATCCTAGTAACGAAGAGGAAATAGCTTTATTTAAATCTATTAAGTCTAAATTGCAAGAGGATAGTAGCTTCTATTCGCGTATTAAGGGTAATATTATTGGTGTTACAGAAGAAACTACAACAGGAGTTGCACGACTTTATCAATTGCAAAAACAAAATGCATTACCATTTCCTGCTATTAACGTAAATGATTCAGTTACGAAGAGTAAATTTGATAACTTATATGGTTGTAGAGAATCTTTAGTCGATAGTATCAAGCGTGCTACTGATGTAATGATTGCAGGAAAAGTTGCATTAGTAATAGGTTTTGGCGATGTTGGTAAAGGGTCTGCGCAATCATTAAGAGGACTCGGTGCAATAGTTAAAGTTGCTGAAGTCGATCCAATATGTGCTCTTCAAGCAGCTATGGAGGGATTTAGTGTCGTCACATTAGATGATGTTGTTGAGGATATAGATATATTCGTTACTGCTACTGGTAATTATCAAGTCATAACTCATGAAAATCTAATAAAAATGAAAGATGAGGCGATAGTTTGTAATATTGGACATTTTGATAATGAAATTGATGTTGCTTCATTGAAAAATTATGAATGGGAAAATATTAAGCCACAAGTAGATCATATTTCCTTGCCAAGTGGAAATAAAATCATTCTTTTAGCAGAAGGCAGACTTGTTAATCTAGGTTGCGCTACAGGTCATCCTAGCTTTGTTATGAGTAATTCTTTTACTAATCAGGTCTTAGCTCAAATCGAACTTTTTAATAAATCAGATGAATACTCTAAGGAAGTATATGTACTTCCAAAACATTTAGATGAAATGGTGGCCCGATTACATTTGGATAAGATTGGAGCAAAATTAACAAAACTAACTAAAGAGCAAGCAGATTATATCAATGTTTCTGTCGAAGGACCCTATAAACCAGAACTTTATAGATACTAAATTTGAGTTTAATTTTTATCAATATTTTAAATTCAATCCCGGAATATATAACTAAGGCAGTTGAAGCAAATTCGATAATTGCTTACATCTCTATATGTTTGGCTATGTTTTTAGAAAATATAATTCCGCCAATCCCATCAGAAATAATTATGCCTTTGGGTGGTTTTTTTGTTTATCAACAAAAATTAAATTTTTATATTTTAGTTTTTTGGGGTGTATTAGGGACAATTGCAGGATCTTTACCTTGGTATTATGTAGGGAAATTAGTGAATGAAAAAAGACTTTCAAATTTTTTAGATAAAAAAGGTAAATATTTTGGAATAACTTCCGAAGATCTTGCTAAAAGTAAACGGTGGTTTGATAAATATGGCGTATCATTAGTTTTTTGGGGCAGATTAGTTCCTGGGATTAGAACATTAATTTCAGTTCCTGCTGGTATGGAACTGATGCCACTTAAAAAATTTTTAGTTTGGACAACATTAGGAAGCTTAATATGGGTTACTTTTTTAACATATGCGGGATACATATTTGGAGATAAGTATAAAATTGTTGAAACTTATCTAGATCAAATTAAATATATTATTAAACCTATTTTAATCTTTATAATCTTGTATTTACTAATAAAGTTTTTTATGAGACTCTATAAAAGAAATTTATCTTAAAAAGGAATATCTCCAGAGTTATTATTTGTAAAATTACTCTGATCTGTTTCTTTTCTTGAACTTAATAAATTTAATCTATCTACTCTAACAACTGGTTTGAATCTATCTTCGCCTGTATTCTTATCTTTCCAGCTATCGATTTTAAAACTACCTGTAATACCTATCAGAGAACCTTTTTTGACGTAGTCAGCGGCTATTTGTGCTTGTTTGCCCCATATTTCTAAGTTAAACCAATCAGGCTCATCATTTCTACTTATTCTATTTACTGCAAGAGTGAAGTTAGCCACTGTGCTCCCTGATTCAAAATATCTTACATCAGGTTCTCTACCAGCTCTGCCAACCAAATTAACAGTGTTAATTTCCATAAAACGTTGTTTTTTTTATTTTACTCATTTATTTTGTTTTTGCTTGGAGTTTTGCAAGCTATTCATAACTAAGTTAAAGAATTGTGGAAGGTATAGATAAATTAGATATATTATTTATTTAAAAGAGTTTTAATTGTGATTTTTAACAGATTTAAATTTTCTAGGGATATCGGTATTGATTTAGGTACTGCTAATACTCTTATTCATGTATCAGGAAAAGGCGTAATTTTACAGGAACCCTCAGTAGTAGCTATGGATCTTGAAGAGGGAGTGCCGTTGGCGGTCGGTGAAGAAGCAAAATTAATGCTTGGAAGAACTCCAGGAAATATAAGAGCAGTGAGACCTTTAAGAGACGGAGTTATTGCTGATTTTGATGCGGCGGAACAAATGATAAAAACTTTTATTCAGAAATGTAATGAGGGAAGAGGAATTTTAGCTCCAAGAATAGTTATTGGTATCCCAAGTGGAGTAACTAGTGTTGAAAGAAGAGCAGTTAGAGAAGCTGGATTAGCTGGGGCTAGGGAGGTACATTTGATTGATGAACCCGTCGCTGCTGCAATAGGCGCTTCATTACCAGTTACTGAACCTATTGGGACTATGATTGTTGATATTGGAGGGGGAACTACTGAAGTAGCAGTATTAAGTCTGGGTGGAACGGTTTTAAGCGAATCTGTAAGAATTGCAGGTGATGAATTAAATGAATCAATAGCGATATATCTTAAAAAAGTACATAATTTAGTCGTTGGAGAGAGAACTTCAGAAGATATTAAAATAAAAATTGGATCAGCATTTCCAGATGATGAATTTGATACTACTTCTATAGAAGTTAGAGGCTTACACCTTTTATCTGGCTTGCCAAGATCAATTACCTTAACCTCTGGAGAAATTAGAGAAGCTATGGCTGAACCTCTGAGTAAAATTGTTGAGGCTGTAAAAAGAACTTTGGAGCGAACTCCTCCGGAATTAGCTGCAGATATTGTTGATAGAGGCATTATGCTTGCTGGAGGCGGCGCTCTTGTAAGAGGGATTAGTGATTTACTTAGTCATGAAACTGGAATTTTTACGCACATTGCAGAAAATCCATTACTGTGTGTTGTTAACGGTTGTGGATTAGTACTTGATGATTTCAAAAAACTCAAAAGAGTTGTTGATACACCTGACTTTATAAGGAACGCTATTAGAGATTAATCATAATGGTAGGTATCCGACGAATATCAACTAATCGTTGGTGGCATAAAAAGAAAAATTGGGGTTTATTTTTATTTTTATTGTTTTTGTTTTTTGTGAGATTATCGAAAGGATCCTTATATAAAGATCTTTATTATTTAATTTCAAAACCGTTTTGGCCAGGCCAATTTCAAAGAGAAATTTTAACAAAAAGTATTGAGCAAGAGTTTTTTATCAGATCAAAACAATTAGAGAAAGATAATAAAAGATTACGCAAAATTTTATCTCTACAAAGATTATCCGATTCTGAAAGTATTCCGGCGACTGTAATTTCTAGAAAAACAGGAAGCTGGTGGAGGCAAATAGTTTTAAACAAAGGTGCGAAAGATGGAGTAGAAGTTGGGAGTTATGTCATTGGCCCAGGAGGCTTGTTAGGGAGAGTAAATAGCACTTCTTTATTTACTTCATCAGTCATATTATTAACTTCTCCTGAGAGTAAAGTTGGGATTTGGGTTGAAAGGATTCAGAGTCATGGTTTACTAGTGGGTTTAGGAAACGATTATCCAAAAGTAATTTTTTATAATAAGGATGTTGATATTGACGTGGGTGATTTTGTCTTATCATCTCCAGCCAGTACTTTACTACCTCCAAATATTCCTATAGGCATTATTCAATCTGTTGATTCAGAATTAAATGCTCAAAAAACAGCAAATCTTTTACTTTTAGGTAAACCTCAAGCAATAGATTGGGTTCAAATCTTAAAAGTTAAAATTTAAATGGAAAAATACTTAAATAAACATTCTTCATTAATTTCCTTTTTATTTATACCAGTAATTTATTTTTGGGATCCTAGTTGGCTTAGTTTTTTTGGAGTTCAACCTTATTGGCCTTTATTTTGGTTATTGCCTTGGTCTATGATCCATGGATCAATTGATGGTTTATTTGTTGGTTTATGTATAGGACTTGTCTTAGATTCAATAAGTCAGGAAAGTAGTTTTACACAAATTCCAGGTTTGATTTTATGTGGTATATGGTTTGGAAAATTAAATCTTTCCAGTAAAGTTATTATAGGTCACTTTAGATATGGATTTATTTGTTCCATTGCTAGTTTTATATGTGGATCAATATACTTTTCTCAAATCTTGATTAAGAATTTTTCTGAAAATAGTATTTCTTTTTATTTACCTAGTATTAGAAATATTTTTGCAGAAGTATTTATTACTGGATTATTCGCTCCATTACTATGCTCATTACTATTCGATCTCTTTAAGAGATCAAAAGGAAGATATAAAATAATTAGTTTTAAAAAAAATTAAAAATTTAAGAAATTATAAAAGGAACATATTTCAATAATAAAAAAATTTTGTAAATTTAAGGAATTTATCTTTTAGGGTTCGTAATGTTATATTTTTAATTGTTAGATTAAACAAGAATATTTCCTTAGCAAAATATATTTGCTTTGAAATATCTGCTAAAAAAATTTTTTTTTCGATGTCAAAAGCAAGCATTTTAGTTGTTGATGATGAACCAGCTGTTTTGAAAGTATTAGTTACTAGACTTCAATTGGCGGGATATCAAGTACACCAAGCTACTAATGGTGAAGAAGCTCTTGAAGTCTTTCATAGAGAATCTCCGGATTTGATAGTACTTGATGTAATGCTTCCAAAAATGGATGGATTCGCGGTTTGCAGAAGAATTAGGGCTGAATCTGTTGTGCCTATTATATTTTTAACTGCTTTAGAGGCTATTTCTGAGAGGGTAGCTGGTTTAGATTTAGGTGCTGATGATTATTTGTCAAAGCCATTTAGCCCTAAAGAATTAGAAGCAAGAATAGCTACAATCCTTAGACGTATGGGTCCTAGTATTACTGTAACTGAAACCAAAGAAGTCGCTTCTGGTAAAGGGGTTATGAAATTTGGAAATTTGGTAGTTGATACGAACAGAAGACAAGTTTCTAGAGCAGGAGAAAGAATAAGCTTAACTTATACAGAATTTAGTCTTCTTGAACTTTTATTTGATGAGCCAGGCAAGGTTGTTCCAAGAGCTGAAATACTAGAGCAACTTTGGGGATATCCGCCAAGGCGTGCAGCAGATTTAAGGGTTGTAGATGTTTATGTTGCAAGATTAAGAGGTAAGCTGGAGCCAGATCCAAGAAATCCAGAATTAATACTTACTGTTAGAGGAATAGGTTATGCTTCTCAAAGAGTAGGAGAAACAGCAACATCTTTGGCAAGTTGATCATTATTTTGATAACTTTATTAAATAAAACATAAATATTGAATTAAATTTTGTCAGAAATAAGAGAATCTCGCTTGTTAAAAGCTAATTCACTAATCAATAAAGGATTTGAACCCTACGCAGAAACTTTTAAAATATCTCATTCCACAAAATTTCTCTTTGAGAAATTTGGTTATTTAGAGAGTGGTCAGGAATTTAACTTAAATGTTTCACTTGCAGGAAGAGTTTTAGCAAAAAGAGTAATGGGAAAAATTGCTTTTTTTACAATTACTGACCAAGAAGGTAAAATTCAGCTTTATCTAGAGAAAAAAGTTATTGATGATTTTGAAATAAGCTCAAATCAACTTTCTTTTGAAGATCTTAAAGAAATTGTAGATATTGGAGATTGGATAGGAGTTTACGGAACTATTAAGAAAACTAATAAAGGCGAATTATCAATAAAAGTATCTAAGTGGGAAATGTTATCAAAGTCATTACAGCCGTTGCCTGATAAATGGCATGGTTTAACAGATATAGAAAAAAGGTATAGACAAAGATATTTGGATTTAATAGTTAATCCTCTTTCCAAAAATGTATTCAAGACAAGAGCCAAGTGTATTAGTTTAATAAGAAGATGGTTAGATGAAAAAGATTTTTTAGAGATAGAGACTCCAATACTACAATCTGAGGCTGGAGGAGCTGATGCTAGACCATTTATTACTCATCACAATACACTCGATATGCCTTTGTACTTAAGAATAGCTACAGAATTACATCTAAAAAGAATGGTAGTTGGAGGGTTTGAGAAAGTATATGAGTTAGGACGTATTTTTCGTAATGAAGGGATAAGTACAAAGCATAATCCTGAATTTACCTCAGTGGAAATATATCAAGCATTCACTAATTATATTGATATGATGAATTTAACTGAAGATCTAATAAAAAATATTATATCTAGCTGCTGTGATTCTTTAGTTATTAATTATCAAGAAAATGTAATTGATTTTTCAAAACCTTGGAAAAGAATAACAATGAAAAATGTTGTTATGGAATATACAGGGATTAATTTTGATTCTTTTAATGGTGATTTGAATAAAGCTATAAAGAATTTAGAGGATATTAATATTGAAATTCCTCCTAAAATAAATTCCCTAGGTAAAGTTTTAAATGAAGTTTTTGAGCAAAAGGTTGAATCTCAACTGATTGAGCCAACATTTGTGACTGATTATCCAATTGAAATTTCTCCTCTTGCAAGACCTCATCCTGGGAATAAAGATATGGTTCAGAGATTTGAGTTATTTATTGCAGGCCGTGAACTTGCTAATGCATTTAGTGAATTAATAGATCCAGTTGATCAAAGGCAAAGAATGCAATTGCAGCAATCTTTGCGAGATGCGGGTGATCTTGAAGCACATTGTATTGATGAAGATTTTTTACAAGCATTAGAAATAGGTATGCCACCTACTGGAGGTCTAGGTATTGGAATTGATAGACTTATTATGTTACTCACAAATAGCCCCTCAATTAGGGATGTAATACCTTTCCCATTGTTAAAACCAGCAATAACTTCTACTAAATCTTAAAAATTAACCTCGAATGAAGTAAAATAAAAATAATCCAATACGAAATTTTTTAAATGAGTGGTGAACGTGTTGGTTTCCGTTTCAAGCACGCAGATGCAGTTGTGAAAAGAAATCCTCAAGGCCGATCAAGAAGAGGCTGGGTTATGGAACCAGTTGAACAAACTACAAGTAGAGGTACTAAGATGCCTGCTTATAGAATTCGCTGGAGAGATAGTGAAAGGCCTGAAACTGTTTTACAGCATATGTTAATTGCTGATCCAGATCCATCTCCTCCTCCAATTTCAGTAAGTTTAGATTCTGATTAATTATTCTATAGCAGTTCCTCTTTTTATCTTTTAAGGGCGATTTTTATTTCTCTCTTAACGTCTTTTTGTTTATCAGCTTGTCTTTTATCATGTAATTTTTTACCCTTACCAATCCCAATTGTTAATTTTATCCATGATCCCTTTAAATAAATAGATAAGGGAATAATAGTTAACCCCTTTTTTTCAGTATTAGATTTAAGCTTTATGATCTCTTTTTTATGTAATAATAATTTTCTGTTTCGTAATGGGTCGTGATTAAAAAAAGACCCCACGTTTTTATGTGGTGAAATGTGAACATTTAACAAAAATATTTCACTATCTCTGAAAGAACAATACCCATCTCTTAAATTAACGTTGCCGTTTCTTATGGATTTTACTTCAGTCCCTAAAAGTTCAATTCCAGCTTCAATTGTTTCAAGTATTTCATACTGAAATTTTGCATAACGATTTTCTGCAAGACGTTTAAAAACTGCTTCTTTTTTTATGCTTTTATTTGCTTTGTTTGAAACTTTTGTCATTGTAGTTTTAAAAAATCTTTCCCCAATGAACAATTGCCATTAATCTTTAATTATGGCAATAATTTCTTCAAGTTTAGATGAATCTAATATTTCTCGCTCGAGAAAAGAGCTGAGGTTAGTTGATTCAGAGATTATTGGCGAAGACAAAATAAACAAAAATTTAAATTTAGCAAGGCCAAATTCTTTTAAAGAATTCATTGGACAAGAGCAAATTAAATCTTCATTAAAAATAGCTATAGATGCTTCTAAATATAGGAAAGAAGCATTAGAACATACACTTTTATATGGCCAACCTGGTTTAGGAAAAACTACATTAGCATTTTTGATCTCTTCTGAAATGAATACAAAATGTAGAGTAGCAAGCGCACCTTCAATTGAAAGGCCAAGAGATATTGTGGGATTACTCCTTGGATTAAAAGAAGGAGAGATTTTATTTATTGATGAAATACATCGTTTAAATAAATTAACTGAAGAGCTTTTATATTCAGCTATGGAAGACTTTAGGTTGGATTTAACAATGGGAGCAAATAGAGGGGCTCGTTGCAGAACAATAAATTTACCGAAATTTACTTTGATTGGGGCAACAACTAAACTTGCATCAATCAGTGCTCCACTAAGAGATAGATTTGGAATATGTCAGAAAATTGAATTTTATTCAATTGATGAATTGCAACAAATAATTTTAAATTTTTCTAATTCGATCAATCTTCAATTCGAAAATGATGCTTGCTGCGCTTTAGCTAACATCTCTAGAGGAACTCCAAGAATTGCATTACGATTCTTGAAAAGAATAAGAGATTATGCTCAGGTTATAAAAAATACTAATAAAATATCCTTAGAAATTATTGAAAAAGCTTTAAATTCTCAAAATATAGATAATAAAGGCTTGGATAACGTAGATAGAAAATTCTTGTCTTTTTTAAATCTTAATAATAATAATCCTATTGGCTTAGATGCAATTGCTGCTGGTATGGGAGAGGAATCTTCAATGTTAGAGTTTGTAGTTGAGCCATATTTAATTCAAATTGGATTTATTATGAGGACTCCCCGAGGAAGAAAACTTACATCTTTAGGAAAAAAATATATTAGTTCCAAAAATGAAAATCACTAACAACACTAAGCTTTATCTTTTGTTAATTTGCTTTGTCATAAATTTTTTATATGTTGCTCCAAGTTATTCATTAAACTCACAGGAAGATTTATTTAAAAAAGCTTTAAATTTAAGCTCCAGAGGAGAATTTAATCTCGCATTAAACCAATGGAACAAGTATTTGGAATTATTTCCTGGTGATGCAGCTGCTTTGAGTAATAGAGGAAATATAAAACTTGTGATTGGAGATCCTGAGGGCGCAATAGATGATCAAAATAAAGCCATTGATTTAGATCCAGATGAGGTGGATCCATATATCAATAGAGGTATTGCAGAAGAATCATTAGGACTTTGGGTTCAAGCAAAAAATGATTATTTATATGTAATTTCAAAAGATAATGAGAATTTTTCTGCTTTATATAATTTTGCTAATGTTGAAGGGTCTTTGTCACATTGGCAGAGTGCAAGAAATTTGTTTTCTAGAGCTTCAGAATCAAATCCTGGCTTTGCTATGGCAAGATCTAGCATGGCTTTGGCTGACTACCAATTAGGCAATATGGAAGAGAGTGAAAAGGAATTGAAAAAATTGATCAGACGTTACCCAACTTTCGCCGATGCTAGAGCAGCATTAACAGCCTTGGAATGGTCAAAAGGGATTTCAGGTGAAGCTGAAAGTAACTGGATTGCAGTTACCGAATTAGATTCAAGATATGCAAATGAGGAATGGTTAATGAATGTTCGCAGATGGCCTCAAAAACCAATTAAAGACTTGATGAAATTCATAGCTCTTAAATAAAAAATGAATACAGATAAAATGATAAAAAAAATTGATTCGTTTAATGGTGAACTAATTGATATTAGAAGGCATATTCATGCTCATCCAGAATTAAGTGGATTAGAAAATCAAACGGCAATTTTAATAAGTGGTTATCTAAAAAAAATTGGTTGGCGAGTTAAAGAATCTGTTGGAAGAACAGGAATTGTAGCTGATTTTGGTCCAGAGGATAAAGGTTTTATAGGTTTGAGAGTTGATATGGATGCTCTCCCAATATCTGAGAATACTAACTTAAGTTTTTCTTCAAAAATCGATGGGGTCATGCATGCTTGTGGGCATGATTTACATATATGTATTGGATTGGGGGTGGCAAAAATTATTAAGGATTTAAAACTTAAATTTGGGACAAGAATAATTTTTCAACCTGCTGAAGAAATTGCTTGTGGAGCAAGGTGGATGATTGATGATGGCGTAACTAATGAGTTAAAACAAATTTTAGGAGTGCATGTGTTTCCTGAATTATTCGTAGGAACTGTTGGGATTAAGGAAGGAAGTTTAACAGCAGCGGCTGGAGAACTTTCGATTGAGATAATAGGAAAATCAGGACATGGTGCTAGACCTCATGAAGGTGTAGATGCTATTTGGGCAGCATCCAAAGTTATATCTGGTATTCAAGAAGCAATAACAAGAAAATTAGACCCTTTGGATCCTGTCGTTATTACCTTTGGTAAAATAAATGGAGGAAATGCATATAATATTTTGTCTGAAAAGGTAAATATAACTGGAACAATTAGATGCACAAGCTTGCAATTGTTTAGGGAAATGGGTGATTGGCTTAATTTTAATATTTCATCTATTGCAAATAGTTGTGGAGCTGAAGCTAAAATAAAATTTAGAGAGATTGTTCCCCCGGTTAATAATGATTTTGATATGAATAAGGTTTTAAGGGATTCTGCAATTCAAATATTAGGACATGAAAATGTTATCGAATTGCAAAAACCATCCTTAGGAGCTGAGGATTTTGCTGAGTTTTTAAATGAAGTACCTGGCGCAATGTTTAGGCTTGGTGTGTCTGGGAAGAAAGGTTGTGCACCACTACATAGCTCAGAATTTGATCCAGATGAAAGTGCTATTAGTGTAGGAATTAAAGTAATAACGGAATCTATTGTGAAATTAAATAATTAATTTGGTAAAGTTATATACATGAAATTTGGAAAATCATATATTTTTTCTCTTGTTGCACCTTTAATGATTTTGTTATCAATAATAGGATTAATAACAAGGAAAGATACTAAAAAAATCTTTTATTTGCCAATAGGTTTGATGGGAATTATTATAATTTTGGATAAGGAACTTAGAAGAGGAATTAAAAGAAAAAAAATTTTAAACAAAATAAAATCTTATAAAAAAATTAAATAAAAAATATTTTCTATATTTTTAAGTAATAAAAGATGACTAATCTTTTAAAAGGAGCTATTTTTTAATTAAAGCTAGGGGTGCTAAGAATAATGTCTTAGCTGAGATCATACCCTTTGAACCTGAAACAGTTAAAACTGGCGAAGGAAAGTTTAAATTTGATCGAACTCTAGTAATAAATCAATTAATTTTAAAAAGGTTATGAGAAATTCTTGGATAGCACCACGTATTGGAAAAAAGAATATTACTCAGATGAATTTCGCTAGGAATGGAAATATAACTGAAGAAATGAACTATGTTGCTCAAAAAGAAAATCTTCCCCCTTCATTAATTATGGAGGAGGTTGCAAGGGGTAGATTAATAATTCCAGCAAATATTAATCATGTAAATCTTGAACCAATGGCAATTGGTATTGCCTCAAAATGCAAAGTAAATGCAAATATTGGTGCTTCTCCTAATGCAAGTGATATCAATGAAGAAGTTCAGAAGCTTAAGTTAGCTGTTAAATACGGTGCTGATACAGTTATGGATTTATCAACAGGAGGAGTAAATCTTGATGAAGTGAGACAGGAAATTATCAAAGAATCTTCCGTACCTATTGGAACTGTTCCTGTTTACCAAGCTTTAGAAAGTGTTCATGGATCTATAGAAAGATTAACAGAGGATGATTTCTTACATATTATTGAAAAACATTGCAAACAGGGCGTTGATTATCAAACCATTCATGCTGGCTTATTAATTGAACATTTACCTAAAGTAAAAGGAAGAATTACTGGAATTGTAAGTCGAGGCGGAGGAATTTTAGCTCAATGGATGTTGCACCATTTTAAACAAAATCCTCTTTATACAAGATTTGATGATATTTGTGAAATTTTTAAGAAATATGATTGCACTTTTTCTTTAGGAGATTCACTTAGACCAGGATGTTTACATGATGCATCAGATGATGCGCAATTAGCTGAATTAAAAACATTGGGTGAACTTACAAGAAGAGCTTGGAATCATAATGTTCAAGTGATGGTTGAAGGGCCAGGACATGTACCTATGGATCAGATTGAATTCAACGTTAGAAAACAGATGGAAGAATGCTCAGAAGCTCCTTTTTATGTTCTTGGCCCACTAGTCACTGATATTTCTCCTGGTTATGATCATATTTCAAGTGCTATTGGTGCTGCGATGGCTGGATGGTATGGAACTGCGATGTTATGTTATGTCACTCCCAAAGAGCATTTGGGACTTCCAAATGCTGAAGATGTTAGAGAAGGCTTGATTGCCTATAAAATTGCCGCGCATGCAGCTGATATCGCCAGACATAGAGCAGGCGCTCGTGACAGAGATGATGAGCTAAGTCATGCAAGATATACTTTTGATTGGAACAAACAGTTTGAACTTTCTTTAGATCCCGAAAGGGCTAAGCAATTTCATGATGAAACATTACCTGAAGAAATATTTAAGAAAGCTGAGTTTTGCTCGATGTGTGGTCCTAAGCATTGTCCAATGAATTCAAAAATTTCTGATGAAAGTCTTGATGAATTAAGTAACAAACTAAAAAAATGTGATAGTGCAGTGTAGTCGCAGCCTATAAAATTGCTTTTGTCTTGTTTATAACATTTTCAACTGTAAATCCAAAATTAGTCATACATTTACCCCCAGGAGCAGAAGCGCCAAATCTATCCATAGTAATACAAATCCCATCAAGTCCAGTATATTTGTGCCATCCGAACGAATGTGCAGCTTCAACCACAACTCTCTTTTTGACACTACTAGGTAAAATACTTTCTTTGTAAGAATCTTCTTGCTCTTCAAATAGCTCCACGCACGGCATTGAAATAACTCTGGTTTTGGTACCTAATTTTGAGAGTTCTTTACTTGCTTCAATACAGAGGTTTAGTTCACTACCAGTACCGATAAATATTACATCAGGAGTTCCTGCACAATCAGAAACTATGTATCCACCTAATGCAACTTTTTCAATTGAGGTATTCTCTTGATTTGGCATGGCTTGTCTACTTAAGCAAAGAGAAGAAGGCCTTTTCCTGTTTTTAATAGCAATCTTGTAAGCGCCACTTGTTTCATTACCATCTCCAGGTCTAAAAACAAGCATATTTGGCATTGCCCGAAGAGAAGGGATAGTTTCCACCGGTTGATGTGTTGGGCCATCTTCGCCAACTCCAATTGAATCATGAGTTAATACATAAATAACTCCTAGCTCACTGAGAGCAGATAGTCTCATTGAACCTCGCATATAATCAGCGAAAACGAGAAAAGTTCCACCATAAGGTATAAGTCCACTATTGTGATAAGCAATTCCATTTAATATTGCTGCCATGGCATGTTCTCTAACACCAAAATGCAAATATCTCTTTTCTGGAGAATGTGCCTGGAATGAGCCTATTTCTCCCTTTATATCTGTGTAATTAGAATGTGTTAAGTCTGCTGAACCTCCAATTAATTCAGGAAGATTAGGTCCAAGAGCTCCTAGGCATATTTGAGAATGTTTTCTTGTCGCTAGACCTTTATCATCTGGGGTATATGAAGGTAAATCTGAATCCCAGTTTTCTGGTAATTGACCTTGGATCATTCTTTTTAATTCTGCACCCTCAGAAGGATATAAGTTTTGATACTCCTGAAACTTCAAATTCCATTTTTTCTCAGAGTCTGTTCCTTTTGTAATAGCTTGTCTAAATTGAGTATATACTTCCTCGGGAATTTCAAAAGGAGGATATTCCCAATTTAAAAACTCTCTTGTTAAGGAAGCTTCTTCTTCACCTACTGCAGCTCCATGAATACCTGCAGTATCAGACTTATTTGGAGAACCATAGCCTATTGTTGTAGAAATTTTGATTAAAGAAGGTTTATCTTTTACAGATTTAGCATTTTCAATAGCTTTGGTTATTCCTTTTACATCATGATTTCCATCTTCAACATGTTGCACATGCCATCCATATGCTTCATATCTCTTTGAAACGTCTTCTGTAAATGAAACATCTGTACGTCCATCAATGGTGATTTGATTATCATCATATAGAGCGATCAATTTTCCAAGTTTGAGATGTCCAGCAAGTGAACAAGCTTCAGATGCAATACCCTCTTGATTACATCCGTCACCCATAATGACGTAAGTATAATGATCAACAATTTCGCAATCTGGTTTATTAAATTTAGCAGCTAAGTGTGTTTCTGCGATTGCCAAACCAACTGCATTAGAAATTCCTGCTCCTAATGGTCCTGCTGTAACTTCAACCCCCTCAGTTTCGAATGTTTCTGGATGTCCAGGTGTTTTGGATCCCCATTGTCTAAATTCTTTGATATCTTCGATGGAAACTGATTTGTATCCAGTCAGGTGTAATAGAGAATACAACAACATACATCCGTGGCCGGCAGATAATACAAACCTATCTCTATTAAACCAATTTGGATTATTGGGATTATGATTAAGAACGTTGTGCCATAATGCATAACCCATTGGAGCGCAACCCATAGGTAATCCTGGATGCCCACTATTAGATTTATTTACTGCATCTACAGCCAGCATTCTTATACTATTTACACATAGCGATTCTAATGAAACAGATGCAGCGACCATTGTTTTAAATAAGGTAATTTGTGAATGTAAAATTGGTTTTCATCAATCTAGCTTGCTAAAAGCTAAACAAACATTGTGTCCACCAAAGCCGAATGAATTAGAAAGAGCAACTCTTATTTGAGCTTCTCTAGCATTATTTGGTACATAATCAAGATCACAATCTGGATCTGGATTAACGTAGTTAATTGTAGGAGGGATAAAATTATGTGTCAAAGAGAGAATACAAGCTACCGCTTCTATACCTCCTGAACCCCCTAAGAGATGACCAGTCATCGACTTAGTAGAGCTTACAGGAATGAGGTAAGATCTGTCTTTAAATATAGATTTAATTGCAGAAGTTTCATTTTTGTCATTTGCTGCGGTACTAGTTCCATGAGCATTTATGTAATCAACTTGATCAAGATTGATTGAACCATCATCAATAGCCAGCTTGATTGCTGCTGCTCCTCCAGTTCCACCTGGAGAAGGTGAGGTAATGTGATGTGCATCACACGTTGTTCCGTAACCTATTATTTCAGCATAGATTCTTGCGTTTCTTTTTTGTGCGTTTTCTAAGGTTTCCAAAACAAGAATTCCTGACCCTTCTCCTATTACAAATCCATCTCTTTCTGCATCAAAAGGTCTACTCGCAGTTTGAGGACTATCATTTCTAAAAGATAAAGCTTTAGCGCTAGCAAAGCCTGCTACCCCAAGGGGGGTAATACTCGCTTCAGCGCCTCCGCAAATCATAGCGTCTGCCTTTCCTAGTTGTAACAACCTAAAAGAATCGCCAATAGCATTTGATCCGGCAGCACAGGCTGTAGATACAGCAGAGCTTGGCCCTTTTGCTCCAAGAGCTATAGCAGCAAGTCCTGTTGCCATATTGGGAATCATCATTGGAACTGTAAATGGACTTACTCTTTTAGGTCCTTTATGACTCAATATTTGAGCTTGACTTTCCATTGTTAATAAGCCTCCTACACCCGAACCAATAATTACTCCAATCCTTGATGCATTGGATTCATTTATTTCAAGTCCAGAATCATAGAATGCTTGTTTTGCCGCTATTACTCCAAATTGAGAAAAGCGATCCCATCTCTTAGATTCTTTAGGTTCAATAAATTTTTCGAGTTGAAGATTTTTTACTTCAGCTGCAAATTTGCAAGGATGCTCTTCAGGATTAAAAAGAGTAATACCTGAAACTCCATTGGTACCCGTTTTTAGGCCGAGTAAATATTCATCAATGTTGTTACCAATTGGAGTTACTGCTCCAATGCCAGTAACAACTACTCGATGGAAATTTGGCATCCTAAATTAACCTTTTTTTTCTTCGATAAATTTAACAGCATCACCCACTGTTGCTATACCCTCAGCTGCTTCGTCAGGTATCTCGATATCAAATGCTTCTTCAAGAGCCATAACTAGCTCTACAGTGTCAAGGGAGTCGGCACCTAAATCGTTTTGAAAATTTGAATCAGATTTAACTTCTCCAGATTCAACACTTAGTTGCTCAGAAACAATAGAGCAAACTTTTTGAAGGATTTCTTCTTGTGACATAGTTTATGGAATTTACTAATTATCTATAAGATTTTATGCCCTAGAGTTAACAAGAGTGAAGCATATCTTAATTTTTTTAATTTCTTTGTAAGACAATAGTATTATATTACGAGGTTCTCAAAGACAATTTTTACATGTCACACGCAGTTAAAATTTATGATACATGCATTGGATGTACCCAATGTGTAAGGGCTTGCCCTCTTGATGTTTTGGAAATGGTTCCTTGGGATGGTTGTAAAGCTGGACAAATAGCTTCATCTCCAAGAACAGAGGATTGTGTAGGATGTAAAAGGTGTGAGACGGCTTGTCCAACAGATTTTTTAAGTATTAGGGTTTACTTAGGTGATGAGACGTCAAGGAGTATGGGTTTAGCTTATTAATTTTTATAGTGCAGTTTTAAGACAGTCCATGTTGCCTTGAATACTTAATTTTTTTCTCCTATATTGAAAAAAATTATTGATATGTGTGGAATAGTTGCTGTTACTGGATATAAAAAAGCCTTGCCATTACTACTAAATGGTTTAGAAAAGCTTGAATATAGAGGATATGATTCTGCAGGTATCGCGGTAATAAACTCTGAAACAAAAAAAATAGTTTGCAATAAGGCAGAAGGGAAACTTAATAATTTAAAAAATATTGTAAAAAATATAAATTTAACTGGCACTGTAGGAATAGGTCATACTCGCTGGGCTACTCACGGAAAACCAGAGGTTAGAAATGCACATCCTCATGTTGATAGTTCAGGAAAAGTCGCAGTTGTCCAAAATGGAATTATAGAAAATTATCAGGAATTAAAAAGTAAGTTAGAGAAAGAAGGAATTATTTTTAATTCGGATACTGATACAGAAGTTATTCCACACTTAATTAACAAAGAGTTATTTGCTTTGAGTCAACTGAAGCTTGAAAATAACGGCTCAACTTTGTTGGTAGCAGTAAGAAATGTAATTTCCGATTTAGAGGGATCTTATGCTTTAGCAGTGCTATGGTCTGGCGCGCCTGATTCATTAGTTGTTGCTAGGAGGCAGGCACCTTTAATAATTGGTTTAGGTGAAGGAGAATTTATATGCGCAAGTGATACCCCAGCAATAGCTAGTTTTACAAAGACAATTTTACCTTTGGAGGATGAGGAAATAGCTCTTTTGACTCCTTTAGGAATAGAAATTTATGATTCAAATAATGAAAGACAATATCGAAATCCAATTTCTCTACAAATTGCCGAACAAGTAATTGATAAAAAGAATTTTAGACATTACATGTTGAAAGAAATCTATGATCAGCCTGATATCGCCAAATATTGGGTAGAAAAATATTTAGTAAAGGATTCACAGACTGGTAAATTCAAAATTAATTACCCCTTTGATACGAAGTTTTTTGAATCTATTGAAAGAATTGAAATTGTTGCTTGTGGAACTAGTAAACATGCTGCTATGGTAGGAAAATTTTTGTTAGAACAATTCTCAGGTATAACTACCAATGTTTTTTTTGCAAGTGAATTTAGATATTCACCCCCCCCCATTACTTCCCAATACTTTAACGATCGGAGTAACTCAGTCTGGAGAAACAGCTGATACCATTGCTGCTATCAATATGGAAATTGAAAGGAGATCTTCAATGAGGAATATTAACTATAAACCAAATTTAGTTGCGATTACTAATAGAATTGAAAGTTCAATTGGTAGACAAATATCAAATATAATTGATATCGGGGCAGGAATTGAAATTGGAGTTGCGGCTACAAAAACTTTCTTTGCTCAACTCCTCTCTTTTTATGGATTAGCTATTAAATTTGCTCAAATTAAGGAAAGTCAAAGTAATGAAAATATTAATCAATTAATTTCAGGATTAACTGAGTTACCTCCATTAGTTGAAGAACTTTTGGTAAAACATAATCAATCTTCAGAAAAACTTGCCCATGATTTTTTTAATATTAAAGATGTTATTTTTTTGGGTAGAGGAATAAATTATCCCATTGCTCTCGAAGGAGCTTTGAAGTTGAAGGAAATTAGTTATATTCATGCTGCTGGTTATCCTGCTGGAGAAATGAAGCATGGCCCAATAGCTTTATTAGATAAAAAAGTACCTGTAATTTCAATAGCTACTCCAGGACCAGTATTTGATAAAGTTATAAGTAATGCGCAGGAAGCAAAAGCTAGAGATTCTTATTTGATTGGAATAGCGCCAGGATGCAAAGGTACAGAAATTTTTGATTATTTAATGATGATACCTGAGACAAATGAGTGGATTTCGCCATTACTAGCAATTATTCCTCTACAATTATTGAGTTATCACATTGCTGCTCATAGAGGACTAGATATTGATCAACCAAGAAATCTAGCTAAAAGTGTTACTGTGGAGTGAGGTTTTGCAGTATTCATATTTTTATATCTTTTTGTATCTAACAGGAAGATTTTGAGGGGAAAGGCATTTTTTCTTTATTTTGAACAAGATGAAATTTATAGCTCCATGAGACCTAAAGGGGGAGTAATTATTATAAATTTATTTTTAATATCTACCACTGGAACTATTTCTTTAACAAATGGTATGAGAACTTTTTTATTATTTTTTATTAGCTGAATCACAAGTAAATTATTTTTTTCGTTTTCTAAATTAATAATTTTTCCTATTATTTTAAATTTGTCTTTTTCTAAAATTTTGACTTTTAAATTTAATAGTTGGGATAAGTGAAATTCATCCTGTTTTAATTGTGGAATGGAACGAGCTTTTACGAGGATTTTATATCCCTTTAAGTTTTCTGCTTGATTTCTGTTGGTTATTTCTCTAAATCTAATTATGAAGGATTCTTTACCTGGCTTCTTAAAACCAGAGGTGAGTTCTAATTCTATAGGAATCTCTTTTGCTTTTTGAATCCATCTTTTTCCAGGCTTTGTAAATCTCTCTTCAAAATCACTGAGAGACTTAACTTGAATTTTTCCATTAATTCCTTGAGGAGATGTTATTAATCCAACAACCAACCATTCATTATCATCTATCATAGTATGTAGGTAAATTATTTCTATGGAATTATCGAATAAACCAATACTTCCTGGTTCTATAGTAGTTGTTAAAGATGTTAATTCTATTTATAGAGGATATAAAGGATTTGTTCAAAGAGTTACTAATAAGACAGCAGCTGTTCTTTTTGAAGGAGGAAATTGGGATAAGCTCGTAACATTTAAATTAAAAAATTTAGAAATAGTTTAAATATTTAACTTTTATCTTTCTGAAAAATCTTTTCTATTAGGACACTAGCAGCGTTTTTTTCTGCTTTTTTATGAGAATGTCCGAAGCTACAGGCTTCTTTAGATCCATTAATATATATTTCACAAGAGAATCTTTTTGGGTCTCCGTGATTTTGTGATATTTCATTTATTTTATAATCAGGTAAATCATATCCATGGCTTTGACACCACTCTTGCAATGCTGATTTAGCATTAAATTTATATGGTGCTTTTAAAAACAATTCTGAATCCTTCTCCCAAAAATTATCCAACCAAATATTTACTTCATATATTGAATTAGAACACTTATATATCGCTCCAATTAATGCTTCAGTACTCTCAGCGATTATAGTGTCTTTTGAATTCTTATCACCCATAGCTTTTGGACCTTTGATTATTACTTTTTCGATTAAGATTTTTTTACCTAATTCAGCTAACCATTCATCACTTACAATTTGAGATCTTAATTCTGATCTCTCTCCAACACTTATATTTTTATATTTTCTCTCTATAAAATCTGATGCTGATAATCTGAGAACAGCATCACCAAAGAATTCTAATTTTTCATAATTAACTAACTTATTTGCGGAGGAGTGGGTTAATGCTTCATTGAAAGTGTTAATTATAAATTTATCTTTTTTATTTATGATTGCCACAAACCTTTTCGATTTAATATTCAGAGAATTTAAAAACTTAGTAATTTTTTCGGTTCTTTCTTCATCAATTAAGTTATCCATATAGATTAAAAGTTTTTCATTCGGTAGAAAGCAGGGCATAAGCCGGGTTCTGTTCATCTTAATTAAGATGGGCAATCATCTATCTAGGACTGGAATTACTTCACAGCCTCAAGCGGCGCTTAAAAGTAGATTATTAATGGTCATAAATCTACTTAGCCTTGCTCCCAGCCGGGGTTTACCTAGCCAACACCTCTCGATGTTGCTGGTGCGCTCTTACCGCACCCTTGCACCCTTGCCATACTAAAAAGTATTAGGCGGTATGTTTCTGTGGCACTATCCTCACGGTTACCCGCACTGGGAATTACCCAGCAAGCCTTACCATATGGGAGCCCGGACTTTCCTCAAAAAAGTTTTATTTTCAAAACGAAATAAAACTTTTTCGCGATTGCCTCTCCTGCTTACCTTTAGCATAATGCTTATTAACCTAAAAAACATCTCTTGGGGCTGTAGCTCAGTAGGATAGAGCAACGGTTTCCTAAACCGTAGGTCGTGGGTTCGACTCCCTCCAGTCCCGTTAAACTTAATAAACTATATGTAGTATGTGTGCAATTTTGTAACTCTCTAGCTAGCGTGTATATAGTAATAAAGCTTTTATGGCTAAGCTTCACGATATGCGTCTAAAACTCTTAATTCAACAAGAGCATGAACGTATTTCTAAATCTCAACCTAAAGATCTAGACCTATCAATAGTTCAAGCAAGATGTCTTTGCTGGCTTTCTTTATTAGCAGAGGCTCATGAAGATCAAGCAAATGATGCAGAAAAGAGAGGAGATGCTGAACAGGCGATGGGATGGTTTGCAGATTCAATGAGATTAAGAGATGTCATTACTTTGGTGACTAGTATTGAAATTCCCTTACCGGATAGCCCTGACTCTCTTGATGATAATGATGAATTATTCGATGGTCCTACAATAATGCCTAAATAATCAAATGATATAAATATGGTGATTCATTCTATTGAAAAAAGAACTAGTAAATCACTTGATTATCTTAAATTCTATAAAGAATAAAATCGTTAAACTCGATTTTAGAAAGTAATAGGAATTCAACGGTCATCTACCTAAACTATTAGGAAAACTGGTTGTATCGTTTCTGAAGAATTAAAAAAGCAATTATATGCCGAACATATTTGAGATAATTTGATAAAAGATAAGAAACATATTTCTGATATGTAATGAGTACAGATGTAATAGATAAAAATTAAAATTAAAGCTTATTTAGCTTCGAATGAAGCTTTGATGGAGAAAATTATTGATATTTAACTTTCTAAAAATATTGATGTAAATTTTCATGAAATTAAAAATAACTTGACTACTTATATAGGGTCTTTGATTAATATCGAATAAATTATTTTTTGCTTGCAGTTTTGATTGATAAGAGTAATTCTAATTAGAAACTTCTTCAATATCACATGTGATTTCAACTGGCATAGGTGAAACTTTCCAAATAGATTCACAATATTCTCTAATTGATCTATCTGAAGAAAAATATCCTGATCTTGCAGTATTTAATAAAGCCATTTTATTCCAGGCTTTTTTGTTATTCCAACAGTTACTAACTTCATCTTGTTTGGCTAGATAGTCTTCGAAATCAGCCATTATGAAAAATGGATCATGACCAGTAAGGCTATTTAAGAGAGGTTTGAATAATTCTTTATCTCCATTACTAAAATGACCTATTTCTATTAAACGAATTACCTCTTTTAACTCTGGACACTTATTAATGAAAGACTGGGGAGAATATCCATTATTTTTTAAGTTCATTATTTCACTTTCAGTCTTTCCGAAAAGGAAGAAATTTTCTTTTTTCACTAGATCTCTTAACTCTACATTCGCTCCATCAAGAGTTCCTATAGTCAAAGCTCCATTCATAGCAAATTTCATATTTCCAGTTCCCGAAGCTTCTTTTCCTGCAGTTGAAATCTGTTCAGATAAATCTGTTGCTGGATATACTATTTCTCCAAGTTTCACATTATAGTCTGGTAAGAAAACTACTCTTAAGAGACCTTCCATATCCGGGTCTGAATTAACTACATCTGCAATACCATTAATAAATCTGATCATCAATTTAGCCATAAAGTAACCTGGAGCAGCTTTACCGCCAAAAATTACCGTTCTGGGAGCTTTATAGTTACTTAACCCATTTTTTATTCTTAAATACTGCGCAATAATTTGTAGAGCATTTAAATGTTGTCTTTTATATTGGTGAATTCTTTTTACTTGAACATCAAACATACTTGAGGGATCAACAAGTATTCCAGTTTTAGAATGAATAAAGCTAGCTAGTTTACGTTTTCCAATTAATTTAGTTTCTTCAAACTTTTTTAGAAAACTCGCATCATCTTTTTTATTTTCTAAGTTCTTCAAAAGTTCCATATTGGTTATCCAATCTGGACCTACTTCTTTTTCTAATAAATTAGATAAGGATGGATTCGCTAATGCAACCCATCTTCTAGGAGTTACACCATTAGTTACGTTCGTAAACTTTTCTGGCCAAAGCTCTGCAAATTCTGGAAGAAGTTGCCTCTTGATTAGATCAGAGTGAAGGGCAGCAACTCCATTTATATGATGAGCTCCAATAGTAGCCAAATGAGCCATTCTCACTGACTTAGAACCTTCCTCATCGATAATTGATAGTTTTTGTAAAATCTTGTCATCACCTGGATAACGAAGTCTTAGTTGCTGCAAAAATCTCCAATTTACTTCGTAAATAATTTCTAAATGACGAGGAAGTAAATCACTAAAAAGGGTTAAATCCCATTTTTCCAATGCTTCAGGAAGCAAAGTATGGTTTGTATAAGCAACTGATGAAGTGGTTATATTCCACGCCTTATCCCAACTAACTTGATACTGATCAATTAGTAGACGCATTAATTCAGCTACTGCAATCGCAGGATGAGTATCATTTAACTGAACAGTCCAATGTTTAGCGAATTCTGTTATTGGGATAGATCTTTTTTCAAGACTTCTCAACATATCTTGAAGCGAACAACTAACGAAAAAGTGTTGTTGTTTAAGTCTTAATCTTCTACCTTCATCAGTTCCATCATTTGGATAAAGAACTTTTGATAAAGTTTCAGAGGCAACTTTTTCTTCTACCGCACCATAATAATCACCAATATTAAAAGCATAAAAATCGAAACTTTCTGTTGCGTCAGCTCTCCATAATCTTAATCTGTCACAGGTATTGACCCTATAGCCTAATACTGGAACATCATGAGGAACACCAATTGCATGTTCAGAGGGCACCCATCTTGACCGGTAGTTGCCTTTATCGTCTCTATAACTTTCAGTTCTTCCTCCAAATCCAACAAAACAAGATTCGTCAGGTTGAGGTAATTCCCAGGGCCACCCCCCTTTAAGCCATTTATCAGTAACTTCCACTTGCCAACCATCTCTAATTAACTGGTTAAATATTCCGAATTCGTATCTAATACCATAGCCAACAGCAGGAACTTGTAAGGAAGCTAAAGATTCCATATAACAAGCAGCAAGTCTACCGAGACCGCCATTACCTAAACCTGGCTCTTCTTCGACTTCAAGAATTGTTGCCAATGATTCTACTCCAAACCTTTTTAAAGCATCTTCTGCTTCTTGTGTAATGCCAAGATTTAACAAGTTATTGCTTAATTGTGGTCCTATTAAAAATTCTGCTGATAGGTAAGCGACAGTTTTTTGTGGTTTTTTCCGTATTACTTCTTGGCTAGCTAAATATCTTGTCATTAATCTATCTTTTACCGCATAACTTAGAGCCATGTACAAGTCATGGGAGCTTGCTGAAGTTGCTAGTTTCCCAATAGTAAAGAATAGATGCGCTGTCATTCCTTTGAAAAGCGCATCAGAATCCATGCCAGCTTTCTCAGGATCTAAATAGCAGCCTGGAGTAGGCAAGCGTAGATCAAAGGGTTCGTTGGAATTCATTGGATTTAACATATATATGACAATAGCCAGTTTTTTAAAAAATTCTGTATTGTAACTTCAGATCCACACTTGTTGAGTATTTTTGCTTTTTTTTACATACTTCGTAAAGTGGGCCCTTAATAAACTATCTTCCAAATATATAGTTTATTTACTTAGCATTTGAAATGTACCCTTTACTTGCTGAATTAAGTGCACACGATTTAGAAGTTGCTGAGACGCTAATAGGAGTTATAAGATTTCTATTAATATTTTTAGCTGCTAGAGCATTAGCTGAAGTTTTAGTAAGACTTAGTTTGCCTACCATTGTCGGAGAGCTTTTGGCAGGTGTTGTTATAGGAGCTTCTGGTTTTCATTTGCTAATACCTCCTTCAGCGCATACTGAGTTAAATCAAGGCTTAGTTAATGTAATAAGCTCTTTAGCATCAATACCGCCTGAAGCTGTTCCTGATGTTTATTTTGAAAGTTTTCCTTCTCTTCAGGCTGTTGCAACGCTTGGATTATATGCGCTTCTTTTCTTAACAGGATTAGAAAGTGAATTGGAGGAATTAGTTGCCGTCGGCGCCCAAGCTTTTACGGTCGCTATGGCGGGTGTAATTCTGCCTTTTGCTTTTGGTACTTTAGGATTAATGTTTATTTTTCAGGTGGATCTTGTTCCAGCAGTTTTTGCAGGAGCATCAATGACTGCTACAAGTATTGGTATCACAGCAAGTGTTTTTGGAGAATTAGGGTATTTGAAAACTAGGGAAGGTCAAATTGTTATTGGTGCAGCAGTTCTTGACGATATTTTAGGCATTGTTATTCTGGCAGTTGTTGTAGCGTTAGCTGCTGGAGGTTCTTTAGAAATAGCTCCTATCGTCAAATTAGTTGCTGCAGCTGTTGTATTTGTAATTGCTGCTATTGCATTAAGTAGAACAGCCGCTCCTGGTTTTGATTGGCTCCTTGATAGATTAAAAGCACCCGGAGCAGTAGTTGTGGCATCTTTCGTGATTCTTGTTTTATGTTGCTTTGTAGCGACAGCGATAGGATTAGAAGCAGCTTTAGGTGCTTTTGCAGCTGGATTAATCCTAAGTAGTTCTAAAAATAATCATGCAATACAGCAATCAGTTTTACCATTGGTTTCATTATTCGCAACTATTTTTTTCGTATTGGTAGGGGCTGGCATGGATTTATCAGTTATTAATCCTCTAGATCCTGCAAGTAGATCTGCACTAATAGTTGCAGGATTTTTATTAGTTGTGGCAATTATTGGAAAAATTGCAGCTGGATGGGTCTTTTCAAGTGATAAGCCTACGAATAGATTAGTTGTAGGCTTAGGCATGATGCCCAGAGGAGAGGTTGGATTGATTTTTCTTGGATTGGGAACAAGTGCTAAGCTTTTGACCCCATCCCTCGAAGCAGCAATTTTATTAATGGTTATTGGTACAACATTCCTTGCTCCTGTACTTTTAAGAATTGTTTTGAAAGATAAGCCTCCTGGTGGTGATAATAAAATTTCAGATGATGTTGCGGCTGATCCCGTAGGTCTTCTTTAGGCAATAATTTTATTAGAATTATTCAAAATAAAATTTGATAAATGGAAAAAACAGTTCCAATAGATAGTGATGTGAATTATTCCTGGAATTTTTTAAATTACCCAATACATACTGTTTCAGCTAAGCCAGAACATATCTCAAAAGAATGTGCAATTTTATTAATTCATGGTTTTGGAGCCTCCACAGATCATTGGAGATTTAATATCCCTATTTTGAGTAAAAAATACGAAGTTCATGCTATGGATCTATTGGGTTTTGGAAAAAGTCCTAAGCCTCAAGATGTTGAATACTCAGGATCTTTATGGAAAGATCAAGTTGTAGCTTATGTAAAAGAGAAAATAAAAAAACCGACAATTGTTGTTGGAAATTCATTAGGTGGTTATGCAGCATTAGCAGCTGGTTCAGAATTAAATGAACTAAACGCAGGAGTGATATTACTTAATGCTGCAGGGTACTTTAGTGAAGAAAAAACTATCAAAAAGAATATGTTGCAAACTTCTATTGAAACAGTTGCCGGCATATTTTTGAAAAATATTGTTCTTCAACGTTTGATTTTTGAGAATATGAGAAATCCAAAAAATATTAAAAAAACTTTGAATCAAGTTTATGTTGATAAAAAAAATGTTGACGATTTTTTAGTTGAGTCAATACGAAAGCCTTCACTAGATTTCGGAGCTTTTAATGTTTTTAGAAGTGTATTTAACCCATCAGGTCCTCAGGGATTACCTTTGGATAAGTTATTCTCAAAACTTGATTCACCATTATTACTGCTCTGGGGAGGAAAAGATCCTTGGATGAACACTCCAAAAAAGAGAAATCTTTATAAAAAATTTACACCAAAGAATACAAAAGAAATAATTCTTGAAGCTGGACATTGTCCCCATGATGAAATACCTGAATTAGTTAATCAGCATATTTTGGATTGGGTTGATTCTCTTTAAGTAATAATTGTGCAAATTATATTATCTAATAAAGACCAAAGAATTTTTGTATTTCAATTAGATCAAAATAACTACATTAAATTTTGTCCTGAGAGAGGGGGTGTTATTACAAATTGGATTTCGGATGGTAAAGAGATACTTTATTTCGATGAAAAAAGGTTTATGGATAAGACAAAAAGTATTAGGGGAGGCATCCCTATCTTGTTTCCCATTTGCGGTAATCTCAACACCTCTATGTCAGTATTTGGAAAAGAGTATTTGCAATTAACACAACATGGTTTCGCTAGGGATTTGCAATGGCAACACTCTTTTAATGAAAATGAAAAATCTTTATGCTTATTTTTAAATGAATCTAAAAAAACTAAAAAATATTATCCTTTCGATTTCGAACTAAGAATTGAAGTTTACTTAAAAATTAATTGTTTAGAATTTGAAATTACAATCCATAACAAAACAGACTTTGCTATGCCTATAAATTTTGGTTTACATCCTTATTTTAATGTTTCAGATTTCAAAAATTTAGAGTTTATTGATAATCCACTTAATTGTCAGGATCAAGAAAGAAACACTATAAGTAATACTTTAGATGAATTAAACAAAATTAATTTAGGAGTTGATCTACTTATGTATACTTCTGGTAGAAGCTCTTTTCGAGATAAAATTTTTAAAAGAGAGGTGACTTTAAATCATCCATATCCTTTTGATTTGGGAGTTATTTGGAGTGATCCTCCAAGAAAAATGATATGTCTCGAACCTTGGACTAGTCCAAGAAATTCTTTTGTTGATGGATTAAGAAACATTATGATTCCTTCAAATGATATTAAAAGGTTAAATGCCTCAATACAAATAAACTCTCTTAAGTAATTATTCAATACTTATGAAATTTGTGGTTATAGATGATGATCCGACGGGCTCTCAAACTGTTTACGATTGCTTATTACTGCTTAAGTGGGACTGCTCAACTTTAGTCAAAGGTTTTGAATCTAAATCTAATTTATTTTTTATTTTGGCTAATACTCGCTCACTAGCTGAGAATGATGCGAGATTAACAATAAAGGAAATTTGCAAAAATCTTAAGACCGTTATAGCTTCTCAAGCTTATGAAGAAGAAATTATTTTTATAAGTAGAGGAGACTCTACTCTACGAGGACATAACTTTTTAGAGCCAAGTGTCCTAAATAGTTGCTTGGGTCCTTTTGATGCTACTTTTCATATTCCAGCTTTCATAGAGGGTAAAAGATTAACAATTAATGGATTACATTTTGTTGATAAAACCCCTATAAGTCAAACAATTTTTGCAACAGATAAAATTTTTGGATATGAGACAAGTAATGTCAAGAATCTTTTATTTCAGCAGAGTAAATCGCAAATAAATTTTGAAGATATTCAAAATCTTTTATTGTCAGATATCGAAATGCTAAATGATGAAGAGAATAATATTGTTTTTAAAACATTAAAAAACTTGAAGAAAAATAAACATGTAATTGTAGATGTAGAAAATTATTCTCAACTAAAAAAATTTTCTTTAGTAATTAAAAAATTAATTAAACAAAAAAAATTCCTTTTTCGAACTGCAGCAAGTTTTATAAGTTCAATTTCTGAGAAAAAAACTGTTTCTCAGAGTGAAATATTTTTCTCTAATTTAAGAATAAGAAATAAAGCAAAGAGTTTTCTTCCAGGATTGATAATAGTTGGATCTTATGTAGAACTTTCAACAATACAATTGAATAATTTATTAGAGATAAGTAATTGCAATCCAGTTGAACTAGATGTTTTTGAATTCTTCAAAATTACTTCATCAGATAATAATCAGAAACGAAGGAATTTATTTAAAAATAAATTTTTGAAAGAAATTAGATTTTCTTTTGAGAAAGGTAAAACTCCTGTTTTGTTTACTTCAAGAAAATTTATGTCCTTAGATTCTTCTGAACTATTTAATTTTTATAATTTACTCGCTTGTTTTATTGCTGAATTAGTCGCAGATTTGAAGTATGAGATAGGATATTTGATTTCAAAAGGTGGAATAACAACTAATTTGATTCTTAGTAATGGACTTAATGCAGATTATGTTTATCTTGAGGGACAGATTTTAACAGGCATTTCAGTGGTGACTTATAACCTAAAAAATGACGAAAAACTTCCTATTGTTACTCATCCTGGAAACATTGGCACTAAAGATTCACTGGTTAATATTTGGAAAGTTTTTGAAAATAAAAATAATTTTTAAAATTAGAAATTTGAGATAATTTCTTCAGCAAAATTGCTGCAGGATAAGGGTTCTACTTTTGGTTCCATTAAGCGTGCTAGGTCATAGGTAACTTTTTTTTGCTCTATTGCCTTACTTAAACCATTAGTAATTAAGTTAGCTGCTTCATCCCAACCAAAATATTCAAGCATCATTACACCACTAAGAATTACTGAGCCTGGATTAATCTTGTTTAAGCCTGCATGTTTTGGAGCGGTACCGTGCGTAGCTTCGAAAATTGCTGCATTATCTCCAATATTTGCTCCTGGAGCCATACCTAGGCCTCCAACAATTGCTGCAGCTGCATCAGAAACATAGTCTCCATTAAGGTTTAATGTTGCAAGAATTGAATATTCTTGAGGTCTAGTTTGAATTTGTTGAAATATACTATCAGCTATCCGATCATCAACAAGAATAAGCTCTCTCCATTTTTCATCTCCGTGTGAATTTGATATTGATGCAATAACTTCTTTAATTTCCTCGCAAATGAATGCTTTTTTGTTATTTGTGAGCTTATCAAAACCTGGTTCAATTTTTCGAGCATTATTTTCAATTGTAATTTCTGGATTTTTCTGAATATTATCTAAAATCCAGCTTTCTCTTTCTGTAATGCAATCTTCTCTAAATTCATTTACTGCTAATTCATATCCCCAATCTCTAAATGCACCCTCTGTATATTTCATAATATTCCCTTTATGTACAAGAGTTACATGCCTTTTATTTCCTGATAATCTTTTAGCATGTTCTATAGCTTTTCTGATATGCCTTTGGCTACCAGATTTACTCACCGGTTTTATTCCAATACCTGATCCGTCTGGTATGGATCTATTTTTTAAATTTTTACTGTTTGGTATGACAACATTATTTAAGTGATTAATTAATTCAAGACAATTATTATCCTCCGCTTCCCATTCAATTCCCATGTAGATATCCTCAGTATTTTCTCTGTAAACAATAACGTCTAAATTTTGGGGATTTTTGTGAGGGCTTGGAGTTCCTGAGTAATATTTGCATGGTCTAACACAACTATATAAATCAAAGATTTGTCTTAATGCAACGTTAAGAGATCTAATTCCTCCACCGATGGGAGTTGTTAAAGGACCTTTGATGGCCACACCAAAGTGTCTGATTGCTTCAATGGTATCTTGAGGTAGATAGTTATATGTTCCATAAAGTTCACAAGCTTCATCGCCTGCATAGACTTTAAACCAATTAATTTTTCTTTCATCTCCATAGCTTTTTTTAATCGCCGAATCAAGAACGATTTGAGTAGCAGGCCAAATATCAACTCCAGTACCATCACCCCTAATAAATGGGACAATTGGATTGTTAGGAACATTAGGTTTGCCTTGATTAAAAGTTATTATCTCGCCTTCATTAGGTAAAGTTAATTTTTCAAATTTTGGCATAGCATTGAATTAATTTGGGATAACTCATTGAATTTCCTCGTATTGTAATTTGCGATGAGTTATTTTCTTTAAAACCTAGAAATTTATTATTCAAATGTGAATAGAGAATACTTTATTGATCAGCATTTCAACATCTTTATTAAAATATAAAGTAGTTAATAAGCAAGTTAAAGCAAATTATGTCATTTTCAAAAAAATACTCAGCTACTTATGAATGCGAGTTCAAATGTAAGTAATGTTGAAATAGCTAATAAAATTGCTTCTACTGCAGCTTTGTTTCGGAAATATTTTCCGGATGCCAATGTAAACTTCAGTCCCTGGGACAATTTAAATAATGAATCCATGCAAGATACTATTGATTTTGCGTTCCATTTTCCTGGTTGGAGTCCTCTCATTGAATGTAGAGCGATACTCTTACAATTAAGAATTGAAAATGATAATAATGACAGAGTACCGAAATTGTTGGGAATAATAATGCGAGGTATGATAGTTCCCTCTGAGAGATGGAGAGTGGCTACCATCGGTGATTGGGAAATGACTGGCACTCATCTACCGCAAAAGGAACAAAAAGATAACCTTTTTTTGGTTTGTAAAGAACTTTATAAGCTATTCTCTACAACATCCGCTGGTAACAAAAATTAGCTGTTTTATGTATTTTCCTTGTAGATTAAATACACTTACACAAATAATTCAAAATATATGGCAGTCGCTCTTGCAGGACAATTAAGAGAAGGGACAAAAAAATCCCACACTATGGCAGAAAATACTGGCTTTGTGGCTTGTTTTTTAAAAGGAGTAGTTGAAAAAAAATCTTATAGAAAATTAATTAGTGATTTATATTTTGTTTATGAAGCTATGGAAGAAGAAATCGAAAGACTGGTCAATGAGGAACATCCCGTAATAAAACCTATAGGTTTTAAATCATTATTCAGGAAAGAAACTCTTGTAAATGATCTTAAATTTTATTTTGGTGATAATTGGAAGAATGAAATAAATATTTCTCACTCAGCAAAAGAATACGTTGAAAGAATCCGAGAGGTTGCAAAAAATTCACCAGAGCTATTGGTTGGTCACCACTACACTCGATATATAGGAGATTTATCTGGGGGGCAAATTTTGAAAAGGATCGCTAAAAAAGCATTAAATTTGCAGGGAAATGATGGTTTAAATTTTTATGAGTTTGAATTAATTGCTGATGAAAAGAAATTCAAGGAAGAATATTCCCTTACTTTGAATCAACTTCCAATAAATCAAAAGACTGCTGATCAAATTATTGATGAAGCTAATCAAGCTTTTACTTACAATATGAAAATGTTTAAGGAGCTTGAAGGTAACTTGATTGCAGTTTTAGGCAAGATTGTATTTAATTACATTACAAAAAAAGTAAGGAAAGGAAGCACCGAGACCTAGTAATTTATGTTTGATTCATTAGTTGATTTCCTTAAAACCAATATTGATGAATTAAATGGTCATGAAGTACAAATATCTAGCGATTTCAAAGAACATCACAATGAAGGCTCAAAATATATTATTAAAAATTGGCTTTTTTCATCTCCCGAATATAGAAAGTGGCGAATAACAAGACTAGATGGCGGCAAAAAACTGCAAGTGTTTAATACGGTCGCATATCCAAATTTTGATAGTGAAATGCCTATTTTAGGAGCTGATATTTTATGGTTTGGAACTTCTCAAAAGTTACTAGCAATACTCGATTATCAACCTTTAATTCAAGAAGGCAAGTATCTTGAAAAATATTGTTCAAGTTTAGGAATTATTAAGAAAAAATATTCTGCATTTGATAACAATAAAATGAAAAATATATATGATTCAAAAAAGTACTTTTCCCCATGGGTGATTATATGTAGAGGAAATAAATTAAATCTTGATAGAGATTTAAATAATATATTCCATTCATTTGTAAAAAATTATTTGAATATTTATAAATCGAATCCTGTGAATCAATTTTTAAACTTAGAACAAATAAAGATTAATCAAATTAAATATGATAAGTACAGTTTTGAAAAAGATCCTGCTGATAAGTTGTTTAAATCTTTTTTTGGAGAAAAATGGACAAAAAAATTTATCAATAAATTTCTTTTTACGTTAAATAATGAAATTATTCATTGAATGTTAATACAAGATACTATTTTTTACAGGCCAGATTGGAGATGGCATAATTTTCTAAAATATATAACTAATAATTTAAGTAAATATAACTGTTTAGAAAAAATAATTCCCTCGGAATATTCTTATAAAGATTCAACTTATGGTTCAAAAAAATCAAAAAAGAATGTGAATCTCTCTACTTGGGGTGTTACTCATAAAAAAAGAATTCAATTCGCTAGAGCAGTGTGTATAAATAGTCCAAATTATTCTGTTTTAAATTTTTTAATTATTCCTAATACTATTTATAACGTCCCATTTTTTGGAGTAGATTTTGTTTCTCTACCTAATAGTCATTTATTAGTAATAGATTTTCAGCCTTCATTAAAAATAAAAAATCAATACAATAATGAGTTATTAGAAAAACTTATAAAACTCAAAAATAATTGTCATTCATCAATCCCATTAGCTGAAAAAATGTCTGCAGATGTAGATAGATTTTTTTCTCCAGGAGTAATCTGGTCAAAATTACCTAAAGAAGAAAGAAGTGATTTTTTAATTTCTAATCAGCTTTATACCTCATTTAAGGAATACCTTGATTTGTATTTGGAAATTCTTTTCGAAAGCAAAGAAGCCAATATGGAACTGCAAAAAGAATTAATTAATGGTCAAAATAATTATTTGAAATACAGAAGAGATAACGATCCAGCAAGGCCAATGTTGTCGAGTTTGTTTGGTAAAGAATTTACTGAATCTTTAATTAAAGAAGTTTTATTTACTACTTAAAAGTCTTATAATTTACTGAAATTTGAAATCATATGAAAAAAATTTCTGTTCTTTTTGTATGTTTAGGAAATATTTGTAGGTCTCCTGCAGCAGAAGCTATCTTTATAAGTCTACTCGAAAAGAAGGGATTAACTGATGGCTTTATTGTAGATTCTGCTGGAACTGGGAGTTGGCATATTGGAAAAAAAGCTGACTCTAGGATGAGAATTGCAGCAGAAAGAAGAGATATAAATATCTTAAGCAGGGCTCGTCAAATTACTAGCAAAGATTTTGACAATTTTAACTATATTCTTGCTATGGACGACTCAAATTTTAGAAATATTCAAGATCTTAAAAATAGAACAGCTTCAACTGATTTTGCATCAATTAAAAAAATACAAGATTTTAGATCAGTTTTTAATGAAAAAGAAGTTCCTGACCCATATTTTGGAGGTGATGAGGGCTTCGATTATGTGCTTGATATTTTAGAAGACTCAGTAAACGGTTTTTTGGAAAGTATTTCTTGAATTTATTTGATTTCAGTCTCCTTAGGTATCTTCTCATTATAAAGATCAATAATTTTATCCACTACCTCATTAATTGAATATCCATCAGTAATAATTTCTATTGCGTCATTCGCTTTTCTTAGAGGTGAAATTTCCCTATTGGAATCTTCAAAATCTCTTTTCTTTATAAGTTCTTTTAATGTATTAAGATCTATTTCTTGCGAGTCTTTACTACTTTTATCAGATTTTCTTCTTTTTGCTCTTTCATCGATGCTAGCAGTTAAAAATATTTTAAGTTCTGCATGAGGAAAAACAGTAGTTCCTATATCTCTTCCCTCAGCTACAAGTCCGCCTGATTCTCCAATTTTTCTTTGTTCTTTTACTAAGAATTTTCTTACTTTGTTTATTGAGGAAATTTTGGAAACGATGGAACTTATCTTTTGCGATCTAATTTCTTCAGTAACACAGTAGTTATTAATATAAACATCCTGTTTTGAATTTGTATTCGACTTGAAAACAATAGATATATCTTTAAGAATATCCTGTAATTTTTTTTCTTTTTTATAATCAATACTTTCTTTTATCAGAAGCCAACTTAATGCCCTGTACATTGCTCCAGTATCTAAATATAAAAGTTTAAGTTTCTTTGCTATTAACTTTGTTACCGTACTTTTACCTGAGCCTGCAGGACCATCAATTGCAATAATCGGCCTTCTTTTCATTAGAAAAACGTGATCAATTAATCTTGTCTCTCCACATCTTATCGCACCAGCTAGTAACGAAATATTATCCTCAAGTCTTACTTTTTGTAGTGTATAAGGGTGTAAATGTTCTAAATATTCAATTGAAATTTTTTTTGCTGATAGCTTTTTAATTATTTCGTTTAAATTGATCTTTTTTTCTTGTTGAAAAATTTTTTTTGCTTCTAATAACTCACTTGAAAAAAACCTAATCAATTGCCTTTCTTTTTTTGATAAATTTACATTACGCGAACTTAAAGGAATTCCATCAAAATCTCTTTGTGTAGGAATAGATTTAATAGCAACATTTAATTTTTTTCTTAGGACAAGATTTTTTAAAATTAAAAGTTGTTGCCAATCTTTTTCTCCTAAGTAAAGATTTTTTGGCTTGATGAGACTTAGTAATCTATAAACTACTGTACAAACGCCATCAAAGTGTCCAATTCGATTTAATCCGCATAATGCAGAAGATAATTCGATTGGAGCTTTTAGGAATTTAATATTTTTATTATTCGGAGGATATATATCTTCATTACTTGGGATGAAGATGGCATCTGCCCCATTTGAAAAGGAGATTTTTATATCATTATCAATTGTTTTAGGGTAATTCTCTAAATCTAATTTGTTATCAAATTGAAGTGGATTAATAAAAATACTTACTAAATTAACATTAGAGTTGTCATTTTTTGCTGTTGATATTAGTTTGATATGTCCATTGTGAAGATTACCCATTGTTGGAATGAAGTTAATATCATTATTTATATTTCTTCTCCAATTTTCTATTTCTTCAGTTTTTCTTATGATTACTTTCTTCACTTTGTTTTTAAAAAATAAATCTATTTGATAAATAATTACTGGACAAAAGCAATCTTAGGAGGAATATCTATATAGAGAAAGTCTATCATTTTTATTTCATGGATTACAAAACATCAGGTGTTGATATAGAAGCTGGGAGAGAATTTGTTTCCGAAATTAAACAGTCAGTTGAAAGAACTCATACATCTAATGTGATTGAGGGTATTGGTGGGTTCGGAGGTTTGTTTAGAATTCCTATCGATGGTTTTAAAAAACCAGTTCTTGTTTCAGGAACTGATGGTGTTGGAACAAAATTAGAATTAGCCCAAAGTAAAAACTTTCACTTTGAGGTTGGTATTGATTTAGTTGCTATGTGCATGAACGATATAATTACTAGTGGGGCAAAACCTTTATTTTTTCTGGATTATATTGCTACTGGTAAACTTGATAAGAAACAATTATTGAGAGTTGTTCAGGGAATTTCACACGGCTGCGGAGAAAATAACTGTTCATTACTCGGCGGAGAAACTGCTGAAATGCCTGGATTTTATTCAAAAAATAAGTATGATCTTGCAGGATTTTGTGTTGGAATTGTTGATGAGGATAAGCTTATTAATGGTAAAAAAGTATCTGAAAATGACTTAATAATTGCTTTGAAAAGTAATGGAGTTCATAGTAACGGATTTAGTTTAGTAAGAAAAATTATTCAAAACAATAATCAAATAGATAAAGAATTTGAAAAAGTTTTTCACTTAAATTTTTATGATGAGTTATTGAAACCTACAAAAATTTACAATAATGTAATTAACCAAATTTTATCTGAAAATGTAGAAATTAAAGCAATGTCTCATATTACTGGAGGAGGAATTCCAGAAAATTTACCTAGATGTATGCCTTCTGATTTTATTCCTTATATAGATAAGAAATCTTGGGATATTCCTATATTATTTGAATTTTTAAAGGATATAGGTCAGATTCCTGAAAAAGATTTCTGGAATACTTTTAATCTAGGCGTCGGATTTTGTTTGATAATTGATAAGAGATTTAAGGATAAAATTTTTAATATTTGCGATGCCTATGATATAAAAAGTTGGGTTTTAGGAAAGGTTCTGAAGAAAGATAATTCAAAAGTTAATAAATTTTTGCCTGAAATTTTAATATAAGTTTCTCAAACAAACTTTTATTGAGAAATTACAAATTAAATTTATCTACACAAATGAAAAAGTTGCGTGTATTATAATAAAATAACAAAACACTGCCGAATTATATCGGAGCTTTAAGCAAGTAGATTTAACTTTAATTCAATGCCCTTTGAAAATAATCAAAGAATTACACGTAGACGTAGTTCAGCTGGACCTACACCTCCTAAAAGACCATTAGGTAATAATTCAGATTTTAATGGGCGCCAAAATCAAGGCCCTAGACCAACTTTTCTAACTTTAAGAGATCATGGAAAGGTTTTTGTAGCTGATTTGCCTAATTTATCTGATGGACAATTATCTCATATAAGTAAAGAAGCTAATGAGGTTTTAAATAGTCTCGAGAAAAGGTTAAGCGATCTCGAAAATGAACCAAATTCTACAAATCCTGAAAATGATACTCTCATAAAAGCCTCTACTAAAAGAGATGTTACGCTTAGATTTATAAAATCAATTGAAGAAGAACAAGATCATAGAAAGAATAATCCTGCCTTAAGAGATGCTGCTTCTGAATCATTACCAAGAACTTTTCTTGAGGTTGCAAGACATAGATTACCTGGTGCAACTTTTGACTCTCTTTTGAGAGAAGCCTTAGAGGCCTGTGCGGTAGATGAGGATCCTAAGAAAAGTGAAGTAATTGATGAGCCTAAAGAAACTGTAAAAATTATGGATATTCCATCTGCAAGCACTAATCCTTCTCTAGTTGTTAGTATCGATACAGGTAAAAATAGTGAAACCTAATGAACTCTACTATTGATAATATAAGAGGTAAAAATAAAATAAATGAAGTCCGAGTCTCTATAAATAAAGAGAAAATTTTATGTGATCATTGTAAAAGAACCGCTTCAAATGGAATACGATGTATGGGTATATGTGTTGCTGATAATGAATATTAGAAAGATTAACTTTTTAAAAATAATTAATACTTAATTTTGCTTTGTGATAGAGAAAGGTAATAAAATTATTGAAGTATTTAAAATTTAATTAAATAACTAAAAATATAAATAATTTAATGGAATCGCTTATTATCATCCCAGCAAGGAGTGGATCTACTAGAGTACCTAATAAGAATTTAGCTGTAATTAATGGCAAACCTCTAATTTATTATTCTATAAAGGCCTCGTTAAAAACAGATGCTTCACAGGTAATAGTTAGTACTGACTCAAACGAAATTGCGGATATATCAAAAAGTTTTGGTGCAGAAGTTCCTTTTCTTCGCCCTAGATCTTTATCTCATTCAACAAGTTCTTCAATTAGTGTAATAATTCATACTCTTCTAAAATTAATTGAAAATAAAAATCAAATACCAGAAGTAATTATTTTTAAGCCACCAACTAATCCTTTTTTGAGTGGGAATTCAATTCAAGAAATGCTTAACTTTAAGTTAAGTAATCGTAATATAGATTCTTTAATGAGTATTCATATTCCAAAAATAAGTGCTTTAAGTTTTCTTTCTTTTTCAAATGAAAGTAAAAAAATAAAAACTCAAATATACGACATTAATGGTGTGAGATTATATGATATTGAAAGGAGTCAAGATAGGCCAATATCTTATGCAAGTTCACCTGCATGCAAAATAACAGAATCAAGATATTTCTTAGAAAAATATATTGATAAAAAAATAGCTCTTGAAAAATGCGCTGGCCCAACTTTTAATTATGAGAATTCAAGTGGATATTTAATAGATAGTTTAGAAGCTCATGATATAGATAATATTGCTGATTTTGAGTTAGCTAAATTAATTATAGAAAATGGAAAAAAGCTTATTAATGGTTCAAAGTTTTCTCATTTACATTAATTATGAGAATTGAATTAATGCAAATTTTTCAAATCAATCTATCTAAGTCCTGGCCATAATTTAAGAACGTTTACTTTTTGAATCATGGATTTTTATAGTTAAGGTTGATTTATAATTTTATTCTTATTCAAACACTTTTATCCTAAAAATTATTGTTATTTTCCACGAAATTTTATTTAAATTTATGATCAACCTGATATTTAATATTTAATTACAACTAATTTTCAAAAAGTGTTATATGTTTAATTAACATACAAAAATAATAAAAATAATATTTTATGGCTTTAGTTTTATTTTAAATATGGATAAATTATGCTCAATAATCATAAGAACTAAGAACGAAGAGCAATGGATAAGTAAATGCTTAGAGGCTGTTTTTGGTCAATCTTATAAAAATATCGAAGTAATAATCGTAGATAATTGTTCTACAGATACAACTATCAAAAGAGCCGAGGAGTTTCCTGTTAAAATTTTAAATATTAAAAAATTTGTCCCGGGTAGAGCCATAAACTTAGGGATTAATTCCTCAAATGGAGAATATATTTGTTGTTTAAGTGCACATTGCATTCCTACAAACAATCTATGGTTAGAAAATCTCCTTAGACCGTTATCCGATAAATCAATAGCAGGAACATATGGACGACAAGAGCCTACACCAAACAGTAGTGATATTGATAAACGAGATTTGCTTTTGGTTTTTGGACTAGATAGTTACATACAATATAAAGATTCTTTTTTTCATAATGCTAATAGTGCTTTTAGAAAAGAAGTATGGGAGAAATATCCATTTTGTGATAATGCAACGAATATTGAAGATAGAATTTGGGGGGAAGAAGTTATTAAAAATGGATATAAAATTGCATATATTGCCGAATCAAGTGTTTTTCATTGGCACGGAATTCATCATGAATTAAATCCGGAAAGAGCTAAAAATATAGTTAAAATTTTGGATAAGATTCCAAGACTAAATAGTTATAACAATGAAAAATTTAATATTTTAAGAAAAAATCATTGTTGTTATTGTGTAATCCCTATTAAGTCAGTGGATATCAATCTTAAAAATATAAAATTGATTCGTACAACCATAAATTGTTTAAAGAAAAGTAAATTAATAAAAAAAATAGTAATTTCTACTGATTATGAAAAAGATTTTTCAATAGTAGAGGATCCAAAAATTGAAATTATTAAAAGACCTCATAATCTTTCAGATAGAGAATCTTCACTCGAAGATGTCTTAAAATATACTTTAGAAAAGATAGAGTCTACTGGAGAGTTTTGTGATTCAATCTCAGTAGCAGAGATCATCTATCCTTTTAGAGATATTGAAGTAGTAGATGAGATGATTAAAATAATTTTTGATGAGTCAATTGATACTGTTTTTGCTAGCTGGAAAGAATCAAGAGCAACTTGGTTCGGAGAAAATGATGAATTAAGAATGCTAGGTGGAAGCTCTTGGACTATTCCATCACAAAAAAGATTTGGACAAACCATTACTTCTTTGATTGGATATTTCACTGTAACAAAACCAAAAAATGTCAGAAATAAAACTGTTTTTGAAGGAAATATTAAAGCGCATCTTTTAAAAAATAGGAATAACACAATTGTTTGTAGAAATAACATCGAATATAATGATCTCTGTAATCAACTAAACCAAAAATTAATTTAATAAGGAATTAGATTAAATGAAAATATGTATTTTAGGTTTAGGAAGAGTTTTTCAACATTATGAAAAAAACTTCATACATGATTTACTTATAAATAATCATAAAATATATGTTTTTGATTCAGAAGTAAAAAAACTTGATTCTCTTAGGAAAGAATATAATTATTTTAAATTGTCATCTATAGATCAATTAATTAAGGAAAAAATAGATATTGGTATAGTATCAACTCCATCTGGTACTCATTATGAAATCGCAAAATTACTTTTAGAAAATGGAATTAATGTTTTGACTGAAAAGCCACCAGCTATGAATGAAAAAGAATTAAAAGAATTGATAAATTTAGCTAATAATAAATATCTAAAATATGGAGTCATTTTTCAAAATAGACTAAATTCATCAATGCAGATCGCAAAGGAAATTATAAGTAGAGAACTATTAGGTCAAATAAAAGTTTGCTCAATTAAATTACACTGGTGTAGAGAACAAGAATATTATGACGATGAATGGCACGGTACTTGGAGACAAGATGGCGGTGTTATTAATCAGCAAGCGATTCATCATATAGATGCTATGCAATGGCTTAACGGCCCATTACTTAGGGTCTCTGCATATTCTGGTAATCTTATAAATAATTTGGAAGCAGAGGATACCATGATCGGATTAGTTAAATTTAAAAATGAATCTTTAGGTACTATCGAAGCAACTACGGCAATTAGACCGAAAGATAAGGAAGCTTCAATTTTTTTAGCAGGAACTAAAGGGTACCTGAAAGTAGGAGGTATTGCTCTAAACTTAATTGAAGATTTTAGTTTAAATTGTGAAGATAAACTTTTTTTAGAAAGATTAAATAATGCTTCTAAAAATGTAGAAACGGGATATGGGACATCTCATAAAAGGGTCATAAAAGACTTTATTAATGCCGTTACAGATAATTATGAACCTTGCATAACTGCCACCTCAACAATAAATACTGTAAGGGCTATAAATGCTTTGTATATGAGTTGTGAATCAAAGCAATGGGCTGATGTAGATGAAAACTCAATTTCATCTTATCTAGGGAAATAATGGATAACAGTAATCCTGGAAAAGATATATCTTCAGAGGATATAAAATCAAAATTTCCTTTAAGTGCGAAAAAAAATGATAATCATTTTTCTGAATTCTTAATATCTGGAGTAAAATTTGGCCCAGCTAATTGTCCGATATTTGCAGGCCCAAATATGGTTGAATCTGAGGAACTTATTAAAGATATTGCTATAAATGTAAAAGAAAGAGGTGCATCATTTCTAAGAGGGGGCGCCTTTAAACCACTTACATTTCCATATCGCTCCGAAAAGTATAACGAAACTAGAGAGAAAGGAATTGAATGGATGCAAGCAGCAAGTTATTCTGCTGGGATACCTATAATTACAGAAATAATGGAAGAGAAATATATCCCATTAGTTAGTGAAGTATCGGACATTATTCAAATAGGAACAAGAAATATGCAAAATTATCCACTTTTAACTGCATGCGCGAGAACTAAAAAGCCAATTATGTTAAAAAGAGGTTTTGGATGTTCATTAAGAGATTGGCTTGGTGCCGCAGAGTATATTCTGGTTGAAGGTAATGAAAGAGTGATTCTTTGTGAAAGAGGAATTGTTGCACCTCATACACATAGGTCTTCTTCAAGATTTTTGCTTGATTTGCAAGTTGTTCCAGCAGCACAGGAAATAACTCATTTGCCTATTGTGACAGATCCCTCTCATGCCTGTTTTTGGAGGCCTTGGGTACCAAATCTTGCAAAAGCCTGCGTTGCCGTTGGTTCTAATGGTTTAATGATGGAGGTTCATCCAAATCCAAGTGAGGCAGCAGTTGATCCTTTACAAGCTATTGATTATGAAACCTTTGGAAATCTTGTTGTTCAATTAAAAGCTATTGGAAAAGCTTGTAATATAAAAGTAGGTGATTAAATAAAAGATGTATTCATTAATAATTGGCCTTTCTCCAAGTAAGGGTGCAAGATCTCCAATATTGTGGAATAGAGCTTTCAAAAAATATAATATTAATTGTTTAATGAGCCCTTTAGATATTCCATCGATAGAAGATTTAAAAAATAATATTCAAAGATTGAAGGAGGATAATCTTTTTTTGGGTGGAAGTGTTACTTTCCCTTATAAAGAATTAGTAGCAGAAATATTATTTAAGAATTTAGAAAATGAAGCGACTAAGAAAATAAATTCAGTAAATTCTTTATATCGTAATGAATCTGGAGAGTTATGCGCTGGTAATACAGATGGAATGGCCGCACTCAATTGTATTGAAAAAAAATTTTTTATGAACTTTAAGCAACCAACTAAAATTCTGGTTTTAGGAGGAGGCGGGGTAGGTAAAGCAGTCATATCATTCTTACATGATCAATTTCTAATTGAAAAGAAAAATATTCAGTTATTTAATTCTTCACGAAAAAAAAATATAAGTTTTGAATCTAAATTTAATAATTGTAAATTTGTAGAATGGGGAGAAAGAAATAAAGTTGTTGATTCTTCTACATTAATTGTTAATTGCACTTCGATGGGAGATTATGAAAATATTGATCTTATTCCATTGGATATTCGAGAAATTATAAAAGATAAGTATCCTTTTGGAATTTATGATGTTATTTATAATCCTTTGAAAAGTAAACTCATTAAATTTGCAGAAGAAAATAATATAATATACGAAAATGGATTAGAGATGAACCTTCTTCAAGCAGCCATAGCATTTAAATTAGCGACTAGAATTTCAGACAGTATTGAGGATATTAGTTTAGTTATGTCTAAAGATTAATTTTAAAATAAATTTCCTAAATCTATATAAAAAAATAATAAACCAACCAATGAATACTCTTTTTACGTATGCAAATATTTGTCCACTATGCAATCAAGAGAAGATTTCTCTGATTTGTAGTCCCAGAATCGAAAAAGATATCTATTTTCAAAAATTAAATATCAGAAATGAAAAAAAAGTTTATTCAGGTTGGTATTTCTGCAAAAGTTGTGAAGGCGCATTTAACAACATTCGTTTAACAAATAAAGGCATGTTAAAAATGTATTCTTCTTCAATCACATCAATGGATAATAAAAATGCTTTAGAGAGATTTAAAACTATTTCAGAATTAAATAAAAACGAATCAGAGACTTTTCTGAAATCAAATTGGTTTGTATCTAATTCGAGTGTTTTTAATTCAAAAAATTTAAATTTTTTAGATTTTGGCTGTGGTATGGGAATTTTTCAATGGTATTTAAAAAATTATTTTTCAAAAACAAAACTTTTTGCATATGGCATTGATCCTTCTAAAGATTATATTGAGTGCTGCAAAAAAAAAATTAAGGGAAAATTCATGTGTGGTTCAGATGAAAAATTAAATTTTTTTTCTGATTCCTTTTTTGATTTAATTAGTTCAATAACAGTATTAGAACATTTGTTAGATCCTTATTTAAACTTGGTTAATTTAAGAAAAAAACTCTCGACTAATGGAGAGCTTTGGATAGAAGTTCCTAGTATAAAGAATTTTGAAATACTTTCAGCTGATCATGATAATTTTCGATGCCAACATCTTTTTATGCATTCTGAAAATTCAATTGAAAAACTTTTATCAAAAGTAGGTTTCGTTATCAAAGAATTTTCTCATAAAAAATCAATTAGAGGAAAATTTATGTTGAAACTTATCGCAAAAACTAAAAATTAATTTTTTAAATAATAAGATTTATAATCATTAAATTATCAAATTATAAAAAATTAAAAGATTTCTTTAAAAAAACTATTAAGTTTCTCTTATCAATATTGATACATTTTTGAATTAAATTCTTAACTAATATTTGAAATCAAATTTAAAACATTTTTTTGTAAAAGGGAAAATAATCTTTGTTCAGTAGATGACATAATAAAATAAATATAAATATTATAAAATCAAAAAATTTGGTCAAATTGCGGACTACTTGCAGACCAAAGATTTTAGTAAATTTTCCCTATCAAATGTATAAGAGGTACACAAAACTAAAGTTTTTAGAAAGGTTTATAGGCAATTTAGTAACTAATTTGAAAAAGGCGGCACCCAGATTCGAACTGGGGATAAAGGATTTGCAATCCTCTGCCTTACCACTTGGCCATGCCGCCGATAGAGACTCATTTGAATCATTTAATGATCTTAACAGCAACGTGCCTCATTCACTATTAATTATATCTAATGGCCATGGAGAAGATGTTATTGCTTTAGAAATAATAAAACGACTTTTAAAAAAAATAAAAATAAAAACCATTGAGGTTATGCCTTTGGTCGGTAATGGTAATATCTTTGATTCCATAAAGTCGAAGAATTTTCATAAAATTGGTCATCTTAAAAATCTACCAAGCGGTGGTTTTAGTAATCAAAGTTTGAAAGGTTTTTTACTTGATTTTTTTTCAGGATTTTTAGTTGATATTTTTAAAAATTTTTTAATTGTAATAGGTAAATCAAAAAATAATTATAAAATTATTGCTGTTGGCGATTTTTTACCTTTATTTTTTGCGTGGAGCTCAAAATGTGAATTTGCTTTCGTAGGCATGCCAAAAAGTGATCATACTTGGAGCAATGGACCAGGATGGGAGTTTAGTGATTTTTATCATAAATTGAAAGGCTCAGAATGGGATCCTTGGGAAATGTTTCTTATGAAATCTGGAAGATGCAAAAGTTTAATAATGCGAGACGAAATAACAGCAAATAATCTAAATAAAAAATTGATAAATGCAAAATATTTAGGTAATCCAATGATGGATTTTGTCCATCAGAAAAATGAAAATATTTCTAATATTATTATGTTTTACAGAATAATTATATTAATTGGTAGTAGATTTCCTGAAGCACTAAATAACCTTGATCGCTTTTTAGATTCTTTAAATCAACTTAATTTACCAAAAGATTTGATTATTCTTTTGCCTTTAAGTATGAATGCAAATATATTACAAATTAAAAGTCGTTTTAAAAAACATGGTTATTTAGAAGATAAGAGTTGTCATTTTATGGTAGGGGAAGATTCGGTTTGGAAAAAAAAAGATAAGTATATTTTGTTAGGCAAAAATACATTTAATTTATGGGCAAACATGGCTACTGTTGGTTTATCAAATGCAGGAACTGCTACGGAACAAATTGCTGGACTTGGTGTTCCTTCTTTATCTCTTCCTGGTAATGGGCCCCAATTCACAAAATCATTCGCAAATAGACAATCTAGGTTATTGGGAGGAGGTGTTTTAGTTTGTCAAAATAAAAAAATTCTTTTGCATAATTTAGAAATGCTTTTAAATGATAGACAATGTAGATTAAATCAAGTAAAAGTTGGCATGAAAAGAATGGGCAAAAGTGGTGCTAGTAAGAAAATTGTAGATTATTTGAATTTAAATTTGTTATCTTGATAAAGTAAAATCTTCATATGGTTTTATGAATTGTTTATGTACCCAATTAATGATCGAGAATATCTAATTATATGTTCAGAAATAGCTAAAGTTATGAGCGTAAGTTTGTCTTCAGCAAAAAAAAAGGTAGAGATTCAAATTGCTAAACAAGGTTCTAAAACTATTGAAGAAAAAAGAAAAGTTGCTAAAGATCTATTAGAAATTTGTGAAAAGAATGATGATAAAAAACAAAGTTCTTCAAAAATATTAGATAAACTTATGTCTGCTCTAGAAAATGAAGATAATTTCTTGACTGAAGATTAACTAATGTTCAAATACATTGGTAAATTTTAATATATCTAATTCAGAATGAACTGGAATACTTTTAAAACATTTTTGAGCCAATTCGTATCTGCCCTCTCTCTCAAGTATTATTTTTAATTTGTGCATTGCCTTAATTAGATACCTTACGTCATTAGCAGCATAATCAATTTGCTGATTGGATAAATTCTCGTTACTACCCCAATCACTACATTGCGAGCTTTTATCTAATTCTACGCCTATTAATTCATGAATTAAATCCTTTAATCCATGTTTATTCGTATATGTCCTGGCCAGTTTACTAGCTATTTTTGTACAAAAAATATTATTTGTATTGATCTTAAGATTACATTTTAGAGCTGCTACATCAAATCTAGCATAATGAAATATTTTCATTATATTATCATTTTCAAATAATTTTTTTATATTGGGTGAATCTGAGTTATTAAGTTCTATTTTAATGCATGAAGTTAAACTTGATTCATTACATATTTGAATTAAACATAGTCTATCTCTTCCATGTATTAATCCCATTGCCTCAGTATCAACAGCTAAATAAGATGAATTTTTGTAGAGATTATATAAATCAAAATTTATATCATTTTGGAAAAAAGTTATTTTTTTATTTTGTTCAATATTATTCATTAGTATTAACTATAAATAAATCCAATATTTACTTTACATTATTCTTATAAATTTGTGATTTAGCTATTCCTTAAGAATTAAAGTTATTTTAATCGTAGTAATCATAATTTATATTAAGATGAACTTTAAAATTTTAAAATAGTAATTTATTAAAAGAAATTTTATATATATGACGTATTCTCTTCAATCAACATTATTACTTACGATTCTTCTTGCAATTGGCTTATTCTTTTTTTTAAGAGCTTCTAGTAAAGATAGAACAACAGTATGTGAAATAACTTCTACTAAAAATCCAGTAGAAGTATTAAACGTAATGTGCGAATGGCTTAATTTAAGAGGCTGGGAGCAGTCAGGTGGAGATTTTGATCAAAGAATTTTAATATTTAAAGGACAGGTCTTATCTAGTAAATTGTTGGCAATTTTTTTAAGTTTATTAGGTGGATTTGGATCTTGCGCTTTAGGGTTAGTAATTATTCAGATATATCCAAATTTAAGTTGGTGGCCTATTCTTTTGGGTCTAATTGGAGGGCCTGTATCAGGACTTATTTATTTCAAGAAGTCAGCTAGGGAAGAAAAATTTGAATTAAGATTAATAAGTAATGATGATAATGAAGAAATGACCTCAATGAGATTCAGAGCCCATAGAGATGAATTGATATCCCTAGAAAATGAATTAAGCGATAGATTAGGTTTAAAAAGTGACGGTTCTTTATTCAAGACTCCAATCTAGTACGAAATTTCTCGCAAATTTTCGGAATATTTAATCAAACATATCATTTTCTAAACAAAATTTTTCTAAAAATTTATCATTTTGCCAGTCTTGAGGTTTTGTAAAAATTTTAGTGAGGTAATCCTCTTTAGATTCTTTTTTTGCTTTATACCCATATTCCCATCTGGCTAAGGGTGGTAACGACATTAATATAGATTCAGTTCTACCATTTGTTTGCAACCCAAAAATTGTTCCTCTGTCCCAAACTAAATTAAATTCAACGTATCTTCCTCTTCTATAAAGTTGAAATTCTCTCTCTTCTGTTGTGTAGTTTTGTTTAATTCTTTTTTCTACTATTGGTAGATAGGAACTAAGAAACGCTTCGCCACAATTTTCTGCTAATGAAAATAAATTATTCCAATTTAAGTCTAACTCGCCAACATTATTAGATTCTTTAGAGGCTGTACCATCTTTGTTTTTACCTTTATAAAGGCTTCCAGAACCATCTTGATAGTCATAAAAGATACCTCCAACGCCTCTAGATTCATTTCTGTGTTTTAAAAAGAAATATTCATCACACCATGGCTTAAATACCTTGTGGAGATTTTTATTTACTTTCTTGCAGGCATTACTAAGTTCTTTATGAAAGTGTCTCACGTCAGTTAGATAAGGGTAATATGGCGTTAGATCTGCACCTCCACCAAACCACCAAACTGGTCCTGCTTCGAAATAACGATAATTAAGATGAACTGTAGGTATAAAAGGATTTTTCGGATGCAATACCATTGACGTTCCTGTAGCAAACCATTCGTGGCCTTTAGCTTCTGGTCTTTGTGAAATGATTGACTGAGGTAGTTCTTTACCATATACCTCTGAGAAATTGACTCCAGCTTGTTCAAAAATCGAGCCATTTTTTAAAACTCTTGATCTTCCCCCTCCACCTTCTTCTCTTAACCAAGTTTCTTCAGTAAATTTAGCTTTACCATCAGTATTTTCTAATCCTTTGCAAATATTATCTTGTAATTTTATTAAGAGATTCTTAGTTTTCTCTCTTGAATTCTTAGGGGGTTCTTTAGACATTTATTTGACTTTTTATTTAAGAATTAAATTCTTGGTTAATTAGTAGTTTCCCTTTATAATTTCTCTTAAGGGGGAGTATTTTCTTATTATTTGATAGTTCGACATAGTTCTTAATCTTTTAATGAGTCAAATAACCTATAAAATAATTTAAAAACTTTGATGACTACAGTCGAAGATGCGAATAATGCTTTATCAGGGATTCTAGATTCTGGATCGAAGAAAAATCTAATTGAATTGGCTTGGATTAAAAACGTTAGAGTAATTTCACCCAGAATAATAATCACTCTTTCATTACCTTCATTTGCAAATTCTCAGAGAGACAGAATAGTACAAGAGGTTAGAAATAAACTGCTTAAATTCGAGGATATCAACGATGTGCAAATTGAGATAGATAATGACGTATCTCAAGCAAATTCCAAAAATGAAAGTAATGTCCCTGAGTTAAAGAATATAAAAGGTATAAAACATATTATTGCTATAAGTAGTGGTAAAGGAGGTGTAGGGAAAAGTACAATTGCAGTTAATATTGCATGCTCATTAGCAAAATTAGGATTGAATACTGGTTTATTAGATGCAGATATATATGGGCCTAATACTCCTTCTATGTTAGGAGTTAATGAAGAAAATCCAAAAGTTACAGATGGTAGTGGTAACGAGCAAAGATTAATCCCAATTAATAAGTTTGGGATTTCATTAGTTTCAATGGGTTTTTTGATAGAAGAGGGACAACCGGTCATATGGCGAGGACCAATGCTGAATAGCATAATAAAACAATTTCTTTATCAAGTTGAATGGAATAATCTTGATTTCTTGGTTATTGATTTACCTCCAGGTACAGGTGATGCTCAGATTTCTTTATCTCAATCTGTACCTATTTCTGGAGCGATTGTTGTAACAACCCCTCAACAAGTATCTTTGCAAGATGCAAGGAGAGGTTTGGCAATGTTTAAGCAACTTGGAGTCCCATTATTGGGTGTTATAGAAAATATGTCTGTATTTATTCCACCTGATATGCCAAATAAAAAATATGAAATCTTTGGTAAAGGTGGCGGAAAAATCTTAGCTAAAGAAAATAATTTACCATTACTTGCTCAAATTCCTATTGAAATGATACTTGTTAATGAGAGTAATAAGGGAATTCCAATCTCAATCAGTGAACCAGATAAAGAAAGTTCTATTAGATTTAAAGAGTTGGCTCAATTAATTAAACAACAATTTATTAATTAGTAATAAATGTTTAATGGAACTTCTTTACTAAAGAATAAGAGATTGTTTCAAAAGAAATATTCAATTAATCGAAAAATTGTTTTTTCACCTTTACTAGTCATACCTTTATCTTTGGTAATTATTTCAAGTATTTTAATAAAAAGTGTACAAAGAGAATTTTTACAATCAGATTTTTTAAATCATCTTTGCACAGGCTTGTTGGGATATCTTTTAGCCATTTTTATTTCATATATACCAATAGAAAGAATTAAAAAATATTTGATCCCATTTTATTTTTGTTCTTTAATTTCATTACTTTTAATCTATTTTTTTGGAGTCTCAATTTATGGAGCTCAAAGATGGCTAAACTTAGGAATTTTTTCTTTTCAACCATCGGAAGTCGCTAAATTGAGTACGATATTAATTCTTGCTTTAGTGCTAGAAAGAAAATATATTTCTTCTATAAAAGATCTAATATTACCTTTTTTAATTGTTATTGTTCCTTGGTTATTAATATTTTTTCAACCTGATTTGGGAACTTCATTAGTCTTAATAGTATTGACTTTTGTAATGCTTTATTGGTCCCAAATGCCTATAGAGTGGATACTCATTTTAGGTTTTTGTATTGTTACATCAATATTTTATTTGGTCTTTCCAAACTTGCTTATCTTTTGGATTCCTTTAATGGGTTACTTGGGTTATAGATCCTCGCAAAAGAAAATTATCTTCTCGATTTTCACGTTAGTTCTTCATTCATTAGTTATTAAGTTGACACCTAATATATGGGAATATGGCTTAAAAGATTATCAAAAAGATAGATTAATTTTGTTCTTAGATCCTAGTAGGGACCCTTTAGGTGGAGGATATCATTTATTGCAAAGTAAAATAGCTATTGGATCAGGAGGCCTTTTGGGCACGGGTTTATTAAATGGTAAATTGACAAATTTACAATTTATACCTGAACAACATACAGATTTTATATTTAGTGCTTTAGGGGAGGAATTAGGATTTTTAGGATCAATTCTAATTCTACTTTTGTTCTTTATTTTGATTACTCATCTTCTAAAGATTTCAAAAAATGCTAGAACAAATTTTGAGTCATTAATAGTTATTGGAATAACTTCAACATTCTTATTTCAAATCATCATTAACTTATTTATGACTATTGGATTAGGTCCAGTAACGGGAATTCCTCTACCTTTTATGAGTTATGGTAGAACTTCTTTGTTAATTAATTTTATATTCATTGGTCTGGCATTATCTACATTAAATCGCTCTAGATCATTAAGAAATCAATGAAATCTTTTATAACTATAAAAAAAATTCAAGATTTACTTTTGCAAGGATTAAATACTAAATATGTTGATGATGAAACTTCTAGGCGGATGTGGTGGGCCTCTTTAGAAGTTATTCAAAAAGAGTTCCTTTCTAATTCCTACAAAGAAGGAGGATTGTGGGTTGCTTCTCCTTTGCCTGTTCTCACCGATAAAAAATATTTAACTAAAATGAAGGGTTGGTTATGGTCTCCAGAGGGTTTTCCATATTTTCAAAGGGATAGTGCTGGGTTCTTACCTGTAGAGCACTCTAGAAAAATTAAAGAAGATAGTAATTTTATTAGGAATTACAAAGTATTAAATTTAAATAGTAAAGATGGTTTTGAACCTTTTTTAATAATTATTACTAAAAATTTTCAATGTCTTTTAACAATTGCAGGAGAAAAAGATAAGAAAACATTACTCATGAGATGTGATGAAAAGAGCCTAAAAACTGCAATTAAATTGATTGATGCGAAATTGAATCAAGATAATTTTCAAGAGTCACTTAATTTTCGTAATGCAATTAAAAATTTAGGAAATCTTAATATAAATGATGAATTTGAAAATAATTTTTGGCCCAGTTTATCAACTAAGTTGGCAAACTTAATTCCTAAATTAAGTGTTCAGAATGCAATTAAAAATGATGATAAAAATGATCAATTAACGGAGGCAAAGTTATTACAAGCAATTTCTCATGAAGTTAGAACTCCTTTAGCAACAATAAGGACCTTAATAAGCTCTACTCTTAGAAAATATAATATGGACGAATCAATGAGAAATCGCTTAATTCAAATTGATAATGAGTGTAATGAGCAAATTGATCGATTTGGTCTTATTTTTAATGCTGCGGAACTTGTAAGTAATAATATATCTCCCCCAAATCAACTGGCAAGAATAAATTTAGGGGAAATTTTATTTAAATTGGAACCTATTTGGGATAAACAATTGAAGCGCCGAGGTATCTCATTGAAAATTGATATACCGAAACAACTTCCTGAAATTTTTAGTGATTCTGAAAAACTTGAATTAATGTTAAGAGGACTTATTGATAAGAATACTAGAGGACTAAGAGAAGGTAGTAGTCTAATATTAGAGTTACAACCTGCAGGCCAAAAATTAAAACTTCAATTAAAAGTAAAAAAATTTGATAGGGGTAAAAATGAAATTGGCAATAAAGATCATGGTTCGGATATTAGTCCTGTACTAAATTGGAATCCTCAGACGGGAAGCTTGCAATTGAGTCAGATTGCAACTCAAAAATTATTGGCAAGTTTAGGAGGTCATGTCACTCAAAGAAGAGATACTGGCTTGACAGTATTTTTCCCAATTGCTGATAAGGATTATATTTAATTGAATATTTATTTTGTAAATTTATTAAATAATGTAGAAACTTTTTTAATAATAAGGAAATTTGTAAAACATGAATGCTAGTTTCTTATTATAAATAACTTTAAAAATAGGATGACTGAAACTTTAGTTGGTCAATTTCCAAAGCATATAGGTAGTACTGGGGGTTTATTAAACTCTGCAGAAACAGAAGAAAAATATGCAATTTCATGGAATAGCTCCAAAGAACAAGCATTTGAAATGCCTACTGGTGGAGCTGCTGTTATGCATGAGGGAGATAATTTGATGTACTTTGCAAGAAAGGAACAATGTCTTGCTCTTGGTACACAATTGAGGGGTTTAAAACCTAGGATTGAAAATTTTAAAATTTATAGAATTTTTCCTGGTGGAGATATTGAATTCTTACATCCTAAAGATGGAGTTTTCCCCGAAAAAGTTAATGAGGGCAGAGAGAAAGTTGGTCATAATCCAAGAAGAATAGGCGAGAATCCAAATCCTGCCGGTTTAAAATTTACAACTAAAAAAACTTTTGAATAAATTTTCGAAAGTTGATATAAAAGACAAATATAATTATAATTTGGGCTGAAACTACTAGTATGATCAGTTCTCAAAAAGATAGTTTTTTAAAGGCTTATAAAGAAGGTAAAAATTTTATACCTATCCTCAAAACTTGGCCTGCAGATTTGGAAACTCCACTATCAACATGGCTTAAATTATCAAATAAAGACTCACATGGTGTTTTTCTTGAATCCGTTGAAGGTGGAGAAAATTTAGGCAGATGGAGTATTGTTGCTAATAATCCTCTTTGGGAAGCAGTTTGTATTGGAGAAGAAACTATAAAAGCCTGGAATAATGGGAAAAGGGAAATATTTAAAGGTGATCCTTTTACTTTATTAAAAACTTGGACTGAAGAATACAAGTCATATATTATTGATAATTTACCTTATGTTGGCCAATTATATGGTTCTTGGGGTTACGAATTAATTAATCGCATAGAGCCTAATGTACCTATCAATCGTCTAGAAAAGAATGAGATACCTTATGGATCTTGGATGTTTTTTGATCAATTAGTCATTTTTGATCAAATGAAAAGATGTATAACAGTAGTCGTATATGCTGACACATCCAATTCAACAGAATCTTTGATTGAGGAAATATATCAAAACTCTATTGCAAAAATCAATAAAATTAGAGAATTAATGAGAGCCCCAATTAATGAAAAACATTCTCTTAACTGGAATGATAATAAAGATTTGAATATTGATATTTCAAGTAATTGGAATAAAAAAGAGTTTGAAGATGCTGTAGTTTCTGCAAAAGAGTATATAAAACAAGGGGATATCTTTCAAATTGTTATTAGCCAAAAATTTCAGTCTAAAGTTAAAAGTGATCCTTTTAATTTATATAGGAGTTTAAGGATGGTAAATCCTTCACCTTATATGGCTTTCTTTGACTTTGGATCATGGTATCTCATAGGTTCTAGTCCTGAAGTAATGGTCAAAGCAGAGAAGAATAAAAATAATCAAATTGTTGCAAGCTTAAGACCGATTGCTGGGACAAGGCCAAGGGGTAAAGATGCTGAAGAAGATTTGAAATTTGAGCAGGATTTATTAAAAGATCCTAAAGAGATATCAGAACATGTAATGCTTATCGATCTTGGGAGAAATGATTTAGGAAGAGTATGTGAAACAGGTACAGTAGAGGTCAAAGATTTGATGATAATAGAAAAATATTCACACGTAATGCATATTGTGAGTGAAGTTGAGGGAATCTTAAAAAGTAATACTGGGGTCTGGGACTTGTTAAAAGCATGTTTTCCTGCTGGTACAGTAACTGGGGCTCCAAAAATAAGAGCTATGCAATTAATTAAGAACTTTGAAAAAAATGCTAGGGGACCATATGCTGGGGTTTATGGATCCATAGATATTAATGGAGCACTAAATACTGCTATAACGATACGAACAATGATTGTTCAGCCTTCTAATGAAGGGGAATATATGGTTTCTGTTCAAGCTGGTGCTGGAATAGTTGCAGATTCATCTCCTGAGAATGAATATCAAGAAACTATTAATAAAGCTAAAGGAATATTGATAGCATTAGCTTGTTTGGATAGATAAATGAATAATGATAATTTATATAAAGGTTTTGAAGTCGAACTCTTTACTGGTTCTCACAATAATCATGTTGGAGTTTCAGATGATATTGAAAAAACATTTTCTGATTTTGTCAAAGAGCCGGATAACAGAAATGTTGAATATATTACAAATCCAGAAAAAGACTATAAGGTTAATTTTAAAAACATATTAGAACCCAGAAAAAAATTAAGGCAATGGCTAGTTAAAAGAGAATTGACAATAATCCCTTCATCTACATTATGTTTTAAACATGATAGTAAGTTTCAACGTTCTGATAAAAATAATGATTATCATCAATTTATTCAAGATAAATACGGCATATCAATTGCTACTTCAAGTGTTCACATAAATTTAGGTATTGATAATTTAGATAAACTTTTTGCTGCTATCCGACTTGTAAGGTGTGAGGCTTCCTTGTATCTATCTTTAAGTGCTAGTTCTCCTTTTTTGAATAATAAACTTACTAAAAATCACTCACAGAGATGGATTCAATTCCCTAAAACACCTAACAAAGTGCCATTTTTTATCACTCATGAAAACTATATAAAATGGATTGAGGAAAATATTAAAAAGGGAAATATGCAAAATATTAGACATTTTTGGTCTTCTATTCGCCCAAATGGTCCTAAGAGACCTCATGTATTAGACCGTTTAGAATTAAGAATTTGCGATTACGTCTCAGATATTGACTTATTGTTGGCAATAACGGCTTTTCTTGAACTTAGAGTCATTCATCTTTTTGAAAATATGGAGACTTTAGATCCATTAATTGCTAGTCAGTTTTCTATGGACCAATTAATAAAAATATGTGATGAAAATGAAATAAAAGCTGCACAAAATAGCTTAGATGCTGAATTAGTTCATTGGAAAGATGGAAAAAAAATTATTTGTAGAGAATGGATAAAAAATTTATTGGTGGATTTATCTGTAACTGCAGAAAAGTTAAATATGATTCATCTTTTGCAACCTATCTATAAAGTTCTTCAGGAGGGAAATCAATCTATGAATTGGATAAAACAATACAGAAAGGGATTATCTATTGAGGATATTATGAAATATACTATTAAAAAAATGATAAAAACTGAAGAAGAAAGTATTTAATCATTTAAAGAAATATTTGATCTCAATATATTCACTTATGACATAATAATTATATGGAATCTATCAAAAAACTTAAAAGTCATAATGTGGATCTTATAAGTAGCAATGATCCGTTAGATAAAAATCGTTTATTGATAGAGGAATTGTGGGAATCAGTATTAAGAGAAGAATGCCCAAATGATCAGGCAAACCGTTTAATACAGCTCAAAGAACTAAGTTATACTAATCAAGTCGAAGAAGAAAGTTCAAAAAATTTTAAAAACGAAATAGTTAATATTGTGAATGCTATGGATTTAGCTGAATCTATATCTGCAGCTAGAGCTTTTTCATTATATTTCCAGTTAGTTAATATTTTGGAACAAAGAGTAGAGGAAGATAGATACATTCAAAGCTTTACAAATAAAAACACCCATAAATCTCATGATAATCTAGATCCATTTGCACCAGCCTTAGCAAGGCAAAATGCACCTGTTACATTTAGAGAACTATTTTATAGGCTTAGAAGATTAAATGTTCCTCCAGGTAAATTAGAGGAACTATTACAAGAAATGGATATTCGCTTAGTTTTTACTGCGCATCCTACTGAAATAGTTAGACATACAATTAGACATAAGCAAACTAGAGTAGCTAGCTTGCTTCAAAAAATACAGGTTGAAAAATTCTTAACAGTTGATGATATTAAATCACTAAAAATACAACTAAAAGAAGAGATCAGACTGTGGTGGAGAACAGATGAGTTACATCAGTTCAAACCATCGGTTATAGATGAAGTTGATTATGCTTTGCATTATTTTCAACAAGTTCTTTTTAATGCCATGCCTCAGTTAAGAGGGCGAATTTCTTCAGCTCTTACTGAAAATTATCCAGATGTTCAAATGCCAACTGAATCTTTTTGTACGTTTGGATCATGGGTTGGCTCTGATAGAGATGGGAATCCTTCAGTAACTCCAGAAATAACATGGAAGACTGCCTGTTATCAGAGGCAATTAATGTTAGAAAGGTATATAAATGCGACATCTAATCTTAGAGATCAATTAAGTGTTTCAATGCAATGGAGTCAAGTTAGCACGTCCCTTTTAGAATCGTTAGAAACAGATAGAGTGAAGTTTCCTGAAATTTATGAATCTAGGGCAACAAGATATAGATCAGAGCCTTATAGATTGAAATTGAGTTATATTTTAGAAAAATTAAGATTAACCCAAGAAAGAAATAATTTACTTGCAAAAGCAGGCTGGAAACTATCTTTAGAAAGGGAATCAGATACTAAAAATATAGATTTAGTTGAAAAATTACATTATAGATCTGTTGACGAATTTACTTATGATCTTGAATTGATTAAAAATAGTCTTAATAGTACAGATTTGACATGTGATGCAGTAAATAAATTATTAACTCAGGTACATATTTTCGGTTTTTCTTTAGCAAGTTTGGATATACGCCAGGAGAGCACTAGACATAGCGATGCAATAAATGAATTAACTAATTATCTTGAGTTACCTAAACAATATGATCAAATGACAGAAACAGAGAAAATAAAATGGCTTAAAGATGAATTAAACACAAAAAGGCCTTTAATTCCATCTGAAATTAGCTGGACTAAAAGTACTGAAGAAACGTTTTCAGTTTTTAGAATGGTCAAAAGATTACAAGAAGAATTTGGCAGCCGTATTTGTCATTCATATGTAATTTCAATGAGCCATAGTGCATCTGATCTACTTGAAGTACTTCTTTTGGCAAAAGAAATGGGACTTATTGATCAAAATTCAAAAAAATCGAAGTTGCTAGTTGTCCCTCTTTTTGAAACTGTTGAGGATCTTCAAAGAGCTCCAGAAGTAATGGAGCAACTATTTTGTTTAGATTTTTATCGATCATTATTACCAAAAGTAGGAGAAAGTTTTAAACCTATCCAAGAGTTGATGTTGGGCTATTCTGATAGTAATAAAGATTCAGGGTTTTTATCTAGTAATTGGGAAATACATAGGGCTCAAATTGCTCTTCAAAATCTTTCAAGTAAAAATAATATACTTTTAAGACTTTTCCACGGCAGGGGAGGTTCAGTAGGTAGAGGAGGAGGCCCTGCTTATCAAGCTATATTAGCTCAACCAAGCGGCACACTTAAAGGCAGAATAAAAATTACAGAACAAGGAGAAGTTTTAGCTTCTAAATATAGTCTTCCTGAGTTGGCTTTATATAATCTAGAGACTGTTACAACAGCAGTTATTCAAAACAGTTTAGTTAATAATAGGCTTGATGCTACGCCAGAATGGAATGATTTAATGACTAGATTGGCAGAAACTTCGAGAATTCAATATAGAAAATTAGTACATGAGAATCCTAATTTACTCACTTTTTTTCAAGAAGTGACTCCAATCGAGGAAATTAGTAAATTACAAATATCAAGTAGGCCTGCTAGAAGAAAAAAGGGTGCAAAGGATTTATCAAGTTTAAGAGCAATTCCATGGGTTTTTGGATGGACGCAGAGTAGATTCCTTCTGCCAAGTTGGTTTGGTGTGGGAACCGCGTTATCAGTTGAATTGAAATCAGATCCTGAACAGATTGAATTATTAAGAGTACTTCATCAAAGATGGCCTTTTTTTAGGATGCTCATATCAAAGGTGGAAATGACATTATCCAAAGTTGATTTAGAAGTTGCCAAATATTATGTGGATACCCTTGGGAGTGAAGCAAATTCAAAGTCATTTGAAGAGATTTTTGATGTTATTCATAAAGAATATACTCTAACTAAATCTTTAGTCCTTAAAATCACTGGTAAAAATAAGCTCTTAGAATCTGATAGAGACTTGCGATCATCTGTAAACTTAAGAAATAAAACAATAATCCCACTGGGATTTTTGCAAGTTTCACTTTTAAGGAGACTGAGAGATCAAACAAGACAACCTCCAATTAGTGAATTTTTAAATGATAGGAATGAATCTAAAAGAGCCTATAGTCGGAGTGAACTTTTAAGAGGAGCACTTTTAACAATTAATGGAATTGCGGCAGGGATGAGAAATACAGGATAATCGTTGCAATATTTTTCTACTAAAAAGTTAATTCTTCCAGAGGGTTATTTTATTAATTCTACTCAAGTTCCAAAATTTAAGGATCTTAATAGACTTTTGGTAAATTGTGGTTGTGATTCATTCCCTATTCAAAAGTTATCTCTTGCTATAAAGAATAGTAATTTTTTCTTCACGATCCAAAGTAAATCAATCAAAAAGCTCTGTGGCTTTGTAAGGGTCACATCCGATAGAGGACTGAATGCTAACTTATGGAATCTAAGCGCTGAGCAAGGTAATAATCAAAATCTTTTTTATTCAGTATTACTTCAAGCGACTCTTGAAAAAATAAATAGGGAAATGCCAGGATGTAGTATTTCTGTACAGGCCCCTGTATCTTCATTTAAAAGTTTAGAAAAAAGTGGGTTTATATTGGACCCAAATGGTATAAGGGTAATGGGTTATAGACTTTAAATCTTTATTCACGAGCATGGAGGGAGTCGAACCCCCGACACTCAGAACCGGAATCTGATGCTCTATCCAACTGAGCTACATGCCCTTAATTTTTCAATTTCTTTAAAGAAATTCTAAATATCTTAAACTTAGCTACTTTAACTAAGTAACGCATTAAAAAAAATTTTTTTAAATAACTTAAAAATTAATAATTTTCGAAACCATAAAAGTTTTGAGATAGAACTTAATGAGCAACGAGCCATTGTTCTTGGTTGTAATGGTATTGGTAAGTCCAATTTGCTTGAATCAGTAGAATTTCTTAGTCAATTAAGGTCTAGTAGAGCACTAAGTGATAAGGATTTAATAGAGAATGATAGCGAGATGGCAGCTATTTTTGGTCAAATTGATTTTACTAATGATTTGAAAGTAAATTTATACAGGAAAGGAGCTAAAAAAATTTATGTTAATGACTCTTTATTAAAAAAACAAAGTGAAATAAAAAATTATATTAGAAGTGTATGTTTCTGTTCTAATGATATCAATATTGTTAAAAGTGAACCTAGCTATAGAAGAATATGGATTGATAAAGTTGTATCTCAACTTGAACCGGTATATGTAGAATTGATTCATAAATTTAATAGAATCTTAAAACAAAGAAGTTATTTTTGGCGTTCAGAGAACTTTCAAAAAGATCAATCTGCAGAAGTGATTGAAAGTTTTGATATTCAAATGTCATTAATTAGTACAAGAATTTTTAGGCGCAGGAGGAGGGCTTTATCAAAAATTAAACCATATGTAGAATATTGGCACAATCATTTAAGTAAATCCAAAGAGCAAATCGGTATAAATTATCTTTCCGGTATTGAAAACATAAATCAGGAAGAAGAAGAGGGGATAATAAGTAAGAAAATATTAGAGCAGTTACAAAAGCAGAGGTCAATAGAGGCGATAACTGGTAAATGTAGCTTTGGGCCTCATCGTGATGATATAGAATTTCTTATTAATGATATCTCCATAAGAAAATATGGCTCTTCTGGTCAGCAAAGGACCTTTATTTTGGCACTAAAAATGGCTGAACTAGATTTACTTCGCAAGATGATCAATTTACCTCCGCTTCTTATATTGGATGACGTCTTGGCTGAGCTTGATATCACTAGGCAAAATTTGTTATTGAATTCTGTTGGGAAAGATAGTCAATGTTTTATAAGTGCGACTCATTTAGATAAATTCAATCAATCTTTTATAAGCTCTTCGCAAATGATTCATTTATAATTATAAGATGTTGTAATTTTTAGCTAATCAAAAACCCATTAATGGAAGTCCCCAAAAAAAAGAAAACTTTTAAAGCATTAAGTGATGAGAAGAAATTAGTTTTTAGAAGTAAGCACTTTTTGCTAGAGCTTTATAGATGTGATTACGAAAAATTGAATGATGAATCCTTCTTGCGTTGTACATTAAATAATGCTGCTAAATTGGCTAATGCTACAGTTTTGAATCTATTAAGTAATAAATTTGAACCTCAAGGAGTTACGGCAATTGCTTTACTCGCTGAATCTCATCTTTCAATACATACATGGCCTGAAGCTCAATATTCTGCAGTTGATATTTTTACATGTGGACAAAACATGAAGCCAGAAATATCTTGTGAATATTTAATTCAATCTTTAATGGCTGAAGAGCATCTTTTGAGAGTAATTAATAGAAATCCTCCTTTAGAAGTTCATAATCAAGTAAGAAAAATAAAATAATTTTTATTATTTATCTATTTAGCTTGCCGCTTATTAAACCTTCAAGATCTAGGCTTGTACATTTAAAACCGAGATTAGAGAAATAGTTTATTATTTGATTAAAATCATATTCTTTACAAAATATTTTTAATTCATCTTGGGGAATTTCTATTCTCGCTGTTGAGCCGTGACATCTTACTCTGACTTCTGATATTCCTCCTTTTTTAATAAACTCTTCAGCTTTTTCTACCATTTTTAGTCTTTTATTTGTAATTTGATGACCATAAGGGAATCTTGATGATAAACACGGTTGAGCAGGTTTATCCCACCAAGGGAAGCCTAATGCTCTAGATATATCTCTTATATCTTTTTTTGTAAATTTAAATTTTGCTAGGGGGGACACAACTCCTGCTTCTCTTGCCGCCTGAATCCCAGGCCTGTAATCCTTTAGATCATCAAAATTAACTCCGTCACACACATTTTTGTAATTAAGTTTTTCTGATAAATATTTAGTGTGCTTGTGAAGCTCTTTTTTGCATGCAAAACATCTGTTTTTAGGATTTGCACTATAACTTAATTGATCTAGTTCTGATGTCTCTACTTCTAAATGTTGAATCCCAATCCATTTTGCTTGGCTTTTTGCCTCATCCAGTAATGTTTTGGCTAATGCAGGTGAAACTCCAGTAATAGCTACTGCTTTGCTACCTAATTGCTCGAATGCTAAAGATGCAACTAATGTACTATCTACTCCTCCTGAATAGGCTACGCAAACACTATTGAGATTTTTGATAAAATTTCTAATTGTTTGAAGTTTCCCAGTTTGTTCATTAGATAGAGTTTCAAGTTGATAAAACATCCTAAAGTTTTTAAAATTTAAGTAGAGTATGAAAAGGTTATATTTATTATTAAATTTTCTAATAATAATGTTAACTATACCTTAGATTAAATTTACTAACCTTTTTCAATTGGCAAACACAAGTAAAAATAGAGGTATTGGAATTGTAACTGCAAATGACAGTCAAGAAAGATCCAAAGGGCAATTACATATATATGATGGCGAAGGAAAAGGTAAAAGTCAGGCTGCCTTAGGTGTGGTACTTAGAACAATAGGTTTAGGGATATGTGAAAAAAGACAATCAAGAGTACTCTTACTAAGATTCTTAAAAGGACCTGAGAGGTCATATGATGAAGATTCTGCCATAGAAGCATTGCAGAGAGGTTTTCCACACTTAATTGATCATGTAAGAACAGGGAGATCTGAATTTTTTAACGCTGATCAAGTTACAAAATCTGATATTAAGGAGGCTGAAAGAGGTTGGAATATTGCAAAAGGAGCAATCGCCAGCTCACTTTATTCAGTCGTTGTTCTTGATGAATTGAATCCGGTTTTAGATTTAGGGATGCTAAATATTGAGGAAGTAGTTAATTCTCTTCAACAAAGACCTGATGGTTTAGAAATAATTATCACAGGCAGGGCAGCACCTTCTTCATTGATAAGAATATCTCAACTTCATTCAGAGATGAGACCTCGTTTTAGGGGCGATTTAAATACATCCGATAGAAGAATTAATAATTCCGGTGGAATTGAAATATACACTGGTGAGGGTAAAGGAAAATCTACCAGCGCACTTGGTAAAGCTCTTCAAGCTATTGGTAAGGGAATTTCTCAAGATAAGAGTCATAGAGTTTTAATATTGCAATGGCTAAAAGGTGGTAATGGTTATACCGAAGATGCTGCTATTGAGGCTTTGAGAGAGAGTTATCCGCATTTAGTTGATCACCTACGCTCTGGCAGAGACGCCATAGTATGGAGGGGTCAGCAACAACCAATCGATTATGTAGAAGCAGAAAGAGCTTGGGAAATTGCTAAAGCAGCTATTCTGAGTGGTTTATATAAGACTATTATTCTAGATGAACTTAATCCAACTGTTGATTTAGAACTTTTACCTGTTGAATCAATACATCAAACACTCCTTAAAAAACCTATGGATACAGAAGTTGTTATTACTGGAAGATGTAAAAATGAACCTTCATACTTCGAATTGGCAGATGTCTACTCTGAAATGGTTTGTCACAAGCATTATGCCAATATTGGAGTTGATCTAAAAAGAGGGGTAGATTATTAAATATTCTTCAGATAATTAACTAAGTATTTCTTGATTGATTTTTTTAATGCCTCCCTCAATTGATTTTGATGGAATTTTGAATTTCATCAAAATCTTTGATGCTCTTTCTGAACGTTTTCCTACTGCGCATATTGTGAAAACTTCTTTATTCAAACTTTCTTTTTTAATAAATTCTAGGTTTGATTTTTGGTCTATATTATTAAGAGGTATAGATATTGAACCTTTAAGAGAGGATTTGTTAAATTCTTTATTTTCTCTAACATCTATTAGAAGTATATTGTTATGTTTTGCTTTATATAAAGTTTCAAATTCATTAGCATTTATTTTATTGATTTTTATATTATCCTGGCATTCAATTTCTTTATAAAAATCTTCAAACTGAGAAAGGTTTTTAATTGTTTTATTTAATTCATCAGCTTGTAAATTTAATGTTTTAATATTCATATTTAGTAAATTGAAAATCATAATTTTCCCATCAAGAATCCCCCCTTTTTTTAAGATGATTTTTATTATCTCATTTACTTGTAAAACACCTATAAGGCCAGTTGAAACTCCTATAACTCCAAATTCTTCGCAACTAGGAACATTATTTTTCGAAGGCGATTCTGGTAGTAAGTCTCTCAAATTAGGACTATTTTTATTTAGATTAAAGACGCTTATTTGGCCTTCAAATCCTTGAACACTTCCAAAAACCAAGGGCTTATCAAGTATTATGCAAGCATCATTTATCAAATATCGAGTACCAAAGTTATCTGAACAATCACAAATAATATCAAATTCATTAATGATATCAAGAATATTATCTGAATTGATTCTTTCATCAAATGTTACTACTTGAGTATTAGGATTAAATCTATTAATTCTTTCTCGGGCGGAATCAATTTTTAAATGTCCAACAGTATTAGTTTCATGAATGATCTGTCTTTGTAAATTTGACTTCTCAACAAGATCATTATCAACTATCCCAATTCTTCCAATTCCTGCAGCCGCAAGATAAAGCAAAACTGAAGAGCCTAATCCTCCTGCACCAATACAAACTACTGAACTGTTTTTAAGTTTTAATTGACCTTCAAATCCTATTTCACTAAGTGTTAAATGCTTTTTGTATCTTTCTATTTCATCTACAGATAAAAAATTTGATTTAAGATTATTTGATATCGTCATTACTTTTTTAAAAAAAAACTATAAAAATATACTAAATTAAATTGTTTAATTTAGACTTTTAAATTTTTTGTTGATGAAGTTTTTTAATGTTTTTTGTTAGAACAAGATAATATTGTGAAGTTTTTGTAAATCAAATTTCAGGTTAAATATCTTAAAACTTCAGATATATCAATAGATCTTGCGAAATGTAGAATGTTTCGGTTCGGAATTATGCATAACAAAAAGGTAGTCAACAGACAATTTTTCCGATACTGTCTGGTTCATATATTAAGTTGACTGAATTCATGAGTGATAACACTCCTGAGTCAAATCAAGACTCCGGCTCCGATACAAACTCAGAAAATAAAAGCTTTTCAGAGAAGTATTCTGATGTAATGGGAAAAATCAATGAAACACTTGGAACGATTGATTGGACCCAAATGGGAAAATATGGTAAAGCAGCAGGCATAATAGCTGTTGTAGTTATCGCTCAAATAATAATTAAAGTCGTTATTGACACGATTAATTTTTTCCCAATTCTACCTGGCCTTCTAGAACTTCTAGGTGTTGTTGTTGTCGGTCAATGGAGTTGGGAAAATCTACGTACGAGTGAAAATCGTGAAGCAGTTTTAGAAAAAGTGCAAAATCTCAAAAAAACGTATTTAGGGTAAATATAGATTACATATTCAATATCTTTTTGATGTAGCTATGAACTTGATAAAGATATGAACCTCCAAACATATTGGCATGATTTAAAATGTGATAAAAATTATAAATAATAGTTCTTTTCTCGAATCCTTTTTTAATTGGTACTATTTTGTAGTAATTTTCATAAAACTCACTTCTGAAATTCCCAAATAATCTTGTCATTGCTATATCTACTTCACAATCTGCCCACCAACATGCAGGGTCAAATATTACACCTTTATTTGTTTGATTTACTCCAATGTTTCCTGACCACAAATCACCATGCACAAGGGAGTTAAATGGCTCATGTTCACTTAATTCCAATTCAATTTTTGATTTTAATTGATTTTTAATATCAAAATCTAAAAAGTCTTTTTCAAAAATTGCTAATTGAGGTTCAATTCTTAAATTTATAAAACATTTAATCCAATTCTTTTCCCATCCTTTTTTTTGATTTGTAGTGCCTATATAACCATCAATTGGATAACCAAAATTTTTTGGATTAAATTTATTTGATTCAATATGCATTTCTCCTAAACCTTTTCCTAATTTTTGCTGATCAGTATTGTTCATATTTATCCATTCCATTAATAAAAGTTCTACATTATTAACTTCCAAATAGAAAAAAACTTCAGGAATGACTAAGTTCTCATTATTAATATATTTTTGTAGATTCTTAAGACAATATTCTTCAAATTTAAGAAATTTTTCTTTTCTTTCATTTCTTTTAAGAAAGAATTTGGCATTATCAAATTCTACCTGCCATGACTTATGTATATCTCCACCAAAAACTTGTTTAATATTTTTTGGTGCTAATTCTCCTAATTGATTACAAATTTCGTTAACTTCGGTGTAAGGTATCGTTTGCATTAAATGTCTAAGAGTGAAATTGTTGTAGTTGGTGCTGGAATAGCAGGATTAACTTCTGCAGCAATTTTATCAAAACTAGGCTTTTCGGTGACTTTGATTGAATCACACACTCAATCAGGAGGCTGTGCAGGAACCTTCAAAAGAAAGAAATATATCTTTGATGTAGGAGCTACACAAGTTGCAGGTTTGGAAGAAGGGGGAATACACTTTAAAATTTTTAAATTTCTAGAAATTCCTCTTCCAGAAGCCTCTATTTTAAACCCAGCTTGTATTGTTGATTTGAATGATGGAAGTAAGCCAATACCTATTTGGTATGATAAAAATAAGTGGATTAAAGAAAGGGAGACTCAGTTCCCAGGTAGTAGTAACTTTTGGAAAATATGTAATTTAATTCATAAGAGTAATTGGACTTTCGCTAATAAAAACCCTGTATTACCAATAAAAAATCTGTGGGATTTTTCACAACTCTTTAAAGCATTAGATCCTACAAATTTAGCAACAGGACTATTACTTAAATCTACTATTTTTGATCTTTTAGGTATTTGTGGATTATCTAAAGATCATAGATTAATTAACTTTCTTAATTTGCAATTAAAGCTTTATTCTCAAGAAGATGTTTATAAAACAGCAGCTCTTTATGGTTCTACAGTATTACAGATTTCTCAACAACCACATGGCCTATGGCATTTTAAAAAATCGATGCAGGTCCTAAGTGAGGCTTTAGAAGATTCATTAAAAAAAACAGGAGTTAATATTGTTTTCGGGCAAAAAGTAAATTCTATAAATTTTGATGATGTAAAAAATAGTTGGAAAGTTTGTGCAATATCTAAGCAAGAGAATTTAGAATACTACGCTAAAGATGTAATTTATACTCCTCCACCCCAATGTCTCCTAAAACATCTAGGAAACTCTCTTGATAGTAATCGTGATTATAAGAATAGAATAGAAAGTCTTCCTGATCCAAGTGGTGCTTTGGTCTTTTATTCGGCTTTAAGAAAAGAACATATTAATTCACAATCTTCGAATCATTATCAATTTGTTTCTAATGAATTAGGATCGCTTTTTGTATCCATAAGTGAGGATGGAGATGGTAGGGCCCCAATAGGAGAGATTACATTGATAGCAAGTCTTTTTACAAAAACGAATGACTGGTTTAATTTAGAAAAACTTGAATATAATAAGAAAAAAAAGGATTATCTTCAAAAAATATCATTTGCATTAGAAAATCAATTTGATATAGCTTCTGAAAATTGGCTTCACAAGGAATTGGCTACCCCACTAGGATTTGAAAGATGGACTAATAGGCCAAATGGGATAGTGGGAGGTCTAGGCCAAAGTCCTGATGTTTTTGGTTTGTTTGGTTTGCCCAGTAGAACTCCTTTTAAAGGATTGTGGTTATGTGGGGATTCTATTTACCCAGGTGAGGGCACAGCAGGTGTTAGTCAGTCCGCATTGATGGTTTCAAGGCAAATTTTAGCTTCTAGAGGAATAAATGACTTTAACTTATAAAATTTGATCTTACTTCCATCGCTGTTGTGAGTTTTTTAGAAAGTAATTCCCAATTTTTATTTTTGATTAGAGTTTCAATTTCATTGATATTAGTTTTGAACTCTTTTATTGCTTTCAAGATATATTTCTGATTATTCACGGCTAAATCCAAACCCAGATTTGGATTCCCGCCGCCAACTCTTGTTGTGTCTGCAAATCCTGTGGCAGAAATTTTTATAATTAATTCTAAGAGTGATTTATTTTGTTCGGTATAAGCCGTTTTGATTAATGAAGAAGCAACAAATATCGGTAAATGAGATATTAAAGAAACTGCTTCATCATGTTCTTTTGGAGAAGTTTTAATGATCTCACATTCCATAGAAGTTATTAAATTACTTAGAGTTTGAACTGCAGCTAAGTTTGTTTTTGAAGTAGGAGTAATAATCCATTTCGCATTATCTAATAAACTTTCAAAACCAGAATCCACCCCTTTTTTTTCAGTACCCGCCATAGGATGTGATCCAATATATAGTGGATGTATATTTTCCCAAGTATTAATTATTGGTTCTTTAATTGAACCAACATCTGTTATTACCGCCTCTTTTGGGATTAGGCTTATTAACTCATTGGAAGGATGGATTAAATCTTTTATGGGCAATGCCAATATAATGAGAGAACATTCTTTTAAAATGCAAAAATCGCAGCTTATAAAATTTGCAAGTTTTCTCTCCGATGCTTTTTTTTGATTGAAATTATTATTTGTAACACCATAAACCGTGTGGTTTAATCTTTGGAGCTTTAATCCTATTGATCCACCAATAAGTCCTAATCCTACAATTCCAATCTTCATTGATTATTAATTTAAAGCTTTCATATTATTGATACCAAATTTTTGTATATTAGGATAATGTTTTTTCTGATTTGATATTACGCGGATTATATATGCTTGAGATTTTAAGTCATCGTTACTTAAAAGAATTTATTAAATCCAATAAAACAGATTGGGATCATATTTATTCTTTTGGGAGAATAATTTCAACATGTCTTCAAAAAAATGAAACTTATCTAATTAATTCAGAAATTTTTTCTTCATATAGTTGGATATCCCCTTTATTAATTTCTTTATTTTTATTCGAGGAAAATTCTACTTTTGTTTTAACTAAAGAAAAAATTGAATTTGTAAAAAAAAATCATTTGGAAGATTTAAAAAATCTTGGATTTGAATTTACTTTAGAAAATAATCAAATAACTTTTTCTAATCACAGAGTTTGTCTTATTACACTTGAAAATTTAATAAACGATTCAAATATTTTTCGATTTAGTAATCATCGCATAATTCTCTCTGGGATTGAAAATATAAAAGAAGATCTAAAAAATCATTTTAGAATTTTATTGTTAAAAAAACATTGGTTTCATAATGATGAAAAAACATTATTTCGAAGTCAAGGGATAATTAGTAAATACAATAAACTTAAGAAAAAATTCTTTTTGAAGAAAGTTATAGATGATGATTTTATTTTTTTAGATCACAAAGAAGTTAGTCTCCTTTCCAAATTCTTTAATGAATATTCTTCATTCTCTGATCAATTTCAGAGAGTTAGTGACGCTTTATCTGAAGGATGGGCTTGCTGGGTAAAACTCGACAATATTAATTTCGAGTGGATGTTTTATTTAGAACCATTTGATGAACTTTCTCAAATAAAAAAACTCATAAGCAATAATGAATTTGTTTTTTTATCAGCTTTAAGAAAGGATAATTTCTTCGAAAAATATCTTAATAAGCAAAGTTTAGAAATTGATAAAGTGATTAACTTTAAAGGGAATTTTAACGAAAAAAAGATTTTATTATATGTTCCTCCTCGACAAATGCTTCCAAATAATCCCTTTTTTTTTAAAGCAATTTTAGATCAGTGCAAAAAGTTAGTAATTTTCAGCAAGGGGTTCACTTTGGTTTTAACTGATGATTTGAATTTGAAGATTAATCTGGCTACTGAATTAGCTTCCAAACATGGAAAGCGAGTACTTTTAGAGACAATTTCTCCACATAATAACAAAATACTATGTGCCAGTTTTAATTGGTGGATTAAAAATTCCTCTTTGTTAAAAAGTCCTGAACAAATAATTATCCCATTGCTACCAATCCCTGATATGAAAAAACCTATAAATCGAATAAATGTCTCCTACTATAAAAAACAAGCGAAAGATTGGTTTCGTGAATTTTTACTTCCTGAGGCAATTGAAAAACTAGAAAGATCTGTCTCACCTCTGAGAAGAAATTCAGGTAAACTCATAATTCTTGATGGTCGAGCCACCAAAAGAAGATGGGGGAGATCAATTTTGAAAAGTATTGAGCCCTCAAAACAAATAAACCATATGTTACCTTTCGATTAGGATATTATTTAGAAAATATTTTTAAATATGGGAGAAGCAAAAAGGAGAAAAATACTAGGTATTCCTTCAAAAAAAAATAGTATTAAGAATAAAGTTGATCAATCACCTAGAATTTTTGATTGGCTACCAATAACAGTTAATCAAAAAGATAGTTTAATTAAACTAAGTATTAAAGCTAGTTGGTTTGGAATTGGAGCCTTAGTGATTTTATGGGTAGTTGTTAGATTTATTGGACCTGCTGCAGGATGGTGGACTCCTGCTGATTCATTATGAATCTAGGCTACTGTCTTGATGTCATTGGCAATTATTGTACTTTCTGGTTTGCTATTTAATGCCTTCATGGAATTAGAGCTCACTTCTGTGCCTTCTGTCAACTTGCTTTTCACGATAGTTTCTACTTTATTCTTTATTTCTAAGTTCTGATCTAACCAAATAATTGTGTTGTCTCTTCCTTGACCAATGTTTTCTCCTTCATAACTATACCAAGCACCTCTCCTGATTATAATATTAGTCTCTTCTGCTAAATCTAATAAACATCCTGTTGTACTGATTCCTTTGCCGAATAGAATATCAAATTCTGCAATTCTAAATGGAGGAGCGACTTTATTTTTTGCTACTTTAACCTTTGCTCTTATTCCATATTCTTCTGTTCCTCTTTTTAGAGTTTGAATTCTTCTAATATCAAGTCTTACGGAAGCATAAAACTTTAATGCGTTACCTCCTGTGGTTGTCTCTGGATTTCCATACGTTACCCCGATTTTTAGACGTAATTGATTGAGAAATATCACTGTACATCCTGATTTGCCAATATTACCGGTTATTTTTCTCATTGCTTGACTCATTAGCCTTGCTTGACTTCCTATTACGTGATCTCCCATTTCTCCTTCTATCTCTGCCCTTGGGGTTAGTGCTGCAACTGAGTCAACAACTACAAGATCTACAGCAGTTGATCTTATGAGTTGATCAACTATTTCTAATGCCATTTCCCCCGTGTCTGGTTGCGATACCAGTAAATTTTCTACATCTACTCCTAGAGATGCTGCATAAACTGGGTCTAAAGCATGTTCGGCATCTACAAATGCAGCTACTCCACCATTTTTTTGAACTTCAGCGATTGCATGAAGAGTTAAAGTTGTTTTTCCTGAGCTTTCAGGCCCGTATACTTCAACTACTCTTCCTTTGGGATAGCCTCCTCCCAAGGCCAAATCTAAGGTAAGTGCTCCAGTGGATATTGTTTCTACTTTCATTCTTGAGGCGTCTCCCAGTCTCATTATTGATCCTCTCCCAAAGTTTCTTTCTATTTGACCTAAGACAAGATTTAATGCTTTGTCTTTTTCTTTTGATGAGGATTCAGCTGAATCTTTTTTTCTTCTTTCTTCAAAATTCATTTTTTACTTTCTTAATATGTTCTCATAATTATTTTAAATCTAGAATTATATTTTCAATTCAAATTTAATAATTACAATAAATAGTACATTCGTACTCTAGCTGAAGATATTTAATTTGCAAGTAGTTGTTCTAAATTTTTTAATTTTAATAATTTTATTTCATGAGGTAGGTAATTTCTATCAGTATTTTTTAAATAACCCCAGTCAGCTAAGTAACAAGGTATGTGTTTTGTTTCAATATTTTGCTTAATATCAATAAGTGTTTTTTTTCTGTCTTCTATAAAACCCATAATTTCATATTCATGTGATAGCTTTCCCGCTATTTCAATTTTAGTACCTGATTCATAACCAAAAATTAACTCTGGAAAAATATTTAATTTTTCCAGAATTTTTTCTGCAAATAGTTTACCTTTTGTTGTTATGATCCCTGTCTTGATTTTTTCTTTCTTTATCCTTTCTATAAAATTTATAACTTCAGAAAAGGGTTTGTGTAAGTTTACCCAATTTTCAAAATCTTTATCAATTTGATATTTTCTTGATTTATCAAGATATTTTTGTAAGTCTGTAGAATCCCAAGAATTATCTGATAGTATTTCTTCACAATTTTGATGATATTTTTTTAGAAAATCACTTTTATTATTATTATTTAATGGATTTTCTTTTTTGATAATTTCGTGGACAATTATTAACATCTCCCATCCGTATTTAACCCAGGGTCTCATTTCTATAAAAGTATTTGAAACTTGTTTATAAAGATTTTGATCAATAGATATGTCTGAGGTATTTAAGTACTTTTCACAAGCTAGTAAAGCACTATGCCAATACTCATTCATTCCATCAACAATAACTCCGTCAAAATCAAAAAGAAATAATTTCTTAGAGTACACTCAAGTAAATTTTAGAACTGGGCCGCTAGGATTCGAACCTAGGAATGTCGAGACCAAAACCCGATGCCTTACCACTTGGCGACGGCCCAATGATAATTTATTTTAATACATCAATAGATTTTTTTCTATCAAAAAAAATATAAAACCTGTATTTTAAAAAATTGATTAAATTTATTATTTTTTGAAGAATCCATTGAATTAGGTTATTTTCCATGGCTTCAGCAAGTTCTTTGCTTTTTTTATTGCTAAATCCATTTTTTCTGGACATTCATATAATTTCTTATTATTTTTATCGGCATAATCAATGAGTGGTTGCATTATTCTTCTCGCATAACTACCAAAAGCAATTCCATCAGGGAAATTATTTATTTTTAAAAATTCATGAGTTTTCCCATTTGTACCTCCTGCTAGTTGAATTAGACCTGGAGGAAGTTTAGATCCTATATTTTCCCATAATTTAACCGTATCTTTTCCTGTCGTTGGTGCCAAATCACCAGACATAGGCTTTCCATCAAGTTGCCAAATAAGCGGAACATTATGTTCAAGAAGAATTTCATACCTATCCCAGAATGCTTTGGAAAGATCTATTGGTTTTTTTTTGGATTGATTTAATCCACAACTGACAGAAATTGTTTTTAATTTTATTCCTGAATTCTTGATTAGATTGGATACTTTTATAAAAGAATCTATTCGATTAATTTCTGTATGAATTTCTACTGCATCAGGTTTAATTGCTTTTAGAGTGTTTGGTAGATCATTGTTTAATAAATTGTATTCATATTCAGAAATTAAATTTAAGGGGCAACTATTTATACATCTTCCACATCCATAGCATTTATTTTCTTTGACTCCAGAATGATCTATTGCAGAAGTAGGGCAAATCTTCTCACATGGTCTTGAACAATTAGAGGGGCATTGCAATGGATCAAATTTGGCTTTACGAAAATGTATATCTTTCCCATCACTAATACTTATCATTAACCCTGGAGATGCACCAAAAACTGCTTTAGCCCATTTGATACCATTCCTTGCAGCTTGTACTATCGACTGTTCAGCAGCAACATCTATGTAATCAACTCCAGCAGCAGAATAAATAGCACATAAATCTTCTATAGCAACAATATCTTCATTGCTTGCCCCACAAATTAATTTAACCCATTTCTCTGAACCCTTTTTATTTTTATCAAACAGCTCAATTTCAGAATTCATTTAAAATGTAATCATCTAAAGATTGCCATTCAAGTTTTCTCGAGCCGCCCATTTCAACAACAATTTTTAGTTTATTATCTGCAGTACAAATTTTAATTAAGCTTTCTAATTCTGACTGTGACAAGACTTGACCTTCTAAAAGCCACAATAATTTATTCTTATCATTTTCATTAAAAAGTTCCGATGCCTGCGGTATCACTTGCTGTACTTCTCCAAGAGCTCCATTCCTGCCTACACTTTGATGACCAAGATGAGGAGGCCTTACACCATGTAATTTTAGTAAAAATACTTCAGGATCTCCTAGTCCCCTCGCGGAGGTTATGTAAGTTTTAAACCCTTTAGCTCGCATTCTTCTTAAAAGTCGAGTTTCATATCCCCCCTCAAGAGGAGCAAACATTGCTAAACATTTATTTTTATTTAAATCGCTGTGAAACTTTTTTCCTGAAAGAAGTAATGGCATAAAAATTTCCTTTATCTATATATTATTTTATTTTATGGTACTTGATGATGTAGAATCAATAATCGGTGAAATTTTTATGCTCGCAAGCTAGCCGAGCCTCTTAAAAGATTCACACTTTTAGCGTTTCGTTAAAAGAAATGGGACAGGTCTAACCCGAAGAGAAACTTTCTAGTTTTAGAAAAGTCTCACCCAGTTTAGATTGATTTTCTATTAACTAGATCCTTGAACTTTTTAAAGGATTTAATAATTAAAAATTAATTATTAGCTAGCATATTAAGTCTTATGTCTATAGGAATTTTAGGAAAGAAATTGGGGATGTCCCAATTATTCGATGATGATGGCAATGCAGTGCCGGTAACTCTCATAGAGGCCGGTCCATGTCGTGTCACTCAATTAAAAACACAATCTTTAGATGGCTATACCGCTATTCAGATAGGTTACGGGGCGTCTAAGGATAAACATCTGACTAAGCCTGAGAAGGGACATTTATTAAAGTCAGGAGAAGAATTTCTAAAGCACTTGAAAGAATATAGGGTTGAAGAAACCTCTTCTTATGAGATTGGAAAAGAAATAACAGTTACAAATTTCGAGGTAGGTCAAAAAGTAGATATTAGCGGTAAATCAATGGGTAGAGGATTTTCTGGATATCAGAAGAGACATGGATTCAGTAGAGGACCTATGAGCCATGGTTCAAAGAATCATAGAGCTCCAGGTTCTACTGGTGCTGGAACAACTCCAGGAAGAATTTATCCTGGTAAAAGAATGGCAGGAAGATATGGAGGTAAAAAAATTACTACAAAAGGATTATTAGTAGTCAAAATTGATGATCAGAAAAATTTACTTGTTGTGAAAGGTTCGGTACCAGGTAAGCCTGGTTCGATAGTTAACATCAAACCTAATAATGTTTTAGCAAATAAATTAGGAGGACAATTATGACCACTCTAGAAACACTAAAATGGGATGGTAAAAAAGCTGGCAACGTTTCAATAGACTTAAAAGTTGCGAAAGAAACTTCTTCTGCTGATTTAATTCATAGAGCTGTGCTTAGACAATTAGCTAATAAAAGACAAGGAACTGCATCCACCTTGACAAGGTCTGAAGTTCGTGGAGGTGGTAGGAAACCATATAAGCAAAAGGGTACAGGTCGAGCTCGTCAAGGATCAATAAGAACTCCACTAAGGCCAGGAGGAGGGGTAATTTTTGGTCCTAAGCCACGCTCGTATAACTTGGATATGAATCGAAAAGAGAGAAGATTAGCTCTTAGAACTGCCCTCATGTCAAGAGTTTCTGATATTAAAGCTGTTGAAGATTTTGGTTCCACACTAGATAAACCCCAAACCAGTGAGATAGTCAATGGGTTATCTCGATTAGGCATTGAAAAAACAGAAAGGGTTTTGGTTATTCTTGATAGCCCTTCTGAAGTTATTAAAAAATCTATTAACAATATTAAAAAGGTAAAATTAATTTCTGCTGATCAGTTAAATGTTTTTGATATTCTCAACGCTAATAAGTTGGTCATAGGTCAATCAGCAATAAACAAAATTCAGGAGGTTTATGCATCATGAGTAAATTATTTGATTCCCGTTTGGCAGATGTAATTCGAAAACCTGTAATTACAGAAAAAGCTACAAATGCATTAGATCTTAACCAATATACGTTTGAGGTTGATCATAGAGCAGCAAAGCCTCAGATAAAAGCAGCAATTGAGTCCTTATTTAGTGTTAAAGTTATAGGAATAAACACTATGAATCCTCCAAGGAGAACAAGAAGAGTCGGTAAATTCTCCGGTAAACGTTCTCAAGTCAAGAAGGCAATTGTACGTCTGGCTGAAGGAGACAAGATCCAACTATTCCCAGAATCTTAAGGAGTATTATCATGGCTATTCGTAAATTCAAACCCTATACACCTGGAACTAGACAAAGAGTTGTTACTGATTTTAGTGAGATTACAAGTGCGAATCCAGAAAGATCATTAATAGTTTCTAAGCATAGAGTTAAAGGTAGAAATAATAGAGGGGTAATAACATGTAGACACAGAGGTGGTGGTCATAAAAGACAATATAGATTAGTAGATTTCAGAAGAGATAAAAGAAATATCAATGCAAAGGTTGCCGCTATTCATTACGATCCCCATAGAAACGCTCGGCTTGCTCTTCTGTTTTATGAAGATGGAGAAAAAAGGTATATTATCGCACCTTCAGGAGTAAAAGTTGGTCAAAATGTAATTTCTGGTGAAGGTGTTCCAATTGAAGATGGCAATGCAATGCCCCTATCAAATATGCCTTTAGGATCAAATGTTCATTGTGTAGAACTATATGCTGGTAGAGGTGCTCAAATGGTTAGATCTGCAGGAGCTAGTGCACAATTAATGGCTAAAGAAGGAGATTATGTCGCCTTGAAACTCCCATCAACTGAAGTTAGACTTGTACGTAAAGAATGTTATGCGACTTTAGGTGAGGTTGGTAATTCTGAGATACGTAATACTAGCTTAGGAAAAGCAGGCAGAAGAAGATGGTTAGGTCGAAGACCTCAAGTAAGAGGTAGTGTTATGAACCCATGTGATCATCCACATGGAGGTGGAGAGGGTAAAGCTCCGATTGGTCGAGCAGGTCCTGTAACCCCATGGGGTAAGCCAGCTCTTGGACTAAAGACACGCAAGAAGAACAAGACAAGTAACAAATTAGTTGTTCGAAAACGTCGTCGTGTTTCTAAGAGAAGTAGGGGAGGAAGAGACTCTTGATCACTACTATTTTTATTTTTATTTCTATTTTATAAATCATGGGACGTTCATTAAAAAAAGGACCTTTTATAGCTGATAGTTTGCTCAAAAAGGTAGAAAAACAAAATACTGATAATGATAAATCAGTAATCAAAACATGGTCTAGATCTTCGACTATCCTGCCTGTAATGATTGGACATACAATCGCTGTTCATAACGGCAAGGCTCATATACCAGTATTTATAACTGAACAAATGATTGGCCATAAATTAGGCGAATTTGCTCCCACAAGAACCTATCGTGGTCACTTAAGAGATAAAAAGGGGGCGAGATAAATGACAAAAACACCTGAAATGACAAAAAAAGCAATTGCTCACGGTAAGTACATTCGTGGTTCTGCATCAAAAGTAAGAAGAGTTCTCGATCAAATTAGAGGTAAATCTTATAGAGATGCACTAATTATGTTGGAATTTATGCCATACAGATCTACTGATCCTATTACTAAGGTTTTAAGATCTGCAGTGGCAAATGCAGAACATAACCTAGGTATGGAACCTTCTTCCTTGATAATATCTTCCGCTTCAGCTGATAATGGTCCAGTGATGAAAAGGTTTAGACCAAGAGCTCAAGGTAGAGCTTTTTCTATCAAAAAACAGACTTGCCATATTAGTATCTCTGTTGAACCCGCTCTTAATCCAGCCAATAAGGAGGAACAAAACTAATGGGAAATAAAATAAATCCAACGGGACTTAGGTTAGGTATCACCCAAGAACATCGTTCTAAATGGTTTGCAACATCTAAAACTTATCCAATCCTTCTTCAAGAAGACTATAAAATTCGAAATTTCATCCAAAAGAAATATAGTTCAGCAGGAATTAGTGATGTTTTAATTGCTAGAAAAGCCGATCAGTTAGAATTAGAATTAAAAACAGCTAGACCTGGAGTTATTGTAGGAAGGCAAGGAAGTGGTATTGAAGAATTAAGATCAGGCATACAAAAAACTATTGGAGATAGAACAAGACAAGTCAGAATTAATGTAGTTGAAGTTGAGAGAGTTGATGCCGATGCATATTTACTCGCTGAATACATAGCACAACAATTAGAAAAAAGAGTTGCCTTTAGAAGAACTATAAGGATGGCTTTGCAAAGAGCGCAAAGAGCTGGAGTTCTAGGCTTGAAAATACAAGTTGGAGGAAGACTTAATGGTGCTGAAATAGCTAGATCAGAGTGGACTAGAGAAGGTAGAGTTCCTCTCCATACTTTGAGAGCTGAGGTCGATTATGCAATACGTGAAGCGAATACAACTTATGGTATTTTGGGTATTAAAGTTTGGGTTTTTAAAGGAGAGGTCCTTCCTAAAGAAGAACAAAGTATTCCTGTTGGGGCAATTCCCAGAAGGAAAGGTACTAGAAAACCTCAGCAATTTGAGGATCGTTCATCAAATGAGAATTCTTAGGAGATATTAAAATGCTTAGTCCAAAACGTACTAAATTCCGAAAACAGCACAGAGGCAGAATGAAAGGAATTGCCTCGAAAGGTAATACTATTGCTTTTGGCCAGTTTGCGCTACAAGCTCAAGATTGTGGCTGGGTTACGGCTCGTCAGATTGAAGCTAGTAGAAGAGCAATGACAAGGTATGTAAAACGAGGAGGGAAAATATGGATTCGTATTTTTCCAGATAAACCAGTCACAATGAGGCCAGCAGAAACAAGGATGGGTTCAGGTAAAGGTAATCCTGAATTTTGGGTTGCTGTTGTTAAGCCTGGAAGAATATTATTTGAAATGGGTGGGGATGAAATTACAGAAGAAATTGCTAAAGAAGCTATGCGCTTAGCTCAATACAAATTACCTGTTAAAACAAAATTTATATCAAGTGATAAAAAAGTAAGTAATGCTTCATCCATAGCAGAGAATATTGAGAAAGAATCAACAGAGGAGGTTAAAAAATGAAAAACTCAGAATCCATAAAAGAATTTAAAAAGTTAAATTCTTCTCAAATTAATGAAAAAATTGATCAACTACGAAGGGATCTCTTCGACTTGAGATTCAAACAAGCTACAAGACAGCTTAATGAAACTCATCAATTTAAAATTATTAAGAAACAAGTTGCACAATTACTTACTCTCAGTAAAAGTCAATCTAATTCTCCAAAATCATCTGAATAATTATCTCTATGGCACTTAAAGAAAGAATTGGTACTGTTGTAAGCGACAAAATGGATAAAACAGTTGTTGTTGCCGTTGTCAATAGGTATCCACATCCAACTTATAAAAAAATTGTAAGTAAAACTACTCGCTACAAGGCACATGATCCAGAAAATACATGTGTTTTAGGAGATCGAGTAAAAATTAAAGAAACTAGACCTCTAAGTGCCCATAAAAGGTGGGCAATAGAAGAAATTCTTAATAAAACAATAAAAAATAAGGAGGATAAAAAATGATTCAACAGGAAACTTATTTAACTGTGGCTGATAATAGCGGGGCCAAAAGACTGCAATGCATAAGGGTTCTTGGTTCAAACAGAAGATATGCGCATGTGGGAGATGTAGTAGTTGCATCAGTAAAAGATGCATTGCCAAATATGGGAGTTAAAAAATCAGATGTAGTTAAAGCAGTTATTGTTAGGACAAGACATACTTTAAGAAGAAATACTGGCAACTCCATACGTTTTGATGACAATGCAGCTGTTCTAATTAATGAGGATAAAAATCCAAAAGGGACTAGAGTCTTTGGTCCTGTAGCGAGGGAATTACGTGATAAGAATTTTACAAAGATTGTTTCTTTAGCTCCGGAGGTTATTTAAATGTTGGATTCACTTAAACAAAATAAAAATTCAAAACGAATAAAAATGAGAATCAAAACAGGAGACTTAGTAAAAGTTATTAACGGTAAAGAAAAGGGAAAAACTGGCGAAGTTTTAAAAACTATACCTTTAGAAAATAGAGTTGTTGTAAAGGGCATAAACCTTAGAACAAAACATGTTAAACCTACGCAAGAAGGCGAGAGTGGGAGGATATTAACAGAAGAAGCATCCTTACATGCTTCAAATGTAATGTTTTTTTCTAAGGATAAAAATCTTACAAGTAAAATTGAATTTTTTATTGACAAAGAAGGAATAAAAAAAAGGAGATTAAAAAAGACTGGTGAACTAATTGATTAATTTTTCATCAAACACGAGATTTCAATTTTCTTATTACTAAATTCTGACAAAGACCAGAATTAATTTCAAAAATTATGACTCTTAAAACTCGCTACAAAGAAACCATAAGACCAAAGCTTTTAAAAGACCTTGGTCTTAAAAATATTCATCAAGTCCCTAAGGTTATTAAAGTTAACGTCAATAGAGGACTTGGAGAAGCTGCTTCAAATTCAAAAGCTTTAGAAGCTTCTTTGAATGAAATGGCAACAATTACTGGACAAAAAGCTTTAGTTACAAGAGCTAAGAAGGCTATTGCAGGCTTTAAAATAAGAGAAGGTATGGCTATTGGTTGTACTGTTACCTTGAGGGGTGACAGAATGTATTCTTTTTTAGAAAGATTTATTAATCTAGCTTTACCAAGAATTAGAGATTTTAGAGGTGTAAATCCTAAAAGCTTTGATGGAAGAGGTAACTATACATTAGGTGTTAAAGAACAATTGATATTTCCTGAAATCTCATTTGATAAAATTGATTCTATTAGAGGAATGGACATAACAATTGTCACCAGCGCCTCAACAGATCAAGAGGGTAAAGCTCTCCTGAAAGAATTAGGAATGCCTTTTAGCAATTAACTTTATAAACATGTCAAATCACGACCCTATTTCAGATATGCTAACTCGTATAAGAAATGCGAGCCAAAAAAAGCATAAATCCACCGCAATCCCAGCTTCTAAAATGTCTTTAAGCATAGCTAAAGTTCTTCAAAAAGAAGGCTTCATAGCTGATATTAATGAAGAAGGAGAGGGCTATAAGTCGCAAATAGTTTTAGGACTTAAATATAGTGGTAAAAATAGATTTCCTACTATCAGATCAATGCAAAGAGTTAGTAAGCCAGGATTGAGAGTTTATAAAAATACAAAAGGGTTACCAAAAGTTCTTGGTGGGCTAGGAGTTGCTATAGTATCAACTTCAAAGGGTGTAATGAGTGACCGAGATGCAAGGAAACAAGGAATCGGTGGCGAAGTTCTTTGTTATGTTTATTAGGGAGAATTAATTATGTCAAGAATAGGAAAATCTCCAGTACAAATACCAGACAAGGTATCTGTAGATATTAATGGATTAACTATTACTGTAAAGGGTCCAAAAGGAGAACTGAAAAGAATCATGCCTGAAGGTGTGAATTTTGATCAAAATGAAAATCAAATTGTAGTTACTCCAGCAACTACTAAAAGATATTCACGAGAAAGGCATGGTTTATGTAGAACATTGATTTCAAATATGGTATTAGGTGTAACTGAAGGATATACAAAGAAATTAGAAATAGTAGGAGTTGGATCTAGAGCTCAAGTGAAGGGAAAAAATTTAGTCGTAAGTGCTGGATATAGTCATCCAGTAGAAATGACACCCCCTGATGGTATAACATACAAAGTTGAAAGTAATACAAATGTAACTGTTTCTGGAATTGACAAAGAAATTGTTGGAAATGAAGCAGCAAAAATCAGATCAATCAGACCTCCAGAACCTTACAAAGGTAAAGGTATAAAATACCAAGATGAGCGAATCATCAGAAAAGCTGGTAAATCTGGCAAAAAATAATTCCATCTAAAAAATGACCAAACTCTCAAGAAAACTCCAAACCCAAAAGCGTCACAGAAGATCAAGAAGATTCTTGATTGGCAATGAAGTCCGCCCAAGATTGTCTGTTTATCGTTCTAATAATCATATATATGCACAAGTGATAGACGATAACGCACAAAAAACTATTTGTGCTGCTTCAACAATAGATAAAGAACTTAAGGAAAAATCTGATCAACTATCATCTGATTGCAAATCCTCATCAATCGTGGGAAAACTATTAGCTAAAAGAGCAATCAAAAAAGGAATTAAACAGGTAATTTTTGACCGAGGTGGAAATATATACCATGGAAGAGTTAAGGCACTTGCAGAAGCAGCCCGTGAAGCAGGCTTGAATTTCTAAATATTTTTTATCATGACAAACACACCAACAAAACAAGACAATCAGAAAGAACTCGATAATGTTTCTTCAGCTAATCCCAATGAGCAGAAGAGAAGTAATCGAAATAATGATCGTAAAAGAAATAGAAGAGGGGACTCAAAAAATGAGAGAGATTCTGAATGGCAAGAAAGAGTTGTTCAAATTAGAAGAGTATCTAAAACAGTTAAAGGAGGTAAAAAAATGAGTTTCAGAGCAATTATCGTCGTTGGTAACGAGAAAGGGCAAGTAGGAGTAGGGGTAGGTAAGGCTGGCGATGTTATTGGAGCTGTTAGAAAAGGAGTTTCTGATGGTAAAAAGAATCTTGTAAGAGTTCCTTTAACTCCAAACAATTCTATCCCTACCCTTTCTATAGGTAGAGATGGTGCTGCAAATGTACTCATAAGGCCTGCCGCGCCAGGTACTGGTGTAATCGCTGGAGGGTCAATAAGGACAGTGTTAGAATTAGCAGGTATCAAAAATGTCTTAGCTAAAAGATTAGGTAGTAAGACCCCGTTAAACAATGCAAGAGCTGCGATGTTAGCTCTCTCGCAACTCAGGACACATAAATCAGTTTCAAGAGAGAGAGGAATTTCTCTTGAACAGCTTTACTCTTAAAAATTATGACTTCAACATTAAATTCCCTTAAATCTAACTCTGGCTCTAGAAAGAAAAAATTAAGAAAAGGTAGGGGAATCGCAGCTGGCCAAGGAGCTTCATGTGGCTTTGGTATGAGAGGACAAAAATCTAGATCAGGTAGACCTACTCGTCCAGGTTTTGAAGGTGGTCAAATGCCCTTATATAGAAGGGTTCCTAAATTAAAGCACTTTGAAATAATTAATCAAAAAAGCTTTTCAGTAATTAATTTGAATAAATTAAGTGAATTCAAAGATAATGACGTTGTCAATTTAGACTCACTTGTGAAAAAAAAGTTATTATTCAAGCCAAAATCTCCGCTTAAAATTTTAGGTAATGGAGATATTAATACGAAATTAAAAGTTCAAGCTCATGCTTTCACAAAAGTTGCAATTGAAAAGATTGAGGCTGCAGGTGGATCGTGCGAACTCATAAAAAATAAATAAATTTAATCATAAATTTAATTTCATTTGCCGATGTTAGTTAACAAAAGTAGAAATCCTAGTGCTTCAGAAATATTCACTCAGTTATTTTTCAGTAAAGAGTTAAGGAATAGAGTTCTAACAACTTTAGGTCTGCTTTTGCTGGTCAGGTTAGGGATTTACATACCAATGCCTGGTATAGATAGAGTTGCTTTTAAGAGTTTTATAGATCAGGGTGGCCAATTAATTGGTTTTTTAGATATTTTCACCGGTGGAGGAATTTCAACCTTAGGTATATTTGCACTTGGGATTTTACCATTTATTAATGCTTCGATTATCATTCAGCTTCTAACAGCCTCATTGCCTGTTCTAGAAGATTTACAGAAAAATGAGGGTGAAGCAGGTAGAAGAAAAATTGCTCAGATAACTAGATATGTATCTTTAGGATGGGGATTTTTGCAAAGTATAATATTTTCTTTAATTCTAAGGCAGTATGCAATAGAAGGTATTAGTGAAACTACTTTTATTTTGCAAACATCTATCGCTTTGGTAACTGGATCAATGGTAGTAATGTGGTTTAGCGAGATTATTACAGAAAAAGGAATAGGTCAAGGAGCCTCACTAGTTATCTTTCTAAATATTGTTGCTACATTGCCAAAAGCGTTAAGTTCAACGATTGAAAAAGCACAGACTGGTGATCGTGGGGATGTTTTAGGTATTGCTGTCTTACTTTTAGTCTTTTTACTTACGATAGTGGGAATAATATTTGTTCAAGAGGGAGCAAGACGTATCCCAATAGTAAGTGCAAAAAGACAAATAGGAAATGCTTCACTTCTCCCGACAAGACAAAGCTACCTCCCTTTAAAATTAAATGCTGGTGGAGTTATGCCAATAATTTTTGCATCAGCCTTGATTTTCTTGCCAATAACAGTTGCAAACATTACTGGTAATCCAATACTTATTAAATTAGCTAGCAGCTTGAATCCTGGGTCTTCAAATCCATGGCCTTATGCCTTAACCTTTTTTGCATTGATTTTAGGCTTTTCATATTTTTATGCCTCTCTAACTATTAATCCTGTAGATGTTGCATCTAATTTAAAGAAGGGAGGAGTTGCTATCCCTGGTGTTAGACCCGGTACAAATACTGCAAATTACTTATCCGGTATTCAAAATCGGTTGACATTATTAGGAGGATTATTTTTAGGCTCTGTGGCGATAATTCCAGCAGCTGTGGAAAGGGCAACGAATGTTCAAACTTTTCAAGGTTTAGGTGCGACTTCTTTATTGATTCTCGTAGGAGTTGCTATAGATACTGCTAAACAAATTCAGACTTATGTTATTTCTCAGAGATATGAGGGTTTAGTTAATAATTAATGAAAAAACATTTACTATTTTTAGGTCCTCCTGGAGCAGGTAAAGGGACTCAAGCAAAATTATTAAGTGAAGTTACTTCTTTTTTACATTTATCTACTGGAGAATTATTGAGAAAAGAAATTGATTTAGGTACTGATTTGGGAAAGCAAGTAAAAGATATTATGAATAAAGGAGAATTAGTTAGTGATCAACTTGTTTTAGAAATAGTTAAAAAAAATCTTAAAAGGAATAATAAAGGCTGGATTTTAGATGGCTATCCAAGAAATTTGACGCAAGTTAAATCTTTGAATGATATCCTAGAAAAATTGAATCAGCCTTTAGAAATTGTATTTTATTTAGAAATTCCAGATGAAGTTTTGATAAAGCGTTTACTTTTGAGAGGTAGAAAAGATGATAATGAAGAGACAATTAAAACAAGATTAAAAATTTATAAGGAAACTACTGAACCATTGATTGAGTACTATAAAAAACTTTCTCAATTAGAGTATATTAATGCGAATAGGGATTTAAAATCAATTTCTGCTGATATAAAACAAAAAATGGCTTGATGATGATGTAGAATATAGAATTAACATTTTAATGAGAAAACCTTATGAAGGTTAGAGCCTCAGTAAAAAAAATGTGTGACAAATGTCGTGTTATTCGTAGACACGGCAGGGTTATGGTAATTTGCACCGCAAGCCCTAGACACAAACAACGTCAAGGTTAATCTTTGATGAAAACAAATTAAAAACCTTTTACTCATTCGAAACAAGTGGCTAGGATTGCAGGAATTGACATACCTCGTGAAAAACGAGTTGAAATTGCACTTACATACGTCTATGGAATTGGTCTTACTAGATCAAAATTAATTCTTACAAATACAGGAGTTAATCCTGATATTCGTGTAAAAGATTTATCAGATAGTGATGTACAAAAATTAAGAGAAGCTGCAGAAGAGTTTACTGTAGAAGGTGATTTACGTAGACAAGAAGGAATGGCTTTAAAACGCTTGCAAGATATTGGTTGTGTTCGAGGAAGGAGACACAGAATGAGTTTGCCTGTAAGGGGACAGAGAACAAGAACTAATGCTAGAACTAGAAGAGGCTCAAGAAAAACAGTTGCTGGAAGAAAAAAATAATTAATTTAAAAAATTAACAAAACAAACCATCTAAATTATTATGGCAGCTACAGTAAAAAAAACAGGCTCAAAAAAATCAAAGAAAAATGTACCAAATGGTGTTGTACACATTCAAAGTACTTTCAATAACACTATTGTTTCTATTTCAGATACTTCTGGTCATGTGATTTCTTGGTCTTCAGCGGGAGCAAGCGGATTTAAAGGCGCTAGAAAAGGGACTCCATTTGCTGCTCAAACAGCTGCTGAAGCAGCAGCAAAAAGAGCGCTTGACCAAGGAATGAGACAAATAGAAGTATTGGTTAGAGGACCAGGCTCAGGTAGGGAAACGGCCATAAGAGCTTTACAAGTTGCCGGTTTAGAAATAACTCTAATAAGAGATGTAACTCCATTACCACATAATGGATGCAGAAGACCTAAACGTAGACGCGTTTAGAACTTAATCATCTCCCCCCCATAAACTTTCAACTTTTTTTTCCGTGTTGCAATACCAGATTGACAGAATCGATCATCAAATAGCAGATGATCGCTCCCAAACAGGCACATTTTTAATAGGTCCTCTAGAAAGAGGCCAAGCTACTACTCTTGGGAACTCTTTAAGAAGGGTTCTTATGGGAGGACTTGAAGGAAGTGCTGTTACTGCAGTTAGAATTGCAGGAATCAATCATGAATATGCAACTATCCCAGGAGTTAGAGAAGATGTGTTAGATATTCTTCTTAACTGTAAGCAACTTTCCATTAATAGTTCTAACCCAGAACTTGAGATTGGAAGATTAGTTGTTAATGGTCCTATGGAAGTAAAAGCTAATGACATTCAATTTTCTTCTCAAGTGGAAATTGTTGATGGTGATAAGCCAATAGCAACTATTCAAGAAGGACATAATCTAGAACTTGAAATTCATGTAGAAAGAGGAATAGGTTATAGACCTGTAGATCGTAAAAACCAAGAAACTACATCTATAGACTTACTTCAAATTGATGCTGTATTTATGCCTGTTAAGAGAGTTAATTTCACAATAGATGAAACAGCAGTTGCAGAAGGTGGAACCGGTAGAGAAAGGTTAAAAATGGAAGTTGTAACAGATGGTTCAACAAGTCCTGATGATGCAATTGCAGAAGCTGCAAATCAGTTGATTGAACTTTTTCAACCCTTAGCTACCGTTACTATGGTTGAAGAAGTTCCTGAAGAACCTGAACCATCTCCTGAAGCTCAAATTCCATTAGAAGAACTAAACTTGTCTGTTAGAGCGTATAATTGTTTAAAAAGAGCTCAAGTTAATTCTGTTTCAGATTTAATGGGATTCAGTTATGAAGATCTTTTAGAAATTAAAAACTTTGGCTCCAAATCTGCAGATGAGGTTATTGAGGCTCTTGAACGCATAGGGATTTCAATTCCACAAAGCAGAACATCTGTTTAAAAAAAATTTTTTGAGATTATGAGACATCAACTTAGAATTCCTCTATTAAGTAAACCAGCCGATCAAAGAAAAGCTCTTCTTAGAGGATTAACTACGCAATTAATTAGAGAGGGTAGAGTAACTACTACAAAAGCAAAAGCAAAAGCTTTGAGAAATGAAGCTGAAAGAATGATTTCTTTAGCTAAGGAAGGAACATTATCTGCAAGAAGAAGAGCCATTGGATACATTTATGATAAAAATCTTGTTCATTCATTATTCGAAAAAGCTCAAGAGAGATATGGTGATAGAGCGGGTGGATATACACGAATAGTTAGAACTGTTTCAAGGAAAGGAGATAATGCAGAAATGGCTATAATTGAACTTGTTTAAAAATAAACCTTAAAATCAGAAATAAAAAATATATAAGATATAACTTTTGAAAAGAGTAGCTTTAATTATTCAATATGATGGTTCCTATTTTTCAGGTTGGCAAAGACAGAAAAATGCAATAAGTGTTCAGGAAATTTTAGAAGATGCTCTTTTTGAAGTATCAAATCAAAGGATTAAAACATTTGCTGCAGGTAGAACAGATTCTGGCGTGCATGCATCTGGCCAGGTAGTCCATTTTGATATCGAGTTTGTAATCCCAAGTGATCGATATGCAGATCTATTAAATAGTAAACTACCTCCGACAATTAGAATCTTAGAATCAGTACAGGTAAAAAATAATTGGCATGCCTGTTATTCCGCAATTTATAGGCACTATAGATACGTAATTAATAATAGTAGGATTCCTAATTTATTTATAAATAAGTGGTCATGGCACAGATATCAAAAATATCTAGATGAGTTTTCAATGGTAAATGCCTTAAGTGGAATGATTGGAGAGCATGATTTTTTTGCTTTTCAAAAAAGTGGTAGTAATAGATCAACTTCTATAACGACAATAAAATCAATAGAGATCGAAAGGACTGAGAATTTGATATTCATCGATATAAAAGCTACTGGTTTTCTTTATGGAATGGTCCGTTCAATAGTTGGTCAACTTGTTTTAGTGGGAGAAAAGAAGATATCGCCACAAATTTTTAGAGATAGATGGAAGTCTAAAAATAAAAATGATGTTCGCGAATCAGCGCCTGCTAATGGCTTATGTTTTGTTAATTCTGTATATAAAGAAAATATTTTTAAAAAGATTGATAATAATGATCTTTTCCCGAAATTTGTAATCAGAGGTTATTCCTAAAATATAATATTTTTGGATATTAAAATAATCTGTTCATATGATTTTTAAAATATTGTTGAATTTCACTTCAATAATGTAGAATTTAATACTGGTTAAATTTATTCTGATAACTTTTTAAATGAATAAAACAATTACTCCTTCTCTTGAAACTATTGAAAGGAATTGGTTTTTAGTTGACGCTAAAGCAAAGACACTTGGCAGGCTTGCTACAGAAATAGCAACTATCTTAAGAGGTAAGAACAAACCTACATTCACCCCTCATATGGATACAGGAGATTTTGTGATTGTGGTGAATGCTGAAAAGGTAGAAGTTACTGGGAAAAAAACATTTCAGAAATTATATAGAAGGCACTCTGGAAGACCAGGCGGAATGAAAGTTGAAAAATTTGAATCACTTCAAGAAAGAATTCCTGAGAGAATAATTGAGCAAGCGGTTAAAGGAATGCTTCCTCATAATTCATTAGGAAGGCAGCAATTTAAGAAATTAAAAGTTTATAAAGGTTCAGATCATCCTCATGCTGCACAAAATCCTGTATTATTAAGTAACTAATCTTTTAAAATGAATAGTCAAATAAAAAATAAAGCAGTTTACTGGGGTACTGGGAGGAGAAAAACTTCAGTAGCTAGGGTTCGTTTGATTCCAGGTAATGGACAAATTAAAATAAATGGTCGTTCTGGTGATGATTACTTAAACTTCAATCCTTCGCACTTAAATTCTGTTAAAGCACCTTTGCTTACTTTAGGTCTTGAAAACTCTTATGATATTCTCGTCAATGTATTTGGTGGTGGTTTAACAGGACAAGCTGACGCAATCAAACAAGGAGCAGCAAGAGCCCTTTGTGATTTATCACCAGATAATAGGAAGCCTTTAAAAACAGAAGGGCATCTCAGTAGAGACCCAAGAGCAAAAGAAAGAAGAAAATATGGTCTTAAAAAAGCTAGAAAAGCTCCTCAATTCTCAAAACGTTAAAAGATTCTTTTATTATGCCTAAATCAGAAATTCATCCTAAATGGTACCCAGATGCAAAAGTTATTTGTAATGGAGAAGTTGTAATGACGACAGGTTCTACTAAGCCTGAATTGCATGTTGATGTATGGAGTGGTAATCATCCTTTCTTTACTGGAACTCAAAAAATCCTTGATACTGAAGGTAGAGTTGATAGATTTATGAAAAAATATGGAATGGGTTCAGCTGATTCAGCTACTTCACAAGATACAAAAGAATCCAAAAAATCAGATAAATAGTAATTTACGAATTAAAATTTAAGCAAAACTTCAAGTGGAATACACAACATTAATTGCAAGGTTGAAAACTGCTTCAGAAAGTTTTACGAATTTAGAAATGCAGCTAGCAGACCCTGATATCGCAAATAATCCTAAAAAACTAGAATCAATAGCAAGAGAAAGAGCAAAATTGGAGCCTTTGGTTGTGGATTTCAACCAATTGCTTGATACTGAGAAAGAAATTGACGATTCTAGAAAACTACTTAGAGAAAATAGAAATGATAAAGATATGGAATTATTAATCAATGAAGAATTATGCAGCTTAGAAGATTTTAAGAATACACTTATTCAAAAAGTAACAATTTCCTTATTGCCTAAAGACCCACGAGACGAAAGAAGTGTGATGTTGGAGATTCGTGCTGGAGCGGGTGGAAATGAAGCTTGTATTTGGGCTGGTGATTTGGCAAGAATGTATGAAAGATATGGACAAAAGATTGGCTGGTCAGTAAAACCTGTAAGTGCATCTGAATCCGATATGGGAGGATTTAAAGAATTAGTTATTTCTGTAAAAGGGGATTCTGTTTATAGCCAATTAAAATTTGAGGCTGGTGTTCATAGAGTTCAAAGAGTTCCAGCAACTGAATCTCAAGGTAGAGTGCATACTTCTACTGCAACCGTTGCGGTTATGCCTGAGGCTGATCCAGTAGAGGTTGAGATTGATCCAACTGATTTAGAAATTGGCACAGCTAGGTCAGGTGGTGCTGGAGGCCAAAATGTTAATAAGGTAGAGACTGCCATTGATCTTATACATAAGCCGACAGGCATAAGAGTTTTTTGTACTCAGGAAAGATCTCAGCTACAAAATCGTGAGCGAGCTA
>QCMG01000005.1 GCA_003213955.1 Prochlorococcus sp. AG-418-M08
AAAAGGCTGATGGAAGATTTTAATGATAATGAAAATTAAATATATTTAGTGCTAGGCAGCCAAACCGATTACATATTTACTCCATTCTTTGTGTTTACCAGAGTCTATTTGTCTTGTCGCTTCAAAATTTAGATTGCTTAATGGCCGATAAGGCTTTCGTTTTAAAGGCATATTTGCTTCTTGAGGAGTTCTACTACCTTTTTGTACATTACATCTAAGACATGCTGTTGTTACATTTTCCCAAGTATCAGTTCCACCTCTGCTTCTTGGTAAAACATGATCTATCGATAAATCACTACCTCTGTGGTTACAATACTGACAAGAGTTATTGTCTCTAAGAAGTATATTTTTTCTTGTAAGGGCAACTTCTCTGAAGGGAACTTTGACGTAATAACGAAGTCTAATAACTGTAGGAAGTTTTTGACCTGAATGTATTAAATATGATTGATCTTCTTCTAAACTTTCAGCTTTACCTTTAATCATTAAAATTACAGCTCTTCGCCAAGAAGTTATATTTAAAGGTTCATAAGAAGCGTTTAAAACAAGAGTCTGGCTCATGCCAAAAAACAATTTACATGTCATGCTAGCGTTATATTTAAATAAGCGCATACATTTGCGCAAAGATAGATGCAGATTTTCTTGAATAATCGAAAAAGCAATTTCGATAATAATTTAAAATTAGAAGGAGAAATTGATCCAACTCAAAGAGCTTGGATAGAAGTAAGTGGTAAAGCAATAGAGTCAAACGTTAGGAAATTAAGATCAAAATTAAAAAATAACTGTGAATTCATGGCTGTTGTCAAGGCTGATGGATATGGACATGATGCCAAAGTTGTATCTGAAAATGCCATAAAAGGTGGTGCTTCTCAACTAGGGGTAGCGACATTAAAGGAGGGAATAAAACTTCGTTCTTTCGGAATTAATGTTCCAATTCTTATTCTTGGTAATCTTTATGCAAAAAAAGATTTATTAACATGCTTTAGAAATGATTTGATGCCAACTGTTAGCTCGATAAGGGAATGTTTGATTTGCAATAATATTGGAAAGAGTAATAATTTGAAATTTTCGTTACATCTAAAAGTTGATACTGGGATGTCAAGATTGGGATTTGAATGTAATGAGTTTATTCAACAATTTAATAATATTAAATCTCTTGAAAATATTGCTATTAAGGGAATATATAGCCATCTTGCATGCGCAGATGAAAAGAATGCGTTGAATCCAAAAAGTAGCGCACAATTACAAAAAGATAAATTTCAAGATTTGTTGAAACTTATAAATATTGAAAATAAACAAAATATTAAGATTCATATTGCAAATTCTGCTGGGATGATTCTTGGCAAAGATTTTCATTTTGATATGGTACGCGTTGGGTTGTCTATGTATGGCTATGAACCATTATTAAAAAAAAATGAACAGTTGTTTCTTAAACCTGCTTTATTTTTAAAGGCTAGAGTAGCTTTTGTTCGAACAATAGATAAAGGTATTGGAGTAAGTTATGGAAATAAATTTGTTAGTGATAGAAAAACAAAGTTAGCTGTCTTAAGTATTGGTTATGCTGATGGAATTATTAGAAATCTCTCTGGCAAAATAAATTTGATTCATAATAAAAAACTATATCCTCAGGTTGGATCTATAACAATGGATCAAATGATGGTAGACATTACAAGTTCAGATGATATTAAAGTTGGTAGTACTATGCTTCTATTAGGATCTGATGGAAATCAATCAATTTCTCCAATTGAATGGGCAGATAAATGTAATAGCATCACTTGGGAAATTCTTTGCTCTTTTAAAAATAGGTTACCAAGAGTACAAGTTGACTAGACATTTCGATTAAATAAATAATTTTGAATGTTTGCCAAAATATTGATAATGTATAAGAACTGGAGAGGTGGCTGAGTGGTTGAAAGCGGCTCCCTGCTAAGGAGTTACAGGAGGTAACTTTTGTCGAGGGTTCGAATCCCTCCCTCTCCGTCTGAATTTATATGAGCTAACTTCAAACTATCATGGCTACTTTAAGTATATTGGATTTTCATACTTACTTTTCAAACTTATTTAGTTGAAACAGATTACTTTATCTTTATGACTAGCTTTTTTCTTGAGTGGTTTAAGGCTCTAGGCTTTCCTCGGTTTATTTTTATATTGACTCTGCTGGTCATTTTGGTTTGGTCTGGACCAAACTTAGAGATTCCTAACTCCGATTCACTTGACTATCTTCTGCTAGATAACATTCGTCGTTGGATTCCTGATTTGTTTGGACCTCCCTTAGTTTTTATTTATCAACTGAGCGGAACGCAATATACTGCTGTATTGGTAATTTCCTTACTCTTTTATTTAATATTAAGGCGCTATTGGGCAGATTTTATATGTTTGTTTATCGGTACGGGAGGCATTCTAGGAATAATCGATCGCATCTTAAAACCATGGTTTGATAGACCCCGCCCAGATAATTCTTCTCTGCTGCTTAGCGGCGCAAGTTTTCCTAGTGGGCATGCTGCTGGATCTATGGTTTTTTATTTCATGAGTTGTACCCTTTTGGCAACTCACTACCCACGGCTACGTTTACCATTATTTGTGCTTTCTAGCCTATGGGTTTCTCTTATATGGTTGAGTACTCTATATTGCAGAGCTCATTGGCCAAGTGATATTCTTGCTGGTGCTTCAGTAGGTTTTGCATGGTTAAGCATTTGCCTAGCTGTTCTTAAGGTATGGGAAAGACATAAACTTTTGACTTAAACGCAATGCTGATTATATAACTAACTTTTCATCATTAAAAGTTGATAAAAATATCTTTAATCCAAAAAACGATATATAAGAAATTCGGAGATAGTAATTTTCTCCCTCCCCTCCCAAAAATTTATCTTTTTAAATTTTATAATAATTCAAAGTTAATGTTTATAAGATCATTTACTGAATGCAAAATTAAATCAGCACCTACTTCTTCTAATTTGGATTCATATAAATCACGTTCTTTTTTACGGCCTTTCAAATGAAGATGCGGTGGGGCTACACCTATGCTTATGAATTTTTGACTTGGAATTTTTTTTCTTGCATTTAAAACTGTTTGAACATCAGCGATAGTATCGCCAATATAAGCAATAGGTAAATTTGAAGAGCCAAGTTTATTCTTTGACAACTTTTTGGCTAAGTAAATAAAACCATCTGGATTTGGTTTGTCAGGGGCATCACCCATAGCTATTAGAGGAGGGAATTTTAATTTAAGCCTTTTTTCTAAAACATATTTTGCTGAAACAGATTCAGCCCCACTTACAAAACCCCAAATAATTCCATTTGCATTCAATAGATTGAAAAATTCCTCTTTAACCAATAATTCCTCATTATTTATGAATCCTTTCCAATCCTCACTATCTCCATTAGGATTCCCTCCAAAGTAAAAACCTTCAAAACATTTAACTATATTTCTTCGTGAGGGTACCTTGATAGTTAAATTTTTCTTTTTAATGTATCTATTAATTAACTCTAAACTTAAATCCCAATCATTATTCCAGATGCCTTCATTTTTTGCATTATCAATATCTTGATAACTAGGCTCCCAACCACAAAATTCAAAGACTGTTTTTTTTAGCGAGAGTCTGTAACTATTTTCTACGCTGCGTATAACCCCATCAATATCAAATAAAATTACACCATTATTTTTCAAGGGATTAATCTCAATACAATATTTATTAAAGATTAATATTCTCTTACAAAAAAAGCAAAGGCAAAATGTTTAATGATAATCATAAGATATAGTTTTAAATTTCTTTCATAAATATCCCCTTGGAGTTAAAAATATTTCATCAACTAAAGTAGTTTTGGAATTTCCAATGATAATTATTGAAAGCATATCTATATCTTCAAAAGGGATGCTATCTAAATTAAAAAAGCTTTTGGATTGATTTTGCCTTCCAACTTGCCTACCTACTAAAACTGGAGTGTTTCCAGATCTATATCCTAAACATAAATCAATGGCTTTTTTTAATTGCCATTTTCTTTCAAGGGATTGTGGATTGAATATGGTTATTACAAAGTCTCCTAATAAAGCACCTGCAATTCTTTTTTCAATAGATTCCCAAGGGGTTAATTTATCACTCAAGCTGATTGAACAGAAGTCGTTCATTAATGGTGCCCCACCCAGTGCAGCTGCTAACTGCATGCTACTGATTCCTGGATGAACTTCAAATGAGGGCCTAAATTCTTTATTAATTTTTTGAATTAATTCTAAAAGTAGACCGGCCATTCCATAAAAACCCGACTCACCAGATGATATAAGTGCTACTTTGATGCCTTCTTCAGCAAGTTTTATAGCTTTCTCACATCTCTCTCTCTCTTCAGTAAGATTGCTTTCAATTAAGACCTGATCTTTTCTTTTTAGAGGTTTAATTAGATCCAAATACATTTTGTATCCTATCCAAATAGAACATCTTGATAAAGTTTTTCTTGCATCATTTGTTAAGTAAGAAATATCTCCTGGCCCACTACCCACAATATGAATTTCACCTGTTAATGGGGAATATTGATTTTTAGATTGAGCTATTGCAAAAGTAACTGCGCCAGATGAACTTTTTGAAGAATTAAGACTTTTAAAAATCTTCTTTTCTTTCAATAGTTTTGAACCTTCTCCCGCAGCCAGAATACAAGCTGCCTCAGCTACTGAAGGGGTACCAATCTCATTTAGTACTACATTTGATGGATTAGGTACATTGATTCTGGAAAGCTCTTCAGTTGTAAAATATTTTATAGGCCAATTATTTTCTTTGGAGATCTTTAAAATCGCCTGCTCATCTTTTTTTAAATCAACACTTGCAAAACCAGCAATTGATAATGGAGATAAATTATTAGATGCTAAAAAATTTTGTAATGAGTCTTCAATTAATTCTTTACTAGTGTTTCTTTCACAACCCAAACCGATCCATAAAGTGGGTGGATGCCAAGTATTTTTTTGATCATTAAATTCACTTATATGAAAAATTGAATCCTTTTGCTTAGCATCGTTATTCCATATTTGATTAATAGTTGTTCCTGCTTCAGAGTTTTTCCATAAATTATTGCCCGATAGTTGACTACAAAAAATGTCTTTATTATTAGATTGTTTTATTACTAGTTTTGACCAGTCCTTTACATCTCCTGATCTTTTCCAAGCCCATTGATATCCAAATGAATCAACATTTAGAATATTCCGCTCAACTGAATTATTAGTTTCTATTATTTCCCCTCCAAATAAATTACTGATTTGAAATGCAATATTTTGAACATTAGATTGATGTAAGCCAATTATAGGGACAATTTTTAATCCCTTTTTATCAATAACAATCACCCCAGGGTCTTTATCTTTGAAAGTTAATAAAGAGTTGATAAGTCTTATTGAGGCGCCTATTGAGCCAACAAATATAATTAAATCCACTTTGTCCCACTTTTCTCTAAGAATTTGTTTAGGTTTAAAAACCTCAATAGAGTCTTTTATTTTTTTATCTTCCTTAAATGAACTTCCTATGAAAATCTCATTAATAAATTCAGTTTTTTTTAGTCTTTTTAAAATCTCTTTCGATCTATCAGAAAAACCTATTGCAATACCTTTCAATTTCAGAAGTTCTGTTTAATATCAATTTAAAACTATATCTTGAAGTAGTAATTAAAAAATTGAGAATTGAAATATAAAATAAATTTAAAGATTTATTTCTATTAGATGGGTATATATACTTAAAACCCAGTTATATTAATAGATTTAACAGAAATATTGAAAAGTAACAAACAGTGAAACATTTGTTACTTTCTCACATGATCAAAGAATCCTTCACCTATTATTTTTGGTAACGCAAATCTTAAGTTTTGATTGCTTCGTTCATTAAAAGTCTACTATTAATAAAGTAGGCTTTTAGGTTTGATAAATCTACTTAAAGACTAATTACTTAGAGGTGCTAGATGACCATCAGCCCACCAGAAAGTGGAGAAAAAGACAAGAAGATTTTGGAATCGCCTGTAAAGGCTGATCCAAGACCGATTGACTTCGCCAAATTAGACAAACCAGGTTTCTGGTCTAGCAAATTGTCTAAAGGTCCAAAGACCACTACATGGATTTGGAATTTGCATGCAGATGCTCACGATTTTGATGTTCATACTGGAGATGCAGAAGAAGCGACAAGAAAAATTTTCTCAGCACATTTTGGACATCTTGCTGTCATATTTATTTGGATGAGTGCTGCATTTTTCCATGGTGCGAGATTCTCAAACTATTCAGGATGGTTGGCTGATCCTACTCACGTAAAACCAGGGGCTCAACAAGTTTGGGCAGTGGTTGGACAAGAGATGCTAAATGGTGATCTGGGAGCAAACTATAATGGCATTCAAATAAGTTCTGGAATATTCCACATGTGGCGAGCATGGGGAATTACAAATGAGAGTGAATTAATGGCATTAGCTATAGGAGCAGTTGTAATGGCTGCTCTTATGCTTCATGCCGGTATCTTCCATTATCATAAAGCCGCTCCAAAAATGGAATGGTTCCAAGATATAGAGTCAATGCTAAATCATCATATTGCTGGTTTAGTTGGTCTTGGATCTCTCGCTTGGGCAGGACATTGTATTCATATTGGTGCTCCTACAGCTGCACTTTTAGATGCAATTGATGCAGGTTCACCTCTAATTATTAATGGTAAAGAGATTGCATCAATTGCTGATATGCCAATGCCTCATCAATTATGTGATCCACAAATTATCGGTCAAATTTTCCCAGGATTAGCTAGTGGTACTGGAAATTTCTTTAGTCTAAATTGGCTTGCTTTTTCTGATTTTTTAACTTTCAAAGGTGGCTTGAATCCTGTTACTGGAAGTTTATGGATGACTGATGTTTCTCATCATCATTTAGCTTTTGGAGTAATAGCAATAATTGGTGGTCATATGTATAGAACTAACTATGGTATTGGTCATAGTATGAAAGAAATATTAGAGGCACATCAAGGAGATCCAATTTTATTCCCTGCTCCTAAAGGTCATCAAGGACTTTTTGAATTTATGGCAGAAAGTAGACATGCACAGCTCTCTGTTAACTTAGCGATGCTGGGCTCTCTTAGCATCTTAATATCTCACCATATGTATGCGATGCCTCCTTATCCATACATAGCGACTGATTACATGACCGTTCTAGGTTTATTTACACATCATATGTGGATTGGGGGATTATTTATAGTTGGTGCTGGAGCTCATGCTGGTATAGCGATGGTTAGAGATTATGATCCTGCAAAACACATTGATAATGTTTTAGACAGAATTTTAAAAGCCAGAGATGCATTGATCAGTCATCTTAATTGGGTATGTATGTGGTTAGGTTTCCATAGTTTTGGACTATATATACACAACGACACAATGAGAGCTTTAGGAAGACCTCAAGATATGTTTAGTGATTCTGCAATTCAACTTCAACCAATATTCGCTCAATGGGTCCAAAGTGTTCAAGCTTCGGCTGTTGGAACTTCTCTATTAGCAGGTACAGCAGAAGCTTTACCTCATAAAGCTATAAGTGAAGTATTTAACGGTAGTTTAGTTGAAGTAGGCGGCAAGGTTGCTATAGCTCCAATTCCACTAGGGACTGCTGATTTGATGATTCATCACATACATGCATTCCAAATTCATGTAACAGTTTTGATCCTACTTAAAGGTGTACTTTACGCAAGAAACTCAAGATTAATCCCTGATAAAGCCTCACTTGGCTTTAGATTCCCATGTGATGGACCAGGTAGAGGAGGTACATGTCAAGTCTCTTCTTGGGACCATGTGTTCTTAGCTCTTTTCTGGATGTACAACTGTCTATCAATTGTTATTTTCCATTTTTCTTGGAAGATGCAAAGTGATGTATGGGGATTAACAGGAGGTAACTTTGCTCAAAGTGCTATTACTATCAACGGATGGTTAAGAGACTTCTTATGGGCACAAGCAGCACAGGTCTTGACAAGTTATGGTCAAGCAATAAGTATGTACGGTTTAATGTTCTTAGGTGCACACTTCATCTGGGCATTTAGCTTAATGTTCCTATTTAGTGGAAGAGGTTATTGGCAAGAACTATTTGAATCAATTGTTTGGGCACATAACAAATTAAAAGTTGCTCCAACAATTCAGCCAAGAGCTCTTTCAATTACTCAAGGTCGTGCAGTTGGTGTGACCCACTTCTTAGTCGGTGGTATTGCTACTACTTGGGCATTCTTCCATGCTCGCCTATTCGGGATTGGCTAAATAACCTGAACTTCTCCTTTTTAATACTATGGCAACAAAATTTCCATCTTTTAACCAGGGTCTAGCTCAGGACCCAACAACCCGTAGAATATGGTACGGAATAGCTACTGCTCATGACTTTGAAAGTCATGATGGGATGACCGAAGAAAAGCTTTATCAAAAGTTATTTTCTACACATTTTGGACATTTAGCAATAATTGCGCTTTGGGTAGCTGGTAATCTTTTCCATATTGCATGGCAAGGTAATTTTGAGCAATTCGTTCTAGATCCAACGCATGTTCGTCCAATAGCTCATGCTATTTGGGATCCTCATTTTGGATCCGGAATAACTGAAGCAATGACACAAGCAGGTGCCAGTGGACCAGTCAATATAGCTTATTCAGGCTTATATCATTGGTGGTACACAATTGGAATGAGAACCAATGAGCAACTCTTCCAAGCTTCAATTTTTATGAGCATTTTGGCTTGTTGGACCTTATTTGCTGGTTGGCTACATTTACAACCAAAGTTCAGACCTTCCTTGGCATGGTTTAAGAATGCAGAGTCTAGATTAAATCATCATCTAGCTGTTTTATTTGGTTTTAGTAGTATCGCTTGGACAGGGCATCTAGTCCATGTAGCCATACCTGAATCAAGAGGTCAACATGTTGGTTGGGATAACTGGTTAACTGTTCTTCCTCACCCTGCAGGATTAGCTCCTTTCTTTACTCTGAATTGGGGCGCATATGCACAAAATCCAGATTCCTTAGATCAAGTATTTGGAACTGCTGAAGGTGCCGGAACAGCAATTTTTACTTTCCTTGGAGGTCTTCATCCTCAAAGTGAGGCATTATGGTTAACTGATATAGCCCATCACCACATTGCAATAGGAACTGTATTTGTAATTGCTGGCCATATGTATAGAAATACTTTTGGAATAGGACACAGTTTAAAAGAAATTACCGAAGCTCATAATACAAGGCATCCTAATGATCCTCATAAAGGTAGTTTTGGAATTAATCATGATGGGATTTATGAGACAGTAAATAACTCTTTACACTTCCAATTAGGTTTAGCCTTAGCATCTCTTGGAGTTGCTACATCTTTGGTTGCTCAACATATGGGGGCTCTTCCTTCATATGCTTTTATTGCAAGAGATTACACCACCCAATCAGCGCTCTATAGTCATCATCAATACATAGCTATGTTCTTGATGGTTGGTGCTTTTGCACATGGAGCAATTTTCTTTGTAAGAGATTACGATCCTGAATTAAATAAAGATAATGTTTTAGCTAGAGTTTTAGGAACTAAAGAAGCTCTAATTAGTCATTTAAGTTGGGTAACTATGCTACTTGGATTCCACACTTTAGGTATATATGTTCATAACGATGTAGTTGTAGCTTTTGGCAATCCTGAAAAACAAATTTTAATTGAACCAGTATTTGCTCAGTTTGTTCAAGCTGCTCAAGGAAAAATGATGTATGGTTTTGATGCTTTATTATCTGATCCTACAAGTTCTGCAAGTATTGCAGCAAATTCTTTACCTGGAAATCATTACTGGATGGATTTAATTAATAGACAAGATGCTCTTAGTTCTTTCTTACCTATAGGTCCAGCAGATTTCTTAGTTCATCATGCAATTGCCCTTGGACTTCATACAACTGCTCTAATCCTTATTAAAGGTGCTTTAGATGCAAGAGGAACAAAACTCATTCCTGATAAAAAGGATTTAGGCTATGCGTTCCCATGTGATGGACCAGGTAGAGGTGGTACTTGTGATAGTTCTTCTTGGGATGCTATGTATCTAGCGATGTTCTGGGCTTTAAACTTGATTGCATGGGTAACCTTCTACTGGCATTGGAAACATTTAGCAATTTGGCAAGGTAATGTTGCTCAATTTAATGAGTCGGGTACTTATTTAATGGGTTGGTTTAGAGATTATCTTTGGTTGAATTCAGCTCAACTAATTAATGGATATAACCCATTCGGTGTAAATTCACTATCTGTTTGGGCTTGGATGTTCTTATTCGGCCATCTAGTATGGGCTACTGGATTTATGTTCTTGATATCATGGAGAGGTTATTGGCAAGAATTAATTGAGACATTAGTTTGGGCACATCAGCGTACTCCAATTGCTAACCTTGTAGGTTGGAGAGATAAGCCAGTTGCACTTTCAATTGTTCAAGCCAGATTAGTTGGATTAGCTCATTTTACAATTGGAAATATCCTTACTTTTGGAGCTTTTGTAATAGCTTCTACTTCAGGAAAGTTTGGATAAAATTTGATTTAAAAAAACTAAAAATCACCACGAAGGTGGTGATTTTTTTTGTTTTATTTTTATGAATGAGAAATACTTCTATTTTTTAATACAATTTTTTTGTTTTTTAATTATTTAATCTTTTGCTCTAGATATAAAGTGTGTTATTAAATGTATTTTATTAAGTATTTTCTTATAGAACTAATAGAAAAAATTTGGTACATAAAAAGTTAATAATTTTTATATCATCCATTGTTAAAAATAACATTATTTGTCAAAAAAATACTAAACTATTAATTATCTTAAGAAAGATTATGCCATCTGATTTTTCAACGTTCTTACCATCAATTTTTGTTCCATTGATTGGTCTAGTAACTCCAGCAGTTTTTATTGTATTAATTGGAAGATTTATTACAGCTACTGATTAATTAAATTCACACTACTTCTTAAATTAAAAAATGAGCGACTTTCAAAAATCATTCTCAGAATCAACAAGTTCTATTAAATTTGATGATAAATATATAGATAATTCTGTTCAGCCAAATGATATTGGTATAGCAGATCAATGGGCTGTTAAAACAGTTTCAGATCCATGTGTTGGAAATCTTGCAACGCCTGTTAATAGTGGTTACTTTACAAAAGCTTTTATTAACAATTTACCTTTTTATAGAGAAGGAATTTCTCCAAATTTTAGAGGTTTAGAAACTGGAGCTGCATTTGGATATCTTTTATATGGTCCATTTTCTATGACAGGTCCTCTGAGAAATTCTGATTTTGCATTAACTGCAGGATTACTTGCAGCAATAGGGGCTGTACATATTTTGACAGCACTTTTGGTTCTTTATAATGCCCCTGGTAAAGCGCCTAATATTCAACCTCCAGATGCTACTGTGAATAATCCTCCAGCAGATTTATTTACTAGAGCAGGTTGGGCTGATTTTACAAGTGGATTTTGGCTAGGTGGTTGTGGTGGTGCTGTTTTTGCATGGCTTCTTGTAGGAACTCTTCATCTAGACACTATTATGCCGATTGTTAAAAATATTTGGACTACCGGTTAATTTCATAATTATCCAAGACAAATTAAATAATTATCTTTTACATAAAACTTATCTAATATTTCTATTCCATTTGTAAGATCTGATAATTCTTCCTGCTGAAATAAGTTTGCTTTGATAATAAATTGAAATCTCGTCATTAGTTTCTCTCAAAGTGTCTATACCTATACCATTTCTTCCGTAAGCAATACCCGAACTATGGTAATAAAATCCTTCTCCTTTATAAATTCCTATATGGTCACATTTTTTTTTGTTTCCAAAAAATAAAATATCGCCTTTTTTAAGTTGATATTTTTCTTTTGTAAAATTGAAAAGATGTCTACAAAAACTTTTAATTTGATACGAATCTCTTGGTATATAAATTTGATGTTTCAAAAAAGCAGTTTGAATTAATCCAGAACAGTCAAAATTAGGACCTAAAGTACCACCCCAAAGATATTTATTTTTCACTTTAGATTGATCCTTGATCCAATTAAGAATTAAAGGTATTTTTTTTTGTATAGATATTTCATCAGTTTGAATAAAACTGTTTTTAAAATCAAATTTTTCAATAAATAGCTTATCTAAATCAATCCAGCAGGTATAACCATCTTCATATAATTGAATAAATATTCGGGATAATTTTTTTTTATTTTGATAAAAACTTGGATAAATTAATCTAAAAATTCTATTTTTAAATATTTCAGTTACTAAATTATTCTCAGTTTCATTTTGATATCCAGAAATATTAACTTTTACTTTCCACCAGATAGTGTTTGAAAAATTAGTTTGCTTAAATAGTGAGATAGGGTCTATATATTTTTCCATAAAATGTCTTTTTATTATCTTCGAGATGAAATGGGATTAGTCTTAAATAATATTTTAGACAGGGTATGTTCTAAAAATAAAGAAAATTTAAAGAATGATATTGCAGTAACCTGGATTAATTATAAAAGTGAAAAGAATCATATAAATAAAGGTTTTGGATTTGGAATAAATAATAAAAAACTTATTTATCCTGCAAGCATCGTCAAATTAGTTTACGGCCTTGCTGCATACTCATGGATTGAAACAAAAAAAATATTATTAAGCCAAGAAATAAGTGATGCAACAAATAAAATGCTTTCTCATTCAAGCAATGATGCCACAAGTTTTTTAATTGATATTATTACTGGGACTACAAGTGGTCCATGTATAGAAGGAGAGCATTGGGAGGATTGGAAGTATCAAAGGTCAATAATCAATGATTGGATAAAAGAGCTCAATTGGAGTGAATTAAACGAGATAAATTGTTGCCAAAAAACATGGGATGATGGACCCTTTGGCAGAGAAAAAGAATTTTATGGAATTGATAGCAAAAATAGAAACATGATGACAACAGATGCAACTGCAAGGATTTTGGAGGAGATAATGATACATCTTCACTATCAAAAGGATAATTTAAATTTAAGAGGTTTTTTAAAAAGGAATTTAAATAAGAATGCTCTTACTATGGACCCACTTAATCAAGTAAACGGTTTTTTAGGTGAGGGATTACCAGAGAATATCAATTTCTGGAGTAAAGCAGGTCTTATGTCAAAAGTAAGACATGATGCTGCTTGGTGGGTTAATAATGATTCATTACAAACTTTATTAGTTGTTTTTGGTAATGGAGAAAAATATGTCAAAGATGAGATCTTATTTCCTGAAATATCAAATGCAGTTTATGAATATAATAATAATTTGATTTAATATTAATTTAAATCATCTAAGAAATCTCTTTCTAATTTATTTGTATAAGCTTCGTAAGGTAACATCATTACCTCATCAAAATCTAATTCATTCAAAATCCATTCCTTATATTCTGCTATTAAACTATATCTATCTTTATCATCTAATTCATGAATGCGTAATGCAGTATCTTTGAGATTTTCTTTAATCAGGTTTTCAAGTTCTTTGATATTCATATCAGCCCTTTTCTCCATCTAAGATTATTCTTCTAATTGTTGATAATGCAATTCCAGTTTGAGTTCTGATTGATCGATATGAGCAACCTTCATTACGTAACCTAATAACTAAGGATTCTTTCAAAGGACTAATTTTTGGTCTTCCGCCTAAATTATTTCCATTTAATCTTCTTTGCAAAAGAAGTTCTTTTTTCCTTTCACTTAAACACTCATTATCTAAATTATCTAATTCATATAAGATATTAAATACTGAAGATGATATATCCGAGGAATTTTCTGGAGACAAAAAACCAGATAAAGTTCTCAACCTAACATCATTATTCAAGAGTTTAGTTATTGTTTTTATACATTCATTTCTATTAGAAAATGCCCGATCAAGTTTTGTAATGATTAATTCATCACCTCTTGTTAGATAATTAAGAGCTTTTTTAAGTTCGGGTTTTACTTCTTCATGCAAACCTATTATTTCAGAAAATATTAAGCTGCAACCCTCATTTTTAAGACTTTTTATTTGTTCTTTTAGGTAACCAAATTCACTATCTATAGCTCTTGCATATCCTATAGATTTAGATTTTTTATTTTTTTCAGATAAAAGAAAACGTTTTCTCTTAAATTTAAATGTCAAAGTTTTATTACATATATTTTTAACTGTATCAATAACTAATAAATAAAACACTTAATAGAACAAATTGTAAATAATAATTGTAATATTTGTTAGATTAATCAAAATATAAATTATGTATTAAAACTGTACTAAAAATAACGTTCTATATATAGTTCTTATTATGGTTATTAGAACATAAAATTACACCATATTATTTGCTTTTATGTGAAAATTTTGAATAAAAAAATCAAAAGTATATTGTTTAAAGTAATACATGAATTTTTTGCAGAATTAATTAGAAATTTAATTTCTTTATTTGAGGGAAATAAAAATAGAAAAGTTTCATTTTTTTTATTAAAATTGTAATTAATTGGTTTAAATAAATTAATTTGTCCAATATTTTTAAAAATACAGCTGCGAAACCTGACTGGTTAAGGGTGAAAGCACCTCAAGTTGAGAGGATAGGTAATACTGCAAATTTGTTAAGTGATCTGAAGTTAAACACGGTATGTCAAGAAGCAAGCTGTCCCAATATTGGTGAATGTTTTGCTAGTGGAACGGCAACTTTTTTAATAATGGGTCCTGGCTGTACTAGAGCATGTCCATATTGCGATATTGATTTTGACAGATCCAAGAGAGATTTAGACCCAACAGAACCTGATCGTTTAGCAGAGGCTGTTTATAGAATGAAGTTGAAGCATGTTGTGATCACTTCAGTTAACAGGGATGATTTGGATGACGGTGGAGCTTCGCAGTTCTACAAATGTGTTTTGGAAGTTAGAACAAAATCACCTGAAACTACTATTGAATTATTAATTCCAGATTTATGTGGAAATTGGGCTGCACTAGAAAAGGTTTTAGATTCTAAGCCGAATGTTTTAAATCACAATATTGAAACTGTCTCAGCCTTGTATAGGAAAGTAAGGCCACAAGGAAATTACCAAAGAACTCTTGAGTTACTAAAAAGAACAAGAGAATATTTTCCAAATATTTATACTAAGTCTGGCTTTATGTTAGGTTTAGGAGAAATCGATGATGAAGTCTTAAATCTTATGATGGATCTAAGAAAAAATCATGTAGATATAGTTACTATTGGTCAATATTTATCTCCCGGACCAAAACATCTTCCTGTTCAAAGATTTGTTAGTCCTTCAAAATTTAATTATTTCAAATTTTTTGGAGAAAATGAATTAGGTTTCATGCAAGTTGTAAGTTCTCCGTTAACGCGAAGTAGTTATCATGCTGAAGAGATCCAAAAGCTTATGAAAAAGTTTCCAAGATAATTTAATTATTTATTGAGTAATATCAATCCATTCATTTAATTGCCATTCAACTATATTATTTTTTATCATGGGATCGTTTTTTATAATTTCGAGTGCTTCTTGATAGGTATCAATATCAAGAATCAGTAATCCTCCATCACCAGGTTGTTTTGATTTATCCACTAAAAATCCGCTTTTAATATTTATTCCTTTCCTCTTTAAATTTTTTATCCATTGGATATGTTCATGGATTATTTTCTTTTTAATATCTTTTTGTATTAGGTATTCTTTTTTTATTAGTTCAGTCTTAATAAAAGTAGGCATTCATTAATTTTTAATACCAAGCATTTCTTCTTCGCTAGGAGGAACAACTATTTTGAAAATCCCCTTATTTTCGGACCAATTTTTTATTATTTGATATGCCTTTAGGCTCTTTGTTTTTTCATAATACTCGTTGAGAATATCTAATAGTATTTTTTCTTGTTTAGTATTTGTTAATTTATGAACACCAACTATTTCCTTATTTACTTTATCTTCTAAATCTTTTTTTTCATCAAGGATGTAAGCTATGCCTCCTGTCATTCCCGCTCCAATATTTCTACCTGTTGAACCTAAAATTACTATTTTGCCACCAGTCATATATTCACAACAATGGTCGCCAGCGCCTTCCGTGACAGCAGTTGCTCCACTGTTTCTAACTGCAAATCTTTCTCCGGATTTACCTAAAGCAAATAACTTTCCTCCAGTTGCTCCATAAAGACAGGTATTACCCAAGATTACCTGCTCTGCAGATTTTTCATCTACTTTTGGAGGAATAATAGTAAGTAAACCACCATTCATTCCTTTGCAAACATAATCATTTGCCTCTCCAATTAATTTGATATTCATTCCTCTTAATAGAAAGGCGCCAAAACTCTGTCCTGCATATCCATTGAAATTGAGATTTAGTTCACCATTAAATCCATTATTTCCATAAAGAGCAGCAATTTCTCCTGATATTTTTGCACAAACACTTCTATCTGTATTACTGATGTCAATTTTTTTTGTTAGTTTTTTATGATTTTTTATGGAATTCATAAATTCAGCATCAGACAATAATTTATCCTCCAAGACATAACCATTACTATGAGCATTTTTTGAGTGGTTTAACCATGATCTGTCTCTAACTAAATTTTCATTATTTACTAAAGAACTAAGGTCAACATTCTTAGTTTTTGGAAGAATAATATCTCTTGTTGTTAAAAATTCCTGATTTCCAATTAATTCTTCCATATTGTAAACACCAATACTACTCATTATTTGTCTTATTTCTTCAGCTATGTATAAGAAAAAATTAACTACATTATTAGGTAAGCCTTTGAATCTTTTTCTTAATTCCTCTTTTTGAGTGGCAACTCCAACAGGACATTTATTTGTGTGACAAACACGTGCCATTATGCAACCTTCAGCAATCATTGCTATTGAACCAAAACCATATTCTTCAGCGCCTAACAGAGCTGCAATAATTACATCCCATCCTGTTTTTAGACCACCGTCAGTTCTTAAAATAACTCTATCCCTGAGATTATTTTCTAGTAATGATTTATGAACCTCTGCAACTCCTAATTCCCATGGTAAACCGGCATGTTTAATAGAACTTAGAGGTGAAGCACCAGTACCTCCATCATGTCCAGAAATTTGTATGACATCAGCATTCGCTTTGCTTACTCCAGCAGCAATAGTGCCAATCCCAATTTCAGAGACAAGTTTTACACTTACTTTCGCTTTTGGATGAACTTGGTGCAAGTCATGAATTAATTGTGCTAAATCTTCAATTGAATAAATATCATGATGAGGAGGAGGAGATATTAAAGCTACCCCTGGTTTGCTATTCCTTAGTTTTGCAATATATGAATCAACTTTTGGCCCAGGTAGTTGCCCCCCTTCCCCAGGTTTGGCTCCTTGAGCCATTTTGATCTCAAGTTGTTTACCACTTCTTAGATATTCTGGAGTAACCCCAAATCTCCCAGATGCTATTTGTTTAATTGCTGAGCAGGCTGTATCTCCATTTTCAAGACCCTTTATAAAAGGCAATGTAGCTGATTGAGTATTTTCATCAATATCGTTTAATACATTAAAACGAGCAGGATCTTCCCCTCCTTCGCCACTATTACTTTTGCCTCCAATTCTATTCATTGCGACTGCTAATACTTCATGCGCTTCTCTTGATAATGCTCCTAAACTCATACCGCCTGTACAAAACCTCTTACATATTGATTCAACACTCTCAACCTGATCTAATGGAATGCTTTTTCTATTAGAGTTAATTGTTAATAAATCTCTTAAAGAAGTAATAGGTCTATTACGAATTAGTGTTTTATAAATCTCAAAATGATCATATCCTGGTCCTTGCTTGAGAGCGGAATGTAACACCTTCGACATCTCAGGGTTATTTGAATGGTATTCTCCATTGTTCCTAAATTGAACAAATCCTAGAAACTCTAATTTTTTTATATCTATCTCAGGATAGGCCTTTGTATGTATTGAAAGTGACTCATTTGCAAGTTCTTTCAAAGTGATTCCTGCAATTCGACTTGTTGTTCCATTAAAGCCTATTTTGATTAAGTCAGAACCTATACCTACAGCCTCAAAAATTTGAGCACCATGATAACTAGATAAAAGAGAAATTCCTATTTTTGAAAGTATCTTTCTTAGTCCATCTTCTAAAGCTTTTTTGATATTTTTCTGAATATCATCAAAAGAAAGTGGATTGATTTTTTTACTAGTTATAAGTTTTTGAGTTTTTGGATGTTGTAACCAATGTCTACCGGATTCAAATGTTAACCAAGGGCATATAGCGCTCGCTCCATAACCAATTAGACATGCTAAGTGATGCGTACTCCAACATTGCCCAGTTTCAATTATGAGCGAGGCTTTTAATCTAATTTCTTTTTTAAGAAGATAATGATGAATTGCACCTACAGCTAATAAAGGGGGAATAAAACTTTGCTGCGAATTAACACCTTTATCAGAAATGATTATTAAAGAACAGCCATCACTTATTGCTTTCTCGCTTAATTTACATATATCACTTAACTTTTTTTCAAACCCTTTAACACCTTCTGCAATATCAAATAAACTTGAAATTGTTTTGGATTTTATTTCTGATTCTTTCAAAGAGATTAATTGCTGTTCATTAATAATTGGGCTTTTTAGATGAATAAAAGGTTTAATATTTTTTGTTTCAAAAGGGGAGCATCTTTCACCAAGATGCATTTCTAAGCTCATTACTAATTTTTCTCTTAAAGGATCTATTGGAGGGTTAGTTACCTGCGCAAATCTTTGTTTAAAATAGTCATAAAGAATATGTGGTTTCGATGAAAGCACGGCTAATGGTATGTCATCACCCATGCAATAAGTAGGTTCTTTAGAAAGAGAAGCCATTGAATCAAGAATTAGATCATTATCTTCTGAAGAGAAACCATAAGCACTTTGCTGTTGAAGCAATTCAAGATCTTTTAAAACACAAATTTTAGACCATTCACTTTTTTTGAGTTTTATTATTCTTTGTTGAAGCAAGTCTTGATAGTTTTCTCTTTTCGCAGCCTCTGATTTAACATCCCAATTCCTCAAAAGCTTATTGTGAAAAAAATCTACTGCTAACATTTGTCCTGGACCTAATCGTCCTTTTTCTATAACTCTGTTTTCTTCAATATCTACAACACCTGTTTCAGAGCCCATTATCACAAAACCATCTTTTGTAATTGAATATCTGGCAGGCCTTAACCCATTCCTATCTAGAGTTGCTCCAACATAATTGCCATCAGCAAATACTAATAAAGCAGGGCCATCCCATGCTTCTTGAAGACTGGCTGAATATTCATAAAATGCTTTTATATCATCTCTATCTTCAAGCTCTGGTTGATCTCTAAATGCTTCTGGAACAAGTCCCATTAAAGAATCAGTTATAGGTTTACCTGAACGAATATTAATTTCTAAAGTTGCATCAAGATTTGATGAATCACTTTTATTTATATCAACTATTGGTTTGATATCTGTAGATAATTCTCCCCAGTACTCATCAATATGTGTTTCTGATGCTTTAGCCCAATTAATATTTCCAAGAAGTGTATTAATTTCTCCATTATGACCTAAAAATCTCATTGGCTGAGCGAGAGGCCATTTTGGCAAGGTATTTGTACTAAATCTTCGATGGTAGACAGAAAATGAAACTTGAAAATCTTCTTTCTTTAAGTCTTCGTAAAATTCTGATAAAACTTCAGATCTAACCATCCCTTTGTAAACAACTGTTTTGGAACTAAGCGATGCGAAATAAAATTCACAATCCCCAACGGCATTTTTTGTATTTTCTCTGATTCTTTTTTCAATTCTCTTTCTTAGTTGAAATAACCGCATCTCAATATCTTGACACTCATCTTTTTCTAAACTAATGATCCATTGACATATGGATGGAGCATTTGCTTTTGCTAAAATTCCTAAAGTTTCATTTTTAACCGGTACATTTCTCCAAAGTGTTTTTTTGAAATTTAGTTTTTTGGCTTCTTCGTCGCATACTAATTTAGATTCTTTGACTTTTAATTTATTATTTGGCATAAAAATCATACCTAAACCTCTTATTTCATTAGGTTCAGGAACTAAATTCAATTCTTTATCTAAAAATTTCCAAGGAATTGAACATAAAATACCTGCTCCATCTCCTGAGTCGCTATCTCCACCACATCCGCCTCTGTGCTCCATACAATTAAGTCCTTTGAGGGATTGTTTTAATATCCAATTGCTTTCTTTACCTTCAATATTTGCTACGAAACCTACTCCGCATGCGTCTTTCTCTCCAATTATTCCATCCGGAGAATAACTATCTTGATATGGCTCGATGCTTCTTTTGATACTTTCTCGCATAGATTATTTAACTATATAAAAAATTTAGTTTATTTCCATTATAAAAATAAATATCAAAATAAAACCAAAAATAATGAAGAATTACTAAACAAATTTAAATTAAAGAATTTTAATTATAAAAAAACAGAAAAAAGCTTTAGATGTGACTCGTTAAAGGTTATGATAATTAGATATCTAATTTTATTTATAGATTGTAAATGCCGACCATTTCGCAATTAATTGGTTCAGAAAGAAAACGTCTGACAAGAAAAACAAAATCTCCTGCACTTAAATCTTGTCCAGAGAGAAGAGGAGTATGTACAAGAGTTTATACATCTACTCCAAAGAAACCTAATTCTGCCCTAAGAAAAGTTGCTAGGGTAAGATTAACCTCAGGTTTTGAAGTTACTGCTTATATTCCTGGAATTGGTCATAATTTGCAAGAACACTCAGTAGTTTTGCTAAGAGGAGGAAGAGTTAAGGATTTACCGGGGGTAAGATACCATATAATAAGAGGAACTTTAGATACTGCAGGAGTCAAAGATAGGCGTCAATCCAGATCTAAATATGGTGCAAAAGCTCCAAAAAATGATTAATTTTTTCAATTCAATTCTCTATTAAATATGTCACGACGAAATGCAGCAGTAAAAAGACCTGTTTTACCAGATCCTCAATTTAATAGTCGCCTTGCTTCTATGATGATTTCTAGATTAATGAAACATGGTAAAAAGTCTACTGCACAAAAAATATTATCAGATGCTTTTTCTCTTATTAGTGAGAGAACAGGCGGAAATGCTGTAGAGCTATTTGAAACAGCTGTAAAGAATGCGACACCTTTAGTTGAGGTAAGAGCTAGAAGAGTTGGTGGTGCTACTTATCAAGTTCCCATGGAAGTCCGACAAGAAAGAGGAACTGCAATGGCATTGCGATGGCTTGTTACTTTTTCAAGAGGGAGAAATGGAAAAAGTATGTCACAAAAATTAGCTGGAGAGTTAATGGATGCAGCTAATGAGACTGGCAGTGCTGTCAAGAAAAGAGAAGATACTCATAAAATGGCAGAAGCTAATAAGGCTTTTGCTCATTACAGATACTAATTTTGACCTAAATGGTCTTTAATTAGTTTATTATTAAACGAAAGTTTATTTGATCAAATAAACTTTTGCTATTTAGCAAATCATTCTATTTGGAGTTTTAACATTGGCACGCGACTTTCCCCTTGAACGAGTTAGGAACATAGGTATAGCCGCTCACATTGATGCTGGTAAAACAACTACTACTGAAAGAATACTCTTTTATTCAGGGGTAGTTCACAAAATTGGAGAGGTACATGATGGTGCTGCCGTTACCGATTGGATGGCTCAAGAAAGAGAAAGAGGAATTACAATTACAGCTGCTGCAATTTCTACAAGTTGGCAGGATCATAGAATTAATATTATTGATACCCCAGGTCACGTTGATTTTACAATAGAAGTTGAGAGATCAATGAGAGTTCTTGATGGAGTTATAGCTGTATTTTGTGCCGTTGGAGGAGTTCAGCCACAGTCAGAAACAGTTTGGAGACAAGCCGATAGATACTCTGTTCCAAGGATGGTTTTTGTTAACAAGATGGATAGAACAGGGGCAGACTTCCTAAAAGTTAATCAACAAATTAAAGACCGTTTAAAAGCAAATGCTTTCCCTATTCAACTGCCAATAGGTTCTGAGGGAGATCTTACAGGAATTATAGATTTAGTAAGCAATAAAGCTTATTTATATAAAAATGATTTAGGTACTGATATTGAAGAAGCTCCAATTCCAGATGATATGAAGGATGAGGCAATTGAATGGAGAAGTAAACTTATGGAAAGTGTTGCAGAAAATGATGAAGAATTAATCGAAATATTTCTTGATAAGGGTGAATTAACAGAAGAACAACTTAAGAAAGGAATCAGAGAAGGCGTTCTAAAGCACGGCTTAGTTCCTGTTTTGTGTGGATCAGCTTTTAAAAATAAGGGAGTTCAATTAGTTCTTGATGCAGTAGTTGATTATTTGCCAGCTCCAGTTGATGTAAAACCAATTCAGGGTGTTTTACCTAATGGGAAGGAAGATATCAGACCGTCAGATGATAATGCTCCTTTCAGTGCACTAGCTTTCAAAGTAATGTCTGATCCTTATGGAAAACTAACTTTTGTAAGAATGTATTCTGGAGTTTTATCAAAAGGTAGTTATGTTATGAATTCCACTAAGGATGCTAAAGAGAGAATCTCTAGACTAGTTATTTTAAAAGCTGATGAGAGAGAAGAAGTTGATGAATTAAGAGCTGGTGATTTGGGAGCTGTTTTGGGGTTGAAAAACACAACAACAGGGGATACCTTGTGTAATACCGACGATCCAATTGTTCTAGAAACCTTATTTATTCCTGAACCCGTCATCTCTGTTGCTGTTGAACCAAAAACTAAAGGAGATATGGAAAAGCTATCTAAAGCTTTACAAGCATTATCAGAAGAAGATCCAACCTTTAGGGTGAGTACAGATAAAGAGACAAATCAGACTGTAATAGCAGGTATGGGCGAATTACATTTAGAAATACTTGTTGATAGAATGTTGAGAGAGTTTAAAGTTGAAGCAAATATTGGTGCACCTCAAGTTTCTTATAGAGAGACAATTAGATCAAGTTCAAAAGGTGAGGGTAAATATGCAAGACAAACAGGAGGTAAAGGGCAATATGGACATGTAGTTATTGAAATGGAACCTGCTGAAGTTGGGAAAGGTTTTGAATTCGTTAATAAAATTGTTGGTGGAACAGTTCCAAAAGAGTACATTGGTCCAGCCTCAAATGGTATGAAAGAGACATGTGAATCAGGCGTTCTTGCCGGTTATCCGCTGATTGATGTAAAAGTAACACTAGTCGATGGTTCATTCCACGATGTAGACTCATCTGAAATGGCCTTCAAAATTGCAGGTTCAATGGCATTTAAAGACGGGGTTAAAAAATGCAATCCTGTCCTCTTAGAGCCTATGATGAAAGTTGAGGTCGAAAGTCCTGACGATTTTCTTGGATCTGTAATTGGTGATCTCTCTTCTAGGAGAGGTCAAGTCGAAGGACAATCTGTCGATGATGGATTGTCTAAAGTACAGGCCAAAGTGCCTTTAGCCGAAATGTTCGGTTATGCCACTCAACTCCGATCTATGACTCAAGGTCGGGGAATATTTTCAATGGAGTTCGCAAATTATGAGGAGGTTCCTCGTAATGTTGCTGAAGCTATCATTTCCAAGAATCAGGGCAACTCCTGATCTCTAAACCAAACACTATTTAACCCTCGATTCTTTAATTCAAATGGCTCGCGAGAAGTTCGAAAGAAACAAACCACATGTCAATATTGGCACTATTGGCCATGTTGATCATGGAAAAACAACCCTGACTGCTGCTATAACAAATGTTCTAGCTAAAAAAGGTCAAGCACAAGCTCAAGATTATGGAGACATAGATGGCGCTCCAGAAGAAAGAGAACGTGGCATAACAATTAATACTGCACACGTCGAATACGAAACTGAAGGCAGGCATTATGCCCATGTCGACTGTCCTGGCCATGCTGATTATGTTAAAAACATGATTACTGGTGCAGCTCAGATGGATGGTGCAATTTTAGTTTGTGCTGCAACAGATGGTCCTATGGCCCAAACTAAAGAGCATATTCTTCTGGCTAAACAAGTTGGAGTACCTGCCTTAGTAGTTGCTTTGAATAAATGTGACATGGTTGATGATGAAGAAATCATTGAACTTGTCGAAATGGAAATTAGAGAACTTCTAGATAGTTATGATTTCCCAGGAGATGACATACCCATTGTGCAAGTCTCAGGTTTAAAAGCTTTAGAAGGAGATTCTACTTGGGAATCTAAAATCGAAGAATTAATGAAGGCTGTTGATGCCAGCATCCCTGAACCAGAAAGAGAAATAGATAAACCATTTTTGATGGCAGTTGAAGATGTTTTCTCTATCACAGGAAGAGGTACCGTTGCCACAGGAAGAATTGAAAGAGGAAAAGTAAAAGTAGGAGAAGAAGTTGAAATTGTTGGAATACGAGATACAAGATTAACAACTGTTACTGGAGTCGAAATGTTTAGAAAGCTTCTCGATGAAGGGATGGCTGGAGATAATGTAGGACTTCTTTTGCGTGGTGTTCAAAAAGAAGATATTGAGAGAGGTATGGTACTAGTTAAAAAAGGTTCAATTACTCCCCATACAAAATTCGAAGGGGAGGTTTATGTTCTTAAGAAAGAAGAGGGTGGAAGACATACTCCTTTCTTTACTGGTTACAGACCTCAATTTTACATAAGAACTACTGATGTAACTGGACAAATTACGGCCTTTACCTCAGATGATGGCGCTAATGTAGAGATGGTAATGCCAGGTGACAGAATAAAAATGACAGGAGAATTAATATGTCCTGTTGCTATAGAACAAGGCATGCGCTTTGCTATTCGCGAAGGTGGTCGTACTATTGGAGCTGGTGTTGTTTCTAAAATTATTGAATAGTTTCTTGTTTGACAAATCTAACTTTCGATAATCTAAAATTATTAAACAATAGATATGGGTTATTGATTATCAATAACCCTTCTTCAAAGATTAATTTAAACTTATGACAACTACACTCGCGCAACAAAAAATTCGCATAAGATTGAAAGCATTCGATAGGAGAATGCTAGATTTGTCTTGTGACAAAATTATTCAAACAGCAGATACAACTGCTGCTTCAGCTATAGGACCTATTCCATTACCTACCAAGAGAAAAATTTATTGTGTTTTAAGATCTCCTCATGTAGATAAGGATTCTAGAGAGCATTTTGAGACTAGAACTCATAGAAGAATAATTGATATCTATAGTCCCTCTGCTAAAACTATAGATGCTTTAATGAAATTGGATCTTCCTAGTGGGGTAGATATAGAAGTCAAACTATAAGAAAGCCCGAAGAGGACTTAAATTTACTATCATTAAATAAAGATCTTGAGGTTTAAATGGGAGAGCTTTCAGTAAGGGAATTACCGTTATTCCCTCTGCCAGAAGTTGTTCTTTTCCCTCAAGAAGTTTTACCCCTTCACATCTTTGAATCAAGATACAGAATTATGCTTAAGTCTGTACTTGAAAGTGATTCAATGTTTGGAGTAATAAAATGGGATCCTATTACAAAGAGTATGGCTAAAGTTGGCTGTTGTGCTCAAATAATAAAACATCAAACAGCCGAAGATGGTAGAAGTAATATAATTACAATCGGACAGCAAAGATTTCAAGTTTTAGAAATTGTACGTTCAACACCTTATTGCTCAGCTATGGTTAGTTGGATCACAGATGAAAATATTGAAAGTTTTCAAAATTTAGACCTTTTAAGAGATTCAGTTACCAAAGCATTATTTGATGTAGTTCAATTAACTGGTAAACTAACTAATTCTCAAAAAGTTCTTCCTGATAAATTACCTGAAAACCCTTTGGAACTGTCTTTTTGGATTGGAGCTCATTTAGGCGGACCGGTAGCTGAAGAGCAGCAGAAACTCCTTGAGGAGAGGAATACCTACGCACGTCTACAAAGAGAATTTGAAATGTTAGACCATACTAGAAAACAATTGGCAGCTAGAACAGCTTTAAAAGAAAGCTTTCCTGATATCAAAGGTAATTAAATGTTTGAATTTTTAATATCTTTTATTTTTTTAGTATTATTTTTTTTATTATCCTACTTAATAATTTGGAGAATCAATCCAAGAAAATATGTTTCTTCTGGAACTGTAGCTTCTGCTTATGACTCATGGACTCAAGACAAATTGCTAGAAAGATTGTGGGGGGAGCATATACATTTAGGATTTTATCCTCCAAATAAAAATATTGATTTTAGAGAGGCTAAAGTACAATTTGTACATGAGTTAGTTAGTTGGAGCGGTCTAGATAAATTACCTAAAGGTTCTAGGGTTCTAGATGTGGGTTGTGGAATAGGAGGAAGCTCTAGGATTCTGGCCAACTACTATGGATTTAATGTAACCGGTATAACTATTAGTCCAGCCCAAGTAAAAAGAGCTAAAGAACTTACACCTTATGAATGTAAATGTAACTTCAAAGTAATGGATGCTTTGAATTTACAATTTGAAGATGGAGCATTTGATGGGGTTTGGAGTGTTGAGGCAGGAGCTCATATGAATAACAAAACCAAGTTTGCAGATCAAATGTTAAGAACTTTGAGACCTGGAGGATATTTAGCTTTGGCTGATTGGAATTCAAGAGATTTAAATCAGAAGCCCCCATCAATGCTTGAAAAAATAATATTAAAACAATTACTTGAACAGTGGGCACATCCTGAATTTGTAAGTATCAAAGACTTTAGTAGTATTCTGATCAACAATAAAAATAGTTCAGGTAAAGTTATTTTTGATAATTGGAATTCCTATACAAACCCATCTTGGTTTGATTCAATATATGAAGGGATGAGAAGGCCAAATGCAATTTTATCACTTGGTCCAGGAGCAATAGTAAAGTCTATAAGAGAGATTCCTACAATATTGCTAATGTATTGGGCCTTTAAAAAAGGCTTAATGGAGTTTGGTGTTTATAAATGCAGAGGATAGTTAGTCTAAATTTATGTTTTCTGATAAATAACATCCAAAATCTACTAAATGTTCACATAAAGGTTTCAGTTTTTTCTTCAATTCATAAAAGGCCTCAATATTGCTTCTCATATTTATTTCAATATCAACATAAATTATATATTCGCCTAATTCTCTCTTTGAGGGCCGGGATTCTATCTTGCTCATATTGAAGCCAAATTCTGCAATATAATTTAAAGCTTCCAGTAAAGCTCCAGGATTATTTGAAAGTAATGAAAAGGCAAAACTGGCAATATTAGCTCTATCTAACATTGAGGTTTTACTCAATAAAACAAATCTTGTGCAATTTCCTGGAACATCATTAATAGGGAATGCTAATTCTTTAAGTCCCTTTATTTCAGTAAGAGATTTGGATCCAATAGCTGCTCTGAATGTACTCCCCTTTACCATATTCACAGCTTCTGAGGTTGAATTCGTTGATAAAGTAATTGCTTTTGGAAGATTTTCAGATAACCATTCTGAACATTGAGCTAAAGCTTGCGGATGAGAAAGTACCTCCGATATCTCTTCAATGTCTCCAGCACTAATTAATGCATGTTTTATGGGTAACACGATTGCTTTATTTATATTAATATCAGGAAATTTCCAAAGAGCGTCTAAAGTCGTTGTTACTCCACCCTCAACAGAGTTTTCGATTGGTACTATTGCAGCATCACAATTATTGTAGGCTATTGATTTTATAACCGAATATAGCCCATTACATGGTACAAATAAAGGTGACTCAAAATTGGCAAGCTTTGATAAAATATGAGCTGCTTTTTCTGCGTATGTCCCTTCAGGACCTAAATATGCAACTTGTTTGCGCATGATTAATCGTAAGAAAAAAAAAAGACCAAATAAGCATTGGAGGTGTATAGAAAAATGCTTTTAGTTTTTGATGCTAAACAGAAACTTAAGCTTTCTGTAACAAAGAATAAAGAATATCTTTCTAAATATCTTTTGGAAGAAGAAAGAGTTGTTGGAGCAATGCTAGACCCAAATAAATTAGAACCTGAAGGGGACGGAAAGTATAAGTATACTGTAACAAGTTTCAGTGTTTTTCAATTAGATGTTAACCCTGTTGTATCAATTGCAGTTGAGAATATAGATGGTGTTTTAAAAATGAGTGCACTTGATAGCAAATTAGATGGTCTAGGAATAATAGAAGATTTTAGTTTAATTTTGAAAGCAAACTTGGAAGCGACTGATAGTGGATTAGAGGGTGAAGCACTTCTGGGTGTCTCAGTAAGTCAACCTCCTCTTTTAAAACTTGTACCAAAGAAAATTTTGGAATCTACAGGTCATTCAGTATTGAATGGAATTTTATTGGGAATAAAATCTAGAGTCCAACAACAATTAATAAAAGATTTTGTTGATTGGTGTGAATTAAATAAAGTTTAATTTAGTCAAGAAACTTTTCCTATGAAGTTTCGTCACTCCTTTTGATTTTAGAGTTGATAAATGATCTTCAGTACCATATCCTTTATTTTTAAATATTGAATATCCAGAGAATTTTTTTTCTAATCTTTCCATTAAAAAATCACGTGTTACTTTTGCAATTATGCTTGCAGCAGCAATTGATATAAATTTGGAATCCCCGGCAATTATATTTCTTTGACGACCCTCCCAGAGTCTCAATGATAATGGACCATCAATGATAACTTCTGCTGGATTATCTTTTAACTTCTTGATAGCTCTAATCATTGAAAGTTCAGTTGCATATCTTATTCCTAGTTGATCAATTTCTCTTACTGAAGACTGTCCAAGACTGTAATCTAAAGATAAAGCAATAATTTTAGGAAAAAGTAATTTTCTTTTGTTTGGAGTTAATTTTTTACTATCTCTTACACCCAATTGTTTAAGAATTTTTGCATTTTTTTCAGATAGAACTACAGCCGCAGAAAATACAGGTCCAAAAACTGCACCACGTCCTACTTCGTCAATACCTATCTCAGAAACTTTATTCAATATTTGCAGATGATCTTCTTCTTTTCCTTCTTGAATTATCCATTTCATCTGTAGTTTCTATTCCCTCGTTCGCAGTTGTTATCTTTGGTAATTTATTCTCGGAATTAACTTCTTTAGATTCATCTACTGTAACTTCAAACTTTTCTATTGAATTAGAAGTTGAGATTTTTTGTTTTGTTTTTTTACTGGAAACTTTTTTGATTGATTTTTTATTATTCTCTAAAGCTGTATCTTTTACTTTGTTTTTACCATTTTCTAGACGTATTAAATGATTATTAGTAAGATATTGTTTGCCTAATTTAATTAATGGATTGATACCAAGTTGACTAAATACAATTTTTTCATCATTACTTAATTCAACTATTATTTCTTTTTTTTCACTTGAAATATTTGTATTAAGTGTCTCATTATCATTTTCCTTTTTGTTGGAATGATCATCCTCTTTATTTAAAGTTTTGGAGTTTGATAATTCTTTATTAACTATCTGTTCTGGATTTACAACTTCTTGAGATGACTCTAAATCTGGAAACTTTGTATTATTTAATTTGCTAGATTTTTTAGCAGATTGATTAATTTCTGGATTTGAATTTTGATAATCTGGAAAACTTTCTATATGCCCTAATCCATTGCAAGAATTACATTTTTTGCCAAATAATTCGTATATATTTTGCCCTTGTCTTTTTCTGGTTAGTTCGACTAAACCTAACTCAGTTAACTCAGCTATCTGAGGCTTTGCAGAATCATCTTTTATGGCTAAAGTAAACTGCTCAAGTAACTGAAATTGATCTCTTCGAGATTCCATATCTATAAAATCTATAATTAAAACTCCTCCAATATTTCTCAATTTCATTTGTCGAGAAATTTCAATAGCTGCTTCGCAATTCGTCCATAAAACAGTTTGCCTTGAATTGGCTGATCTTGTGAAAGACCCAGAATTCACATCAATTACTGTTAAAGCTTCAGTAGGCTCAATAATTATGTATCCTCCTGAAGGTAAATCAACTCTCGGTTGAAGTGCCTTTTGAATAGTTTTCTTAATTTGGTATTTTTCTAAAATATGTTCGTTTATTTCATTACTATGAAAAACAAGATCAACATTAGAATCATTGTTATTTAAAAAGTCTTTTGCTTTTTCAAGGGCAATTTTATTATCAATTACAATTTTATTAGTCGATGATTTAAAACAGTCTCTTAATATTTTTAATGAAAAATCTTCATCTCTATTTACAAGACTTGGTGGATGAGAATTCTCAGAAAATTTATTAACTTGATCCCATTGTTGAATTAAATTTTCTAAATCTTCAATAAGTAGTTCTTCTTTTATTTTTTCAGCTTCAGTGCGAAATAATAGACCTGTACTGGGTGGTTTAATTAAAACCCCAAGTGCTCTTAAACGACTTCTTTCTGTATCAGTATTTATCTTCCTAGATATATTTACTCCTTGTCCAAAAGGTTGCAATATTAAATATTTTCCAGGTAATGAAATATTGCCCGTTAGTCTAGGTCCTTTATTCCCAGTGGGTTCTTTCATTACTTGAACAAGAACTTTTTGTTTGGGTTCAAGAAGTTCAGTAATGCCTACTACACCCTTTTTAAGTCTTAATGGACCTAGATCTGATACATGAATAAAGCCATTTTTTTCACTTTCTCCAATATCGATAAAGGCAGCATCAATCCCTTGAAGAACATTTTCGACAGTTCCTAAAAAAATATCCCCGATTTGATATTGACCTTGTGCGACGATTAATTCATCAACTCGATCATCTGTGAGTAGTGCTGCAATACGCGCCTGCTCAGCTATTACAATTTGCTGAGACATATAAAAAAATTAAGTATGTTTTGAATTTTGAAAATCGATAAAATATAAATAAACTAATATTTAATTTTTACTAACAATATCTTGATTGTTAAATTTATTAGATTTTTTAAAATAATTGGTAGCACTGTAATTTGCTAAGTATTTAGATTTTAGACGACTTTCAAACGATTTGAAATTGACATGATAGTTATGACTAGTTCTTTAAATTAAAATCATAACTTCACTTATATTAACATCTAATTCCCGCTTGAGCACATTAATCTACTATTCTTATGTAGACTAAACTTTTAATTTCTTTAAAGTGGTACTAATAAACGAAAATTATTTAAAACTCAAGGCAGGATATTTATTCCCTGAAATCTCAAAAAGAGTAAATAATTATACTCAAGCTAATAAAAACGCAGAGATTATTAAACTTGGAATAGGTGATGTAACGGAGCCATTACCCAAAGCTTGTATAAATGCGATGAGTAAAGCTTTAAATGAAATGGGAACAAGTAAAGGATTTAAAGGTTATGGTCCAGAGCAAGGATATGAATGGCTCAGGGAAAAAATTTCTGAAAATGATTTTATTTCAAGAAAGTGTCAAATTGCACCGGAAGAAATATTTATTTCAGATGGTTCAAAATGCGATAGTAGTAATATTTTAGATATTCTTGGCGATGATAATTTGATTGCCGTAACAGATCCTGTTTACCCTGTTTATGTAGATAGTAATGTTATGACTGGGCGAACTGGAGAAACACTTCAAAATGGCACTTATGAAGGATTATTGTATTTAGCAATTAATGAGGATAATAATTTTTTACCTGAAATTCCTAAAAATAAAGTTGATATTATTTATCTTTGTTTTCCAAATAACCCTACCGGGGCAACTATTACTAAAGAAGAATTAAAAAAATGGGTTGAATATGCGAACGAAAATAATTCTTTAATTCTTTTCGATGCAGCTTATGAAGCTTTTATTCAAGATAAACATATACCTCATTCAATATATGAGATAGAGGGGGCAAAAAATTGTGCTATTGAATTTAGATCTTTCTCAAAAAATGCAGGATTTACTGGAGTTAGATGTGCTTATACAGTAATACCTAAAAACCTATCAGGACAAAATTCAAAAGGTGATAAGGTTGATTTATGGCGATTATGGAATAGACGTCAATGCACTAAATTTAATGGAGTAAATTATGTTGTGCAGAGAGGAGCTGAGGCAGTCTATTCTTCTCAAGGAAAAAAAGAGGTTAATTCTTTAATAGATTTTTATATGGAAAATGCAAAGATTATGCGGGGTAAGCTCATTACTGCTGGATATACAGTATTTGGTGGTAATAATGCACCATATGTTTGGATTAAAGTTCCTGCTGATATGACTTCATGGGACTTTTTTGACTATTTACTTCAAAAAGCTAACGTAGTGGGAACACCTGGAAGCGGATTTGGGTTGGCAGGAGAGGGCTATTTTCGATTATCTGCATTTAACTCAAGATTCAATGTTATTAATGCAATGGAACGAATAATTAATATATAATAGATTATGAATTACCTAGTAATTAAAAATTAAATTAATGTCAATTATAAAACTAGAAAAAGGGGAAAATAATAACGCAGCAGTTTTAGAAAAAAAAACAGCCCCTTTAAAAAATAAATCACCAAAATATAAGGTATTACTCCATAACGATCCTGTAAATTCTATGGAGTATGTAACTTTTGTGCTTAGAGAAGTTGTACCACAATTAAGCGAGCAAGATGCGCTCGCTATCATGCTTGAGGCTCATAATAATGGAATTGGTTTAGTTATAGTTTGTGATCTAGAACCTGCTGAATTTTATTCAGAATCTCTCAAATCAAAAGGAATATCAAGTTCAATTGAGAAAGAAGATTGATTATTTAGTGAAAATTATTTGATATCAAAATTAACTTATGATTTTGCTGAGATTAGTTTCCTTTCAGATAATTTAGGAACTTTTAAAGAATCATCTAATGTTGATTTACCATAATTTCTTTCCAAAATATTAATTACAGTTTTCCCAAATTCATCATCATGATTATCGAAAGCTTCTAAACATACTTGCCCAAGCTTTTTACCCAAAGGGCCAGGGTTCCACAAAAGTTTTCTTGCAGTCCAAGGCATCATACTCATAGGATTGTAATTAGGTTTTAATATATTATTTTCTAAAGCGTATTTTTCTAAAAGAGTATGAGGTTGTAAACCTATAAAAAATATAGCTGGATCAACTAACCCTTTGCCAAAGATATTTTCCAGTTCTCTATGATAAGCAATAGTTTGTTTAATTGTATTCGGAGTTTCATCAAAGACATTAAATGAGTAATTTACTGAGACATGATTTCTAAATCCTGCCTCTACAAGCATCTTGCAATTTTCTAGTACTGTTTTAAGGTTGTATGCTAACCTCATTTTTCTAACAAGTTCTTGAGAACCGGATGTAATTCCTATCTCAAAATAACTCATTCCAGTATCAACCATTAATTGAGCTAATTCTCGATCAATGTTATCTGCCCTAATATATGCCGCCCAATTAATATCGTTCCAACCTTGGTCTTTTATGGCTTGAAGAAGTAATTTCGCGTCTTTAATATTATTTCTTGTGGGAATAAATTGAGCATCTGTAAACCAAAAACCCCTGACACCCATTTCATAAAGTTGCTTCATTTCTTTAATAACTTCATTTACTGGATTAACTCGAATTTTTTTACCCTCTACAACTGTATAAACGCAAAAACAACAATTATGTGGACAACCTCTTTTGGTTTGAACTCCTACATAGTAATCACCACCTTCAATGTACCAATCAAATTCAGACCAAATAGATTTAATATATTTGTAATTACAAGCTGTTTTAATTGTTCCAGATGGCTGTTCATGTATTAATTTCTTCCTTGGTTTTTGCCCAGCTAGATAACATCTTTCTTCGGCAATAGAGTCACCTTTAATAATTTTTTCAATTAGGTTTTCACCTTCTCCAACTGAGATCACCGTACCTTTTGGTAATAAATTACCTAGCTGTTCGTAGAAAACACTAACCGCTCCTCCTCCTAAAATCACTTTTACTGATTTATTGTATTTTTGAGCTCTATTGAGTCCCATCTTTACCAATGATGTGTTCCTATTAATTTCTTCATAATGAGATGTTATTAACTTTAAGCCTCCCCAAGCACCTCGAATTTTCTTAAGAAGATTTTTTGAGTAGAAAACTTCAAAAGAATTTTGTAAAGGGTTACCACTTCTTCCATCAACTGGTGCATATATTTGTATATCTCTCCAAGAAAAAATAATTAAATGAGGTCTGAATTGATCAATTTTTCTTTTTAAATATTTAGCAATATTATTTGAGGGTACTATTGCTAAATCAATAAATTGCTGTTCTATCTCTGGGAAACATTTATGAATATGATCTGCTAAATAAATAGGTCCTATTGGAAATATGGGATTACATGGGAGTCTAACAATGAGAACTTTACTGAAATATTCTCTATTTGAATTTCTTTTTATATTTTTAAAAGGAAACCTGAACTCCATAAGAGAGATATTAAAGTTGATCTCATAAAAGAATCTAACTATTTTATTACCTTTTCGGTGAATTTTTTAAATTTAATTCTGAATAATTTAAGAAAATATTTTTTAGTTTAGAGGTCTGAAGTCATATATTTCCAACATACCTTTAGAAGTTTAATACCATCTACCCATCTAGAGATATTTGGTGCTCCAGATTTTCTTGCATAGTATCTAACAGGGTAATTTAAGATTTTAATATTATTATTGGCCGCTTCAAAAATAATCGTAAAATCACCAAAAGGGTCTGATTTAGATTCCCAACTTCCATTTTTCTTCATTAAATTAAAAAATTTCCTAGAGAAAACTTTAGTTCCACATAGTGAATCAGAAATTGGTTTGTTTATTAAAATCGATAAAAATATAGCAAAACATCTATTGCCAATGTAGTTAGCCCATCTCATAGCATCTTTTTCCATTGGGAAAGTTGTTCGAGAGCAGTTTATAAGTATATTTTCATTTTTCGTTGATTCCATTATTGCAGAGATACTATCATTAATATCTACGGTGAAGTCGCTATCTATAATTGCTAGTGTGTCACCAGATGAGATATTGAAACCTTCAACAACAGCATTTTTCTTACCTATAGATGTTTGTTTTAAAAGATATATTTGGAAACTATTTGAGAATTCTTTAGTTAGATTTTCTAGCATCTGAAAAGTTTTATCTCTACTATTACCCTCTACAAATATAATTTCTATTTTATTAGGTATTTTTTTTAATTTATTTAAAGCTTCTCTTAAAAGTTCCCTATTACCTTCCTCATTTCTTGCAGGAATCACTATTGAAATCAAATGATCTCCTGCTTTTTCCTGGTATTTATAAAATATAATTTCTAGTTCAAAAGCAAGTTGCTTAATTATTGGTACCTTACGCAAAATATTCTTAATAAATTGTGGAATAAATTTAGTTGGTATTGGAGTTAATTTTTTTGCTTTCCATCTGATAGATCTGTAATTATAAATTTCGGCTAATGATTCAATATCACATAAAGTAATTCTTGCTTTGTTAGTTGTCCCTTTGAATATTCTGGAATCTAATTTGAGCCATCTTGTGATAGGTTCCCAAGTATTACCTCTTACTTTAAGAGAAATGAATTCATTATTTTCCTTAAATAATTGGTGAATATTATTATTTGAAAGACTCCATGTATTTATAGATTTCATTAAATTAAATTTTCATCAGAATAATATTAATATAAACTGATCAATTTTTTCTTATTAATTTCCAGGGAGATAAAATTTCATAATCGTAAATTATTTGAAAAGAGTCAGTTTCATATGATTCCTTTGAAGATAAAGTAGACCATGCTAAATCTGATGGATTCATTTTGTCTATGCTTTCAATTCCATCACCTAAATTAGGAGTTAGGAGAGAAATTCTTATTATTTTTGATTGCCCTTTTTCAACTCCTCTAATTCTTTTATCAACCTTAATGGTTTGATTCTTCAGGATATCTAATGAAGATAGATACTCCATAGTTTCCCTTAACTCTCTTGATCGATCAGTAAATAAACCTGACTGTAATGATAGTGATGTTAGTAGATAAGGACCAATAATTAAAGTTGCAAAAATCTCCTTGAGGCTCCTTTTGTTTTTTATAAAAGACCAAGCTATCGCAAATGATATTAATCCAAAAATAATAAATATATTTTCCTTTGTACTCAAATTTAAGTCACTTTTGAAGAAAATTAAATATGTACCAATTAAAGAAAAGATTAATAAAGGAACAAGTTTTGATGTAATGAAAACAACTGTAGATTTATATCTATTTGAACTGAATAAATATTTAATGCCACTATATGAATTTAAAGAGAGGATTGAGGATATTTGCAAAGGGTAGTAGGGAGTTTTTGTAGAAAAAATACTTATTATTAATATTAAAATTAAGGGGAAATGAGTTAAGATGAATTTTTTATTTGTATCTTTATTTTTATTTTCTAAAATATTAGAAATTAAACCGATAATAGAAAATATGCTCCATGGTAAGAACGTTATTGGAATATTCCAAAGATAATAATAAAAAGGATTTGTGGAATCATTTTTATTTGAAAGGAAATTAAATTTCTCAAATAAGTAAAAGATAATATTCTTATCTAAATAAGAGCTTATAGAATAAGACCATATTAGATATGGAATAAATCCAATTATCAATCCAAGCCAAAAAAATTTATTAAAAAACAATTTTCTTTTTGTTAATAAATACGGTCCGAGTGCTGCAAGGGGAACAGCTACAAGAAAAGTTTTCATCATAAAAGCTAAACCTATCCAAACACCAAAAAGTAAAATATAGAAATTGCTTTTGTTCTCTTTTATTTTTACTAAAGAAAATACTCCAATAGTTACCAAGCAGGAAAAAATAAGATCTTGAGTAGCCAAATGAGAATAGTCAAACCATAAATATGTTGTAGAAAGTATTAGTGGGGATACAATTGCATGATTTTTGCCAAAAAGTTCTTCATGCAATTTATAAGTTATTAGTAACATTAATATTGCTGCAATCGTTGTTGGCAAATATGCAGCGAAAACGTTTTTGCCAAATATTTCTTGTGATTTTGCGATTAAAATTTGTAACCCATTTGTTCTATCTAAAACATATTCGTCAAACCATAAAGGAATTATCCAATTACCTTTTTCCAATATCCATCTTGCTTGCAAGGCGTAGAATCCTTCATCGAAAGCTATATAACTTCTTTTTCCATAATAAAAAATAAGAGGAATGAAAAGAAAAATCTTTAAAACTTTTTCAAAATTATTATTTTTTTCAATCATGTTTTTAATATTATGTGGGACTTAAATGCCGATAATTGGAATTGAACCAATGACCTACTGTTTACGAGACAGTTGCTCTTCCTCTGAGCTATATCGGCAATATAAAATGTTGAAATTTTAATATAGAATAATTTTATATTCGAAATAATTAATGTCAAAAATTGATCCTGAATTAAAAAAAAGATTAATTAAGGAGTCTAAGGCACCTTTTAAAGGATTAAGAAAAGTTTTATGGTTAGCTTTTACAGGGTCAGCTTTTTTAGGTCTTTTTATAATGCTTTCGAAAATTTCTAGTGGTAATGAAATTCAACAAAATAATCTATTCATACAAATTGGAGCATGTGTATTATTTCCTTTTCTATTGTTCCTTGAGAGAGATAAGAAAAATTAAATTATTTATTTAAGATTCTTTTTTTAGTTACAAATTTGAACGCTTCAATAATATCTCCTTCACTCCAAGTTGAAAATTTATCACATCCAACTCCGCATTCAAACCCTGTATTAACTTCTTTTACATCATCTTTAGATCTTTTTAATGAATCTAAATTTCCTTCAAAAATTATTTTGTCTGATCTAACTACTCTTAAAGAACAATTTCTTTGCAGTTTACCACTTTGTATATAGCAACCAGCAATAGCTCCTTTCCCGACTGCAAAAGTAGCTCTTACTTCAGCTTGACCTAAAGATTCTTCAACCAGATCAGGCTCAAGCAATCCTTCCATAGCAGATTGAATATCCTCTAACAGTTTATAGATGACTTCATACTCTCTTATGTCAACATTATTTGAGTCAGCTGCTTTTTTGGCGCCAGAAGCTAAAGATGTATTGAATCCTATTATTACTGAGCCAGAAGCAGCAGCAAGGTCTATGTCAGTCTCAGTTATTTCTCCTGGTGCGGAAAGAAGAACTCTGACTTGAACCTCATTTTTTGGTAATTGTTCTAGTGAACCTAATATAGCTTCTACACTACCTTGAACATCTGCTTTAAGAATTAGATTTAATTCTTTAAGTTCTCCATCATTTGCTTGATTGGACAAAGAGGATAAGCTCACCCTCCTAGATGCCATTTGTTGGGCTAATTTTGTTGCTCTTGCATCAGTTGCTCTCTCTCCTACAATTCCTCTAGCAGTTTTCTCATCAGGATAAACTTCAAATTCATCGCCAGCTGTAGGGACTTCGCTAAATCCAAGGGCTTCAACTGGACATGATGGTCCAGCTTCCTTAATTCTGTTTCCATGTTCATCAACCATTGCTCTAATTTTTCCAAGGACTGAACCAGCAGCTAAAACATCTCCAGCTTTTAATGTGCCATTTTGTACTAATAAAGTTGCAACAGGACCTTTGGCTTTATCCAAGTGTGCTTCAATAACTGTCCCTTTTGCTAATCTTTTTGGGTTTGCTTGAAGATCTTCAACTTCTGAAACCAGTAAAATCATCTCAAGTAATTTATTAATATTTTGTTTTTTGATTGCACTTACTGGTACCATCACTACATCTCCACCCCAGTCTTCTGCAATTAAATCTTTTTCTGATAATTCTTGTTTAACTCTATCTGGAGAAGCTCCTTCTTTATCAATTTTATTGATAGCTACGACTATTGGCACTTTTGCCGCTCTTGCATGACTAATAGCTTCAAGTGTTTGAGGCCTGCAACCATCATCAGCTGCTACTACAAGTACTGCAACATCTGTAACTTTTGTACCTCTTGCACGCATGGCAGTAAAAGCTTCATGACCTGGGGTATCGAGAAAAGTTAGCTTTTTCTTTTTTGATTCATGCTCAAAATCAACTTGATAAGCTCCTATATGTTGAGTTATCCCACCTGCTTCTCCCGAGGCTACTCTGGATTCTCTTATGGAGTCCAAAAGACTGGTTTTACCATGGTCAACATGACCCATTACTGTGATTACAGGCGGCCTTTTTATAAGACTTTCAATATCATCAGTTTCAATCATATCTACTGTTTTCTTGGCAGCTTCTTCAACATCATCTTGCAAAACTGGGACTCCAAATTCTTCCGCCACAGTTTCGATAGTTGCCAAATCAAGTGACTGAGTAACTGTAGCTGTAATGCCTTTGAAGAAAAGAGATTTTATTATTTCAGAACTTTCAAGACTAAGTTTATCAGCTAATTCTTGAACTGTTAAATTATCTTCAGGTACGATAATCATCTCAGGTCTCACTTGTTTGGCATCTTTGGCTGCTCTTAATTCCATAGCTCTTCTTTTTTGTCTTTGCCTAGTTGTCTCTTTTTTCTTTTTCTTAAATTGTCTTGCAGCTTTTTGTAATTTGGGTTCTTCAGATTTTGCTTTTTTTGGACGAGCCAAACTAGCCGATAGTATTGACACTTTTTCTCCTGAATAGCCGCTAGTCTCAGAGGTTAATGAATCATCATTTTCCCCGATAATATGAACTTTTTGTCTTTGTTTCTGTGGGTTTTTATTTCTTAATGCTTCTAGCTTTGCGCTGTCGTCCCAATCTGTTTTACCAGTTTTCTTCGAGTTATTCGCAGATGATCTATGGGGAGGTTTTTTGGCAGTAGGGGATGTATTTAAACGACTACTAGGTGCTTTAGCCTTTTGTTTACCTAACTCAACTTTTTGTTTATCAAAATTAGATCTAGTAAGTTTTTCTTTATCTGAGGCATTCGTTTTCTGTAGTTGCATCAGTTCATTAGGTGCTACTGGTTTCCTGATACCTGAAGAATTTTGATTTTTTAATTTAGACCCAGACCTGTTGAAATCTCCCTGCCTATAGGAAACACCTTGTCTATTTGGTGCCCCCTGTCTATTTTGTTCCCCGGGCCTATTAGAAACACCTCGTCTATTTGGAGTACCTGGCCTATTAGGAACGATTTGTCTGTTAGGTATACCTGGCCTATTGGGAGTTCCTTGTCTGTTAGGAGTACCTGGCCTATTAGGAACGATTTGTCTGTTAGGTGTACCTGGCCTATTGGGAGTTCCTTGTCTGTTAGGAGTGCCAGATTTATTTGTCGAAGTTTGTGTATTTGGTAGGAATTGCCTAGTATTACTGTTTTTTCTATATGCATTAACTTTAGGATCTTCCCTTCTGATCGGTGCACCCACTAATTCAGGTGTATTTTTAGTACGAGGATTATTTAAATTCTTTTGAGAAAAATTATTATTACCATCAAATCTATTTGATGGTTGAGGTCTTTGACTTAAAGGGTTATTTTTTTTATTAGCATTTAAATCTCTATTAGAAGTTGTGAAATTCTTAGGCTTTTCAATTAATTGAATTGGAGGTCTTGCAGGGCTTTTTGTAATTGGTAGTGAAGTATTATTTAAAGATTTTTTGTTTTGGAAAGACCTTGTTGGATTTTTTTTATCTTTTGAATTTATAGTTGTGCTTGCATTATTTGTTTTATTTTGGGTATTTAAAAGAGCTTTAGATTGAGGAGTAGAAACAATTGCAGGGGGAATTGGATTTTCAAGTTTATTTGAATTTTTTTTATTTGAATCTGCTGGGGAATTTTCCGACTTGTTAATAGGTTTAATCAAAAGGGGTTTTTTATTTAAACTTTCTTTTGAGGATTTATCTTTGTGCGAAGGATTTGCTACAGACTTGTTATTTTTATTTTGATTTCCAATATTTTGTTGTTGTTCATTAGTAGCTTTGAATGAAGATTTATTTACAGAAAGTATTTTTTTACCTGAATTTTTGCTGGTGATAAGATTTTTAATTTTGTTTGCATCCTCTAGACTTATGGAACTACTGTGACTTTTAACTGATATTGAAAGTTTTTGAGCAGCATCCAATATATCTTTGTTTTCCAGTTTTAAATCTCTGGAAAGTTCATAAACTCTGATTTTATCGCTGATAGTCATTTAGTCTAAAATGTTGCTCTTTTTTAAAATTTTTAGAGAATGTTATTTTTAATTATATGCTCTTTTGGGATAGTTATTTATAGTTTGCAATTTCCCTCTCAAAAATATCAAAAAAATCATGATTTAAAGTCCTTTTTAAAGCTTTTTGAAGCTTTTTTTGAAGTTTAGAATCCGTATAACACTTTTTTGATTTACAAATGTAAGCAGAACGACCCATGCCTTGGTTTAACATTATTCCTAACTTATGATCATTAGTAATCTTAAGAAGATTATTTCTATCAAAAGTTGTCCTGCAGGAAATACACTTACGCATAACAGGAGTTTTTTGAATCACCGTGTTTTCTCCTCTGTAGAAATTTTTTCATCTGGGTTTAAATTTGCTACTTGGCTGTTTTCGGAAAGATTTACTTCTTCGTATGATTCATTTTCAAATTCCTCGGAATCTTCAGGAAGAGGATAAAGTTCCCTCAATCTGGCATCTTCTGCTGCTCTTGCTGCTTGCTCTGCCTCCAATCTCTGTTCCGCTTCTCTTTGGAGATGCTCTTCTTCCTCTCTTTGTACTATCAATTCTGCTACCGCATTGTCTTCTGCTTCTTGATCATATTCATGGGAGTTTTTAACGTCTATTTTCCACCCAGTTAACCTAGCTGCAAGACGAACATTTTGACCTTCTCTTCCTATGGCAAGACTCAATTGATCAGGGGGAACTAAAACATGAGCATGTTGTCCCTCTGGGTCAACGAGCCTAACAAGGTCAACTTTAGCTGGGCTCAAGGAATTTAATATGTATTGAATGGGATCAGATGACCATTTAATAACATCAATTTTTTCTCCCCTTAATTCATTAACTACTTGTTGAATTCTTGCTCCTCTTGCACCAATGCAAGCACCAACGGGGTCAACTTCTCTTTCAATACTATCAACTGCGACTTTAGTTCTTGGGCCGACAGCTCTTGAAGGAGGGTTTGCTTCTCTTGATACAGCAACAATTTTTACTGTGCCTTCTTGAATTTCTGGGACTTCATTTTCAAATAAATAAACAACTAAACCAGCATTAGCTCTACTTACAAACAGTTGAGGACCTTTTCTAGCTATTTCACTGACCTCTTTCAGAAATACTTTGAATGTTGCGTTAGCTCTATAATTGTCATTGGGCAATTGATCCCTTTTAGGAAGCTCAGCTTCTACTTCTGGTCTCCCAATTCCTGAGCTAACCCCCATAATTACTGATTGTCTTTCAAATCGTATAACTCTTGCTGTTAAAACCGGATCTTCTAAATCTGCAAATTCTTCTTGAATCATTTTTCTTTGCTGGTCTCTCAACTTTTGAGCTAATACTTGCTTTGTAGTTGAGGCAGCCATTCTGCCAAAGTCCTCTTTTTCGGGAGTGACATCTAAAACGACGGTATCACCTATTTGAGCATCTTCAGCAACTTGTTTTACCTCAAGGAGAGATATTTGATGATCTTCACTTTCAACCTCTTCAACAATTATTTTACTGGATAGAATTCTATAACCTTCTTCATCAAGATCAAATCCAACATCAAAGTTACTAAAATATTCTTCGTCAAATGGATCTTCTTTTACTCCAATGTAAAAGGTTCTTCTATATTTTTCGTAACCTTTGAGTAAGGCTTCACGTAAAGCTGATTCCACAATATGAGGAGGTAATTTCTTTTCCTCACTTATGTCTTCAATAAGATTGTTTAAACCTGGGAGAATTACTAATGCCATCTATGATGGGTAAAATGAACAAGGGTTGAGAAATATATTAGTCTTTTCGAGTGCAAAGACTAATCTTTAATACTTCATTAAAAGGTATTTTTTTTATCCTACCTTTTATGTTAATGGCTAAAAAATCTTTAGACTTTTCATAAAGTAAACCATTAAGAAATTTTTTTTGTGATTTTTTTTGGTTTAACTCAACATTAACTGGAAAACCTTTAAAAGTTTTGAAGTCTCTTTCTGAGGTTAATTCATCACTGACCCCTTGACTACTAATTTCTAGAACATATGAACAATTTAAAAGATTTGAATTTTCAATTACAGCAGATGCAGGATTATTAAATCTTGAACAATCATCTAAAGTAATATCCTCTTCGTTAATTTTTTTAATAATAATTTGGATAATTATTGGGTTTTGATTTGTTAGTAAATTTAAACTATAGACCTCAAAATCAAATTGTCCAGCAATTTCCTGAAGAAGAATTTCTAGTTTTTTTTTTACTTCCTTATCCAAGTTATCTAAATACTTATTATTTATTATTATTTATTCTTACATATAAAAAAAATTTTTTGGAAATTTCTTTATATGTGTATTTTATGGATGTAAACAAAAAAACAACACTAACAAGTTTATTCAATTAGATTTTTAAATACAAAGTCAAAATTTATCAAGAAAATGAGATTTTTTAAAAATAAATTTATCTATTTATTAAAAGTTAGTGTAATAATTTCGGCTTTTTTAATTAATTTTTATCCTTTAACTCAAGTTTCAGCTCTTGATTCTTTTGATGGACATAATTTTGTTTCAGATGCTGTTAAAAATGTAGGTCCTGCAGTAGTGAGAATTGATACCGAGAGATTAGTAGAAAGACAACAGTTTGATCCAACTTTATTAGACCCCTTGTTAAGGGATTTACTTGGAGAACCTGATATGTCTCCTGAACGAGAAAGAGGTCAAGGTTCGGGAGTAATTATTGATAAAAATGGTCTAGTTTTAACAAATGCTCATGTTGTAGAAAGAGTTGATAATGTCTCAGTGACGTTGGCTGATGGGACTAATTGTGATGGTCAAGTATTGGGAACTGATTCAATTACTGATTTAGCCTTAGTAAAAATTAATGAGAAAATTGATTCTAGTTATGCACCTTTAGGTGATTCAGAAGAACTAGAAGTTGGTGATTGGGCGATAGCCCTTGGGACTCCATATGGACTTGAGAAAACAGTTACTCTTGGAATAGTTAGTAGTCTTCATAGAGATATTAATGCACTTGGCTTTTCTGACAAAAGACTTGATCTTATCCAAACAGATGCTGCCATTAATCCAGGTAATTCTGGCGGACCACTTATAAATTCTAATGGACAGGTAATTGGAATAAATACTTTAGTAAGAAGTGGGCCTGGAGCTGGTCTAGGATTCGCAATACCAATTAATCTGGCTAAAAATGTTTCTGAACAATTATTAGAGAATGGAGAAGTTATCCATCCTTATTTGGGTGTACAGTTAATTTCTTTGAATCCTAAAATAGCCAAAGAACATAATGAAGATCCTAATGCACTTGTTCAATTACCAGAGAGGTCGGGAGCTTTAATTCAATCCGTTATACCAAATAGTCCTGCAGAAAAAGCAGGATTGAGAAGAGGTGATTTAGTAATTGCTACTGAAAATATTTTAATAGAAGAACCCAAAACTCTTTTAGATGAAGTAGAGAAAGCTCAAATTGGAAAAAAATTCATCTTAAATGTTGTAAGGGATAATAAAGAAATTGAAGTTAATATTAAACCTGAGGCACTACCAGGTTTGACATAAATCATTTGTTGAAATTTAATAATCTATAAACTTTAGATTAAAAACATTTTGGATTTACAGACTCAGATGAAGCAAATAGTTGCTGATGCAGCTATTAAAGAAGTTGAAGAAGGAATGATCGTAGGTTTAGGGTCTGGTTCAACTGCAGCCCTCATGATAAAAAGCCTTGCTGAACAAATTAGATCAGGCAAATTAAAAAATATCATGGGAGTTCCAACTTCTTTTCAGTCTGAGGTTCTTGCTCTAGAACTTAATATTCCGTTAATTGATTTAGCTTCAGTTACGCAAATTGATTTAGCTATTGATGGAGCAGATGAAGTAGATCCTGACTTTCAACTAATTAAAGGTGGTGGAGCTTGCCATGTTCGGGAAAAATTGGTTGCATCTAAAGCAAATAAGTTATTAATTGTTGTGGATGAAACAAAGCTAGTGCAAAATTTAAATCTAGGTTTCCCTCTTCCTGTAGAGGTTCTACCTTCTGCTTGGAAGCAGGTGAAAGATATAGTTTCAGAAATGGGAGGAATTTCTAATTTAAGGATGGCAACAAAAAAAGCAGGTCCTGTTGTCACAGATCAAGGCAACTTGATTTTGGATGTATTATTTAGTGATGGGATAAAAGATCCAAAAGATTTAGAGATGAGTCTTAATAATATTCCTGGAGTCTTAGAAAATGGATTGTTTGTTGATTTAACAGATAAGGTTTTGGTAGGCAGAATTGAGAATAATGTTCCGGTTTTATTTACACCTTCTAAACGCGGTTAATCTTCAAATCTAATTTTTACCGAATTTGCATGACTGTATAAACCTTCACTATTTGCCAGATTTACAATATCTAAGCTGTTGATTTTTAGACTTTTTTCATTAAATTCAATTATTGAAGAATTCTTCATAAAAGTTTCTACTCCCAATGAACCACTAAACCTCGCATTCCCACACGTGGGTAGAGTATGGTTTGGCCCAGCTAAATAATCACCTACAGCTTCCGGTGTCCATTTTCCTAAAAAAATCGCACCTGCATTTTCAATAGTTTGAAGCGTTGATTTTGGGTCAATAGTAATTATTTCTAGATGCTCTGGTGCAAACTCATTACTTAGTTCAATGCATGATTCTAAATTGTCGCAAATAACAATTAAACCCCAATTTTTAATTGATTCTATGCAAATTTCTTGTCTAGGATGATGCTCTATTTTCTTAAAGACTTCATCAAAAACTTCTTTAGCTTGATCATGTGATGTGGTCAACAGTATTGAAGAAGCTAATGGGTCATGCTCAGCCTGGGCTAATAAATCAGAAGCTATATGAGAACTTTTAGCTGTTTTATCCGCGATAATTAAAATTTCACTCGGACCTGCTAAGGAATCAATTCCAGTAGATCCGTAAATTAATTTTTTAGCAGCGGTTACATAAATATTTCCAGGTCCAGAAATTACATCAACTTTATTTATTTGCTTTGTGCCAAATGCTAGGGCTCCAATTGCCTGAGCTCCTCCAATTCTAAAAACTTTATCAATCCCTGATAAGTAGGCAGCTGCTAAAACAGTTTTATTTATTATCCCTTTTTTATTACCTGGGGATACCATTGAGATTTCTTGAACGCCAGCTACTTTTGCCGGTATTGCATTCATTAAAACTGTACTTGGATATGCCGCTCTTCCTCCAGGAATATATAAGCCAGCTTTTTTTACAGGCATCCATCTTCTTTGGACGGATTCACCATATTCCCCTTTAACAGTAAATGATTCAGGGATTTCTTCTTCGTGAAACTTTTTTATTCTTTGATAAGCAACTTCTAGAGATTTTTTTAAACGAGAATCTGTCTCATCCCATGCATTCTTTAAATCCTGTGGACTAACTTGCATTGGATTAGGATGAAATCCATCAAATTTTTTTGTATATTTTTCTACAGCTTCATCTCCATGATTTTTTACCTCTTCAAGAATTTTTTCAACTATTGAATTTATTTTTTTATTGTCGCCGGAAGTAGTTCTTTGTGAAATCCTTCGCAACTCTTGGAGAGCCTTTTGTTTATTATTTATAATCTTCATATTCTAAAAATTTAAATGAAATTTAATTGAATAATTACGTTATTAAATGATTTAAATAAATTATATATTATTGATTAGTGGACTAACTCTTTGGTATACTAAAACTTCCATAATTTAATTTTAATTCTGTGGCAAATAACAAATCAGCGAAAAAAAGAATTCAAATTGCTGAAAGAAATCGTCTAGTTAATAAATCATATAAATCAACTGTAAGAACACTAACAAAAAAAACATTGATTAATTGTGAGAAATATAAGCAAGAGCCTAATTCAGATAATAAAAAGTTACTCCTTTTTAGCGTAAATCAAGCTTTCAGTCTTATTGATAAGGCGGTTAAAAAAAATGTTCTTCATAAGAACAACGGCGCTAATAAAAAATCAAGGATAAACAAATTGGTTAAAAGTTTCCTTACAAGTTAGTAAGTCAGTATGACAGATATTGAACTCATTGATTCTCATTGTCATTTGATATTTGAAAACTTTGAGGAAGATCTTGAAGAAGTTGTTTCTAGATGGCGTTCAATAGGAGTAAAAAAACTTCTCCATGCTTGTTGTGATTTATCAGAAATTCCTAAATTACAAAAAATATCTAGAAAATTTAATGAAATATTTTACTCCGTTGGTTTACATCCTCTTGAAGCAAACAAATGGGTAGTTCATTCCAAATCTATATTGAAAAATGCAGCCCAAGGTGATTCAAGAGTTGTTGCTATTGGAGAATTAGGTTTAGATTTTTTTAAAAGTGATAATGCAAAAAAACAGATAGATGCCCTATTACCTCAAATGCATTTAGCCTATGAACTTGGGTTGCCTGTGATCATACATTGTAGAGAAGCTGCAAAAGAGATGATAAGAATATGTAATACGCTATCTAAACGAGGTCAATGTCCCAAAGGAGTACTACATTGTTGGAGCGGAACTCCAGATGAAATGAAACAATTTTTAGATCTTGGTTTTTATATAAGTTTTAGCGGGATAGTTACATTCCCAAAAGCATATGAGATACATGAATGCGCAAGAATTGTTCCTAGTGATAGATATCTAATAGAGACAGATGCGCCTTTTTTAGCTCCTGTCCCATATAGAGGTAAAAGAAATGAACCAGCTTTTGTCGAAAGTGTGGCTAAGTCTATAGCTAGTCTAAGATCTTCAGAATTGAAAAATATTGCTAAAGAGTCATATAGGAATGCTGAAGATTTGTTTAAGTTTGACTTGATAAAGTAACGCTAAACCTGTTAATATTAAAAATTACTGGAAATTTTTCTTAATTATTAGTAGTCAGCTGATTAAAGTCTAGTTTTACTACCACTTTCTTTAAAACATCAGCTATTTATTAATTAGGATATTTGTTGAATTCAAGACTAAAATCTAGTTTTCAATTAAAAATTCTTGATTATTCTTCTAAAAATTAAGTGAAATTTATGGTAATTAGTAAATCTTACAGAATGGCGGGTTTTCTTGGATGAGCAGTAGCGCTTTGCAGATAGCTAAAACAGCAACTTATCTACCAGATTTAGTTGAAGTACAAAGGTCAAGCTTTAAATGGTTTCTGGAAAAAGGTTTAATCGAAGAATTAAAAAGCTTTTCTCCAATTACTGATTACACAGGTAAATTAGAATTACATTTTATTGGTGAAGAATATAGGTTAAAAAGACCTAGACATGATGTTGAAGAAGCTAAGAGAAGAGATGCAACTTTTGCTTCTCAAATGTATGTCACTTGTAGGTTAATAAATAAAGAAACAGGAGAAATCAAAGAACAAGAAGTCTTTATAGGTGAATTACCTTTAATGACAGAAAGAGGAACCTTTATTATAAATGGAGCTGAGAGGGTAATAGTCAATCAAATAGTACGAAGTCCTGGGGTCTATTTCAAAGATGAAATGGACAAAAATGGTAGGAGAACTTATAACGCTAGTGTCATACCAAATAGAGGTGCTTGGCTGAAATTTGAGACAGATAAAAATAATTTACTTTATGTAAGAGTTGACAAAACAAGGAAAATTAATGCACACGTACTTATGAGAGCTATGGGCCTCTCAGATAATGATGTGGTTGATAAATTAAGGCATCCTGAGTTTTATAAACAATCAATTGATGCAGCAAATGATGAAGGAATAAACTCAGAAGATCAAGCGCTACTAGAACTTTATAAAAAATTGCGACCTGGTGAACCCCCTTCTGTTTCTGGTGGGCAACAACTTCTGCATAGTAGATTTTTCGATCCTAAAAGATACGATTTAGGTCGCGTTGGTAGATATAAAATCAACAAAAAATTGAGATTAACTGTTCCAGATAATGTAAGAACCCTCACACATGAGGATGTTCTTTCGAGTATTGATTACCTCATAAATTTAGAACTTGATATTGGTGGAGCTAGTTTAGATGATATTGATCATTTAGGTAATAGAAGAGTTAGATCTGTTGGTGAACTTCTTCAAAATCAAGTTAGAGTTGGCCTTAATCGGCTAGAAAGAATTATTAAAGAAAGAATGACGGTTGGTGAGACTGATTCCCTCACTCCTGCCCAGCTAGTCAATCCCAAGCCGTTGGTAGCAGCTATCAAAGAATTTTTTGGATCGAGTCAATTAAGTCAATTTATGGATCAAACAAATCCATTAGCTGAGTTAACTCATAAAAGAAGAATTTCAGCATTAGGACCTGGTGGGTTGACTCGAGAAAGAGCAGGTTTTGCAGTTAGAGATATTCACCCATCACACTATGGGAGATTATGCCCTATTGAAACCCCCGAAGGCCCAAATGCAGGACTCATAAATTCTCTTGCAACACATGCAAGAGTTAATGAATATGGTTTTATTGAAACTCCTTTTTGGGAAGTAGAAAAAGGTAGGGTTCTTAAAGAAGGTAATCCTGTTTATTTATCAGCTGACTTAGAGGATGAATGTAGGGTTGCACCTGGTGATGTAGCGACTGATAAAAGCGGGAATATCCTCGCAAATTTAATTCCTGTCAGGTATAGACAAGACTTTGAGAAAGTACCGCCGCATCAAGTTGATTATGTACAGCTTTCTCCAGTTCAAGTTATTTCAGTTGCAACTTCTCTTATCCCCTTCTTGGAACATGATGACGCTAATAGAGCATTGATGGGTTCCAATATGCAGCGTCAAGCGGTGCCATTATTAAGACCTGAACGACCTTTAGTTGGAACAGGATTAGAATCTCAAGTTGCTAGAGATTCAGGAATGGTCCCAATAACAAAAGTAAATGGAATCGTCTCTTATGTAGATGCTAATGAAATAGTTGTAAAAGATGTAGATGGTAATGAGCACGTTCACTATCTTCAGAAATATCAAAGATCTAATCAAGATACATGTTTAAATCAAAGACCAATAGTGAAGAATGGAGACCAAGTTATTTCTGGTCAAGTTCTAGCCGATGGTTCAGCTTGTGAAGGTGGCGAAATAGCTTTAGGCCAGAATGTTTTAATTGCTTATATGCCTTGGGAAGGCTACAACTATGAAGATGCAATACTTGTTAGTGAAAGGATGGTTACTGATGATCTTTATACTTCAGTGCATATAGAAAAGTATGAAATAGAAGCAAGACAAACTAAATTAGGTCCTGAAGAAATTACTAGAGAAATTCCTAACATTTCAGAAGAAAGTTTGAATAATCTTGATGAAATGGGAATCATCAGAATAGGTGCCTTCGTAGAAAGTGGAGATATTCTTGTTGGGAAAGTTACTCCTAAGGGAGAATCAGATCAACCTCCTGAAGAAAAACTTTTGAGAGCTATATTTGGAGAAAAAGCACGTGATGTCAGAGATAATTCTCTAAGAGTTCCTAAAACTGAAAAAGGGAGAGTTTTAGATGTGCGTATTTACACAAGAGAGCAAGGAGATGAGCTCCCTCCAGGTGCAAATATGGTTGTAAGAGTTTATGTCGCTCAAAGAAGAAAAATACAAGTTGGAGACAAAATGGCTGGTAGACATGGCAATAAAGGCATTATCAGCAGAATTTTACCTAGAGAGGATATGCCTTATTTACCAGATGGTACTCCAGTTGATATTGTTTTAAATCCTCTTGGTGTTCCAAGTAGAATGAATGTTGGTCAAGTTTTTGAATTGTTGATGGGTTGGGCAGCTTCAAACTTAAATTGCAGAGTTAAAGTTGTTCCTTTTGATGAGATGTATGGAGCTGAAAAATCACATCAAACTGTACAAGCATTTTTGAAGGAGGCCTCAAAACAAAATGGTAAGGATTGGGTTTATAACCCTGAAGATCCTGGAAAGTTGTTACTTAAAGATGGCAGAACTGGGGAACCTTTTGATCAACCTGTTGCTGTTGGATATTCACACTTTCTTAAGCTTGTTCATTTAGTTGATGATAAGATTCATGCTAGATCAACAGGTCCATATTCTTTAGTTACTCAGCAACCATTAGGTGGTAAAGCTCAACAAGGTGGACAAAGACTCGGTGAGATGGAAGTTTGGGCCTTAGAGGCATATGGAGCAGCGTATACTTTACAAGAATTGTTAACTGTAAAATCAGATGATATGCAAGGAAGAAATGAAGCATTAAATGCAATAGTTAAAGGAAAACCTATTCCTAGACCAGGAACTCCGGAATCATTTAAAGTATTAATGAGAGAATTGCAATCTTTAGGTCTAGATATTGGTGTATACACAGACGAAGGGAAAGAGGTTGATTTAATGCAAGATGTAAATCCGAGAAGGAACACTCCCTCGAGGCCTACTTATGAATCTCTTGGAACCTCTGAATATGAGGAAGATTAAATACCTTATCAAAACTTTTTAATTTAAATCTTCTAAAAATGACTAACAGCAACTTAAGAACAGAAAATCACTTTGATTATGTCAAAATTTCTATTGCGTCACCGCAAAGAATAATGGACTGGGGGCAGAGGACTTTACCTAATGGACAAGTAGTTGGAGAGGTTACTAAACCTGAGACCATCAACTACAGAACTCTGAAACCAGAAATGGATGGTCTTTTTTGTGAAAAAATATTTGGACCATCTAAAGATTGGGAATGTCATTGCGGTAAATATAAACGAGTTAGACATCGTGGAATTGTATGTGAGAGATGTGGAGTTGAAGTCACCGAAAGTAGAGTAAGAAGACATAGAATGGGATATATAAAGCTGGCAGCTCCAGTTTCTCATGTTTGGTATTTGAAAGGTATTCCCAGTTATGTAGCTATTCTCTTAGATATTCCACTAAGAGATGTAGAACAGATAGTTTATTTTAATTGTTATGTTGTTTTGGATGTTGGAGATCATAAGGATCTCAAATATAAGCAACTTCTTACTGAAGATGAATGGTTAGAAATAGAAGATGAAATTTATGCAGAAGATTCAACCATTGAAAATGAACCAAATGTTGGTATAGGTGCAGAAGCTCTTAAGCAATTACTCGAGGATCTTGATTTAAACGAGATCGCAGAAGAACTTAGAGAAGAAATTACAAATAGTAAAGGCCAAAAAAGAGCAAAACTTATTAAAAGGATAAGAGTTATTGATAATTTCATTGCAACAAATGCAAAGCCTGAATGGATGGTACTAGATGCTATTCCAGTCATCCCTCCTGATCTTAGACCTATGGTTCAGCTTGATGGTGGAAGGTTTGCTACATCTGATTTAAATGATCTTTATAGAAGAGTCATAAATAGAAATAATAGGTTAGCTAGGCTTCAAGAGATTTTAGCTCCTGAAATTATAGTTAGAAATGAAAAGAGAATGTTGCAAGAAGCCGTTGATGCACTTATTGATAATGGCAGAAGAGGTAGAACAGTTGTTGGTGCAAATAACAGAGCTTTAAAATCTCTTAGTGATATCATAGAGGGAAAGCAAGGCAGATTTAGGCAAAATTTACTTGGTAAACGTGTTGATTACTCTGGAAGGTCTGTTATAGTTGTTGGTCCAAAGTTAAAGATGCATCAATGTGGACTCCCTAAAGAGATGGCTATTGAGCTTTTTCAACCTTTTGTGATACATAGATTAATACGTCAAAATATTGTAAATAATATAAAAGCAGCAAAAAAATTAATACAAAAAGCAGACGATGAGGTTATGCAAGTTCTTCAAGAAGTTATTGAAGGTCATCCAATACTATTAAATAGAGCTCCAACTCTTCATAGATTAGGAATTCAAGCTTTTGAACCTAAATTAGTGGGTGGTAGAGCTATTCAACTACATCCACTTGTATGTCCAGCCTTTAATGCCGACTTCGATGGAGATCAAATGGCAGTTCATGTTCCATTAGCATTAGAAGCTCAGACTGAGGCACGTATGCTTATGTTAGCTAGTAATAATATTCTTTCACCAGCTACTGGAGAACCAATTGTAACTCCCTCGCAAGATATGGTACTAGGTTCTTATTATCTAACTGCGCTGCAACCAAACTTCAAAAAACCAATTTTTGGTGATAATCAAAAAACTTATGCTTCATTAGAAGATGTAATTTTTGCTTTTGAGGATAAAAGAGTTGGTTTGCATGAATGGGTCTGGTTAAGGTTTAATGGTGAAGTTGAAGATGAAGAAGAATCAAGTAAACCAAAAGAAACTAAAGAATTAGAAGATGGTTCCAGGTTAGAAATTTGGCAGTTCAGAAGAGACAGATTTGATTCTCAAAATAATTTAATAAGTAGATTTATTTTAACAACAGTAGGCAGAGTAGTTATGAATCATACGATCATTGATTCTGTATCCACAACATGATCCTTTAAAAAAAACTAATTATTTATTCATAAAATTATGACATCATCTAAACCAAAAAAAAATTCAAGAGTACGTAAAACTTCTAAAAATTCAAAAAAAAATAATAAAATAATAATGCCTTCATTGGCAAAAACCCCACCTACTTTCAAAAATAAAGTAGTAGATAAAAAAGCTCTAAAAAATTTAGTTTCATGGGCTTATAAAAATCATGGTACTGCTGCAACGGCAGCAATGGCAGACAATCTAAAAGATCTAGGATTTAAATATGCTACACAAGCAGCTGTGTCTATTTCGGTAGAGGATTTGAAAGTTCCTGAGGCTAAGCAAGACTTAATTGGACAGGCAGAAGCTCAAATCACAGCTACTGAAGAATGTTACAGACTTGGAGAAATTACAGAAGTTGAGAGACATACGAAGGTTATTGATACATGGACTGAAACTAATGAGAGATTAGTTGATGCAGTTAAGAATAATTTCAATCAAAACGATCCTCTTAATTCAGTTTGGATGATGGCTAATTCTGGGGCTAGAGGAAATATGTCTCAGGTAAGACAACTTGTTGGTATGAGGGGGTTAATGGCTAACCCTCAAGGTGAGATTATTGATTTGCCTATTAGAACAAATTTTAGGGAAGGTCTTACAGTTACTGAATATGTAATTTCTTCTTATGGCGCTAGGAAAGGTTTAGTTGATACAGCTTTAAGAACTGCTGATTCAGGTTATTTGACAAGAAGATTGGTTGATGTAGCCCAAGATGTGATTGTAAGAGAAGAGGATTGTGGTACTGAGCGATCAATAGTTATTGAGGCTGAAGATGGTAAATTTAGCTCAAGGCTTATAGGAAGACTTTCTGCTGAAGATATCTTTGATTCTGAAGATAACTTAATTATTCCAAAGAATACTGCAATAGACCCAGTTTTATCTAAAACTTTAGAGAAATCATTAATCTCAAAAGTACATATTAGATCTCCATTAACATGTGAAGCTAATCATTCAGTTTGCAGAAAATGTTATGGATGGGCCTTAGCTCACAATCACTTAGTTGATTTAGGAGAAGCTGTAGGAATTATTGCTGCTCAATCAATTGGAGAACCTGGAACCCAATTGACTATGAGAACCTTTCATACTGGGGGTGTATCTACAGCAGAAAGTGGAGTTGTAAGATCTAAAATTAAAGGTAAAGTTGAATTTAGCTCAAAAGCAAAGATCAGAGGATATAGAACCCCTCATGGAGTCGAAGCTAAACAAGCTGAAGTAGATTTTTTATTAAAGATTATCCCATCCGAAGCTAACGCTAACAAAGCTCAAAAAATTGAAGTAACAAGTGGATCACTTTTATTTGTTGATGATGGTCAAGAAATTGCTTCAGACATAACAGTCGCACAAATTACTTCAGGATCTGTAAAGAAAAGTGTTGAAAAAGCTACTAAGGATGTTATTTGCGATTTAGCTGGACAAGTAAGGTATGACAAAGTCATACAACCAAAGGAAGTTACCGATAGACAAGGAAATATTACTTTGAAAGCACAAAGATTGGGAAGGTTATGGGTCTTAGCTGGAGATGTTTATAATTTACCTCCCAATGCTAAACCTGTTGTTTCAACAGATAAAGATGTAGAACAGGGAACTGTTTTAGCAGAGGCTAGTCAATCTAGCGAATTTGGAGGAGAAGTTCGTTTGAGGGAATCAGTAGGAGATTCACGCGAAGTGCAGATCGTAACAACTTCAATGCTTTTAAGTAATTTTAAATTACTTGAAGAATCTACTCATTCAGGTGAAATATTTCAATTAGAGTCTGACGATGGAACTGTTTATCGATTAAATACATCACCTGGGAGTAAAATTAGTAACGGAGAAGTCATTGCTGATTTAGCAGATGAAAGGTTCAGAACAAAAACTGGCGGGTTGGTGAAATATGCACCTGGCTTAAGTGTTAAAAAAGCAAGATCATCTAAAAATGGTTTCGAAGTTAGCCAAGGTGGAACATTGCTTTGGATTCCTCAAGAGACTCACGAAATAAACAAAGATATATCCTTACTTATGACAGAGGATATGGCATGGATTGAAGCAGGCACAGAAGTTGTCAAAGATATATTTAGCCAAACCTCTGGGATTGTAACAATCACTCAAAAGAATGATATCTTACGAGAAATTACTGTTAGAAACGGTTCTTTTCATGAATGTCAAGATGAAGAGATATTAAGTCGATTTACTGAAGAAGGAAAACTAGTTAATCCTGGCGAAAAAATTATTGATGGAGTTGATAATAATGAAATTCTTTTCGTTCAAAAATTAGAAACATCTAAAAGTAAGGGTTTACTCCTAAGAACTGTGGAAGAATTTACTATACCTGATAACGCTGAGTTGCCTGAATTATCTCATGTTAAGCAGGAAAGAGGTCCATCACTTGGTTTGAAAGCTATTCAAAGGCTTTCTTACAAAGATGGTGAATTAATAAAATCTGTTGAGGGAGTAGAACTTTTAAAAACTCATTTAAGTTTAGAAAGCTTTGATGCTACCCCCCAAATGACAATTGATGTTGAGACAATTCAAGATAAAAGTGATAAATCAATAAACAGGTTAAATTTAGTTATTTTTGAGTCTATTTTGGTAAGAAGAGATACTATGTCTGATTCTAGTCATGGTTCAACACATACTGAATTACAAGTAAAAAATAATCAGGTTGTTAAAGCTGGAGATGTAATTGCTACTACACAAATTCTATGTAAAGAGAAAGGGATAGTACAATTACCAGATTTAGTTGATGGTGAACCAATTAGAAGACTTATTGTTGAAAGAGAAGAAGATAAAATAAAAATTAATATCAAAACTAAAGCACTCGTCAAAGTTGGTGATCGTGTTGTAGATGGAGATTCAATTAGTGAAGGAGAGAAAGCTACTTCTTGCGGAGAAATAGAAGAGGTCTCTGCTGACTTTGTGACTTTAAGACTAGGAAGACCATATATGGTTTCTCCTGATTCTGTTTTACATGTAAAAGACGGAGATTTAGTTCTTCGAGGTGATGGTTTAGCATTATTAGTTTTTGAAAGGCAGAAAACTGGTGATATTGTTCAGGGCTTACCACGTATCGAAGAATTATTGGAAGCAAGGAGACCAAGAGATTCTGCAACTTTATGCAAAAAATCTGGAGTTGTGCAAATCAAAGAAGGGACTGATGACGAATCAGTATCTTTATCTGTGATAGAGAGAGATGATTCTATTAATGAGTATCAGCTTTTAGTGGGTCAAAATATTATGGTAAGTGATGGACAACAAGTTACAGGGGGAGAACTGTTAACAGATGGTCCAATTAATCCTCATGACTTGCTTGATTCTTTATTTACAGATCTAAAAGATCAAAAACCTTTAATGGAAGCAGCCCAAGAATCTATATCAAAATTACAAAGAAGGATGGTAAGTGAAGTGCAGAATGTTTACAAGTCTCAGGGAGTAGCTATTGACGATAAACATATTGAAGTAATAGTGAGACAGATGACTAGTAAAGTTCGGATTGAAGATGCAGGAGATACAACCCTTCTTCCTGGAGAACTAATAGAACTAAGACAAGTAGAAGATACGAATCAAGCAATGTCTATTACTGGGGGAGCACCGGCAGTATTCACACCTGTTTTATTAGGTATAACTAAAGCTTCTCTCAATACCGATAGCTTTATTTCAGCAGCTTCTTTCCAAGAAACAACAAGAGTTCTCACCGAAGCCGCCATAGAAGGTAAATCTGACTGGCTTAGAGGTTTAAAAGAGAACGTAATTATTGGAAGACTCATACCTGCTGGAACTGGTTTTAGTGGGTTTGTGGAAGAATTAGCTTCAGAAGCTGGCCCTCATCCTGATATTCTCGCAGAAGAATCTGGCGGATATAGAAGAGCCCAGAATTTAAGGCCAGACTATACAGTTGATATGCCTCAGTCACCTACGGTAAGTTCTACTGCTATTCTTGATGATCCAAGTGATGAAGATTTAGAAACTACAAGGAATAGACATGGAATTGATCCTTCCGCGAGTAATTTTGCAGCTTTTGCAAGGCCTAATGCTGAAAATCAATTTTCTGAAGACCAATTACCCGATCCAGCTGCTTTAGAAGATTTACAAGAGGAGGGATTGCTTTCTGATGAATAAACTATTTTCATCCTAAGCTACTAGAATGTTATTTTAAATTTTAATAAATGATTAAGCCTGACATTATTCCTAAAAGAAAATTGCCTCGTTACGGGTTTCATTCTTATAACGAGAGGCTTAATGGAAGGATGGCTATGATTGGATTTATTGCTCTTATATTGACTGAATTTTTTTTAAAACATGGATTACTATTATGGTAATTCTTTTAAATAATTTGGATTATTGATAATTTGAAAAACCTACTGGGATGCAGTGTTAAGGATTTGGAAAAAGTAGCTTTGAATTATGGACAAGCTGCTTACAGAGGACGTCAAATTTATAGCTGGCTTTATAACTATAAAAATAGGTTTAAAAGTATTGATGAAATTAATGGCTTGCCATTAAATTTTAGAAATCAATTAATAAAAGGAGGTTTTATATTTGGGGAATTAATGTTAAAAGAAAAGTATTTAGCAAATGATGGAACCTTAAAGTTGTTATTAAATACTAGAGATAATGAAAGTGTAGAGTGCGTTGGCATCCCTACTGAGAAAAGATTAACTGCATGTCTTTCAAGTCAAGTAGGTTGTCCAATGGATTGTAAATTCTGTGCTACTGGTAAAGAGGGATTAAAGAGATCTTTAAAAGTTAGTGAGATACTAGATCAAATTTTATTTATTGAAAACGAAATGAATCAGAAAGTAACTAATATTGTTTTTATGGGAATGGGTGAGCCCTTGTTAAATATTGATGCATTACTGTTGTCAATTAGATCAATAAACGAGGATTTTGATATAAGTCAGAGGAAGATCACAGTAAGCACTGTTGCTATTCCAAAAATGATTAGTAAATTATCAGAGTTGTCTTTTCAAGTATTGGGTAAATGTCAGTTTACGCTTGCAATAAGTTTGCATGCTTCAAATCAAAAAATAAGAGAAACGATTATACCAAGTGCAAAAAATTATCACATAAATAATATCATTGATGATTGCAGAGAATTTGTCCTGAAGACTGGCAGAAGGGTGAGTTTTGAATATTTAATGTTAAATGGAGTTAATGATAAATTAGAACACGCTGATGAATTAAGTAATCTTATAAAAGGTTTCCAATGCCATGTAAATTTAATTCAATATAATCAAATTAAAGAGGTTGAATTTAAGCAAACTCCTTCACAGTATTCTCAACTCTTTCAAAATAGACTTTCTAAAAATGGGATTAATGTTAGTTTTCGAAAAAGTAGAGGCTTAGACAAAAATGCAGCATGTGGTCAGTTAAGACAAAATGCCATAATTAAGTAATCATATTTCAAAATTTTTTATTAAATTAAACTTAAAAGCGTTATTATTGATTTAATTGTTTTTTGAACATTGGGTTTTATTAGAACTAAGCTTCTACCTTTTGCAATTGTTAGCCTATTCGGAGTGGCTTTTTTAGCTGTTAGCGCAAGGATATGGCTTCCAGGGGATATGTTGTCTCCTGCTCCGATTAATTGATATTTATTTTTTTAAAATGACTAAAAGAAAGGAAGTTCAAAATGAAATATTGGCAGAAATAGCTATAGATCCTGATGTTTTAGCTAAAGAATTATCTGAAGAGCTTGAAATTGATCCTTTAGAACAGATTGATAAAGATGGTTTTTCAAGAGGAGCTTTAAATAAAAATTTAGAATGTGATGAAGCCTTGAAATTGCTTAAGGGTAACAGAGAACAAAGAATACAAGGCTTGAGAATATTTTGCGAATATAGAGATGAAAGATCTTTCCCTCTTTTATTGCCTTTGCTTGATCAGCCTTGCCCAGTAGAAAGAATGAGTGCTGTCTATGCATTGGGGAGAAATCCTTTCCCTAGTGCAGTTGGAAAATTAGTCAGTTTATTAGAAACAGATGATAATGCCTACGTAAGAAGAGCAACTGCTTGGAGTTTAGCTAATTATGATAATCAAATTGTTTTGAAGCCATTAATAAATTCATTAAAAAATGATGTAGCTGCAGTAAGGTTATGGTCATCAAGTTCACTTTCAGAAATTGGAAGTATTTCATCCTCAAACGCTCAATTAGCAGCTGAACAACTTTTAGTAAGCTTAAAAATAGATAATGAACCAGTTGTGAGAAGTAATTGTATTTGGTCTTTATGTAGGTTATTTGAAAAGTTAGATAATATATTTCAGGAGAGATTTGTTGATGAATGTACAAAAATTGCTCTTTTTGATAAGGAACCTTCAGTCATGGAAGAAGCAAAAACCGCCTTAGACTCTATGGGAATGAAAGGTTTTTATAAATAGATTTTTATATTTATTAAGTAATCAAAATAAAAAATATATTTTAATTAACTTGTTTCAACTGAAACAATTATTTTTCGTTATTGTGTATAGAGTAAGTTACTTGAATTTAATGCCACAAAGAACATTAAGATTCAAAATTCATCAAGACGGAAGAGTTGAAGAAACCGTTGAAGGATTCAATGGTAATTCATGTAATAGTGCTACAAAAAATATTGAAGACGCTCTTGGTGAAGTACAAGTCAAAAACAAAACTACAGAGGCTTTCATCACAAATCAAAGCAAAAAATTAAAACAATTTAACAACGAATCTAATGTCACACTTTAGCACTATAAAAACTCAGCTTAAAGAGTCTAAACCCCTTATCAAAGCTTTAAACCAACTTGGTTACGAAATTAATCAAGAAACAAAGTTTGTTAAAGGCTACAGGGGACAATTTACAGCAGTTGATATAAGTCTGGATTTGCCAAGTGACACAAAAGTTGGATTTAAATGGGACAATAATTCCAATACTTATGAATTGGTAACTGATCTCGATCTTTGGAAATTTGATTTGCCAGTTGAAAGATTTATATCAAAAATCACCCAAATGTATGCTTACCATACAATAATTTCAAAAACAGAAGATGAAGGTTATCAAATAGTTGAGCAAAAAAGTAAAAATGATGGATCAATCGAGTTAGTTCTTACTAAATGGGAAAATTAGTAATTGGAAACTAATTCTTTAGATAATATCAATATTGTTGATGAAACTAAAGAATTAACAGGTTATGAACCTGTTTTGGGTGGAGAATTGACAGAAAAAGCAGTTTGGGTAGATGAAAGTAGATGTATAGGATGTAGATATTGTGCTCATGTTGCAACAAACACTTTTATGATTGATGAAGATTATGGGAGAAGTAGAGCAATAAGACAAGATGGTGATAATTTTGAAACTTTGCAAGAAGCTATTGATACTTGTCCTGTAGATTGTATCCATTGGGTTAAATTTGAAAATTTATCAGATCTTGAAAATAGTCTTGATAGAGATATGTTTCAATCATTAGGAAAACTCCCAAGAATAAACAAACATTAATTTCCAATGAAATTGCCTTGTCGCAGATTTGGTAGGACAAATTTGGAAATACCTGTTTTGTCATTAGGAGGAATGAGATTTCAAAAAAGTTGGGATGAATTAAAATTTTCTGAGATTTCATTAAAGGAACAGAAAAAAGTAGAAAATATATTGAATCTTGCAAATAAATTTGGTTTTAATCACATAGAGACAGCTAAATATTATGGTACGTCTGAAATTCAGCTAGGTATGGGTTTTAAGAGTATTAAAAAAATTCCAAAAATAATTCAAACAAAAATCCCTCCTAACCGTAATCCAAAATTGTTCGAAGGAGAACTTTTGAAAAGCTTTGAAAAATTGCAAGTAAAAAAAATTGATTTGTTAGCAATACATGGAATCAATTTACCTGAACATCTTCATCAGGCTGCAAAAGAAGGAGGCTGTGTTGATATTTTAAAAAAATTCCAAAAAGAAAATCTAATAGGACATATAGGATTCTCTACTCATGGAGAAACATCTCTTATAGAGAAAGCGATAGCAACAAATTTATTTGATTATATTAATTTGCATTGGTATTTCATTAATCAAACAAATTCCAAGGTTATTGATTTGGCTCATAAATATGATCTTGGAGTATTTATAATTAGTCCTACTGATAAAGGAGGTCATCTTCATACTCCATCAGAAAAAATGTTGCAACTTTGCAGGCCCCTTCACCCAATAGTATTTAATGATCTTTTTTGCTTAAGTAATAAGAATGTTCATACAATAAGTATTGGTATAGCAAAAGAGAAAGATTTTGATTTACATCTTGAAGCAGTTTCTTTATTATCAGAATCTGATAATTATATTCCTAAAATTTTAAATATATTACGAGAGGAATCTATAAATGCATTAGGTTTAGAGTGGTATAAAAGTTGGGATAAAAATTTACCAAATTGGCAAGATACACCAGGAGGAATAAATATTCCTATTCTTCTTTGGCTATCGAATTTAATAGATTCATATGATTTAGAGGAATTTGCAAAATCTAGGTACCAATTACTTGGTAATGGTAGTCATTGGTTCCCAGGTAATAATGCAAATTCATTAGACGTTGAGGTATCTGAAAATCAATTATTCAAAGTTTTAGAAAGGCATATAAAACCCAAAAAGGTTATACATAAATTAAGAGTATTAAAAGAAAAGTTTGGGAAAAAATCATTATCAAGACTATCAATCAATTAATCTTTAAGTGGATATTTTTTTGCCTTACCAATACTCCTAGGATAAATATCAGGACAAGGGGCTTTTGGCCCAATAAAAATAACATTACGGATCCCTTTTTCTCTTGGAAGAAAATTACTTTTGATTGCTAAAATTTTTCCTTTTAATGCCTTTAATGTACGTTCTAAGTTTTTATTATCTTCATTAGTCCACTTTCCACAATATAATATACCTAATCCATTCGATCGCAGCATAGGTAATATATATTCTGAAACTGTTGAAGGATTACTAACTGCTCTTGCCGTCGCAATATTAAAGCTCTCTCTAAATAAAGCGTGACGGCCAAGATTTTCAATACGATCATTTATTACAAATATATTATTTTTGAAATTAATTTTTTTGATAATTTCTTGAAGTGAATCTGTTTTTTTTTTAGAAGAATCTACTAAATATATTTCTGAATTAGGATGTGTTATTGCATAGGCGAATCCCGGAAAACCACAACCTGATCCAATATCAATAAATTTTTTATTATTAAAATTTTTATTTGAATTTTCTTTAAATGTCCAGAGACTATCATAAACTTGTGAAATCCAGTAATCATCTCCTTCAATTAATCTAGTTAAATTTGATTTATAATTTAATTCTTTAATCCTTATACGTAATTCTTGAAACATAATTATTTCCTCATCAGTTACTAATTTGAGAAGTTCTTTAGGAATATTTTCTTTTTTCATTGAGGTTAAAAAGTTTCTTCTTTGCGGTGATTAATAAAAATCAATTTTATCAAAATTGATTAGAATGTTTTTAATGATAAATAAATTTTTTGAAAGGCGAGATAACTTATTATAAGATTTTAGGCGTTAATGAAAATGCCTCAAATTATGAATTAAGAAAAGCTTTTTGTAAGCTTTCAATAGAATTACATCCTGATACAACCTCTTTAGAATTAGAAGATGCAAAAAATAAATTTCAAAAAGTATTAGAGGCATATGAAAATCTAAATAATTCTAATTTGAGGAAACTTTATGATGAAAAATTGCGATCAAATTCTAAAAAACCAAATAAAAAAAATTTTAATATCTTAAATTCTTTAGTAATTGATTCTAATAACCAGCAGTTAGTGAGTAATAGAAGACCATTTTCAAATGGAGAAATATTCTCATTATTTTTATTAATTATTATTATTTTTATAAGTTTATTATTAGCTATTGTAATCGGTTATTTTAATGGTCAACAATTAGAATCTATTCCAACTTGGCTTTTTGAATAATTATATAAAGAAATACTATGATTCCACCTGATTCCCCAATTAATCAACATTCACTTCAATCATTAGAATTATGGTTAAAAGATTTAGGTGCAACTAAAGATAGTAGTAATCCATCTAAGTGGTATTTATTAGTTTCTAATTGGAATGCAACTATTATCTTTGAGCAAGAAGATTTAAGTGTTATATGGGACAGTGGAGGTAAATTAACTAAAAGACTATTTTCTTATTGTATTAATAGACAAGATATAGAGAATGCTATTTTACAAGGACCATGAACTTAAATTTCATAGATCCTTCAAAATTTCAAAAATAATTCTGTAACTTTTTTCTAATTGATTGTCAGTAATACAAAGAGGAGGTAATAAATAAATTACATTTCCGAGTGGCCTAATAAATAAACCTTTTTTAATTGATAAGGCCTTAATCCTTTTACCAATATTATTTAGATAACCTTCATTATTACCAATTTCAATATCAAATGCTGCGATAGTTCCTGTGACTCTAATATTTTTGACTATTGGTAATTTTTTAATTTTCTTTAGATGAGAAAAGTGCTTTTCCTCTAAAGAAAGATATTTAATTGGATCCTTTTCTAATAAGTCAAGGCTTGCATTAGCTGCGGCGCAACCTAAAGGATTTGCAGTAAAGCTATGACCATGCCAAAAAGTTTTTTTTGGGGAATCACTAATAAAAGCTTGGAAAATCTCCTCTTTAGCTAAGGTTATTCCCATAGGTAGAAACCCACCCGTTAAACCCTTGGAAATAGAAATTAAATCAGGAATTATATTTGCCTTTTGAAATGCGAATAGACTTCCACATCTACCAAATCCAGTTAATACTTCATCCGCTATTAATAAAGAATTATTATTTTTTACTATTTCTGAAACTTTTTTAATAAATTCAGGCCTAACCATATTCATTCCACCTGCCCCCTGTACCAATGGTTCGAGAATAACAGCTACAGTTGGCTTTTTTAGAAGGTCAGTTAATATTTGGATTGCTTTATTTTCTTTTTTTTCAATCTCTTCATCATTTACCCAAGTTGAGGGCCATGGAGCCCTTTTGACAGGAAACATTAGATTATCAAAATTCTCATTAAAAATATTTCTTTCCCCTAAAGCCATTGCGCCAAATGTATCACCATGATAAGCCCCATCAAAAGCAATGATTTGAATTCTTGTTTCACCTTGATTTTGCCAAAATTGATAGGCAATCTTTAATGCTACTTCTACCGCAGTAGATCCATTATCAGAAAAAAATAGTCTCTCTAATTTTGTTAAGTTACTGAGTCTCTCTGATAATATTTGAGCCTGAGGATGTAAGAAGTCGGCGAATATAACTTGTTCAAGTGTTTTGGCTTGATGATAAATTGCATTTGCTATGTAATCGTTACTATGTCCATGTAGAGTAACCCACCAACTACTTATTCCATCAATTAGTTCTTGTTTCGGATTTTTTGTGTAAATTAAAGCATTTTTCCCGTGAGTAACTTCTATTTGAGCTTTGCTATTTGCAATCTGCGTAAAAGGGGGCCATATATTAGGGTGCCAATCTTGATTACTATTTGCTAAAAATTGAGATTTCATTTATTTTTATTTGAATTTAATAAGGCGATCAATTTATTTTTAATATTTAGCTCTTCCCATAGTATATCTAAATTATTGGAGTCAATTTTCTGGATATATGGAAATTCAGCAATAATAGGAAGATTACTAAATTCCTTTAGTGTTTTTGGATTATCTAAGTGTTTTTTACCGTTAATAACTATTCCTAGAATTTTTATTTTTCTTTTGTTTAATGCCTCAATACTAAGAAGAGTGTGATTAAGAGTCCCAAGTCCACTCTTACATACAAGTATTACAGGGACATCCCATTTCTTGATCAGATCTATTTGCAAAAAATTTCTTGTAATTGGGACCATTAATCCCCCAGCTGTTTCTATGATTAATGCCCCATCAACAGTTGGTAAATTCAATAGCTGAAAGTTTATAACTTTTTGATCTAATTCTGCCGCCCAATGAGGAGAAACAGGCTCCCTAAAAATATAAGCTTCTTTGATTATCTTTGTTTTTTTCACTTTTGAAAATCTTTCAACAGCTTGACTATCAGTCTCTGAATCAATTCCACTTTGAATAGGCTTCCAGTAAAAAGAATTTAATCCCCGTACGAAAAAAGAACTTATTAATGTCTTTCCTATATCAGTATCTGTACCACAAATAACAAATTGGAATTGATTCTTTATTTCACTCATGATTTTTTTAATATTAGAGTAGTTATTTCCCATGTAAGGTTAACTGAATTAGTTTCTCCCTTAGGCCAAAATTTTTGTATTTCTTTTAATTCATATACTTTTTTCCGTTTACACTTAGTGGATTGAGCTCCAACATTTACCATGCTTCTGAAAAGTTTATAAACATCTGGAAAATTTTCTACATATAAGTATTTTTTTGTAAAGAATATTTCATCAGACTTGAAACTTTTCATTATATCTTTTGAAAGAGGGAAAGTTAAGCCGCTATATTCAATACCAGTTTTTAGACAAGTTTGCTTCCATTCCGGGAAGGAATTTATTGTGGGATATGAAATTACTAGATAACCACCAGAACTTAATTTTCTAAACCAATCTCTTATTATTTTTTCGGGATTGTCTAACCAGTGAATACAAAAGTTAGATGTCATTAGAGAACAGTTTTTAATTGATGGAGGTAAACCATTATTTAAATCCCACAAAATCTTTTTACTAGATTCTTTATTTTGGAGAAGCATATTTCTGCTGAAATCAATTCGGGTAATTTTTTTTGTAGAAAATTCTTTTTCTATTTCATCAGCTAATAAGCCAGTCCCTGAACCAAGATCTATCCATTCACCTTTTTGAATATTTAGTTCTTTTAATAGAGAAACAATATTTTTAGCAAAATGTCTTTGAATATTTGAATAAACTAGATAATTTGTTGAAGCATTATTAAAGTTTTTTTTAACTGTTTCATTCCAAAACTTATTTTTCATATTTTTTATCCAGAGCTCTTTTGATGATTGGGTAAAGATTTAAATTAGTTAGACAATGCCCTTGATTAGATAATTCAATTAAAGTGGGCTTTTTAGTTAATGTTTTATTTAGTAATTCAACAAAGTTATTACTTGAATCTTGGTCAAGAATTAAATCGTTTTTGGAATTTATAATAATGACATTGCAATTTTTATGAAAAGATTTGATCGAATTTTTATAGGTATAAAGCTTTTTTAGATCATTTAATAGAAGAGTATTATTTAAACCCTTTAAGTTTTTATAAAACATATTTTGGAAATGAATAGTCATATTATTTGGCGAAAAAGATCTATGTATAAATTCTTTTAACATAACCTCCACTTCAAATGAAGTTATCTTTTTTTCCATTCTCTTAAGGGATCTATAAATTAAATCTCTTTTTTTACTGGATGGGAGAAAATTATTAAAAGAATTTATAAAGACAACGTGGGACGCCTCATCTAAAAGGTTTCCTTGAATTAAATGGAAACCTAAAGAGTGACATAAAACCATCTTGATTTGATCATTCAAATTATTTTTTATCCACTTTGATTGGGTTACATTTTTTGAAAAATAACCTCTTTCATTATCTTGCCAATACCACCCATTTTCTTGAAATTCATTTTTATAACTATCCCAGAAACTTTGATCTAACCCCCAACCATGCTGAGTAATAACTTGATTCATTTGAAAGCTTTTAAAACAGAAGTGAATTCTTTGAGTATGCCTAAATTTAAATCTCTTCTAATTGTTAGTCTTATTCTTGATTCGTTCTCAGGAACAGTTGGGGGTCTAATAGCAATAGCTAAAAATCCGTTTTTTTCGAGATGTTTTTGTAGAAGTATTGTCTGTTCTTCTTGCCCTGTAATTATTGATAAGATTTGACAGTCCCCTCTCACTGGGAAACTAATATTTCGTACAATTTCTTTTTTCCACTTTTTAGAAGCGCTTAATAAATTAATACCCCATGTTTTATTGCTTTTTATTATTTGAAGAGATTTAAGCGCACCGGCAGCTAAAGCTGGAGAAAGAGCAGTGGTATATCTAAAGGCACCACTTGTTTGTATGAGATATTCTCCAATTTGTGAGTTGCAAGCTATAAAAGCCCCTCCACTTCCAAACGACTTACCAAAGGTCCCAGTAATCATCGTTATATCATCAGATAAATCGAAACTTAGACCTTTACCATCAGGTCCTAAAATTCCAAGAGCATGAGCCTCGTCAACTAATAATTCAACATTATATTTTTTGCAAATTTCAACAATTGCTTTTAGCGGAGCAATTGAACCTTCCATACTGTAAAGTGACTCTACAATAATGAGAATCGAATTTTGAGTTACTTTGAATTTAAGAATTTTGTTTTCTAAATCTTTAAGATCATTATGTGCGAATCTTACTAGTTTTGATCCAGTAGCTTTTACTCCAACTAATAAAGAATTATGAATAAATTTATCTGCTATTACAATGCTGCTTCTATTGGCTAAACCTTGTACAGCTGCAATATTAGCTTGGAATCCACTTGGAAATAAAAGAACTTTTTCCTTCTTAAGCCAACCCTCAAGGTGTGTTTCTAATAATTTATGTATTGGTCTTGAGCCTGTTATAAATCTCGAACTACCTGAACCAAGACCCTCAGACAAACTTGTTTTATAAGAGGCTTTAATTACATCATTGTCTCGACTTAATCCAAAATAATCATTACTGCATAAGTCAATGATTTTATTATTAATCTTATCTGAATTTATATTTTGAAGTTCATATGGTTTTTGACCTAAGGTGAATGTTTGTAATTTACGAAGCCTATTTTTTGGAATTTTTATTTTATTCATTTTAAAACAACTTCAACTTATTGATTTTTATAAAATGATATAGATTTACTATAAAAGTGTGCAAGGTGTTTATTGTTTATTAAGATCTATATAGATCATATCTTAAGAAGTTAACTCCTCCCCTCTTCAATCACAATTATTGCTTAATTTAGAGGAATATTTCCCATTCCAACTAGATCCGTTCCAAATAGAGGCAATAAAAGCTATTAATAGTGGAAATTCTATTGTTTTAACTGCTCCAACCGGCGCTGGTAAAACATTAATTGGTGAATTTGCTATTTATAGAGGTTTATCTCATGAAAGTAGAGTTTTTTATACAACGCCTCTAAAAGCTTTATCAAATCAAAAATTTAGGGATTTTATTAATCAATTTGGAGAGGAGAAAGTAGGTCTTTTAACAGGTGACATTAGCATAAATAGAGATGCTCCAATCTTAGTTATGACTACTGAGATTTTTAGGAATATGCTCTATGGAGAATTTGAAGAATCTAATGATCCATTGGTAAATCTAGAATCTGTCATTCTTGATGAATGTCATTATATGAATGATCCACAAAGAGGAACAGTTTGGGAAGAAACAATAATTCATTGTCCTAGTAGAACTCAGATAATAGCTTTATCAGCAACTATCTCTAATTCAGATCAACTGAAAAATTGGATAGAAAAAGTTCATGGACCTACTGTACTTGTAAGGAGTGATGAAAGACCTGTCCCATTGGATTTTATGTTTTGTAGTGCAAAGGGCCTTCATCCACTCTTGAATAATAAGGGGAACGGGATTCATCCAAACTGTAAGATTTGGAGAGCACCAAAAGGTCAAAAAAAGAAAGGAAAAGTAGGCAGAATAATACAACCAAAGTCTCCTCCAATTAGTTTTGTCGTTTCTAAACTAGCAGAAAGAAATATGTTACCAGCTATTTATTTTATTTTTAGTAGAAGAGGATGTGATAAGGCAATTGAATATATAAAAGATTTATCTTTAGTAAGTTATTATGAAGCAAATTTGATATCTCAAAGATTAGATATCTATTTGAAAAATAATGAAGAAGGCCTCAAAGATAAATTTCATTGTGAAGCTCTTAAACGAGGAATAGCTTCCCACCATGCTGGCTTGTTACCAGCATGGAAAGAGTTAGTAGAGGAACTATTTCAGAAAGGTTTGATAAAAGTTGTTTTTGCAACTGAAACGTTAGCTGCCGGTATTAATATGCCAGCAAGAACAACAGTGATTTCTACATTATCTAAAAGAACAGAAGAAGGACATAGATTATTATTTAGTAGTGAGTTCTTACAAATGTCAGGAAGAGCTGGAAGAAGAGGAAAGGATTTGAAGGGATATGTTGTAACATTACAAACAAGATTTGAGGGTGCAAAAGAAGCAAGTAATTTAGCAATTAGTCAACCAAATCCACTAATTAGTCAATTTACTCCAAGCTATGGAATGGTTCTAAACCTATTGCAAAATTATAATTTAGATAAATCTCGAGAATTAATCAAAAGAAGTTTTGGAAGCTTTTTATATTTAGGAGAATCTTCAGCAGAAAAGATTAATTTAGATAATTTAGATAGAGATTTGATAGAACTAAAAAAAACAACTACAAATATTTCATGGCAAGATTTCGATATATATGAAAAGTTAAAAAGTCGTTTAAAAGAAGAAAGAAGATTATTAAGGATATTAGAAAAACAAGCAGCTGAAAAATTATCAGAAGAAATTACTAGTGCTCTCACCTTTATTAAAGATGGCAGTTTAATTTCTATCAAAGCACCTCAAATAAATAGAAGGGTTGTTCCAGCATTGATTTGTAAAAAAATATATGAAACAAAAAAAATTCAAAGTTTGCTTTGTTTAACAATTGATAATTTATTTATACGCATAAAACCTTCTTACATAATAAATATTTTTCCTGACTTAGAAGAGATTGAAATTCTTAAGCTCCAGACACCCGAGATGAATTTCAAAGGAGAAGTAGTGAGAGGTGATAATGAATCTCAAAAATTTGTAGATAAAATTTTGGAAGTTTCTGAAAAATATGATTTAAGAACTCCTCAATATGATCTAACAAATGAAGTTTTAGCTCAACAGAAACTAATTAATGATTTGGATGAACAAATAATTAATCAGCCTGCACATAAATTTGGTGACTCTAAAAAATTAAAAAGATATAGAAAAAGGATTATAGAGATTGAACAAGAAATAGTTATGAGAAATAACCTCCTTGAAGATAAAGAAAATCACAACTGGAAAAAATTTACTAATTTGATAAAAATTTTGAATCATTTTGGCTGTTTAAATGATTTAGAGCTTACCGAAGTAGGACAATCAGTTAGCGCAATAAGAAGTGAAAATGAATTATGGGTAGGACTTGTTTTACTAAGTGGGTATTTGGATGAATTAGACCCACCTGATTTAGCGGCAATCATTCAAGCAATTTGTGTTGATGTAAGAAGATCAAATCTTTGGTGTAATTTCAAGCCTTCTATGAAGGTTATAGATGTTTTTAATGAGTTAGAGAGCCTAAGAAAATTAGTCGCCTCAAAACAAAATAAATTTAATATTGATACTCCAATTTTTTTAGAAACAGATTTAACTGGAATAATTTCAGAATGGGCAAGGGGCAAAAAATGGAAAGAACTAATTTTTAATACTTCTTTGGATGAAGGAGATGTTGTAAGGATCTTAAGAAGGTCTATAGATGTTTTATCACAAATTAAATATTGCGTTGGAGTTAGTAATAAATTAAAAAATAATGCAAAGTTAGCATTAAAAGCTATTAATAGATTTCCTGTTTCTGAGTCTAATGATTTGTTAAAAGCATCTGATAATACAAACCCTGCAACTAAAAGAATTGATAGTAATTCCTAATAACATCTTAATTAGATCATTTTATTAGTTTTTATGGCATTATCAAATTCATGATCACTTAAGTAACCCAATTTCTTTGTCGCCTCTTTTAAGTTAATTGATTCATTAAAGGCAAGATTTGCAATTTCTGCTGCTTTTTCATAGCCTATTTTGGGCACCAAGGCTGTTACAAGCATTAGTGAATTTTCAAGATTTGCTTTTATAGTCTTAGGGTTGGGTTGTATCCCTTCAACTAATTTTACTCTAAAGTTGATTATGGCATTGTTAAGTAATTTTATACTTGTAAGAATGTTAAATCCAATTAGTGGTTTATATTCATTCATTTGTAAAGTACCACTGGCATTAGCTATTGATACTGCATATTCAAAACCCATCACTTGAGTGCATACCATTGATAATGCTTCACATTGAGTGGGATTAACTTTGCCTGGCATTATTGAACTGCCTGGCTCATTCTGGGGAATTATTAATTCATAAATACCTGATCTAGGTCCTGAGGATAATATTTTTATATCATTAGAAATCTTAAATAATGAACTTGCTAAGATTTTAATTTGACTCATTACATGTGCTAATCGATCATGTGATGCCATTAAAGAAAAATTATTTTTTGATTTATAGAAAGGTAGATCAGTATCCTCTGAAATTGCTTTTATAGATTCTTTAGAAAAATCTTTTGGACAATTTATACCTGTACCCACTGCAGTACCACCAAGTGGTAAGAAACGTAATTCATCAAGACTAATTAGAAGAGCATCTTTGGCATCTTTTAGCTGTTGTGACCAAGCAGAAACTTCCTGTCCTAAAGATATCGGCACTGCATCTTGAAAATGAGTTCTACCTATTTTTATAAGATCTTTCCATTCATTACTCTTTCTATCAAGAACTATAGTAAGTTCACTTATTGATGGAATTAATTTTTTTATTATTTCAGAAACTACAGATATCTGAATAGCCGCTGGAAAAGTATCATTTGTAGATTGAGATTTATTAACATCATCGTTTGGATGAACAGGTTGATGACCTCCAAGTTCTGAATTTGTTTTTAATGCAGCAATATTAGATATGACTTCATTTATATTCATATTTGTTTGGGTCCCACTGCCTGTTTGCCATATTTTTAAAGGAAAGTGAGAATCATATTTCCCCGCTAATATTTCTTTGCAGGCTTTAATAATGATATCTTTTTTTGCTTTATCAATTAAACCTAATTTGAAATTAGCATTTGCAGCTGCTTTTTTAATAACTGTCATTGAATAAATTAATTCAATTGGTATTAATTCCTCACCAATAGAAAAATTTATGATTGATCTCTGTGTTTGAGCTCCCCATAAAGCTTCCGCAGGCACTTTAATTTTTCCCATACTATCATTTTCAAATCTAAAGTTTTTGGTCATTATTTTTAAAAAAAACTGTTGTTAAACTTCAAATAAGATTTAAGAGATTTAAATACTTAACTTTTCCCATATTACATTTAAATTGCTGAGATGAATTGCTGGGTCGAAGCATGCCTTCAAATCATTCTCATTAACTAATTCCATGATCTCTTGATCTCCCTCAATATTTTGCTTGAAATTACCATTCTCATTATTCCAAGCTTGATGAGCATTTTTCTGTACTAAACTATAAGCCTTTTCCCTAGATAAACCCTTCTTAACAAGTAAAAGTAAAACTTTTTGACTAAAAATTACGCCACCATATATATTTAAATTTTTGAGCATATTTTCTGGATAAACTTTTAAATTACTTATTATTTCAGTCATTTCTCTAAGCATAAAATGAAGGCATATTGAAACATCTGGTAACATGACTCGTTCATTAGAGCTATGACTAATATCTCTTTCATGCCAAAGTGGCACGTTCTCAAGAGCTGTTACAACATGACTCCTTAGGATTCTAGATAAACCGCTGACCCTTTCACTACGAATAGGATTTCTTTTGTGTGGCATAGCTGAGCTACCTTTTTGCCCTTTTGTAAATCCTTCTTCAACTTCTAAAACGTCTGTTCTTTGAAGGTTCCTTATTTCGGTTGCAAATCTATCAAGAGAAGCGCCAACAAGTGCAATTGTTTGAACATATTCCGCATGTCTATCTCTTGATATAACCTGAGTACTTGCTGTGTCTGGTTTTAAACCTAGCAAATCACAAGTTATTTTTTCTATTTCGGGGTTTGTATTAGCGTAAGTCCCCATGGCTCCACTTATTTGTCCTATGGAAATAGATTCTTTCAGGATTAATAATCTTTTTTTATCTCTTAATATTTCCGCCAACCATCCCGCTAATTTAAATCCAAATGAAATTGGCTCTCCGTGAATAGCATGCGATCTTCCAATCATTAATGTATTTTTATGCTTTCTCGCTAATAATCTGACTTCATTTTCTAGTTTTTCAATTTCTTTTAATAACAATTCACAGGAATCTTTTAGCTGTAAAGATAGGCCAGTATCAAGTACATCACTGCTAGTCATCCCAACATGAATATATCTTCCAGAATCTCCAACGTTTTCATTGATATTTGTAAGAAACGCTATCACATCATGTTTTACCTCTTTCTCAATTTCTTTAATTCTTGATTCTTGAAATTTTGCATTTAAGCGAATTGACTTTAAATCTTCTTCAGGTATTTTCCCAAGAGAGCAATTTGCCTCACACGCTGCGATTTCAACTTTAAGCCAACTCTGGAATTTTGAATATTCAGTCCAGATTTTCCCCATTTCTGGCAATGTGTAACGTTCAATCACTTTTTTAAAATATCTTCAATTTCAACTTTATAACTAAAATCTCATAATTGCTCTATACATTAAAGATGTACTTGCCATTGAACATATTTGGAAATTTGTGTTTCTTGTGTAATACCTTTTTTATTTATCAATATTGAGTTATTTTTAAATGTCTAAACATGATATTTAATTATCCTAGTAAATGATTAAGTATTTTATTTTTCTTTAAAATCTAAAAATTAGTATTATGTGTCAAATATATGAATGGAATTCAGTCGCTAATTATGTGTTAAAACTTAAACTCTTTAACAGAAATGATTAAAAAAACTAGATTAGATCTTTATCTTCTAAGTAAAGGTTTATGTGAAACTCGTCAGAAGGCGCAGGGTATTATTCTTGCGGGGAAAGTGAAAGATATTGCTGGGAAAATTTTCGATAAACCTGGACAACAAGTTTTAATAGGGACTAAATTTTTTATAGAATCTGAACCTAAATTTGTTTCAAGAGGAGGAGAAAAATTATTAGAAGCTTTTAAAAAACTAGACATTAATGTGAAAGATAGAGTTTGTATAGATGCTGGAATTTCAACAGGTGGATTTACTGATTGCTTGTTACAACAAGGGGCAAAAAGGGTTTATGGGATAGATGTAGGTTATGGACAAACTGCTTGGAAAATAAGAAACAACCCAAAAGTTATACTCTTTGAAAGATCAAATATTCGAAATTTAAAGCCTTTAGATTTATTTGCTGAGGAAAAGTTATTACCAAATTTTGTTGTAGCGGATTTGTCTTTTATTTCACTAAAGTTAGTTTTTGAGCCTATTAATAATCTATTATCAGGAAATTTTATTGAAGGAATATTTCTTATTAAACCTCAATTTGAGGTTGGGAAAGATCGAGTAAGCAAAGGGGGTGTTGTAAGAAAGGCTGAATATCATATTGAGGCAATAGAATCAGTTATTAATTCTGCAGAAGAGATGCAATGGAAAATTAAGGGCCTAATATCCTCCCCTTTAGTCGGTCCTGCTGGGAATCATGAGTACCTCGCTTGGATGTCTAAGGCTGGAATGTCTAATCCAATAATTAATAATAAATTTATAGAAAATTTAGTAAGAGAAACTCTATAACTAAAGAGCCTCTTCATCCGTGTCTCCGGTTCTGATTCTTACAACAGAATCAATAGAGGATATAAAGATTTTTCCATCTCCTATTTCCCCTGTTTTTGCAGCTTCGGCAATTGCATCTATTACTGAACTTACTTTTTCATTTTCTACTACAACTTCTACTTTAAGTTTCTGAAGAAATTCAACTGTAAATTCGGAACCTCTGTATCTTTCAACCTGACCTTTTTGTCTCCCAAATCCTCTGACCTCACTTACAGTCATCCCAACAATTCCAGAATTTACTAATGCAATTTTTACATCTTCCAATTTAAATGGCCGTATAATTGCCTCAATTTTCTTCATGATTTAATCTTGAGTACTTTAAAAGTTTAGTTCTATTTCTGAAAAACATCCAGCATTGAAACTCCAGAAACTAATTCTATTTTTAGCCCTGCGCTAGAGGCATCTTTAGCTAATAACTCAGAATTTTCTTTTGAAATTATTACAGCATTATTAGATAATGCTTCCCATTGATCATTTTCAAAATGGGTCTGGAGCCATAACATCCCAATAATACTAGTTGGCTTAAGACATTTATTTAAATTATTATCAATATTCAATAAACAGATGTCCATAAGTTTTTTATAAGCTAAATACATATAAACCTTTAAAATGACATTAAGATTGTAACCGTTGATACATATTATAATTTTATATCCTTTGGCTTATTGATTTGTAATACTTAAGTTTATATTTAATTTTTGCGAATTATTAGCTTTTTATATAGTTTTAGTAAAAATGATTTTAAAAAAATGAGTACATCTAACTTAAATGATTCGACTAAAACGCCTTTATATGGAGAAAGAATAATAGAAGAATCAAAAATAATTTGCTTTGAAAATCCAAATAAAAAAAGAATTTATGAAATTTCAATTCAACTTCCAGAATTTACATGTAAATGTCCCTTTTCTGGTTATCCAGATTTTGCAAAATTAAATATCTTTTACCAGCCGCATATGAAAGTATTTGAGTTAAAATCCTTGAAACTTTACATTAATAACTTTAGAGATCTCAAAATATCACATGAAGAAGTTGTAAATAGAATTATGGATGATCTCTTGAATGCTGCAACGCCTCACTGGATTCATTTAAATGCAGATTTTAATCCCAGAGGAAATGTTTCTATGAAATTAGATATTTATAGTGGGAAGAAAAAAAATTAAAAATTCTTTATCTCTTCTGATAATTTGAGAAATTCCTTTTTAAAACCTAGGAGATTTCTATTACTTAAACCACCAATAAATAATTTATTTGAATTTTTATTAAATAAAATCCATATTTGATTTGTGGGAATAAGGCTGAAAATTGTTCCAAAAATTATTAAAGTAAAAGAAAAATATATAAATGGAATTGAAGGATCATTTTTAATTATTAAACCACTGCTTGGAATTATTTTTTTTAAAGATAGTGTTGAAGAATTTATCTCTACCGCATCATTATTTAAATAAATTAAACTTTCAGAAAAATCTTTAACATTTGAGACTTTGAGAGGGCCATTTTCATTGTCAATGGTTAAAAGATAATTTTTTTTATTTTCTCTACCCAATTCAATTAAAAGCCCCCATATTTGATCTCCTATCTCAGGAATAGGTTTTAGTTGGAGTTGGTAAAGAACACTATCTATTTCCATTACTATATTTGAAACTGACCAATCTGCTTGATAAATAGTTAAACCTTTGAATCTGATCGGATGATTTACTTGGGTTTTTTTTATTTCATTCAATTTTTGCTCTTCTGAAAGAAAGTTTAAATCTGAAATGAATTGCTTTGGTTTGCCATCACTTTCTCGTTCGATTTGAAATTTGTTTAATTTTATTGTTACTTTAGAATTTTTACTCTCATTTATTAAATCTAAACTTTCTCCTAATCTTAAATATTGTTCTTTAGATTGACTACTAAAATTCCCATATGCAGAGCCAATAAGTAATATTATGAGACCAATATGCACAATTATAGGGCCAAGTTTGCCTACTAAACCTTTTCTTGCCGATAGGCGATTTTCAAATTTCAAAATGCTCCAACCTTTTTTTCTAAGTAAAGAATCAGCTTTTAAAATGTGATCTACATCCTTGCTTATGATGTAATTTGTTATTAGTTGAAGTTTGTAAAATCTTTTTTCATCTTTAAATTCAGTCCATTTTATTGCAGCCTTCAAAGATGGAATTTGTCTCCGAAAGCTGCAAGTTGCAAGAGAAATACATAGAAGTATTAATGAAAATAAAAACCAATAACTTGTATAAATATGATTTAATTGGAGTCTCAGAACTTGATATCCATTAATAAATCCGAAAATTGGAGCATTATTGTAGAAGTCAATATATTCTTGCGGATCATTTCCCTGAGGTATGAATGTTCCAATTCCACTTGAAATAGCAATGAAAATTATTAATAAAATTGAAAATCTTAAACTTGATATTTTTAAAATAAAATTCTTGATAATAAGCATTTAAATCCAATTTGAAACTAAATTTAGAATTCCTATAGAAACTAAAAATATTCCACTTAAAGTAGGAATGATTTGACTATATTTTCTAAATTCTAGAAATTGTTTCAAATTTTCAGTTGTTGCCCCTGCAAGGATCAATGGAGTTACTTGGCCAAGTCCAAAGAAAAACATGAAGATTATTGAAATTGTAGGGTTTTTTGCTTGTGATACCCATGCCAGGAGTGTAGCTAGTACTGGGGTGATACAAGGAGAGGAGGCAAGGCCAAAAGTTCCACCTATTACGAAAGGCGTTAGTAAAGAAGGCACCTTTTTTTCCATAAATTTCAAATCTGGCCCATTTGGCAATTGGAATTTTAAAATTCCTAATAAATTTAGGCCCATGATTATTGCTATGAAAGCTACTAAAGAAGTGTAGTAAGAGGGTAATTGACCATATATTTTCCCTAAAAATCCACTTAATGCTCCTAATATAATTAGCGAAAAAATAACCCCAAAAGAAAAACTTATAAGTTTAAATTTATTATTCTTAGTTCCCCCAACATATGCAATTGTGATTGGTAGTAAAGATAAAGAACATGGCCCGAGACTTGTTAAAAGCCCTGCGGTGAAAACTAAAAATATAGTAAATGGACCTGGATTGTAAAGTCCTTGCTCCATAAGTAAATTACCCTTTTGAGCTAATTCTGAAATAACTAAATTAATAGATGTGATAACAAGTAACCAAATCTCCTAAATTCTAACTAATTAAGAGACTTTCGTGCACTAAAAATGCCTATAAATCCAGTCGATTCTAATGAACATCTCAACAACATACCAATCACAAAAAATGAGGATAATAAGGAATTCCCTCCGTAACTTACAAAAGGTAACGGTAAACCTGTTGTAGGCATGGTTCCTGTTGCCACAGCTATATGCATTATTGATTGACCTATAAGTATGGTAAGACATCCAAAAGCGACTAACTTTGTATAGTTATTCCTGCATTTCATTGCAATTCGTAATCCTATATGAGAAAAAAGAACTAAGAAACCCAATAATAATGTTGAACCTAAAAAACCAAATTCTTCTGCGAAAATAGCAAAAATAAAATCTGTACTTTGAATCGGTAAATATTGTAATTTTTGTGTAGAGAGACCAAAACCTTGTCCAAATAATCCCCCTGAACCTATTGCTAATAAACTTTGAATTAATTGATACCCATTACCTTGTTCATATTTCCAAGGATTCACAAATGATATGACTCTTAGCTTTTGATATTCATTACTCAAAATACTAATACAACCACTTACAAATCCTAATGAAGCTACTGATAAGAGTGAACTAAATTTAACGCCCCCACATAAAGCAATTATCCAAAAAAGAATACCTGTTAATCCTGCAGTACTTAAATTAGGCTGTTTCATTATTAATAAAATTAATAATCCAAAAGTACTTAATGAAACAATTTTTTTATTATTTTTTACTAAATTCCAATGTGCAAATAAGTTTGCTGCTTCTAAAATTGAAAATGGTTTAATTAGTTCAGAGGGTTGAAGTTGAAGAGGACCCAGAATTAACCATCTCGAAGAACCGTTAACTGTACTGCCAAAAATAATAGTTAACATTATCAGGAAAATTAAGAAGTAAAAAATAATTTTTGAAATTTTTAAAAGATCTCTAATATTTGTATTTAAAACAAAATAAAATACAGATAATCCTGGAATAAACCAAATAACTTGTCTTTTGAGATAGTAAGCCCAATCTCCCATTTCCTTGCTGGCTACCCACCAACTTGCAGATCCAAGCACAAATAATCCTAAAATAGACCAAATACCAATCAATATAATCAGTAATTTCCCTTCATAAGGCCATATTTTCCAGGGCAAAGGTAAGAACGTATCCCTAAAATTATTGCAGTTAATTTTGGAATCAAAACTTCTATTTCTTTTAAAAGCATGGTTATATTTTGAAGTTGTTTTACTTATCTCCAATGTCAGGTTTATAGATATACTATTGAGACGTTAAAAAACTAATTTGCCAAGTCTTTAGGCTGAGTTTTTAAGTGAATTTAAATTAATTTGATTTAAATTAATAAAACTAAATTCATTTTTTTTATTAGAAAAACAAATATCAAATATCACAAATCTTAAGAATTGGGGCTTTTGACAAAAAATACCTAGCTAAAAGACACCTCCCCATGATAGATTCCCTGGGTTTATGTACTTAATTAAATCCGTATAAAGGGGGCTTTCTAAATTATGTTCACATCAGTGGACTCAAATAGAAAAACTATTGAACATCTTCCTGGTAAGAATGTTCTTAATTCCCCTGCCAAGGATAATTCTTTCATTAATAGACTTAAATCTGTTATTGCAATTCAATTTCAAAAATTTTTTTCAAAAAATGATGAATATTCTAAATTGCAAATAAAAATTTTTTGTATTACTTTTATCTTTGCCATTTTACTGGCATTTATAACAGGAATTATAATTGGTAATACTTTTGGTTTTAGTGTTTTTATAGGCGCCATTGCTGGAATTTTTTACTTACGTTTACTTGCTAAAAGCATTGGAAAGATAGGTAAAGAATCCACTCGTGTTTCTCAATTACAACTATTAGTTCCAGTTTGTCTCTTTATTTTTGCGAGCAAGCTAGGATCCTTAGATATTTTTCCAGCAATGATAGGCTTTTTTATCTATAAGCCTTCACTTATATATTATTTTTCACGTTCTTAAATAAATTTTGCTTATCAAAATTTATTATTTTTTTTTAAATCAAAATGTTTTTTAACTCCTTTTCAACAAATTTTGCAGCATTAGAAGTTGGTCAACATCTTTATTGGCAAATTGGAAATATAAGACTTCATGGGCAGGTATTTTTAACATCTTGGATTTTATTAGGAGCGTTATTAATTTTTATTTCTTTAGGAACTAAAAAAATGGAAAATGATCCTAAAGGCCTTCAAAACTTGCTTGAGTTCCTCTGGGATTACATAAGAGATCTTGCTAGGACGCAAATAGGTGAAAAAGTTTATAGAGATTGGATGCCATTTATAGGCACTTTATTTTTATTCGTCTTTGTTAGTAATTGGGGAGGAGCTTTAATTCCTTGGAGATTGATTAAGCTACCAAGTGGAGAATTAGGAGCGCCTACTGCAGATATCAATACAACTATAGCCTTGGCTTTATTAGTTTCACTTTCTTATTTCTATGCAGGTTTAAGCAATAAGGGTTGGAGATACTTTGAATACTATGTTCACCCAACACCTATAATGCTTCCTTTTAAAATTCTAGAAGATTTTACTAAACCTTTATCTTTATCTTTTAGGCTTTTTGGAAATATCCTTGCTGATGAACTTGTCGTTGGTGTTTTGGTTTTTCTAGTCCCGTTGGTGTTACCAATTCCTGTAATGTTTCTAGGGTTATTCACAAGTGCAATTCAGGCATTAATTTTCGCAACTTTGGCGGCCTACTACATTGGAGAAGCTGTTGAAGAACATCATTAGCTCTCTTCCAATACATTCAGACGCTTTTACAAAGCGTCTGTAATCTGGCAAAATATCTAATTGCGTAGGTCTGAAAATATCAGACCCATTCTTAAAAGAAAGGATGTCCAAGCGTGTATGACAACAAAGATTATCACAAGTATTAAGCTCTTTATTTCAAAATTATGGATTCGATTACTTCCGCTGCATCAGTTGTAGCTGCTGGTTTAGCAGTTGGTCTAGGTGCTATTGGCCCAGGTCTTGGACAAGGTAACGCAGCTCAAGGTGCTGTTGAGGGTATTGCCCGTCAACCAGAAGCTGAAGGTAAAATCAGAGGAACTCTTCTTTTATCTTTCGCTTTCATGGAGTCATTAACAATTTACGGATTAGTTGTGGCTTTGGTACTACTTTTTGCGAATCCTTTTTCCTAAAAGTCAATATTGCTTCTAATCCTTATTAGCAATATTTAAATTTAATTTTTTTAACTTCAACTAAATCATATGTTGGCCTTTAATTTTTTTGGTGCTACAGAGGGTGGATTATTTGATATAAATGCCACTTTGCCACTTATGGCGATACAAGTAGTTGCACTTACTTACATATTAAATTCTCTCTTTTTTAAGCCTGTTGGCAATGTTGTAGAAAAAAGAGAAAAGTTTGTAAGTAGTAATATTATTGAGGCCAAAAATAAACTTTCTGAAGTTAAAAAATTAGAAGCTGATTTATTAACTCAGCTTCAAACTGCTCGTACAGAAGCCCAAACAATTGTAAGCGAAGCTGAGAATGAGTCTGACAAGCTTTATAAAGAAGCACTAGAACTTGCTAACAATGAAGCAAATGCTTCAAAAGAAAAAGCAAGACTAGAAATTGAAAGTCAGACGTCTGCTGCTCGTGATCAACTTTCTAAACAGGCTGATGATCTAAGCGAACTTATTGTTAATAGATTGATTCTAGAAAAATGAATTTAACTCTTTTAGCTACAGAAGGTTTTGGATTGAACTTCAATTTATTCGAAACTAATATCCTAAATTGGGCTGTAGTTGTTTTCGGTCTTTATAAATTTTTGCCTGGTTTCTTAGGTAAAATGCTTCAAAAAAGGAGAGAAGGAATCCTTCTTGAATTAAAAGATGCTGAAGATCGACTCCTAAATGCAACTCAAGCTTTAGAAAAGGCAAAGAAAGATTTATCTTCAGCAGAAGAAAAAGCTTCTCAAATAAAAGCAGATTCTCTTAAAAGATCTGAATCAATCAGAATGGAAAGTGAGAAAAAAGCGATAGAGGAGATGGCACGAATTAAACAAAGTGCAATCTCTGATGAGAGCTCTGAAGCATCTAGAGCAATTTCTCAACTTCGAAAAGAAGCTGTTGAATTGGCAATTAAGAAAGCTTTAGATTCTCTTCCAAATCGACTTGATAAAATAGCACAAGAAAATTTGGTAACTCAATCAATTAACAATATTGAGATGAACTAATGCCACTTTTAAATTCAGTTACCACACCATACGCAGAGGCATTGCTTCAAGTTGTGAATGAAAATTCTCAAACTGAAGAGATAGTTTCTGAAGTTAAACAACTCTTGGAATTAATAAATGATTCCCCTGCATTGGAGAAGGCACTATCCTCGCCCATTTTAGAGACAGATGCTAAGAAGAAAATTATTATTGAAATTTTTTCAAATAAGGTTAATTCTTCTTTACTGAATTTCTTAAAATTATTGGCAGATAGGCAAAGAATTGGAATCCTCACTTCAATTCTTGATAGGTTTTTAGAGATTTACCGAGAAAATAGTAATATTGCTTTGGCAACTGTTACTTCTGCAGTCGAGCTTACTGATGAACAGAAAGGTTTAATTACCAAAAAAATCATCAATATTGCTGGAACAGAAAAATTAGAACTTGTAACTAAAATTGACCCATCTCTTATTGGTGGCTTCGTCGCCAGTGTAGGATCAAAAGTAATTGATGCTTCCCTTGCTTCACAAATTAGAAAACTTGGCCTATCCCTTTCCAAGTAACTTTTAAATCAACCTTAAATTTTTAAATCCATGGTATCTATACGCCCTGATGAAATCAGTTCAATCTTAAAACAACAAATAACTGATTATGACCAATCTGTAAGTGTTAGCAATGTAGGAACTGTTCTGCAAATCGGTGATGGCATTGCAAGAATATATGGCTTAGATCAGGTCATGGCAGGTGAGTTATTGGAATTTGAGGATGGAACAGAAGGTATAGCTCTTAATCTTGAAGATGATAATGTAGGCGCGGTTTTGATGGGTGAGGCTTTAGGTGTTCAAGAAGGAAGTAATGTAAAATCTACTGGAAAAATTGCATCTGTGCCTGTTGGAGAAGCGATGAAAGGAAGGGTTGTTAATCCTCTAGGACAACCAATAGATGGCAAAGGCGAGATTCCGACAAGTGATAATAGACTGATTGAAGAGATGGCTCCTGGAATAATTAAAAGGAAATCAGTTTTTGAGCCTATGCAAACGGGTATCACTTCTATTGATGCGATGATCCCTGTAGGAAGAGGTCAGAGAGAATTGATTATTGGGGATAGACAAACTGGAAAAACTGCAATAGCGATAGATACTATAATTAACCAACAAGGTCAAGATGTTGTTTGTGTATATGTTGCAATTGGTCAAAAGTCTGCTTCAGTAGCAAACGTTGTTGAAGTTTTAAGAGAAAAAGGTGCACTTGATTATACTGTGGTAGTTAGTGCAGGAGCCTCTGAACCAGCGGCCTTACAGTATCTAGCTCCTTATACTGGTGCAGCAATTGCTGAGCATTTTATGTACCAAGGCAAAGCTACTCTAGTTATTTATGATGATTTAACAAAGCAAGCTCAAGCATACAGACAAATGTCTCTTCTTTTGAGAAGGCCGCCAGGAAGAGAAGCATATCCTGGAGATGTTTTTTATTGCCATAGCAGACTTCTAGAAAGGGCAGCAAAATTGTCAGATGATATGGGTGGAGGATCAATGACTGCTTTGCCTATCATTGAAACTCAAGCCGGAGATGTCTCTGCATATATTCCAACAAATGTTATTTCAATTACTGATGGACAAATTTTCTTAAGCGCAGATTTATTTAATTCAGGTTTGCGTCCTGCGATTAATGTAGGTATTTCAGTTAGTAGAGTTGGGGGAGCTGCACAAACAAAAGCAATTAAGAAGATTGCTGGAACACTAAAATTAGAATTAGCTCAATTTGATGAATTAGCAGCATTTTCTCAATTCGCTTCTGATCTTGACGAGGCTACCCAACAACAACTTGAAAGAGGTAAGAGACTTAGAGAATTGCTGAAACAAGCACAATTTTCACCTTTAAATCTTGCTGAACAAGTGGCGGTTGTATATGCAGGTGTTAAAGGCCTTATTGATGAAGTTCCTGTTGAAGATGTAACTAAATTTGCTGCTGAACTTAGAGAATACCTTAAGTTAAATAAAGCCGAATTTATTGAAGAGATTCTCAAAGAAAAGAAACTGAATGAAGGCTTAGAAACAACATTAAAAGAGGTAATAAAAGAAGTTAAATCCTCAATGCTCGCAACAGTATAGATTTATATTAAGGAGTTATCATGGCAAATCTTAAAGAAATTAGAGATCGAATTGTTTCTGTTAAAAATACTAGAAAAATAACAGAAGCTATGAGATTAGTTGCTGCTGCCAAAGTAAGGAGGGCACAAGATCAAGTTCTGAAAAGTAGACCTTTCGCTGATAAACTAGCTCGTGTTTTAGAGAATATTCAATCTAGGGTGCAGTTTGAAACTGTAGACTCTCCTCTTTTATCCAAAAGAGACGTCAAAACAATTTCTTTGGTCTGCATAACTGCTGATCGAGGGTTATGTGGTGGATATAATACCAATATAATTAAGAAGGTAGAGATTAGGTACGCAGAGTTGATCACGCAAGGTTTTCAACCTAATTTGATTTTAGTTGGCAAAAAGGCAATAGGTTACTTCCAAAATAGAAAGGATAAATATGTAATAAAAAGTACTTTTAAAGAGCTAGAACAAGTACCAACAGCCATAGATTCCGAAGGAATAACTACTGAAGTCTTAGCTGAATTTTTATCAGAGAATTCTGATAGGGTAGAGATTATTTATACTAAATTTATAACTCTTGTGAGTTGCGCACCTGTTGTACAAACGTTGTTACCATTAGACCCTCAAGGTATTGCTGAGGAAAATGATGAGATTTTTAGATTAACCACAAAAAATAGTAAATTACTAGTCGAAAAATCAAATATTGAAAAGAATGATTCAGAGAAACTACCCTCTGATATCGTTTTTGAACAAAGTCCAGATCAGTTATTAGATTCCTTGCTACCTTTGTACTTGCAGAATCAGATTCTTAGGGCACTACAAGAGTCTGCAGCCTCCGAACTTGCATGCCGAATGACTGCCATGAATAATGCCAGTGATAATGCAAAAGAATTAGCAAGTTCTTTAAATCTTACCTACAACAAAGCAAGACAAGCTGCTATAACTCAGGAAATACTAGAAGTCGTAGGAGGTTCAGCTGTCTAGCTGAATCCTTGAAATGTCGGAACATAATATAAAAGTTGAATTAGAAAACAAGACATATGTTTTTTTATGCCCTGAAGATCAGGATATAATATCAGCAGCTAAAACTAATGGAATTGAATTACCCAGTAGTTGTTGTTCTGGAGTATGTACTAGCTGTGCCTCAATGGTCATTTCGGGATCACTAGAGCAAGAAAATGCAATGGGTTTAAATGATGATTTGAAGGAAAAGGGTTATGCTCTTTTATGTGTTGCTTATCCAAAGTCTGATCTACACATTTTAATTGGGGATGAAGTTGAAGATAATCTATATAACAATCAATTTGGTCAATATCAAAAATGAAATTAAGAAAGGTTGATTTTTATTTGGATTGGCCAGTATCAATAACAATTTTTAATTTAAGGAGATTCATTATTAGCAATCTAACGAAAGAAGGGCGAGTTATAAGATGGGCTATTGTAGATATTAAATCTTCAGTAGATTCTCCTAATAAAAAAAAAATAAGAATTAGTGCTGTTTTAGCAAATGCAACTAATTCATAAAATAAATTAATGTAGTCAATGGCACTATCACCAACAATATTTATTATTCCAACGGGGATTGGATGTGAAATCGGTGGATTCGCTGGTGATGCTCTTCCTACTGCAAAATTGTTGGCTTCTGCAAGTGGTTGCTTAATTACTCATCCAAATGTAATGAATGGGGGGTCTCTCTCTGAGAAAAACAAAGATATTTTTTATGTCGAAGGTTATAGCTTAGATAGATTTGTCAAAGGAGAAATTGGTCTTCAAAGTGTAAAACAGCAGAAAATTGGAATAATTTTTGATTCTAGTATCGAACATGAAATATTAATGAGGCATTTACAAGTTGCAGATGCTTGTGTCGCAACATTAGGAATAGATGTTGATTCTTATGTTTTAACAAAAAAACCTTTAGGAATAGTTATTGATTCTGAATCACAAAGCATTAGTGGAGGTATAATTGAAAATCCCGATACTTTAATTGAAGCAGGAGAACGCTTAATAGAAAAAGGTATAACTGCAATCGCAATAGTATCTAAATTCCCTGATAGTTTGGATTTGTATGATACAAATTCATATAGGGAAGGGAGAGGAGTGGATCCTATAGCTGGAGTTGAGGCTGTTATAAGTCATTTGATAAGTAAGTTTCTTAAAGTTCCCTGTGCACATTCCCCCGCATTAAGTCCAATTGAATTGAATGAAAATTTGGATCCTCGTGCTGCTTCCGAAGAAATAGGATATACATTTTTGCCATCAGTATTGATTGGCTTAAGCAAAGCTCCAAATCTTGTAGAGTTGAATGATACAAATGCAAATATAACCTTACACCCAAGTCAAATCGAATCTATTGTTGTTCCAAGTGGTGCATTAGGCGGAGAGGGAGTACTAGCTGGTATTGAAAAAAAGTTAAATATAATCTCTGTAAAAAATGAAAATATACTTAATCTTGATAACCATAATTTTAATTATCCCAAACTCATTGAAGTGGATAATTACTTTGAGGCTGCAGGTTTAATACTTGCTATAAGAATGGGAATTAACCCTAAATCAATTCGAAGACCTTTGCAAAATATCCAAGAATTGACTTTTAAGAACAACCAAACTTAATTAAAGATTGCTATTGGAACTCTCCAGTCATTACCCAATGACTGACTACTTAACTTTAGTATTGGAGGAGCTTGCTTTCGTTTGAATTCTGCTTTTTTAATTAGTGCGATAACTTGTGAAATTTGTTCTTTTGTATGACCATCTTGTTCAAGAAGTTGTAAATCTTTTTTTTCTTCAATAATTCCCTTTAGTATTTTATCCAATAAAGAATATGGAGGAAGTGAATCAGTATCAAGTTGATTAGGACCTAGTTCAGCACTGGGAGCCTTCTGGCGAATTGGATCTCCAATAATTTTAATTCTGGTATCTAATTTGTATGCTTTTCTACGTTCTGTTGAGTCTTCACTATCAAGCCAATTACACAATTTAAAAACATTAGTTTTATATAAATCACCTATTACAGATAACCCTCCGTTCATATCTCCATAAAGTGTGCAGTACCCAACGGCCAGTTCAGATTTATTACCTGTTGAAAGTAATAAATGCTTTTCTTGATTAGCTAAAGCCATTAAAAGGGTACCTCTTATCCTTGATTGAATGTTTTGATTTGTTATTCCTTCTGCGTTGAAGTTTAAGCTCTTTAAAAAAGAGTCTTCAAAAGAGGTCATAATTTTCTCAATTGAGATTGTATTTAAACGAATGTTTAATCTTTCAACTAAATCTTTTGCATCAATTTTAGAATGTTCCGAGCTCCACTTAGAGGGCATTGAGACGCATAATATATTTTTGCTTCCTAATGCAGCTGTTGCAATTACTGAAACTAGTGCCGAATCAATTCCTCCACTTAAGCCAATCAAAGCAGATTTAAATCCACATTTTTTTGCATAGTCTTTTACTCCCAAAACTAAAGCATCAAAAACTGAAGAAATTTCAGAAGATTTCTTTTCATGTACTAAATTTAAATTTTCATTAATATCCCAACTAGAGGTATCTTCTGAAAAAGATTTTAATTGCTTAATTTTTGATCCATTTTTATTGATAATAAAACTATTACCATCAAAAATTAAATCATCATTTGCTCCTACTTGATTGATATATATTACAGGTACTTTCAGATATTGAGCAGCAAAACTTGAGATTTTATTTCTTAACTTTAATTTTTTGAACGTATATGGAGAGGCAGATAAATTTAACAAAATATCAATATTTTTACTCTTTATATCTGCAATTGGATTCTTTTTATGAACACCCCTGCCTTCTATATTTTCATTAACCCATAAATCTTCGCATATGGTTATTCCAAGTTTATAAGTTTTGTCTCTAATTTTTTTGGAAATTACAGATACTTTTTCCTGAGAGCGAAAGTATCTTTTTTCATCAAACACTTCATAAGTTGGAAGAATAATTTTACGTGCAACTGTTTTCCATTCCCCACTCTCAATAAGAACAACAGAATTATAAAGATTTGGAAAAAATGAGTCATCAATCTTTTCAGCAATTCCTACCGTAAGACTTAAATCTCCATATTTTTTGTTAATGGATGTAGATAATTTATCTAAAATGGTATATTGTTTCTCAACTAGATTTTTTTTAAGAAGTAAATCTTTAGCAGGATAACCCCATAATGATAATTCTGGTGTGAGAACAATATCAGCAGAATTTAAATATGCTGTACCAGCTACATGAAGTATTTTTTCAGCATTCCCATCTAAATCTCCCACAATTGGATTCAATTGAGCAAGGAAAAACTTCATTCAATTACCTGAAAGATTTATATAAATTATTCTTCTTTACTATATCGATTAAAGATTTAGGTAAATTAGAATAATCATTATTTAATCTAACCATTGAGCTAGAAATATTTGGAATATTTAATAAAGAAATTTCAAATATAACTTCATTAGTTTTTAACATCTTAAGAGTATTAAAATCAATTGGATATCCTTCCCTTTTGATTATAAGCAATTTAACTTCTTGAACTATTTTCTCAAAATTTTTCCATGAGAAAATTTCTGTTATTAAATCACTTCCTATTACAAAATCAAGTTTATTAAAACCATAAATTTTCTTACATTCTTCGATGGATTCTATTGCCCATGGGCTACTTATTGCTTGATTAAAAATGATTTTTGGATTATTTATATCTCTTATTAGTGCCTCTAAAAGAAGTTTTCGGTAGAAAATATTTTCTTTATGCTTTTTTTTTGGGTTATCACTTGCATAAGTAATAATAATAGAATAAATGTCTGATAATTCTTCAAGTATCTTCTTGTGACCAATTGTTGGAGGATCCGCACTAGTTCCAAACAAGGCAATTCGATTTTTAGTATCAAATTTCAAGGTAGAAAGATTGCTAAATTATTATCTAAATTATTACTAGATAAATAAAGTTTCGTATGGTTAAATATCTCAGGCTCTTTCATAATGATTTTTTTGATTATTTGAGAAGGTTCTAAAAGACAGCCTTTGCTTTTTCTAAATATTTCTTTAGCTGCTAATTTCCCAACAATCCTCGTGGATCTTATTGCTATTGCTGCTTGAACTATAGCAATTGGTCCGTAGGGTAGTAATGATAAACCATGAGTAAAAGGAGCAGTAGTTAAGAAAACTTTACGTAATAAATTAAAAGATGAATTGATACCAATTTGAGTTGCCCCAAGGAAGACATTATTTAAAGAAATCTTTTTGATGATTTTTCGTGCTGATTCACCTTTAAGATCTAATCCATAAACTTTACTTAATTCACAAACTAATGCAGTATCTAATGCAAAACCTCCTGCAATATCAATTAGAATTAATGGATTTAATGCAATTCCTGATGCTTTGATTGTCGCAAATTTACCAATGATTGATTGAGCCTCCCTTTGCCTTCTTTTTAATCTTTGTTCTTTTATTTTCAAGAATAATTTATCAGCTAATTGGAAAGAGTTTAAAGTTAATAAATTTACACCATCTCTATTTATGAGATCACTTATCTGAATCTTAATATTTTTTTCTAAATTAATTATTATGGGAATATCTATATGTTGAGGAAGTTTCAATCTTATATTTTGCATAATTTTTTTTAAATCCTGCTTATTCCAAATATCTATTTTATTTAAAATAAGAATAATCTTTTTCCCATTTTTTATAAATGAATTAATTTCAGCTACCTCAGTTCTATTTATATCTCCAGCAATGGTAAATAAAATTAGATCTGAACAATTAATTTGCGAGAATATATTTTCGGGATCTTTAATATCGTAAAAATCAAATCCTGGTGAATCAATTAATTCAATAGTTTTTAGGCTTTGATGTTTTAAAAACCACTCTTTTTTTTCAATATTTTTGGTAGTTCCGTTAACAATATCAGTTTTAAATTCTTTTGTGCCTAACAATAAGTTCAATATAGAAGATTTTCCAACTCCTGCTTTCCCATAAATTCCAATTCTTATTTGTTTTTCTTTTAGTCTGAAAAGTTGTTGATTAAAAGAAATGATTTCCTTATTTAAATTACTTTTTTCATAGTTTGTAAGATCTATACTTTCCCACCACTTTTTCAAAAGTAAATAACTTTTATCAATATTAATTCGCTTCATATTTCTTCTTGCCACCATCCGGCCAATACAGAAAGTACTGCTTCTGATCCGATTATTCCCACAAATCCTCCGAATTCATCTACTACTACTTTCACTCCTTTATTATCCTTGTCAAATCTAGTTAACAACTTGTCTACTTTTATCATTTCTGGGATATAGTCAACAGGATCACATAATTCAGAAAGTAATCTTTTATTTTCTCCTTTGATAAGACTTGTTAATAAATTTTCGCGTTTAGCGATACCTTGTATTTTGTCAACTTTATCGCCCAAAACAACCCACCATGGAGAATTATTTGAAATTATAAGTTTTGATATTTCATCAAGATTTGACGACCCATCAAGACTAGGCGCTGATACTCTTGGGATCATTAAATCTTTAGCTTTTAAATCATTTAATTGGAAAACCTTAAGTATCATTGCTGCTTCATCAGCCTCTATGAATCCTTTCTGGGAGCCAATTTTCGCCATTTGTCTAATCTCTTCTTCATCAGTTGATATTTCGTTCTCTGCAGTGATAACAGGAAATAGTTGCTCTATTAAAACTAGAAATGGCCTCATTAAACTATTTAACATCCTTAAAATAGGAACAGATAATATTGCTATTTGTAATGAAAATTTTGTACCTAGTGCTTTAGGAAGTACTTCGCCAATTAGTACAACTAATACATAAAAAATAATCGAAAATATTGTTAAACCAAAACTACTTTTTATTATTAAGGCCCCATAGACCCCTAAAAGGAGACTCCCAATTATGTTAAATCCATTATTAGTTATCGTAATTACAGTTAAAGTTCTCCCAAGATGTTTTCTAAGTTTGAGTAGTTGATTAGCGGAACTTTTAGGTTTTTGTTTTGATGCTAATTCTAGAATTCTTATAGAATTGACTGCCAAAAAAGCTGCTTCTGCTCCTGAACAACATGCTGAACCTACTAAAATGATTATTATCAGTAAAATTAGAATGTAAACACTTGGTTCCATTAAAATTGATTAGTTTTAAATATCTTGTAATTCATTCTTCCACTTTTTTATAAAACACGCCAACTGAAGATTTATGTTTATACCTAATCATAAAGTTTTTGAAGAAAGAAGAGAAATTTTCTTAAATAAATTGAACGGTAGAGCTGCTATTATTCCAAGCTCTAACTTAGTTAAGCATCATGCTGATTGTGAATATCCCTTTAGACAAGATAGTAATTTCTGGTATCTGACTGGTTTTGATGAGCCTGATTCTATTGCTCTTTTCTTATCTCACAAGCCAAAAGGGGAAAGGTTTATTTTGTTTGTTAATCCTAAAGACATTATTAGTGAGGTATGGCATGGCTTTCGATGGGGTATTGAGGGCGCCGAAAAAGAATTTAAGGCTGATAAAGCTCACTCAATTAATGATTTTAAAAATTTACTGCCTCATTACATTAGTAATTCGGAAGAGATTGTTTATTCAATAGGTAAACATTCCAAAATTGAAAAAATTGTTTTGGAAATATTCTCTCAACAACTTGAGGCTCGTTCAAGAGTAGGAATAGGAGCAAATTCTATAAAATCTCCTGAATTGTATCTCAATGAAATGCGCTTAATTAAAAGTGATTTTGAGATTAATAGGATGAGAGAAGCTACTCAAATTTCAGCTGAAGCTCATGAATTAGTAAGAGAGTCCATTTCATTAAAGAAAAATGAAAGACAAATTCAAGGATTAATAGAAGGATTCTTTTTAGAAAAAGGAGCAAGAGGGCCTGCTTATAATTCTATCGTCGCATCAGGAGATAATGCCTGCATTTTGCATTACACATCAAATAATTCTGACTTAAATAAAGGTGATTTATTATTAGTAGATGCAGGTTGTTCATTAATTGATTATTACAATGGAGACATAACAAGAACTATTCCTATCGGGGGAAAGTTTTCTAAAGAACAGAAACTTATATATGAAATTGTTTTAGAGGCACAGAAAAATGCAATTAAGAATTCTGTAATAGGATCTAATTCTACAAATGTGCATAATATTGCTTTAAGGATTTTGGTAGAGGGTTTAAAGGAACTTGGACTCTTAAAAGGAGATACTGATGGAATAATTGAAAATGGATCTTATAAACATCTCTATATGCATAGAACTGGACATTGGCTTGGTTTAGATGTCCATGATGTTGGAGCTTATAGGATGGGAGACTATGATGTTCCATTGCAGAATGGAATGATTCTTACAGTCGAACCAGGCATCTATATAAGTGATAGGATTCCAGTCCCGGAAGGACAACCTTGTATTGATGAAAAATGGAAAGGTATTGGAATAAGAATTGAAGACGATGTCCTCGTAAATGAAAAAGACCCAGAAATTCTTAGCATCGCTGCTCTGAAAGAAATTTCTGATTTAGAATCTTAAATATTTGACTAATCAAGACAATAGATTTATTTTTTTATAAGGATAAAAAATTTCAACATGGATAAAACTAATTCTTATGATTCCAAATTATCTCAAGCAAGAGGATTAGCTAGTCAACTGGGGATGTTTGCAGAAGAAAATGATATTCCTAAAGATCTTTGGGATTCTCTAGAGACAACTATTTATGAATTTTATGAGGTATCTAGTGATAGATGAGATAAAGTTCTTAGTTGTTCTGAATAAATAAAAGCAAGAATTTTGATCAAAATGATCAATAAGTGACCATAAGCTGATAAATTATTAACTAAATCAAAATTATATTGCATGACACCACCAGATAAGATCAACGAAAATGCACCGGAGCAACAAGGACAAAAAAGTGATTCTCAAAAATCAAAGAAGACTTCGCCAAATGCTGGGATGATGGGAGCAAACGCCGTTTTGGCTGCTGCCAAAATTGATGAAGATGGAGTTCCTACAGGCTATACACCTAAACCTGATGAGGGTAGATTTATTATTAAAATTTTGTGGTTACCTGATAATGTTGCCTTAGCAGTAGATCAAATTGTAGGAGGAGGTCCAAGTCCACTTACCGCTTATTATTTTTGGCCAAGAGATGATGCTTGGGAAAAATTAAAAAGCGAACTAGAGAGTAAAAGTTGGATAACAGATAATGAAAGAGTTGAAATACTAAACAAGGCTACTGAAGTAATAAATTATTGGCAAGAGGAGGGTAAAACTAAAAGATTGGAAGAGGCAAAGCTCAAGTTTCCTGAGGTTGCTTTTTGTGGGACTGCATAAAATTTAGTTTTTTGATGCTTGAATTCTTGCCTCAGCTTTTGAGATTTCATCAAGAGCTTTAATTTTTTCTGGACTTTTCTCACTTTCGGAGAATTTGCTAATTGCTAACTTTGCTTCTTTAAGAGCATCCTCAGCCTTTTGGGTATTAATGTCTGAACCAATTTCGGCGCTGTTAACTAAAACGATCACTTCATCTGATTCGATTTCAGCAAAACCACCCATTAAGGCTATGGATTTCCATTTGGAATTCATTCTTAGTCTTAAGACACCAATATCAATAGCCGTTACTAAAGATATATGTCCAGGAAGTACCCCAATTTGACCTGTTGTACTTGGGAGAATTACCTCTTCAGCTTCCCCTTCATAAACATTTTGGTTTGGGGCTAAAACCTTTAGTGAAATTGCCATTGATTTAGATTTTTAGAGAGCGTAAAATTATCTATAAAAGTTAATAGTTTATTTTTCTGATTTTATTTTTTCTGCTTTAGCTTTTACTTCATCAATATTACCCACCAAGTAAAATGCTTGTTCGGGTAAATCATCTAATTCACCAGATAATATCATATTAAAACCAGCAATTGTATCCTCTAATTTTACGTATTTTCCTGACATTCCTGTGAAGATTTCCGCTACGAAGAAAGGTTGAGATAAGAATTTTTCAATTTTTCTCGCTCTATCAACAGTTAATCTATCTTCTTCAGATAACTCATCTAAACCAAGAATTGCAATGATGTCTTGAAGCTCCTTGTATCTTTGCAAGGTTGATTGTACTGCACGAGCTGTTTTGTAATGTTCATCTCCAACAACTGATGGTTGCAGCATTGTGCTAGTTGAATCTAGAGGATCAACTGCTGGATAAATGCCTTTTGCAGCTAGGCTTCTTGCAAGAACAGTAGTAGCATCTAAGTGTGCGAAAGTTGTAGCAGGTGCAGGGTCAGTTAGATCATCAGCTGGAACATAAACAGCTTGAATTGACGTAATAGAACCCTCTAAAGTGGAAGTGATCCTCTCTTGTAATTCACCTACATCAGTTCCTAAAGTTGGTTGATATCCTACCGCCGAAGGCATTCTTCCTAATAATGCTGACACTTCAGAACCTGCTTGTACAAATCTGAATATATTATCAACAAAAAGAAGAACATCTTGCTTATTTACATCTCTAAAATGTTCGGCCATAGTTAATGCCGATAATCCCACTCTCATTCTTGCACCAGGCGGCTCATTCATCTGACCGAAGCACAAGGCAACTTTAGATTGAGATAAATCATCTGCATTAATGACACCTGACTCCTTAAATTCTTCATATAAATCATTCCCTTCTCTTGTCCTTTCTCCAACGCCTCCAAAAACAGATACCCCACCGTGCTCTTTAGCAATATTATTAATTAATTCTTGTATTAGAACTGTTTTTCCTACTCCAGCACCTCCAAATAAACCAACTTTTCCACCCTGTCTGTAAGGTGCTAATAAGTCTATAACCTTAATTCCTGTTTCGAAGACTTTAGGCTTAGTCTCTAAATCAGTTAATTTAGGGGCTGATCTATGTATAGGAGCTGTATCTGAAGTTTTAACTGGACCTTGTTCATCTACTGGCTCTCCTAATACATTAAATATTCTTCCTAAAGTAGCCTCTCCGACAGGAACTGATATTGGAGCTCCAGTATCAGCCGCCTCCATGCCCCTTACAAGGCCGTCTGTGCCGCTCATTGCCACAGCTCTTACTCTATGGTCTCCTAGTAGCTGTTGAACCTCTGCAGTGAGTGCTATATCTTGTCCTGCTGGGTTCTTAGCCTCAATTCGTAAAGCATTTAATATCTTTGGTAATTTACCAGCTGGAAATTCTACATCCAAAACTGGACCTATTACTTGACGTACTACACCCTTTGCTGGTGATGAAGTTGATGGAGTTGCTACCATTTTGTATTGATTTGGTGATGATTAGCTGATTTTAGAACAGCTCATAATGCGAAATATTACCATCCCGAGGGTATATTCGTTAACTGGGTTCGGCCAACCGCACAGTTAAAGAGTGGTTGAATTGCTGCTCAACAGATTATGTTGTTGATCATACGGTTTGAGTAAAAACTCTTTCCAACTTTTTGACGCTAAGCGTCTTATTTATGACTATCCATTAATCTATGGCAGCTGTTTCACTTACAGTCTCTACAGTCAAACCACTGGGAGATAGAATATTTATCAAAGTTTCCGAATCTGAGGAAAAAACTGCTGGGGGCATCCTTTTGCCTGACTCAGCCAAAGAAAAACCACAGGTAGGAGAAGTCGCTCAGGTTGGACCTGGGAAGCTTAACGACGATGGTTCTCGACAAACTCCCGAGGTGAGTATTGGCGACAAAGTCTTATACAGCAAATATGCTGGAACTGACATTAAATTGGGAGGAGATGAGTACGTCTTGCTTTCAGAAAAAGATATTTTAGCTGTAGTAAGCTAATTTATTTGTTTCAAAAATTATTAAAACTTATTATTAAATTGCTTGCCTAACATGGCTAAAAGAATTATTTACAACGAACAAGCTCGTAGAGCGCTTGAGAGAGGCATCGATATCCTTGCTGAGTCTGTAGCTGTAACGCTCGGGCCAAAAGGAAGAAATGTTGTCTTAGAGAAAAAGTTTGGAGCTCCTCAAATCATCAATGATGGGGTAACAATCGCAAAAGAAATTGAACTTGAGGATCACATTGAAAATACTGGTGTTGCTCTAATCAGACAAGCTGCTTCAAAAACAAATGATGCAGCTGGTGATGGCACAACTACAGCTACTGTTCTTGCTCATGCAATGGTAAAAGCTGGTCTAAGAAATGTGGCGGCTGGTGCTAATGCAATTACTTTAAAAAAAGGTATTGATAAAGCTACAGAATTTCTTGTTGGCAAAATAGAAGAGAATTCAAAGCCCATTAGTGATAGTACTGCAATAGCACAATGCGGAACTATAGCTGCTGGTAATGATGAAGAAGTTGGAGAAATGATTGCTAATGCAATGGATAAAGTTGGCAAAGAAGGTGTTATTTCTCTTGAAGAGGGAAAATCAATGACTACTGAATTGGAAGTCACTGAAGGGATGAGATTTGATAAAGGTTACATTTCTCCATATTTTGCTACAGATACTGAACGAATGGAGGCAGTCTTAGATGAGCCTTACATTTTGCTAACTGATAAAAAAATTGCTTTAGTACAAGACTTAGTACCAGTCTTAGAACAAATAGCTAAAACAGGGAAACCACTTGTAATAATTGCTGAAGATATTGAAAAAGAAGCTCTAGCAACTTTAGTAGTTAATAGATTGAGAGGTGTTCTCAATGTTGCTGCCGTTAAGGCTCCTGGCTTTGGTGACAGAAGAAAAGCTATGCTCGAGGATATGGCTGTCTTAACTAATGGCCAACTAATAACAGAAGATGCAGGCTTAAAATTAGAAAATGCAACTTTAGAAATGTTAGGTACTGGTAGAAGAATAACTATCAACAAAGAGACTACAACTATAGTTGCAGAGGGTAATGAAAAGGCCGTTACTGCAAGATGCGACCAGATTAAGAAGCAAATGGATGAAACAGATTCTTCCTACGATAAAGAAAAACTTCAAGAACGCTTAGCTAAGTTGGCTGGAGGTGTAGCAGTTATTAAAGTTGGGGCTGCAACCGAGACTGAAATGAAGGATAAGAAACTTCGTTTAGAAGATGCTATTAATGCTACTAAGGCTGCTGTTGAAGAAGGGATAGTTCCAGGAGGCGGAACAACTCTTGCTCATTTAGCTCCAATTCTTGAAGAATGGGCTAATAAATCTTTATCTGGAGAAGAATTAATAGGAGCTAATATTGTTGAGGCTTCATTAACAGCACCTCTGATGAGAATTGCTGAAAATGCAGGATCTAATGGGGCTGTTATTGCAGAAAATGTTAAATCAAAACCATTCAATGATGGATTTAATGCAGCCACCGGAGAATATGTAGATATGTCCTCTGCTGGAATAGTTGATCCTGCAAAAGTTACACGCTCAGGATTGCAGAATGCAGCATCAATAGCAGGAATGGTACTTACCACTGAATGCATAGTTGCTGATTTGCCTGAGAAAAAAGAAGCAGCCCCTGCTGGAGCTCCAGGAATGGGAGGAGATTTCGACTATTAAATATCTAAATTTATTAGTTTTGAGGGATTGTTTATTAACAGTCCCTTATTTTTTTGAAATCTCAATATAAATTAATCTAATTTGAAGCGGCTAAATCCACCCAGCACTGAGAATTATTGCAAGAGACAAAAATATAATTAATATAATCCAGGTTATTTTGTTCAGTGATGCTTCAGCACTGCTAGCACTGGTAAACATTGAGCTTCCACTAGCGGCGATCCCGCCCATACCGTCCCCTTTAGGACTATGAAGCAAGACTAAAAGTATAAGAAGAATTCCGGACCCAACCCATATCCAAGTAAATATTTGACTCATTTTTTGAAATTACTATATATTTAATTTAAACATGTTGAACGACTTTATTAAATCCTTTTAATTCAATTTCTTTAATGAGAGATTTTCCTGTCATCTCTTTCGGAATAGGAAGATTTAGTATTTGTAATAACGTTGGAGCAATATCTGCTAAGCCAGCATTTTCTCGCAAATAAATCTCATTACCCATATTTGGTATTTTTCTTTTCTCACCCTCTATAAAAATTAAAGGCACTTTATTAATAGTGTGGGCTGTCCAAGCTTCTCCAGCAGGACCTTTCATTACTTCAGCATTGCCATGGTCTGCAGTGATAAGTATACTACCGCCCATTTCTCCAGTAGCATTAACTATTTTGCCAATACATCTATCGACTGTTTCGATAGCTTTGATAGTGGCATTCATATTACCTGTGTGTCCAACCATATCAGGATTTGCAAAATTTATTACAACGAAGGAATACTGACCACTTTTTATCGCATTAGAGCAACTAATAGTTAATTCTTCAGCAGACATTTCTGGAGCCATGTCATAAGTTGCGACTCTGGGGGATGGAATTAGATGTCTATTTTCTCCAGGCAAAGGAATTTCTACTCCTCCATTAAAAAAATAAGTGACGTGAGGATATTTTTCTGTCTCTGCTGTCCTGTATTGCATTAGCCCGTTCTCTGAAACTATCTGTCCGATAAAGTTATTTAGTGACTCAGGTGGGAAAGCTACTTTGACTGGTAAATTTGCTTCATATTGAGTAAAAGTGAGAATATCTAAATTAGGGACATTTTTTCTTTGGAAATTATCAAATTCTTTTTCTGAAAGAGCCTTTATTATTTGCCTAGCTCTATCTGGACGGAAATTAAAACAAATAAGAGTATCTTCATCTTTTAAGAAATTTTCTGATATTCTTATCGGATCTAAGAATTCATCTGTTATATTTTGGCCATAGCATTCATTTAAATAATCTTCAGGAGAAATATCAGCAACCTGAATATTAGGATCTGTTAAATTTGTAAAAGCTTTTTCTGTTCTTTCCCATAATAAATTTCTATCCATTATCCAGTATCTTCCGCATATAGATGCTATTTCTCCAACTTTATATTTTTCTATGCAATCCTGTATTTTTTTTATGTAGTTAGATGCACTTTTTGCTGGAGTATCTCTTCCATCTGTAATGACATGAATAGCTACTTTTTCTAACCCAACTTCAGAAGCCCATTTTATTAATCCTAATAAATGATCAATGTGGCTATGAACTCCTCCATCTGAACATAAACCCGTAATATGTAAAGTTCCTTTTTTTTTCTTAATTGTATTAGCTATTTCTTTTAACTCAACTACTTGATTTAAATGGTTATTTTTCACAATATTTGAAATTCTTACAAGTTCTTGTTGAATAATTCTTCCTGACCCAATTGTCAGATGGCCGACCTCAGAATTACCCATTTGACCATTTGGTAAACCTACATCAGCTCCGCTTGCATTAATAAGAGTATGTGGATAAGCATGCCATAAAGAGTCCATAACAGGAGTATTGGCCTGTTTAATAGCATTGTCTAAAGTTTCTTCTCGATGTCCCCATCCATCAAGAATTGCAAGGACTACTGGACTCTCTGGAACTTTAATTTTATTTATATTCTTGCTGCTAATCTTTGACATACCTTAATTGAAATGCAGGGTTTAAAGAAGCAATCTTTAATTTAGCCATAAAAGCTGTTCCATACAATTTTTATGTAATTTTAGTTAGCTTTTGCTAATTTATTAAGGAAATTGAACAATATTAATTTAAATGAATTATGTCCAATCCAGAAAAAAGAATCGTAATACTTACTGAAGAGGAGCTAAAGAAAACATTCTCTCGTCTAACTTTTGAAATTATTGAAAAGATCTCAGATTTAAATAATCTTCTATTGGTTGGGATCCCAACAAGAGGGGTTCACCTCGCTGAAGTATTGAGAAAAGAAATGTTTAACAAAACAAGCGTTAATGTTAAGACAGGAATAATTGATCCTACTTTTTATAGAGATGATCAAAATAGAGTTGGAATTCGTTTAATTGAAGCAACCAATATTCCTACATCTATAGAAAAAAAAGATATTGTTTTAGTTGATGATGTTATTTATACAGGGAGAACTATTCGAGCAGCTATGGATGCTCTTCTTTCATGGGGAAGACCGAAAAGTATTATGTTATTAGTAATGGTTGATAGAGGTCATAGAGAACTACCAATTCAGCCTGATTTTTGCGGAAGAAAAGTACCAACTAGTAAAAAAGAAACTATACATTTATGTCTAAAAAAAGTTGATGGTCAAGAAGGTATATTCTTGGATAATGAAAGTTTAAAGGATATATCCTAAATTAAATTCTCCTAACTCTTTTTCATCAATGCCTTGCCATTTTATATAAAGAGATGAATCGTTTTCAATACGAAAATAAAGCTTTAAGCCATCTTCTCCGATTTTGCAGCCATTTTTTAAGTTTATTCTTAATGGCTTTTTATCCCACTTAATAACTTCTTCTTCATTTTGAAACTCTGATAACTTTGGTAATCCATCCTCAAAAATTATGTCAAAATTTTTTTTCTTTTTAGTTTCTCCAATAATAATTTCGAATATGTTCTGACCATCTTTACTAGCTTGAAGAATTAACTCAAATGGTTTTTCTGTAGGCCATGTTTGTCCCTTAAAAAAAATTGGATGCCAGAAATGTTTTTGTTCTCTTTTATTAAATAATTCTATAGAAACACCTTTAGTTAAAATATCTTTAATCTTAACCCCTGGAGTCATAGCCAAAGCTCCTACTGCTATTGATTCTATTGGAGGTGGAGATTTGATTTCTATTCCTGTGATTTCATTAGTGATCCACTGTTTTATTAATGTAATTTGTGTTCCTCCTCCAACCAAAATTACAGAATTCAAATCCTCTTTTTTACAAAAATTACCTCTAGCTTCGTTTAATAAATCCTTAAGAAGGGAATTTAAGTGACTAAAAAATTTATTCTCGATCAAAATCTTTTCAAATATTTCTTTACTGATGAAAAATTCTTTTTCTTCATTTTCTGCTGTAAATAATGAGATTAGGTATCTTCTCTCAGATTTAATTCCTGGCTCACTAAACTTAAATTTTAATTTTTCTGCTTTTGAGAGATTTCTCTCATCTTGATTTGCAGGTAAAAAATAATTAACAATCCACTGATCTATATCTTTACCTCCGATTTTTGATCCTGCTTTGCTTATTATTTCAGCACATCTTATTTTTTGTTTTGATATCGCACTCACATCTCTCCCTTGAAATTTCAAAAGTTCTGCAATGGGAGCAGCTTTTCCCTCCCCACCTTGTGTCTTAATTATACTCATATCTATTGTGCTCCCTCCAATATCGATAATCATAATTTTCGAGCCTAAGGGAACATTGATTCCAATACCAGCAGCAGTTGGTTCATCAATAAGAGCAATCTCATTTATAGGAAAATCTTTACAGAGATTTATTAACCACTTTCTATAACCTTTATAAGTATCAATTGGAGCAGTTAAAACTAACCTTTTAATGTCTAATTCTTGTGGCATATTTTCCCAAAGGATTTGGAAGAATTTTTCACCTGACTCCATAGGATTTAAAATTTTTTCATTCTTCCTTTCAATATTATTACCAATTAATCTTTTGAAATTTGAATGAAAATATAATTCTGAATTAGAGCAATTTTTCTTTTTCAACGCAGACACGCCAATTCTCGCCATGTTTTCATTGCCTTCGAACCATACTGCTGTTGGTACAACACCAGGAGAAGAGGTAATGCCAGGAATTTCAATTAAAACTGAATCATTGCCTTTCTCATCTTGAAAAACAATTACGGTATTAGTATTTCCTAAATCAAGAGCAAGCGTTCCTGAAAAATTTTTTTTCATAATAAATTACTTATTATTTTTTAAGTTCATTTTGAAATTTATAGATTTATTCACGTTAATATTGATGTAAGCTCTATTGTATAATTAAGGTAAAGTAAATTTTTATGAAATTATCAAATAATTCTAATATTGATCATAATGATCTTGCTAAAAGAGGTGAAAGTTTAATAAGAAAATCTACAAACAGGTACTTAACTACAGTAAGAATTGCTTTCAGAGCTAAACAAAGACGTTTTGATGATTTTGATGGATTATTAGACGAGTCATCGATTAAACCAGTTCAAAGATCTATTATTGAACTAAGTGATGAGCAAGATCAGCCAGATTTACTTCCTGGTTAATTTTGTTATCAGAAGAAAAAAATTGGCGATTAATAAAAGATATCAAAAAAGGTAAATATTGTTTTCTGATTGGTGTAAATAATTGGGCTATTGAATTACAAAAACATGAATTTGAATTACTTTATAAATTACTCTTAAAACTAAATAGTCAATTTTTGGAAATAAAAGATGAATTAATGGATGAAGAGTTTATCAATTTAGAAATAGAGCAAATGCCTTGGTATGCAGAATTGGAGGGTAAAAAAAATGAATGGAACTTAAGATTAATATTTGAAAGCTCAGAACAAACAAGATCATTTGAAATGTATTGGCCAATACCAATAGCCGAAAGTTTATTTTATGAAATAATAAAAATGTGGGAATCAATGGATTAAAAAATTAATTAAATTGGAATTTTTAAAAAAAAATTCCACGACCTTAAAAATTTTTTTCACATCTTTTCCACAGTAAATTTATGAAAAATATTTCTGGAACACCTTCTTGTGGAAAACTTATAAGGATAAGAAAATTCTATACTATTTTTTAGCTTTGTTTAATTAAGAGGAATTTAAATTAAAAACCCCTCTCTTACAGGGTTCTCAAAATAATACAGACTGAGACAATGATGGAGTACTAAAAGTTGACTTATTTCTTTTTTTGATAAAACATGGGTTGAATATTAATTTAATTAGTTTTCCTTATTTGAAATTATGCAAGAATTAAATACTGATGATAATCAAACATTAATCACCAAGAAAGAAGAAATAATTAGCTTCAAATTTGACCTTCAAGGAAATCTTCAACAAGCTATGAATAAATTTGTTGAAGATCATCCTAATTGGGATCAGTACAGAATATTACAAGCAGCAATAGCAGGATTTTTGATGCAAAAAGGATTTCAAAATAGAGATCTCACTAGACTTTATATAGGTAAAATGTTGTCAATAGATTTTGATAATTAATTTAAGATTAAATTTATTTAATTTTTTCTAGAATCAATTTAGCGATTTTCATTTCTACAGGAATTATGGATAATCTATTTCCTTTTTTAACTAATAAGAGTTCTTTTTCATTAAATAATATTTTTAATTCAGATAAACTTAAAAATTTTTCTGCTTTAAAAAGATATTTTACTTTCACACAATCCCATCTTGGCTTTTCATGACTTGATTTAGGGTCATAGTAAACTGATTCTTTTTTAAATTGAGTTGGATCAATAATATTCAGACCTACGACCTCCATAAAACCAACAATTCCTGGAGGTTTACAATTTGAATGGTAAAAAAAAATTTTATCACCGATATTCATCCTTCTCATGAAATTGCGTGCCTGATAATTTCGGATGCCATCCCACAAAGTAACTCCATCTTTTTTTAGGTCTTCGATACTATAAGCATTAGGTTCACTCTTCATTAGCCAGTAGTTAGGTCCAGTCATAGTTTATGATTTGCGGTAAAAAGGGCTGCTGGTATGGTGCTGGTATGGTATTTTGTTAACTTTTTCATAAGCCAGCCTAATCCAAAGCATTTTGTTTAGTTTATCGAAGATAGTTGATCGAAGAAAGTTTAGAAAAAAGATATCGATAGTTAAGGTTTAATTTTCTTTTAATATAAACAGCTAGCCCTTATCCTTTCTCTAGCAGGATTATATGGAACTGCTAGTTAAAATAGAAAATCAAGATAAAGCTGAATAAAAATTAACAAAATTCACAAATTAAATGTTTGTTTGAGAGTATCAGACTGCACTCCTCAAAATCCTGATGCAAAGCAGTGGTTATGATGGGTGCAAATAAATTTAAGTCTTAAAATTTATATTCTTTTGACTATAAAAGATAGTTTTTTAAATCAAAACATTTAACTTCCTAGATATAAAAAGACTTTTTTAAATGAGTAAAAAATTAAGGTATATTTTCATAATTTCATTATTTATTCTTATTCAGACAATTTCCAAACCAGCCTTCGCATGCGTTAAGGGTTTGTCTTGGGGTATGGAACTTTCAAAAGTTGAAAGTCATCTTGGAACGACTTTAAAGCCAATAGAGAATCAAAGAAACAACGATCTATTTGAAATTAAAGAGTATAGGATGAGTAAGCTGCCTGTTAATAGCCTTAAACTTCGCATAACAGAAGAACAAGGATTAAAGCAGCTCGTCTATGAAATAAGCTATGACAACATGATTGAAGTTTTAGCAGGCTTAAGAAATAGATATGGATCTCCCGTTGGGACCACTGCAGATATTGAAGAAGATAATCCTCATCAGCAGTGGATTTGGCATACAGGAGAAGACATTATTACAGCAGTAAAATCACAAGACAAACCATTTATACTTTTTTATCGTCCATCCCTTTTAGATCCTACTTTTTTGTAATCCTTTATAAGGAAATAATTAATCTGATAAATTTCAATGTTAAAGTAAGTTGTTTTATTTGTAGATTTTGAGAAAAATTTTCCTGTTAATTCCTTTCAGTCTTAGCTTATTGTTAAGTCTTTCTTGTTCCAAAAAACCTGTTGAAAAAGAAATAAAAATGCCAATGCTATTTGATACGAAGGAACAGGCTGAAAAAGAAGCTTTTAAGTTTGGGTGTGAAGGAGCCCATCAAATGGGAGATAAATGGATGCCGTGCAGTATGCATAAACATAACCATTAAAAATGATCAATAATACTTAAAGTCACATAGTCATTTATTTTGTATCTATTTTGTTTTAAATGCAGGTTCATAAACAGCACCATTACATACAGCTACTGCAAGACTTTCTTTTGCTTTTTTATCCCAGCCTTTTAAATCCTTTTCCTTTTCATTAATCCAGCGAACAGTTTGATTAAGACAAAGATTCCAGTAAGCAGCTTTTCTTGAAACAGGAATCAAAGAAATAGCTATCAGAACTATTGCAGCTGTAGAAGTGATTACGCAGTATTTGATAATGTTTGGACTTTTATGAGGTGACATAAATAAAGAGCTATTTCTTCTTAGTTTTGTTCGACTATCAACAAAAAAAGTTAGAACGATAATTATTAGCTATTAATAAATAAAGGATATTAATGAAACTAAAAATCAATATAAATTTTTTAGAAAAATATTTAGCTTATTTAGTAAATGATTTTGAATATAAAAGGATGACAGAAAAATATAAAAAAATTGATGTTGAATATAAAAGGATTACAGAAAACTTAAAAGAATATGATTTAATGGCAGACGTTGACGATCAAAGATTTCATCATTTTAGATCGACTGTCAATCACAAATTATCATAAATCCTTACTTCAATGAATGCATTTATATTTATTAGTTTTGCTAGAATTTTGCTAGAATAGAATTTAAGAAATTTCAAAAAACCTAGTCATATCAAGCTGGTACATGTTTCATTAGCCAGTAGTTAGGTTCGTGTTGTAGCACAGGATGTCGGAGAAAATATAGCGTTTGAGTAAAGTTTGGATAACTTTATTATTTAAATCAACTATCCTACAAAGTTTCTATTAAGGAAAGTTATTCCTATAATTAAATTTCTAAGAATCCTTTGATATTTTGTTTTTCATGTCTTCAATAATATTAATTAATTTGTCTAACCATTCTGTATTGTCTTTTGGTTTTAAATATGTAATTTTTGGTTGATTAATTTCAAGAGTCTCAAAATCTCCACTCATATGTTCCCTTTGTATATTTGTTTAGGTACCCCTTTGTTCTAATTGATTTGACTAAAACACTGCGTATCTAATATGTGCGGTTTGAGGAACATTTAGGTACGGGAAGAGGTATGTTTTTTTGGTCATTTAAATCTATGGCTGACCTAAATTGGAAATATGGTTGTCATGAGTCGGTTGCGTTGATACAACTGAAATCAACCATAAACTTTAAATTGCATTTAATAAAATGACTTACTACAGTTGCTTTGATCAGAAAGGAAATATAATTGCTCGCTGTCAGACTAAAGAAGATATAAATGTTCTTAAGAAAATGGGCAGACCAATAATGGAAATAAAAGAAATGAAAAAAGAGGAATCAGTTGTTTGTTCTTTAACTGGTAGTCCATCCGATTACAACGACGATTATTAAGCTTATGATTCAAAGAACGCTTCAATTAAATCAACATGGAAGATCAGTAGTTCTTTTGTTGGTTGTATTGAATAGCATTAGTACTTTCTTTTCTACTTTTGAAAAAGCATTAACTGATCGCGAAAGAGCGAGATAAAAATATTTAGTTATTTGTGGATTAACAGTCAATCAATAAAATTTAAGACATAAAAAAAGACCTTATTACAGGTCTTTTTTAAATGGTGACGACAGAAAGGAAATCTGTTTAATAATCAGATTAAGAATCTTCTTATAAATTAGTTTTGAAAGTAAAAGTGATTACACACTTCTTCATGCTTTACAAACGACTTTATTTTTAAGATGATTCACAATTAATCCTGAAAGTTTAATTTCTGATCACTCAACTTTCTTTCCATAAAGGTTAGATAAGTTAATTTACCTTGGTGTTGCAGACCATGGATTAGTGAAGATCTAGTTGGTCAACCTTGGGCGAGTCGATCACCAGAACTGTCGTGTAAGTAAAATAATCGGTCTCAAATATTTTGCATGAATCCTTAAGATTGATTTAATCATGATTAATAAAATCTTTAATCCTCGGACCACAGCATCTCTTTTATCTATTTATTTATCTAGGTATTTTAATTAGACTACATCAGCTTGTATTGATCGAATTTAGTTTTTAACTTTGCTGCTTTATGTAGTAAACCTAATGTTTCCTTTCTACCAGTCAGGATAACTAAAATCTTCACCTATAGGCTCTTCATAAAAGTCTCCAGCTTTTATTCCAAGTTTATAGTTTTCAATTACTTTATTGTACGTGGCAACGGAAGGAATTAGATCACCAACATAAGAAGGAATATCTTTATCCATCTAATCTATCTGCATAATCTCTTAAAATTTCAGCCATCTTTTGAGGTGGTATTTCTTCTTGATATTCTCTACATAAATCAAAAAATTTATCTAGAAAATTTTTCGTTGAGGAGGACATAAAAAAAGGAACTTACGCCCCTTAGTTTAGATCGACTGTCAATCAGCATGTATTCTAAATTCTCAGCATCTCTTGTAAACAAGGTTTTTTTTAGCCAGAACAAGAGAAAGCACCTGCAAGAATATTTTTAAAAATTGATGCTTGACCTAATGCGTATAAGAAGAAAGTTGATGATGCGAGAGTAATGGCTATTTTAGAAACCCTATTAACTTTCAAATTTGAGACTTTTGCAAATGCGGAATTCATTTATTCATTAATGTACTCAAAATATATTAGCTGCATAAATAAAATATTCAGCATCAAAATTTACTAAAAATTAATTTTATTGCTGCTGTTGCTGCTCTTGTGTTTTTATATGTTCGAATTCTTTTTTAGAAACTATTCTCATTTTGAACTCTGGATATCTTGTCTTCCACCATTTATTAATTGAAATAGTTACACCCGTTAAATCTTGGGTACAAATATGGACCCATAAAATCTTAGTTTGTTCTTCTTTATAGAATTCCCAACTCGAAGGTGAAGCCATTTAATCGTGAAAATATCGTTAACATTTTTTATGGGATTTTAACGAATTTTAAAGCTTGAAATGAGGTTTACTCAAACTTTTTTGGTTATAAATTTATTATCCATCAAAGTCTCTAATTAGGAAAGTGATGGAACGATATGGGTTTATTTGAATCCTTATTACTATCTCGATATGATTATTTACCTTTAGATAAAAGATAATTTAAAAAGATACCTCCTGAAATTAATAGACCTCCGACGGCAATAAAAGCAAATAAATCATATATTGTTTTGTCATTATTTACTTTTAAAAAAGTTATTACAAAGGCTATTAGAGGAAATAATAAAATTATCTTAGGAATTAGTGATTCATTCCATTTCTTTAGATCTGAATCCTCTTCCTCATTTAGTTTTTGATACATTTTTTCTAATTTTTCTCTTTCTTCTTCCATAACTATTTTGGGTGTTGTTGATCTAGTTTAAAAAAACATTTTCCGTATAACTTAATTATCCTTCAAGATGGCAAGTTGGAAAAGTTCAGTATTTTCGATCAATGGCTAAACTTTATTAATCCTTCCTCCATAACACCCACTACCAATTTTAAAAAAACCAGAAGTCGCTTTTAGTAAATCTTTTTCATTGGTAACCTTTGATAGTTTTGAGGACAAACCAGAAAATAGAACTTTATTTACTTCATAGGATTTGATTTTGGTTTGATAAGGATGCCATATCTCATGACCCTTTAGGAGTATCGCTTCTCCACTAAATTTAGTTTTTATGTTTTTAAAGCTCCAGCTTGAAGGCTTTGTTTGAGTTGGTTTATGTGTATAAAAATTACCTTTTATTTTTTTCTTATTTGAAATTATCCCCTTAAGCGCATTAGATTTTCTTTCAGATAAAACTATAGAAATAGATGGCACTTCTTCCGAAACTAAAATGCAATTTATAGGTTGTATTATTTCAGCAAGAAGAAAATACAAATGATTTTAAAATAAAGTATTTAATAGCCTTTAGTTTAGATCGCTTGTCAATAATAATTAACTACCGTATTAAATTTTTTTAATGCCAAATTAGCCAAAATAAAGCACAACCATATAGAACACCTGTAAAAACAATTACTGGGAGGAGAAAGATTTTCATTTGATTAAAAATTTATCTAAACCATTTTGTTGGACGTATATAAAAAACCAAAAAGCAACTGAGAGATTTAATAGCACTGTTAGTGATATAGAAATAATTAAAAATTTCTTACCAATCCCTGATTGATTGGAATTACTACCTGCTATTGAAATTGACTCAAGTTTCATAAAAAGAAGAGTTAATTGCTAATTATTTTATACCATCTTTTAAATATTTATTTGTAGATAAAACTTTGTAATATCAAACGATTTAAAGCTCTTCAAACACAATCATGTAGTTAAAGATACTTAGAAAATTATTATTTAGATATAAATTTGTAAAAATTAATTCAAAAGCCATTACTATATTTACAGTTTAATCATTTAATCTTTATATTTAAACTCACAATTTGTCTCTTTAATTTATAAATTTTGAACTTGAATATATGAATAAAAATATCTATGTTTATGAGAGTATTTAAATTCAAAAACATGGTAGGAGTAACTAAAGATCCAACATTATTTTTACTTTTAGGAAGTATTGGGCTGCTTCTCTTTGGCTCTATAGGATATGGAATATATACAACTGTTGGACCATCCTCTTATAAGTTAAGAGACACAATTAAAGAGCATGCAAGATTACATGAATTGGGTATCGCTCATGGACACAATAGTCACAATCATAATGAAGCAGACCATATTCATTAAAAAAATAATTTCAAATGTATTTGTTTTTTGTTGAGTCTAATTTAACGACAGAATTCTTCTTTATTTCAATTTTTTCTGGAGCTTTATTATCGTTCTTTATTTTCCTACTTTTTTGGTTATCTAATCAAAATGCGATTTTTAAAAAACAATAGTTTACTTTTTAAAAGTTTGAGTAAAGTTTGAGTAAAAAATTATGATTCCTTGAGACCCCTCTGATATCAGACTGGTTCACTTTTCATTAGCCAAAACTTTTCTTTATTCATATCAAAGGATATCGGTGATTTTTAAGGCTTGGAGGACGTGTTATCCAAACTTTTTGGTTATAAATTTATTTTCCATCAAATAATCTATTCAGGAAATGAAGAGATGTTTGATTAGTCTTTTTTTATCAGGTTAATGCTTTAAGTTTTCGTTCTATAGGATTAAACCCAAATCTCTTAATTTGATAATTTTCCCAAACCCAATAAACAGGTGGAGTTTTTCTTGCCTTTATTAAACTTATTTGGTCTAATTTTTGTGGGATAAATTCTTTAGCTGGATCAAAAAATTTATCTCTTGTGGGTTGATTTAAAACAATACTACCTTCTTTGCTTGAGATTGATCTGTGATAAGTTCCAATAGGAATTTCTAATGCTCCCATTGATCTATTTAAATAAATCACATGATGAGGTTCATCCCATGCAGGATTTATTAAAACAAATGTTCTTTCCCCTGTAATAACTAAGTTGTGATCAATTTGATGATTGTGAACATAATATTGTTCATCATTAAAATCATCTGGCGGAGATATAGCTTCTTCAGAGTGAATTACCACATCGCAACCATTAGATGCCCTCAATCCTGCATCAAAGAATGTCACTTTTGGAGTCTCTCTAAAAATTGTTGTTGGCATGAATTTTAATTTCATAGTTAAACCTCTCATTAAAAATTTATGAATATTTTTAAAATTTATAAGCTATGAAAACCGATTAATGAATAGTCAGTTACAACAAACTAAACAATCTTCTTTAGTTGGATAATCTTGACATTCTCTCTTAAAAGTTTCTTGTAAAAGTTCTACTTTATTAACATAATCAAGATCTCGCAGATCTTTATTTGGAACTGTGAATTGTGTTTGAAGTTTCATTTTTCCCTCCTGATTAATACTGTTTCTTGAAGCCATCCCAAGTTCTAGAAAACCTTAATCCTAGATAAGAAACTAAAATTGCCCAAAATAGAATCTCTATAGTTAAATTAGTCATCTGCTTTACCTCCTTTCTATCTGACTATTGTTTAGTACGGATGATATATAAAAATCAAGCGTAAGAATACTTAAAAAGTTCGAGTATTAATCGCAAAAAATTTTGCAATGGTTATTACTAGGATGCTGTTCGCATTCTTTATTCCAGTAAGCTTCAAGTTCTTTCGCTTTAATATCGTATGAAAGATCTTTTTTATCCAAGTTGATCTCTTGGATGGTAAATGTGTCGTTAAGTGCCATAAGACTTACCTATTGACTACACTTATGTTCTAATTCATTTGAATAGTTAATCTCAAGTTTTATGTGTGCGGTTAGAGGAACAAAATTGTACGGATTAAGGATCAAAAAAAATTCTCAAAGTAAAAATAATGACCAGAAAAATATCTTCAAAGGTATTAATTTTAAATTTAAAAAAGTTTGGATAAAGTTTGGATAAAGTTTGGATAATAATTACAAATCCTTGAGATTCTAGGTATGGTTAGACGCGCCCACTTTTAATTAGCCAGTAATTAGACTCATTCATAGTCTATGATTTGCGGGAAATAGTACTGCTGGTATGGCTTTATGTTAACTTTTTCGTAAGTCAGCCAAATCCAAAGAATTTTATTTAGTTTATGGAAGATAATTGGGAGATAATGTTTAAATGACTCATATGTATGGAATAGCTATTACTTATGGTGTTGTTAGTTTGTTATTACTTGGTGGATTTGCTTATATAACTTTTAAGATGACTAAAAAATGACAGGAAAAGAGAAAAAAGAAATAATTGAAATTCCAGGAGAAAATCCTACTAATTTCAAAGAAAAAGAACAATCTCTATTTTATCTATTTGGAGGTGTTTTATTAGTTTTATTATTTCTTGCCGCTCTTTCCTCAAACGTTTATTACAGCAAAAAAAATAAAAAGAAAAGATTAAAAAATAATATAGTTAAAGCAGAAAGAATAGAAAAAGAAGAGAAAAAATATAGACAGAATTTAATGGCTGATCCTTATATAAATATTGAATCTGATAAATATTTCGGGATACATCAAAATAGACTGAGAGAACATAGAGCTTCGGCATATCAAGGAAGAATATTTTATTTAGGTAAAAAAGGCGGTCTTTATTATCGATCTTCTACAGGAACAAGAATTTATATTTAAATGAAAAAGTGTAATTTATGCAAAAAGGAAGGTGAAATTCATTACCGAGTAAAATCTATAAATTACAAAAGTTGGATTTTTTGCTGTAAACAATGTTGGAATATTGTTTCAAAAGAAAGCCAATATTCTTATGGTGGAACAAGAAAAGCAAAATAAATAAAAAGCTTAATAAGAGATGATGTAGGCCCAGGATTCAAGATTTAATTAATCATTATTAAATCAATCTTAAGGATTTATGCAAAATATTTGATCCCGATTATTTATTAGTAAGACAGTTCTGGTGATCGATTCGGCCAAGGTTGACCAACTAGATCTTCACTAATCCGTGGTCTGCAATACCAAGGAAAATAACTTATCTAACCTTTCTGGAAAGAAAGTTAAATGATCAGAAATTAAACTTTCGAGATTAATTCTGAACTATCTTAAAAATCAAGTAGTTTGTAAAGCCTGAAGAAGTGAGTAATCACTTTTACTCCCAAAACTAATTTCTAAGAAAATTCTTGATCTGATTATCAAATAGATCCCCTTTATTGTCTTCACCAATCAAAAAGACCTTTAATAGGGTCTTTATTAATGTCTTAAATTTTTGATTGCATATCAAAAATAAGTAGTATTTAGCTATTTTTTATATAACCATAAAAATACTTAATCCTATGAGTTCACTTTTTTTATTGCCTTTACTATTGGGTTTTTCATTGCCTGCTATTGCGGAGTCAAAAACGTATAAAATAAATGTTTCGGCAGAAGATTACCGTAACTATATTCTTAGTGGAACAGATAGGAACGGATCTGTAGGTGGGGAAGATCCCACAGTTACAGTGAATAAAGGAGACAAAATTATTTTTGATGTTAATGCATTTCGCCATCCGTTCTATATAAAAACTGAATTTTCTCGTGGAGTTGATAATCAGGTAATCACAGGAACAATTTCTGGAACTCCTGGAACGCAAAATGGCAAATTATCATGGAATACGACTGGGGTATCAGTAGGCAAATACTATTACGTTTGTTCTCCGCATGCATCTTTTGGAATGGGAGGGACAATTATTGTTAAATAATTATTAGAGAAAATAGGTAAAATAAACAATAGAAATGGTTTGAGTAGTAAGCGTTTCATAAAAAAACAGCTAATAAAATAGATTTTATTTAAAATGTAAAAACAAAATTAGGTAGGATTAAATGTCTATCATTACCGACAATGCAGTATTAGTGCATATTTGCAGCGGTTTAGAATCCAAAAATAAAGTAACTTTAGGTTTATTGGTTGCCCTTACTGCAGAAAAAAACGATCATAAAGTAACTCTTTTTCTAGCAGGAGACGGAGTACAAATATTAAATTGTAAAAAAGCTGGTGAAATAGTTGGTCAAGGTACTGGAGATTTATACGAACATCTTCAAAATTTGAAGAATTCAAAAGTTACCATATATGTCTCAGGAATGTCTGCTAAATCAAGGGGTTACGATGAGAAGCTTCTAGATGGATATAAAGCAGAGTTTGTTATGCCAGATGTTCTAGTTGAAGAATCAATTAAAGCAGATAGCGTGCTTTGCTATTAAATTATTTAGTTGCTACTAGATAAATCTGCCTTATAAGTTAATTATGTATAAAAAGTTTTGATTATGAAAAAACTTCTTTTAATAGTATTTTCTTTATCTTTTCTCTTCTCATGCAGTAATGATAAAGATTTTTTTCTTACCAAAGAAAATGCATTAATTAGTTGCGGTGGCAAATCTCGTATTATTGAAAATGAAAACGAAGAGATAATCAATACAGAAGTGAGGGATTTAATAGATGGGATAGGTAAGTATGTGGAATTTACAGTTGTAGAAACTGATAAGAAAGGGGGAAAATATAGAATTATTAATTGTTTTCCAAGTGAAGAACCACAAGATTCAATAATAAAAACTATAAAAACAAATTATAAATTAAATAATTAGAAGATTTTTTGGTTAGATGGACTTGCATTTTAGGAAATGAAAGAGAATATAAAAAAATATTAGTTCCAATGGAATCAATTAAAAACCAAAAAAGAATTATTAAGAAATAGCTTAAAAACGTTAATAAAGCAATTATTGAAATTGCAGAAATGTAATTTGCAAATATTGAAGAAAAAGAAAAAAAATTATATACCCTTGTGTTTTTAAAGAATCAAATGTTGAGGAAGGAGTGAAGTTATAAATTAAATAAAAAAGTAACTTATTACAAATATTTAATCTTTACTATTTTGTATCAGCTACATTCTTAAAGAAATCACAATAAGTCATCAATTCTGATTCGGTTTCAATTTTGAGATTTAAATCATTAATTGCCTTCTTGGTATCAATTCTGTAGCCATACCAATCTAGACAAACTTCTCTCTGTCTTTGTGTTTCTGAAACTGAGACTTCATCTGGCATTGAAGTCTTAGAACAACTCCAAATGAAAATGATTAAAGGGATGAAGGGAATTACACGTTTCATTTCTTAATCTCAACAAGTTTTTTATGACTGTGAATAAGTCCAAGAAGACTCTTCCATAGTTGAAAGGTCAACCTTATGTGTTGCCATCCAATCACCATTAGCTTCAACAAATTTTTGAACATTACCTTCTGGAGCTTGATGAATAACAATAACTTTTTGAGGATCTTTCTTGCTTACACCTCTAAATAGGGGCTTAATATCAAATTCAGAATGTCTTTTATCAGCTTCCGCACTATCAAATATTGCTACCCATTCATCGAAAGTACTTTCAATTTTAAAAGTAAAAATAGATGTAACTGAGCGAGACATAAAAAAAAATTTATCTTTATTCTAGATGTAATGTCAATTAAGACTTTATTGAGTAAGGGTTAATGTAATAAATTAGTTATTAATCTAGAGTTTAAAATAATGTTTTTGGATTAAAAAAAGGCTCAAAAAAAAGATACAAAAAAAATTTCTAAAAGGAATAAAGCAATTCTTGCTTATGGATTTATTCAACTAGGTTTATCAGTTGTTCCTGCTGCTGGATTAGTAGCTATAGCTATAAGCTTTTGTGCATTAAAAAAAGAATAAAATTTCTTTAATGAATGTGTTGAAGAAATAAAATTTATTGGTTAGCCAACAGCTGATTCTGTTCTTTTCTGTACTGCTGATTAATTATTTATCAGTAAGAAAAGTAATTTTTTCCTCTTCAAGTTTTTTCTTTAGTTCTTGTGGCATATAAGAAATATTTTTTTTAATTGAATCTATAGCATCCTTATTCTTTTCAGGATCAGATAAAAGCGTTTTGATTAAATTGTATTGACTTTCTATTTCTTGAGAAGAAAATCTATCCATTAAAAGGAACTAAATACTATTTATTTTAGATCGACTGTTAATAATTAAAGTGTTACTTTGGATCAAATAGTTAATAACACACTACATAGAAGTTGACTACTATGATTAACTTTCAATTATTGGTAGAGGTTTTATTACTTCCTTTAATAGGATTAGGCCTTTTTGTTATTTACAAGGGATCAAAAAGAAAAAATAGGAAATTTCATGCACCACCTACCCACCAACTTCCTAGCTAATTGAAAAATAAAGGTTTTAATTTAACTCAAGGAATGATTTTACTACTTTTAAAGCCTTTAGATTTGCCTGCAAACTTTGTTTTGAATTTGATTATTCACATAACAGACCCTAAAAATAATATTGGTTACTAATGAAGAACAACATATCAAAAGATCCTTAGTTATCACATTGGTGAACTTTTCTTGATTCAGTTATTTAAATTCTTGCTATTAATTAAGTAGAGACTTTTTTTATTAAATGACATTAGAAGTTTTTCTAATGAATATATGTTTTGTAATTCTGGGGTTGTTGGTCAGAAGAGAGAGAAACTTAAGAAAGCTATATAGATTATGAAGACCCAAATTTTTAAAGAGCGTTACATTCCAAATGTCTATGCTATAACTCTATTACTAATGCTACTTCTATGTTTGTGGTTGCCGTTGGCGCTGCGGTTTTTATTAATATTTTAAAATCTTCAGTTAAACAAATTAGTTAATAATCTTCGTTGTAATCGGATGGACTTCCAGTTAAAGAACAGCTAATCGATTCTTTATTAAATATAGGTTTTTAAAAAAGTTTGGGTAACTTTTGAATATGAATTTATTATTCAACAAAGCTCTTTTTGGCAAAAGTAATGGTTATATCGGATTTGACCGTACCAAATCACATATGTGACCCTACAAATTCCTATTAAGATTATCAAATTATCAGCTACTCACAGTTAAGCTTTTTATGTAACATAATAAGTTTACATAAAGTAATAATTAAATGAAAAGACTTATCCCCTATATCGCCTTTGCATGTTTAACTAGCTTCACAGCTACAAGTGTTTTACCAGTTGCAGCAGGAGGTTGTAGCAGTAACATGAACAAAAAAGCAGAATTCAAATGTGCTGAAGATGATAGTGAATGTCAAACTGAAAAAGCTGCAAAGTTTGAATTAAACAAAACCATAAGGTCATAAAAATTGACTCAACTTAGTTTAATTATTAATTCTGCCCCAAGAGATTTACTAGAATTTATATTCTTTTTAACTAACGGTTATACAGCAGGATCAATAGGATTTATTTGATAAAAACAACATATGACAACTACATCTTTTTTTTTAATATTTTCATCCTCACTGCTAATTTACATAATGGCTTGTTTATGGAGAGATCTTATTAATCAAAAAGTAAATACATAGCGATAAAATATTACATTCTTATATAAGATGCCTTTTTTAGTAAATGGCATTTACTTTTTACAAATCAACTGAAAAAAAGGGCATAACAAGTAATAAAAGTTTTTTAATCTTGCTCTAATGATGACCTCATTGATAGCTTAAGTATGCTTACTTAAAAAAAATGTTTTATGGCTAAAAACGAAAGAAAGGAATTAGCAACAGTAAAGGTTTATCTCAATACTGGAATAATTGCTGGATTAGTTGGTGTTGGATTTGTTGCCTCTACTTTAATTTTTGGTGTATTAATTTTGGTTTTAAAATAATAGATTTTAAAATTTAAGATTTTTAATTAAATTTTTTTTGAATTTAATAAAGGTCTCATTTTATTCTTTAATTCCTCAATTGGCCTCTCAATAAATTCAGGTTTTTTTAAAACTGCAAGTACAACCCATCCTGCGCTAATTGCTAGAACCATTCCTAGATAAGCAAAACCGTAAATCATTAATCTTTTAGTTAAGTTGATTCCAATTCTACTTCTTTTTTGACTACCTCTTTCTGTTCAAGTCCTACCTCTTTTTTAACCTCTCCCTTTTCTATATTTTTAATTATTATTCTTTTTTCTTTTCTTCCGAAATCATCTTTACCTGAAATAAAGAATATTAGTGAGACTATAAAAAATAGTGCAAAAAGGAAAACTTCCATTAGCCTGCAAATTTAATTATCAATTTCAAATTAATTTAAAGATCTAGCTTTAATCAACATCAAATAATACAACCTGTTGTTAATTCAACTTCAATCAATTGCCAATTGACCTATTTTTATTTTTTGTTTGAAATTGTAATGCAGCTTTTAAATGTTGAACTTCTTTTTCTAAGTTTTCAATTCTTTTTTCTAAATCTTTGTTACTAGTCATTTAAATCGTTGGATAAAGTTTGGGAAAAAAATTATTTTAAAGCAATCTGCGACATAATTGATTCATTAATGTGAAGAGTAGTACAAATGATACATATATCTCTCGCATATTGTTTACAATTAGTAATAATAAGTTAGTAGTTTTTTACCTAAATGAATTCAAACAAAGACATTCTCGACAGAGCCATAGGAAGACCAGCAATGATGGCTTTCATGATTCTAGTCGGTACATATGTGACAACAGGTCAACTTATACCAGGTGTTTTTTAATGGAAAATAAAAATCAAACAAGAAACATCGATCCTCAAAAGGCGAGTGCAGAGAAATTAAATGGCAGATTCGCTATTGTTGGTGTTATCGCTTTAGTCGGAGCCTATATAAGTACAGGACAAATTGTCCCTGGGATTATTTAAGAATTGATTTAACTAATATCTTCATGAAAGTCAACTTGTGGGAGACATGCGGGCTTTCTTTAATAAAGATATTTTATTATTCTACATAATATTTATAAGCTACTAGCTAGTTTCTTTTTGAGGTAAGGGGTTCTCGAAGAAATTACAAGGTTTAAATAAAATCTAAATAACTATAATTTTTTGTGGACTAGTTAAGTGATCACATCATCCAACAAGCTCGATCGAATAGACGGTATCCTTACAATTATTTTTTTTATCCCATTCCTTTGCAAAAGGTGATTCCATCTCTTTGCCTAATTTTTCTAAGTTAGTACAATTCATTAATAAATGAGATTTGTGGTCATTGACTTTTACAAACTCATAATCAGTGACAAATTCTTTGCACATTTCTTCAAGAAATAAATTAGTAACATCATTTTTAAATTCCTTAAATGTACAACTAAAAGTTGAAATGATGAGTGTGTTCATAAAAAAAAGTCGAATTCCCCCTTTAGTTTAGATCGACTGTCAATCATTATATATTCTAGATTTTCAAATTCTTTTATAAAAAGTATAGTATTTAGCCAGAACAAGAAAAGGCACCTACAAGAATATTTTTAAAAATTGGTGATTGACCTAATGCGTATAAGAAGAAAGTTGATGATCCGAGAGTAATAGCTATTTTGGAAATCCTGTTCATTCTCAAATTTGAGACTTTTGTAAATACGGAATTCATTTATTAATTTATATGGTGAAATAATATTAGCTGTATAAATAAAATATTCAGCATCAAAATTTACCAAAGATTAATTTTTGTTCCTGCTGCTGGATTAGTAGCTATAGCTATAAGCTTTTGTGCATTAAAAAAAGAATAAAATTTCTTTAATGAATGTGTTGAAGAAATAAAATTTATTGGTTAGCCAACAGCTGATTCTGTTCTTTTCTGTACTGCTGATTAATTATTTATCAGTAAGAAAAGTAATTTTTTCCTCTTCAAGTTTTTTCTTTAGTTCTTGTGGCATATAAGAAATATCTTTTTTAATTGCATCTATAGCATCTTTATACTTTTCAGGATCAGATAAAAGCGTTTTGATTAAATTGTATTGACTTTCTATTTCTTGAGAAGAAAATCTAGCCATTAAAAAAGAACTAATTACTGTTTATTTTAGATTACATGTCTAGGAAAAAAAAATTTAGTAAAAGAGGTTAACATTAGTAAAACTGGTGTAACTCTTCCAAAGAAGCACCAAATAAATATTAGTTTAAAAAATGAAAAGTTAATAAACTTTATAAAAAAAATTAGCCTGAGAAACCCATTTTCTGTTCTGCTGCCATTAATGAACCAACCAACTTATGCTCAGCAACTTTCTCATCGTCAGTCATAACTGGTTTGATATCAAAATCTATATCAAATTTTACTTTCCAAGGAGCAAAATGTTCTGTCATTTTTATGCCTGCTGAAGCTTGGACAATTATATAAACATTATTAGAGTAAGAGGCATGATATCTTCCTACAACTTTGAATCCTTCAAACTCATCATTTAAAGTTCCATCTTCAATAACCTTTAAAAAAAGATCATAAGCTGCACCCATAAGAGCAACATTTTTAAAAGTTGCAGTTACTAAATAAGTATTCATTTGATTTATTAATTTAAATTTACTTCTAGGAGATGATAATTAAAATTGAGTTAAAAATGTTGAAATGAATACTTATTTTAAAGTTAAACACTATATCTAATAACAATATAAATTTTCCTGATTCTTTTTTATAAATTAAATCTTAAATTAGGTAGAGAATCTTATACGTGTTTAGTTTATAGATAAGTTATGTAAATCTACTTAAGTAGTGGTTATTACCAAATAAATTCATCTATCTTTAAATGAATATTTTTGTCCTTGAAAACCGCCTAAAATCGATTTTTTCTTGAAATTAATATTGACAAGACTTTCATTAAAAAAACTTCTATAAAGCATTAACTTCTTTTATAAATTATGTTTTTAACAAACAAGACTCGTTTAAAAATTAAGGATATCGTTAACAGGATTGCAAAAGATGAGCAAGTTTCATTGGAAGAAAGAATTTATGTAGAAAAGTTTGCTAAACATAATTCAACAATATGGACATGGCTTAAGAAAGCTAACAGCTTAAGGCGATATGGAAAGCAAAATTCAGACGGAATAAATGGACTTATCCAGACACTTGGGCTTGATGGTTTAGAAACTGAAAACCATTTTGATCCAAAAAATGATGATATTGCTGATTGGTTTAGTGGATCTCCTGACTGGGTAAGAAGAAGCTAATTTCTCGTAAATATAATAACAGTATCAACTGATTTAAAGATGCATCTCTATTGACTTAATAAAACATCTCTTTGTATTTTGTCTCAGGCTGAGTCCTTATTTGATAACAAATTTTTCAGCACAACTTCATAATAAAGCAATAAAAAGGGTAAATAAAAGTAATCGTTTCATTTTTTCCTTTTAATTAATCCAAAATAACTTTTACACTTTAAGAAAAAGGTTTGATTGAATTAGATGGAACTTCTACTGATATCAATGATTCGCCGTAATGTGATACGGCTGATCTCATAATTAACCAGTAAAATAAGTTAACTAAAGCTTTCTCCACGAGGATTTAGTAATTAATCTACATAAGCTTATTAGTTTTGTAATAGCAATATACAAAACTCTTATATCAACCAACCAAAACATTTGTATTTTCATGAGCAAAACTTCCTAACAAATCTCATCTCGGAGCAGACTCAATCTTTATGAAATTGTTCAGAATATAGCCCACTCTTAAACTTTAGCTAAATAAAAATTTAAGTGATAAACCAGTTATAGGGAGAGACTCCAAAGATTTTCTTGCTAATATTTATCTTGCTCTAACGGGATCAGTTGATTCTTTTTGATCCTCAATCCGTACAATTTTGTACCTGTTACCGCACACATAGGAATCGTGATTACTTAACAAAATGGATTAGAACATAATTACACATAAGCTGTTAGTGTTATGCATTTAGAATCAACATCTAATATTCAAGATAAGGATTTAAGAGATCTTGATCTTGCAAAGGAATATCCAACTATACAGGATTTAATGAGAGAGCAAGGTTTATCATCAGACTTAGCTAATTACTGGGATAAGGAATGTTATAACAATCCATCTAATCCGCATTGCTTAATTTATGATAATTAAAGTTTAACTTTTTTTAATTTTTTTATTTTCTTCACGTTCCATAAACCTTATTAGACTTTTATTTAATTTTATCAAGCTTATTTAAAAGTTCTTATATAACTTTAGTTTTCTATTCTTTAAATACAGTTAATATTACTTGTTCATTTTTATTCCAAACTGATAATAAATAAGGTTAGCTATAAAAATAAGTTCAAGAATATTGCTTAAATCACTTAAAACTATCTTTTTTGAGAATAAGTCAATTACAAAGTTAATAAGATCTGGATTATTTAAGCATATTCATTGTTTGTTTATTATTTTGATTTTTATTAAAGCTTAATGATAGCAATAGATTCAGTATAATTGCCCATTGATAATAATAAATTTAAAGGGTTATATTTGTATTCGAAATTTGTAAAAGGTTTACTATTTGATGATTAGATTCCTCAAACTACTTAAAAGAAGAATTGATATTTATGTAGCAGAGACTGAATTGAAATTGATTTTAGAAAATTAAGAATAGGATTTCCAAATTGCCCTATTTGCATCGATTTTTCATCCCCCCCCTTTTTTTGTTTAGTTATTACTCCTAGCAATATGTTCTTTTTTTGGAACTTTGTAAGAAGAGAATTTAAAATTGAATTTTAGGATTATTTATACTTAAAAGTTGACAACTAAGTATAAATACTTTATAAATAAAGTGTAGCTAATGCTACTAAATCGTCCGATCTACAATTTGATAGACCGCAGTACGACTCAAGCCAAAGGACGGGGACTTGAGCAAGCCCTGGAGCTGCATCATGGTAAACATGTATTTCAATGGAAAGTCATTTGTATATTGCAAGAGACAAGAAGAGAAGAAAATAAAGCTTACTTATAGAGGATCTAATTATTCAAGATAAAATACCTCATGTTAATGTTGGAATTTAATAAGTAATGATTTAAGAGTTACTTGAAATTTTATAACTCTGCTTTTGCTCCATTCGACAAGATTATAAATGCATTAGATTATCAAAATAGAAATCTTATAAATAAGGATTCTTGGAAGAGAGAAGAGAAAATCAACCTAGTTTGAATAAGCCTAAATAATTGGTCAATTGAGATCAGTGGATCTTTATAAATTGGCACACTAATATAATTGCTATTAATTAATTAGAGATTTTTTACTTATGCCATTAGACGTATTTCTGATGAATATGTGTGTTGTTGTTTTAGCCTTATTGGTCAGAAGGGAAATTAAACTTAAAAAAGCTAGGTAAAATTCATTATTTATCAAAGTTCATTCTTAAGAAAGTATGGGTGATATTGGGGTACTTTAATAATTTCAGATAAATTATTATCTTTAAAAGATTTATTTTTTATTTAATTCTCTTTTAATTTAATGACTTTAAAATATAGAAGTCTTTTATATTTATGTCTTGAATATTGAAGCCCTTTGTTTTTTTTGCTATTAAAAAATATAACTTCATAAAAATATGGCTTTAAATACTTTTTTACTTGTCTTATTAGTCATCGCAAATTTTACAAATTTATATCTGACCCATTTTAAGAAAAATAGAAGGTAGTATTGATTAACATATGAAAAAGTTGGGAGAAAAAAATTATGATTTCAAGTGATTTTATCTGAGAATTGAGTGGAATTACTTTTTATTAGCAAATAGTTAGGTTATTTCATATTAATTGTTTTCAAGAGAATTATAAATTTTGGATAAGTCTTGAATAAAATCATCAAAGGTTTGCTTTCATAAATTTATTATTATTTAAAGCTTGAAATTAGGAAAGTAAATCTAATTAGATAAACATCTATCTAGGATGATTCTTTAAATGAGGCTGCAAATTATCATGCAAGATTATTTTGCTTTGAAGAATCTTAAAAGCTAAAGAATCATTTTTACAAATTTTTGTTTTAATCATCAAAGAAAAAACGCTTTGATCATGTCTATTTCCAATAAATTTCTTATGATTTAAAGTCTTGGAATCTTCATCTCTACAAATCTCTCTATTTTCTAGTAAAAAATTTAACCATTCATTTAAGAAGTTTAGTGATCTTATATTTTTTCTCCAAGCATGAAAAGTTGCTGCAAATTGTCCAGTTTTTATTAATTCGGAATTTAAATCTAGATTAAAAGCAGAAATGATATCTCCATTTGTCCAACTCATCTCTTTGTGTATCATTTGCCAACATGCAATATCAAATTTATTTTCAAGTATAAAATTATCTAGCCACTTTATTGGCTTGCCAGTTCTCCTTAAGCCAGATCTGCCGTCAAGATATAAAAGAATATCGTTTTCATTTAATGTGCATAATGCCTCTTTAATGATGTATGGTTTCCAGATCCAATATCCGTATCCTTTACCATAAAGTTTTGCATAGTTATTTATCTCATCAGGAAGATCTTTGGGTTTGAAGACTTTAGTTTTGCATTTGGAATAGAGATTGTTTACTGATTGAACAGTTTTTTCTGCTAATTTTATATATTCATTATTACTACCAAAACTAATTATTGTTAATTTCATAATCGTAAATTTAAAAAAAGTAGGGCAATCTTTTTTGGTACAAATTTATTTCATTTATAAAAATTGATTCTTAGGCAACAATAATTGCGAACATAATATTATTCGATTTGGTTTTATAAATTTATTATCCATCAAAACTTTTTTAATAGTAAATATATACTCAATTATGACTAGTTTAACTTGAAAATTAGCTTTTAAATATTTAATTTATTTGTGGTTTTTTTTAATTAATTCTACTTGCAAGAATTACTACACTTTTTTTAAACAAAATAGAATTTTAATTTTTTAAAGATATTTCTATTTTCTTAGCAGCATATATTCTTGAATCATATAGAATTCAATACTAAATATTTTTTAAGTTCGTTCCTATTAAAGTTAGACAAGTTACCTAGTTTAATATTAGTTTTTGGATCCTATTTATCAGTCTCATGATAGATAAGACTATGTTTTTTATGGTGAAATTTCATGTGTGTGTCTCTAAGTTTTTAAGAACATATCTGTTATTCTTGATAAATCAGGCAAAATTTAATTTTAAATGAAATTTAATGCAATAAAAGGAACAATAAAATATTTATCCATACTTTTTTCAATGACATTACTTATGCTTTTAGGCTTTGAATATTTATTTAGAGCAGCCTTATTAATAAAAAAAAGCTTTAAAGAAGAAGATAGTAGAAATGTGGAAAAGGTTATGCAAGATCTAATAATTGCTTTTGATGGCAAATATAGTAAGGATATAATTAACGAGATAACTCCATTGGTTCAAGCTAGATTGCAATATGATTCATGGATAGGATTGTCTAACGCAGACCATCAAAATAAATATTCTGAAGCAAAAGATGGAAGAAGACGTACTCTTAAATCATCTCTTAAATGTAATAAACCCAAGGAAGTATGGTTTTTTGGTAGTTCTACAACCTACGGAATAGGAGTACCTTGGTTCTCTACTATCCCTTCTAAATTTGCTGAGGTTTCAGATAAAGCTGGGTTGTGTTTAAACGTTTCTAACTTTGGCGTCCCATACCATTATTCTTTTCAGGAAGTGACTTATTTGACCTCTGAACTTGCTAAAGGAAACATCAAGAAACCTGATGTCGCTATTTTTGTAGATGGTACAAATGACTTTCTTTTTGAAGGGCCATCAATAAGGAAAGATTTTGTTTTTGCTAAATCATTAAGGGGAATTATTAAAGACACCTCAGATCCTCTAAATGATATAAATCAATTATTTATGGCTACCAGTTTAGGAGAAATTTACAAGTTTCCCATTGACTTTAATTCTAGATTAATTAACTATATTAGGTATAAAATATCTTCTAATAATAGTCCAAAATTAGATCTTAAATCTAATCAAATTAGTTTTAATTATTCTGGAATAGATATCTCGAACTATACAGATGAACAACTTAAAGATGTCCCTATAGAAATAAAGGCAAAAGCGGTAGCTCATAACATGAAAAATACTCGTAAATTCTTATCAAGGGTTTGCAAAGTCTATTCAATAAAATGCTATCAATTTCTTCAACCCATACCTATGGTAGATTATGAACCACTTTTGAATGAAACACTTACTGATAGTAGATTTACAAAATATCCAATAAAACAAATCGTTGTGGAGGGATATAAAATTGTAAGAGATGATTTTAGAAATGAGAGCTACCAATATCTATCTACATATGATTTAAGTCCTTTATTTCTTAACTATAAAGGAGGTATCCCATATGTTGATGCAACACATTATTCGCCTAGAGGAAGCAGCTTAATATCTGAAAATATCTTTAAACTAATAGAGAAAGATATTAGTAAATAATCTGTTTATAAAAAATCAAGTTAACCAGTAATTAAAAGTTGAAGACTGGAATATATTGAATATGGAAGAAAGGAATATAATATATAATAAGAACTAGATTGGAAGTAAACATCTAAATATAAAAGCTGTTTTAAAAAAACTTTTAAAAAATTTTTTGCACCTAAAGATCTTCTTTTTATGTTGAATTTGATGCTAAATCATTCTCACTAATAAAATAGGAAAAAGTTAGTTTTTTCTGGAGTAAAGACAATAAAAAGAGATTGAATCCCGCCTTTAAGAAACAATCTCTTTAACTTAGTTATGCTTAGGAATAAATTAACAACTTTCGTAAATTATTGATAGTTGCTTTTAATTTAGTTGGCTGCTTAGACCAATTTAGAAAACTTCTCTGGTGGACTATCGATCATTTCTAACCCCTCCCTATCTTAAAAGGAAATTAGTACAAATAAATTTTTTTGTATATACGTAAAAATACTGATTTTTTAAAATTATTCTTCTGCAGGAATTAGAATGGGAACATTTTTTGCTCCTATTGCTGCAAACCAAACTATTGCTTTGTCACTCTCGGCATTGCCCATTGTATGTTTGGGTGTCTTTGGGCCAACTATAAAAGAATCCCCGGCTTTATATGTAATATCATTCATCCCTTCTCTTTTTACAATAATCATACCCTGCTCAACATTACCTAATAATGGAATTGGATGAGAGTGAAGCGGTACTATTCCTCCTTCAGCTAATTCGACTCTTTGCAACCTTATTTCGGCTTTTCCTTTTGGATACTTAAGAGCATCACCATCCATTGTTTCAGAACCTATGAAGACTTCCTGTACAGAAACAGGAGATTCAGCAGCTAGTGAAATGCTTGGTTTGATAAGGATCAATGCAAAAGCAAATGCAAATGCAATAAATAAATTCTTTAACATTAAGTAGAATCTCTAAAAAGATATTTATAGTTATACTATTTATTTTTTTTATCTTTGTCATTAATAGGTTTTAATTTTTGTGTTTTTATTGCTTAACTGTGAATCAATAAAAGTTTAGTAAAACTTTGATTGATAAAATATGATTTTCAAAATAGTTTTGTGTATATTAACCATTTCGAACTTTAACTGTTGATCCTCTATCCGTATATTGGAGTACTTCAAACCGTACAACTTTATTATTCGAATGGCTTATCTTTTTGGCTAGAACATTGATATATCATTCATAGTCGAATGTCTAACGCAAATACAAAAAAAAAAGAAGACTATAAAACTGAATATAAAGAAAGATCAGAAGATGAACTTCTTGAAGAGGAAATTAGGAATCAGCAAACCATTGATATTTTTGTAGAGTCTGATAAAAATTGGTGCTGATAAAAACTTATATTTAATTTGCAAATTATGAACTTAAAAACATCACCATTCTCAATCTTGAATAAAGAAAGAAGAGAATTGGAATATATCAAAGGTATTTATAAGAAAAGAGTTCAAGCTGAAATAGATTCTTATAAAGACTTAGAAAATGAAGATAAGAAAGATACAATACGAGCTCAAGATATATTGATGCTTGATAGGACTAATATCTAAATATTTACTTTATCGCGTCAAAAATCTTAGTATTTTCTACTTATTGATACTCGCTTATTCAATAGTTAAATTAAATAAAAAATAGAAAAGGGAAATTTTTGATGAGTGGAGACTTTGAGACACTTGAAATCAATCAACCAAAAATCTCATATTTCAAGAAAATATCAGACCATACAGAATGGTTGGATGAATTGATTAATAAAATTGAAGATATGAAGAATAAAATATCGGAAACTGCCTAGTCTTAAATCTTTTTTAAGAAAAAAAAAAGACATTTTAAAGTCTTATTTCTTATTATTTTCTACAATGGTAAATTTCTCTGAAACAAACAAGTCCACATAGAGTAAGAAATATTACAGTCAAACACTATATGTAGTGCTAGTATTTAACTAAGCTGGGTGATGGGGATGATCTAGCTTTTAAACTGGGCGTTGCTAACGCTCTTTTTTTATGGATATAAATTTATGAATCTTTGATATCCCTGCTGAAATACTTTAATGTATTATTCATTTCATAAAGTAAATAATTAAACCAATAAATGAGCTCCCCACAAGTAATAAGACCATAAAAATTGCAATTAGTTTAGGTAAACTACCTATCATGATAATTAACTTTAGAAACTATATTTCCAGAGACAGGATCAGTAACTCCAAGTTCAGGAGATAACTCTTCCATAAATCCCCGAACTTCATTAAGATGTGAAATCATTGCTGGTCTTTGGGATGCTATAGCTTCTTGACTTTCCCAAATACCAACAAAACAGTAATCATAATTTCCAGTCTTGGCAATATATCTTTGTGTCATTCCTGAAAAATTTGCTTTATTAATTACTTCAAAATACTTATCCACACAATCTGATTTTAATCTAAATCGAACAACATTCATAAAATTTGAGCAAGTCATAAAAAAAGAGGAGGTCTACCCCTCAAGTTTAGATCGAATGCCAACATTAATCTATGAGTAGACCTTACCGACTATTGGACCAGCTTCTTCATCAGTAAATACTGGTGTGGTTTCCCAATTTAAAAATTCTGCCCATTCAGCGGAATGTTGATATATTGCTTTTGGATCATCAGTCTTTAAAATAATCCAACCTTCTAAAGATCCTGGAGCATGATACCTCCCAATAATCTCAACACCAGGATAATCGCCCCCTCCTGCAAGAAATTTCTCGGCACCTTTTTGATGATATCCAGTTTTAAATGACCAATGCTGAACGAATAACATTTTTATTTTTTTTGTTTTTACTATTAATTAATAGCAAAAAAAATAATAATTGAAAATAAAATATGAGGTTAATATTCTTCATTTTAAAAAGGCTTTCAATATGAATATTTTTTAGAAAAATTTCTATAAATGCTTTTATTAGACTTGTAAGTATTAACTTTTTATATATAGCTAAATAAGCACTTACATCATAAAATGATCCATGAATGGATCTTTATATGCAAAAAGAATCCTATGGATTAATATAATATCTGTAGAGAAGTGATTTATTAGAAATGACACAAGCGAAATTAGAAGAATTACTTAAGATAGATAATGAATCGTATAACCTTTTGAGAGTTCTTCATATGTTCATGAAGTTGGATAATTCTCAGGAAGTGCCCTTGCAGGCAATGGCAGTATTTTGGTATGTGGCAACCTATCAGAATTGCAGTAAAAAGGATATTGAAGATCATTTTAAAATGAGTAAAGCAAGTGCCTCACGGATGACGGATTATATAAGTAGGTATCACAGACTAGGTAAGGCAGGTTTAGGGTTAATTACTAAAGAACAGGATCCAAATGATAAAAGAAGAACACTTTTGAAACTTTCTAGGAAAGGAAAGGATTTAATAGAAAAATCTTTTAGTACACTTTATGAAGATGTAAAAGATTTCCATGAAATTAATTTTGAAGAATGAATTCTTGCATTTCTATTTAATGTGTTATTTCTTGGGTAACTTTTAAAAATATAGGCTTGAATTAAAAATGTTTAAAAATTTACTTCTTTCTTCTTTATTACTTCTGAATTTAATAGGTATTATCTACCCTTCAAAAAAAGAAAATACAAAATTATTTGATTACTGTTACTCACTTGAAAAAATACTTTTAAGGAATTCAATACAAAAAAGGAAAAATCAATCACATAAAGTTACTTTAATTTCGAAAGATATTCTAAAATTTGGTGTTGGTAAAACTAAAGGTTTTGTTGTAAACAAGATGATTGATCAATATAAAACTTCTAACAATTCTCAAATTAAAAAACTTTTTCCTAATAGTTTTTATTGTTACTCAGGATATTGGATTGAAAATATTAATCCTGGAACATTTGAATCAATTTTTACCGCAAAAAGTAAAAAAGCAATTGATGAATTTAAAGATTTGAAAGAAGAAGTAGATAACATATTGATTGATATCAATTCAGAATATAAAACTATAAGAAAGGAATTTAAAAATCTTTTTTAATATTTTTATAAATTGCATATAACTAAAGGCAGTTTGCAATCAATATTTTTTTAAATGCTAATTTTTCAGAGGAGTTCAAAGGGCTATCTAATATAAATAAACTAATAGAAGTTATAGACTAATATTATCTAGCTAATTTTACGTTTAAGGATTAATTTTTTATAAAAAGGATTTGTGAAGTTAAGATAATGAATTTTTCTTTAAATTAAAAAATAATTAAGATCTTAAAAAAAAAATAATTTTGGTAGGAAACACTACATCAACAGCAATTTCAGATTGATTATTTTAAATATAAATCTGTTTATTACATTATGGAATTCGCCAAAAAATTAATGACCGAAAAAGCTGAAAAGTTCAACGGTAAAGCCGCAATGATTGGAATGTTTGCTCTTATTGGAGCTTATTATTTTACTGGTCAGATTGTTCCAGGTATTTTCTAATTGAATATCTTTGAATTAAGAAAATTTTTTGGGGCTTAAAAGCCCCTTTTTTGTTTTTATGAAATTCTTTATAAAGTTTGGAAAAATAATCAATAACCGATAAAAATGATTGAACTAATTTTATTTTTTGGGTTTATGGTATCTTAAAGAAATTAATTTTTCATCAAGAAAGAGTAGAGTGAAAATATTAAGCATTAAAATTGAAAAATCTTTATATATAAATTCCTTATTTCTAAAAGGAAATGCCGAGAAGTGAAATTTGTCTTGTTAATGAAAATTTTTGAGCAACTTATTGGCATTAAATTTTTTAAATTTATACATAATAAATTCTAATTTTGATCCTTTATTTATATATCAATTTTCCTCAAACCATATGACATTTAATACCAAATAAATAATTGACTAGTAATACCATAGTGATAGAAATATTATTTTTTACCTCCACGACGTTAACTATATCTTTAAAAAAAAACTTATTGATTTTCATAGATCAACCAAATAAAACACATCAATAAGTAATTTGTCCTCGTAATTGATATGATTATCTAATGCTTGCCTGAGAATTTAATTCTTGCGTTTATTATAAGCAAAGTTACTTTGTCAAAATCAAAAAAAATATAAGAAAATGAATTATAAATTTTAAAAATTATAATTTTCAATTCAAGAAAAGAATTTAAAAGATCTTATAAAAATTGGTTTTCTTTTTTAGATTTATTGCTTTTGCTTTTTTATATTTCTTCTTATGTATTAATCTTGAGAGAATTAAATGAAGCAGATTATACATATTAGAGAGAACTATAAAAAAAAGCCACAGACAGATAGTAAAAATCTTTAAGATTGAATTAATTTTTTTTTTTACCATGAATGTTTACGTATTTTGGATATTATTCCTTGGTTTATGGGCAATAGTGCCCCTTATGATTATTAAAGGTAGAACAGATGAAAGCAAAAATGTCAAAACAGTACCTGAAGTTAAAATCAAGAAAAAAGGTTGGTTTAAATAAGAATTCTTTATTTTTCAAGCATATTTAGAATTTTTTGAGAAATTAAATCTTGAAAAGTTCTAAATTTTTTTTATTTTATATTTTTTTACAAAACAATATTTTAAATAATTTAGGAGTTCGAAAAACAAAAAAGTATAGGCCTCTATATTTTTACCAAATAGTTTGAATAGTTTTGTATCTTTATTATTTACACTCTTTAATGAATATTAAATACCCCTACGGGCTATATTAGTAGTTTTTACTTAATTGTATTAAATCCACCACTTACTAAAAAGATAATGGCACCTAATGCCATTGTTACAACTCCCATGTAAGGATATTTGCTAATACTTGTTTTGGTAATAGGGAGCAAAAATGTAAATCTATTTGATTTTTCTATATTTCCTCTCTTTTTTCTGTAAGTAAGATCTAATTCTCGCCTTCTTTTTGCTTCACCCATACTTAAAATGATTTTTATGATTTTATATTAAATACAGAATCATAAATATGCGATTTATTTAGTTAAGCTCGATTAAAAATCTGCCTTTAATTTTTATGTAAATTTTAGGTAAATGATTTTTATAACCAAACTGGCTTAGTTTTCTTCCATCCCTGAGAAAGTAATCTTTTATAAATCTCTCTAGCTTCATCTATTTTTAATGAAACCCTAGTCTTCATTAATGGGGGGTTATTTCCAAGCAAACCAATAATTTCTCCAGTATCTACAAACATATACTCAAAGAATCTATCTTCAATTTTATTATTTTTTAAAAATCTCTTTACTTCTGTTCTGTTTGAATTAACTAACCAAAAAGAATTATTATTATTCATAAACCTTATCTTAATCTTAGAATTATTCGAAAATATAGTTCTTTAAATTCTTCATTGTATGTATTATTAGTAACAGTTTTAATTATTTTTTCGTGTTTATTTTCATCTAAAAAGGTACTTTTTGAGAGGATGGAATAGTCAATCTTATTTTATTTTTTGCCTTATTTAATTTCCGATAAATAATGAATATAACTAACTCAAAAAAAGGAATAAAATAAACAGTAATTTTAAAAATCTCTATCTATTAAAACGAATTTAAAAATTAAATCAAATTATTAACTAATATTATTTTTGAAATTTTAAAATAAATAAGCAAATAAAACATATTTGGGATGTAAATTTAAGGTTTTAAACTTACTCAAGTGTTTAATTGAGTTAAATCTAATTTTAATATGATAACCAACTTGTAATTTTTGTAGTGCTATAAATGTGACCTCCAGCCTCTACATTCTTAATTGTTTCTGGATCAGAAAATATATGTTTCGCTAATCCTTCTTGGGCTTGATGAATAACAATAACTTCTTGGTGATCTGTTAAACTTTTTCCTCGATAAATAGGAGTTAGTCCTACCTTTTTATGGAACTCATCTATCTCTTTACTATCGAATATTTTTGCCCACTCTTCAAATGAATTTGAAATTTTAAAGGTGAAAATACTAGTTTCAATAGTCATAAAAAATAATAAGCTGAATAATTAATATTTTAAGTCGATTTTCAATCAATGTCTTAGAATTAATATTAGAAATATTCGTTAGAACTATGGAATCGCTTTTATATTTATTAAAAGATATATGGGATTATTTGAAAGTCCGAAAGAAATGGTGGTTGCCGCCTTTTCTTATTACCCTATTATTAATATTTGCATTAGTATTTTTAACTGAAGGTTCAATTATTGCTCCTTTTATATATTCAATTAGATGAAGTAATAAATATATTTAGAAAAAATATATTATTTATATTTTTAAAAATTTTTTGAACTTATTAATAAATTTGATGAGCATAAGTACATTTAAAAATTAATTTCCCACCTACAAAATAAAAATTTAGCCTCTTTTAAATTAAAATTTTAAAAAATCTTTATCTTCATTTTCAAATGTAATTGCAAATAATAATATTAATTTTAGCCAAATTTAAAATATCGGATGCGATCCCAATAACCCATTCATCATAATGGATATCTTTAATAAAAGAATTAATTTTTAATTTATTATTGAAAGCTTTTTTTTGATTTTTTTCTATTTCCCAGTTAGATAAATCTTTTGCGATATTACCTTGATGTAGTTTTATCACCGCCTCTTTTAAGACCCAATATGTGAGTATATTAGATTTCAAATCTAGACTGTTTTTAATCTTTGTAAGGTTTTCTTGTTCTTTAGGCAAAAAATATCTATTAGAAATTTTTTCTGCATTAAAGTTTCTTTTATTTTTCTCTATATCGACTCCTAGTTTATATTTTGACCATCCTATTAATGAAACATTTTCACTATGACTTAAACTTATATAACCAAATTTATTAGGGATATATGGAATAACTCCAAATTCTGCAAATAAGGGAACTTTCTTAGGTTCCATTTTTAGTAAGAAAGATAAGGTTTCTCTCAAATGACTTCTACTTTGAAGATATTGCTTCTTTTTTGATAGATTTAGTTCTTCAGCAGATTTTTTTTCTAATTTGGTTACATATTTAATTGAATTATTTTTTGGTATTATCCAAAGTAATAATTTGTTTGAAGTCATAAATGATAAATAAGAATTTTTAAATGTAATTTAATTTTTTTTTCGAATCTAAACTTTAAATGTAATTGATTTCTTTTGAGATATAAAACATGTTTCTTTATTATTTTAATTTAGAAATTATACTTAAATAAGTAAATTTTAATAGGAATAGATATTATGATAAATTTAATGTCTTTAGAGTTCAATTGATTAATTACATTAATAATATAGGATAAATTAAAAAGGTTTTTCTTAAAATTACTTGCATAACTTTTCATGAATGAAAATTCAGTTTCAAATTTAATTCAAAATAAATTTCTTTATCTGCCAAAATTAATATTCTTTTTTTTATTATATTTTCTTATAACAAAAGAAACAGTATTATCATTTTTAATTTTAATCTCTATTGCTTTAATAACTATTATTTTCTTAAAAAGTATTAAAGATAAATCTCAAATAGGCATACCATTAGCAATTTTTTCGCTTTTTTTAATCTTACCTCTAAGTTTAAATATTAAAAATTTACCAACTGGTTATCAATATATTGTTATTTCAATAATAGGCTCTATTTTATTTCTAAGGTTAGATAATTCAAGTGAAAAAAATTTTAATTTTATTCCAGGTTTTATTAATTTATTATTATCTGCATTAGCTCCTACAACTTATCTTTCAGGACCATCTGCAACTGTTAAAGAATTTCCAAGTAATCAAGATCCTTTTCAGATACTGCCAACTTTTAAATCGATAACAAAAAATAGTTTATTTTTAGCAATTTCTGGATTCTTTAAAATTTCAGTTGGTTATAGTCTTCTCTCTCAATCATCTCTAATAGATTCAATAAATCATTTATTTCGATTTAATTTTTATTTGATCTTTCCATTATTTTTATATGGATTTTTTTATTTTTGGAAATATTATTTATTATTCTCAGGGGCCAGTGATCTTTGTAAAGCACTTCTCTCGACAATAAATATAAATGTCATTGATAATTTCAAAAATCCTGAATTGTCAATTTTTTTTCATGATATTTGGGTAAGATGGCATTTAAATATTTCTGATAGGGTTAGGCAATATTTGTATACTCCAATAACACTATTTGCTTTAAGGAATTCTTATAGATTTAATAAACTAAATAAGTTTATTTTCATAGAAGGACTTCCTGTAATAACTCTCTTTCTTATACTTGGTATTTGGCACGGCGGAAGGCCTAAAGACTTCCTAGTTGGTTTCTTGAATACTTTATTTGTATTAATATCAAGAGCCTTAAGTAAAAATAAATTCTTAAAATCCCTATTAAAGTCTAGTAATGTGTTTCTAGAATTATTTAGGTTAGTTAATCTCATAATTTTTGGAACTATCTTATCTATCTATGATTTGCCTTTTAGCATTGTTAATGATGGATATCAAAATTATATGATGGATTTCTTTTTAGCTTTGCTATTGCTATCAACAATAAATTTGTATTATAGATTAAAAAACAATATTTATAGCTTTGAAAAAGTGAATAATTTATTTGGGTCTAAGAAAATATATTTTGTAGTTTTTGAAATTTCTTGTTCTTTAATATTACAATTATTTTTTATCAATGATGTTTCTATGGGATCAGATTTTTTATATTTTGCGAATTGATCTTATATTTTAATTAATCAGGGATTAAAGCTGAAAAGCATTTTTTCTTAGTTGATCTTCTTAAGTAAGATTCATAAATAATTTTAGATACCTCTAAATTTCCAACATTTGTTAAGTGAGCATTATCGAAGAAAAAATGTTTTTTTAGCTCATCTTTTTTAAAAAGTTCAAACTTGATAGCATCACTTAAAGAAAGGGGTATTAACTCATTTTTAAATTTATATTTAGGTTGTTTTTTATTAAATTCATTTCTCAAATCAATTATATTTAAACAATCTTCTTTCTTAATCAAATTAGAAAGGACTTCATTTTTTCTAGACCAATAAAATTCATTTTTTTTTGAATTTTTAAGATTTGGCTGTAACACTAATAAATGATTCCCCCCTAAATTATCTATAATCGAACTAATAATTTTCTGGTTAATTACAAATGAATTTAATTGCCCATTTAAATATTCATTATTCAATACATTTTGTTTATTAGATATATTTTTTATATTATTTTCATTTTCTAAGTTATCATTAGACTCATAAAATTTTAGAAATTCGCCAAAAAGAATTTTAATTGAATTATTAATTACCATTTTTAAATTAAATCTCAAATTATTTTTTGTTTTAAAGGCTATATCAGCATTTTCTTCTAATATTGGGAAATACTCAGTAGCACTATATAAATCTTTTCTTAAATTTATATCTTTATAAAACGAACTTTTTTTCAAGGAATCTATGCCATTTAGATCACTAGTGCCAGTGAATGAAATAGAATCCAATTTGGAACAATTTTTAAATTGATCATTATTGAGAAAATTTAGGAGTGAGATTAATTCCTGCCTACTATTCCAAGAAGGTATAGATAAATTGTATATACTATATTCGTTTCCTAATTTTTTATTTATAATCGCGGGAATAGTTAATTCGTCACTCGAAGTGCCAACGCCAAATGCTGCCGAAGATCCAAGAAATAATATGCAGCGTTTTTCAGAATTACCCTTCTCATTGTAAGGGTTAAAGCGAAAACCATTATTATTTAAAGTTAATACCTTATTATTTATTTTTTTTCTGGCTTCAAGACTTTTTGGTAAGGAAAAGTAATTTGTTGGATGCAAATCTAGAATGGCTGACTTTTGGTATGGATTAAATAATTCTTTGTAATATCCAATTTCATATAGCTTTTCATAAAGTTTTAATTCAGTAACTGTATTATTTGACTTGTACCTTAAGAAGAAGTTTAACCCAATAGCTAAGGGAAAAAAATAAGCAAAAAATAGAAGAAAATAATTTTTAGTATGCATAGAATTTAACTATTTTTTTCCATTAAAGATATTAAGTCT
>QCMG01000006.1 GCA_003213955.1 Prochlorococcus sp. AG-418-M08
TCCGCTGCACTTGTTACCAAGCTTCCACGTAGAGCCTATCAACGGGTGTTCTTCCCGTGACCTTACTGGCTTAAGCCATGGCAATACTCATCTTGAGGTGGGCTTCCCACTTAGATGCTTTCAGCGGTTATCCACTCCGCACATGGCTACCCAGCGTTTACCGTTGGCACGATAACTGGCACACCAGAGGTGCGTTCCTCCCGGTCCTCTCGTACTAGGGAGAAATCCTCTCAATATTCCTGCGCATACACCGGATATGGACCGAACTGTCTCACGACGTTCTGAACCCAGCTCGCGTACCGCTTTAATGGGCGAACAGCCCAACCCTTGGGACCGACTTCAGCCCCAGGTTGCGATGAGCCGACATCGAGGTGCCAAACCTCCCCGTCGATGTGAACTCTTGGGGGAGATCAGCCTGTTATCCCTAGAGTAACTTTTATCCGTTGAGCGACGGCCCTTCCACGCAGAACCGTCGGATCACTAAAACCGACTTTCGTCCCTGTTCGACTTGTAGGTCTCACAGTCAAGCTCCCTTCTGCTTTTGCACTCAACGACTGATTTCCAACCAGCCTGAGAGAACCTTTGTGCGCCTCCGTTACCTTTTAGGAGGCGACCGCCCCAGTCAAACTGCCCATCAGATACTGTCCGCTTCCCGGATAACGGGTAAACGTTAGAACTCTAGCTCTAATAGAGTGGTATCTCACCGATGACTCAATAGTACCCACAAGCACTATTTCAATGTCTCCCACCTATTCTGCGCAATTAGAGCCCGAGCACAATATCAAACTACAGTAAAGCTTCATAGGGTCTTTCTGTCCGGGTGTATGTAGTCCGCATCTTCACAGACAATTCTATTTCGCCGAGCCTCTCTCCGAGACAGCGCGCAAATCGTTACACCTTTCGTGCGGGTCGGAACTTACCCGACAAGGAATTTCGCTACCTTAGGACCGTTATAGTTACGGCCGCCGTTCACCGGGGCTTCAGTCGCTAGCTTTGCCAAAAGCTAACCAGCTTCCTTAACCTTCCGGCACTGGGCAGGTGTCAGCCCCCATACATCATCTTGCGATTTAGCGGAGACCTGTGTTTTTGGTAAACAGTCGCTTGCGCCTCTTCACTGCGACCAGCTCTCGCTGGCACCCCTTCTCCCGAAGTTACGGGGCCATTTTGCCGAGTTCCTTAGAGAGAGTTATCTCGCGCCCCTCGGTATTCTCTACCACCCTACCTGTGTCGGTTTCGGGTACTGGCATTTATGCCTTAACGGGTATAGGGCTTTTCTTGGAAGTATGACATCACCAACTTCGCTGCCGTAGCAGCTCGTACTCACGCCTCAGCTCAAGATGTTTTCTCCATCTCTCAAAGCCTTGAACGCTTGAACCAGTAACCAACATCTGGCCTGGCTAGCCTTCTCCGTCCCCCTTCCCAAAACATAACTGGTACAGGAATATTGACCTGTTATCCATCGACTACGCCTTTCGGCCTCGCCTTAGGTCCAGACTAACCCTCCGCGGACGAGCCTGCCGGAGGAACCCTTAGGGTTTCGGGGCATGGGATTCTCACCCATGTTTTCGCTACTCAAGCCGACATTCTCACTTCTATGCCGTCCACGTCCGCTTACGCTAACGCTTCACCCAACATAGAACGCTCCCCTACCATAAATAAATTTATCCGCAGCTTCGGTATAACGCTTAGCCCCATTCATTTTCGGCGCAGGATCGCTCGACCAGTGAGCTATTACGCACTCCTTTGAGGATGGCTGCTTCTAGGCAAACCTCCTGGTTGTCTGGGCAATCCCACCTCCTTTATCACTTAGCGTTAATTTTGGGACCTTAGCTGGCGGTCTGGGCTGTTTCCCTCTTGACTATGGAGCTTATCCCCCACAGTCTGACTGCCTAGTTACACACAGGGTATTCAGAGTTCATATCGATTTGGTACCGCTTTCGCAGCCCGCACCGAAATGGTTGCTTTACCCCCCTGCTGGAGCACTAGACGCTACGCCTCAACGTATTTCGGGGAGAACCAGCTAGCTCCTGGTTCGATTGGCATTTCACCCCTAACCACAGCTCATCCGCTGAATTTTCAACTTCAGTCGGTTCGGACCTCCACTTGGTATCACCCAAGCTTCATCCTGGCCATGGTTAGATCACCAGGGTTCGGGTCTATAAACACTGACAAACGCCCTATTAAGACTCGCTTTCGCTGTGGCTCCACCATTTCCGGTTTAACCTGCCAGTGCCTATAAGTCGCCGGCTCATTCTTCAACAGGCACACGGTCACCCGATTAGTCGGGCTCCCATTGCTTGTAAGCTCACGGTTTCATGTTCTATTTCACTCCCCTCCCGGGGTTCTTTTCACCTTTCCCTCGCGGTACTGTTTCACTATCGGTCACACAGTAGTACTTAGCCTTACGAGGTGGTCCTCGCAGATTCACACGGAATTCCACGTGCTCCGTGCTACTCGGGATACAGCTAGGTCAACTTATCTTTCAATTACGGGGCTTTCACCCTCTATGGCACGCCATTCAAACGTTTCTTCTAGACTTGTTGATCCATATTGCTGTCCCACAACCCCGATAGTCAAGACTATCGGTTTGGGCTATTCCCCGTTCGCTCGCCGCTACTTAGGGAGTCGTTATTTACTTTCTCTTCCTCCAGCTACTAAGATGTTTCAGTTCGCTGGGTTAGCTCGCACCAACCTATATATTCAGTTGGTCGTTCAAGGGGTTGCCCCATTCGGAAATTCCCGGATCAAAGTGTGCTTCCAACTCCCCGAGACTTATCGCAGGTAACCACGTCCTTCATCGCCTCTGTGTGCCTAGGTATCCTCCGTGAGCCCTTTGTAGCTTGACCAATAACTTCAATAATTGAAGCATCAGCTTAATAGAATTGTTATTTAGTGCATAAGCACAAATAATAAATCTGCATCATTAAAGATGCTTATTGTCTTCAAAAATAATCTATGCAGTTGTCAAGGTTCTCTGAAAACAATGAATAAAAAATTCAATGAGTCCAGCATCTTATTTATTAAAAAAAAATAGGAAGCTAGATTCGTTCAGAGTAAAAAGGACACAACTCAAAAATTTCCCTCATATACAAAATGTTAAGAGGTGGTATTCAGTGGAGGTAAGCGGACTCGAACCGCTGACATCCTGCTTGCAAAGCAGGCGCTCTACCAACTGAGCTATACCCCCAACATAGAGATATGGGCCATCCTGGACTTGAACCAGGGACCTCACCCTTATCAGGGGTGCGCTCTAACCACCTGAGCTAATGGCCCAGGAAAAGTAATGGGTGTGACCTAGAAAAACTTAGAAACTGAAATTCTTAACAAATTAAGAATCTGAGATACCGATCGACCTAAGGTGACAAAATTAATATTTACATTTTGTTGTCTCCCTGTTAGGAGGTGATCCAGCCGCACCTTCCGGTACGGCTACCTTGTTACGACTTCACCCCAGTCATTAGCCCCACCTTCGGCGTCCTCCTCCACAAGGGTTGGAGTAACGACTTCGGGCATGGCCAACTTCCATGGTGTGACGGGCGGTGTGTACAAGGCCCGGGAACGTATTCACCGCAGTATGCTGACCTGCGATTACTAGCGATTCCTACTTCACGTAGGCGAGTTGCAGCCTACGATCTGAACTGAGCCACGGTTTATGGGATTTGCTAGCTCTCGCGAGTTTGCTGCCCTTTGTCCGTGGCATTGTAGTACGTGTGTAGCCCAGGGTGTAAGGGGCATGATGACTTGACGTCATCCACACCTTCCTCCGGTTTATCACCGGCGGTCTTTCTAGAGTGCCCAACTAAATGCTGGCAACTAAAAACGTGGGTTGCGCTCGTTGCGGGACTTAACCCAACATCTCACGACACGAGCTGACGACAGCCATGCACCACCTGTCACTGAATTCCCGAAGGCACCCTCAAATTTCTAAGAGGTTCTCAGGATGTCAAACCCTGGTAAGGTTCTTCGCGTTGCATCGAATTAAACCACATACTCCACCGCTTGTGCGGGCCCCCGTCAATTCCTTTGAGTTTCACACTTGCGTGCGTACTCCCCAGGCGGAACACTTAACGCGTTAGCTACGACACCGAAGGGGTCGATTCCCCCGACACCTAGTGTTCATCGTTTACGGCCAGGACTACAGGGGTATCTAATCCCTTTCGCTCCCCTGGCTTTCGTCCATGAGCGTCAGTAATGGCCCAGCAGAGCGCCTTCGCCACTGGTGTTCTTCCCGATATCTACGCATTTCACCGCTACACCGGGAATTCCCTCTGCCCCTACCATACTCAAGCCAATCAGTTTCCACTGCCATGATGGAGTTAAGCTCCACTCTTTAACAGCAGACTTGAAAGGCCGCCTGCGGACGCTTTACGCCCAATAATTCCGGATAACGCTTGCCACTCCCGTATTACCGCGGCTGCTGGCACGGAATTAGCCGTGGCTTATTCCTCAAGTACCGTCATATCTTCTTCCTTGAGAAAAGAGGTTTACAGCCCAGAGGCCTTCGTCCCTCACGCGGCGTTGCTCCGTCAGGCTTTCGCCCATTGCGGAAAATTCCCCACTGCTGCCTCCCGTAGGAGTCTGGGCCGTGTCTCAGTCCCAGTGTGGCTGATCATCCTCTCAGACCAGCTACTGATCGAAGCCTTGGTGAGCCATTACCTCACCAACAAGCTAATCAGACGCGAGCTCATCCTCAGGCGAAATTCATTTCACCTATCGGCATATGGGGTATTAGCGGTCGTTTCCAACCGTTATCCCCCTCCTGAGGGCAGATTCTCACGCGTTACTCACCCGTCCGCCACTAACCCGAAGGTTCGTTCGACTTGCATGTGTTAAGCACGCCGCCAGCGTTCATCCTGAGCCAGGATCAAACTCTCCGTTGTGTTCAAATCCTTTTGTAGAAAAAATCTACTCAATATGAATTGCATTACCCAAATAAAATAAGCTTGACTTAAATTATTTAGACTCAGCCTCCTTAAATAGTTAAGGATTACTTTGAGTGCACATTAAAATTATTTCAAAGTGACTTTCCAAGATCTCAGATCCGTTGGTTTTCAAAAGTTAAAAAGTTAGCAATTGAAAACAATTTTTATATTCTTGACGGGACCTCACACCTTTATTGCAAATACATCTCGAAATGATCAAATCTAAATTTGATCAAGTCTTGACGCAATAAAAGCATCAGTTCCTAAGTTTTAAATTTTCTAGGTGCAAAGTTAAACCACAACTGGTTTACTTATTTTGAAGGGTAAACCCTTCTGCTGGCTGAAAAATTTGATAATAATCAGATTTCCAAATTACCAAGTAATTAATCAAAAAATAAATTTAAGATAATCGTTTGAGTAATACAAAAAAAATATTTTTGCCCAGAAGAAAATACTAAACCATCCGACTGTAATTTTGCAACCATTAATACATAATTTTTTTATTAATTTTTATTTTTGTTCAAAGTTTACTTAAAGAACTAGTCTTATATGAGAGGGATTTAAATAAAATGGCAGAAAGATTTAGTCAAAAAAATTTAAGAGTTCGTCCAAGTTCAGATGAAGACAAAATTGTAACAAATGCAAAAGAACACTTTGAAAAGACCTTAGTTGAAATCTCAGGGGAGTTAGTTGGCAGTGTTGCTGCACTAGAGCACCCATCAAAAAACCTCAAATTAAATTACGGAGAAATATTTTTACGAGATAATGTTCCAGTAATGATTTATCTCATTACACAAAAAAGGTACGATATCGTCAAAAAGTTTTTAAGTGTATGTCTTGAGCTACAAAGTACTAATTATCAAACTCGTGGAGTTTTCCCTACAAGTTTTGTTGAAGAGAAAGGAAAATTAATTGGTGACTATGGTCAAAGATCAATAGGCAGAATTACCTCTGCTGATGCAAGTTTGTGGTGGCCAATATTATGCTGGTATTACGTAAATAAAAGTGGTGATTATTCTTTTGGGAAAAGCCAAAGTGTTCAGAGAGGAATTCAACTTTTACTAGATTTAGTTCTACATCCAACGTTTGAGGGAACGCCTGTCCTTTTTGTTCCTGACTGTGCATTTATGATTGATAGGCCTATGGATGTATGGGGTGCTCCTTTAGAAGTAGAGGTTTTACTTCATGGATGTTTGAAAAGCTGTATTAATTTAATGGAATTAAGCCGTGCAGATCACGTAAGTAGATTATTAGATCAAAGACTAATTCTTACTAGTCAATGGGTTGAAGATTTAAGAAGTTTTCTCTTAAAACACTATTGGGTTACAAGTCAAACAATGCAAATCTTAAGGAGAAGACCAACAGAACAATATGGAGAGGACCAACACTTTAATGAATTTAATGTTCAACCTCAAGTTGTGCCGTCATGGCTTCAAGAATGGTTGGAAAACAGAGGTGGGTATCTTATAGGCAACATTAGGACTGGAAGACCTGACTTTAGATTTTATAGCTTAGGAAACTCTCTAGCATGTATATTCGGGGTTCTACCTTCCTCAGAACAAAGAGCATTATTTAGACTAGTGCTCCACAACAGACAACATTTAATCGCACAAATGCCAATGAGGATTTGTCACCCTCATATGGATGTAGAAGAGTGGCAGAATAAAACTGGCTCAGATCCTAAAAATTGGCCTTGGAGCTACCACAATGGAGGACATTGGCCGAGTTTGCTTTGGTTTTTTGGTACTTCAGTTCTTTTACATCAAAAGAGATTTCCAAATGAAGATGTGATTTTAATGGAAGAGATGAGATCTTTAATAGAAGAATCTTATTGGTGTCAATTAAATCAATTACCAAAACAAGAATGGGCAGAATATTTTGATGGACCTACTGGCACATGGGTTGGGCAGCAATCAAGAACCTATCAGACATGGACTATAGTTGGATTTTTATTGATGCACCATTTTTTGAGGGCAGAAAATAATGACTTAGATATGTTCAATTTTTAGAAAATATTAAAATAATCCTAGAGTAAGGGATTTGTCTATTGGTAAACAAGCACCAATTCCTAAATAAATAGTTAAGAAAGTCCCGAAGAGAAAAGTTGTCATAGCAACAGGTCTTCTAAAAGGATTAGAGAATTTATTTACATTTTCTATAAAGGGCAAAATCATTAATCCCAAAGGAATTAGGGTTTGAAGCGCTATTCCAAGTAACTTATTTGGAACAACTCTCAGTATTTGAAAAACAGGATATAGATACCATTCAGGAAGTATTTCTAAAGGAGTTGCGAATGGGTTAGCTTTATCTCCTAACATGGCAGGATCTAAAACAGCTAGTCCAACTACGCATGCAATAGTTCCAAGAATTACTACAGGGAAAATATATAAAAGATCATTTGGCCAAGCAGGCTCTCCGTAGTAATTATGACCCATACCTTTAGCTAACTTAGCTCTTAATTTTGGATCAGATAAATCAGGTTTTTTTAAAGTAGACATATTAAATCAATTCAAAAAATGTATGTTAGAAATATTATAGTGGTTTATAAGGGACCTGAAATACCTTGTTTACGAATCATAAGAAAATGCATAAGCATAAAAACTGCTAAAGACCAAGGAAGAACGAAAGTATGAAGACTATAAAATCTCGTTAAAGTTGATTGCCCAACACTTTCTCCTCCCCGAAGAAGCTCAACCATAAAATCCCCAATAACAGGAATTGCAGCTGGTACGCCTGAAACTATTTTGACAGCCCAATATCCTACCTGATCCCATGGAAGTGAATAACCCGTAACGCCAAAAGCAACTGTTATAACAGCCATAACAACTCCCGTCACCCATGTTAATTCTCTCGGTCTTTTGAATCCACCAGTAAGATAAACTCTAAAAACATGAAGAATTAACATTAAAACCATCATAGAAGCACTCCACCTATGAACGGACCTGATTAACCAACCAAAACTTACATCAGTCATCAGGTAACTTACAGAATTATAAGCTTGAGTAACAGTCGGTTTATAATAAAAAGTCATTGCAAAACCTGTTGCAAATTGAATTAAGAAGCATACTAAAGTTATGCCTCCTAAACAGTAAAAAATATTTACGTGAGGGGGTACGTACTTGGAAGTTACGTCGTCGGTTATGTCTTGAATTTCAAGTCTCTCTTGAAACCAATCGTAAACAGATGAGGAATTCGACATCCAAAAAAAAAGCTTTGATATAAAGAGCTTACTTAAAATTCACTTACTTGGTGTTAACACTTAACCCAATGAATTCATCTTTTAACAAATTTTTAATATTCAAAAAATGGATCATCACGATTATGATCTGCATTTTTTCTACCTGTTTAGTGCCTATTCCAAGTGTTAACGCGCTTAGTGATAGCAGGCAATTTGTACTTGATGCGTGGACCTTAGTAAATGAGGGATATTATGATCCGGAAATACTCGATGATATCCAATGGAAGAGAATTAGACAAAAAACATTACAGAAACAAATTGAAACAACCGAAGAGGCTTATTTTGCAATTGAAGATATGTTGAAACCACTTGAAGATCCTTTTACGAGAATATTAAGACCAAAAGATTATGAACTACTAAAAACAAGTAATTTTGGGAGTGAAATTAATGGAGTTGGTCTTCAATTAGGAGAAGATGAAATTACTAAAAAAATTAAAGTTGTTTCAACACTGGCAGGTTCCCCTGCAGAAGAGGCAGGAATAATTAGTGGCGATTTAATAGATAAGGTTGATGGTTTATCTTCATCTGAGTTAGGCCTTGCGAATACTGCTGCAAAGCTTAGAGGAGCATCTGGAACAAAAGTTCTTGTTGAGATAACCTCTATCTCAGATGAGATTAAAGAGATTGATTTAGAAAGAAGGTCAGTTGACCTTAGGCCAGTGAGGACAAAGCGTTTAAGAGATGACTTTCATACTATTGGATACCTTAGAATAACGCAATTTAGTGAGAGTGTTCCCCAAAAAATAGAAGAAGCTCTTGAGGAACTCAAAGATAAAGAAGTTGAAGGGATAATTCTTGATTTAAGAAATAACTCTGGTGGGTTAGTAAGTTCTGGCATTGCAGTAGCAGACGCTTTTTTAAGCGAGCAACCAATCGTAGAAACAAAAGACAGAAATGGTATTAAAGATGCAATAATCTCTCAAAAAAAGACATATTTTGATGGCCCAATGGTAACTTTAGTAAATAAAGGGACCGCAAGCGCAAGTGAAATTCTTGCAGGATCCCTGCAAGATAATGAAAGATCTATTTTAATTGGAGAAAAAACTTATGGAAAAGGACTTATCCAGTCTCTTAAAAGCTTAGGAGAAGATAGTGGGATAGCTATTACAGTTGCTAGTTATTTAACACCTAAAGGAAATAATATTCAGGGTAAAGGCATAACACCAGATAAAATTTTAGATTTCCCAGAAGCAAGGGAATACGGGAACTCTGATGATAAATGGGTAAAAAATGCAGAGATATATTTAAACTCTTTGTTTGATAAAAATGAAGTAGAAGATACTGTTAGCAAAGTAGAAGAAAAAGATATTGATAATTAAAAAATTTTTTTTCATTTATAGAACATTTTATAGTTATGAACAAGAAAAGAATTTTTCATGATCCAATACATAAAGAAATAATTATTGATTCAAATAAACCTGAAGAATTAATGATAATGCAGCTTATTGAAACCATATCATTTCAAAGATTAAGAAGGATTAAACAATTAGGAGCCGCATCTCTTCTTTTTCATGGAGCGGAATCTAGTAGATTTACTCACTCAATTGGTGTTTTTTCCGTTGCCAGAAAAATTTATAGAAGACTAGTTGAAGAAAAACCTGAATTTAGTCAAAATAAATTTATACTTTACGGAGCCGCTCTTCTACATGATTTAGGCCATGGACCCTTAAGTCATACAAGCGAAGTTATATTTTCTCATAATCATGAGTATTGGTCTCAAAACTTAGTTGAAAATTATCCACCAATCACTTCGATTCTTACAAATTTTGGAAGCGAATTACCAAATAAAATTGGAGACTTATTCGCAACTCAAAATCTATTTTCAAATCCAATAAAAACTCTTATTAGTAGCGAAATCGATTGTGATCGTCTTGATTATTTGTTACGTGATAGTTACAACACTGGAACAAAATATGGATTAGTTGATTTGGAGAGAATTATTTCAGCCCTTACCTTTTCTCCTGACGGAAATATCGCAATAAAGCCAAAAGGGATTATAGCTATTGAACATTTTTTAGTTTTAAGGAACATCATGTATAGAACTATTTACAACCATAGAATTAACGAAATTTCTACATGGATTTTAGAAAAAATTATTTATTTAATCAAAAATAACTACGCCAAAAAAAATATATGGATGGATAAAAGTATGTATAAATGGATATTTACTCCAAAAGATCTTGAAATAAAGGAATTTCTTTTAAATGATGATATATTTTTTTATTTCCATTTAATGAAATGGAAGGATGATTCTTTTGAACCTTTACAAACTCTTTGCAGAATGTTTATTGATAGAAATTTACTAAAAGCATCTAATATAAGTTTCTTACCAAAATTAAAAAGAATAGAAATCTTAGCTTTTGCTAGGAAGCAATGTGAATTAAATAGTTATGATTCAGAGATATTTTGTGGAATCAAAGAAAGATCATTTAAGGGGTTTAAATCTAGTAATTCCCTAAAAATATGGGATGGAAAATATCAAACCTCATTAGAAAACAAATCTAACTTAATAAAAACATTGATGACATCAAATCACAGTTCACTAATTATTTACCCAGGAGAGTTTAGAAAAGATATTGAACATCAAATATCAATATTAAACGATAATCCATAATGAAATTAATTTTAAGAAACTCAGCTAAGGATTTTTTAAAATCAATGTCTTTCGATAAATTTGAACTGAATCAAAATTTCATCTCAGAATTAAGTGTTATCAAAAACTCAGCCGAAGCAAATCTAATTACTACAAATGAGAGAATTAATTGTTTTGAATTAGCCAAATTGAAACAAATCCTACAAAAGCTAAACATTAATTTTTCTGATATTTATTCAACTAGTAGAGAAACGATTTTAAGTGGAAAGTCTTTAAAAATAAACTCAACACTATTGAAGAATACAATTGAAAATGAATTTTTTATGGACCCAGTATCTCAAAAAATAGATATCCTTCATAAAGGTACAGTCAGATCAGGGGAAAGAATATCTTCAAATGGAGATCTTTACATAATAGGAGATGTTAATCCTGGAGCAATAGTTTCAGCAAATAATAACATCTATATATGGGGCAAATTATTAGGTAAAGCATTCGCGGGAGAAAATGGGGATAAAAATGCTTCAATTGCATCACTTTGGTTAAATCCTATTCAATTAAGAATTTGCGGCATTGTAGCTATAGGTCCCAAAGAGAAGCCAAAGCATCAAAACTCCGAAATTGCGATTTTGGAAGACAACAAAATTATCATTAAGCCTTATGAGCTAAACAACAAACTTCAATAAATATTTTGAAATAAATTATTAAAAAAAAATAAATTTAAGAATTACTTAACCTTTCTATAATTTAAGCTTGTGAATCTATCTTATTATTTATGAAATTATAAATTATTTTGTGCCGGAAAACACTCGCACTATATTAATTTGCTCTGGTAAAGGTGGAGTTGGTAAAACTACTCTGACAGCAAACCTTGGGATTGCTCTCGCAAATAGTGGTGCTACAACAGCTGTTCTAGATGCTGACTTTGGATTAAGGAATTTAGATCTTCTATTAGGTTTAGAAAATCGCATTATTTACACTGCTCAAGATGTTCTCGACAAAAATTGTCGTCTTGACCAAGCACTTGTTAGACATAAAAAAGAACCTAATTTAGCCCTCTTACCAGCTGGTGATCCTAGGATGCTTGATTGGATGAAACCTGAAGACATGAAACAAATTAGTAAATTACTTAGTGAAAAGTTTGATTATGTCCTAGTAGATTGTCCAGCAGGAGTTGAAGATGGTTTTAAAAATGCTCTTTCAGCCTGTAAAGAAGCGATAGTAGTTACAAATCCCGAATTATCTGCAGTTCGTGATGCAGATAGAGTCATAGGAATTTTAAATACCTCTGATATAAAGCCAATACAGTTAGTAATTAATAGAGTTCGTCCAAATATGATGGCAAATCAAGAAATGCTCTCAATAGAAGATGTACAGAGTATCCTTTCATTGCCTTTGCTAGGAATTGTTTTAGAGGATGAACAAGTAATAATAAGCACCAATAGAGGTGAGCCCCTAACACTTTCTGATAATAAATCCCCAGCTAAAAAATGTTATTTAAATGTATCTCAGAGGCTTACCGGAAAAGATATTCCGATTATCGATCCAAAAAATGAAGGGAAAAGTTTAAAAGATAAATTTATGAGATTAATGCAAACTAAGATTTTTTAAAAATTATGACTCTAAGAGACCTTATTAACAAATTGCTAGGCAGAGAAACCTCAAGTGCTAACACAGCGAGGGAAAGATTACAGCTAGTTCTAGCTCATGACAGAGTTGACATGAGCTCATTGACAACTGATTTATTGGACAAAATGAGAAAAGAAATACTTGATGTGGTTGCTAAATATGTTGAGATTGATTTTGAAGAAGTAGCTGTCAGTTTAGAAACAGAGGATAGAATGACTGCATTAGTTGCGAATCTTCCTATTAAAAGAACTCTTAGTGGAGAAATAGAATTCAAAAAAAATTTTGAAAAGCCTAAAAAGAAATAAACGTTTTAAGAATCTAAAATTAATATATTTTCAAATTACACCTAGCTGTATGTAAAATAAAAATCATGCCGGCTTAGCTCAGCGGTAGAGCAGCGCTTTTGTAAAGCGAAGGTCATCAGTTCAAATCTGTTAGCCGGCATTCAAAAAGTTTTAAATTTTATCACTCTTTTTTGTTGAAAAGAGAAAAATAAAAATAAACAAAAGAAAAGTTGTTAAAAACCTAATCTCAAGTAAATCAGTTAAAAATGCTGTTAAGGGTTTAAATATCCAGTAAGTAAAAAACTGTAGTAAAAAAACAAAAAATAAAATAAATATCATTACATTATTTCAGGAATTAGGAGTTGTCCCTTTCTAATTATTTTCCAATTTCCATTATTTACCCATGATATTATTGTACTTGCTTTTCCACTACACTTTTCCCAAGGAACTGGGCCTAAAATATCCACATCAGGTAATTCAAGCGCAATATCTTTTGCACTAGTAGCTGGGGCAAAGCCTGAGATATTTGCACTTGATGTTAATAATGGGCCGCTTTCACTTATCAAAAATTTAGCCATTTTTGAATTTGGGATTCTTAAACCTAATGTCAAGTTATTTGCTGAAAAAAGTTTACTTTTCTCAGAAATAGGTACAACTATTGTTAATGGTCCTGGCCAATACCTAGAAGCCATATATTTGTAATCAAATAAAGCAGATTTATGAACAAACTCTTTAAATTGATAATTTTCAGCTCCCATTAAAATTAAAGGTTTGTTAATATCTCTTTTTTTAATTTTATAAATTATCTCAGAGAATTTTGGTAAGCATCCAATCGCAGGTAAGGTATCAGTCTGAAAAATTATAGGTAAACCATTATTTAGTTTTTTTAAAGCTAATTTATGATCAATGACGCTCATTTATTTTTCCAATAAGTTATTTATGTCTTCCAATTGTAAATCTTCCAATTCCACAAAAATCATTTAATACTTCTACATTAGTAAATCTATTTTCGAGAAATAATTGTTTAACTCTAGCACCTTGATCAAAATGATTCTCAATTAATAACCAACCTTTTTCTTTTAAATAATAAGGCGCATATTTAACTATTTCTTTTATGTGATCCATACCGTCTTCTCCTCCTAAAAGAGCATTTTTAGGTTCAAAATTCTTTACCTCTATTGGTAATTCTTCATAAGCATTTTGCGGAATATACGGGGGATTAGCTATAGCTAAATCTATATACCCCTTAAACTCCTCAATAGGATCCCACCAATTTCCAATATAAAATTTCAAATTTGATTGATTAGAATTATTGGAAAAGTTTCTCGAGGCAATGTCTAAAGCATCTTTATCAATATCAGTCGCAAGTCCATCCCAGTTAGGATTTGCCAATGCTAAAGCTATACTTATTGCACCTGAACCAGCTCCTAAATCAACAAATGTTATTTTTTCTCCCTTCCTTTTGAATTTTTCCGAAACTATTTCAATTATGAGTTCTGTTTCTGGTCGTGGGATAAGAACTTTATTTGATACCTCTAGCTTGAGATCCCTCCAATAAGTAATCCCGCTTAAATGTTGAATAGGTATAGAAAATTTTAGGTGTTTATCCCAAAAAGTTTCAAGTATTTCTAAATTAGTTTCTAATTGTATATTTTTTTCTGATTTTATTCTAAGCAAATTTAAATCTTTTTTTGATAAGCCGCCTAGTGAGTCAATAAGAAGACTTAGTGATTTGCTGTCTCCCCCTTTCATTATTTGTTTTTCTTTCCACAAGAGAAATTTTTCTGTGGAAATTGTATGCATTAATTATTTAACTTAACGTTTTGGGCCAAGCTTACCCTTACCTGAGTCTGAGTAAAAACTTGATTTTTCTCCATCTTGTGTAGAAATAAATAAACCAATCAGAAAAATCGTCGGTACTCCAACGAAAAGAAGACTAGCTACGAAACCAAAATTTGTTGTTTCCATATTAAAAAGACAAATTCAATAATTATTAAACTATAAACATTTAAATGGAAATAAAGTGGAAAAATCAAAAAGTCGACTTACTCATTAACAGTCTTAAACAATTTTATCTAGGTAATTTTTTGTTTTTAGCAGATTCTTTCAAATCTTTTAAATTTGAAGGAGGAGATTGTGGCTTCGTAAGTATTACTGCAGATGACTTAATAAGAGCTTGGCATGCAAGTCTCCAATTATCAGGTCTATTTTTAAGTTTTTCTTCTTCTACGATCGTTAGAGGACTAAGCGAACTTTCTGTTCCTCCCTCAACTGAAACAAAACAGGTACTACATTGTCCAACTCCGCCACAATTTCCCAATATGCCTTTAAGTCCATAAAGTTGTAATTGCTCTTTGATTACTAACTCTCTTAAATTCTCTCCAGGTTTGCATTTGATATCTATTCCTTCTCTGATGAATCTGATTGTAGTCATTTTTTTTTGTTATTTTTTATCTATTTTGGCGCTTTACTTTGAGAATTGTGACCAAAATATTAACATATTTTAGTTAAAATTTTCCTGAAACACCAGTGATGGGAATTTATCTCACCAGTTTTACTAAGAAAATTAATTTATTTACAAAACTCTCTCAAAGCACAAAAAACCCTTACTATCATGATGTTTAGCTGTTTATTCAGCATCGTTACAAGAATTTAACCGATGGGATTGCCTTGGTATAGAGTTCACACAGTAGTTATCAACGACCCCGGTCGACTACTAGCTGTGCATCTTATGCATACTGCATTATTAGCCGGCTGGGCCGGTTCTATGGCTTTATATGAATTAGCCATTTTTGATCCTTCAGACGCTGTTCTAAATCCAATGTGGAGACAGGGAATGTATGTCATGCCTTTCATGGCAAGACTAGGAATCACAAGTAGTTGGAATGGATGGGATATTACAGGTGCTACCGGAGTTGATCCAGGTTTTTGGAGCTTTGAGGGTGTAGCCGCAGCTCACATTGTATTTAGTGGACTATTAATGCTTGCTTCAATATGGCATTGGACATATTGGGATTTAGATTTATGGGAAGACGAAAGAACAGGAGAACCTGCTCTTGATCTTCCAAGAATATTTGGAATACACCTATTACTAGCAGGAATTACTTGCTTTGGATTCGGTGCTTTTCATTGCGCTAATGTTGGCATTTGGGTTTCAGATCCATATGGTTTAACTGGCCATGTCGAACCTGTAGCTCCTTCTTGGGGGGTGGATGGTTTTAATCCATTTAATCCTGGGGGAATAGTAGCAAATCATATTGCAGCTGGCCTTTTAGGTATTATTGGTGGGATATTTCACATTACGAATAGACCAGGTGAAAGGCTTTATAGAGCTCTAAAGCTTGGGAGCTTGGAAGGAGTATTAGCTAGTGCATTAGCAGCTGTTCTGTTTGTATCATTTGTTGTAGCTGGAACAATGTGGTACGGCTCTGCCACAACCCCCGTAGAATTGTTTGGACCTACAAGATACCAATGGGATTCAGGTTACTTCAAAACTGAAATAAACAGGAGAGTCCAAACAGCTATTGACAATGGTGCCACAAGGGAAGAAGCATATGCTTCAATTCCAGAAAAGCTTGCATTCTACGACTATGTAGGTAATAGCCCTGCCAAAGGAGGATTGTTCAGGGTTGGAGCTCTTGTAAACGGTGATGGTTTACCCACTGGTTGGCAAGGACATATTGCTTTTCAAGACAAAGACGGGAATGACTTAGAAGTAAGAAGAATTCCTAACTTCTTTGAGAACTTCCCAGTTATATTGGAAGATAAAGAAGGTAATGTAAGAGCTGATATCCCCTTTAGAAGGGCTGAAGCAAAGTATTCATTTGAACAAACCGGTATAACAGCTACTATCTACGGTGGTGATCTTAGTGGTCAAACATTTACAGATCCTGCTGTAGTAAAAAGATTAGCTAGAAAAGCACAGCTAGGTGAAGCATTTAAGTTTGATAGAGAAACTTATAAATCTGATGGTGTATTCCGAAGTTCTCCTAGAGCTTGGTTTACATATGCACATTTGTGCTTCGGATTGTTGTTCCTATTTGGTCATTGGTGGCATGCTTCAAGAACTCTTTACAGAGACTCCTTTGCTGGTATTGATGCCGAGATAGGAGATCAAGTTGAGTTTGGTCTCTTTAAGAAACTTGGTGACGAAACCACTAGAAGAATCCCAGGAAGGGTTTAAATTAAACTTTATTATTATTTCTTATGGAAGCTTTTGCTTACGTTCTCATTTTAACTCTCGCAGTTGTTACTCTATTTTTTGCAGTCGCTTTTAGAGATCCACCTAAATTCGACAGAAAATAATGTAAAAAAAAACCTCCAAAATTTTGGAGGTTTTTTTTTACTACTTTTCATAATCATGATATTAATCTAGTATTAGAGTAAAAGATTGTTTTAATTCACTATATGCAGTGTCCTACCTGTCAAAATACAGATAGCAGAGTTTTAGAATCTAGGTCTGCTGATACTGGAAAAAGTGTAAGAAGAAGAAGAGAGTGTTTAAATTGCAGCTTTAGATTCACCACATATGAAAGGGTTGAGACAATGCCAATTTCTGTTCTTAAAAAGGATGGGAGCAGAGAATTATTTAATAAAAATAAATTATTTAATGGGATTTCTAGGGCATGTGAAAAAACAACATTTTCTAGAGAAGCAATTGTTGATTTTGTTGATGCAATTGAATCCCAAATAATACAAGACTCAAATAAAGATATTAAATCTAATCAAATTGGAGAATTAATTCTCAAAGGCTTGAGGAAAGAAAACGAAGTTGCTTACATAAGATATGCATCAGTTTACAGGAAATTTAATGGGGTAAAAGACTTTGTTTCAACTCTTGAATCTCTAAAAGGCAATTCAAAAAATGAATTGGCTTCAATTTTATAAATTCAGCGTATTAAAGTGTAGAATATAAACTACAAAAAATTGTTTTTTAGTTTGCAGGCTAAAAGCAATCCTTTCTAACTACCTAAGGTAGTCTGCGTTTTAACAAATGATAGAAAATTCTTCTCAAAGCTTAAAAGAAATTTCAGATGAAAAAGAAATTGAAAATTCAAATGTACAAGAAAATACCTTAGAAACTCCAAAAGAGGAGGATTTATCATATGAAACCAAGGATATTCCTTCTGCTGAGTCTTCCGCAAGAGTAAGTGATTTGGATAGTGCAGGATTTACTCAAGAAGATTTTGCTTCTTTGTTAGGAAAGTATGATTACAATTTTAAACCTGGCGATCTTGTAAAAGGTACAGTTTTTGCTTTAGAGCCTAAAGGCGCAATGATAGATATTGGTGCTAAGACTGCTGCTTTTATGCCTATGCAAGAAGTATCAATAAATAGAGTTGAAGGACTAAGTGATGTTTTGCAACCCTCTGAAAGTAGAGAATTTTTTATAATGAGTGAAGAGAATGAAGATGGTCAATTAGCATTATCAATTAGAAGGATAGAATATCAAAGAGCTTGGGAAAGGGTAAGACAACTACAGAAGGAAGATGCAACAATATATTCTGAGGTTTTTGCAACTAATAGAGGTGGTGCATTAGTCAGAGTAGAGGGTTTGAGAGGTTTTATCCCTGGATCTCATATTAGTGCACGAAAATTAAAAGAAGATTTAGAAGGCGAGTACTTACCTTTAAAATTTCTGGAAGTAGACGAAGAGAGAAATAGATTAGTTTTGAGTCATAGAAGGGCTTTAGTTGAGAAAAAAATGAATAGACTGGAAGTCGGCGAAGTCGTTGTAGGTTCTGTAAAAGGAATTAAACCTTATGGAGCTTTTATTGATATCGGTGGCGTGAGCGGTCTTTTACATATATCTGAAATCAGTCATGAGCATATTGAAACGCCTCATAATGTTTTAAATGTAAATGATCAAATGAAGGTAATGATAATAGATTTAGATTCTGAGAGAGGGAGAATATCTCTATCAACAAAAGCTTTAGAACCTGAACCAGGAGATATGTTAAAAGACCCACAAAAAGTTTTTGATAAAGCTGAAGAAATGGCTGCAAAATATAAGCAAATGTTACTTGAGCAAACTGATGAGAATGAAGAGATTGCAGAAACTGAATAAAAATTCTTGAAGTTATGCTTTATTTTTAAACTAATTTTAGGTGTTTTTCTAATTTCAACTTAATAACCTATTGATTAATATTTACGATTTAATTTAGGATTAAAACAATTTCTTAAAATTATATAATGAGTGATTTTATTTTTACCTCTGAATCCGTAACTGAAGGACATCCTGACAAGATATGCGACCAAATAAGTGATGCGGTTTTAGATGCTTTATTGACCGAAGATCCAGAAAGCAGAGTAGCCTGCGAAACAGTTGTAAATACTGGTCTTTGTTTACTCACAGGTGAAATAACCTCTAGAACAAAGCTTGATTATATAAAACTTGTAAGGAATGTAATTAGAGAAATTGGATATGAAGGTTCAAAAGCTGGAGGTTTTGACTCAAATAGCTGTGCCGTTTTAGTGGCTCTTGATGAACAATCACCTGATATTTCTCAAGGAGTAAATCAGGCAGATGATATGAACGAGGATTTGGAAAATAATACTGGTGCTGGTGACCAAGGAATAATGTTTGGTTACGCATGTGATGAAACACCTGAATTAATGCCGTTACCAATCTGCTTAGCTCACAGATTAGCCAGACAGCTTGCGAAAGTAAGGCATGAAAATGTGCTCAAATATCTACTACCTGATGGTAAAACACAAGTAAGTATTGATTACAAAAAAGGGGTTCCAGTTTCAATAAACACTGTCTTAATTTCAACTCAGCATACAGCTGAGATTAATGGAATTACAAACGAAGAGGAAATTCGTCAAAAGATAACAGAAGATTTATGGATCAATGTTGTATTACCCGTAACTGAAGATTTAGAAATCAAACCAACCAGAGAAAAGACAAGATTTTTGGTAAACCCTACTGGTAAATTTGTCGTAGGAGGACCTCAAGGAGATGCAGGTCTCACTGGTAGAAAAATAATTGTTGATACTTATGGAGGATATGCAAGGCATGGAGGTGGTGCATTTTCTGGCAAAGATCCTACCAAAGTTGACAGGTCAGCTGCTTATGCAGCACGTTATGTAGCTAAAAGTATTGTTAAAGCAAAATTAGCAAAAAAAGCAGAAGTACAACTAAGTTATGCTATTGGAGTTGCTAAACCAATTTCAATTCTTGTTGATACTTTTGGTACTAGTACTATTTCTGAAGATAATTTGAAAGATCTAATTAACAAAAATTTTGATTTAAGGCCTGCAGCAATAATAAAAGAATTTGATTTAAGAAATCTACCAAAAAAAATGGGTGGAGAATTTTTCAGGAAAACTGCATCTTATGGACATTTTGGTAGAAACGATTTAGAGCTTCCATGGGAAAATGTAGAAGAAAAAGCAACTCAGCTAATAAAGGACTCAAAAGACTTTTTATAGATATTTATGCTAGATCAATTTTTTGGGGGTTTAAATTTTGGTACTAGTGGTGCAAGAATATCCATAATTAATTCAAAAAAAGAACTTAGATATTCGAATTCGGTTCCATATGAAGATGATTTAAAAAATCCTAATTCTTGGATTAATTCTTGTGAAAAACTTCTTTATAGCTTACCTCTTAATATCAAAAGAAATATTATTAATTTGGCGATTTCTGGTAAATCTGGAATTTTAACAGCATTCGATTTAAGAGGAGATCCGATAGAAGAAGCTATACCTTATGACGAAGTATCTAACAAAAATAAAAGTATTATTAAATCGGTGACTGCTGGAGAAGACCATTTACAAAGCCCATACAGTAGTCTTTCTAAAGCATTAAAATTAATTGAGAAATATGGAACAAATATTATTTTAAGAAATCAATCAGATTGGATAACTGGGTGGTTCTTGAAAGATTGGAAATATGGAGAAGAAAATAATAATATCGAACTTGGTTGGGACTTAATAAAAGAATCATGGCCAAATATTTTTCTTAATACCGCATGGCAAAAATGCTTTCCTCTAATAATTAAAAGTGGGAAAGTTTTAGGTCAAATCGATTCTGGCTTATCAGAAAGATTCAAATTGAACAAGAAATTATTACTAATCTCAGGTACAACCGATTCTAATGCCGCTTTATTAGCTGCCGAATTAGATAAGGAAGAAGGTTTAACAGTTCTAGGGACCAAAATAGAAGTAAAAAAAATTTATAAAAACCCAAAAAAAGACGAGGGCATAATAAACAATAGAGTAGGAGGAGATTGGATATGCGGAGGTGCATCAAATGCTGGATGTGGAATTTTATCTAATTTTTTTTCTGATTTAGAGATAAAAGAACTTAGCAGACAAATAAATACATCAAAAAAAACAACTCTTAATCTTTTACCACTTAATAGTAGAGGTGAAAGATTCCCGATTAATGATCCTTTTTTAGAGCCAATTCTTCACCCTAGGCCTGTAAGCGACTCCCTTTATTTACATGCACTGTTTGAAGGACTTGCCAGGATCGAACTAAGGTCATGGTTAAGATTATATGAACTGACAGGTTCACTTCCAAAAAAGATTGTTACTGTTGGTAGAGGTTCAAAAAACCCTCAGTGGAGAACTATAAGAGAAAAAGTTATTAATATCCCTATAGTTTCATGCCAAAAAACAACCTCATTTGGAACAGCTTTAATAGCAATTGATGCAAAAAATAGTTAACCTTTTTAATATTTTTAGTTAAGATATAAAATTTAATAAAAGGGGTTTCACAAACTACACATCTTAATTTAGAGTATATAAGTTATAGCCGGGATAGCTCAGTTGGTAGAGCAGGCGACTGAAAATCGCCGTGTCCCCAGTTCAAATCTGGGTCCTGGCACCTTTAAACCCTTTCTATGAAGGGGTTTTATTTTTTATAGTGGGAAAACAGTATCATGACTCCCTTAAAAGAAAATAAGCTCCAAGTTTGAACTTAATTCTCGTCTTACCTGAGTAACATAACTACTGCTGCAAAAAAAGTGCCATAAAATAGGTATTAAATATAATGTAAATTATTAGAGAAATTTAAAAAATTGAGTGCTACATACATTCTAGGTATATCTGCTTTTTATCACGATAGCGCAGCCGCAATAATAAAAGATGGAGAAATAATTGCCGCAGCACAAGAAGAGAGATTTTCTAGAAAAAAACATGATTCAAGCTTTCCAAAATCTGCAATCCAATTCTGCACTTCACAAGCTGGAATAAAAATAGATGACTGTAAAGCAATAGTTTATTACGAGAAGCCATTATTAGTTTTTAAAAGAATAGTTAGTAATTTCATATCTACATCGCCAAGAGGAAGTAGATCATTTATTAAGGCAATGAAGATTTGGTTTGGTGGGAAAATTTATTTAAGAGATATTCTTAAGACTGAATTAGCCTCGTTATATTCAATTAGTCCTTATATGCTGCCAGAGGTTTTATTCACAAAACATCATCAATCTCATGCTGCTTCTGCGTTTTATCCAAGCCCTTTTGAAAAAGCAGTGATACTTTGCATGGATGGGGTTGGAGAATGGGCAACCACATCTACATGGATAGGAAATCATAATAAAATTAAACCTCTATGGGAAATAAGTTTTCCTCACTCTCTGGGGCTTTTATATTCAGCATTTACTTATTATTGTGGATTCAAAGTTAACTCAGGGGAATATAAGTTAATGGGTTTAGCTCCATATGGAGAACCAAAATATATAAAAAAAATCAAAGAAAACCTTATAGACATTAAGGATGATGGAACTTTCAGACTAGATATTAGTTACTTCAAGTATCATCGTGGATTTCAAATGACTAGTCGCAAATTTCATAAATTATTTGAAGAAGTACCGCGAACTAGTGAAAAAGAAATAACTCAATTCCATATGGATTTAGCAGCTTCAATTCAAGTTATAACAGAAGAAATAGTTATAAAAATTGCAAAGAATTTACAAAAAGAAACAGGTCTAAAAAAACTTTGTCTTGCAGGTGGCGTTGCATTAAATTGTGTTGCTAATGGAAAGTTAATAGAAGAAAGAATATTTGATGATATATGGATTCAACCTGCAAGTGGTGATGCAGGTTCTGCTTTGGGAGCAGCATTAGCTTGTTGGTATGAGTATTTTAATAAACAAAGGACTATAAATGAAGATGATTCTATGAAAGGATCTTACTTAGGACCTGCTTATAGTAATGTGCAAATACATAATTATTTAGATGAAATACAAGCTGAATACCAATTTTTAAGTGATGATAAGTTAATAAGTACAATCTCTGACTTACTGGATGAAGGGAAAATTATTGGTTGGTTCAATGGAAGAATGGAATTTGGACCAAGAGCTCTTGGAGGAAGATCAATTTTAGGAGACCCCCGAAACAAAAGTATGCAATCAATAATGAATTTGAAAATTAAATATAGGGAATCATTTAGACCTTTTGCACCTTCAATACTGGAGGAAGATATCAGCAACTATTTTAATACAAATAAAAAAAGTCCCTACATGTTGGTTGTTTCTTCTTTAATTGATCAAATAAAACTCACAATAAATGAAAGTGATATGAAGTTATTTGGAATTAATAAATTAAAAGTTCCAAAATCAATAATTCCTGCAGTTACACATGTCGATTATTCTGCCCGTGTACAAACTGTAAATATGAAAACAAATCCAAAATTTTATAAGCTTATTTCAAAATTTAAAGAATCTACTGGTTGCAAATGTCTTATCAATACATCATTTAATGTAAGAGGTGAACCAATTGTGTGTTCTCCTCAAGATGCATTTAGATGCTTTATGAGAACAGAAATGGATGCACTTGCTCTTGAAAATCATTTATTGATCAAGAAAAACCAGAAAAAAGAGAAATTAATTGAAAATTGGAATCAAGATTTTCAGGAGGATTAAATGTTGGTTTTTTATTCTTCACTAGCAAAAAAAACATCATATTTACTTTTACCGATATTGATCATGCTCGCGATATTTATAAGAATATACAGAAGATTAGATGTTAAAAGAATCAACCGCTTCTGCAAAAGTTATAGAGAAAAATCTACTAAAATCCCTAATAATTTCCAGTCTGAAGGTGAAGAAGGGCTTATGATTTTATTTAAGTTATGTGCATTTATAAAAAGAAAAAAAGATAAATCATTTCAAAGTTCAGAATTACAAGATTCTCTTTATACCATGTGGTGATGAATAACAAAAGTTCTTATTTTAAAGAGCATCCCTATATTTTATATAAATCTCTTGAAAACTCTCCATTTCCTTTTCCAACTAATTCATTAGGTCTAGTAGGAAAAAAAGAATACGCAAAGAGAAAGACTAAAGGTGTAAGAAGAATACTGATAATAGGTGGATCAACTGTGGAGGGATTGCCACCAAAAAATGAAAATCCAACTAATAATCCTAACCTCACTTGGAGTCACTTACTAGAAGCAAGATTAAATAAATATATTAAAGAAATAGGTAGTAAAATTAAATATGAAGTTCTTAATCTATCAAGCTCTGGTTATACATCTTATGAATGTTTATTATCTTATATTTGCAAAGGCATATATTTAGAACCCGATCTAATTATTTCATATCAAGGAGTTAATGATGTTATATGGTCAATTCTTTCTAAAGATTACGTCGAAGACTATAGCCATGCGAGGGTTAACAATTTCCACCGTAATTATTCTTTAATAGAAAATCTATTTTATCTTCTACCAGAAATGCAACTTACAACTTTTTTAGATAGGTTTCTTTCGTTAATTAATATTAAAAAACCTAAGGGTCTTATATATTCAATTAGCAAAGAAAATCAAAAAATAGATCTTAATTATGACCCGAATAAATTAAATACTTTTATAAATAATATTGGCGCAATAAATGCGATTACCAAAATACATTCATCAAAATTACTTAACTTTACTTTTGTCTGGGATGAATCAAGACCACCGAATCCTGTACATATATTTAACGAGTTGAAGAGAAATGATTATAAAGAAATCTTTCAGGAATACTACAATAGATATCTCACCGAAATGAATAAACTTCTTTCCATGAAAAATGATTTTTCAACTTATTGTTTACCCAAAGAAGAATTCATAGGTTCATGTTTTTACGATGGGATGCATTTTAATTTAAAAGGTATGAATAAAATTTCTGAATTAGCTACAAATTATATTATTTCAAACGAGGAAAATTTATTCAAACTTTAAAAAACGATAAGTTCAATATCAAAGAATCAAAAGGCAATATCTCTGAATTCACCTAATATAATCTTGATGTCTTTCTTATAAAAAAAATTTACGTTTTCAGAGGCTTTTCGTTGTAAATTCTTCTTCAAGTTTGGGGCTTGATAACTTTTCAAACCCTTTCTTTAAAGGGGTTTAAATAAATATTTCATATTAATCGATACTACATACTTGACCAATTACACCCAAAATTAATTTATCTCCATTTGGATCTTGCCAATCAGCAAGATTATTTAAACGACTATTTCCCTCATCTGTGAAAACATCGACATCTCTAAAGGATTTCTCAAAACAATTTATATCCATTGTATACAGAATATCTTGTGTTATTTCACTTTTAGTTTTTGGAATAAATTTGCTCAATATTCTTACAGAACCATCTTTATTCCTTTTTAAACTTTTTCTATCCCATAATTGTTCTCCATATTCACTGATTGGAACCCCAACCCAGTCATGAGACAGAGCATATAATTGCTTTATTGAAATACAAAAATAGAAAATAAAAGAAAGAACGAAAGACAGAATATTTAAAGCAAGTATTGACAAAAAATTTTTCTTGGATTGAATCATAATATTTTCAAATATTAAAAATCAATAAATTGAATTCTTGAAAATGAAATTCATATCTTGTTAGTTATCAGTTTTTGATTCAAAAGTTACAATAATTATCATCTAAACTATAAATCGAGGGATGAAACTTTAAGATTAAAATTTTGTAAAAATTTTTATTGATTAGTATTTCTATTATAGATACAATCAAATATTAAATTCCAAAATTAACTCTCAAAAATTACAGGCAAATAATGAATAAAATAGAGAAATTTATTTCAGTAGTTTTTTTTATAGCAATATTTATTGTTTTAATTTATTTCATACAAAATTATGGGATCGAACCTCTTAGGAACAAAGTAGAAAGTATGGGGATTTGGGCACCTTTTGGAATATTTGTTCTCAGAGGAGTAAGTATAATTTTGCCTGCCTTACCAAGTTCCGCCTATTCTCTACTAGCAGGCTCATTATTAGGATTCCAGAAAGGTTACATAACAATCATCTTTTCTGATATCCTTTTTTGCCAAGCGGCTTTCTTCATAGCAAGATATTTTGGTCGCGGTCCTGTACGTAGTTTAGTAGGTTCAAAAGCAATGAAAAAAATTGAAAGTTTTAATCAAAACCAATTAGAGGAAAATTTCTTCCTAATGACAGGTCTTCTTATGACTGGACTTTTTGATTTTCTTAGCTATGCAATAGGCATCGGAGGAACTCGCTGGAAAATATTCACTCCAGCCTTACTAATAAGCCTTCTAATAAGTGATTCTATTCTTGTTGCTGTTGGCGCTGGAGTAAGCCAGGGAGCAAATTTATTTCTAGTTATAGCTCTTTTGAGTATGTTTGCTCTAGCAACTATTTCAGGTTTATCAAAAAGAAAAACAACTAAATAAGGCAATAATACATAATTCTGGAACTAGATCCAAAAAAGATATAACATTTTCGCAAAAAACAACGTTAAAAATGACTATTCATGCAAGAATATTATTCTGTTGATTTTAAGATTTTTAGATGGCTCCATTTAGACCAACATCATACGATCGTCCTGGAGAACAAATATCAACTACACCCTCCGGATTAAAAGTCACTTCTGCAAAAAGATTAATGGTAGATTCAATGGTAAGAATGATTCAAAAAGCTAACAATCATTCAGTTGAAGATAAACTTGACGAAGAATCTAATAATAATTAATCAATTTATTACAAAGAGCTTAGGAGAGTGGAAATGCATTAGAAGTACTCATTCTTTAGCTTTTCAGGAAGTTGAAAATTCAACTAGTAAAATATTAATAAAAAAATTAGAAATAAAAAATGAAAATGTAGTTAAACTTTTAAAAAAATATAATTTTAGCTCTAAACATTCTATTGTTGCACTATCAATAACCTGGCAAGCAATTAGCGATTGGGAGATGGATCAAAAAATTGAGGAGGATAAAAATATATTATTATTTTTACCAAAGGATAAAAATAAAGGGATTGTTTTACGTAATAAGGGATATGCTGAATCAATAATTTCATCTTCAGAATATTTAATTGATGAAAATGGAGCTTTAAATATTAAAACTGTTTACGGTTCAACAATTTCTGAAGAGAGAATTTGTTTTTTATCAACTCACATAAGATCCAGATATTCAGTAATTAGAAATAAAGAAAACAATACTGTGATACAAACCTCGCACACATCAGAAATAAGAAATATATCTATTTTAAAAGATTGATTATTCTCTCAAATTGAAACTCTGTATTAGAAATTAAATCAGGAAGAAATCCTTTCTCGCCTGGAGTGGAATTCACAGATGATTTTAAATCAGAAATAGTTGCATCTCTTATTAGTTCAACAACTCGTATGGCATTTTTTAGAGGGACACCAAGGGCTAAATAAGTATTTTTAAGATCCTTTAAACAGTTCTTAGATAAAACTGATTCATCATTGGAAATTAAAAGGTAAGAAACAATCCTTAAAATTATTTCTCCATCTCTTAAGCAAACAGACATCTTATTTGTTGTATCTATAGATATTTTTGAATTGACTGAATCTTGATTTTCACAAATCATTGCAGTCACAGCATCAGCAGCGATTGCGTGAGAATTATTTGTTATTGAATTTATTGCATCTAGTCTTGAGTTTGCTGTATTTATAAATTCTTTAATATATTCAATATTTTTATTTCTTATATTTTTTAATTCTATATCAGTTGACGAAATTTGATTATTATCTGAAAAAGGCATTCCTAAATTTAAAAGATTAAAAATTCTATATTTTGAATAATAAATCAAAGCAAATTAGAATAATTACATTTCAAAATAAACGAAATGCTTCTTAATCAAAAAATTTATTTCGAAGTGATATTTAAAATACTGTAAATAAAAAAAATTTTTCGCTAAGATAAAGTTACAAACAAATAAAATTTTGAATAATCAAGAATTAAAATTAACAAAAAAACTTGTATCTGACTATAAAAAACGATTGGAAAAAGAAATTCTTTTAAAAAGTATTAAATTGAAAATGCCCCAAAATAAGTTCGAAGAAATAATTAACACTAATAATGAACTAATAAATTTAAAAAAAGCATTAGAAGAATTAGAGATCAATCCTTAATTTTTAAATTAAAGCAAGGTCAAATTTTTGATTATACAAACTACAAAAAGTGCATCAAACTAACAACTTTCTTTTCAAATCTCTAAATAATGCACAACTAAAAGCAGTTAATCATATAAATGGACCACTGCTAGTTGTAGCAGGTGCAGGTAGTGGGAAAACAAAGGCTCTTACTCATAGAATTGCTAATCTAATTGAAAATAATGGAGTAGATCCGTATAACATCCTCGCTGTAACTTTTACAAATAAAGCTGCCAAAGAAATGAAAGCCAGACTTCAAGTACTTATTGCACAAGAAACAGCTTTGAATCATTTTGGACAGCCTTGGTCCACCCTTAAGGAATTTGATCAGAATCAATTAAGAACAAATGTTGATCAAGAAAAGCTGAAGGACTTATGGATAGGAACTTTTCACGCATTATTTTCAAGACTTTTAAGATACGATATTGAAAAATATCAAGATCCTCAAGGCTTAACATGGACAAGGCAATTTTCTATTTATGATGAGACAGATTCTCAGACCTTGGTAAAAGAAATTGTTAGTCAAGATATGAGTCTTGATCCAAAAAGATATGATCCTAAGAAAATCAAGAGGGCTATTAGTAACGCAAAAAATCAATGCTTTACAGCTAATGAACTTGAAAATAAAGCTGATAATCATTTTGATAAAATTGTTGCAGATGCTTATGGAAGATACAGAATATCTCTCTCAAAAAATAATGCTTTAGATTTTGATGACCTTTTATTACTTCCTGTTCTTCTATTAAGACAAAATGATTTGGTTAGAGATTACTGGCATAAAAGATTCCAGCATATATTAGTTGATGAATATCAAGATACAAATAGAACACAATATGAACTTATAAAATTAATTGCAGCTGGGAATACTGAACCAAACAAATTTTGCAAATGGGATGATAGATCAATTTTTGTTGTTGGAGATGCTGATCAAAGTATTTATAGTTTTAGAGCAGCTGATTTCAGAATATTAATTGGATTTCAAGAAGAGTTTAAAAATTCATCAAATAATGATCAAAAAGCATCCTTGGTCAAATTAGAAGAAAACTACAGATCTTCATCAAATATTCTTAATGCCGCAAACTCTTTAATTGAAAATAATACTGAAAGAATTGATAAGGTTTTAAGGCCTACGAAGGATGAAGGAGAACTGTTAAAATTGCTTAGCTGTGATGATGAGATATCTGAAGCTGAGGCAATAACAACAAAATTAAGATCTCTCAACAATTCTAATAATCAACCAATCTGGAAAAATTTTGCAATTCTCTATAGGACTAGGGCTCAATCTAGGGTATTAGAAGAATCTTTAGTAAGATGGAGAATTCCATATACTATCTTTGGAGGATTACGTTTCTATGACAGAAGAGAAGTTAAAGATGCTGTTGCCTATTTAAAAGTTTTAGTTAATTCTTCAGATAATGTAAGCCTTTTAAGAATCATAAATGTACCGAGAAGAGGAATAGGAAAAACAACTATTCAAAAGCTAATAGAAATCTCAAATAAATTAAATATTCCTTTATGGGAGCTCATAAATGACAAACAAAGCTTAAATGAGACTGTAGGCAGATCATCAAAGGGCATTAATAAATTTACAGATCTCATGAATGACCTTCTTTGCTACAAAGAAAACTCAGGACCTGCTCAAATTCTTCAATTAATATTAGAGAAAAGCGGTTACTTAAGTGATTTATTATCGAACGGTTCTGAGGAATCTGAAGATAGAAGAAATAATCTGCAGGAATTAATAAATGCAGCTACTCAATTTGAAGAAGAGACTGAGGACGGAGATTTAGAGGGCTTCTTATCGACAGCAGCTTTAACAACAGACAATGAAACAAAAAAAAATCACCCTAACTCTGTCACTTTAATGACACTGCATAACAGTAAAGGATTAGAATTTCAAAATGTATTTATTACAGGGCTTGAACAAGGTTTGTTCCCAAGCCATAGGTCAATTGATACTCCTTCTCTTTTAGAAGAAGAAAGAAGATTATGTTATGTGGGAATAACAAGAGCAAAAGAGAGAGTTTTCTTATCACATGCAAGAGAAAGAAGATTATGGGGAGGCATGCGAGAAGTAACAATTCCTTCTATATTTCTCTCAGAAATACCGGATGAATTAATTGACGGTGAATTACCTCAATCAGGTGGTGCTTCTATTAGAAGGGACCATCATCTAGACCGTTTAACAAGAGTAGATCGGAAAGATTCATATGAATTGATTAATAAACCTATTAATGCAGTAAGAAAATTATATTCAGGACCAAGTAAAGGTAAAAGTTGGTTAGTTGGAGATAAAGTAATTCACTCCAAATTTGGCAAGGGTGAAATTATACATATTTTTGGGACTGGCGAAAAAATATCATTAGCAGTAAAGTTTGGTGATAAAGGGAGTAAAATTCTAGACCCAAGATTAGCTCCAATAAGAGCAATAAACTGAAATTTGCATGAATGATATTTCTGCTTATTTAAATTCAGCAATATTAAAAATCCCTTTTAATTTATCTAATATAATTTCTGAGTATATTAAATTAAATAGTAATGTCAAAGTTGCAATTGTTGGCGGATATATAAGAGATTTATTAATCACTAAAATACATAAAAAGAAATTTTTCAATCCGATTGATATAGATATAATTACAGAAGGATCTTCAGTTGATTTAGCAAAATTCGTAAAAAAAAATATCTCAAATGTTGAACTTTGCCTTATAAAAGAATTTGAAATATACGACACTGTAGAACTAAATATTAACAATTTAAAAATTGATATAGCTTCTGCTAGAGAAGAGAATTATAAAGCTCCAGGATTAAATCCAATTATAAAACATGCAAATATTGAGCAGGATTTAAAAAGAAGAGATTTCAGTATAAATGCAATAGCTTTTGAATTCTCAAAGAAAGAAATTATTGATTTCTTTGATGGCATAAAACATATTAAAGAAAAAGAATTACATTTGCTGCATGAAAATAGTATTCAAGATGACCCTAGTAGGTTAATAAGATGCGCAAGATATGCATCAAGATTAGGTTTCAAAATTTCAAAGCAATCACTTCAACAATCACAGAGGGTTGTCCATAGATGGCCTTGGGCAGTTATAAAAGACAATACTAAATCTAGATTTCCGCCTGGAATTAGTATAAGGATTAGAATGGAATTATCTGAAATATACAAATACGACAATCTTGCAAAAACAATTTCTTTATTAAATGATTGGGAAGTTATTTCAATTCTAAATAAAAATATTACTATCAATAATGAGTTTTTAAGGGGTTTAAAGTGGATTAAAAAATTAAAAGGCAATTATATTCTCTACCTATTAAAAAATTCAGAAAATCTAGAACTTTCCTGCCAAAGATTTTTTATTAATAGTAAGGAAATGAAAACTATAAAAGAGTACTTAAATATTACAAATCAATTAGAAAAGGAAAAAGAAAAATTTTTAAATTTAACCCCCTCAGAATGGACTGAATTTATTGAAACTAAAAATTTAGATGAAGAAACAGTTAAATTGCTAATTTGCAATGGGGGTGCATTTTGGAAATCTTTTTTTAAATGGCTATTTATTTATAAATTTATTAAGTCAAAGAAAAGTGGGAAATTATTAAAGAGCGAAGGGTGGCAACCAGGAAAAAATATGGGTGACGAAATTAAAAGGTTGAGATATGTAGAAATCGATAAGAAGGAAAAGAGATAACTATCAATTTATTACTTCTCCTACCTTATACCATTTATCTTTTAAAAAACTTTCATACTTAGGATCACAACTTATCAAAATTGGGCCACATGTTTGTGGATCTAATAATAATGAAATTTTTTCTTTAAAGCTTTGACTATTAACATTATTTTTTCTTGAAAATGAAATAATTCTATTATTTCGTTTTTCTGAAATAATTTGATCAAATATTTCTTTATTTGATTCGAAAAGAGAGCTTGTAATACCTTTATTGATTAAATCAAATACTCCTGGATAAGCTTTAAATGCCAATAAATCTAATAAGACCTTAATAGGTGCTAGGTTTTTATCTTTCCTTAATAAATTAGATGAATCAATCATCTCTTTAAGGTGTCCTATAAATCCATATCCAGTTATATCAGTAGCTGCATTTATAAATGTTTTTCCAAACTTATCTTGAAGCGAATAAATTTGTTCAATCAATGGTTGCTGACTTTTAACTAAATTTCTCATTATTGCCTCTGAACTATCTTTTAAATTTACATTTTGCATTTGAGCAGCAAAAAAAATTCCAACGCCCAGAGGTCTTGACATTAGGATAATATCTCCTTTTTGCATCCCAGATTTGGACCATGGTTTTGCTCCATTTTTCAAAACTCCTTGGACAGTTACAGAAATATCTATTCCTAAAGAATAAGGTTTATCACAAAAACTTCTTGACTCAAAAGTATGACCTCCAATTAACTGCCCCCCTTGTTCTTCAGCTGTTGTTTTTATCCCTTGGAGACAATGAGAAAAAAGATAGCTTTGAAAATCTTTTCCTACTTTTGGAAGACATATTAAAGCCTGGACCGATGAAAGCTTTACTCCACAAGCCCATAAATCAGAGCAAGCATGCAACACAGTAATTTTTGCATTTAGCCAAGGATCACTTATCAGTGCAGGAAATCCATCAACACTTTGAAGAATAATATCTTGATTATTATTATAAATTTCAACAGAGTCCTCAGGAGAAATTGCAAAATTTTCTAGTTGAGCACTTCTTAATGATTTATTTAAAATGCTTTGAGGAATTTTAGCTGCACAACCTCTACAAGCATCCATTCGATCTTCTTTACCTTTTTGATTCATATTCGAAGTTAAGACGCGAAATTTTTTGATAAAGCCTTCATCAATTTTATTTTTAACGTACCAAATAAGAAAAGAAGGTCCAAAAACAAATTCACCATAAAAAGCAAAAGCTTTAGGAATTTTTCTAGGATAAGAATTCACTATTTGCAATCCAAATTTTTGAGGAGACCATCTTTTTAATGATTCACCTTTTATATCCTTCTGAATATTAGTTGCTAATGTATTCAAAACTTTTACTGCAAATATTCCAGAAGAAGGTCTTTGAGAATCTTCTATAACTGCGCAATCACCAGTTGCAAAAATTCCTAAAAAATTTTTTAACCTTAATTTCTGATTTGTATAAAATCTACCTTTTGAATCCAATTCTGAATTATATTTTTTTACCCATAGTGGTGATGTATTCCCAGTACATAAAAGAATTTTCCCAAAATCGAGAGGAAGTTTATTAACAATTTCTATATTAGAACTATATAAAGTTTTTAAAATTTTATTGTCTATCTTATTTGATTTACATAGAAGCTTTAAAGATCTTTTTTTCCATCTTTTTCTAAGAGCAAAAGCAACTTCAATTGCAGCGAGCCCACTTCCAACGATAATAAAATGTGGGGCAGTTTCAGAATCATACTTATCTTCGTTTTTGATTAATTCATAAGCTTTAAAAAAAGGTTTAATTGGGAAAGCAATTTGATTACTGACCAAATATTCAAATTCTTCAGAAATTTTAGTTTGGCTTCCATAGTTAAGTAATAATTTTGAATAACCAACTGATGGTCTATTGTGCAAGGAAATCTTTTTTGATTGGAAATCTATATTGGTTACCTCTTCATTGATAAAAGATACTCTGGCGATTTGAGCCAAAGATCTTATATCAATTAAACTATCTTCTAAAGAAATTGATTTAGCAATTACAGAAGGAAACATAGCTGAATAAACTAAATTAGTATCTCTAGATATAATTGAGATAGGAAGATCTGGCATTAACTTCGGATGCATACACCATTTTCTCAACAAGAGAACATTTGTATGTCCTCCTCCAATTAGTACTAGATGATTAATAGCCATTTGCATCAAGATGAATAAAGAGCATTTATTGCCAATTGAAAATTCAAGATTAGGAATAATTGGTGGGAGTGGTTTCTATTCGATAGATAAAATAGAATATTTAAAAGAACTTGAGGTCAATACCCCTTATGGTAAACCTTCTGATTCAATTAGGCTCTTTAAAATTGGTAATTTAGAGATTGCTTTTTTAGCAAGGCATGGAAGATTACACAGCCTAAACCCAACAGAAATTCCTTATAAGGCAAACATTTGGGCTCTTCGATCAATTGGAGTAAGGTGGATAGTAGCCCCTTCAGCAGTGGGGTCTCTTCAGGAGCAAATAAGGCCTCTTGATATAGTTGTACCTGATCAATTCATTGATAGAACAAATAATAGACCAGCAACTTTTTTTAATGAAGGAGCAGTGGCTCACGTAACTATGGGAGATCCTTTTTGTAGAAATTTATCTGGGATATTAAGCAATGTTGGAGAAAAAAACATTCCACGAGGAAGGCAATTACATAGAGGCGGAACATATTTAGCTATGGAGGGTCCTGCTTTCTCCACAAGAGCAGAATCTAACCTTTATAGGAGTTGGGGATGTTCAATAATAGGAATGACAAATCATACCGAGGCAAGATTAGCTAAAGAGGCCGAGATAGCTTATTCTTCTTTATCTATGGTTACTGATTATGATTGCTGGCATCAAACTCATCAAGAAGTATCTGTTGAGATGGTTTTGGAAAATCTAAGAGCAAACACAGAAGTTGCTAATAAAATTGTTATTGAAATAGCAAAAGTTATCGATGTGGAGAGGCCAAAAAGTAAATCCCATAATTCTCTAAGAGATGGCCTAATAACTCAAAAAGAAAATATTCCTAGCTCTACAAAAGAAAAACTAGAAATATTTACTGAATCTTATTGGAGCTAAATACAAACGATTAAATAAGTTACTGCTAATTTAACCTGCACCAACTCCTTGGTATGATCCATAGAAAAATATACCTAGTACAAAAATAACCGCTATTCCACCGGCTGTAGCAACTAGCCATAATGGAAGAGTTCCCTCTGTCCATCTTCTTTCCCATGCAACGGCTGGTCTGCCATCAGGAAGTCTATCTGGAATTCGCCCATCTGGGCCTTTTAATTTACTCATAATTTTAATTTAATTGAAAAAGTAACTAGAAAATAAAATTCCTAAAACAAATACTGCTAATAAGCCTAGATAAAGACTTGTACGATTAAGTTCAACAGGAACTTTATTTGGGTTTTCGTTTACTTGCATGATAGATAATCCTAACGTCTGATAAATTGCATAGCTGCTATTGCACCTAAGAAAAATACTGAAGGAATTGCAAGAGCGTGAACTGCTAGCCAACGAACAGTAAATATAGGATAAACGCGGACTTCAACAGCCTGCATTGGGGCTTGAGAGTTTGACATAGTTATTTTGTTCTTAAATCTAATTGAGATTTAGCATCGTATCTTTGTGTTACCACAGGTGCTTTTGATTCAGACGCTTGAAAGTAACTATCTGGACGAGGAGTTCCAAAAGCATCATAGGCTAAACCTGTATAAACGAAAAGGAAACCCGCTATAAAAATAGCTGGAAGTGTTACTGCATGAATAATCCAGTATCGGATACTGGTGATTATTTCAAAGAATGGGCGTTCACCCGTTGAACCTGCGGCCATAATCACAATAATTTACCCTATGATCTTACAAGGAAAAAACCTAAGTTTGTGGAGAAATTTACAGCTTGGTTACAGACAGTTGTTAAATGACAAGAAAATTAATGATTTTTTTATTTTTGGGATTCAACCTTTCCACTGTAAGATATATCCTCTTTCTCCTAATATGAAACCTTTTGTATCTGATAATTCATCCTTATCTAAGAATTGAATTTTGATGAAGTTAGTTGGTAGATTTGAAGCTGTAGGATCTGAACTCCAAGTTTTACCCTCGTCTTTACTCACTATTAAAGTTCCATTACCACCTCCAGCCCAGATATTTCCATCAGGATCCCAACCCATATCTAAATAATTATAACCATTCAAAATTGGGACAATTGGTTTAGTCCAACTTTCTAAATCATTACTATCTTCATTAAATCTTATTTCAGCTCCTCGAGATAACATCCATAAATTTCCTTCTGGGTTAAAACCTATACTTTGAACTCTCTTACTACTTGCTCTTTGATGAGCTATCCAAGTATCACTTTTACTTTCGAGGGTGGAAAAGAAATTACCAAGACTACTTACACTTACATAATCTCCATTAGATGTTCTTCTTAAATCTCTTATACCCCCTTGCTCAGATGGGTCTGATACTTTTGCTTCCCAAGTTTCCCCGCCGTTTGAAGTTTCATATATAGCAGCTGAAGTAGTTGCTAATTCAGCAATTCCATCATCAATAGTTGAAACTAAAAAAGGTTGGCCTGGGAGCTTCCCAAGAGATAATCTTGTCCAATTTTTACCTTCATCAGTAGTATGCATAACTAAAGAGGGTTGTCCTATTAACCAACCTTCAGAACCTTTAAAATCTATATCAAGCAAACGAAAATTCTCTTCTGCTGCGATATCTAACGTTCTTTTTTCCCATGATTTACCTCCATCATTGGATTCCATAATAAGTCTATTTGAACCGACTAAAAATCCGTGATCATCATCTATAAAATCGATGTCTAATGCATTTGATTGATCTTCAAATTGAATCGTTTTCCATGGACTACTTTCGCTCATATCTACACCTGTTGAAGAACAACTACTTAAAATAAAGCAAAGTCCAAGTGATAAAAGAAGGTTTGGAATGCTAGTAAAAAATTTTTTCATGAATTTATATTAATGCAAAGAGTACAAAGAAAGGAAACATGCTGCTGCAAATGCTAATCCACCAAAAATTAAAATATTCTTTTGGCCAGGTGGCAAACTGTTAAAACCGAATCCATAAGTTAAATTCTCTTCAAATCCACTAGGCTTTTCTCTAGGTCCTATATCTTTGTATAAGTTTTTACCTGCTCTGCAAACTGGACAAGCAAAAGTAGTTCCATCGATTGCTGAAAATGCGGTATTTGGGAGTATATTAAGCTTTTTGTTTCCTTCTCTTGGGTCGTAAATGTATCCACAACTCCTACACTCGTATCTATTTTGTTCTAAATTACTAGATAGTTCTTTATTATTTGTTTCTGATAGTATTTTAGGAATTTCTTCCTTTGCTAAATCCTCAAGTATTTGATTATCATCAGAAGATGGTTGAAAGTTTTGACTCACGATTTAGAATTTCACTTTAGAGACTCTAAAAGATTTTGCTTAATTAAGCGAATTTTTCTACAATTTTTTTTAAATGTTTTCCTTACCAGGCTACGAATACTTATTAGGTTTTTTAATAATTGCGGCTGCAGTTCCAACTTTGGCTTTAATTACAAACTTCATAGTTGCTCCAAAAGTAAGAACTGGGGAGCGCAAACTAACCTATGAATCTGGAATGGAACCTATTGGAGGAGCTTGGATTCAATTTAATATAAGATATTACATGTTTGCATTAGTTTTCGTTATATTTGATGTAGAGACAGTATTCCTTTATCCTTGGGCTGTAGCATTCAATAGACTAGGCTTACTAGCCTTTATTGAGGCTTTAATATTTATTGCAATATTAGTTATTGCTCTTGCTTATGCCTGGAGGAAGGGAGCTTTAGAATGGAGCTAAAAATTTGAACAATTCACTCTCACCAAAAGCAATTAGAGAACTAAGAGAAGAAACATGCAATCCTCTTGGTCCTCCTCAAGTCACAACCGACCTGAGTGAAAATATCATAATGACTAGTCTTGATGATCTTCATAATTGGGCTAGATTGAGCAGCCTTTGGCCTCTCTTATATGGTACAGCCTGTTGTTTTATTGAATTTGCAGCACTTATAGGGTCGAGATTTGATTTCGATAGATTTGGTTTAGTGCCAAGAAGTTCTCCAAGACAAGCTGATTTACTTATTGTTGCAGGGACTGTAACAATGAAGATGGCACCTGCATTAGTAAGATTATATGAACAAATGCCAGAACCTAAATATGTGATTGCTATGGGAGCTTGCACCATAACAGGAGGAATGTTTAGTGCAGACTCAACTACAGCAGTTAGAGGAGTTGATAAATTAATCCCAGTTGATTTATACCTACCTGGATGTCCGCCTAGACCAGAAGCTATTTTTGACGCAGTTATTAAATTGAGAAAAAAAGTTGGTAATGAAAGTATTCTTGAAAGGAATAAAGCAGAACAAACTCACAGGTATTTCACTATTGAACACAATATGAATCTTGTTTTTTCAGAAAATACTGGAAAATATTTAAATAAAAATTCTGAAAAATCTATTAAATCCTCTAATTTAGAATCTTTAGAAGAATTTAGTACTAATAAAATTGAAGAAAACTTAATTGACAAATAATTTAAAATAATGGACAAAGATAATTTACCTAAAGCTTCAGAAGAATTAGTAGAACAAAGAGGGATAGTTAGTAATCAACTTTATAAAGATGGAATCTCAAATGACTCATTAGGTAAAGATCATATAGGTGTTGAGCTTCTTTCCGTAAAACCTGAAAATTTGTATGAGGCTATATCAACTTTAAAAAGCTATGGATTTAATTACCTTCAATGTCAAGGAGGTTATGATGAAGGGCCAGGAAAATCTCTTGTAAGTTTTTATCATTTAATCTCAATTGGAGACATTAGAGCAATGGAAGAAATTAAAGAAATTAGAGTTAAAGTTTTTTTAAATAGAAATTCAGATTTATCTGTACCTAGCCTTTACAAAATTTTCAAGGGTAGTGATTGGCAAGAAAGAGAAACTTATGACATGTATGGAATCAACTTTAATGATCATCCAAACCCAAAAAGACTTTTAATGCCTGAGGATTGGAGAGGATGGCCTTTAAGAAAGGATTATGTTCAACCTGACTTCTATGAATTACAAGATGCTTACTAAAATAAACTTACTAATTTAATTTCTTTAATTTTTTATTAAGGAACATCACTGCCCTTGCTAGCCTTCGAGGGTCATGCCTAAGTGTCGGAGTTATTTTTCTTGAATAAAGAGGCGCTTGCAAAACATAATATCCTTCTGAAATTAATTTTTCTTTATTACAAACAACCGGTACAGCTCCTCTACTTTGGTAATAATCAACAAGCGGTGACTTTTCAAATTGAACTTGAGAAAGTATTGCATTAAAAATTCTAGTTTTTACTCCAAAATTTAATAATTGCTTTTCAATTGCTTTGATGTGCTGATGTACGTCAAGACCATCCGTTTCCCCTGGTTGAGTCATCAAATTACTTATGTAAATCTTAGGAGCATTACTTTTAAGTAGTGCATCAACAATTTCTGGAACAAGTAAATTAGGTAGCAAAGAAGTATAAAGACTTCCAGGGCCAAGTATTATTAGATCTGCTTCTTTAATAGCTTCAAGCGCACTAGGAAGGGCTGATGGATTTTCAGGCAGATAGCCAATTCTAGAAATCAACTTTTTTGATTGGCTTATGTTGCTTTCACCAAATATTTTCTGACCATCTTCTAGTTCTGCCCAAAGCATTACATCAATATTTGTAGCTGGTAAAACTTGTCCTTGTACTGCTAAAACTTTGCTTGAGGCCTGAACTGCCTTCTCTAAACTGCCTGTAATTGTTGTTAGAGCTGACAAAAATAGATTACCAAAACTATGCCCCTCTAAGCCACTACCTCCTGAGAATCTATATTGAAATAATCTTGTTAAGGTAGGTTCTTCATTTGACAAGGCTGCCAAGCAATTTCTTATATCGCCAGGTGGTTGAACACCTAATTGTTTTCTTAAAACCCCGCTACTACCCCCATCATCAGAAACTGTAACTATTGCGGTAATGTTACTACTATAATTTTTTAAACCCTTCAATAATGTTGACAAACCTGTTCCTCCTCCAATAGCAACAATATTAGGGCCTCTATTCAATTTACTCTTAACTCTTAGTGCATCTACTAAAAATGTATCCTTTTCGGGAACAAGGGCTTTTTGTATAGAATTGATGCTTCTGTTTTGACCAATACCAATTAATAAAAGCCCTATTATTAGAATTAATGGTCCTAAAATTGCAATAGGTAAAATACTTGTTAAACGATCCATTATCCAGAAGAAAACAGCTATTAACCAATAAAAAGGTCTTAAGTTAGTCCAAATTGCAATCCCTAATAATGAAGTCAATAATCCTATAGCGGAAGTTATCATCCATCTTTTGATTAATAGTCCAGGCAAAAGCCAACTTAGAATTCTTATAATCCTGTTTATTAAATCTAAATTTGATTTTTTTAAATAAGATAAAGTTCTTTTTAGTCTTTTTTTCTTCTTCTTCATAAAATCCCTCTTATATTTTTTTCAAAATTTATAATTTTATTTAAATAAATTATAAATCAAATACATACATCCTTTTTTTATTCTTAAAAAGTAGGCAAAATGTATTTAAAGACAAATTGCTATCTATAAATTTTGAAGAATTCGAAACCTGCCGTAGAAACCAAAAATCTCTCAATTAGTTGGGGGAAACAAAATATACTAAATAAAATTAATTTAAAACTTAATGAAGGAGAAAAATTAGCTATTGTTGGTCCTTCGGGTTCTGGTAAATCAACTATATTAAAAATTTTAGCAGGTCTAATTCTGCCAACAGAGGGGGAAATAAGCATATTTGGAGAAAAACAAACTTACTTAAGATTAGATCAAACTAATCCCCCAGATGTAAGATTAGTTTTTCAGAATCCAGCTTTGTTAGGTTCTTTAACTATTGAAGAAAATGTAGGATTCATACTTCAAAGGAATAAAAATTTATCCAAAAAATTTATTCAAGGAATTGTTAAAGAATGCCTAGAGGAAGTAGGATTATTTAATGTTGAGAAAAAACTTCCAAATGAATTAAGCGGTGGTATGCAAAAAAGAGTAAGTTTTGCTAGAGCATTAATTGCAGAACAAGATTTAGATAAAAAAAATCAGCCGTTATTACTTTTTGATGAACCTACTGCTGGATTAGATCCTATTGCTTCATCAAGAATTGAAGACTTAATCAATAAGACAAATAAGAAAGCCAAAGGTTCATCTATTGTTGTTAGCCATGTTCTTAGTACTATAGAAAGGACTTCAGAAAAAGTAGTCATTCTTTATGGAGGTAAATTCAGATGGGCAGGTTCTATTGATGAATTTAAAGAGAGTAATGACCCCTACGTTTTTCAATTTAGGAATGGTAAACTTGCAGGACCAATGCAACCAAAAGAGATTTAAGCATTATGCGTAGAAGCTTACGAGACTCGATAGTTGGTTTTTCCTTATTAGGAGGAATTTTAATATTTACATTTTTTTCTTTCTGGTTAAGAGGTGTAAAACTATCTTCAAAAAATTGGTATCTTTTTGCAGAATTTAATAATGCAAGCGGTTTATCAAAAAAATCTCCAGTAACTTACAGAGGAATCTTAGTAGGTTCAATTGAAGATATCCTTTTTACCAATGAATCAATCAAAGCAAAAATTGTTCTAAATAATCCTGACATTATTCTTCCTAAGCCAGTATTTGCAAGAGTTGTTACCAATTCTTTTCTAGGAGGTGATGTTCAAGTGGCCTTGGAAACTAGCGAAAAAACAATCCCAAAGAATTCTGCAAAAGCTTTATCAGAAAAATGTAATAGTAAATTAATTGTTTGCCAAGGAGATACTATTACCGGAAAGCAGCTTTCAAGCCTTTCAAACATCACTAACCGTATAAATCAACTACTAAAAGAATCAAATCAAGAAAATTTAATTGAAAATGTAGTTAATTCAATTGATCAATTTGATAGAACACAAGAAAATCTTGATGAACTGATTTATTTATCAAAGCAAGAAATTCTTAGAGTTAAACCTCTCATAAAAGAAATAACTATTGCTGCAGGTCATTTAAATAACATTTTATCTACCTTTAATGACGAAGAAACATTGAAAGATATTAAGCTAACAATCGAAGCTGCAGAATCAATATCAGGCAAAATTGATAATATGAGTGATGATTTCGAACAATTAATGAAAGACAAAGAATTAACTAAATCTATGAGAGATTTAACTATTGGACTTTCTAAATTCCTTAACGAGATTTACCCATAAAAATTTAAAATTCATTTATTGCTTTCAAAGCCATCGCTGCAATTGTCTTATCTGTAGCTTTTGGTAATTGTACATATTTACCTTGTGCAGCTTCCGCCAGTTCTTTCCCAAAGCCACTAGCTATAAATTTTCTTTCTGTATCAATTATGAGTAGCTTTATACCTAGCATAGGGTATTTAGCTGCAATATCTAATACTTCTTGCTTTAAATTGACATTCTCATTTTCTTTCTCTTCAAGCTCAGATTGTCCTAAAGATATTCCTAAGGGTACATTTCCTCTGCCGTCAGTTATTCCAACCACAATTACTTGACCTATATCTCCGGTAGAAAGAGCATTTTTTGCAACTTTTGCTGATTGAGTTAACCCATGAGCCAAAGGAGATCCGCCTCCACATGGCATAGTTTCTAATCTTCTTTTTGCTGCGGTAATAGATCTTGTTGGAGGTAAAAGAACTTCTGCTTGATTTCCTCTAAAGGGTATGAGAGCTACTTCGTCTCTATTTTCATAAGCCTCGGTTAAAAGTCTAATCACTGCCCCTTTTGCACTTTGCATTCTATTCAGCGCCATAGACCCACTAGCATCTACTAGAAAAATAACTAAAGCTCCTGCCTTTTTTTGAAGAAGCTTTGCCCTGAAATCATTTTCCTCAATCACAATAGATTTATTAGGATTCCTTAATCTTCTTGATTTTTGATAAGGGGCTGCAGCTCTAAGAGTAGCGTCGACTGCAATTCTTTTTACTTTACCTCTTGGAATAATAGGTTTTACATATCTGCCTCTACTGTCACTAAATATGACTGATCTACTCCCGCTATTTCCAGCTTTAGCTTTAGCTGATGAAAAAAGCAATAAATCAGGATCGACCATACATGCCTCAGGATCTAAGATAAACTCCTCAGGTATTTCGGGAGTAGATTCTTCTTCTCCATCAAAATTATCTTCCTCTTGTTCTTGCTCTTGATTATCATCATTTTCATTAGCCTCAGGTTCAGAGTCATCACTGTTTGATGGTGGTGGTGGTGGTGGACTCTGATCTTCTGGAGGTGGTGGTTGAATATCATCTTCAGGTGGAATTTGCATCGCCCGTGGAAGAATAACTAATCTGACTGCGACTTTTAAGTCATCAGAATTTACATTCTCATCGCCTCGAAGAGCTGCGTTCGCTTTAGCAACTTTTACTGCAAATAATTCTGATCTATGCCCTTCTACACCTCCTCTAAGAGCTTCATTCACTAAATAGGTTATTTGCTCTTTTGTTATCTTGACATCCTTTAACCATTGCCTTGCCAAAATTAATTGAGTAGACAAATTATCAGATTCTTCCGACCATTTTTCTGAAAATTTAATATTATTTTCAGCGTGTGATAAAACAGATTTTGTAATCTCAACTCTTTGAGCATTATCAATAGATTGATCTGCGGAAAGCACAATCGCAAAACGATCTAATACATGATCTCTTAAAGCACCTTCTTCAGGATTATAAGTTGCTATTAAAAGTGACTTGCAAGAGTGAGAAAGGCTTAAACCATCTCTTTCAATATTATTCTTCTCTCTTCCTGTAGCTTCAAGAATTAAATTTACAATACCATCATCCAATAAATTTATATCGTCTACATAAAGAACACCTCTATGAGCTTCTGCCAAAATTCCAGGCTGAAAAACTTGCTCTCCCTTACTTAATGAGGCAGCGACATCAATTGATCCAACAAGTCTGTCTTCAGTTATGCCAATGGGAACTTGAATAAATGGCGCCTCTATTACTTTTTTTGGAATTTCTTCAATTTGCTTCAAATAATCACTTCCAATTACCTCCTCTAACAATTTATTAGTACTAATATCCCATTCCTCCGGTTTATCTGGATCTAAATTTCTACCAATAGGTCTTAATGAAGTATTACTATTTCTCTTATTTAGCTTTTCCAATATTGATTCATTATCTAATACCTCTATAGGAGGCAGCAAAGTATGCAAACCCCTTGCTAATACAGACTTACCAGTACCTCTTCCGCCAGCGATTATCACTCCTCCTAAACTAGGATCAACTGCTGCCAAAAGCAAAGATAATTTCAATAAGCTATGACCTGTTATTGCCGCCAAAGGAAAAGCTCTAAAAGAATCCTTTGACTTCGTTAAATCTTTTATTTCTCCTTTTTCTTTTAACTCGGGGTTCAAAATCACTTTAAAAATGCCTGATATAGAATTTATCCAATAACTTTGTTTTTTGTAGTGGAATTATCAAATCTTAATATCAAAAATGGACTATGTATATCCCTCGGAGCAAATATTGATAGTAAATTCGGAAGCCCTATTGAGTCACTCTTAATTTGCAAACCAAAAATAGAAGAAATAGTAAATGAGTGGGCAGATCATTCCTACAATAAAAAAGAAGAGGAAAGAAAATTTCAAGCAAACTTTTTTTGGTCTTCAATTTATGAGACATTACCTCATGGAGTTGAAAATGAGCAGCCAAATTATTTCAATACTCTATTGCTTATAAAAAGCAATTCTTTTCCAAAACCATCAGATAAAAACGCGAAATTACTTTTAAAAGAGCTAAAAAATTTAGAGAGATTTTTTGGACGAAAAAAGACGCCAAAGGGTAAAAAATGGCTATCAAGATGTCTAGATTTAGATATTCTCTGGTGGGAAGATTTTTATACTTTTGACGAGGAATTAACTTTACCTCACCCTAGATTCATGAATCGTAATTTCGTTATTACGCCACTATCTGAGATCCTAAGTAGAAGCCAAAAAATCAAAAAGTTTGATTACCCAAAATGGTCTATTGAATGATTTACAAAACCAAAAAATAACTGTTAGGCTATTTTTATTTGAAAATTATGGGAAATAAAAACCATATAAAACGATCAATTTTTAAAGAAAAAATATCTGAGTTAAAATCTAAAAAATTTAGTTTCGAAATAAATAGAATTGAGCTCCCAAATGGACATGAAGGTGAATATGGATACATTAAGCATCCTGGAGCTGCCCTAGCTGTACCTATAACAAAAGACAACAAAGTTATTATTCTTCGTCAATATAGATTTGCTGTTTCCAGGTATCTATTAGAATTTCCAGCAGGTACATTAGAAATAGGCGAAACACCTATTAATTCAATTAAAAGAGAAATACAAGAAGAGACTGGATTTAGTGCAAAGAAATGGGATGAACTAGGAACTCTTGTCCCTGCTCCTGGTTATGCAGATGAAGAAATTTATTTATTTTTAGCGCGTGATCTGAGTAAACTTAATTCCGAGGTTAAAGGAGATTTAGATGAAGATATAGAAGTATTAATTTTAGATCCTGACGGACTAGATAATCTTATTTCTAGTGGGGATGAAATTCTTGACGCAAAAACTGTGACAGCTTGGTTCAGAGCTAAACAATTTTTAGATAAATTATGAATAACCCTAGAATACTTTTTTGGCATAGAAAGGATTTGAGAATATTTGATAATCAAGCTTTAATCAAAGCATTTTCATTATCAAATGCAATTACTTCAACTTATATATTAGACAAAAATTATTCACACGATTTTAATGCAAATTCAAGAGCTTGGTTTCTAGGAAATTCGCTTCAAGAATTAGGAAATAATTGGGGGGAATTAGGAAGTAGACTAGTCATAAAAGAAGGAGATCCAGTATTAATAATCCCTCAATTAGCAAAGACAATAGATGCTAAATTTGTTTTTTGGAATAAATCAATCGAACCTTATGAGATCAATCGAGATTTACAAATAAAAAAAATTTTAAAAGAAAAAAATATTCAAGTTATTGAATCTTGGGATCACTTATTAGTAGAACCTTTAAACATTTTTTCAGGGAATAATAAACCTTATACGGTTTATGGACCTTTTTATAAAAAACTTAAATCGAAAATGAATTTGTTAGGCTCATATGATCAAGATAAAGTTATTTTCCAGTTTCAAGATATAGATAACAAACTCAAAGAAAATAAGACAATAAATTCATCTGATTCCGTTCTAAAGAAATTTCTCAAAAATATCAAATTTTCTGGTTCGAATATTTGTCCATGTAGACCTGGTGAGAATGCTGCAGAAAAATTACTAAAAAACTTCATCAACGAAAAAAAAATATATTCTTACAATTCTGCAAGAGATTTACCTTCTTATAATGGAACATCTTTTTTAAGTGCATCTCTCAGATACGGAACCATCAGCATTAGAAAAGTTTGGAATGCCACACTAAATTTAAATTCAAATTGTGAAAGTCATGAAAATTACTTATCAATTGAAACTTGGCAAAAAGAACTTATTTGGCGTGAATTTTATCAACATTGCTTATTTCACTTTCCAGAGCTAGAGAAAGGTCCATATAGAAAAAAATGGGATCAATTTCCATGGCAAAACAATATTGAATGGTTTCAGCATTGGAGTAACGGCGAGACGGGTGTACCTATAGTTGATGCTGCAATGCGTCAACTAAATACTACTGGCTGGATGCATAACAGATGTCGAATGATAGTTGCTTCATTTCTAGTAAAAGATCTTATTTGCAGTTGGCAATTGGGTGAGAAAAAATTTATGGAGACTTTGGTTGATGGGGACTTAGCCGCAAATAATGGGGGATGGCAGTGGAGCGCTAGTAGCGGTATGGATCCAAAACCACTGAGAATTTTTAATCCTTATACTCAAGCAAAGAAATTTGATCCTATTTGCGATTACATAAAATCTTGGGTTCCTGAATTATCTAAAGTGTCAAATTCAGAAATATTAAATGGGGAGATATCTAATTTAGAAAAAATCAATTATTCAAACCCTATTGTCAATCACAACGTACAACAAAGATTCTTTAAATCACTTTATGCTGAAATTTGAATTTCTTCTATGCAATTCTTTAAAACTTTATTTAAATTTTCTGCTACATAAACTTGTTCTTCATAAGAAATTTCAGGGAACATTGGAAGACTAAGAACTTCCGTACATATCCTCTCTGTATTAATAAGTTTTGTTCTAGAAAAATTTTTATTTTTATAAGCTATTTGTGCATGTATTGGAATTGGATAATAGATAATTGAGTTAATACCTTTTTCAAAAAGTTGCTGTTTTACCAAATTCCTTAAGGAATGGTATTTTTTGCAATCAGTATCAAATAGATTTAATAAATCTTTATTTAAAAAATATTTATCGTTTCTTAATTTGATAACAAATTGATTCCAAGAATGTGAAATTGAATCAGAGCTAATTTTAGGAAAACTAATAAATGGATTTTTTTCTAATAAATGAAGGTAATTATTAGCTACTTTTTGGCGATTATTAATCCACTTAGAAATATATTTAATTTTGATATTTAATATCGCAGCTTGAATAGTATCAAGTCTGCTATTATATCCAATTTGAGTATGGTGATATCTTATTGGACTACCATGAACAGCTAGTTCTCTAATTTTTTTTGAAATCTTCTGATCAGATGTTGTCACTGCTCCACCATCTCCAGCAGCTCCTAAATTCTTAGTAGGGAAAAAGCTAAAACACCCGATATCACCAATACTTCCAACTTTGGAATTCTCCCACATTGTGCATGTTGCCTGAGCACAATCTTCAATTACTTTTAAGTCATATTTGTTAGCCAATGATTTTATTAAGGTCATATTCACCGCATTCCCGAATAGATGAACTGGCATAATTGCTTTAGTATTAGAATTTATTTCTTGTTCTATTAGTTCAGTATTAATAAGATAAGTTTCAGGATCTACATCTACCAAAATAGGATTAGCACCAACTAAACTAATAGCCTCTGCAGTCGCAAAAAAGCTAAAAGATGAAGTAATAACTTCATCACCCACACCAATATCTAATGCGCGCAAAGCTAACACTAAAGCATCAGTTCCACTATTACATCCAATAGTATTTTCAACACCAATCAGATTAGAAAAACTCTCTTCAAATTTGGCAATCTCTTTTCCTCCAATATACTGGCCCCCTTTTAAAACTCTAAAAACCTCACTCTCAATTTCAGAACCAATTTCTTGAAACTGCCTATTTAAAGTGAATGGAGGTATCTGCATATTTAATATATTAACCCTAAACCGATTATTCTATGGGTATAAACATTTTAATTCATTTAAACCAACTTGGTTCATTACCAGGAGTCCATTTAATATTGCAACCTAAAGACGGCTTCTGATTAGAAGGATAAGAATAATCTTGATTCAAATCTCTTACAGCAGAGCGTAAATCTTTACCAGACAGAGGGATATTATTACCTGGTCTACTATCATCTAATTGGCCATGATAATACAATAAAAAATTACCGTCTCCTTCATTTAAAAAAAGATAAAAATCTGGAGTACAAGCCGCTTTTAAAGCCTTAGCAAAACTTTGATTTGCATCATATAGATAAGGAAAACTCCATCCCTGTAATTGTGCTTGTAATTTCAAATTTTTAGGAGAATCTGAAGGATGAGTGAAAATATCATTACTAGAAATTGCAACTGTTTGAACTGAATTCTCAATTTCTTTACTTAAGGTAAAAATTTGATTCTCAATATATTTAACAAATGGGCAATGGGCACAAATAAACATTAAAAGTAAATGCCGATTATCTAGATTATGAGAATTAAAATATTCATTATTTGAAGAATTAGCATTTAACATTTCAAAATTAGGCAGTTGGAAACCTAATTCCAAATCCATAGAATTTGTTCTGACCATGTTTTAATAAAATATTCTTTGATATTTGAAAATTATTGTATATTTTGCAGTAATCCGTAAAGATAGGTACTTTCATATAGGAGAATAATAGAAATAATAAACAAAATGCTTCTAAATCTATCTGGCAAAAAAATTCTTGTTACAGGAATTGCCAACAATCGTTCAATAGCATGGGGTATTGCTCAACAACTTTCAAAAGCTGGCGCAGAGCTTGGAATCACATATTTGCCTGATGATAAGGGAAGATTCGAATCTAAAGTTAGAGAACTAACTGAACCATTAAACCCATCGTTATTTTTGCCTCTTGATGTTCAAAATCCAGCTCAAATAGAAGAGATCTTTAAAAATATAAAAAACAACTGGGGGCAAATTGACGGATTAGTTCACTGCTTAGCATTTGCAGGACGCGAGGAATTAATAGGAGATTATAGTGCTACCACTTCGGAGGGTTTTGATAGGGCTCTTAATATAAGTGCTTATTCACTAGCACCTTTATGTAAAGCAGCAAAACCACTTTTTAGTGATGGCGCCGGCGTTGTCTCATTAACTTATTTGGGATCAGAGAGGGCGATTCCTAACTACAACGTTATGGGAGTTGCTAAAGCAGCTTTAGAAGCTTCAGTAAGATATCTTTCTGCAGAACTTGGTCCCGAAAGACAAGTAAGAGTTAATGCAATAAGTGCTGGGCCTATAAGAACACTTGCGAGTTCTGCTATAGGTGGCATTTTAGATATGATTCACAATGTTGAAGAAAAGGCTCCTTTACGCAGAACTGTCACTCAAACAGAAGTAGGTAATACTGCTGCTTTTTTATTAAGTGATCTCTCAAGCGGCATTTCAGGCCAAACAATTTATGTTGATGCGGGTTACTGCATTAATGGAATGTAAACTAAATTTTTTGCATAACAATGTCATCTCTAAGGCAATCTGAAATAAAAAGAAAAACGAATGAAACAGATATTTCTGTATTTATAAAATTAGATGGAAATGGAATTTCTGACATTGATACTGGGATACCATTCTTAGATCATATGCTTCACCAAATATCTAGCCATGGTTTATTCGATTTAAAAATAAAGGCAATTGGAGATACGCATATTGATGATCATCATACAAATGAGGATGTAGGAATAGCATTAGGTAAAGCATTCTCAAAAGCCTTGGGAGAAAGAAAAGGTATAAGTAGATTTGGGCATTTTTTTGCTCCATTAGATGAAGCATTAGTTCAAGTCACTCTTGACTGTTCTGGTAGGCCACATTTATCTTATGATCTTCAATTAAAAGCTCCTAGAATAGGAAATTATGATACTGAACTAGTAAAAGAATTTTTTATTGCCTTCGTAAATAACAGCGGTATTACTCTCCATATTAATCAAATACAAGGTAGTAATTCACATCATATAGTTGAGGCTTGCTTTAAAGCTTTTTCAAGAGCTATGAGAATGGCTACTGAAATAGATATAAGAAGATCTGATTCAATTCCAAGCAGTAAAGGAATGCTAGAAAATCAATAAAATAGAAATTTTTTTGAATAAGCCACAATTCAGTTGATTTTTGGCGAAAATAAATTAAGTGATTGTTTTATTGTGACAAATTTACAAGATAAAAAAATTAATCAAATTGAAAGTTTTAATAAGGAAGATTGGTCTAGTGCATATAAAAATGTAGAAAAAGAACTGACAAATGAACCTCTAAAAATTAGCAAAGGTGAAAATATTAAAGATCTAAATGGAACGTTATTAAGAAATGGACCTGGGATATTAGAGAGAGGAGGACAATGGGTGCATCATCCATTTGATGGGGATGGGATGATCACGTCTATAAACTTCAAAAGTGGTCAGCCATTCTTGACTAATAGATTTGTAAAAACTAAAGGTTATTTAGAAGAAGAAAAAATAAATAAATTTATTTACAGAGGTGTTTTTGGGACTCAAAAAAATGGTGGTATTTTAAATAATGCCTTAGATCTAAAATTTAAGAATATCGCCAATACTCATGTCGTTAAATTAGGAGCTGAAATTCTTGCATTATGGGAAGCAGCTGGGCCACATGCGCTAAATCCTGATAGTCTTGAAACTATTGGTTTAACTACATTAAAAGGGGTACTCAAGCCAAATGAAGCATTCAGTGCTCACCCTAAAATAGATCTAAACTCAAATGCATCTTCAGAACTCTTAGTCACTTTTGGAGTTCAAACCGGGCCAAAAAGTACCATTAGATTAATGGAATTTAACAATGCTGGTGAAAATTCTGGTGATCTGCTAGTTGATAGAAAAGATACTTTTAATGGCTTTGCATTCCTTCATGATTTCGCAATTACAACAAATTGGGCAATATTCTTACAGAATGCTATTGATTTCAACCCTCTTCCATTTGTCATGGGCCAAAGGGGTGCAGCACAATGCTTAAAGTCTAATCCAAAGAAGAAAGCAAAGTTTTTTATCATCCCTCGAGAAAGTGGATTGTTTAGGGGCCAGCAGCCATTAATAATTGATGCTCCCGAAGGATTCGTTTTTCATCATGTAAATGCATATGAAAAAGATTCCAAAATAATATTAGATAGCATTTTTTATGATGATTTCCCCTCGGTTGGTCCTGACGAGAATTTCAGGGATATTGACTTTGATAAATATCCAGAAGGAAAATTAAAAAGATCTACTATTGATTTAAAGAAAAAAACTAGTGAACTTGAAATCATAAGTGAACAATGCTGTGAGTTTGCTACTGTTAATCCAAAATTCTTGGGATTAAAAACATCCTACTCTTGGATGGCAAGTACATCGCAAAAACTAGGTAATGCACCACTTCAAGCCATAAAAAAAATTAATTTACTCACAAAAGAAGAAATTTCTTGGTCTGCAGGACCTAGTGGATTTGTAAGTGAACCAATTATGGTTCCATCTGATAACTCTCTCAAAGAAGATGAAGGATTTTTATTTGTACTTCTATGGAATGGCTTAAGAAGAGGAAGTGATTTAGTGATATTAGATGCAAAAGATTTGAAAGAATTGACTGTTTATGAATTACCCATATCTATTCCACATGGCTTACATGGATCTTGGATTAACAATTAATCAAGCAAATATTTTTAACAACTGGGGAATAATTTTTTTAAGTGCTTGCCCACGATGGCTAAATAAATCTTTTAAGTCATTATTCATCTCAGCAAAAGTTAATTTACTTGATAATTCTTCAAAAATAGGATCATAGCCAAAGCCACTATTTCCTCTTGGTTTAAAAATAATATTCCCTAAACATTTAGCTTCTGATTCTAAAATAACATCCCCATTTGGAGAACAAACGCAAATATTTGCAATAAAAAATGCACTTCTATTTTCTTTCCCATCTAGTTCAGTTAAAACTCTTTCTATTCTTTTTTTATCATTTTCTGCATATCTAGATGAATAAATACCAGGCTTACCATCCAAGGCATCAATACATATCCCCGAGTCATCCGCAATAGCATAGTTACGCATTGACTTAGAAACTTCTCTAGCTTTTTTGATAGCATTCTCTCTAAATGTAATCCCATTTTCTTCAACTTCCATTGATTCTGGTTGAAGCAATAACTCGCAATTCACATCTAACAATAATTTTTTGTATTCTTCAATCTTGCCTTGATTTTTACTTGCTAAATATAACTTTTTCATTTTTTATTTTTCGCTATCTTTATAAATTTTTGGCTCCATTCCAAAACCTGATTTAAATTATTTTCTGATGTAGCTTCACAATATATTCTCAATAGAGGCTCGGTTCCTGAGAACCTAAATAATAGCCAAAAATTATTATCCATCCGCAACTTTAAACCGTCAATATTTGAGATCTCTTTAATCTTATGACCACATATTTCTGAAGGAATATTATCGTCAATATATTTTTTAAAAATATCTTTTTCTGAAATATTTGGAAATTGAATATCTATTCTTCGATAGAAACTTGGACCAAATATTTCTTGAATTTCATCTAAAGTTTCATAAAGATATTTTGAATTTTCTGCGATTCCATTTAATAAAATCATAGCTGCATATAAAGCATCTCTCTCCGGCATAAAATCTCCGAAACCTACACCACCTGATTCCTCTCCTCCAATAAATATATTTTCCTTAATCATTTTTTTTGCAATATATTTAAAGCCTACTGGTAATTCAATAACCTCTCTATTTTGCTTTTTCGCAATATTACTAATAATGTCTGAGCCACTAACAGTTTTAAGAACTGGATATACATTTTTATTCTTTTCTCCCAAATAATTTATAAAAAATGGTAATAAAGATTGTGTACTGCAATATCTTCCTTTTTCATCAATTACAGCAATCCTATCTCCATCACCATCAAAAATTATACCTAAAGTTTTAAAATCTTTTTTGGAATTTATTTTTAATATTTCAGTCAAATTATCTAGATATTTTAGGAGTGGCTCAGGCGGATTACCGCCAAAAGAAGGATCATAATTTGCTCTAATTTCAGTAAATATTTTTGAATCATATTGATCAAAAATCTGACTTATACAATTTGCTGCTGAACCATGCATAGAATCAATAAAAATATGGATGTTCATCTTAGTTAAATTGCTAAAAATAAAATCCAAATCAAAAATAGATTTAATATTATCTAAATGAAACTTCTTGATATCAACTGTTTCACAAGAAACGTGTGATCTTTCAATTGAATTCCCAAGAATCAACCTTTTTTCAACTGCCTTTGTAAAAGATTCATCAACAGAACACCCTTTAAAACTCTTAATCTTTAAACCAAGCCAATTATATGGATTATGACTTGCTGTTATAACCAAACAACCTAAAAACATAAATTTCTTAGCGTAAAAGCTACAAGAAGGTGTTGTCACATAACTATTAGCTAATACAGGTTCAAAGCCACATCCTTTAACAAAAGATGCGATTTCCTTAGCAAACTCATTTGCCATGAATCGACGATCAAAACCTATAAGAATTTTTTTTGAATTAGTTTCCTTGAAATATTGATAATTTAATTCCTGACATGAAGCAACAACAACCCTAGAGAGATTCGATAAATTAAAATCAAAACCAATAATTCCTCTCCAACCATCAGTCCCAAATTTTATTTTATCTAATTGATTTCCAGACAAAGTTAATTACTTCCTTGATTTTAAATAATTATCTATATTAATTTATATACAGACAAATTTAAACTGCCTTTGAAAAAATTTGAATAATCTTTATTTAAAAAGTTTTATAAGATGCAAAAGAAAAGCTTGGCTTGATTATAGAGGTAATAAGTCTTATGAAATTTGGTCGCCTCATCAATCTATAGAGATAGTTAATCGATACAAAAACTTTCATAAACTTTGTGAAGGAGATTTATATACTGGCAAAAAAGCTTGTCAAAAAGGTACTAGTGGAGTAATCGGATTAAAAGTAAAATCTAAATTAATAAAAAATATAAATGCAGAAATCCATCCTCAATTACTTAAAAAGGTTAGTGGCAAAAGCAAATGGGGGAAATATAAATATATACCTGTCGTATATAAGTTAGGCTATAGAACAACCAAAGAACATTTATTCGATTTAGCTTTTTGTTCAATTTTGTTAGAACCATTCCAAGAATCAAAAATTGAAAAAGGAATTGTACTTTCAAATTATTCGAATCACATTAATATTGAAAAAATTGATTTAAATCATCGATTAAGAAAAAAAGTATCTAATCTCTATTTGGATTTAAACGAATATCTCAAAGGATCCATTCCAGAAATTACTAAAGAAAGAAAAAAATGTATGATCTGTTCATGGCAAAAGTTTTGCGATGCAGAAGCAAAAAGTAATGGATATCTTACTGAAATAGATGGTATAGGTTCTAAAACAGCCCTATTACTTCAGCAAAATGGTATCTCCAATATTAAAGAATTAGCTGCTGCTAAAAAAAACGTACTAGGAGATAAACTATTTCAATTCAAAGAGGAAAAGTTTGAAAAAGCCTCAAAGTTTATAAATCAATCGAAATCATATTTATCAGGCAAACCAATTAAACTTTACGAAAAAGAGAATTTGTTTAATTTATTATCCAAAAAAGATTCAGGATTTTTTATTTTTGATATTGAGTCAAATCCAGATGAGAAGCATGATTTTTTATATGGATTTTTAAAAATAAACAATTTATTTGAAAATATTGAGGATGATTTTTATGATCCAATATTAAACCTCAATAAAAATGGTAAAAAATCGCAACAAGAAATATTTCAAAAACTTACTTCAAAAGAAGAATGGCCAGTTTTGCATTACGGAGAGACTGAGAAAATAGTAATTTTAAATTTAGCAAGACAGATAAATCTTGATTCAAAACAAATTGAAATACTAAAGTCTAGATTTGTTGATTTACATCTAATGATAAGAAGATCATGGATTTTACCGATTAAAAACTATAGCTTAAAAACGGTTGCTGGTTGGATGGGATTTAAATGGAAACAAAAAAATGTAAGTGGATCAAAAGCTTTATATTGGTGGATTCAATATAAAATTACTTCAAATGATATATTTTTAAAAAAAATAATAATGTACAATCGAGATGATTGCTTGGCTACACTTCACATTGCAAAGTGGTTAATAAAAAACAACAAAAAAATTAATTAAAGAAATGTTGACCCTATAGATTTTTCAATTGAGATTTGACAATAATTATCAGTAAAAAAAGTATTTTTTGTATCTAAATATTTCCTCTTAATCATTGCTAAGCCTGTAATTGTTTGAGAGCTTAATTTATAAATACTGGTAATATAACCAACAGATTTTTCTTTCTTTTCATTATTATAAATGTTTTTATTATCGGACTTTAAATTAAATTTCGAATCTTTAGCAGTCCAAACTCTGATCTCTTGTTTTAGAGAAGAAACATTCCTGATTTTTGACATTGTTTCTTGACCCAAATAACACCCTTTATTGAAATCTATAAGATCCGCTAAACCTAATTCTAGTGGATTATTTTTCCCATTTATTTCTTTATTTAAAGAGGGTATAGCCTGATTAATCTTCCATTGTTGCAAATAATCAGTACTCACATTATTGAGATTACTCCTATAAAGTTGATATTCTTTATCTTCATTTTTAAAAAAAATTGGCTTATTGACTCTCCATGAATTCTTATCATCAACTTCCTGAATTCTGTTAATTAAAAAGGTCTCACACAATAAAACATCATCAGATGGGAAAATAATATCATTAAAGTATTTTCTGATTTCACTAGTATTTCCTGCAAGGACAATTACTTCTAATTGATCTTCTAAGAGATTAATCTCTAATATTGACTTTAAAACTCCGTTTGGGGATAACCAACAAGTTTTTAAGACCTCATTTTTTAGATCATTAATATTTCCTGTTGTAATGCCGTTTAAGAATCTCTTACTATCTTTCCCTTGGATAGCAAAGCAATCAAATTTCTCAAGCCAAAAAATTTTTTTATTTTCACTGATTTTTGACATTATTTAGATGAAGTCTTTTATAGAAAACAAACTTTTTAATTGTATATTTTGTTCTTTTAAAGCTTCATATCCTCCCTCTTTTCTGTCAACAATAGACAAAACTTCATTAACCAAAAAATTATTTTCTCTTAACTTATTAATTGCCTTAATAGCTGATCCAGCAGTAGTAACAACGTCTTCTAAAACAGTTACTAAAGTTCCTTCATTTAAAGTTGGTCCTTCTAAACCAGCCTTTGTTCCATATTTCTTTGTTTCTTTTCTAATAATTAAAGCATCTAGTAATAATCCTTTAGATGCAGCCGTTACGATTACGCCACTTACCAATGGGTCAGCTCCTAAAGTCAAACCAGCAACAGCTTTCGAACTTGGGTTCATTAAATCTAAAAACAAATTACTAATTAATTGCAAACCTGTGCCGTTAAGTGTTACCGGCTTACAATTAAAATAGTGGGCACTTTTTTTACCAGATGCCAAAGTAAAATTTCCTTTTTTATAAGATTTTTGCATTAAAAGTTTTAATAAATTTTCCTTATTTAAGTCAATTTTTTGAGAAAAATTATCCATTAATAGAAGATCAACTTATATTTCAAGATTAGGAGAAAAAAAAGAAATCTCACAAAAACTTACTAAGTTGGTGCTTTTTGAAATATTATTTTTATATTGTATATAATTCACTTTAATTAATTTTTTCTTTAAGAGTCTGGGGGTGTAGCAATCTGGTGAATGCACCAAACTCATAATTTGGCTAAGGCGAGTTCGATCCTCGCCACCCCCATCACTAATTTGTTAACGAATGAAAATAACTTTACTATTTTTACTTTTGATATTTCCAGCTTTTTTCGCTGCAAGTGAACTCTCATTTTTATTAATAAGGCCAAGTAAAGTCCTAAGACTGATTGAAGAAAAAAGAGAAGGAGCATTGTCAATTTTAAAAATTCAAAAAAGATTCAGATCATCTCTTATAGCTTCTCAATTTGGGGTGACAATTTCACTTATAGCAATTGGTTGGTTGAGTAAAGGTTTGGCTAATGATTATTGGAGAGAAAATATTTTTCCAAATCGAATTTATGATCTTATCTTTTTTTTATTATTAGTACTTATTGTCACCCTGATTTCAGGTCTTATTCCTAAGGCACTAGTAATTAATAATCCAGAATCTGCTGCTTTAAGATTAACTACAATTTTTGACGCAGTTCGCAAAGGAATGCAGCCTATTATTTCTTTAATAGAATTTTTTGCAAGTGCTTGTTTAGGGTTATTTAATCTAAACAACAAATGGGATTCATTAAATTCAGGATTATCTGCGGGTGAATTAGAAACGTTGATAGAGACAGATAATGTAACTGGATTAAAACCTGACGAAAAAAATATCCTTGAAGGTGTTTTTGCCTTAAAAGATACTCAAGTCAAAGAAGTAATGATTCCAAGATCTGAAATGGTAACTTTGCCAAAAAATATTACCTTTTCTGAACTTATGAAACAAGTTTATAAAACACGACATGCTCGTTTTTTTGTGATAGGAGAGTCACTAGATGATGTTTTAGGGGTTTTAGATTTACGTTATTTAGCGAAGCCGATATCTAAAAGTGCGATGGAAGCGAATACATTATTAGAACCTTTTCTCTTACCTGTCACAAAAGTTTTAGAGACATGCTCATTAGCAGAGATATTACCTCTTGTAAGAGACTACAATCCATTTTTACTTGTAGTTGATGAACATGGTGGTACAGAAGGACTAATAACAGCAGCTGATCTTACTGGAGAAATTGTTGGAGAAGAAATGCTAAACAGCAGAATATATTCTGATATGAAAATGTTGGATAATTTCTCTAAGAAGTGGTCGATTGCTGGTAAAGCTGAAATCATAGAAATAAACAAAAAGTTGGGATGTTTAATTCCAGAAGGAGCTGACTATCATACACTCGCAGGATTTCTTCTTGAAAAATTTCAAATGGTACCTAAGATTGGTGATAGTTTAGATTTTAAAAATATTAAATTTGAAATTATTTCAATGTCTGGTCCCAAAATTGATCGTGTAAAAATAATTTTGCCAAAAAGTTAAAATTGACACCTTATGAAGGATAATATCTTAATATACATCGAATGTTAGATATGAAACCAACCTCATCCTCAGTAAAGGTTGGAGTCATTGGAATAGGAAATATGGGATGGCATCATGCAAGAGTGCTTAGTTTACTAAAAGATGCAGATTTAGTTGGAGTTGCCGATCCAAACGAGAACAGAGGTAAACTAGCAATAGAACAATTTCAATGTGAATGGTTTAAAGACTATAAAGATCTAATTCCTAAAGTCGATGCAATTTGCATAGCTGTCCCTACACTTCTTCATCACAAAGTTGGTCTAGATTGTCTTAGAGCCGGTGTTAATGTTCTCATTGAAAAACCCATCGCAGCTAATGAATTAGAGGCAAAAGCTTTAATAAATGCTTCTAAAATTAGTAATTGTCTTTTACAAGTTGGGCATATTGAAAGATTTAATCCTGCTTTTAGAGAGTTAAATAAAATAGTTCAAAATGAAGAAATTGTTGTTTTAGAATCAAGAAGGCATAGCCCTCACGCGGACAGAGCAAACGATGTATCGGTAGTAATGGATTTAATGATTCATGATATCGATCTAGTTCTTGAATTAGTTAATTCAAAAATACAGAAACTAGCCGCCGTTGGAGGGAGAAATAGCGAAGGCTTAATAGATTATGTAAATGCTACTTTGGTTTTCAATAATAATATTATTGCAAGCTTGACTGCTAGCAAAATGAGTCATAAAAAAATAAGAAGCTTAAGTGCCCATTGCCAAAAGGGTCTTGTCGAGACAGACTTCTTAAATCATTCTCTACAAATCCACAGAAAAGCCCATGAATCTTATACAGCTGAACATGGAGAGTTAGTCTACAGAAATGATGGATATGTTGAAGAAGTTAGCACAACTTCTATTGAACCTTTATACGCGGAATTAGAACATTTTCTTAAATGCGTACAAGGTAAAGAATCACCAGAGGTAGATGGCGAACAAGCTTCAAGGGCATTAAAAATCGCAGATTTTATTGAATGCGCAGTAGAAAACTCTGGTGATGCGATATCACTTGAAATACCTATTTAATATTTAAATAGTATTTTTTTATTTAAATCCGACTGCAGCTTGCCAAACAAATACTAATAAAAAGAAAAATAAAGGTATTAAAGGAAGAACGTCAACTGTTGGAGCGAAAGCCTTATATGCTTCAGGCAATTCAGCGAATGTATTTAAAAGAGTGAGCACCTTCTTAGGAAATTAATTAATTCTCTTAAGACGTTACCATGTATGGTGAGCAATAGAGGATCTTTTCCAAGGAGCGAAATCTATTGTAAAACAATTATCTTTAATTGCTTTAGAAATTGCATTTGTAAATCGTATTAGATGAGAAATATTATGCAGACTAATAAGCGTTAGGCCTAATATTTCATCATTCCTAACCAGATGATGCAAGTAGGCACGAGAATAAGATTTACAAGTTTCACATTTACAAGTTTTATCTATTGGAGAAAAATCATTTTTAAATCTAGCATTTCGCAAATTCAATCTTTCATCATTAAAAAAAGCAGTCCCATGTCTTCCTAGTCTTGTAGGTAAAACAGAGTCAAATATATCGAATCCTTTAGCAATAGCTATAGAAATTTCTCTTAAAGTGCCAATTCCCATTAAATATCTTGGTTTATTTATTGGTAAGAATTTCGGGATATGATTAATTACACTATGTATTTCTTCAACTGCCTCTCCAACACTGACACCTCCTACCGCTATTCCAGGCAGATCAAAAGAACTTATAAATTTTGCGCTATGTTCTCTTAATCTTGGGTACTTACCACCTTGAACTATTCCAAATAATGCTTGATTTGTTTTCTGATGAGTTTCAACACATTTTTGCAACCATGAATGAGTTCTTTGTAAAGAGTCCTCTATATCATTTTCATTAGCTGTGTGCGGAGGACAATGATCAAAAGCCATCGCAACATCAGAACCAAGATCCATTTGAATCTGCATTACTTTCTCAGGTGATAGAAATACATGACTACCATCTCTTGGATTTTTAAATTCCACTCCTCTATTAGAAATATTATTTAATTTGGCCAAACTAAAAACTTGATATCCTCCTGAATCAGTCAGAATTGGCTTTGGCCAATTCATAAACTTGTGTATTCCACCAGATTCTTTAACTAGTTTTTCTCCAGGTTGCAGATGAAGATGGAAAGTATTTGAGAGAATCATTTCTGATCCTGTAGAGGTTAACTGCTTAGATGAAATTCCTTTAACCGTTGCCAAAGTACCCACTGGCATAAATCTTGGAGTATTTACCTGACCATTTGGGGTATGAAATATACCAGTTCTTGCATCTGTATTACTGCAATTCGATTTAATTTCAAATTCAAACACGATAATTTATAAAATTTTTTGACCCTTTTTTATTAATCTACCCTATTATTTAATATTGAATCTATTTTTATCTTATCAAAAAATATTTAATAAAAAATTTGGCAGGTTCTTGGATTTTCTATACGACATTTCCAAAGATACCTTTAATTAATCCCGAATTTAAAAATATTGCACAATTTGCGCCCCCTTTGGGATTTTTTATTGGAACAATACAGAGTTATATTTTTATTTTTTTAAGAGCAAACTCTTGGTCAATTTATGCATCTACATTAATTTGTTTGGCTTCAGGATATTTAATTACTGGTGGTCTACACCTCGATGGTTTAATGGATACTTTCGATGGAATTTTTGCTGGTAAAAAGAAACTTTTAAAAGCTATGAAAGATAGTAAAGTTGGATCCTTTGGCGTTCAATCTTTAGTTTTTATAACTTTAATTCAGATTGCTTGCATACTCAAAATTCAAAACCAAATAATTATTGTTTTGCCAATATGCTTATTTTGGGGAAGATTTTCAAATTTATTTTTTATAGAAAAGTTTAAATATATGAGTTATAAAAAAAAATCAATTAGTCACAAAAAGTTTTGGAATGGATTTAAAAAAGAATCTTTGATCTCCATTATTTTTCTTTTGATTTTTATTTTATGCCAATTAGTTTCAATTACATCCCAGGCAATATTAATTAAATTTTTATTTCTAATTTTAATAGGTATTTTTTTTAGTTATTCTATTCCAATCATACTGGGGAATAAAATTGGAGGCTTCAATGGAGATGCCTGCGGTGCGAGTGTTGTACTAGTCGAAACTGTAATGTTATTTATGAATGCAATTCTTTTATAGGAAGTTCTAAATAGAAAATATTTGTCATCTTAAGATTTTTTAATTCCTTAACATCATCAACTGAGGAGTTTTCAAGCAATCTCAACTCTGCTCCAATTTGTTTTGCTAATTTCCTCGCTAAAAAAAGTCCCACACCAGTACCATCAGTCTTTTTAGCGGCAGATCCTCTAAAACCTTTTTGAAAAATTTTCTCATTTTCAATTTTGGTTATTTTTTTACCATTATCAAATATACAAAGACCTTTTCTCGTAATAGTGAGTCCAATCTCTGCATCTTTTTTTGCATATTTAAAAGCATTTTCTAATAAATTGGCCACAATTTCAGCAATTACAGCATATTTAGCCTTTAAAGGCGATAAAGTCCAATCTGGCCATAGAGACGGTTCAGTCCAATTTCTATTTTCTAATTTCGCATTAGCTTTACCCCTTTCTAAAATTGGCCTCAATAAACTCTGAACAGTTATTAGCTTTTTATTATCTAAATTTGGTGGTAATAATAATCTTTCTTCTCCTATTTTTATAGGAAGTTGAATAGGTGAATTTAACTGCGCGAAAGAGTCCATATATTGATTAATTTGTTTTTGCTCTATTATCATGCGTTCGACTATTTCAATAGAGTCATCATCTGAACCAAGTTTTTTTATTAGTAATTTTGCATATGTCCTAAGTGCAGCTAATGGATTCCTCAGTTGATGGATTATTACATTGACCTGATTTTTTAAATAATTGATCTCTTCACTTTTATTTTGACGTTCTAATTCGATAGAAACGCATTTAGCCAAAGATAGTGAAAGTGCTTTTAATCTAGAGTCAAGAGATACTGGCCAATTCCCACCTTTCAAATCAGTTTCTACCCTAAGGACACCAAGTAAGATATCGTTTTCTTGAAGCGGGTACCATCTTCTATTAGGAGAAGAAACTTTTAGTGAAGGATCATCTTCGACTGATATTAGAAGCTTATCAATCTGTGGCCATTGACTAATCATTTCAAAAGATGCTTTAGTTCCTTGCTCAGCTGAAGCAAGATACATAACCAAATGAGTCACTCCCATTGAGCAACCAAAACTCTCTAGCTGTTTTATGGTTAGTTCTTCAAATTTTTTTGAGAGCTTCATAATTAGTGAAATTTAAAAAAAATTTGAAAAAGGACTTGTAAAATATGAAAAAAGTATTAAGATATATAAAGAGGTCTGACTTTAGCCAGCCTTAAATATGAATATTTAATCATATTTTAAGCTACATCAGGGGTTGATGGGTCCTCTATGTAATTTAAGTGAATTCAAAATCACAGATATAAGATTAGTAAAAATAAATAAGGCTAATCTCATTAATAATTTCAGGAGTACCAATCAATGTCAAAAAAGAGAAAAAGAATCAGCAGAAGAAGGTTGGCTGGCCAAAGAGTAATGGCACATGTACCTATTTATCATATCGAAACCGGCAAACATAAACCAGTAACAGCTGCAAGAAGATTTATAGCTGAAAATGCTTTATCTGCCCCTTCAGTTTTCAATGTTCGAAGAAATGAACATACCACCGATAGGTTTTTTTGGGGTGAAAAAGGTTTATTTAGCGCCCAATATGCTGAAGAGAATCATTTTCTATTTCCATCACTAAAAGTCGTGGTTGAGGGAATTGGTGAAGAAAAAATATTTGAAGGTCTAGAACTTACTGCAGATGATTGGGAAGAGATTGAAGAATACGAATATGCTTTCGTTTAAAATATATTATCTATATTTGAACTTATAAAATCAATTAAATTTGAATCAATTTGATGGAATCCATCAAATTCTATTAATTCACAAAATTTAGAAGATTTGCTTTTTACCGCTTCATGAATGATTCTTGAAGCATCTATAGGCACCACTTCATCATATAAACCATGACTGACTATTAGTGGTGGACACTTTTCTTCAGGAGTCCAGTTTGGATGGGGATAACCACTACAAGCAACAATTAGTCCAAAATTTAATTTAAATCCTGCATCAATTGCCATAGCTGCCCCTTGAGAAAAACCCAACAAAATTGTTTTTCCAATTGAAATCTGATCATTATCAAATTTTTTTAATGTACCTAAAAGTCTATTTACTTCAACCTCGGCCCCCTTCCAATCATGCGGGTATAGTTGATACCATTGTCTTCCCTTACCACCTGGATGTAATCCAGGAGCCCTCAAAGAAATTACCTCAAAATCAAGATTTATTTTTTCTATAAACTCCTTTCCAAGTGTTAAAAGGTCATCTGCATCCGCTCCCCAGCCGTGTAGCAAAATTAGTCTATGAGTTGCGGTTTGAGAACTAATCCAGACAAATTCATGATCAATATCATATTTCATGTTTATATTCTTAAGTAAGTTAACTTTTAAATAATGTCACCATTAGCCCTAATAAGTGTCTCTGATAAGAAAAATATAATCCCATTTTGTAAAGAATTAGTAGAAAAATTTAATTATAAAATTCTATCAAGTGGAGGCACCGCTCAACATCTAATAGAAGCCAAAATTCCAGTTATTAAAGTCGCAGATTTTACTAATTCTCCAGAAATCCTTGGAGGAAGGGTTAAAACTTTACATCCTAAAATCCACGGAGGCATATTAGCTAATAGAACAGATGAGGAACATAAAAAAGATATAGAAGCTTTCGATCTAGAACTAATTGAATTAGTAGTAGTCAATTTATATCCTTTCAAGAACACTGTTGAAAATGGATCAAAATGGGAAGATGCTATTGAAAATATTGATATCGGAGGACCATCAATGATTCGTTCTGCAGCTAAAAATCATAAAGATGTTTCTGTTTTAGTCGATCCTAGTCAATATCAAGGATTTCTTGAAGAAAGTAAAAAAGGGGTTTTAAAAGAATCTTATAAAGCAAAATTAGCCCTTGAAGCTTTTCAGCATACAGCTGACTATGACACTGCGATATCTAATTGGATAAGAAAAGAAAGAGGTTTACAATCTTCCAAATATATTGAATCTTATCCACTAATCAAAACCTTAAGATATGGTGAGAATCCTCATCAAAAAGCTTTTTGGTATGGTTTAAATAATATTGGATGGAACTCAGCAGAAAAGTTACAAGGGAAAGAATTAAGTTATAACAATCTATTGGATCTTGAGTCGGCAATTTCAACAGTTTTAGAATTTGGCTATGAAGGAGATGAACTTAAAAAAGACACGTTTGCATCTGTCATCTTAAAACACAATAATCCTTGTGGCGCTTCAATTAGTAATTCCGCATCTCAAGCATTTTTGAATGCTTTGGAATGTGACTCAGTTAGTGCATTTGGAGGAATAGTTGCTTTTAATTCAAATGTGGACAGTGTAACGGCGATTAACCTCAAAGATATTTTCTTAGAATGTGTAGTAGCTCCATCTTTTGATGCAGAGGCTCTAGAAATTTTAAAAATCAAAAAGAATTTAAGAATTTTAAAGTTTTCAAAAGATCTAATCCCAAAAAAGAACCAAACTTCCACTAAATCAATAATGGGGGGATTACTTGTTCAAGACACTGATGATAGTGAAGAAAAAACTGAAAAATGGATTTCAGTAACTAAAAATACTCCAAGTGCAGAGGAATATCTTGACTTAAAATTTGCTTGGAAAATTTGTAAACATGTTAAATCTAATGCAATTGTTATTGCAAAAGATCAACGAACTCTTGGTATAGGGGCTGGGCAAATGAATAGAGTTGGTGCTTCAAAAATAGCTTTAGAAGCAGCTAAAGAAATTTGTCATGGGGGAGTTTTGGCAAGCGATGGATTTTTTCCGTTTGCAGATACCGTAGAACTTGCAAATAAGTATGGAATAACTTCTATTATTCAGCCAGGAGGAAGTATAAGAGACGAAGAAAGCATTAAGGAATGCAATTCAAAGGGAATTTCAATGATATTTACAAAAAAAAGACATTTTCTACATTAAGTTAATTTGTCTTTGGATAATAAGTAATTTTATTGGTTTTACGAAGTAAAGCTAATCTTCCAGGCCCTGCACATAAAAAATAAAGAGAAATAGCTCCATATATAAAGGAAAGCTCAAAAGCATAATTATGACCTTCAACTACTGCTAATGGGAATCCTTCTAAACCGGTATCTAACAAGTGGAAGTAAACAGCAAATGCCATTGTAGAAAAAAGACCAAGTGAACAAAGTCTTGCAAATACTCCCAATGCTAATCCCAATGGACAAACTAATTGAGTAATAGCGGCTCCAAAGGTCCAAATTACTGGATCGCCAGGTAAAAAAGGGAAATATTTTCCTACAACGAATTCGGCAAATCCTTGAGGATCTTGAAGTTTTTCTAAACCATGGTGAATCATTAATATACTAAATCCTATCCTTAAAATCAATATTGACAATTCCCCTAAGATATTTACTTCCGAATTTGATGAAGGATTAGCTACAACAACCTCGACTTTTTGAGGGGCCTTTGAAGAATTCATTTTAGCTGTTTGATTTTGATTAGATTGTGTTGTGTCTTCCATGCTTCAAATTTTTTAATCATTCTAAATAATAGCGTAGATGTTGTGGACCAATAAACTTGATAAAGTTAAAAATTAAGCAGAAAAATTAATATTTATTTAGTAATAGCAACTAATTTTTCAATAACATCAGCAACTATCTTGTCAGGAGTAGAAGCTCCGGACGTTATACCCACCTTTATTTTGCCGTCTGGAATAAAATTCTTTTTCAAAACCAAATCAGATTCTAGAGGTTTATGACAAATAGAATTATTCTCAACAGAAATTCTATCTGATATGTCAATATGAAAAGATTCAATATTGTTGGTTATTGCAATTTCCTGTAGATGAGTCGTATTTGAAGAATTAAAACCTCCTATCACTACAAGAATATCCAAATCCTCATTGACTAGAGAAAACATTGCATCTTGTCTTTCTTCAGTGGCATCACAAATAGTATTAAAAGCTAAAAAATGATTATTTATATTTGCTGGGCCATATTTGGCTAACATAGTTTTTTCAAAAAATTTTCCAATTTCCTCCGTTTCACTTTTCAGCATTGTTGTTTGGTTAGCAACTCCAATTCTCTCAAGATGAATATCTGGGTCAAATCCATCTGAACAAGCTTTCGCAAACTTATTCATAAATTTATTTTTATCACCATTTCCTTGAATATAGTTAGATACATATTCAGCCTCGGCTAGATCAAAAACTACTAGGTAATTTCCTGCAAATGATCTAGTCGCAAGAGTTTCTTCATGCTTATATTTACCATGAATAATAGAAGTAAAAGTATGCTTTTTATGCTTTTCAACTGTATGCCAAACTTTAGAAACCCAAGGACAAGTAGTATCAATTATCTGGCATTTTTTTTCATGGAGTAATTGCATCTCTTGAACTGTTGCTCCAAAAGCAGGGAGGATTACAACGTCTCCAGTTGAAACTGAGGAAAAGTCTTTAATACCATTTTTTGCAGAAATTATTTTTACATTCATCCTGCTTAAATGATTATTAACTGATGGATTATGAATAATTTCATTCGTCATCCAAATATCCTCATTTGGATAATGTCTTCTTGTTTCATATGCCATCGCAACTGCTCTCTCTACTCCCCAACAAAAGCCAAAAGATTTTGCAAGTTTTATCTTTAACCTACCTTCCTCAAAGGTAAAATCGTTCTCTCTTATGGATGCTATTAAATCACTTTGATATGATTCCCCTAATGCCTTAGCACGCTGAGTAGGCGATTCAAAACCTTTGCGGTTATATCTTCCCGAATGCTGTATGGAATGTTTTATAGCTTGAGTATCCATAATATAAATACTACATCATTAAAATTAATTTTTTACGAAAAAAAAAAGAAACCTGACAAAAGTCAAGTTTCTTAAAAATTTTTTTAATTTAATTTATTTAGCAGATGCAAAGTCTGGATATGCTTCCATTCCATGCTCTCCTATGTCTAGTCCTTGAGTCTCTTCTTCTTCAGATACACGAATTCCTCCGAATAATCCTCCGATAACAGACCAAGCGATCCAACAAGTAACAAGTGTCCAGATAGCATAAGCTGCTGCACCAAGAGCTTGAACAAGAAGTAGATTAATACCACCACCATTGAACAATCCCATACCTGCACCATCACCTTGAACTGCAGTCCCCCAAAGACCAATAACCAGAGTACCCCATACACCACAAACTCCGTGAACGGAGAATGCGCCAACAGGATCGTCAATTTCGGCCGCATCAAGAGCTGCGACAGAAAATACAACAATAATTCCTCCAACTAGTCCAGCGAACCATGCTCCCGCAAGAGTCATATCGCCACAACCTGCAGTAATACTTACCAAACCAGCAAGGATACCGTTAATGATCATTGTAAGATCAGGTTTTCCTGAAGTTAAAGTAGAAACAATAGTTGCTCCAATAGCTCCAGCTGCTGCTGCAAGAGTTGTTGTTACAGCAACATATGGTACCCATTGATCCATAGCTAATTGAGAACCAGGATTAAAACCGTACCAACCAATCCATAGAACTAAAGCACCTAAAGTAGCAATGGCCATATTGTGACCTGGCATAGCCTGTGGCTTTCCATCGGAGTATTTGCCAATTCTTGGTCCAAGAAGCATAGCTCCTACTAGACCTGCCCATGCTCCAACTGAGTGAACAATTGAAGAACCTGCAAAGTCAACAAAACCAAGAGAGTCAAGCCAACCGCCGTTCCATTTCCAGCTACCAGCAATTGGATAAATAAATGCTGTTAGTACAATCGCAAAAACAACAAATTCACCAAATTTAACTCTTTCCGCAACAAGACCAGAAACGATAGTAGCTGCAGTACCTGCGAAAGCAGACTGGAATAAGAAATCAACTGTTGGGACTAATCCAGCATCAGTAACCATATCAGCAGTTACAGTGGGATCAAAAAATAGGCCTCCAAAATACAGCCATCCGTCAGCAACACTTCCTCCGTACATTAATGAGTAGCCAATAAACCAGTAAGAGGTAACAGCTAAAGCAAATACGAAAAGATTTTTAGCAAGAATGTTGACGGCGTTCTTAGACCGACACATTCCTGCTTCAACCATAGCGAAACCGGCGTTCATGAAGATCACTAGGATTGTAGCGATCAAAAGCCATAAATTGTTAGCAAGAAAAGCTGCATTCAACTCAGGTAAATCAGCTGCGTGAGCTGAAAGATTAAAAATACCTAAACCAAACAAAGCCAGAGGAACAGTAGCAAGCCACATCATTGAGCGGTTTGAACTAAATCCACGAATACTCCTCAAAAGGAGCATAGGTCCGTTAACAAGACTTGCATCTTGAAGCTTGGACCTAGAGCGCCTTTGAGGCGTTTGCAAAGCAGTGGTCATAAATAAAAAATTAGTCTGCAAAAAAACAGGAAGTCCTGTTTCCTTTCATATATAATTCTGCTCAGAAAACTTATGTATGTCTAGTAGTAGTTGATACCAATTTAATAGTTGCATATCAAAAAATCTTTGTTAAATTAAGAAATTATGAATCAAATCAAAAATAATTTATTTTTTAAAATCTAATTTCAAGGGTCTAAAGCCTTCCCAAGTTATATGATCCAAATGGAATTCAAAGCAGCACGGAATTACTAGCACCCCTTCACTCATTGATTCTCTAAAAAGCTTCCCATAAAAAGGATCTGCTTCATCTCCAGGAGCAAAATGATCTACATCCTTTCTAGTAATACAAGGAACTAAAACACTTTTACAATTAGGGATTAAACCTTTCAATTCTACCAAATGTTTTTGTCCTCTTTTGGTCTCTGTATCTGGAAAGAGAGCTATATTATTTTTTGTCCAAGTAGTATTTTTAACCTCAACAAAAATGTTACGATTATCAGGATTTGAAGATTTTGGAGTTAAAAGAAAATCTATCCTACTTTTTTTATCTTTCCCATAAGGAACTTCAGACTTAATTTTTGCTATTTCTCCCAGTTTATCTTTGAGTAAGTTCTTTTCAATAACTTTTTTAATCAATTTGTTCGCAAATAAAGTATTTATACCAACCCAAACTTCTTTATGATTATTTCCTATTACTTTTACTTGTTCCCAAGTCCAAGGTAGCTTCCTTTTAATAGATGAAGAAAAGCTAATTCTTACTTTTGAGCCTTTGTTTAGAAGTCCCCTCATAGGGCCTGTATTAGCACAATGGGCAGTAACTATTTCTCCATTATCAATTTTAATATCTGCAAGAAATCTTTTATATCTTTTAATTAAGACCCCTTCAATTAGTGGTTCAAATTCAATAATTCGATCATTCATAAAGTATGAAGTAAATTAAAAACAAAATATAATGGAATCTAAATCTTCTTGAAAAAGTTTTAATTAATATCACATGAATTCATATTTTAAAAACAATGTGGTTTCAATTTCGTTTGCTACATTTCTAAGTAAAGTAGCAGGTTTTATTAGACAAGTATTTATAGCTGCCGCCTTTGGAATTGGAATAACCTACGATGCATTTAATTACGCTTACATAATCCCAGGCTTTTTACTTATTATTATTGGAGGAATTAATGGTCCATTACATAATGCGGTTGTAGCAGTAATAACTCCTCTCAAGAGCAGAGATGGAGGAATTGTTCTAACCAAAGTAGCTTTTAAACTAACTTTTTTATTTTTAATTCTAGGGGTAGTTGTTTATTTCAATTCGGGTTTTCTAATTAATTTAATAGCTCCAAATTTAAGTTTTGAAACTAAATCTATTGCATCTTACCAATTAAGAATTCTAACTCCTTGTATTCCTCTTTCTGCTTTTATAGGGTTAAGTTTTGGAGCTTTGAATTCTAGAAATAAATTTTTTATATCAAGCATAAGTCCAGCAATAACAAGTCTGATAACAGTTTTATTTATTTCATTTAATTGGATTTTAAATCGTCAAAATACAAATTCTAATTATTTTTTTTATTCAGGATTATTAGCAATAGCGACTTTAACAGGTACTTTTATACAATTTGGAGTTCAATGCTGGCAAATCAATAGGATCGGCTTATTTAGATTTAAATCAACTGTTGATTTACTTAAAAATGAAGAAAAAAGAATTTTTAATCTAATTATTCCTGCATCGGTTTCATCAGGTCTAGGGCAAATTAATGTTTTTATTGATATGTTTTTTGCTTCAGGTTTTAAAGGAGCAGCATCAGGATTAGCATACGGTAACTTTATAGTGCAAGCTCCGCTTGGCATCTTATCGAATGCTTTGATTTTGCCATTACTTCCAAAATTTTCAAAATTCAAGAGTGATCAAGATCATAAGAATTTAGAAAAAAGTTTAATAACAGGAATAGAATACTGTTTTTTATCAACTCTTTTTTTTACTGGTATTTTTTGCACATTTAACACTCAAATAGTGCTATTGATATTTCAAAGAGGGGCTTTTAATTACGAAGCAGTATTTTTAGTCAAAAATATTTTAATTGCCTACGCTATTGGAATTCCATTTTATCTTTATAGAGATTTATTAGTTAGAACTTACTACGCAATTGAGAGGCCCAAGTTTCCTTTTAGATTATCTTTAGCTGGAATAATACTTAATATCTTTTTTGATTGGTTTTTACTAGGTGCTCCAGTAAATAAAATTGGAAACTTATTGCCTTACAGTTTTGGTGTTGTTGGAATAATAATATCTTCAGGAATAGTCAACTTACTTATTTGTATCTTTCTTACTGCAAATTTAAAAAATTTTAAAATTAAATTACCTAAAGCTAAATTATTAAAAAAAATTTTTTTTATTTCATTAGCATCCTTAATTACAAGCATAATTTGCTTTTCAGTTATTAAAGATATCGATACATTAAACTCCAATATTCTGAATTTGATCATATTAATATTAGGGTTTTTGATATTTTCTATTATTTATTTCTTAACAACCAAGCTATTTGGAGTAAATAAATTAAATATTTTATTTGACAAGCAATAAATAATTTTTTAAAGACAATCAAGAATTCCTGCTAAATCTGATATTTGTGATGAAGTAACCAAATCATATAAAGGAATCATTTCTTTCCCATCTCCGATTTTGACCTTAATTGTATTTAGGCTCAATTTTGCTGCCTCTTGACTTCCTTTATTTAAATTACTTATGCATTCTATGGCAAGATTCCTGGCCAAACCAGCATCTCCAAGATAAAGATTCCATTTTTCAATTTTTATAAAAATTTTATCCGAAATAATATTTTCTAAATCACTTATTTGCATCTGAGAATCCATAATTAAAATTCATGTTGATTGTTTTGAATAATCCTTAGGTTTTTTGATAATTACGAAAAGTAAATGTAATGAGAGAGCGATTGCCCATCCAATTGCAAAATTGTTAAAAAAAACTAATTCATGTTTAATTTCTTTAAAAAGCCAAGTTCCACTAACTACAGCTGTAAATATCATACAGTGAATTACAAAATTGACTATTCGAGAGAAATGTTTGTAAGTGGGATCTTTTGAATCACCATTGCCATACCATTTAATAGGCATAATTTTGTAATCTAGATTGTTAATAATAGACAGTTTAGCTGAAATCTAGTTGACTAAGAGACCCAGAACCAGAGATATTACATAAATATGCGCCTGTAGCTCAGTGGATTAGAGCACCTGACTACGGATCAGGGTGTCGGGAGTTCGAATCTCTCCAGGCGCGTAAAAAATTATGAAATATTTTTTTTATATTTTCCTTTAAAAAATCGTCTATATTTAAATAATAACTCTTATTATTTTAATGAATATCCTTAATGATCTCAAAAAAAGTGATCAGACAATATATAACTTAATTAATTCAGAAAAAAATAGACAAGAAACTCATCTTGAATTAATAGCTAGTGAAAATTTTGCGTCAATGGCAGTGATGGAGGCCCAAGGTTCAGTTCTTACAAATAAATATGCCGAAGGTCTTCCTCAAAAAAGATATTACGGTGGATGTGAATTTGTTGATGATATAGAAGAATTAGCTATCGAAAGAGCTAAGCAAATTTTTAATGCAGATTGGGCAAATGTTCAACCTCATAGCGGAGCACAAGCTAATGCAGCTGTTTTTTTAAGTCTACTGAATCCTGGTGATACAATTTTAGGAATGGACTTATCTCATGGTGGTCATTTAACACATGGATCTCCAGTTAATATGAGTGGCAAGTGGTTTAATGCAGTCCACTATGGTGTTGATAAAGAAACAAATAGATTAAATTTTGATGCAATAAAAGATATTGCAATTGCTACAAAACCAAAACTAATTATTTGTGGATATTCTGCTTATCCAAGAACCATTGATTTTGAATCATTCAGAATAATTGCTGATGAAGTTGGTGCTTTTCTAATGGCTGATATCGCTCACATAGCAGGGCTAGTAGCGAGTAAACTTCACCCTAATCCAATACCTCATTGTGATGTGGTAACTACTACCACTCATAAGACTTTAAGAGGTCCAAGAGGGGGGTTAATTTTGTGTAAAGATAAAGAATTTGGAAAGAAATTTGATAAATCTGTATTCCCTGGAACTCAAGGCGGGCCTTTAGAGCATATTATTGCGGCTAAAGCTGTTGCCTTTGGAGAGGCTTTACAGCCGAACTTTATAAGTTACTCTAAACAAATTATAAATAATGCAAAAGTTCTTTCTTCAACATTAATAAAAAGGGGGATAGATATTGTTAGTGGCGGTACCGATAATCATATTGTTTTACTTGATTTAAGAAGTATTAATATGACAGGTAAAGTAGCTGACTTGCTTGTTAGTGAAGTCAACATAACAGCAAATAAAAATACCGTCCCCTTTGATCCTGAATCACCTTTCGTTACAAGTGGTCTAAGATTAGGAACTGCAGCATTAACCACAAGAGGTTTTAATGAGGAAGCATTTATTGAAGTTGGAGAAATCATCGCTGATAGATTACTTAATCCTGATGATTTATTAATAGAAAAAAAATGCAAGGAAAGAGTATTAACCTTATGTAATCGTTTCCCTCTTTATGAAGGTAAACTTGAACCATCAATTAAATGATCCCGATATTAAAGGGGTTGAAATCCTATCTATAGGAACCGAATTACTTCTAGGTAATATAGTAAATACAAATTCTCAGTGGATTTCTGAGGAGTTATCTTCCTTAGGACTTAATCATTTCAGGCAGTCGACAGTAGGAGATAATTCCAAAAGGATAAGTAAGTTAATTAAAGAAATATCTTCAAGAAGTCATCTATTAATTACTACAGGTGGACTAGGGCCTACTCCAGATGATTTAACTACTGAGGCAATAGCTAAAACGTTTAATACCAAACTTTTTGAAAGAGAATATTTATGGGATGAAATAAAAAAAAAGATTTCCTTTTCAGGCTCAATTCCCCATAATTCTAGTTTAAAAAAACAATGTATGTTTCCTAAAGATGCTCAAATAATTAATAATCCAACTGGCACTGCTCCTGGAATGATATGGGAACCAATAAAGGGATTTACTATCTTCACTTTCCCTGGAGTACCAAGTGAAATGAAAGCTATGTGGAAAGAAACAGCAGTTGATCATATTAAAAAGAATTTTTCAGATGGCTCTATATTTTTCTCGACTACTCTTAAATTTTCAGGAATAGGAGAGTCTACTCTCTCAGAAAAAATTGATAAACTTTTGAAACTAAAAAACCCGACTGTTGCTCCATATGCAAACTTAGGAGAGGTGAAGATTAGAATAACAGCAAAAGGTGAAAATAAATTAGAGGCGAGAGATCTTATAAAACCAGTAAAAGACGAATTGCAAAATGAGTTTTCAAAATTTATTTTTGGTGAAGATGATGATAATTTATCAAGTGTATTAATAAAAGAATTAATAACTAGAAAGGAATCTCTTGGTTTTGCAGAGTCCTGTACGGGAGGTCTTCTCTCATCTACTATTACAGCAATATCAGGTTCTTCTCAAGTTTTTAAAGGTAGTATTATTTCTTACAGTAATGAACTCAAACAATCATTATTAAATGTTCCTGGAAATCTGATAAAAAAACATGGTGCTGTCTCTGAAGAGGTCGCACAAAATATGGCTATTAATGCGAAAGAAAAACTAAACACTGATTGGTCAATCGCAATTAGTGGAATTGCTGGTCCCAGTGGAGGTAATAAAGAAAAACCAGTTGGACTTGTTTATATCTCAATTGCAGGGCCAGATGACCATATTACAAATATTAAAAAGTTATTTAGCTCAAGTAGAAATAGAATTGAAATTCAAAGACTAAGTGTAAATGTGTGTTTAAACAGTCTTAGATTAATCTTATTATCTAATAGTAAGTAACTTTTTATTCAAATTGAGTCAAGATACCTTATTTGATAAAGTGTGGGAATTACATAAAGTTGCAAATCTTCCTGGTGGCTCAGATCAAATCTTTATCGGTCTTCACCTTATTCATGAAGTGACTAGCCCACAAGCATTTGGAGCTTTAAAAGATAAAAATTTAAAAGTAAAGTTTCCAAATAGAACTGTTGCAACAGTAGATCATATTGTGCCAACAGATAATCAAAGCAGACCTTTTAAAGATAATTTGGCAGAACAAATGATTCATACTCTAGAAAAGAATTGTTTAGAACACAAAATTAAATTTTTTAATATTGGCAGTGGTAAACAAGGAATTGTTCATGTAGTGGCTCCAGAACTTGGGCTTACACAACCAGGAATGACAATAGCTTGTGGAGATTCTCATACATCAACACATGGAGCCTTTGGATCAATTGCCTTTGGGATTGGTACTAGTCAAGTAAGAGATGTACTTGCTAGTCAAACAATTGCCATGAATAAACTGAAAGTTAGGCAAATTTGGTGTGAAAATAAATTATCCAATGGAATTTATGCTAAGGATTTAGTACTACATATAATTAATCGTCTTGGAGTAAAAGCTGGTGTAGGTTATGCCTATGAATTTGCGGGCCCAGCTATAAGTGCATTATCAATGGAAGAGAGGATGACTATATGTAATATGTCTATTGAAGGAGGTGCAAGATGCGGTTATATAAATCCTGATGAAAAAACTTTTAGTTATATCAAGGATAAATTATGCTCCCCTCAAAATAAAAATTGGGATAAGGCCACCCAGTGGTGGGAATCTTTGCGAAGCAATGAGAATTCTATTTATGATGATGTTGTTAAGATAGATGCTTCCAAAGTTGAACCTACTGTTACATGGGGAATTACTCCAGGACAAAGTATAGGAATTAACCAAAAAATTCCCTCATTAAAAGAAATACATCCAAACGATAAGTTTATTGCAGGGGAAGCTTATGATTATATGGGTTTTAAACCTGGACAACCAATAAAAGATACACCTATCGATGTGTGTTTTATAGGTAGTTGTACAAATGGAAGAATTAGTGACCTAAGAGTTGCTGCTAAAGTATTAGGAAACCATAAAATAGCAAAAAATATAAGAGCTTTTGTGGTTCCAGGATCAGAGAGAGTTGCAAAAGAAGCCAAAGAGGAAGGTCTTGATAAGATATTTTTAAATGCAGGTTTTCAGTGGAGAGAGCCAGGATGTTCGATGTGTTTAGCAATGAACTCTGACAAATTAATAGGTAATCAAGTCAGTGCAAGTTCTAGTAATAGAAATTTTAAAGGTAGACAAGGATCTCCAAGTGGTAGAACACTCTTAATGAGTCCTGCTATGGTAGCTGCTGCTGCCATAAAAGGGAAAGTAAGCGATGTTAGGGATTTTCTCAACAAATGAACGATAAATTCAACCCCCCTGTAGGACGATTTTCTAAAATAAATGGTAAATGTATCTCGTTATTGGGAGATGATATTGATACTGATAGAATAATTCCTGCTCGTTTTTTGAAATGTGTTAATTTTGATTCCTTGGGAAAATCTGTTTTTGATGATGATCGCAAAGCTCTTCAAGGAAAGCATCCCTTTGATTTAGAATCTAATAAGGGAGCTTCGATACTTATAGTTAACAGCAATTTTGGATGTGGTTCAAGTAGAGAACATGCCCCCCAAGCATTAATGAGATGGGGAATAAAAGCAATCATAGGCGAAAGTTTCGCCGATATATTTTATAGTAATTGTATTGCCATTGGTATTCCATGTTTTACGCTTTCAAAGAATTCAATAAAAATTATCCAAAAATATATAGATAATAAAGATTTAATTTTAAAAATTGATCTTTTGAAATCTAACGCATCATCAAAAGATTTAAACTTTCATCTTGAAATAAAAGAAACTTCAAGACAAATGTTTTTATCCGGAGAATGGGATACTACATCAAAATTAATTGAAAATGTTGATTTGATTGAAAATAAATTAAATGATTTACCTTATATAAAATTTAATCCTAAATTCTAATATCTATTTGAAGCCAAATAAACTAAAAGAAATACCTCCTGCTTCATTATGAGGTTGATAAAATACCCCAAATTCATAAGATCTTTTTTTCCAATTTAATGAGATTTTAGAACTTATGAATTCAGCATAATCTTTTGATCGAGATACTTTTAGAGTCGCAGAATTTTTCAGAATAAGCGGTCCAAACAACTGTTGGTCCAAAGCAATCCCTAACGTGAATTTATCAGAAATCTGATCAAACTTAAACAAACTATCGCCACTTTTTATTTTGTAAAAAGGTAATAAACTAATCCTGGTATAGTCAAAAGATCTTTTTTTAAAATCACCAAAAACAAACTCCGGACCGGCTCCTATTCCCAAGTACCTTTGATTATTTTCACTACCATAAAAAGAATAAGATAATTCAAATTTGGTATTAAAGCTAAGTCCCTTCTTAATTGGCTCAGGAATATAATTAAATGAACTATCAACCAATAAATTTGAAGGCTGATCAACATTTATTGGAATTTTTTGATCTAAAGAATAAAATAAATTACCTTTTGTGGTTTTAACCAAATTTTTACTATTTAGTGCTTCTCCTTTGAAATTTGCCAAACCTAAAGAAAAGACTTCAGTATTACTAACTCCATTTAATACCCAATAATTTTGTTTTTCTAATTTTGAACCATATCCTCCATAGATCTCAGTTTCACCTAAGGATCCATTCCAAACCCTATCTCTATAAATTCCGAAGAAACTTTTATTCCATTTTGAATTTAAAAAGGTAATATCTTTGCTTAAATTAGTTTTTAATCTTATAGCTTCTGAAAATTTTTCAGGATCAAAAGAATTATTTTGTTGATCTATTACTAAAGTCCATTTGTTAATTTCCCCTTTGATTCGAGAATTTAGAGCAAAATAATCTTTAAATGTTGCATTTCTTTTAACCTTATCACCAGTTATAGAATCTCCATCATTTACAAAACTTTTTGTATAACCTTGGAGTGAGCGTTGAAGTAAAAATTGTGGTTCTATATCAAGAGTAAAATTATCAAATATATTTATTGAATTATGTCTTCTACCAAAATAAATTCCATCTTTTTCAATATTATCAAATCCAACGTTCCAAGAAGCTTCATATCTAATTTCTTTGGTTAAAGTTCTATTTCCAAACCAGAAGGGGATAGTGATTTTCTCATCTAAAATCAAAAAGTTTACTGCAGATTTAAATCTCAATTTTTCTTTTTCTGCAACAGCTTCAAGTGAATTGACTTGAATTTTAACTTGTTTTAATTCAAGTAAATCATTAGATAATATAGCTTTAGCACTTGTCCATTTATTTTCATCGATTTGGATCTTATCAGTAATTAATACCCAATTTTCAACACTATTTGGAGTAAAACTAACTTTATCTTTTTTTATCTCTTTTAAAATTTCATTTTTTTTAATATCTGAATTTTCAAAATTAGAAAATAAATCATTAATAAGATTATTTGTCTTCAATAATCCATTAACGTCTAATAAATAACCTTTTTTATCATTGAAATCATATTTTAAGCTAGACATTTTGAATATTTGTTCGCCAATATTCAAAGAAACATTACCCTCCGCAATAATAATCTTTTTAGTTTTATCATAAATAATCCTATCTGCTTTCATAATTTGGCCTTTATAAAAAACAAGGACATTACCTTCAGCATTTAAAATATTATTTTCCTCAGATTGTATTTCCGATTGGATCTCTAACTCTTTTTTACTATTACTAAAATTTGCTAAAAGTAATGGGCTCAGCCCCTTGAGGGTATTTATATCATTGTCTTTTGAATATATTGTATTGTTATATTTTTTGTATGAATTATGTTCTGATACTTTTCTATTTATGGGAAAAACTCTCTCAGCATGAGTAATATTTTTAGTTTTTTGATTTTTAGTCCCAATAGTTAGCAATTCAAATGCTTTTACTGATGAGGATAAGTTTATTAAAGTAAAAACAAAAGGTATAACTCGTATAAGCTTTCTTATATTCAAAATGATGAAAAGATTAAATACTTAGAGTTAATCCTGAGGACTTTCTAAATCTTTTCTATTTGGAGTTCTTGTAGGATCACTCGCTAGAAATCCAAACAGAAATATTCCCACAAAGAAAAAAACAATTGTGTAAACAGAAATTTTAAGTGCAAGCATAGAATTGACGAAAGCTGACAGGATTACATCCTATTAAATTTATATTTAATTTATGATAAAAGGTTTACTTTTTGTATTTTTGGTAAATTTTGAAATACTTCATAACGCTAACAAAATATCAAATACAATTAATCATCATGATCATCCCAGGGATCAGTTAGCTTTGCAGCCTTGGGTCCAAACGCTGTCCATAGTCCAAAACCTGTTAAAGCTAATAGTAAAGCAAGGACTGTAACTGCTACAGAAACAGCTGGATCTGGGGCGGATGATAAAGTTTGCATCAATTTTGGTGAGTTTGTGAACAATTTATGTATTAATTCTTATACAATAACGAAATATATTCGATTTAGAGCAATTACTATGGGCCAAAAAACTGCATTAGGAACTCTTTTAAAAGCTATTGGAAACTCAGGACAAGGAAAAGTTGTTCCAGGATGGGGAGCTGTTCCTATTATGACTGTTATAGGTTTACTATTATTAGTCTTCCTTGTTATCCTTCTACAAATTTACAATCAATCATTACTCCTACAGGGTTTTTCAGTGGATTGGAATGGTAACTAAAAAAATTAAATTTTTTTAAAAAAATTGATATGTTGGTAAGAAATTTGAAAATATGTATAGATTTACAATCATATTAATTAAAAACTTTGATAGTTTTTTGTCTAATAAACATTACGAAAAAAATTATTAAGTTTCCATATTTCTAATTTAAAAAATTAGGGATAAAATTTAAATTATGAATAAAAATGAAATATTTATAATTGGTTTGGGAAATCCTGGGAAAGAATATATCAAAAATAGACATAACATTGGATTTTTACTACTAGAAAATTTTGCAACAAAATATGATTCACAATTTTATTTAAAAAATAAGTTTAAAAGTAGGTACACAGAATTCAAAATAAATGATTTTATTTACAGATTATTTATGCCTAATACTTATATGAATAATAGTGGAGATGCTGTTAGGGCAATAGTGGATTGGTATAAAATTAAATCAGATCAGCTTTTAGTAATAGTAGATGATATAGATCTTCCTCTTGGCAAGATTAGATTTAGAAAAAAAGGAAGTTCTGGAGGACACAATGGCTTAAAAGATATCATAAACAAATTGCATACTGAAAATTTCAACAGAATAAAAATAGGTATAGGTTCTCCACCTGTTAATAGAGAATCCAAAAACTTCAACACTATTTCTCATGTATTAGGTAATATATCAGCGAAAGAAAATGATACTTTAGATAAAGTTCATCAAAAGGTAATTCAATCACTCGAGGAATTAAGTACTAAAAATGAAGATTATATTATTAGTGAACTTAATTCTTTTTACAAAAAAAAATTAAATGAAAGCAAAGCCTCAAACAACAGCACATATAAGTATTAAAGAATACTGTTTCAGTAAACAAGAATTAAAGGGGATTGTTGAAGCAAGCGATTTCAAGTGGCAATTCACATGGTCATTTGGGAAAGGAATGTTATTTGTAAAGCCACCTTTAGGTCGAGCATTAATTGAAGACTCATTATTGAGATTTCTTTTAAAGAGAGATTATGAGCTCGAAGCTGGAAATGAATATAAATTTACTATTTCAGCCAAGTTTTAGTTTTTACTTTTTCACTAAAATCAAATTTAACTTGGTAATAATCCTCCATTATAATTAATGCCGCTAATGCATCTAAATTTTTATTCAAAATAAATATTTCTCTTGGAAAAAAACTTTTTATACCCATTAAAGGGTAAATTTCAAAATATCTTTGCTTAGCTCTATAAGTTGAATGTTTTTCTTCAGCAATAATCAAATTAGGTACTAACTTTTTCAAAGCCTTTATGTAACTTTTACTACTAGTACCATTTCCAATAAGAAGTTGCAGGTTTTTTTCGTTCTGATATTTTTTTTTAACGTAATCAAAAAGTAAATAACTATTTATAACTACTGCTTCATAAACTTTTTTTTCACTTATGTCAGCCACTATTAATCCACATTTCGACATGCCTGGATCAATAGCAATAACTCTAGACATTTAAGACTTTGGATAATTGATATTTAATTCAACAATTACTGGTTGAGCCGTCCTGCTATTACTCAATGAGACAGCTTCTAATTCAAAATTAGTTTTATCATTTTTATTTAAGAAGTCTCTTAATTCTTTCAAAGAATCGCTTCTCAATTTTATTTCATTTGTAAGAGAACCTCTTCTTTTGACTTCAGCCAAGCTAGAGGAAAGTAAGAAATTTACCTTATCACCAAAATATTTTTTATTAAAACTTTCTTGTTTGAAATCAATTTTCGTTATTTTTTCTCCTTTTCTAACTATTGTTTTATTCTCTATTAACTCAGGAAAAGCATAGACATAATTTTCTCCTCTTAACACATTCCTTGCAGATTTAATATTAATAACCCAATTACCACCATTTAAAATGGTATTTTGTATCTCTTCAATATGATTTTTTCTTAACAACAATAAATTTCTAACCTCTTTACTTTTTGGTTTAACTATCTTATGAGTGTATTCATTAGCATTGATAATGATTTTTTCTATTTGAGATTTTATATCCTCTTTGCTTGAAGAAGAAATCTCTGAAATAACAATGGATTGACCACTTCTTATTACAAACCTACCACTCCTTAATGCCATTATATTCCTTTCAAGTTGTTTAAATTCAGTCTCTTTAGCTTTAATTTTCTCTTCAAGTTTTTCTCTTTCTTTTTTTAGAGGTATCAAAACTTGTTTATTTTCTTGAAGTTTTTTCTGTAGATCTCCTAACTTAAAAAGCCCTACTCTCAATTGTCTATTTACTAATATCATTAAAAACAATGATGATGCGCTTATTAAACTTCCAGTCAAAATTGTAATTAAAATTGCCGTTTTTTTTGGTCTTAACTTTAAAACACTAAATCTAGCTTTACCAATTTTGGAACCTAGTAAATCACCTAATGTAGAAATTAAACCTCCAAGCAGTAATAAAAAAATAATGAAGAGCCAACCAGACACAATATTTGTATTTATTTATTATTAACATAATAGATAATTAATTGATTATGTATCAATTAAATCTTTTTGCTAGTGCTATGGGATCAAAGACTGTAATCTTTTTCCTTTCAATAGTTAGAAGTCCTGAATCCTTCAAATCTCCTAATAATCTTGTGATTGTGACTCTGGTTGAACCTATTGCTTCTGCTATGGCTTGATGAGATAGTCTCAAATCTATAGTGATGCCCTTTTCACTTGCCACCCCAAAATCTCGACACAAAACCATCAAAAAGCTTACTAAGCGAGATGACATATCCCTATGTGTGAGAGTTTCAATCATCGTTTCTGTTTGTAGAATCCTACTTGATAGGCCTTGCAATAGTAAAAGTCCAACGGACGCATCCGCTTCAATTGCTCTCAAAACAGAATTTGCGGGAGCTGTGATCATTTCTACTCTTGTAAAAGCAATTGAATGATAAAAACGATCGGACCTATGACCTGTTAAAAGTGATAAAACACCAAAAAGGCTATTTTCCCTTAATAATGCAACAGTAATTTCTTCTCCTGATTCGTAAACTCTTGATAATCTAACAGCTCCTCTTCTTATTAAATAAACTCTCTCTGCAGGGTCTCCAGGGAAAAAGATTGTTTTGGATCTCTCTACCATTTCTGTGCTAGCTCCTTCAAGACCCTTTATTACCTCCATTAAAGTTTTATTAATTGGAAAGCGTTCGCCAACAGTATTAATAGTATTTTGTCCAGACGGTTGCTTAGTTAAACGGCTGAATCCTCTAGAAGCTGGTAACATAAATATCTTTAATATTAAAAAATTTAAGGAGACAGATAAAAATATCTTGTATCAACAGTAACAGTTTTCAATTTTTATATTTTTTTTTGGAAAAGTTTTCTTTTATTTTTTTTTTTTGATCAGCTACCTTAAGTAAAATTACACTATATGCAGTGTATTGAAATTCAAATTATACTTAATATAGATAAAGTCAATTCAAATAATGGTAGTTAGTTCATTAAAAAATTATTCGACAAGTGAACCTCAGGTTGTAAACATAAATAAAAATAATAAAGAAGTAAAATTTAGAGGTCCTAATCAGAACGGTCAAATTCAGATTTATAAATCTTCTTACAGAGGAAGTTATTCATCTATCATAAGAGATTCCCTAAGAAATGCAGCTTTAGGAAGAAAAGTACTTTTAGTACAATTAATGAAGGGAGGTGTAAGACAAGGTATTGCAAATGCCCAAAAGCTTTGCGGTAATCTTACTTGGATAAGGTCATCAAATTCTTATGATCAATACGAACCAGAAGAAATAATTAATAATAAAAATCTGGCACAATCAATTAATCATTGTGTAAATGAATTATGGGAATTTAGCAAAAAAGAATTACTATCTGGAGAATATGATCAAATTATTCTTGATGAAATTTTTCTAGCAATCGAATTTAATATTATTAATAAAGATGATTTGATTTCAACACTTGAAAACCGATTTATATCAGGAGATGTAATCCTTACTGGTACATCCATTCCTAAAAATTTCCTACTAATGGCTGACCAAATTACCGAACTCCGCTCATAAGAATTATGCTAAAAAATGATCTCTGGATAAACCAAAAAGCCTCAGAAGGAATGATAAACCCTTTCCAATCAAATTTGGTGAGACATCTTGATCCCAACGAGAAAAAAAATGCAGTTTTAAGTTATGGATGTTCCTCTTATGGCTATGATTTAAGACTATCTTCTAAAGAGTTTTTAATATTTAGGCATGTACCAGGAACTGTTATGAATCCGAAGAAGTTTAATCCTGATAATTTAGAAAAAACTACTCTTCACAAAGATAAAGATGGTCAATATTTTATTTTACCAGCGCATTCTTATGGGTTAGGGGTTGCTTTAGAAAAAATGAAAGTACCCGAAAATATTACAGTTATTTGTATAGGTAAAAGTACTTATGCTCGTCTTGGAATAATAGTAAATACAACCCCAGCGGAGGCAGGATGGGAAGGGCATCTTACATTAGAATTCAGCAACAGTTCAGGTGCAGATTGTAGGATTTATGCAAATGAAGGTATTTGTCAACTTTTGTTTTTTGAAGGTGATCCCTGCTCCACCACATATGAAGATAGGAAAGGTAAATATCAAAATCAACCAGAACAAGTAACTTTAGCCAAAATCTAAAATGAGTAAAGTTGAGCTAATTTCTTTAACACCAGATGCCGAAAAAACCATGGCTTATATAGCCAGAGTTTCTAATCCTTCTAATCAAGCTAATGATAAATTTGCAGGATTATTAAGATATTGTATTCATCATGAACATTGGTCTGTTTTTGAACAATCATGCATGACATTAAAAATCGAAACTAATAGAGGTATAGCTGCTCAAATTCTTAGACATAGATCCTTTACTTTTCAAGAATTCTCACAAAGATATGCAGAAACTAATTTACTTGGAAATGATATTCCTATCCCAGAGTTAAGGAGACAAGATAAAAAAAATCGCCAAAATAGTATTGATGACATTCCTGATGAGCTCAAAAGAAAATTTTCAGGAAGAATTGCAAAACATTTTGAAGAAGCAAATAATCTTTATGAAGAAATGCTGAATGCAGGCATTGCAAAGGAATGCGCAAGATTTATTATGCCGTTGGCTACCCCAACAAGAATTTACATGACCGGTTCCTGTAGGTCCTGGATTCACTATATACAATTAAGATCAAAAGAAGGAACTCAAAAAGAACATATGGAAATAGCTGAAGATTGTAAGACAGTATTTATCAAATATTTTCCATCTGTATCTGAAGCATTGAACTGGAAATAAAATTATCCGTGACTTCTCGGAGAAGACTGATAATTTTTATTTTTTTTGATAATTGAATATTCAGAATTTAGAATTGGTTTATTACTTTTTAAATCATGTTGTAAATTATCTAGAGACTCTCTTATAGTTATTTCTTGCTGTTTACCAATAAAGGTAACTTCTAAATTAGAGTCTCTATCAAAAAGATTGACTTGTGGTATTCCATTAACATTAAAATTTCTTATATATTTTTCCCATTTAGGATTATCCACATTTAGAAAAACAAAATTAACATCTTTTTCATATTCTTCTTTAATGTCAGCAACCTTTGGCGCCATTTCCTTACAAACTTCGCACCACTCTGCATAAAATTCAAGAAAAGTAGGTTTGTTATTTGTAAATGCTATTTCAGGGTCAATGGATAATTCTCCAAATTTCTTAAGGAGAAAGTTTGGTTGAAATAATAAATTTTTGAATGCGATTACCGATAAAATAATCAGAGTAATAAACAATATAAGTAAAGACTTTTGTGAATGATTTAAAAATGATTTTTCACTTCCAGATTGCATTATCTAATTTTAAATTTTCTTACATTTTATATAAATAAAGTAAATAAAGAGATTATCTGCCTTTTACTTTTATTCAACTGATAATATAAGTGAATGATACAAAATAAGAATTCTTATTATACTTATTGAAACCATAATATGAAATCTATATTTGGAACTGATGGAATTAGGGGGAGATTTGATAAAGAAATAACATATTCTCTTGCATATAAGGTTGGATATGCTTTGGGAATTCTTGTAAAAACAAATAATCCAATACTTATTGGAAGAGATACAAGAACAAGTGGAGAAATTCTTTTTGAGGCTGTTTCAAGAGGTATTAATGCAGCAGGAAAAGAATTTGTATATTTAGGAATCTGTCCTACTCCAGCTATTCCATTTTTAATAAAAAAAGAAAAATTTAGTAGCGGAATTATGATTTCTGCAAGCCACAATCCGCCTGAATATAATGGAATCAAGATTTTCAATAATAATGGAGAAAAAATTAAAAAAGATTTTGAAAATCGTATAGAAATATTAGTTAAAGAAGCAAATAATCAATCATTTACTTATATAAATAAATCCATAATCAAAGATAATCAGCTTTTAAATACCTATACCAACGGACTTATCGATACTATGGGAAATGAAGACTTAACAGGAATGAAAATAATTTTAGATACATGTTATGGATCAGCGACAACTTGCGCAGAAAGTATTTTCCAAAAACTAGGAGCAAATGTCAAAGTAATAAATAATGAAAAAAATGGTTTAAAAATAAATTTAAATTGTGGTTCTACATGTTTAGAACCACTAAATAAAGCCGTTAAAGAGAACAATGCTGATATGGGATTTAGTTTCGATGGGGATGCAGATAGAGTGATAGGTATTGATTCAAGAGGCAACATACTAGATGGTGATCATATTCTATTTCTATGGGGAAGAGAACTTTTGGAAGAAAAATTACTTACAGACAACATAATCATCTCAACCAAAATGTCGAATTTGGGTTTTGAAAAGACTTGGAATAATATTGGTGGGATTTTACATAGAACTGAAGTTGGAGATAAGTACATATTTGATGCAATCAAGAAAAAAAAGGCTTTATTGGGAGGAGAGCAATCTGGACATATCCTTTCCAAAATTAATAATTTTTGTGGAGACGGTATATTAACTGCAATTCAAATCTCTAGATACTGTAAGAAAAAAAATATTACTTTAACTTCTTGGCTAAAAAGTAGCTTTTTACCATACCCTCAAAAGCTTACTAATATTCTTCTAAGTTTTGACTATAAAAATATCGAAAAATCAAATAAGAATTTCATAAATGAAACTATAGAAAGTTTTTCAAATATTAAAAATGATGATTCTAGAGTTTACATCCGCCCAAGTGGAACAGAACCAGTTTTACGTGTATTGGTTGAAGCTCAAAATCAAAAAGAAGTGGATTATTTATCATCAAAAATCACTAGAGAACTACAAACAAAGATCAATAAAATATCTAATGATTTATGAATCAAATTTTCATATAAATACTTTCATAAATTTTAAGTTGATTCAAAATTACATATTTTTCCCTATTTGTTTGAATTTTGTTTGGATTAAAACTTCTATTTAATAGAAAATCTTCCTTAGCTAATTTCTTGAACTTTAAACTCGCAGATATGATGTTCTCCATATATTCAAAAAGCTCTTTTACATCTGTTTTAATAAAAATCAAGGATCTGCTTTGCATTGAATTTGAGAGAAAATTAATAATTTCAGGCTGAATCACGCGTCTTTTATGATGTTTCTTTTTAAACCATGGATCAGGAAAATAGAAAGAAATACTTCTAATTGAATCAACGAGAGATTTATTCTCAGGATGATCAAAAATATTATTTGCATTTCCAAAAGAGAAATATAAATTTTTATATTGTCTATTTTTCATTTTCAAATTAGCATTAATAACTAATTTTTCCCTAATCTCAATTCCTATATAATTCCAATCTTTATTTTTTAGTGATAAATCGAATAAAAAATCACCAGAAGCACAACCAATATCCAAATGCAAAGGTAATTTAGGGTTTTCAAAAACCTCATTTAATGGAGGTATTGGATTTATTTCAAAAAAATGTTTACTGAGTGGATTTACATGCTGTCTCATAAAAGTTATTAAATTATTTCTTACTAGAAATTAATAAGATGCATAATATTCATAACTATGACAATAATAAGTTAACAAGTAGGTGAGTGAGGTTTAATAATTATGTGTGTTAAAAAGTAAAAGATTTGAACATTCTTAATCAGCTTTCCATTTGGCTATCTTTTCAACTTTCATTAGTCTTCATCTTAGGTATTCCTTTAACTTTATTTTGCTGGTCTATTAAAAATAGCAATAAAGCGATTACAAAACTTCTGACTAATTATTGGAAAATATCACTTCTTTTTTTTATTAGCCTCATACTTTTAATAGGAAAGTACAATTACGCTCTATTGATTACAAATATTTCAACAGTAATTATGGCCATATCAGTATGGTTTTGGAATGATATTAATGACGAATTACAAGAGTATGGGATTTCCCATGCTTTAACAACAACCACAAGAGTTTGGAGATGGTCCCTAACTTTTATATCTTTAAGTTTTTTAATTCAAAGTCTGAATAATATAAATTGTTTTTCTTTTATTAATTCTGCAGAATGCAAAATTTGGCTTCAGCCTTCGACAAATTTATACTTGATTTTAAAAAATTTATTTAATTTTTTATTTGGTGCTAGCTTTTCACAACCTGTTGCAAAATTCTTAGGTTTATTTGCATTATTGATATATGTATTAGGTTTGTTGCAATGGGCAATGATAAAACTACCAAAAACTGGAAGGAATTCTGGTTTTTCAAATTATGGCAAAAATTGATTTAATTAAAATTTAGAAAAAATTAATTTTATGATCCCGAATAGATTTTTTAAAACTTAAGAATTATTTATTAAGGGAAATTCTAAAGAATTTCTAAAAATAATTATTTTTTAGATGGTTAAGATCTCTAAAACTTACCAAATATAAATAGATTCAAAAATAAGTTGAAAGATTGCCACTTTTTAAAAAGTTCTCATAAATAAAGTACTTTTAAAAAAAAGACTTACAAGAGATTGATTAGAGAAAATACAAACTCTCACATTTGTCTTAAAAAAAGAATTTATTATTAAATGAACTTCTTTATAAGTTAATAATATTTGCACATCTTTTGCATAATTTTGTACCTTCAATTCCCTTAACAGTCATATTTTGATAATGCCAACATCTATCACATTTTTGACCTCTGGCTTTAAGAATTTGAATCTTTCCAAGTTCATTATTATCAATAATTAAACAATCCTTAGATAAACTATTAACGATATTAAACTTAGAAACTATCAACCAATCACTATATAAATCAACATCCTTATCCCCAAACTTTTCAAGCCAAGTAAGAGAATTTTTAACTATTTCATTTTCAGGCAGATAATTAACCTCAGTTTCGAGAGCTGCTCCAATTATTTGTTGGGTTCTACATCCTTCTATTGCTTTATTAATTTCTACTCTCAATTTTCTTAAATTAGAAATATGTTCATCAAGTTCTGGATTAATCCATGACTCAGGGAAGTTTGGCCATCCTCTTTGAAAAACTGATTTTTCTTTAATTGAATATGGAATATTTTGCCAAATATCTTCGGCCATGTGGCAAAGTACTGGCGATATAAGAACTGCTAAATTTTCTACAATTTTAGACATCACAAACTGACAAGATCTTCTCCTAAGCTGAGATTTAGCACTTACATATAATCTATCTTTTGCGATATCCAAGTAAAAATTAGATAAATCGACAACACAAAAACTTTGCAATATTTGAAAAAATTTTGAAAATTCATAATTCTCGTATGCAATTGTGATTTGATCTGAGACATCAACTAATCTGTTTAACATCCATCGATCTAATATTGGCAACTGATCAATATCAATTTTCTCAACCATAGGATCATAATCATGAATATTACCTAAAAGATATCTGGCTGTATTTCTTACTTTTCTATAAACATCTGATAGTTGTTTTAAAATATTCGATCCAATAGGTACGTCGACTGAATAATCTACAGAACTAACCCAAAGTCTAAGGACATCAGCTCCATAAGCGGGTTGTATTTTCTGATTAGAGCCTCCATTAATAATAATATTTGGATCAACAACATTGCCTAATGATTTACTCATTTTTCTGCCATTTTCATCTAATGCAAATCCATGCGTTAGAACTTTCTTATATGGAGGCTTATTATTAACTGCTACCGAGGTTAGTAAGGAAGATTGAAACCAACCTCGATGTTGATCAGATCCCTCTAAATATAAATCTGCTGGGTATTGTAATTCTTTCCTTTGCTCACAAACTGCTGCCCAACTAGATCCTGAATCAAACCAAACATCCATAGTATCTAGACCTTTTCTCCAACGATCAGATTCCCCTCTATATTTTTCAGGCAACAATTCTTTCTCATCCCAGTCCCACCAAATATCTGCTCCATGTTCTCGAAATAAATTTTTTATATGATTGATAGTTTCACTATTCAGTAATATTTCCTTTCCCTTTTTTTCATAAAAAACTGGTATTGGCACTCCCCATGACCTTTGCCTTGAAATACACCAATCTCCTCTTCCAACAACCATTGAATAAATTCTTTTTTTTCCTGTTTTCGGCATCCATTCAACATCTTCTATTGCTTTCAAAGCTGAGGTTCTAAACCCTTCTACAGATGCAAACCATTGTTCAGTAGCTCTAAATATTGTAGGTTTTTTAGTTCTCCAATCATAGGGATATCTATGCTTATATTTTTCTTTTAAGAGGAGAAAGTTGTTTTTCTCCAAATCTTCAATAATCAAATCATTAGCATCTTTTAAAACATTTAATCCGCAAAATTTTTCCGCATCATCATTAAGATTACCTTTTTCATCGACAACACAAGTAATTGGTAATTGATATTTTAGACCAACATTAAAATCATCCATCCCATGTCCTGGGGCAGTATGTACAATTCCTGTACCAGATTCAGTGGTTATGTAATCACCACCTATGACAATTTTGCAAAACTTATTTTTTGTAGGATGCTGATACTCAATTCCTTCTAGAATTGAGCCTTTAATATCTAATAGAATATTGAATTGACTATCTAGTTTCTTGCTAATTGTAGAAATTAAATCTTTAGCAAAAAGATATATATTACTATTTTGATCCTCGGCAAAAACATAATTTATCCTAGGGTTAACTGCTACTGCTTCATTACCTGGAATAGTCCAGGGTGTTGTTGTCCAAATTGCTATAAATAATTTATTTAAATTAGAGAGTAATTTAATTTTTAGATCTTTCTCTTCTAATTTCAAAAGAAATTTGTCTGATAATTTAGTTATATTTAACGAGACATAAATACTTTTGGAATAATGTTCTTCCGGATACTCAAGTTCTGCTTCTGCAAGTGCTGTTCTAGAACTTGGACTCCAGTGAACAGGTTTTAAGCCTCTATATATATATCCATTTAAGAACATCTTTCCAAAAACACCTATCTGCGCAGATTCATAATTTTTTTTAAGAGTTAAATATGGATTATCCCAGTCTCCCCAAATACCCCATCTCTTAAATCCCTCTAGTTGATTGTTAATCTGAATCTTTGCATAATCTTTTGCTTTTTTTCTTAATCCTAAAGAGTCTAAATCTCTTCTTTCATGAGATTTTAAACTTTGCAAGACTTTCAACTCTATTGGTAATCCATGACAATCCCAGCCAGGTACAAAATGAACCTTAAACCCTTTTAGGATTTTATATTTATTAATAATATCTTTTAAAACTTTATTTAAAGCATGTCCCATATGAAGGGAACCATTTGCGTATGGAGGTCCATCATGCAAAGTAAAATTTTTACCTGAATTAGATGAACCCAATTCCAAATTAATCTTATTATTCAACCAGAATTCCTGAATTTCAGGTTCTCTAATAACTGAATTAGCTCGCATTGAAAAATCAGTTTTTAGTAAATTTAAAGTTTCTTTATAAGAAAAACTTGATTTTTTATCTTTACTATTTTGAGGTTTCATACGAAGTTATAGAATTTATAAGTATTAAATGAATTTGTTTTAATTGTTTTTTTCCTCATCTATTGTATCTTTTCTAGATTCATTTGTTGCTGTTTTTGGCATCTCTAATGTCTTTAAATTATTTTTATTTGAGGTAATTATATTATCATTTTCACCATTCCTAACCCACTTTTTTTTATTTACATTTTCATTGTTTCTTCCAAATTGTAAAATATCACCTGAATTTAATAAATCATTCCTTGCAAGATAGATGGCCTGTATGATTTTTGAAACATTTTTTTTCAATTCAACTACAGTTTTTAATTTATTTTTCTCTTGATTAGTTAATTGATTCCACCTTATAGAAAAAATTTCTACTAAATAAAAAATAAATAATATAGTTATGGCAAATAAAATTAAAGAATATAAATTATCAAAAACATTATGCTTAACAAGCAATAACATTCCAATAAATAAACTTAAACCAGCTTTTATAAGATCTCTTGGTCTACTTAATTCAATATATGTTAGAGGTACTAACAAAAATATAATCCCAAAGAATAGATATAAATAACTTAAATAAATTACCAAAATTTTGAAGTATTTTTATTTGAGTATAGTAATAATGCGAATAATTAACTCATTAAATAGCTTTATATTAATTTCCCTAGAAATGCGGTCGGGGAGACTTGAACTCCCACACCCAAAGATACGAGTACCTAAAACTCGCGCGTCTACCAATTCCGCCACGACCGCACAAATAAAATTTTAGTTTAGCAAGGCATATTTTAAAAATAAATTTTACTTAACAGCCCCAATTTGATACATAATTCAAGTTTAAATCCCTTAGTAAAATAAAAAAATATTAAATTTTTTCATACAATAACTATTAGTTATTCGTTATATTACTTATAGATTAGGTATAAACAATCTCAAATTTAAGTATTCAAAATAAAAATATCCAAACTAATCCCACAAATACCTTCAATTGGCATAGGGAGATAAAACAATATATCGACAAACCTAATTTTTGGAACCCAACATTAGGACTTTTTTTTGGTGGTTATTTTCTTGCTTTTCTGAGTATATGGCAGTGGTACAGGGGCGTTTGGCCTCTACCCCTGCTTGTTGCTACAGCATTTCTTGCTCTACATATTGAAGGAACTGTTATTCATGATGCTTGCCATAATGCCGCGCATCCTGTGCCTTGGATTAATCAAGCAATGGGCCACGGATCAGCAATACTTTTAGGTTTCAGCTTCCCAGTTTTTACCAGAGTCCACTTACAACATCATAGTCATGTGAATGATCCCAAAAATGATCCAGATCATATTGTGAGTACTTTTGGGCCAATTTGGCTTATTGCTCCAAGATTTTTTTATCATGAAATATTTTTCTTTCAAAGAAAACTTTGGAGAAAGTATGAATTACTTCAATGGGGTTTAGAGAGATCCATATTCATAACAATTATTTTAGCTGGCTTAAAATTTGACTTTATGAATTTAATTTATAATTTATGGTTTGGTCCTGCATTAATGGTTGGAGTAACATTAGGGATTTTCTTTGATTATCTTCCTCATAGACCATTCCACTCAAGAAATAAATGGTTAAACTCCAGAGTCTATCCTAGTAAATTTATGAATATTCTCATAATGGGCCAAAATTATCATTTAATTCATCACCTTTGGCCTTCAATTCCATGGTTTGAATACAAAATAGCTTACGAAAAAACAAAACCTCTACTAGAAATAAAAGGCTCTCCACAAAGAGTTGGGATTTTTGAAACCAAAGATGATACTTTTAATTTTATTTATGATCTATTTATAGGTATAAGAGGCCACGGAAGTAAAGAAAAGAAACTAAAAAAATAAGAAGTATTTTCTTAGTTTAAATATTAAAAAAATATAGTTAAAGATTTAAAAAATTTTTTAAAGATAATTATTCATTAATAATTTTTGGCACCTTAAAAAATTTATTCTCTCTTGAGGGAGCCAAATTTAATAATTCCTCAGAATTTTCATAATCTTTCTTTTCATCTTTTCTCAATACATTTACCACTTCTATGGCTCTAGTGGTGCATGTAACATTTTCGGTATCAATTTTGTCTAGTTGTTTGATATAGTCCAAAATTTTTTCTAATTGTTCTGCATGCTGCTGAATCTCACTTTCGTTTAATTCTAATCTCGCTAATTGAGCGACTTTTTTTACCTCATCACTACTAATTCGTGTCATATTTTTTTAATAATCAAGAAGCTAATTATTATTAGTGATATTAAGGGATTTTCCAAAACATTTCTTAAACCTGCAATGAATTGAAAAAAATTGATAAAAATTTATTTATGAATTCCCATAGAAATAGGAAAAAAATTTTTTATGCTTCAAAGGCTAGACTTAATAGTATTTCACCGCTAAAAATAAGCTTAGATAAGTATTTAATAATAGATAAAGAATCTTTTAAAAAAAATTTTTTCAATCGACACTCTAAACTAGTAGCGCCAGAGTTGATAGGTTGCTACCTGATTAGGAATAGAATTGATAAAGGATTAGTAAAAGGAATGATAGTTGAAACTGAAGCTTATTCACAAGAAGAAGAGGCTTGTCATGGATATAATAAAAAAACCCCATCTAATGAAGTATTATTTGGTGAACCAGGAAAATTCTATATTTATAAATCATATGGAATGCATCATTGTTTAAACATTGTTACTGATAAAGATAACTTTGCTAGTGGAGTATTAATAAGGGCTATAAACATATCAAATAAAAACGAAAGATTAGCTGCTGGGCCAGGCTTATTGACAAAAGCATTTGAAATAGACAATAAATTTAATTCCCTCAATGTTCTTGATAATAAATTTTTATGGATCAGCAAAGGAGAATTAAATATAGAAAAAAAAGATTTAATTCAAACAACAAGAATTGGCATATCTAAAGCAACAAATATAAAATGGCGTTGGTATCTCAAAAGGAGTAGAAGTATTAGTAAAAGGGAAAAAGGAGATAGAAATCCTTATTTAAAAAATTCAACTAATAATTTATCAAGTATTTAATAATGGGAAATTGGCCTCACAAACATATCCTCACACTTTCAAATTTCTCAATAGATGACTATAAATCAGTTTTTGAGTTAACTGAAAGATTTAAATCTCTTAATAATGCTGGCACAAAAAAAATACCTGCTTTACAAGGGAATTTAATAACTTCCATATTTTTTGAAGCTAGTACTAGAACTCGTAATAGCTTTGAGCTGGCTGCAAAAAGACTTTCCGCTGATGTACAAAGCTTTTCTCCTTCTTCAAGTTCATTAAGCAAAGGGGAAACTCTCATTGATACTGCGCTAACTTATGCCGCAATGGGTTCTGATATTTTAATAATTAGGCATTCATCAAGTCATGTCCCTTTAGAAATTTCCAAAAAACTCGATGCATCTAATGCAAATACTTCGGTACTTAATGCTGGTGATGGTTTACATAGCCATCCCAGTCAAGGATTGCTGGATCTTTATACTTTAATAAAATTCTTTTCTCCAAAGTTACTGAACCTAGAAATTTTAAATTCTAAAAAAATATTAATAGTTGGTGATGTATTTCATTCAAGAGTTGCCAGATCAAATCTTTGGGCTTTGACTGCATTTGGTGCGAACATCATATTATGTGGTCCAGCCACACTTATTCCTGAAGAATTTACTAAATTTGTCAGCTGTGCTCCTCCAAATCAGCTAGAAGATCCAATTTCTTTAAGAGGTTCAATTACTATTTCGAGGTCATTAGAAGAATCCATTAAATGTGCTGACGCAGTAGTTGTTCTAAGATTACAAAAAGAAAGAATGGCGGAAAATTTATTAAGTAGTATCAAATCTTATAGCGAAAATTATTGTTTAACTCCAGAAAAACTATCTTTGAATGATAAAAATATTCCTATTTTGCATCCAGGACCTATTAATCGTGGCATTGAAATCAGCAGTAGGATAGTTGATGAATATCCAAATTGCTTAATTAATGATCAAGTCTCAAATGGAATTCCTGTAAGAATGGCTTTACTTTATTTATTAAGTAAATTTAATAAGTAAATTTAGAGTAATTTCAGACTTTCTGTAAAAAAACCATACAATAAACCAATTCTTAGAGAATCCATTAATAATACTAATATTTTTTTTCTCCTTTCATCCCTCAATCTTCTCCTAAATTCAATCAAAATTTCAATAAAAACAACTGACAAGAAAGCACCTACTGGGTCAATTAGTTCAACTACTGCACTTATCATTCCTAGTGAACTTCCAAAAAAGTAACCAGTTAATAAAAAAGTTATTGCCAAAGAATATCTTCGCCATGGATTTACTGCCCATTTGCTTAAAGTGTCAAAATTAACTAAGAGTTGAAATTTAGTTTTTTGGGGCTTAGGAACCATTTTTAATTACTTTATAGTAAATCTATTCAGAATTTGATTTAACTTTAGGAGTACCCTCAATTAATTCAAGTAAAGCTTCCATTTGTGCCATAACGCCTCTTATTTCTCCGGGCTCCGGGAATAGGCCATCATCTTGAATTCCTAAATGCATTTCTCTTAATTCTTGCCTTAAATAACGTAAATGACTTACAACCTGTTCTTTTTTTGTTTGTGACATAATTGATTTTCTAAAACCTAAATTAAAGAATTTTTTCTTAAGGAGATTTAAAAATTTTGAGAGTAATTAATATTCTAATGAATATGAATTACTTGAGGTTATATTATTAAAAATATATTGACAACAATTCAATATGAAATCTACAAACAATAACAAAATAAGTGAGGAACTTGTAAATTCTTTCAATGAAGAAATGACTTTTGAGCTTGCTAAAAGATTAGAAGATGAAAATTATGCTTCACCATTTGATGGATTAAAAGATTGGCATTTACTAAGAGCATTGGCAATTAATAGGCCTGAATTAACTTCTAATTATATTCATCTTCTAGATCAGGAACCATTTGATGAAAACTAACTCTAAAGAATCAAAAGTTAAGATTCTTGTCCTAATAACTGGAAGTATTGCTGCAGTTAGAATCCCTTTACTTGTGAGTCAATTAGTTAAGGATAATTATGAAATAAAGTGTGTTATTTCTGAAAATGCAGAAAAATTAATTCAGCCAATTTCACTTTCTATATTGAGTAGGAATACTTGCATATTAGAAAGGGACCAATGGTCATATCTTCAAACGAGACCTTTACATATAGATTTATGCGATTGGGCTGATTTCTTAATAATCGCTCCTCTAACTGCAACAACACTTTCTAAATGGGTTTCAGGAAATGCAGATGGATTAATCTCCAGTATTTTAATTGCAAATAATAAGCCTATTATTGTTGCTCCTGCTATGAATACTAAAATGTGGCTTAATCGAGCTGTTCAAAATAATTGTAAATGTCTGCAAGACTTTCCTAACGTTTTACTTCTTAAGCCAAGTGAAGGAATACTAGCTTGTGACGAAATTGGAGTTGGTAAGATGCCTCCCAATGATTTAATACAGTTAGCTTTAACATTCGTGCAAATACAAAATAGGAATCAGTGTTATAAAGATTTATTAAATAAAGAATTTTTAATTACAGGTGGTTGTACATCAGAGAAAATTGATGCCGCCAGAAAGATCACCAACAATAGTTCAGGAACGATGGGATTAATGCTTGCTCAAGTAGCAAGATTTAGAGGTGCAGAAGTTAAATACATTCATGGTCCTTTGAAACATCCACAGGATATTACAGAAGGTATAAAGAGTGTAGAAATAGAAAATAGCAATGATTTAATTATGGCAATAGAAAAAGAAATTTCTAAGTGCGATTACTTTATTATGAACGCCGCTGTGGCCGATTTCAGGGTATCAGGAGACACTTCAAAAAAAATTTCTAAAAGTAAATTTGATCATTTTCTAAATAAAAATATTGAATTCGTACCAGATATTCTTAAAGAAATAAGTAAAGTAAAAAAAGAAAATCAAATTTTTATTGGATTTTGTACTTTTACAGGCTCTATTGAAAGGGCAAGAAAAACAATAAAAGAAAAAATAATCCTTAAGGGTTGTGATCTAATATTTGCAAATCCTATAGATATCGATGATCAAGGATTTGGTCCGTTTGCTAAAAATGAAGGGTGGCTTTTTGATAAAAGGGATATGGAAAATCATATAGAAAAAACGTCGAAAATTGAATTAGCAAATAATTTAATAAATCAAATTATTTCAACTAATAAATAATCTATGAAAATTATATTTGTATTTTTTTGTAATCTTAAGCATTAAAAACGGTCTTATATCATAAAATAACTCAAGTTTTCTAAAAAATTAAAAAAGCTACGGGTTGTTTCGAGGATCTAAAAAACTACCTTTTTTGGTTCTTTACCTTGTAGTATCCCTATTGAACATTTTAATGTAAACCTTTACCAGCAGTCACAGAACTCTATTAAAATTTTATTATGAGAATTCGTTCTTTCTTAGCTTTTGTTATTTCAATTTGTTTAACTTTTGCTTTTGTCCCAAATACAACATATGCCTTTTCAGAGAGAGGAAATGCACAATTTACTGATGTAGTAAACACAGGAAAAGCTAATGATTGCCCTTCATTAGATTCATCTTTGGCAGGATCAATATCTTTAGGAAATGGAGATTCTTTAAAAGGTATATGCATGCATCCAACAGAAGTTTATGTGAAAGTTCCTGGAACTAAACGCAAAAAAGCAGAATTTGTTGCAACTAAAATTATTAGCCCCAGAAATAACACAACAGTTACAGAAGTATATGGAGATATAGACTCCGGAACATTTACTGAAAAAGGTGGTATTGATTTTCAATTAATAACTGTTCTAACTCCTGGAGGATTGGAGGTGCCATTTGCATTCTCTGCGAAAGATTTAACAGCTGATTTTCCCTCATCAATTGAGCCAGGCACAGAAGTCAGTGGTGCCACATTCACACCTAATTATAGAACCGGAGATTTTTTAGATCCTAAAGCAAGAGCTAAAAATACAGGTGTTGAATACGCTCAAGGTTTAGTTGCCTTAGGGGGTGATGACGAAGAACTTGCTAAAGAAAATATCAAGGTTGATGTAAATGGTACTGGAGTAGTCACACTATCAATTGAAAATGTAGATTCTGATACAGATGAATTTGCAGGTACATTTGTAGCTATCCAACCCTCTGATACAGATATGGGGTCAAAAGAACCTCTTGATGTAAAAATAATTGGTGAGCTTTATGGAAGAAAAGCTTAATTTTGAATAAATCTTAAAAAGAGGGCTCGAACCCTCTTTTTTTTTTTTTAATTTGTCTTATAAAATCATAAAATGAAATCAACAAAAGAATCTGCAAGAGATTCAAAAGGTCTCATTCCCGCTTATGGAGGAGAACTAAAAGAATTAATTGTTAAGGATAAAAAACTTATATCAAAGCTACTTTCTCAGGTAAGTTATGAGCATGAATGTAGTGATAGAAATGCATGTGATGTAGAGCTTTTGATGGTTGGGGGGTTTTCTCCGCTAGATGGATTTATGAATGAAGAGCAGTACGAATCGGTAATTAAAAACCATAGAGATACAAATGGTTTACTTTTTGGATTGCCAATAGTGCTTGATACTAATGATGCACAAATTATTGAAGGTGACACAATTTTGCTCACCTATAAAAAACAAAAAATAGCAGTATTAGAAGTAAATTCAAAATGGGAGCCTGATAAATCCACTGAAGCAGAATTTTGTTATGGGACTAATTCGTTGGATCATCCTGCAGTAAAGATGATTTTTCATGAAAGAGGAAGATTTTATGTAGGTGGTAGGGTATATGGTTTGGAGCTCCCAAATAGAGATTTTCCATGTAAAACACCTAAAGAAGTAAGAGATTTATTACCTGCCAATTTTGATGTAGTTGCTTTTCAATGTAGGAATCCAATTCATAGAGCGCATTATGAATTATTTACTAACGCCTTACAATCTGATAATGTTTCCTCTAATTCAGTTGTATTAGTTCATCCAACCTGCGGTCCAACACAACAAGATGATATCCCAGGAAAAGTTCGATATTTGACATATAAAAAGTTAGAAGAGGAGATTTCTAATAAGAAAATAAAATGGGCTTTTTTGCCATACTCAATGCATATGGCCGGACCTAGAGAAGCTCTTCAACACATGATTATCAGAAGGAATTACGGTTGTACTCATTTTATAATCGGTAGGGATATGGCTGGATGTAAATCAATATCTACTGGGGAAGATTTTTATGGACCTTATGATGCCCAGACTTTTGCTAACGAATGCGCAGGAGAGTTAATGATGCAAACTGTACCATCAAAAAATTTGGTTTATACAATAGAAAAAGGTTATATAACTGCTGAAGAAGCAAAAGAAAATAACTTTCAAATAATGAAACTAAGTGGCACTGAATTTAGAAAGAAACTAAGGAATGGTGATCAAATACCTGAATGGTTTGCATTTAAAAGTGTAGTAGATGTTCTTAGAAAGTCTTAATATTGTTTTATTATTAGTATCATAGATTTATTAAAGATTTTTTATCGTGAACAAACGTTGGAGAAACGTAGGACTTTACGTCCTAGCAGTAATTACAGTTATTTTTATAGGGACTTCAGTGTTTGATAAACCCAACACTGATAATGCTACAAAAATACTAAGATATAGTGATTTTATTGAAGCTGTTCAGGATAAAGAAGTTAGCAGGGTTTTATTATCTCCAGATAATGGTACTGCTCAAGTAGTAGAAAATGATGGAAGTAGATCTGAGGTTAATTTAGCTCCAGATAAAGATCTACTCAAAATACTTACTGAGAATGATGTAGATATAGCAGTTACTCCAACAAAATTAGCTAATCCATGGCAACAAGCTATAAGTAGTTTAATCTTTCCTGTTTTATTAATCGGAGGTTTATTTTTCTTATTCAGAAGATCACAAAGTGGTGGCGGCGGCGGTGGAGGTAATCCTGCAATGAGTTTTGGTAAAAGCAAAGCGAGACTTCAAATGGAACCTTCTACTCAAGTAACTTTTTCAGATGTTGCAGGAGTTGAAGGAGCAAAATTAGAGTTAACTGAAGTTGTCGATTTTCTTAAAAGCCCTGATAGATTTACTGCAGTTGGAGCAAAAATTCCTAAAGGGGTTCTTTTAGTCGGACCTCCTGGAACAGGAAAAACTCTTTTAGCTAAGGCAGTTGCAGGTGAAGCAGGTGTTCCATTCTTTTCAATTTCTGGATCAGAGTTTGTGGAAATGTTTGTTGGCGTTGGTGCAAGTAGGGTTAGAGATTTATTTGAACAAGCAAAAAAAAATGCACCTTGTATAGTCTTTATTGATGAAATTGATGCAGTTGGTCGACAAAGAGGTGCTGGCATGGGAGGAGGAAATGACGAAAGAGAGCAAACCTTAAACCAACTACTTACTGAAATGGATGGTTTTGAAGGTAATTCTGGAATAATTATAGTTGCAGCAACTAATAGACCAGATGTTCTGGACTCAGCTTTAATGAGACCAGGTCGATTTGACAGACAAGTTACGGTAGATAGACCAGATTACGCTGGGAGATTACAAATATTAAATGTCCATGCTAAAGATAAAACCCTTTCAAAGGATGTAGACCTTGATAAAGTAGCAAGAAGAACACCTGGATTTACAGGTGCCGATTTGGCCAACCTTTTGAATGAGGCTGCAATCCTTGCAGCAAGAAAGGATCTGGATACTGTTAGTAATGATGAAGTAGGTGATGCTATCGAGAGAGTAATGGCGGGACCAGAAAAGAAAGACAGAGTAATAAGTGATAGAAAAAAAGAACTTGTTGCTTACCATGAGGCAGGCCACGCCTTAGTCGGAGCACTAATGCCTGATTATGATCCTGTAGCTAAAGTCTCAATAATTCCAAGAGGTCAAGCCGGAGGTTTAACCTTTTTTACTCCTAGTGAAGAAAGAATGGAGTCTGGTCTTTACTCACGTTCTTATTTACAAAACCAAATGGCTGTAGCTCTCGGAGGAAGAGTTGCTGAAGAAATTGTTTATGGAGAAGAGGAAGTTACTACAGGAGCCTCTAATGATCTACAACAAGTAGCTAATGTTGCAAGACAAATGATTACTAAATTTGGAATGAGCGATAAAATCGGTCCAGTAGCATTGGGTCAGTCTCAAGGTGGAATGTTTTTAGGTAGAGATATGAGTTCTACAAGAGACTTCTCTGAAGATACAGCAGCCACCATCGACGTAGAGGTTTCTGAACTTGTTGATGTAGCCTACAAGAGAGCGACAAAAGTACTTACAGAAAATAGAAGTATTCTTGATGAAATGGCCTCTATGCTAATTGAGAGAGAAACTATTGATACCGAAGATATTCAAGATTTACTAAACCGCTCTGAGGTAAAAGTTGCAAATTATATCTGATTTTAAAAAATCTGATAATTATTTAAAAAATAAAAGAAATTCCTTCTCTCGTAAAATAGAGTTGACATCTTTTTTTTTATTAATAAAACCTAATAAAAACATTTATACAAATTCTATTGAGAGGAAATTAGTTGAAAATCAAATAGAAAACTTAATAAAAGAAGGTTTTAGGAATATTGAAATTAGTTGGTCTGGTAATAAAAACTGGTTTAATTTTGTATCAAATCTCAAATTTAAGTTCCCAAAACTCAACTTAGGCTCTGCCTCTATAATCAACAAAAAGTCAATAGATCAATCTATTAGAATTGGACTAGAATACTCAATGATGAAAGTATGGAATAAGGAACTTTTTAATTATTCAAATTCCAAAAACCATTTATTAATTCCAGGTATTAATAACATAAAAGATCTAGATGAAGCAATAGATTTGAATTGTAAAATTATCAAAATTTACCCTGTAAAAGATAACATTGGCCAAATAAATGTATCTCAATATAAAAAAATAGACTTTATAGCAGCTGGAGATCTATCAATATCTGATTTACCATTATATAAATCATTAGGGTATAAAGCTATTGTAATTGGTGATAAAGGTTTTATTAATAAAAAAATAGATCAAAAGATATATGAATGGATAAAAGAAAAATCAAATTAAAGATTTGCTTTTATTTGATAATTGAACATTGCGCCTGCTGGAGAAGTAGATGATCTGCTAAGACAAGAGCCACCATTGAATCAACCATTGGCACGGCTCTTGGTAAAACACATGGGTCATGGCGGCCTTTGGCCTTCATCACTACTTCTTTACCATGCTCATTTACAGTTTTCTGTTCTTTTCCAATAGTAGCTGTAGGTTTAAAAGCTATTTTCATTTCTATATTTTCGCCATTACTTATACCTCCTTGTATACCTCCTGAATTATTTGTTTTAGTCTTAAGCTTATTTATATCATCAGACTCAATAAATGAATCATTATGTTCACTGCCTTTTAAATAAGTTCCCGAAAACCCTGAACCTATTTCAAACCCTTTCGTAGCTGGCAAAGACATCAAAGCCTTTGCTAGATCAGCTTCCAATTTATCAAAGACAGGCATACCCAATCCTGATGGTACATTTTTCACTAAGCATTCAATAACGCCTCCACAAGAATCACCTTCTTGCTGTAATTCTTTTATTCTTTCGATCATTTTTGTAGCCACTTTTTCATCAGGGCATCTAACTATATTGGAATCTATTTTGCTTTGAGTAATTTTATTTTTGTTAATTTCAGAATCAATATCATGTATACGTTTAACCCAAGAAAGAATCTCTGTGTTAAATAATCTTTTTAATAGTTGTTTTGCAATAGCACCTGCAGCAACTCTTCCTATAGTCTCTCTTGCCGAAGCTCTACCACCCCCAGAACCAGCCTGAATTCCATATTTTATATGATATGTTCCGTCTGCATGAGATGGCCGAAAAACTTGCCCCAAATTACTGTAATCTCCTGGTCTTTGATCTTTATTTCTAACCAACATCGCAATTGGTGTTCCAAGTGTAATTCCTTCCTTCAAACCACTTAGTATTTCTAATTTATCTTCTTCATTTCTAGGAGTAGTGATTTTACTTTGACCAGGTCTTCTCCTGTCTAATTCTCTTTGTATAAGATCAACGTCTATTTTTAACTTTGGAGGGCAACCATCAAGAATAACCCCAACTGCTCCTCCATGAGATTCTCCAAATGTACTTACACGAAAAATTTTTCCAAAACTACTACTCATAGAAATATCAAATTGTC
>QCMG01000007.1 GCA_003213955.1 Prochlorococcus sp. AG-418-M08
TCAAAAGAAGAAAAAATAACTAATGACACTGAAATCGTAAATAAAAATATTAATGAGTCTTATAAATATGACTATAAATACCTTGAGAAAGAACAATTGCCATTGCCCAATATAAATAATTTAAGAAAATGGATTAAAAAAGATAAAAAAGCGAGTTAGGTTTTTACATCATTCCTGGCATACCCATGCCACCCATTCCTGGCATACCCATGCCACCCATTCCTGGCATACCCATGCCACCCATGCCACCCATGCCACCCATGCCACCCATTGGATCTGCGCCTGGCCCTCCTGGTGTAGCTGTCTCAGGCTCTGGGATATCCGCTATTGCAACTTCTGTAGTGAGAAGCATTGCTGCTATTGAGACTGAATCTTGAAGAGCTAATCGAATTACTTTAGTAGGATCTATTATCCCTGATGAGTTTAAATTCTGATATTCCCCAGTGTTAGCATTAAATCCCTTTTTAAGTCTTTTTATATCATTAACAACTACGTCTCCATTAAAACCAGCATTTTTTGCAATTTGCTTAGTAGGTTCTAAAAGTGCATTTGTAATAATATCTATACCTGTAGTCAAATCATCTGATGTCTCTTTACGAAAATTAGACATTTCTTCTGAAATCTCAATTAATGTTTGTCCGCCCCCTGAAACGACTCCTTCTTCAATAGCCGCTTTTGTTGCGTTTAGTGAATCTTCTATTCTTAATTTTTTATACTTCATCTCTGTTTCAGTTGCAGCGCCAACTTTAATTAGAGCAACTCCTCCAGCTAGTTTTGCTATTCTTTCATTAATTTTATCCTTATCGTATTCTGATTCAGTTATTTCTACTTCCCTTTTTAATTTCTCAACTCTTGCTTGGACTAAGTCTTTGGTATCTTCGAAAGCTACGATTGTTGTTTTATCCTTTGAGATTGTTATTTTTTTTGCTTTACCAAGATCATTGATTGTTGCTTCTTCTAATTTCATTGATTTGTCTTCGCTAATTAAATTAGCTCCGGTAAGAATCGCAATATCCTCTAAAGCAGCCTTTCTCCTTTCCCCAAATGACGGAGCCCGGACAGCCGAAACATTTAGTACACCACTATTTTTATTTAATACAAGTGTTGTTAAGGCTTCGCCCTCAATATCCTCGGCAAGGACTAAAAACGGAGAAGAAGCTTTCTGAATTTCTTCTAAGATAGGTACTAGAGTTGTTAATGTAGAAATCTTTTGATCAGTAATCAATATCTTCGGGTTTTCAAGTTCGCAAATTTGCCTCTCTTGATCCGTTACAAAATATGGTGAGCTATATCCTCTATCAAAAGACATACCTTCGGTTATGTCTAAATCTGTTTCAAGTGATTGTGATTCTTCTACGGTGATTACCCCATCTGAAGTTACGATATCCATTGCCTTTGAAATTATTGAACCTATTTCTTCATCTCCTCCAGCACTTACTGTCGCAACTTTTTGAATATCAGATCCATTAATTTTGATACTTTTTGACCTTAATTTCTCTAAAACAAAAGCTAATCCCTTTTCCATTCCTTTTTTTAGCTCAATAGGACTAGCACCAGCAGCTATATTTTTTAATCCTTCTTGAACCATTTTTTGAGTTAAAATTGTTGCTGTAGTTGTTCCATCTCCAGCACTTTCTTTAGTTTTAGATGCTACTTGTTCTATTAATTTAGCCCCTAAATTAGAGATAGGATTTTCGAGGTTAATTTCTTTTGCAACAGTAGATCCATCTCTAACTACATCTGGAGAACCGAATTTTCTTTCTATTACAACATTCTTTGCCTTGGGACCAATAGTTACCTTAACCGCATCAGCTACAGTATTAACTCCTTTTTCGATTGCTTCTCGTGATTCGTTCGAAAAGCTCAATTGTTTTGGCATGTTTATTAAATTCTTTATATTATTATTCTAATCTCCCATGGAATTATATTTTAGGGATACTTAATTAAGTGGGGAAAGCCGAATTTCTCTTAAACAGCTATCCAAATTAATTGAAAAATGAGTATCTTATGTTTATGGATAAAACTGGAAATCTTATTTTTACTTTAACTGCTACGCTTGCAGTGGCAATGACTCTTATATATTTCCCTCTAAGATTTTTCTTGACTTTAACTGCTAGAAGTCGAAGACTAAAACTTTTGCAAAAAATTAGAAAATTAAGGGATGAGTTAGGACAACCATACGAAAGTACTTAATCAAATACTCATTCCCCCATCAATACTAATTGTTTGTCCTGTAATGTAACTTCCTGCATCACTGGAAACTAGAAAAGATACTAATTGCGCTATTTGTGAGCAACTACCAAGTTTAGCTAGTGGGACAGACTTTTTTATTTCTTCATTATTTAGGTTTGCAGTCATTTCTGTTTCTATAAAACCAGGGGCTATAGCATTTACATTTATTCCTCTAGAAGCAAATTCTTTCGCACAAGTTTTTGTGAAACCTATAACACCTGCTTTTGCAGCAGAATAATTTGCTTGTCCAGGATTTCCAATTATTCCAACAATAGATGAAATATTTATTATCTTTCCGCTTCTTTTTTTAAGCATAAATTTAGAAGCAAATTTAGTACAAAGAAAAACTCCTTTTAAATTGGTATTTAGAACGTCATCCCATTGCTCTGATTTCATTCGCATTAATAGACCATCTCTCGTTATCCCAGCATTATTCACAAGGATATCTACGGTACCATTGATTTTTATAATTTCTTCAAATGCTGCACTCACAGATTCTTCTTTTGAGACGTCAAATTTTAATTTATGAGCTTTACCTCCAGATTTTTTGATTAAATTTAAAACTTCTTCTGCTTTTTCATCAGAAGATGAATAATTGATAATTACCTCTGCTCCTAGATTACTAAGTTCTAATGCTATTTCCTTTCCTATTCCTCTACTTGCTCCTGTAATTAAAGCAACTTTTCCTGTTAAAGTTTCTTTCTTTGACATTTTAATAAATTTTATAATTTAAAATCGTAGTACTATTTGTGCAAACATAATGCGTTTATTTATAATTGTCTAGAAACATTAAGCCAAATTATTGTGCATGTATTAATACCTGCTGCAGGTAGCGGTAGTAGAATGAGAGCTGGAAAAAATAAGTTACTTATTGAATTAGAAGGTGAATCTCTTATTTATTGGACTTTAAAATCTGTATTTTCTTCAAGTTTAGTTAGCTGGGTAGGAATAATTGGGCAACCGAATGATAAATATGAATTATTGAATTCAGTTAAAGGTTTTTCTTCTAAAGTTCAATGGATCGTTGGTGGCGAAACCAGACAAGAGTCTGTCTTTAATGGTTTAAATTCTCTCCCCTCTGATGCTGAAAAAGTTCTCATTCATGATGGCGCTAGATGCTTAATAGACCCAAGCTTAATAAATAAATGTGCTTTGGAATTAGAAGAAAATGATGCAGTTATTTTAGCTACTAAAGTCACTGATACAATAAAGATTGTTGATGATAAAGGTTATATTAAAGAAACTCCCGATAGAAATAATTTGTGGGCAGCTCAAACTCCACAGGGTTTTTTAGTAGATAGCTTAAAAAAAGCACATATTATGGCAATTGAAAACAATTGGACAGTTACTGATGATGCCTCACTTTTTGAAATTTTAAATTGGGAAGTAAAAATTATTGAAGGAAATTTTTCAAATATAAAAATCACATCTCCACTAGATTTAAAAATAGCGAAACTATTTTTAAATAATTTTCAGTAACAAGTTATATTAATACTTAGGTTCCCATCGTTTCCATTTAAAATTGCTTCACAACCGAAAGGGATGCATGCATTACCAGACAAATGTCCAATTGGGAGGTTAAAAAGAATAGGTATATCAAACTCTCCAAGTCTGTCTAATATTAATTTTTTGAGTAAGCCTTTCCATTCAGGACTGTCTTGTCCATCTGAAAAACTTCCGAATCCAATACCTGCAACTTCATTCAATTTGTTTGTCATTCTCAAATAAGTCAACATTCGGTCAATTTTATAAATATCTTCATTTATATCTTCAAATATTATTATTTTTCCTTTTAATTCTGGAAAATGATCTGTCCCAATTAGAAAAGATGCAATAGTTAGATTAGAAACAATTATCTCTCCTTTGGCAATGCCCTGTTTTAGGGGTAAACCCCTAATATCATCAACATATCCTTCAAAAAGTAAATTTTTTAGTCTCCTTAAACTCCACTCAGGCTCTTTAAAAAGAGTTGTAATCATAGGACCATGAATAGAGCCAAAAAATCCTTTTGAATATTTTGATAACAATAGTGAACATGTGTCGGAGAATCCAATCATCAAGCCATTTCCCCAATTTGGATTTTTTTCTAAAAGTCTTGCTGAACCCCATCCTCCTTTAGCAAAAATGATGAGCTTACTATTTTGTACTTTTTCGAGTTCTTTAAATCTAGTTTTATCATCCCCAGCAAAATAACCATATTTTTTCGAGAGGAGATCATTGTGAATAATTTTTAACCCCCAATTTTTTAATATGTCTATGCCTTTTACAAAATCCTCTTCTTTATCGATAAAAGAGCTTGGAGCTAAAATATGAATTTCATCTCCTTTTTTTAATTTATTTAGCATTCTTTTAAAAATTTATGAGGAAATTACTAATCCCAATAAAATAAAAACTCCATAAATAGATTGTTTCTTAAAATGGTTACCAATTCTTTGAATGGATTGTTTACTTTCAGGAAATACTTTTAAAACATCTTTTTGCATTAAAAATGCTGTTGTTAACCAAATTGGCCAAAAAATAAAATTTAGTTGATTGATTAATGCACAAATCCCAAGAAAGACAGAAGTTAAAAAATAACAAATTTGTATAGTTATTTTTGTATTTGATGCAAGGTTAACTGCAGAACTATTTATCCCGATTTCAAAATCATATTTTTTATCAGCTAAAGCATATACAGTATCAAAACCAAAAGTCCAAAAAATTGTAGCAAGCCAGCAAAATAGTAAAACAATACTCTGTATATTGCCTTCACTAGCAGCCCAAGGTATCAAAACTGCAAATCCCCAGCACAAAGATAAGATGAATTGTGGATATTTAAACCATCTTTTTGCTGAAGGATAAATCAAAATTAATGGTAAAGCACAGAAAGCTAGTGAAACAGTAAGAAGTCTCCCATTATCTGGTAGTGACAAAGTTAAGAAGAAACTACATACAATTAAAAAAATAAGAATTAAGAAAGCTGTTCGGGACCCAATTTTATTTGCGGCGAGAGGCCTGTTCTTGGTTCTTAGGACTTTTTGATCTATTCTTTTATCCCAAATATCATTAGCCACACAGCCTAACCCACTAACTAATAACCCCCCTATCATAATTTTTAACAACATTTGGAAGCTTGGGTTAGATTCAGGAGTTAAATATAAACTCCATCCAGCAGGAATAAGTAAAATAATTCTGCCAGTGGGTTTATTCCACCTTAAAAGTTCAAAAAGAATATTTACTTTAGTTTTGAGGTCTTCAGTTCTCACCATATTTATATTTCATAACTTTAAATAATCTAACTAGAATTCTATCGATTTTATAATTTCATAATCAATCTTAAGTATATTAATTGATGTATTTAAAATCTCTATTTTTAGAGAAAAAAAATGATACAAAAAAAAGAATTAACTATTTTGCCAGAAAAAGATATTTTAGTAGCTTCAATTGATATTGGAACAAACTCCACTCACCTCTTAATTGCTGAGATTAATTTAGATCTTAAAACCTTTTCAATAAAATTTACTGATAAATCTACAACCCGTCTAGGGGAGAGAGATGAAGAGGGAAATCTTACTGAAGAATCAATTCAAAGAGTTTTTAAAACCCTTAAGAGGTTTAAAGACTATTGTCAAAGTAATGGAGTAAATCAAATAATAACTGCAGCAACAAGTGCTGTGAGGGAGGCCCCTAATGGAAGAGACTTTATAGATAGAGTTAAGAGTGCTGTTGGAATTCAGATAGAACTTATAAGCGGCTTTGAAGAGGCTAGATTAATTTATCTCGGAGTATTGTCTGGAACCGTTTTCGCAGATGAGTCTTATGTAATTATTGATATTGGAGGAGGTTCTACAGAATTAATACTTGCAGACAAGAAAGATGCGATAGCTCTTACAAGTTCTAGAATTGGAGCTGTTAGGCTCAAAAATGATTTTCTTAGTACTGAGTCTATTTCTAGAGAAAGGGCCAATTTTTTGAGAACTTTTATCAAAGGATCTTTAGAACCATCTGTTGCAAAAATTAAAGCGAGATTAAACAAAGGAAAAGCAGTCTCAATGATTGCTACAAGCGGTACTGCGATCTCAATAGGAAATTTAATTTTGTCGCATCTTGAACAACCAAAACAAAAGATGCACGGCTATAAGTTTAGTAAAGAGAATTTACGAATTGTCTTGGATAAATTAATTAAAATGCCAATTTCAGAAATAAAAAAAATTCCTTCATTAAGTGAAAGAAGGGCAGAAATCATAATACCAGGCGCATTAATTCTTGAAACCTCAATGAATATGTTGGATTTTAATCAGTTAACAATAAGTGAGAGAGCTCTTCGGGAAGGATTAGTAGTTGATTGGATGCTCCGCGAAGGAATAATAAAAAACGAATTTAATATTCAAAGTAATATTAGGAAAACGACCATAATTCATCAGGCTAGAAAGTTTAATGTTGATAAAGAAAGATCTAAGAAGGTTACTAATTTCGCATTTCAAATCTATGATCAAACTAAAAATATCTTTCACAACGATAGTGGTTTAAAAGCTAAAGAGCTACTTTGGGCAGCCTGCCATCTCTATGACTGTGGGAAATATGTAAATATAAGTTCTTATCATAAACATTCTTGGTATTTAATTAAACATTGCGAATTATTGGGTTATTCGCAATCGGAAACAAATATTATTGCTTCGGTTGCTAGATATCATAGAAAGACTTTGCCTAAAAAAAGACATGATTCTTGGCAAAGTTTGATTTCAAAAGAAGAAAAATCATTAGTACTTGAAATGTCCTTGATTTTAAGATTAGCTACCTCCCTTGATCAAAGACCAGATAATATAATATCTTCAATAAAAATTAAATTACAAAAGAATATTTTATTAATTAAATTATTACCTTTTAATTCAAATCAAGAGCTTCTTCTGGAGAAATGGAACTTGGAGTTATGTAGTAATGTTATTAAAGAACTAAAAAACTTAGAGTTAAAAGTTGTTTAATTTTTTTTTATAAATTCTTGTTTTGGCATTTGATTTTGGAAAGAATTGGAAAAAATATTAAAAATTAAAGATGAAGCTAAAAGGCCTAAAATTCCAGAAATCAAAATAAAAACTATAAACCCCTTTGAATTTTGATTCCCAATGGAGCTGTTTTGTTTAGCTTTGATTGAGACTTCCTGAACAATTTCTTCAACTTTTACTTCTTTTCTTTCAGTTTTGAATTCGCTCATAATAAATTCTGTATCAACTTTAAGTTTTTCTGAAATTCGACGAACCATTGCTTTTATAAAAACTGTCTCTGGTAAATTTTCTTTATTGCCTCCTTCTATTGCTTTAAGTTGGTGAGTTCCAATTTTTAAATTAGATGCTAATTCTTCAATTGATAGGTTTCTACTTATTCTTGCTTCTTTAATAAAATTTCCAATTCTTTTTAAAGAAGAATTGTTTTTAGAATTTTCGTCTAACTCATTAGAGTTTATTTCTTCCAAGGCAATTTAATTTTCCCTAATTATAGTGATTTATCTTTATCTATCAACTTTATTAGATTATTTATTTCTAAAAAGATGTTTGTAAGATGGATCATATAGCTTAGATCTATTTGTAATGTTATTAATAACAGGACTAATAATGTATATGGTTGTTCTAATAAGTCCTTTTTCTAGAGTAAATTTTTCCATATCTTTCAACTCAATTAAAGCTGTCCAACCATCATCCCAAGATACTCTATAACCAACAATTACTTGTGTTTCTGGAGGATAAAATTCTAATAAAGTTTTTTGAGAACTTTTTATGTGCCTAGCACTTAAATAAAGACATAATGAGGATTTGTGGCTCGCAAGATCCTTGAGAGATTCTTTTTCAGGCATGCCAGTTCTGCCTCCTGATCTTGTCAGAATTATAGTTTGTGTAATTTCTGGGATCGTAAGCTCGGCCTGATGATATGCTGCAGCGACTTGAAAAGCACTGACTCCTGGGATGACTTCAGTTTCAATATTGTTTTGATTTAATATTTCTATTTGTTCTTTAACTGCACCATAAAGGCATGGATCACCATCATGCAATCTTATAACTGTTTTCCCTTCATTTATTCTCTCTATCATTATTGAAGTTATCCTTTCGAGGGTAAGCCCACTTGTTTTTATTTTTTCAGATCCTACATATGAAAAATTTACAATTTTTTCAGGAATTAAAGAATCTGCCCAAAATATAACGTCTGCAGACTCTATTTTTTTTAATGCTTTAATTGTTAATAAATCAGGATCCCCAGGCCCAACTCCAATAAATGATATCTTTCTATCCATTCGATGTTGTTTTCCCTTTATATGATCTTAATCTTAAAAAAAATACTCCAATTAATCCAGAGGAAAATAAAAAAATACTAATAAATTGAGCCATACGTAAGCCACCTTCACAGAATGGAGGGAGGCCACCAATACATAAAGGATCAATTCTTAAACCTTCAATCCAGAATCTTCCAAAACTATAGGCAACTAAATAAAGACAACTAATAAAGCCTGGTCTTACAGAGTTATTTTTGTTTTGTTTATTAAAAATGGTAATTAATAATAGAAAAATCAAAAAATTCCATATCGATTCATAAATAAATGTTGGATGAAAAAACTGGAAATTTATAAATTCAAATGGTCTATTTTGTATAGGAATAAATAACTTCCAAGGTAAATCGGTAGGTATGCCAAAAGCCTCATTATTAAAAAAATTTCCCCATCTACCAATTGATTGGCCAAGTATAATCGACGGAATTAATACATCTATAAAAGTCTTTAAATTTATGTTTTTATATTTACAAAAAAATAAAATAGATAAGAATCCTCCAATTAATCCTCCATGGATTGCAATGCCTCCTTCCCAAATCGCAAGAAAAGAAGGTATTTGAATTACATTATTAAAAAGTGCAAAAGAAGTAAAAAAGTTATCACCACTATATTGTCTCCATTCAAAAATTACATAGTAAGCTCTAGCTCCAATGACTGAAGATATTATTAAAGAAGGTAAAATATCACTTATATACTGTGGATTAATATTTCTAGATTTCGCAAGCTTCTTTGAAATAAAGAGTCCTACTAAAACAGATATGGAAATTAATAAACCATACCATCTTATAGTTAGAAAACCTAAATTTAAAAATGTATCTCCAGGGGATTGGATAAAAGCTGGAAATGTACTCATTAAAGGTTAATTAAATCCCCTCAGCAGCTTGTACTTTTTCAACCTGCTTCTTCTTAAGTACTAACAATATTTGAGTTAGTCCTACTCCAACAAAAAACGCAATTAAACCTATTATTCTATAAGGGCTTTGTAGTACTACTTCTGCATCTAGTTGCCCAAAACCTCCCACATTAGGGTCATTGGTCAGAGGATCCCCAGCATTTATTTGGTCTTTTTCTTTCACAATTAGTTCAGGACCAACTGGGACAGCCTCAGTAATTATTTCTCCATTATCATTTTCAATATTAATTTGATAACTTCCATCTTCAATTTTTTCTATTGAATTAATAATGCCTGCAGAAGAAGAAGTGAATATTACATTGTTACTTTTATCACCAGTCGGGTAAACTTGACCTCTGCCTCTATTACCTCCTATGTGTAATGAATATTTTCCGTAATGATATTCTTTATTTGTTGCTGGATTAGGTGAAAGAACTGGAAAAACAATTTCTTTATTGGTGTCGCCTGGTAATGGTCCAACAATAATTATGTTATCTTTTTCTTCGCTGTAGTTAGAAAAATAGACACCTTCAGTTTCTTCTTTTATTTCATCAGTCCATCTTTCCTGAGGAGCTAATTTAAAGCCATCAGGAAGCATGACAACTGCCCCTACTTGTAAAGGAACTTCTGAACCGTCAGCAGCTATTTCCTTTAAATCATTTTTATAAGGTATCTTAACTACAGCCTTGAAAACACTATCAGCTCCAACGGCTTGAGGTACCTCTGCAATAGTTGGCATTTGTGCTAGATGGCAATTTGCGCAGACTATTTTTCCTGTGGCTTCTCTGGGAGATTCATAATTTTGCTGAGCCCAAAAAGGATAAGCAAAAGAGGCTTTTGGAAAAATTATAATGCTTGAAATTAAAAGCAGATTGCAGAAAAGGAAAGTTATTTTTTTCATTATTTGGTTTTTAATATTTATCATTTTCTTATGCCCACCATGGATTCTCATTAGTTCTAAAATCCGTTTCTGACCACTGTTTAACAAGTACTGCATCTTCATCTACATCAACATGCGCAAGGGCTAAAGATAAAGGGGCAGGACCTCTCACTACTTTCCCATTTGCATCATATTGACTTCCGTGACAGGGACATATGAATTTATTAGCTCCGCTATCCCAGGGAACAACACATCCTAAATGGGTACAAATAGCATTTAGTCCAAATTCTCCTATCTCACCTTCACTATTAACTATTAAGTAAGTTGGATCTCCCTTAAGACCCTGCACTAAACTTCTATCTCCAGCTTGATGACTTGCTAGCCAACCAGTTTTTGTTACAGGATTACCTAATTCATCTTTAGCGGAGGTCCCACCACCACCACCAGCAGCCCTTAGTGGCATGAAATAATTAGCTACGGGATATAAAGCTCCTAATGCGACACCAGTTGCTGTTCCAAATGTAAGAAGATTCATAAATTGCCTTCGACCCATGGAGGGGACGTCATTGGAACTTAATTGAGTCATTCGATACTTGAGACTGTTATTTATTAGTTATTATGAAACAGATTACACGGTTTCTGTTGCAAATAGATAGGACTTTTAATAATTTAAAGTATTGGATTTGTTGAGATTTTTTTTTATTAAATTATGAAACCTTTGGTTGTAGATGAAATTATCCATTATTTGATTCATAGATGGGGAAAAAAATATGACTTTAGGCTTTTCAAGAGAGGTAAATATTTATATTTTCAAATGATGTGGGGCTTTTTAGGACAAGAATCTTTCCCATTAAATGAAATAGAATATAAAAAGTCAATTGCAGATAAAATTGAAATTTTAAATAGATGTGGCTATTCAGATGAAGTAAGGGAATGGCTGAAAAAAGTAAATTCAAGGCCAAGATTAGGTAAAGCTGTAAGCCTTCAACTTAATATTAATGAGAGGATGAAAGAGTTTTTGATTTAAGGTTTTCAGTTATGTAAGTTAACCCTGCTCCAACAAAAAATAAAAAGATTATAGATATTGAGAGCAAAGACATAGTTAAGGGATCTGTTGATGGTGTAATTACTGCGGATAATATTGCTGAGGAAATTACTACTATTTTCCAATTTGAGATCATTTTTGCTGTAGTGATAATTCCAAAGGAACCAAGTATAAATTGCAAAACCGGAAGTTGAAATGCCACAGCAGTACTCGACATTAATAATAAAACAAAATCAAAATATTTCTCAATAGACCATGTGGGCTCAACTATATCAGCTCCAAAATTTATAAAGAAATTTATTGCTGCAGGAACTAATATCCACCACGAAAAAAGCAAGCCAAGAAAAAATAGCAAACCTGATCCAAAAACAGCCGGTAAAATTAGATTTTTTTCTTTTTTGGTTAATCCTGGAGATATAAACAATATAATTTGATAAAAGATATATGGAATTGAGACAATTATCCCACTATATCCCGCTACTTTAATGGCAACAAATAAAAATTCTCCAGGTGCAAGTTGTAATAAATGAATATCCCTGGCTGGAATTTCTAAAAAAGCAATCAATGGTTTTATGATTAAAAAACTCAAAAAAATAGAAATTAATATTGAGTAAATAGAATTTAGTATTCTTTGCCTAAGCTCCTCTAAATGATCAGTAAAACTCATCGATTCAGATATATTATTATTACTTTCTTTTAATCTCTTCATTATTGAGCTTATTTTAAAGTTCGAAATAAATAATCATTAAATCATTTCTTAGAAGCGTAATTTTTTAATAATTGAGATCTAAGAATTATTTACTTAATTTGGGATTTGTTGGATCAGGTAATAAAAATGGAGGTGCGTCATTTAATGAAGATTCTCCATAAGTTTCATACTCTCTGTAACCACCCATCTTCCCATTTGTTTTCATCAAAGCGCTTACGAAGGCAAGTAATAGAAAAACCGTTGGAGCTCCGATTATTAATGCTGCTCCAAATAAGTACCCTACAATAAATTCTGGAAAGCTATGATTACCTAAAAATTCGTGAGTTCCAAGTAAAAAATCTAACATTTAACAAAAATATTTTTTTTATTATAAGCTAAATAACTCTTTTAAGATTTTTTTTTATATATTCTTTTCCTCTTGTAGGATTACCCCAAAGAATTTCTACTTTATTAAAGGAAACGCAACCAGGACCTCCTTTGGTAATTTTTTGCAGATCTTTTATATTTACAAGACTAATAGGGACTTTAATATTCATTTTTGCCTTACTAAATAAAGCCGCTAGATCTGCTGATATTTGAATGTCTTCATCTGATGGTTTTTGACATGAGGACTTTAAAACAACGTGACTTCCAGGTGATTCTTGTGCATGAAACCAAAGATCCCCTTTTTTTGAAAGCTTAAAACTTATTAGATCATTTTGCCTCATATTTCTTCCTATTTGTACTTTTAAGCCTTTTGGAGTATTTATTTCTATTGGAGACGATTCTAATCCAGATGAGTCACTTTTTTGTTCTCTTATATTTTTGGATCTCACATTAAATTCCTGACAAATTTCAGCTTGAATCTCTTCTAGTAAATTGATTCTAGTTATTGGATTTTCATTATTTAGAGAATTATAGTTATCTAAGAGAGCTCTGAATTCTTCTAATCTATTAAGTTTTTGTTTATATATATCAAGTCTTTCTTTAATTAAGCTTTGTGCTCTTTTTAGCTTTTTTGACTTTTTATAAAGCTTTTGGCCTTTTATAATATCCCGTTTTTGTATCTCATGATTCATAAATATTTTGTCAGCCTTTTCTTTATATTCATGATAATTTTCGGAATTGATTAAAAGATCAGATTGTAAATTAAAATTCTTTTTCTCAAGATTTTTTTGTTTAAAAATTATGCTATCAATTCTTTTTACTAAAACGTCAATTTTTCTTTGTTTTAAGTAAAAGTCATAATAGTTTTCTAATCCATTAAATTGATTAATATTATTTTTATTATTTATTTCATTATCAAAAAACCAAACTGAATAATAAAAACTATCAAAAATTGAAAAATTAAATTTATTATTGTTAAATCTATCAATCCATATTCTCCAACTTTGGTATATCCTTTTTAAATTGGTTTCACTAATAAAATCAATATTTTTATTCATTATTTCTGAACTACTCAGTTTACTAAAAGTTTCGAGTTGCTTAGTTAATATAGGACTTACTCCTTGATAGGTATTAATTAGACAATATCTAAGTGATTCGGGAACTGATGAAATAGACTCTTTCCACGATTCATAAGATTCGTTTTGATTAGGTTCCTTTTTCAAATTTTTGGGAGGCTCTGAATAGATAGCCCCAGTTGAAACGATGCGAAATCTAGATTGATTAGAGTTGATTTGCTTGCCAACTGCAATTATTTTTTGATTGTTATCTAAGTAAAAAATATTACTGTGCTTACCCATTAATTCAAAAATTAAATATTTATTTATTTCATCTCCCGGCTTTTTCGCAAATCCAAACTTTATAACTCTTTCAAATTTATCTTGTTCTATGGTAACTAGAGCCATATACTTCAATCCATATCTTAATTGTTTAGAGAGGGTACTTTCTGCTCCGATTTTTTCAGGCCTATTTATTTTAAGTATTCTTGCAGAATCACTATTCCAAGATACTTCTATCCAGGTTTGGCTATTTATTCCTCTTAAACAGAATTGAATTATATTAGGTTCAGGTTGTTGAGCAGTTTCAAACCTTGACGGCAAAACTTCTTCTGATAAAACATGCAATACAGATTTAATAGATGTAATATCCATTATCTGAGGTACTCCCTTTTGCATTATTTCAAGTTGTTGTTCACCATCTTTCATTTTACTGTAAATATTTTGATATGAAAAATTTAAAAAAACTTATAATAATCACAGGCCCAAGTGGAGTTGGTAAAGGAACTGTTGTTAAAGAAATATTAAATAAGGATAACGATATTTGGCTTTCTATCTCTGCAACAACAAGAAAACCTAGGGTGGGTGAGAAAGAAGGTAAGAATTATTATTTTTTAAGTGAAGAAAGGTTTAAAGATATGATCGATAAAAAAGAATTTCTTGAATGGGCTCAATTCGCAGGGAATTATTATGGGACTCTCTTATCCACTGTGAATGAAAAGATTGAAAAGGGATTAATTGTTTTACTTGAAATTGAAGTTGAAGGTGCAAAACAAATTAAAGAAAAGTTCCCAGAAGCTTTATCAATATTTCTTCTTCCTCCTAGTAATGAAGAATTAGAAAAAAGAATTAGAAATAGAGGCACTGAAAACGAGGAGGCAATTAATGAAAGACTTAGCAGAGCTAAATACGAAATTGCATCCTCGTATAAATTTGACTTTGTACTAACAAATTATGATGTTGATGAGACAGTAAAGGGGGTTTTCAAGATAATTAAGTCTTAAAATTTTAGCTCATTGGATGAAATAATAAATCAGGAAAAAATCTATTAAATTCAATAATTATTCCAGCAGTAAGACTTAACCAAACTGCCGCGACTACTGGTGCTGATCTGATAAATTTTGTGTTTAAGATTTTGAACATGTGATTTTAGGATTGTGTGTAAAAATGTTTTACCTAGGACCATTAAGTGTAATATTATTATCTTTTTCTCTTAAATCTCCATTTCTTCCTTGCTTATTAGCTAATAAAGGCCATTGAGCCCCTTTTATAAGACATTTTCTCGCTAAGTCTAAATCAATAATAATTTCAAGATCTGCGGGATTCTTTGTCTTTTTTGATTCGATCAAATACTCTCTGCCAGACCATCCTATTATTCCTGCAATATATATAAATAAGACACCAGGAATAAGTAAGTCTCCTTCATGTCCTCTGTTTAATAGTGCTCCCCATGGCTCTAGAGGTGGTCCTATTATTAAGTGAGGCAAACCATCATCACCACAAGCTGCTTTGCCATATCTTTCAAATCTTGCGATATCTTTTTGGCTTGAAGCAGAACTTGCTCTTTCAATAAATTTAGGATTTTCTGAACATGTTGTAAGAGCGGATGCTGTAAATTCTGTACTTGCTCTATCCGCATTTAATGCCGGACCATTAGCAGCAAAAGCAATTGGGGTTATTCCAAGAAATAGAAAAACCGAAGTTATGATTGAAAAAAAGAATTTCATAAGATGCAATCTTTAATTTCTTTTGATGTTTTAATTAAGAAATTACTACTAAAATAGGACAGTATTGAATAAAATATGCTTAAAGTTTTAGCTATTGAAACAAGTTGTGATGAGACGTCTGTCTCTGTTGTTTCTAATAGTGATGATATATATAAAATACACTCAAATATTGTTGCATCTCAAATTGAGGATCATTCTAAATGGGGTGGTGTAGTTCCTGAACTCGCAGCTAGGAAGCATTTAGAGTTAATCCCATTTGTGCTTGAAGAAGCTTTAGAAGAATCAAAAATGAGTATTGAAGAAATTGATGTTATTGCTTCAACAGTTACACCAGGCTTAGTAGGTTGCCTAAGAGTTGGTTCTATTACTGCAAGATCACTTTGCACTTTATACTCAAAACCTTTCTTAGGTATACATCACTTAGAGGGACATCTTTCTTCAATATTATTCTCAAAAAACTATCCTAAACCCCCTTTCTTAACTCTACTCGTAAGCGGTGGGCATACTGAATTGATTAAAGTTGGAGAGAGAAGAGAAATGCAAAGACTTGGAAGAAGTTATGATGATGCGGCAGGCGAAGCTTTCGATAAAGTAGGAAGATTATTGGGGTTAAGTTACCCTGGAGGTCCCGCAATTGAAAAAATTGCCAAAAAAGGGAATGCTTCAAAATTTAATTTACCAAAATGCAAAATTTCAGATAAGAAAGGGGGTTTTTTGAAATATGATTTCTCTTTTAGTGGTTTAAAAACAGCTGTACTAAGATTGATTGAAAAAATAAATCTAAGTGGAGATGAGATTCCAATCTCCGATATTGCAGCAAGTTTTGAGAGGGTGGTGGCAGAGGTCCTGGTAGACAGAACGCTGAATTGCGCAATTGATCATGGTCTAAATAATATCGTAGTTGTAGGGGGAGTTGCAGCTAACGATACGTTAAGAAAAATGATGATTGGCGAAGCTTTTAAGAAATCAATTAAAGTACATCTAGCCCCGATAAATCTTTGTACAGATAATGCAGCTATGATTGGAGCCGCAGCATTATTTAGACTCAAATTAAGTGCTCATGAAAGTTCTCTTAAGTTAGGTATTTCAGGAAGACTTCCTATTGACCAAGCCAACACTCTTTACGATAAAAATCCTCCTTTCTAGGATCTTATGAAAAAACAATCCAAAATTGAGCACAACGAAACAAAAAAATTTGTTGATAAGCAAGAGCTGAATTTATGGAAAAGAGGTTTTACTCCCCAAGCAGAAATTTGGAACGGAAGAATGGCAACCATAGGTATTGGAATAATATTAATAATTATTGCTTTGATTAGTAAATTTTCTTCTATTTAAAGTCTTAAAGGAATTTTTACTTAACCTTTGAAAAATTCCTATTTTCTTAGTATAAATTCGATTTAATTAATAAATATTTTTTATAGTGGACTTGAAATCAGATTATTGATTTAATCAAACTAATTAATATTTTTTTTAAAAGAAATTTATATGACGCCTGAAAGGCTTGGGTTACTTTGGGGTATTACTGTATTTGCAGGAGCATGCGCTCGTCTTTTCTCATCCATCTCTGGATTTCCAAGTGTCGTCATTTTATTACTTTCTGGATTATTCGTTGGCCGGTCAGGTTTAGGTCTTGTTGAGCCACTAGATCTTGGGCAAGGTCTTGAAACTATAGTTGGACTTTTAGTTTGTTTGGTTTTATTTGAAGGCGGTTTAAATTTGAAGCTTCCTGAAGGGAGTATAAGAAATACTGTTTTAAAAATTTCATTAACAAGATTATTTATTTCGTTATCGGCAGGAATATTTATAGCTCATTGGTTGGCAGGTCTATCATGGCCTGTGGCTGGAGTATATAGTGCCATAGTTCTTGCTACTGGCCCTACAGTAGTTACTCCTTTGGTAGACCAAATAAAATTAATTTCTCCACTTTCCGAAGTTCTTAAAGCTGAAGGATTAGTACTTGAACCAATTGGAGCAGTGCTCGCTTTATTACTCCTAGAATTGATACTAGGAGATCTACATGGGATTAAAGAGGTCTTTATTGCATTAATGCTGAGATTGGGAGGTGGCGTTTTGATAGGCTTAAGTTCTGGATGGTTGCTATCTGAAATTTTAAAGAAAATAAAAAACGGGGCATCATTTGGAATTGAGCTACAAGTTACATTAGGTTTTATTTTCTTTGTATACGGAATTTGTGAATACATTTTGCCTGAATCAGGTTTACCTGCCTCCGTTGCTGCAGGGTTTATTGTAGGGAAGAGAGAAATTATCGATAAAGAAAGATTAGATAATTTGATTGGTGAATTAGCTCAACTGGCAATCACAGTCCTTTTCCCACTTCTGGCATCTGATGTTTCGTGGGGAGAATTAAGTCCTTTAGGTTGGGGAGGTATTACTTGTGTCCTGATGTTGATGTTAATTGTACGTCCAATTTCTATATCTTTAGCGACTATGGGAAGAGATTTAGATATTAAGCAAAGGGTTTTTTTAGCATGGTTGGCGCCAAGAGGAATAGTTACTGCCGCTGTAGCATCACTTTTTTCAATAAGACTTGAGCAGGCAGGAGTGCTTGGTGCTGGACGTCTTCAAGGATTGGTATTTCTTACGATATTGATGACAGTTGGTATTCAAGGACTCACAGCAAGGCCTCTTGCGAATTTTCTGGATTTAATTGAAAAAAAATATAGTTAAATAAGACATCTCTCAATTCGCATAATATCAGTTTCGTTTTCAGAGAATAATTCCCAACTTTGAATTAAATCTGGTCCACTTAGACAACCAAAAAAAGCTATTCTCAATGATTTCATCAAAATCCCTTTTTTGATAGAATTTTCTATAGAAATTTTGTTGATTATTTCTCTAGCATTATCGCTATTTATTTTAGATATATTTTCCTCTTTTAAATAGCATAAAACACTTCTTAACGATTCTTTTGCCTCTTTCTTACTTTTCAGAAATTCTTGCCCCTCTTTTTGCATTTTAGATAAAGTAAAAAATGGTTTTGCCTGATCAATTGCATCCTTCAATAAGATCATTGAGTCTCGAATTAGATTTGTTAATTTCAAATCCCATTCTGTAGAAGGAGATTCCCAACCATTATCATTCCAGTACTTCTTAATTAATCTGCTTAATTTTATTAATTCCATATTCTTTATATGTTGAGAATTAATCCAATTAAGTTTTTCCCAATTAAATTTTGCACCAGCTTTATTTACATCTGATAAATTAAAAATTTGAGACATCTCTGATAGGGATAGAATTTCACTCTTAGGATCTTTTATTGACCATCCCAAAAAAGCCATGTAATTTACTAAAGATTCCGGTAAATATCCCATCTCTTTGAATTCATCTATAGAAGTTATAGAATCACGTTTAGATAGTTTTTTCCCTTCAATATTTAGAATAAGAGGAGTATGAGAAAAAATTGGCAATTTATAATTTAAGGCTTTATAAATTAATATTTGTTTTGCAGTATTTGAGATATGATCTTCACCTCTTACAACATGAGTAATATTCATAAAATTGTCATCTACTACAACAGCAAGATTATATAGAGGATCTCCTATCTCATAATCTAAAGCTCTTCTGGATAAAACTAAGTCACCGCCGAGATCCTTTCCTTTCCATTTTATTTCTCCTCTAATTTGATCTTCCCATTTAATTTCTGCTTCCTCATCAATCTTAAACCTTATTACAGATGATTTTCCTTGAGAAATAAATTCTTTAATTTCTTTGCTCGAGAGATTTCTATGCCTATTATCATGTTTAGGAGGTAATCCATTTTTTTGTTGCTTTTCTCTAAGTTCAAGAATCTCACTTTCTGAAGTAAAACATCTATATGCAGCTCCAATTTCTAAAAGTTTTTTAATGATATTTTTATGAATAGAGATTCGTTTGCTTTGTTTAATGGGCTCTTCATCCCAATAAAGTCCTAGCCAATTTAATCCATCTAATATATTGGTTGTATATTCAGATTTAGATCGGATAAGATCAGTATCTTCTATTCGGATAAGAAATTTACCATTGGTTTTTTTTGCATATAACCAATTAAATAGTGCTGTTCTTGCTGTACCTATGTGTAATAAACCAGTTGGACTTGGTGCTAACCTTAAACGTTTTTCCAATTTCTTTTAGAAAAGTACGGGACCGACGGGATTCGAACCCGCAACTTCCGCCGTGACAGGGCGGTGCTCTAACCAGTTGAACTACGGTCCCAGAATTTTTGTTCCAATTTAATTTACAGAACTGACTTTAAAATTATCAGATGATAATACTTATTTAATGTTGTTGTAATAAAAAACATTCATTATTTTGTGGATTTAAAGAAAAATAGTTTATTTTTCAACAGGGAAAATAATCTAAAATTTTTTAAGGCCTGAAGCCTGCAGGCTCAATTAAACGAACTTGGTTACCTCGAGCTGTGAATTCTCTGCCTTGATCGCTTTGAACTACAACTCTTCCTCCAGATTTTACTCTGATAACCCTTGCACGAACCCATCCTAAAGCTGCTGATTCGAGGACTTTAACTACATCCCCAGGTTGAAGATCTAACTCCATCTCAATGAAAAAATAATTTACAAAATGTTGATCCAAACGCGCCGTGGAGGACTTGAACCCCCGACATCAGGTTTTGGAGACCTGCGTTCTACCAACTGAACTAACGGCGCAATAAATAGATTATAGGCGCCTTTATGACCATTAGGTTGAAATAACTTTACAACCTTATCGATCAAAGCGTTGTTTTACGCGAGTAGCCTTCCCTACTCTATCGCGTAGATAGAATAACTTAGCTCTTCTTACTTTACCTCTACGTTCAACTTTTAGAGAAGCAACTTGCGGACTATGTAGCATAAATACTCTTTCTACTCCGATACCTTGGAAAATTCTTCTTACTGTTATTGTCTCGTTAAGGCCGCCGTGTCTCCTTGCAATAACCACTCCTTCATAAGGTTGAACTCTCTCTTTATTCCCTTCTGTAATTTTTACTCCAACTTTAACTGTATCTCCAACATATATTTCTGGTAATTGTTTTTTTAGCTGCTCAGATTCAAATTCTTTTATTAAATTTGGTGAACTTAAACTTTTTTTAGGTTGGGAAATAGATTTTTTTTCTTCATTCTCAACAGCTGTTACTGATGATGTGTCAGTTACATTAATGATTTCTGACTCATTGTCTTGTTTCTCTTTTGCCATTTTATGCTCAATAATTCAACAAGATTCTATTTTAACCTTTCGACTCGCCTTTAGTAACCTTTTTTGCAAATGAAAATTTTCTTGAAAGTATTAGGCAACCAGTTATTAGCATCCAAATTAGCCCTAAGGAGTTTAAAATTACATAAATTAATTCTCCATTATCTCCAAGCCACTCCCCTTCGTGTAAAGACATTAACCAGTGAACTTCTTCTCTTGAGTAACCTAATAAATCTTTTAATATTCTATAAAATAAGCCTGTCAAGGCCGAAATAAATAAAGGGAGGAAAACCCAAGGTGCCAATGCTTTATGAAATTGCCTAGAATTAGTAGTAAAGTTCATTTTCTGTTTTTCTTATTGATAGATTTAAAATGGTCATGCAGACTGTGGCTATTTTGATGATATTTACTTATTACTATTATTTATTCCAATGAAACATTTTGCAGATCTTTTATTAAAAAAAAATAATTCCAAATCTAATGATCAAGTCCCTTTTATAAAAAGAAGAAGAGGAATAGAAATAAAGTCTTCAAGGGAAATAAACTTAATGAAGAAATCTAGCAGAATTGTTGGAACTGTTTTGAGAGAAATAAATGATTTGATAGAACCTGGAATGAGTACAAAAGATTTAGATGATTTTGCAGAAAAGAGAATAAGAGAAATGGGTGCAGTGCCAAGTTTTAAGGGTTATCATGGTTTCCCATCTAGTATCTGTTCAAGCATAAATAACGAAGTTGTACACGGGATTCCAAATAAAAATAAAATAATCAAGAATGGAGATCTTGTTAAAGTTGATACCGGAGCTTATTTAGATGGTTTTCACGGTGATAGTTGCATTTCTATTTGCGTAGGTGAAGTAAGTGATCAAGCTAAAAAACTTTGTGAAGTAGCTTATCAAGCTTTATTCTCTGGGCTTTCTAAAATTAAGTCAGGTAATACACTTCTTGATGTTGCTGGAGCAATTGAAGATGTTGTTAAGGTTAATGGATTTAGTGTCGTTGAAGACTATACAGGTCATGGTGTAGGACGAAACCTACATGAAGAACCTTCTGTTTTTAATTTTCGTACAAATGAATTACCAAATGTTGTTCTTCGTGAAGGTATGACACTGGCAGTAGAACCTATTGTTAATCAAGGCAGTAAGTTTTGTAAAACTTTAAATGATAAATGGACAGTAATAACAAAAGATGGGAAATTATCAGCTCAATGGGAGCATACAATCGTTGTAATGAAAGATGGTATTGAAATTTTGACAGATAGAGATTTTTAAGTAGAAGTATTTGAAATTATTAAAAATTTACAATATACAAAATAATATAGTTCTTTAATAGGAAAGAGAATGTAAGAAAGAGGATTAGGGCTAACAATAATCAAAAAAATATTTAAATTTGCAAATTTGAATATTTTGTCAGATACAAATTTTGGATCCATAATTCCTATAGGGTTTAATTTTGATTTAAATGGACCCAAAATGATTTTTTTAATTTTTAATTTTTTTTTGGTATTTTTATCTAGAAGGTTTTTCTTAAAGGAAACTAATTGTCCAATAAGAGATTTACTTATTTCGTAGGATGGATTTAATGCTGGTAATATTTCTGCTTCCGAGGTATTTATCCAAATTTCTTTTGCTATTGGTGATTTGCTTTTGGTAGCAATTGTTTCAAATAAATTTAGAAATTTGAATTTGCTTAAAGCATTAATTTCTATAGAATTTTCATAACTTGAATTATTTGTACTAACATCATAAATTCCATGGTTCAAGATTAAGATATCAATTTTTTTAAGATGCTCTTGTAATAAAAATTCTTTACCGCATTGCCATTCAATCCATTCATTTGGAGAATCTTCGTTTAGTTCATAATTATCTTTGAGGTGTGTAAATCCAATAACTTTAAATCCTTTTTTGCGAAATATTTTTGTTAATTCTTTTCCTAGAGCTCCTGAAGCTCCCGTAATACCAATAGTTTTCTCTTCATGCATATCAACTATAAATTGTGTAAATCTGATAATAAACAATACACTATAAATTAATTTACTTTTAATAGGTTTTTTAATTTATTTGATTAAAAGTCATAAATAAATAATTGTATACTTCTAAAAAAAATATTATCTTAAATCTATGGATAAATTTAATTAATTCATTATGAGTCAGATATTGTTAATTGGTTCATGTGAACCATTTAGTGGTAAGTCAGCATTAGTACTGGGGATAGCAAAAAAACTATTAGAGAAGGGAAATAAAATACGTATAGGAAAGCCATTAGCAACTTGTATTGAACTTACTAATCTTCCATCAATGACTTATGAAGGGCTAATAGATGATGATGTTAAATTTATTGGTTCTACATTAAATATTGCAGAAGAAAACTTAATTCCCTCAGTAGGTTTATTAGATAATATATCTGCTGAGAAAAGAATTGCTAATAAAGACTTAGTTCCTGGTAAAGGTTTTGAACAAATTGAGGCATTAGTAAATGATGACTTTGATGGGTTAAATATTCTTGAAGCTGCAGGCAGCCTTCATGAAGGAATGATTTATGGTTTAAGTCTCCCACAACTTGCAAAACACCTAAATGCAAAAGTCCTTATTGTCAATCTATGGGAGGATAGTAAAAGTGTAGATGCTTTACTAGATGCAAAAAGACAACTTGGGGATCATTTCGCAGGGGCTGTTTTGAATGCTGTTGTGCCTGAAGAAGTAGAAAAAATAAGGAATAAAATAATACCATCGCTCCAAGAGATGAACATAAAAGTATTTGGGGTTATGCCTAAATCTCCATTATTAAGGAGTGTAACTGTAGCGGAGCTTATAAATAGATTAGATGCTCAAGTAATTTGTTGTCCAGAAAAAGAACAATTACTCGTAGAAACATTAAGCATTGGTGCAATGGGGGTTAACTCCGCAATGGAATTTTTCAGAAGAAGGAGAAATATGGCCGTTGTTACAGGAGCTGATAGAACTGATATTCAACTTGCAGCATTGGAGGCTTCTACTCAATGTTTAATTCTTACTGGTTTAGGCGAACCTTTATCACAGCTAATTCATAGAGCAGAAGAATTAGAAGTGCCAATCTTAAAGGTAGAGTTAGATACTCTTGCATCAGTGGAAATCATTGAACAAGCTTTTGGGCACGTCAGGATACATGAATCAATAAAGGCATCCTATGCTGTCCAATTAGTCCAGGAGAATGTAAATCTACAAAATATTCTTGAAATAATAGATTTTCCCTGCAATATCTCAGATAAATGCTAGTTTCAAATAAAGTAACTATTTTATTTTGAGTCGTTCTTTAGACCTACCCACAACCCAAGGTGTTGACACCTTAGCTCAGGAACTTGCAAAACTTCAGGATAATGGGCAAAGAAGGATTGCTTTTTTGGGTAGTAGACACGTACCTGTTGTCGATATTCACTTAATAGAACTAATCGCTAGATCATTAGCAGAAGAGGGACATACTATTCTTACATCAGGATCTCAGGGAGTTAATGCAGCAGTTATAAGAGCTGTTTTGGAAATTAATCCGTCTTTGCTAACTGTGCTTTTGCCACAGAGTTTAGAAAAACAATTACCTGAAATTAAATCCCAATTAGAGAGCGTAATGCATTTAGTTGAGAAGAGCGAGAATGATGAACTACCTTTACCTATGGCAAGTAGTCTTTGTAATCAAGAGATTATTAATAGATGTGATCAATTAATTTGCTTTGCTTTTCACGATAGTGAAACCTTATTAAATAGTTGTAGATGTGCTGAAGAAATGGGTAAAGTAGTCAGTTTGTTATTTTTTGATTAGATTAACTCCTCATTTAATTTTTTTACTTTATAAAAGGTGATAATTAAATTAATTTTAAATTCTGGTAATGGCAGAAAATTTTTCATTTGACGTGGTTTCTGATTTTGATAGACAAGAATTGGTAAATGCTTTGGATCAAGTAAAAAGAGAGATTTCTCAAAGATATGATCTTAAAGGCACCGACACCTCCTTAGAATTGGAAAAAGAACATATTTCTATAATTACAAATAGTGAATTAACTCTTAATTCTGTTATCGATATTATTAGACAAAAGGCAATAAAAAGAAAACTCTCTTTAAAAATATTTGATTACAACAATATTGAAGTTGTAAGTGGAAATAAGGTAAAACAAACTATTACTTTAAAGAAGGGACTCAATCAGGAAATTGCAAAAAAAATAAGTAAAAATATAAGAGATGAATTTAAGAAGGTAAATGTAAGTATTAATGGTGAAACTTTAAGAGTAATGAGCAAAAGTAAGAATGACCTTCAATTGACAATTAAATTACTCGATAAATTGGAGGAGACATATAAAATTCCTCTCCAAGCAAATAATTATCGATAAGATATTAATAATAAACAATTTAATTAATAATGGATTATTCAAAATCTCTTCTTGATTCATTGAGCTTAAAAATAAGAGATTATCCACGTTTTTCATTAACAGAAATTGAGAAATTTTGTTGGATGGCTGCTCATGAACATAAGCATGGAGTTTTACCTTCTGAATACGATATTAGGGAGATAGATGAAAATCTTTACTTACAATTATTACAGAAATTTAAAAAAAGTGATTTGTAAGAATTATGCATTAATTACACAAAACAATTATTAAAAAAATATTTTAATTGAATACTTAATTAATGCATTAATTAATTTCTTTAAATATGATTAACGAAAATCAAATTTAAATGTCAACATCTTTTAAAAATGTAACTCCAACCGGTCCGGGAGGAACAGCAACATTATTAATCGTTTTATCTTTTACAGGATTTCTATTGCTTACACAATCTTTATTTGTAGTGCCTTCTGGACAAGTGGCTGTAGTAACTACTTTAGGTAAGGTTAGCGGTGGTTCCAGAAGACCAGGCTTAAATTTTAAAATACCTTTCGTTCAATCGGTCTTCCCCTTTGATGTAAAAACTCAAGTTCAACCAGAAAAATTTGAGACTTTAACAAAAGATCTTCAAGTTATCAGAGCAACTGCTACTGTCAAATATTCAGTAAAGCCAAATGAAGCAGGTAGGATTTTTGCTACAATTGCGAGTAGAAACAGTGATGTTTATCAAAAGATAGTTCAGCCTTCTCTGCTTAAAGCTTTAAAATCTGTTTTCTCACAATATGAATTAGAAACAATAGCTACTGAATTTAATGTTATATCTGAAAAAGTTGCCACTACTGTTGCTGAAGAATTAAACTCGTTTAATTACGTAGATGTTAAAAGCTTAGATCTTACTGGATTAGAAATAGCTGAAGAATATAGAGCTGCAATTGAACAGAAGCAAATTGCTGGTCAGCTTTTATTAAGAGCTAAAACAGAAGTAGAAATTGCAGAACAGGAAGCTTTAAGGTACGAAACCTTAAATAAAGGCTTAAATGATCAAGTTCTTTTTAAATTGTTTTTAGATAAATGGGACGGTAGTACTCAGGTTGTCCCAGGACTTCCTGGAACAAGTGGAGGAATGCCACCAGTTATTGTTGGAGGGAAAAATAGATAAAATTAAGTTTTTATAATACTGAAAGATTGATCGAATGCTTCTAAAGTTCGGTCAATCTCTTCTTCACTGTGAGCTAATGAAGTAAAGCCAGCTTCATAAGGACTTGGAGCTAAATATATTCCTCTTTTTAACATCTCTCTATGTAGTTTGCCAAAAAGTTCTGAATCATTTTTCTTGGCTTCTTCAAAATTTCTTACAGGTCCATCACATAAGAAAAATCCGAACATTGCACTTATACTCCCCCCATTTAATGGGATACCATTATTTTGCGCTGATTGCATAATTCCCTCAATTAATCTAGTGGTTGTTGACTCTAGCTTTTCGTAAGTTCCTTCTTGTTTGAGCAATTCCAGAGTTTTAATACCTGCAGTCATTGCTAATGGGTTACCACTTAACGTCCCAGCCTGATATACAGGCCCAGAGGGTGCAACCATAGACATTATTTCTTTTCTCCCTCCATAAGCTCCTACAGGCAACCCTCCGCCAATTACCTTGCCAAGGGTTGTTAGATCAGGAGTAACACCAAACTTTTCTTGTGCTCCTCCATAACTAATTCTAAAACCAGTCATAACTTCATCAAAAACTAGTAAAGAGCCGTTTTCAGTTGTAAGTTCTCTCAATCCTTCAAGAAAACCAGGTTCAGGTGTAATAAACCCTGCATTACCCACTATTGGCTCAAGAATTACTCCTGATATTGCATCAGGATTCTCAGAAAATAATTTTTTTACAGCTTCAAGATCGTTGTAAGGCGCAGTAAGAGTGTTGGCTGTAGTCGTTCTTGGTACGCCTGGAGAATCAGGTAGGCCTAAAGTAGCAACTCCAGAGCCAGCCTTTACCAAAAACATATCAGCATGACCGTGGTAGCATCCATCAAATTTTATTACTTTATCTCTCCCTGTAAATGCCCTCATTAGTCTTAAAACAGCCATGCAGGCTTCAGTACCACTGTTTACAAATCTAACCATTTCAACTGAAGGAACAGCCTCTATCACCATTTCGGCAAGTTTATTTTCTAAAACACAAGGTGCTCCAAAACTAGTGCCTTTTTCAATTGCTTCTTGCAATGCTGTAATTACTTCAGGGTGTGCATGTCCACAAATGGCTGGTCCCCAGCTACCTATGTAATCGATATATCTATTCCCATCAATGTCCCAAGCATAGGGACCTTTTACTCTATCAAAAACAATCGGCTGACCACCTACAGACTTAAATGCTCTTACAGGGGAACTGACTCCTCCAGGCATTAATTCTAAAGCTGAAGAGAAAACTTCTTCAGAATGAGATGTATTAAATATGTCAGTCAAAATTTAAATGAATGTAGTTTTGAGAAAATTTCATCATGTTCTAAATTAGAAATAAGTAAAAATTTTGTCAATCAGGTTGAAATTCTACAGTATGATATTTTTATCGCGTTAAAAGGTTTTGTAAATAATTAATTTCAAGAAAATTCTTATTTAAAATAAATCATTCTCTAAATTTGTCTTTAATATAAAGCGTTTTGAGGCTTTAATATAAATATAGATCTTTTGGAATTATATTTCGAAAAGATCATCATCATAATCAAAGAAATCTTCATTTTGATTATCTATCTCCAAATTAATTAATACAGGAGCATGATCACTTGGTTGTAAATTTTCTCTTTGATTCCTCTCTATCACACAGCTTTTGAGTTTTGATGAAAGGTTTTTAGTGATATAAATATGGTCTATTCTCCAACCTTTATTTAGTTCATATGCATTATTACGGTAATCCCACCAACTCCAATGACCAGTATTCTTCTCAAAAATCCGAAATGAATCAATAAATCTTCCTTTAAGAACATTATTAAGTGCTTCTCTTTCCATCTTTGAAGCCATTATCCCCCCAGTGTATTTCTGAGGGTCATGAATATCTATTTCGCTTGGAGCAATATTAAAATCCCCTACAAAACAAACTAAATCATCATCTTTTAACTGTTCATCAAGGATTGATGATAAATGATTTAACCATTTAATTTTATAATTGAACTTTTCAGAATCTATTGATGAACCATTTGGCACATAAACATTTATTATTTTTAAACCATTGATATCTGCAGAAATTAACCTTTTTTGCTCATCAAATTCTGCAGAAATTTTTTTTTCTTTACAATTTTGAGTAAATCCTTTTTTAACATTTTCTATTTTTAATTTACTTATTATTGCAACGCCGTTATAAGATTTTTGCCCATATTTAATTACTTCATAACCTAGCTCCTCAAATGGAGTTAAAGGAAAAGACTCATCTATAACTTTGGTTTCTTGAAGACAAAGTATATCTGGATTTACATTCTTAATCCAATTTGTAATTTGAGAAAGCCTTGTTCTTACAGAGTTTACATTCCAAGTCGCTATTAACAATTTATTACCAAACTATGTAAAATTAAAATAGCAGATAATTTTTACCTTAAATTATTTTGAAATTAATCAAAATGAAATTCAAATTAAATTTACATTTAACAAAAGCATTGAAAATGTTTATTTTATTTATTTCATTAGTGAATTTTAAATCAACTTTATTAATTGCAGAAGAGTCATATTTTAATGAAATTGAAATTGATAGTTCCACAAAATTAGAGACAAACAGTTCAGATTTACCTACTAATCCCTTTGAAATAGTAGAGATGCTTAGAAGAGCCAATAGCATGAATGATGCCACCAAGCCTTCTGATGCTATTGATGATGCTTTAAAATCATTTAGTAAGATTGAAGAAAAAGAAAATCTTTAATTCAATAAAATAACTTATCAAAAATTTTTTTCAAATAAATTAAATATGATAAAAAATCCTATTCAAGAAGTAACAGATAAATTCCAATACAGAGCAATAGGTATCGTGAGAGGTATCTATAAGCCAAATAATGTAGATCAATTAAATCGAGGGACTTTAACTGATGAAGAAGGAAAGATAATTGATACAGTTATTCTTGGGAAAGCTCTATCTCTAATAAAAAAATATATTAACTTAGAGAAGAATTATTTCTGGATAGTTTACCCAAGAAATAAAAGTATTAATAATCTGCACTTACAGGTGGCAGGAATTTGGGAGCCTTATCAATTAAATCAAGTAGACAATAATTTTGAAAAGGATCCGCATGAAATATTAAAGGAATTAAATTTAAGCAATAATTATTTTTCTATACGAGGAGAATTGGTTTATGTAAACACTCAAAAGAAAGAGGTTGTTATAAAGATTTGTTCTTCTTCGACTTCAAAAAGATTAAAAGATCCAACTTTTAAAATCGTTATCCAAGGAGAGATCTCTCTTCAATTTTTGAAAAAATTTGTAAGTCTTGATGTAATAAAGGATGGAAATATACTGCGAATGGTTAAATATGAAATTATTGAAAAAATAAAATCTGAAAAATCTTAGTTTTCAAAATGATTAAAAAATTTTTAACTTTCGAATTCTTATTATAAAAATCATTAAAGGGTTATGGAAGAAATATTAATTGATTGTTCCCCTGGTGTTTCTGGTGACATGTTACTGGGAGCATTTCATGACTTGGGGGTACCAAAAAATATAATTGAAAAAACACTTGCATGTTTTGGATTAGAAAATTTATATGATTTAAAATTTAAAGAATCTAAAAGTTGCTCTATTAGAGGAATCAAAGTTCATATTGAGAAAATTGATCAAAGAACTAAAAGAGATTGGAGTAGCATCAAAGATTTAATCTTGAAGGCTCGATTAGAAAAAAAATTAAAAAAAAGAATTTACCAGGTTTTTGAGTCTTTAGCCGTAGCAGAGGGAAAAGTTCATGGAATTGATCCTGAAGAAGTTCATTTTCATGAGATAGGGGCAATTGATTCTCTCATAGATATAATTGGAGTTTGCGCTTCAATTGAACATTTAAAGCCCAAAAAGGTTTTTTGTAATGAACCAACTTTAGGGAGAGGTTTTGTTCAAACTGATCACGGCAAACTATCTATACCTTCGCCTGCAGTAATAGAGTTATTAAGAAAAAAAGAAATTAAAGTGATCTCAAGTATTGATTCAATAGAAGGAGAATTGTCAACTCCAACTGGAATAGCTTTACTAAGTAATTTGGTTGAATCTTTCCAAATCCCTAATAAATATTCTATTAATTCCTATGGAGTAGGCATTGGAAAATTAGAACTTTCATGTCCAAATTTGGTAAGAGTTTTAACTATTAATTCTAGAAATGAAAATTTATTAGATAAAAAAATAAGCCCAAGATATGAAGAGATTTCTATTCAGGAGGCATTGATTGATGATCAAACATCTGAAGAAATCGCAAATTTTCTAGAGATATTTAGAAAAAAAGGAGCTTATGATGTTTCTTGCCAAACAATTAATATGAAAAAAAATAGAACAGGTTTTTCTATCCAAGTTATATTACCAATTGAGAAGCAAAAATATTTCAGGGAATTATGGTTTCAATATTCCAACACTATTGGATTGAGAGAAAGAAAACAATTTAGGTGGGTTTTACTAAGAAGAAAAGGTGAGTGTTTAACAACTTTTGGAAATATTAAGTTTAAGCAAACTCTTAAACCTAATGGCACTATTTCAATGAAACCTGAAAATGATGAAATTTTAAGATTGCAGATTGAGAATAATAAAACAGCTCAGGAAGTAAGAAATATTATTAAAGAATCATGTGGGGAATTTAAACCTTTTGAAGATTGGAAATGAAATTAATAATGCAAATAGTATTTTTAATTTAGCTTCTAATGAATTTAAACTTTGAAAACCGAATAACTTTTTGTTGTTTTGTGGGGAAAATTATTTCAAAAAATATAATCTTTGTTAGTTTAATTTTCTAAGACTGAGATCTACCGCTGCAGATTTGTTTTTAGGCCTCCCTTTTTTATTAAGAAAATTTTTAAATAAAATTTAATTCTTTTTTTCTAAGCTTGGAATTAATGTACTTGATGCAATAAGCCCCAAGACTGTTATGAAGAGTGCAGGTAATAGTGCTTCTGCCATCCGTTCATCTCCAGCATATTGATATATCCTTACAGATAAAGTATCGAAGTCAAAAGGTCTTAGAATAAATGTAATTGGCAATTCCTTAATTGTGTCTACAAAAACTAAAAGTGATCCAACAAATATTGGTCCTTTTAATAAGGGAAGATGTATCTTTTTTGTAATGTCAAGATAATCAGAGCCTAAGCTCTTTGCTGCCTCATCAAGACTAGGCGATATTCTTTCAAACCCAGCATCAAGAGCACTTTTTGAAATAGTTAAAAATCGAACTATATAACCCCAGATTAGAAGAAAAATAGCTATTACATGGAACTTTGAATTAGAGAGAGTTATTAATGATATAGCTAATACCGTGCCTGGTATTGCATATCCTATACCTGCAGGAAATGTTATAAATTTTGTGAGTAAGCTCTTATTCTGACGATTAGCAAGAGTTAATATCAAAGAGAAAAATAATGTTAATAATGAAGCAATCATTCCTAGGCTAAGAGTTCTAAAAGTTAGAGATAGTAATTCTGTTGTAAATCCTTTTTTTAACTGATCAATATTTAAAAGAAACCAAGAAAATGGTATTCCAATTGCAAATAACGGAGGAAACAAAGTAACTAATACCGCTAAGAAAGATCTATATCCTTTTAAATCCCAACCCAACGAATCTAATGATGACGGATTTTCACTCCACCGCCTTGTTTTCTTTCTTGAAAATTTTTCTAGAAAAATTAGAGTAAAAACTATCAATAAGGCGACTAACGATAATCCAATCGCGCTTTTGGGATTTCCATCAATAATCCAATTCTCAGTTATACCCTTAGAAATACTTGGAATATTTAATAATTCAACTGTTCCTAACTCATTCATAACTTCCATGCACATAAGGCTAATTCCAGTTATTAATGCTGGTAATGCCATTGGTAAAGCAATTTTAAAAAAGCTGCCCCATGGTCCAATTCCTAATCCTCTACTAGCATTAATTTGATTAACTCCAAATTTATTGAAACTTTCATTAGCAAGTATGAAAACATAAGGATAAGAAGTAATTGAAAGTATAAAAACTCCCCACCAAAAACCAGTTATTTGATAGCCCAAAATACTCCCTAAATCTTGTAAAACTGCAGTTATCAAATATGCTGGAGTTGCGAGTGGAATTAGTTGAAAAATACGAAGATTTTTCCTTAATCTAAATTCACAATTTGATAGTAACCATCCATTTAAGGTCCCTAATCCGCCCCCAAAAAAACTAGTCAGGATTAAAAGCTGTATTGTGCCAAATATTTCTTTTTTACCTGAAACACCCAGAGAAAATTTCCCGCCTAAAACAAAACTAATTCCCTCAATCAAGAAATTAGAAATTGGTATTATCATTATTATTGCAACAATAATAGATACTCCATCAAAAGGCTTTAAATCGGATGATAATTTCTTTATTTGTTTAGTAAAAATTTTCAAAAATAAAATTAAACTTTATTATGATTCGTCTTTAGAATTAAATCTACAAAGATCAAGTTGATTCTTAATGGTTTGAGGATCTAAATCTTTTCCTATTAGAACAATTTTATTTGATTTTTCATTTTCCCATTCACAATCATCAAGAGAAAAACGTTTACCTGATAAATGAAAAATATGTTTTCGTTCGCTTTCCACAAACCACAAAATTCCTTTGGCTCTAAATACATTTTGTGAGATTTGATTATCTAAGAAATATTGAAACTTCCTTAAAGAGAATGGTTCATCAGTATTAAAAGAGACTGAGGTAAAGCCTTCTATATTATTAATCAAATCATGTGAATGGGAAGAGTGATCATGTGAATGGGAAGAGTGATCATGTGAATGGGAAGAGTGATCATGTGAATCTTTATCCTTTTTTATCTTATTTTTGAATTTAAAAGTATCCGTTTCAAAAAGTCCCACACTCATAATTGTTTGCAAACCAACTTCACTATTTATGGATCTCAAAATTCTTGGTTCTTTTTTTATCATATTAATGTGCTGTTCTATTTTATTTAACTTTGCAGCTGTTACTAAATCACATTTATTTATCAGTAAAATATCACCGTATAAAATTTGAGAGTAAGCAATACTTGAATTTTTTATTTCAAAATCAAAGTTATCTGCGTCAATTAAAGTAATTATCGAATCTAATCTTACTTTTTCTCTTAGATCACCACCTGCAAAAGTCATTGCTACGGGAAGTGGATCTGCGAGGCCAGTCGTCTCAACAATTAAATAATCTATTTTTTCAGGCCTTTCTAATATCTTAGAAACAGTGTTTAATAATTCACCATTTATTGTGCAACAAATACATCCGTTATTTAATTCGATCATATCTTCAGCAGTTTTTATAATTAATTCATTATCAATTCCGATCTCTCCAAATTCATTAACTAATACAGCAGTTTTAATACCAACTTGATTCTTTAAAATATGATTTAAAAGTGTAGTTTTTCCTGAGCCTAAGAATCCACTAATAATGGTAACTGGTAGCAATTTTTCAGGCATTTAAATTTTTATTTTTGTAGTAATTGTTTAACTCTATGATAAATTATTTTTCGTAAATTTCATTAATTTCTGAAGCAATAATTTGATCTAAATTTGTTATACCTCCTAAATCATGCGTAGTTAGTTTAATTGTTACTTTGGAATAGACATTTTCCAAATTGGGATGATGATTATGTTTTTCACAAATTAAAGCAATCTTTGTCATGAAGGAAAATGCTTCTATAAAATTGCCAAAATTAAATTCTCTTGCAATTTGATTTGAGATAATTTCCCACCCTGGTATTCTGGCAACTAGTTCTTTTAATTCATCATTTTGTAGAAGGTATGGTTTCATTAATATTTAATATTGTTATCTCTGATTATAGAATTTTTTTATTTTTTTCACCAATTATATGAACACTAATACTCCTTTCCTTTGGACTAAATCGATGTTCCCACAAATAAATTCCTTGCCAAGTGCCTAATATAATTTCACCTTTTTGAATACTTAAAGACAAATTAGTATTGGTTAAAGCTGTTTTAATATGAGCTGGCATATCGTCCTCTCCTTCTTGAAAATGTTCATAAAAGATTTCCTCTCTAACTTTGGATAAAGAAGAATAGCAGTTGTAGGGAACTATAGATTGCATGTATTTTTTTAAGTCCTTTAAAACATTTGGATCTGCATTCTCATTTATAGTCAAACTACAACTTGTGTGAAGACAAGTTAAAACTAAAATACCTGAATTAAAATTACTTTCTTTTATAACTAAATTTAAATCATTAGTAATATCAGTGAAGCCCTCTCCATTAGTTATAAAGTTTAATTTTGAAAAAATTTGTTCCATAAATATTCTAAGTCCTAATAATGAATATTCTATTATGCATATAGTTTTAAAATTTTTATACTTACTTCAAATTTTTATCTTAAGATATTTGATAATTAAATTAAATAATTTTTGGCAGAAACTGAATGGAATAAGCTAGGTGCTTATCTGAAAGAAACTCAAATATTAGGCTCAATACAGAGTGCATTATATTGGGATCAAAATACTGGTATGCCTAAGAAAGGTGCCTCTTGGAGATCTGAACAACTTACATATATCGCCAAGATATTGCATAAAAGAAATTCCTCGGAAGAATTCTCAGATTTAATAAAAAGTGCTAATGATGAATCCTGTGATTTCTTAGAAACATCATCTAATCAAGAAATTATTCAAAATAAAAAAAGAAATATTGAATTATTAACTAAGGAATTTAATAGGCAAAATAATCTTGATCCTAAATTAGTTGAATCTCTTGCGAAGGCTAAATCGAGAGGTTATGAAAGTTGGCAAGAAGCTAAGAAAAGATCAGATTTTAAAATTTTCTTGCCTTTTTTTCAAGATTTAATCAAATTACGTAAAGAAGAAGCAAAGCAAATCTCAGATGAATTTTCACCTTGGGAAACTTTAGCTCAACCATTTGAACCTGATTTAACCCTAAAGTGGTTAAATAATATTTTCTTACCACTTAGAGAAACTATCCCATATTTATTAAGTAAACTCAAGAATCAAGAAAAATATCGCTGGGATTTAAGTCCTAATTCGCAGCAAAATTTATGTTCTAAATTACTTGATGAGTTTGGCAGAGACAAAGATTTGGTTGTAGTGGCTAAATCTCCTCACCCTTTCTCTATTACCTTAGGACCATCTGATTACAGAATAACTACTAGGATTGTTAAAGGTGAACCATTTTCAAGTTTTCTAGCTACTGCACATGAGTGGGGACATTCAATTTATGAGCAAGGCTTACCTTCTCAAAGTCATCAATGGTTTGCATGGCCTTTAGGTCAAGCAACATCAATGGGTGTCCATGAAAGCCAATCATTGTTTTGGGAAAATAGGATAGTTAAATCAAAAGCTTTTTCAAAAAGGTTTTTCAAGCATTTTGTTTCTGAAGATTGTTCTTTAAATAATCATTCAGAACTTTGGAAATCTATTAATCATATGCAAGCAGGCTTAAATAGAGTTGAGGCAGACGAATTAAGTTATGGGTTACATATTTTAATTAGGACTGAACTCGAAATAGATTTAATTGAAGGAGATCTACAAGCAAAAGATGTTCCATTAGAATGGAATAAAAGATATGAAGAACTACTAGGAATAAGGCCATCTAATGATTCAGAGGGTTGTTTGCAAGATGTTCATTGGAGTGAAGGAGCTTTTGGATATTTTCCTTCTTATTTGTTAGGACATCTTATTAGTGCACAAATATCTTCAAAAATGGAAAAGGAAATAGGATTAATTGATAATTTAGTTGAAAATGGAAACTATGAAAAAATAATCTCTTGGTTAAAAAATAATATTCATAAATATGGAAGATCTGTTAATTCCATGGAGTTAGTTAGAAAGGTAACGGGCGAAGAACTTACATCAAGTTATTTTGTAAATCATTTAAAATCAAAATTAAAAGATTTTTGCTAAAAATTTACTTTTTAGAATTTGATTGAGTTCAAGGATGTAGGATAAATAAAAATAATTTTTTGATGGCAAACCTTAATCAATCTCCTAGTAGAGTTACTCCAAATTTGTTGCATATTTTAGATGCTTTTACAGACAGTACAAAATCAGTTGTCAACACAATTGTGGAATTAAATTCCAATACCATAAATAAGTATGAGTTAATTACTGAAACTGGACACTTGAAACTTGATAGAGTGGGTTATTCATCGCTTGCATACCCTTTTGCTTATGGATGTATTCCCAGAACATGGGATGAGGATGGTGATCCTCTTGATATTGAGATAGTTGGAGTTACAGAACCTTTAATACCTGGTTCAATCGTAGAGTCAAGAATAATTGGAGTGATGAAATTTGATGATGGAGGAGAGGTTGATGACAAAGTAATTGCTGTTCTAGCAGATGATAAGAGAATGGATCATATTAATACATTTGAAGATCTTGGTGAACATTGGCTTAAAGAGACAACATATTATTGGGAACATTATAAGGATCTAAAGAAACCAGGAACATGTACAGTTAATGGTTTTTTTGGACTTGAAGAAGCGGTAAAAGTGATTCAAGATTGTGAATCTAGGTACCAAAAAGAAATTGAACCTAAACTAGTTGATTAAAAAATTATTTTTCCCTGAATTGTTCAAATATTTCTAAGAGAATTTTGTCCGCTCCTTGAAGTTTAAGCTTTTCAGCAAGTTTTTTCCCAACTTCTTCTGGGGAATAAATACTTCCAACAGATTCATCTTTAATTAATCTTTCTCCGTCAATAGATGCAACCATTCCTGTTAGGTGAATTTTATCATCTTGAATCTTACTATTAACACCTATTGGAACTTGACAACCTCCTTCAAGTTCTCTTAAGAAAGATCTTTCTGCTAAGCATCTTTGGCTTGAGGTCTTATCTTCCAAAACTTTTATAATTTTAAGAACTTCTTTATCGTCAGATTTACACTCTATACCTAATGCTCCTTGGCCTACGGCATGAAGGGAAACTTCATTAGGAATGATTTGGTGTATTCTTGACTCAAATCCTAATCTTTTTAAACCGGCTGCCGCTAGAATAATACAATCAAACTTTCCGGAATCTAATTTTTCTATTCTTGTGATAACATTCCCCCTTATGTCTTTGAAATCAAGATAAGGAAACTTATATCTTAATTGTGCAAGTCTCCTTAGGGAACTAGTCCCAACAATTGAACCTGCAGGTAAACTTTCTAATTGATAATTTTTATTTTTTTTACTAACTACTAAAGCATCTGAAGGATCTTCTCTTTTTGTAATACATCCTAATGTAAGCCCATCAGGTAAATTAGTTGGTAAGTCTTTTAAGGAATGTACTGCAATGTCTGCATGACCTATTAGCATTTGAGCCTCAAGTTCCTTAGTAAAAAGCCCTTTATCGCCTATTTTTGCTAATGCGACATCTAAAATTTTGTCACCTTGAGTTGCCATCGCCTCTATAGATACTTCCAGTCCAGGAATATTTTTTTCTAATTCTTCTTTAACCCATAATGTTTGAACCATCGCTAATTTACTTCTTCTACTAGCTATCTTTAATTTAAATTTAGTCATTAAATATTGGTTTAATTATATTCACGTCTATTTTAAGCTAATGGTTGACAACATTACTTAGCTTAAAAATTATATTTAACTTTTTTATTTAATATATTCCTTTAAAACCCCATTTCTGTTTGGATGTCTGAGCTTTCTTAGTGCTTTTGCTTCGATTTGTCTAATTCTTTCTCTTGTGACATCAAAAATTTGACCTATTTCTTCGAGAGTTTTCATCCTCCCATCATCAATTCCATATCGTAGTCTAAGAACATCCCTTTCTCTTGGGCTTAGAGTCGCTAAAACCCCCTCTAAATCTTCCCTTAATAGAGTTTTAGAAACATCTTGTTCTGGGTTTTCAATATCAGCCTCTATAAAATCACCAAGTCTTGAATCTTCTTCTTTTCCAATAGGGGTCTCCAATGAAATTGGAAGCTGGGCACTTTTAGCTATAAATCTTAATTTTTCAATTGTCATTTCCATACTCTCAGCTATCTCTTCTTCACTAGGCTTTCTTCCAAACTCTTGACTAAGAACTTTTGTCGTTTTTTTTATCCGAGAAATCGTCTCATATAAGTGAACAGGCAACCTGATAGTTCTACTTTGATCTGCTATCGCTCTTGTAATGGCTTGACGAATCCACCATGTTGCGTAAGTAGAGAATTTATAACCTTTTTCATGATCAAATTTTTCAGCAGCTCTTATTAAGCCTAAGCTTCCTTCTTGTATTAAATCTTGAAAAGATAATCCTCTATTCATATATTTCTTAGCTATCGAGACAACTAATCTTAAATTAGATTGAACCATCTTTTCTTTAGCTCTTCTACCTAAGAGTAGTCTTCTTCTGAATTTAGAAAGAGGCATATCTATTAATTCAGCCCATTCTCTAACTGAAGGGAAATGTCCCTTCTCAGACTCGTATTGTGTCGCTAACTCTTCAAGTTGGAGTAGATCAGCTATTTTTCTAGCAAGTTCAATTTCTTCATCTGGTCTTAATAATCTGATTCTTCCAATTTCCTGAAGATAAACTCTTATTGAATCCTCTGTGTATATTCCCTTTGGTCCGATTTTTATATTTCCAAGAGCTTTATCCTCTTCATCAGACCCATTGAAATCATCATTATTTTCGATACTTCCATTATCCTCAACGGAATTTTGTGGCAAGTTTTTTATAGAATCTTGATTATTTGTAATTTCTTCTCCTTGTCGGGTTTCTAAATTTGAATCAATTTTTTTATTAATTTTTTTCTTAGAACTAGGATTAGAATTTTTTGATTCTGCAGCAACTGGGCACATAATGGACTCCTTTCTACGATGAATTTAACTAAGTAAGATTTTAATTAGGGCAATTTTATACATTTAGTAGTAAAAATTTGCCTTAAGGATTAGAAGCACAAACTCACAAAAGTTGTGATTAGATAAAAATTTTTTTTAATTGTTGAAAAATTTAAATAGTGTTATAGATTACCTAAAGTAAAAAAGTCTTGGGATTTCTCAGACAGGCAGATCAATTTTGAATTTTTAACTCAATGATCAAAGCTTCATGTCTCCCTTAAGAAAAGGATACTTACAATGTTCAAAAACACTTTGTGGAATGTTCAACAATCCAATACTAAGAAAAAGTTTTGATGCCGGCAAGTAATAATTTATCAAATACCTCTTACAAGTTTGAGATATTGCTTGATATAGGTAGTCACAGTAATAGTTTTTCTTATTTAGATGGCAATAATCTTGGTGTAGAAATTGGAGATATTGTTTCAGTAAGACTTAAAGGAAGATTATTAAATGGACTTGTAGTTGCTAAAAATCCTTTTTTGAAAATAAATAAAATTAAAAAAGATTTTGATGAAAAATCTATTTTTGAATATTTGTCTATAGAGAGTATTGTCCAAAAAAAGGTCATTCAGGACTGGTGGAGAGAGTGGTTGGAGGATCTAGCTTTAATTTATCGGGTAAGTAGTTTAAAAATGTTTAAAACAGCTTTTCCTCCTGGATGGATTGGTAAACACAAACGAATATCTCAGAAAAGTAAATATCAAATATGGATTGATTTTCAAACAGATCAGGAATCCAAGAATGATGAATTAACCAAGAAAGAACTTTCATTAATAAAAGTTTTGCGTCATAAAGGCAATTGGCAAAGCGAATTAATCAAATTCGGCTTTAATTCAACTCTCATAAATTCTATGGTTAGTAAAAACTTATTAACAAAGACTAAAAGAAAAAAAATATTTAATACCAAACTAATTTCTTTTGGAAATGATCTTGTTGAGTTAAAAAAACCAAATCTTACCCAGGAACAAGAAAAAGTATATAAGGAAATGCAAAAGAGACAAACTGGAGATATCTTTTTGCTTTGGGGAGAGACAGGTTCTGGCAAAACAGAAATTTATATGAGAATGGCAGAAGACCAACTCCTAAGCAAAAAGAGCTGTTTAATATTGGCTCCGGAAATTGGCCTGATTCCTCAACTCATCGATAGATTCAGTAAAAGATTTCAAACTGAAGTTTATGAGTATCACAGTAATTGTTCTACGAGGCATCGAACTTTAGTTTGGGAAAAGATAATTAATGACGATAAACCTCTTATAGTTGTTGGGACTAGGTCAGCAGTATTTCTTCCTATTCAGAATTTGGGCTTGATAATAATGGATGAAGAGCATGATATTTCATATAAACAAGACAGTCCAATGCCTTGTTATGATGCTCGTGAAGTAGCTCTTGAAAGAGTAAAAAGAAAACCAGCAACGTTAATTTTTGGAAGTGCAACTCCTTCTATGAGGACTTGGAAAAAAGTTATTTTTGAAAAAAAGTTAAGGTTGCTGAGAATGAAAGAGAGAATCTCTAGTACTGAAATACCAGAAATTAAAATTGTTGATATGCGTGATGAATTTCAACAGGGAAATACAAAAATTTTTTGTAGCGAATTATTAAAATTAATTTCTCAGCTTAAAGTGAATCGCGAGCAAGCAATAGTTTTGATTCCCAGAAGAGGTTATAACGGTTTTTTAAGTTGTAGAAATTGTGGATTTATAATAAATTGCCCTAATTGTGATGTGCCTCTATCAGTTCATGTAGGCTCAAAAGGGAAACAGTGGCTTACTTGTCACTGGTGTCAACATAAAGCAAAACTTATAAATTCTTGCCCGGATTGCAAATCAAAAGCCTTTAAGCCTTTTGGTATTGGGACTCAAAGAGTAATTGAATTCTTGAATAATGAATTTCCTGAATTGAGGATACTTCGTTTTGATAGAGATACTACCTCAGGTAAAGATGGTCATAGAAATATTCTTTCAAAATTCTCCAATGGTAATGCGGATATTCTTGTAGGGACGCAAATGTTAGCAAAAGGTATTGATATTCCAAATGTTACTCTTTCAGTTGTTATCGCTGCAGATGGACTGCTTCACCGTCCAGACATTTCTGCTGAAGAAAAATCTTTACAATTATTTTTGCAATTGGCTGGCAGAGCAGGTAGAGCCAATAAACCTGGAAAGGTAATTTTTCAAACATATAAGCCAAGTCATCCCGTGATTTCGTACCTTAAAAATAGAGATTATGAAGGATTTTTAGCTGAAAACTCTAAAATAAGAAGAGATGCAAAACTATTCCCTTTTTGTCAGGTTTGCCTTTTAAAAGTTTCTGGTGAGAATTATGATCTTACTGAAATTACTGCAGTTAAGCTAGCGAAATATTTGATGAGTTTTTGTAAATATAATGAGTGGATGGTAATTGGTCCTGCACCAAGCTTAATCGCAAAAGTTGGGAAAAAATTTAGGTGGCAAATATTAATGCATGGTCCAGAAAACACGGAACTGCCTTTGCCAGATAGGTCTAATCTTTGGAAAATTATTCCTAAAAATGTTTTTTTTATCAATCGATTTGAATCCAGTGGAATTATAGTTAATTAGAGGGGAGTTCAGGTAAGTTAGAACCTACTTGGTATCTATAAAACCTTAAAAGGTAAGCTAGTGATATTAAAAATAAAATAAGTAAAAATCCTAAGAATAATTTGTTCCAGTCCCAAAAAGAGAACTCTAATTTATTGATTTCCCCAGGAATTAAATTCCACCTTAAAAAATTTTTAGATACTTCTACAGAAATATTATTCGGATCTCTAACGCTAACTCTGCTTGGGTTAATAATATTGAAGGTAAGTTCTAAATCATCGGCATATTTAATATTTTGTAGATCTAAATCTATCCTGTAATTATATTTTTTAAAAAAAAGAAAATTTTTTTTAACACTATTAATTCTCATATCTGTTGATTCTCCTAATAAATCTCCAGCTGTTTTTTGTACTTTATAAAGTGTTTCTTGAGCAGTTAGGAAATTTAAATTTTTATTTTTAAAAGAAAAATCTAATTCTCCTTCTGATATATCGGCATCTGGAAAAATCGCTTTAATTTTTTGTTCGAAATTTATTTGCCAAGGAAATTTTTTAATGTATTTACTTTCGATTTTTAAATCATTATTAATTGAGTCAATTTCTCTAAGATCGAGAGTGTTTTCGATCTTAACGCAGCCGCTTAAAAGCGGGATTAGTAGTAATAATAATAGTGAAATTATAAATATAAATCCCCTCTTAAAGGGCTTTGTTTCTCCAGTTGGAGCGTTTGATATATTTATAAATTTTTTTGGCTCTTTTTTATTTTTATTCCGCTTTAGAGAATTTAGAGATTTTTTATTTATAGTGGGGTTACTTGTAATGGTAATATTCCAATTATCAGGCTTTTTAATTTCAGGAGAATCGATAATTTCCATTAGATATTTTGCGTTTTCTCTAACTTTATAATCATGAGATTTTGAAAGTTCTTTACAAAACTTTTTTGCCTCTTCCTTTTTATTTAATCCAGTGAGGGCTGTTATCATAATGGTACGCAAATTTACTCCCTCTTTACTTGAGGGAGGGTAATCTTCGATTATTGGATATAAATATTCAATACAGTAATTATATTCACCTTTAATAAGAGTAAACTCTGCTTTATCAACAACTTGTTTGTATGTTTCCATTCTTAAGCATTAATCATAGTTCCAATGCCTGAATTTGTGAAAATTTCTAGAAGTAACGAATGTTCAATCCTTCCATCAATAATATGAGCAGCTTTTACTCCCTGAGCTAAGGCTCTAATACAACATTCTGTTTTTGGTCTCATACCATTAGAAACAATATTTTTTTCAAGAAATTCTCTTGCCTCTTTTAGGTTAATTTGTTTTACGAGACTATTTGGATTCTCTTTTTCTTTTAATATCCCTGGAGTATCAGTAAGGAGAATAAGTTTTTCTGCATTGATTGCAGCAGCAACTTCCCCTGCAACAAAATCAGCATTAATGTTATGGGAAATACCATTTATTGTGGAACCAATACTTGAAATAACAGGAATATATCCTTTCTCTATAAGAGGGGCTAATAATTCAGGGTTGACTTTTGTTACCTCTCCCACCAGACCATGACTTCCATCTCCCAGTTCTCTTGATTGAATGAGGTTACCATCTATTCCTGAAATGCCCACAGCTAAAGAGCCTGTTTCATTGATTCCCCTCACAATCTGTTTATTTACTCTTCCCATTAACACCATCTCTACTATTTCCATTGTTTTCTGATCGGTAACTCTTAACCCATTTTCAAACTTTGGAGATATTTCTAGTTTGTTTAACCAACTATTTATTTCGGGCCCCCCTCCATGAATTACTACGGGACATACACCAACACTTGATAAAAGAGCAATATCTCTAAAGAAAGCTTTTTTTAATTTTTCCACTTCCATAATGGAACCGCCATACTTAATAACAATTTTTCTACCTGAAAAACTTTGTATGTATGGAAGTGCTTCGCTTAATATAGACACTCTTAGAGAATCATCAATCATAAAAGGGAAATTAAAACTTGATTGAATTAGGTAATTTAATTTTCATAAACATATTCCAATTCTAATAAAAGAAAATCAAATCAAATTCCTTTTTATTATCGTTGATAATAAATTCTGATTCAAGACCTTTAACAAAAAACCTATTTAACCTCTCTTGTTTTTCAATCCATAGTTCAAAGGGAACATCATTAATTTCAAAATGCATCTTAAAGCCATTTCTTTCATCTTTCGTAATTTCTTCAATCTCTTTAAGTTGGGGCGGATTATCTTCATTCCATAAATTTAATGCCTCTAATGAAGATTCAAGATGTGCCTTTATTCCATATCTCCACCTAGTTACATCCCTAACTAATTCAGTTAATTCTTTGGGTCTATTAAATTTATTTACTTTGAAATCATTTCTATTAACTAACTTAACTGGAGGTATTTCAGATGTTTTTAAACCAAGACCAATTAGTAAAATAGGGACTCCATAAAAGAACGTAGGTACACTTAAATTAACTGATTCAGTAAAATAAGCAGTCATTCCAATAAAAGCTAAAACACCTCCTGCTACTGTTATTATGTTTGCAGGAGATAAGTATTTCTTCATTTTTTTATCCGAGAAGTTATTGAATATTATGCAAGAACATAAAACTACAAATCAAGAAGATTTAATTTTAAAACTTGATCAAGATAGAGCATGGTTATTAGAAAATCTTGATAAAGGTAAATGGTCAGAGATTAGGAGTGAACTTGCTGATCTTGAAAGAAAAATAAGCAAACTCATTATACGTGTTCAAGAATCATATATTGATATTTAATTAAAAAGGAATTTCATCAACCTCAGGGACTAGAGGAGAACTGTCCCACTGTGAATTTTCTGTTTTTCCAGATTTTTCTTCGGAAGAATTGCTATCGTTGCTTTGAGGTATGTTTGTCGCTTTTTCTCCTGAGCTTAATTTCCCAACTGGATTTATATGATGAATTCTCGAAGCTGTTAGTTCAGGTTGCTTTTCTTTAGTGCCATCCTTTCTTGTTACTGAGTTCATCCTAAGACGTCCTTCAACAACAATGTTTTGACCTTCTTTTAATTCTTCCACCATTTCTTGGGCAATGGTACCCCAACCTAAAACTTTTAATTCTCTAAATGGGTCATCATTGCGGAGACCTTTGAAATTTACAGTCATTTCCGCAATGGGCGTTTTATTATCTTTTGTATATCTCATTTGAGGAGCGCTATTTATTACAGCTTGAATTAAACAATGATTCATTTACTTTCTATTTAATTAAAGATATATTGATGCACAATTCAAAAAATTGCCACGAAAATGTTTGGATCCTTTCAGGGACTTCAGATGGGCCAGCTATAGTTAATAAACTCCTAAAATCAAACTATGTAGTATTTGCAAGCGTAGTCACTCATAAAGCAAGTAATTCGTATCCTAAAAATCCAAAGTTACACATCATTACAGGAAAATTAAATGATTCAAGTGAAATCATTAAGTTTATTGAAAAAAATAAAATTAATCATGTAATAGATGCAACTCATCCATTTGCCTTAATTATTTCTAGAAATCTAAATGAAGCTTGCGAAAAAATCAAAAAGCCTTTGTTCGCCTTTGAAAGGAAATCGGAAATTAAACTATTTAAAAATTTCAGCTACATAAATGGTTTAAAAGATATAAACAAGAAAGTTCTTGTAAATAAAAATATTCTTTTAGCCATCGGATCTAGATTACTAAATGAAACAGCAAGTTATTATTTAGAGTCAGGTGCAAATGTATTTACTAGAGTAATTCCAACATATGAAAGCATATCTATAGCATTTAGCTCATGTATTAAAAATTCAAATATAGCAATACTTGAACCTAGTAAAAAAAAGGTAAATATTTTAGAAAAACAACTTTGTGACCATTGGAAGATAGATTATATACTTTGTAGAGATTCTGGAAGTTATGCACAAATGAATTGGGAGGAAATTGTTATTGAAAGTCATATGAAGTTATTTTTAGTCAAAAGGCCAAAGTTAAGATATAAGAATCCTTTTATATTTTTTGATTATGATGAGTTGATAAATCATATAAAAACAAAACCTTAATATTTTTACTCTAGGATGAACAAAGTTTTACTGTTGATAACCACTGAATACAATAAAAAGTCGGCTACAAAACTTGCTAAATTACTTCTCAAAAAAAAACTTGCAGCATGTGTCTCCTTAAAAGACATTTATTCTATTTATGAATGGGAAGGGAAAATTGAGGAGGTTAATGAGATTGAAATTACCATAAAAACTAAACCAAAACTGAAAAATGCTTTGATATTGTTCTTGAGAAAGATGTCACCTTATGATATTCCTCAAATTATTTGTAAAAAGTTTGATTCTGAAAAAAAATATAAAAATTGGTTATATGGGTATTTTTCAAAGTAAGTTTTCTTGTAATAAATTTTGAAGATTAACATTAGATCTTGAACCTAGCTGAGTAATTATATGTCCAGCGCATATTGAACCTATCTCCCCGCACTTCTTCAGAGAATAGTTCTTAATTAGTCCATGAATAAATCCACCCGCATAAAGATCTCCTGCTCCTGTTGTATCAATAATTTTTCCTAATAGAAGTGGTTTTATTATTTTTGATTCGTTTTTATTAATTATTAACGAACCTTTATTGCCTAAAGTTATTATTACTAATTCACATATTGAAGCAATAGATTCTTTGCAGCTCTGTAAATCATTTTTTTTTAAAGAGACTAAATATTTCAGATTCATTGCAAAAAATAACATCTATATAGTTGGAAATTAATTTTAGGAAACTTTCACGATGTCTATCTACACAAAATGAATCTGACAATGACAGTATTATTTTTGTATTTGATTCTTTGGCAATCTTTGCAGCTTTGAGAAAAGCATCTTTAGCTAAACTACCATCCCATAAGTATCCTTCTAGATATAAATACTTGCTTTTTTTTATTGAATTATAATTAACATCTTTAGGCTCAAATTCAACCGATGCCCCTAAGTAAGTACACATAGTTCTTTGAGCATCTGGAGTTATAAAAATTATTGAATGTGCACTTGGTGGCCCCTCATTGATAGGTGGGTTATTGAAAATTGTATTATTTTTTTTAATATCAGAAGAAAAGAAATTTCCAAATTTATCATTCTTTACTCTTCCAATAAATTGAACATTATTCCCTAATGCTGCCAAGCATACAACAGTATTGGCGGAAGAACCCCCTGATACTTTTTTAATGACTTTGCAATTTTTTAATAAAACTTCAGATTCATTTGAATTGATAAGATTCATAGAGCCTTTTTTAAGGTTATTTACTTCTAAAAATTGATCATCCACGTTGACGATGATATCTACAATTGCATTTCCTAACCCTACTAGATCGATATCTTTTTTTAGGTTATTTTGCCAAAATTTTTCTTCCATTATTTTTCAAAAATTACAAAATTATCTTAGAAGTGCTCTCTTTGGTCCATGTATAGGATCTTCAATTACTATGGTTTGATCTCTATTTGCACCTAAAGAAACAATAGCAATTGGGACTTCCATTAATTCAGCAAGAAATCGCAGATAATTCATAGCATGTTCTGGTAAATCAGATAGTTTTCGGCAATTTGCAGTGGAGCATTGCCATCCTTTTAATTTTTTATAAATTGGTTTACATTTTTTTAAATCATCAGAATTTGTTGGAAAATAATCTATTTCTTTACCATCTAATTCATATGCAATACAAACTTGAATCTCATCTAACTCATCTAGTACATCTAATTTTGTTACTGCCAAACAGTCAAGACCATTTACATAAACAGCATATTTACCAATAATTCCATCAAACCAACCACACCTTCTTCTTCTCCCAGTTGTAGTTCCAAACTCACTTCCTCTATCGCAAAGTTGATCATTAATACTTCCTTTCAATTCTGTTGGGAATGGCCCCTCCCCAACTCTGGTAGTGTATGCCTTCGCTACACCTATTACCCTATCTATTAGAGTTGGCCCAACTCCAGCACCAATACAAGCTCCTCCTGATATTGGATTCGATGATGTTACATAAGGATATGTTCCATGATCTAGGTCAAGTAATGTTCCTTGCGCTCCTTCAAATAGAATATTTTTTTTGTTTTTTGCTGCCGAGTGAATAGTTCTTGTACAGTCAACAACATGTTTGGATAGCCTCTGTCCATAATCAAGGTATTCTTCAATTATTTCTTCTCTACAAAGAGGTTTAATTCCATATATCTTTTCTAGCAGACCATTTTTTTCTTTCAGTGGAATTTCTAAAACATCTTTTAATCTATCTTCATTAAGTAAATCTCTTATTCTGATACCATTTCTCTGTGATTTATCAGCATATGTTGGCCCAATTCCTCTACCTGTTGTGCCTATCTTATTTGAACCTCTATCAGCTTCCATAGCCTCATCTAAAGAGCGATGATAAGGCATGGTTACATGAGATGTGGATGATATTTTTAATCCTGAAATATCTATTCCATTCTCAATCAACATATCTATTTCTTTAAGCAAAATCTTTGGGTCTACTACTGTTCCCGATCCAATTAAACATGTAGTGTTTTTGTAAAGTATTCCAGATGGAATTAAATGTAATTTTAAAACCTTATCATCAACAACGATAGTATGACCCGCATTTACTCCTCCTTGATAACGCACAACAACATCTGCTGAACGACTTAATAAATCGGTTATTTTACCTTTTCCTTCGTCACCCCATTGGGCTCCGATAACAACAACATTAGCCAATTTTAGAAGAGCATTATTTTTGTACGAATATATAATATATTCAAAATTATTGGATAACTTTAAAAAAGTAAATCATTTGTATTAACTTTCTCTGAGAACCATTTTTTCTGCAAGAGAAAATTCTTTAGTTAAACGCTCTTTAAGCTTATCTGGTAGTGGCCTAGAAGCAAAGTTTTTGTAATGACCAGCCATAGCATTTAAAGCTGTTTGCATTGTTGTAAATGATTGAGTTTTATTAACCATACCTCTGTTTCTATATCTTGAAATATAATCAGTAATTAAAGCGAGTGATTCAATTCTAACGTCTTCCTTGTCAGGAGAATCTTTTGGAGTATCAACTGCTGTTTGTAAGGTTTTAACAACTGATATTGTATCTTTAGCATAATCACCTGTCATAGAAGTCTTTGCAGCATATGAGGGGGAATTAAGCACCCCCAAAAATATAGATATACAAATTATGAAAGATATGGCTTTTGCAAAAAATTTAGAGAATAATTCAGGCATTTCTTTACTCACCATAATTTTACTCCTAATAAATTTAATCTTTAAGAATTTTTATTGTACATTACTTTTGATTCAGACATAAATTTTTCTAACAAATTCTTTGATGCAATCTTAATTTTACTTCTGCTGGCTCTAGAGAAGAATTCAACTTCCTTATTAATAGAGTCTCGACCAACAACTATTTGAAAAGGAATTCCAATTAAATCTGCATCTTTAAATTTTACTCCTGCTCTATCATCACGGTCATCAAGGAGCACATCGATTTTTTTGCTTTTAAACTCTTTATAAATCTCTTCAGTAAGTTGTTTCTGATTGGGATCTTTCAAATTAGTTGGAATAATTAAAATTTCAAAAGGAGAAATTTGAATTGGCCAAGAAATTCCATTTTCATCATGATTTTGTTCAATAGCGGCTTGGGCTATTCTTGTGATGCCAATTCCGTAACAACCCATCCATAAATTTTTTAATTGACCATCCTTGTCAGAGAACTTTGCATTTAATTTCTCGCTATATTTTTGTCCTAATTGAAAAATATGTCCAATTTCAATACCTCTTTTTTCTTTTAACACTTCATTACTTTCAAGACTGATGCGATCCCCTTTTTTTGCATTCCTTATATCTGATATTAAAAATTTTTTCTCAATGAAAGAAAAAGTATGGAATACCTTATGAAAATTAACTTTATTGCCGCCACTCACAAAACGTGAAAGACAGCTTGCAGAGTGGTCAGCAATTCTTATCCAACTTTTATTCCAATTGGAATTGTTTTTAATTATTTCATCGTTTATATCTGGCCCAATATAACCTAATGGTAAATTATCAAGATTTTCTTTAATAATTGAATTATCTTCAACTATTTTTAGATGAATTAAGTTTGATTTAGATTTTTTGTTGATCAAATTAAAAAGCTTAACTTCATTTATGTGCTGATCTCCTCTAATGCATGCAAGGATTGGCACCTCAGTTTTATCTTCGAATCTTGCAAGAAATATAACGACTTTTACTATTTGACTTGTATCCAAATTATTTTTTTGACATAGATCAATAATTGATTTTTGATCTGGGGTTTCTAACCATTCATCTTCAAAATTTTTCAAAGGAATCCCTTTGGAAGGTAAAGAAATAGCTTTCTCAATATTTGCTGCATATGAACCACTTTCCGTAAATAAGATAGAATCTTCTCCAGCATCAGCTGTGACCATGAATTCTTTAGATGCTGCTCCTCCAATAGCTCCACTATCGGCGTCTACGCCAACAATATCTAATCCACAACTTTTAAATATATTTTTATAGGCTTTTTCCATCTCTTCATAAAAAGATGCCAAATCTTCTTTTGATGAGTGAAAAGAATAACCATCCTTCATTATGAATTCTCTACTTCTCATTAATCCAAATCTTGGTCTTATCTCATCTCTAAATTTTGTTTGTATTTGGTAAAAACATAAGGGGAGCTGCTTGTATGAATTAATAATTTCTGAAGCAATACTAGTAATTACTTCTTCATGAGTTGGCGCTAAACCAAATTCTTTCCCTTGCCTATCCTTTAGATTGAACATTATCCCTTCACCGGCTGTGTATCCTTCCCATCTTTCACTTCGCTTCCATAATTCTGCTGGGTGGAGTTGAGGTAAAAGTAATTTTGAACAACCTTTATTGTTAAGTTCTTTTTCAATTATGTTCGATATTTTTTCAATTACCCTAAGCATTATGGGCATATATGCATAAATACCACTATTGACTCTACGAATATAACCTGCTTTTAAAAGTAATTGATGAGAAATAATTTCTGCTTCAGAAGGAGTATCACGAAGCGTCCCCAGAGGAAATGAGGTGGTGACGCGCATATAAAAAAAAATTGTAATATTGTTAATTTTATCAATTAAGTTGTAAAAAAAATTTAAAGTGTCTTGAGTCCCTAAAGGCATGTAGTTTAGGTTTATCCTTTCTGCTAATTTCTGCAATAATAAAACTTAAAAAACTTTTAAGTAATTTCATTAACCTTGATGACATTTTTAATAAATTTATGGAAAATATAGATTCTAATATTTCTAGTTCAGAAGAATTAGTTGGTATTGATGAGGTGCAAAAGTTTCTTAACAGATCAAGAGCCTCAGTTTACAGATACACAAATACAGATCTAAGAAATCTAAATCCTGGTTTCAACCCAAGAAAATTAAATCCTGAATATAGAACGGATCAGAAAGATCCATTACGTTTTCATCCTAATGAAATAGCAAGATTTGCAAAGGATATTTTACGAATTAAAGAAGTTACTGTAGAAGTTTTTAATTCTCCATCTTCAGCCGCTCAAAATATACTTTCACAAATTCTTGAAGAATTAAAAAGTATTAGATCTTTACTAGAAAAAAATTAGGTTACAAATTAATTTCTTGAATTACATTTTGATTAATTGACTTTTTAATTGTAAAATAATTTTGTTAAGTTTATTACTCAACTTTTAACAAGTAAAACTCTTGAAGTATACAAATTCAAAGCAGTTTGTCGAAGGTAAATTAAGCGAAGATTCTTCTCTTCTCACTATTTCAAGTGAATTAGTAGAAGATGATGATGACCCATTAAGTATGAGGAGCCTCTCAATATCTTTTATTGGGATCATAATAGCTTCAATGACAATTTTAATACCTTCTATTAGTATTTTGCTTGGTAGACCTTTATCTCAAGGAAATGAGATTACTCCTTTTCACTTAAATAAAAAAGATGGATCTTAGTTTAATTCCTCCATCTCCAATGAAGGGCATTGTAAATTTAGTAGTTGAGATACCTGCTGGTAGCAGAAATAAATACGAATATTGTTCTCAAGCCGGAATTATGGCGCTTGATAGGATTTTACATTCTTCAGTAAGATACCCATTTGATTATGGTTTTATTCCAAATACTCTTGCTGATGATGGTGCTCCCTTAGACGCAATGGTGATAATGGATGAGCCAACATTTGCAGGTTGCCTAATTAAAGCAAGACCTATAGGGGTTTTAGATATGCATGACTGCGGTCAATATGACGGTAAACTTTTATGCGTTCCAATAGCTAACCCTAGGCAAGAGAATATTACGAGTATTAATCAAATAGCTCCCAATCAATTAGAAGATGTTGCAGAATTTTTTAGAACAAGTAAAGGTTTAGATGGAAGGACAGTACAAATACATGGTTGGAGGGATTTTGAAGTAATTGATGAAATTTTAAGGAAGTGTACTATTTCAAAAAGGAAAACCTTTAAAGTTCTAAAAAAATCATCAGTAGTTAAATAAATTGAAAAAGGTAACTTTTTATAGCTATCCAAAATGCTCAACATGTAGAAAAGCATCAAAATGGCTAGATCAGAATAATATTAAATATCAACTTATAGACATAGTTAAAGAAACTCCTTCAAAAAAATTTTTAGAACTTGCTTTAATACAATTTTCATTAGACATAAAAAAGATATTCAACACAAGAGGTAAGAACTTTAAATCAATCAATATTAATTTACATGACTTGCCAAAAGAGAAAATTGTAGAAATTTTATCTAATGATGGGAAATTAATAAAAAGACCTTTTTTAGTAATTAATGAAAGTAAATTAATACTTGGATTTAATGAGTCTGAATATACTGCTAACTTCAAATAAAGTTTAATTTTATAATTTTAAAAAAATTTTATGAATTCCTCTTATAAAAATATAATTCTTGAATGGGCGCCGTTACTTTGTTTGACTTTTTTTGTTTCTTCTTGTAGATCTTTTTTTGCGGAACCTCGTTACATTCCCTCTGGATCTATGTTACCTGAATTACAAATTAACGATAGATTGATCATTGAAAAAATTTCTTTAAAAAACAAATTACCTCAAAGGGGAGATATTGTTGTTTTTAAATCGCCTTTTTCTTTCGATGAAAAACTTGTCATGTCAAGATCTAACCCTTTGCCTAATAAAAGTTTTTGCTTTTTTATGAGTTTTCCTCCAATGTCATTCATTCCCGGTTTAAGAGATAAGGCTTGTGATGCATACATAAAAAGAGTAGTTGCCTTACCTGGCGAATTAGTAAGTGTAAATGCTAAGGGTGAAGTTACAATAAATAATAAAAAAATTATTGAGCCCTACGTTAGTAATTTCTGTTCCGAGTCTTTTTTTGAAAATTGTGGAGAATTTAAAAATTTGAGAGTACCTAAGGATCATTTTTTGGTCTTAGGTGATAATAGATCAAATAGCTGGGATGGAAGGTATTGGCCAGGTGGTAAATTTCTTCATAAAAAAGAAATTATTGGAAAAGCTTATTTTAGATTTTGGCCTTTAAAAAATTTTGGGTTTTTTAGAAATCAAGCCCAACATGAATCACTTTCCCTTTAATTAATTTGTTTTTCTTAGGGAAATTTGAAGGAGAATCATATCCTAAATTTATTTGATTATTTACCCATTGTGTATCAGGGTCAAACATAAGCCATCTTTTACTGCCGAGAGATAATTCCTCTTGAGTTATACCTAATAAATTAGACGGGCTAAAACTTAAATATTTCCATAGCTTTGAAACCGGCCAAGATCTTTTATTTATGAATTCTTCCCACAATAATGGTAAAACTAATTCAAAAGAGCTAATTCCAACTGATCTATCATTAACTGGAATAAAGGTATCTTCATCATTAAATGCAATTGAGTTTACTGCAATAGCGTTAATTAAATCTTTTTCTAAACACTTTATTAAAAATTCTCTATTTCCCTGAGAGCCTAAAGGGGGGTCTACTTTCCAACCAATATCATCTAATTCTAGATTATTTGTATCTGCTATCAAGCTCCACCAACTTATTGTTGTTGAAATTGGGATGCTTTGCTTTTCTATTTCTTTGAGAGAATTGGAATCTGCAATGTTTTTTATTACTATATTTTTACTTGGGAAAAGATTCTTTATTAATAGGATATTTTTAACTTCAGAAAGTTCATTATTATTATCGATAACGTAAAATCCTGATTGAAGTGATTTTAGATCTTTATTTACAAATCCCTTTTGAGCTAAAGTTTTTTTAGTTAAAGAAAATATTATTGGAAATGATTTTACTGTGTCTAAAGAAAGACCTTTAAAAATAATTGGCGAATCAAAAAAATTACTAGTATGGAGACCTATGCAACCTGATTTTAAAAGTTCATCGTGAGGAGAAAGATGTATGCCTTCATCATTTAAACTAAAACTTCCCCAAAAATAAATATTCAAATCAAATTCATTATTTATTTGAAAGGGTATTTTTTCAGGCTTATCTCTCCAAATGTCGCTATTGGGAAGAAAGGCAATTACTCCAAAACCTGATTTTTTTGCTCTAAACTTTAAATTCTCTAAGTTATCATCAAACCCTGTTAAAGGATTTTTTAAAAATGAGTGACTATCTACCAACATTGGCGCAACTAATTTATTACCAGATTTAGAAATTGGAATATTCTTTTTAAATGCTTCTTTTTTAGCCGCATCTCCAAATGCTTCTATTTTGCCATCAATAATTAACAAATTATCTTTGCAAACTTCAATATTTGGTCCCATTAAAATGTTTATATTTTCAAAAAAAAATGTTTTCCCCATTTTTAAAGAGCACCTGTTGCCGTTGAATCTAGTACTCCCCCAAGATGAGTGGTTATATTAAGTGCACTAATTACATTATCTTTTTGGGGGTCATCAAAAAGATCAATAATGGTTATTCCTCCATTACCTTGTTTTATCATCCAGATGTTGGAATAATCAATTTCTAATATGTTACAAATAAGAGTTTTATTGACTGCATCATGTGCCACCAACAATGTTAAATCTTTATTCTTTTGAGTTAAACAAATTTCTTCCCAAGCCTTAACTGATCTTTTAGATACTTCTCCAATACACTCTCCCTCTGGCATTATTACCTCTTCAGGTTTTTCATGCCAATTTTTTAGTAATTCAGGCCAGCTTTCCTTAATTTCATTTTCTAGTTTGCCCTCCCATAATCCATGACTAATCTCTACAAGTTTTTCAATTTTTTTTATTTCTATATCGGGCTTATTTTGAAGAATTATTTTAGCTGTTTCATAAGGTCTATCCATTGAACTGGAAAAAGCCTTGTTGAAATTAATTTCATTTAAATATTTAGAAGCTTTTTTCGCTTGATCTTTCCCATTATTGTTTAATGGGATATTAATTTGTCCTTGGAATCTTCCTTCTTTATTCCAATTAGTTTCACCATGCCTTATGAGGAATATTCTTGAGTCTCCAATCTGATCAGGTATTTTCTTATTAATATGAGAAGTTTGGTTCAAACATTCGACCTGTGTTTTATATGAATCTCCTTGCTTTAGAATATTAATGATTGAGAAAGAAGCGTTATCTAACTTTATTTTTCTAAAACCTTTTTTAGGTCTCCCAATTAATGAGAGAATTAAACATCTAAGAATTGCATTGTGACCAATAACTAAAATATTTGCTTCATTTTTATCTAAATATATTTTTAAAATATTTTTAATAAATTTATTTGCCTGGCAATATAGATCTTGAATTGGTTGATAAGTTAAATTATCACTATCTTCTAACTTTAAATTTTCAGGATCATTTTTCCAAAGGAGATAATTTTCTGGATATTTATTTTTTATTTCATTAATAGTTAAACCAGACCATTTACTAAGATCCACCTCTAGTAAATTTTCGTCATAAACAATTTTATTTTCTCCTTTTAAGTTTTTTTGAATTGTCTTTGCCGTCTCTGCTGCCCTTATAAGTGGAGATGAATAGATTTTGTCAAAATTTATATTGGATAATGCCTCCCCCGACTTTGATGCCTGTTCATAACCTTTATCAGTTAGAAATGAATCATCTGTCCTACCTTGAATCAAGCCTTTTTCATTAAAAGTGCTAAGCCCGTGCCTAACTAAAACTAATCTAACGCTCATTAATATGAATTATAGAATAATAATATTTTAATCATCTCATGGCGTGATAAGAATAGATATATGATCATTAGATATTTCAATGAAAACTAAATTTGATTTAATATTTTATTATCAAAATTTATGAATAAAAATATTTCAAAGACAAAATTATTATTGGCTATTTTTTCTTTAATAATAACTTTTTTTGTCTGGCAACAAGGACTTCGGGATAGTCTTAATAGACCATCCGTTGGCTTTGATATAAGTCAAAAAGAAAATGAAATTGCAGAATTAGCTTTGCCTGCAATACCAATAAAATTCAAAAACCTTATTGTAAATGATCCAATTGAAAAAATTAAGACTTCACTTTCTGAGATTTCTTTTGATGAATTAACAGAAAGAAATAAATTAATTTGGATAATTTCTTTTAAGAATAATGAAATAGACATTAATAATGAATACCTTAATAGCTTTGATAATGAGAACTATAGATTGTTAGTAGAAAATTTAAAGAAAAGTAGTGTTGATAATCCATATAAAATCGACAATTATTTACTCGACATGTTCAAAGATGATAGATTTCTTTACCACTTGTTGTGTAAAAAATTTAATTTTGATGAAAGTCAATTGATAACAAAAGCATTTTCAAAAAAAATGTTTTTAAAAATAATAGCTATCAGATTAATACCTTTATTAACTCTATTAACGGGCTCTTTATTAGTCTTAAGAACATTATGGAGTGTTATATCTTCAAGAAAAATTGAATGGAAAGAATTCACACCCCTAGATTTAGATTTATTAGATATGGTTTTGTTGATTTCAGGAGGATTTGTTGTATTAGGAGAAGTGATTTCCCCACTGTTTTCAATCACTTTAGTTGAATTGGTTGCCTCTAATCTATCAAGTGACTTGACACAATCATTAAAAATATTTATTGGATATCTATTTATGGCAATTCCTCCTTTATTGATTATTTATTACCAAATAAAGTCTTTTGATAATCAATTTATTTTAAAAAAGGATTATTTTCAATTCAACTTTTTACCTTACAAAGAATCAATATTTAAAGGTCTCAAAGGTTTTTTAATGATAATACCTTTTGTTTTGTTGGTGTCATTAATTATGAATCTTTTAATTGAAAATCAAAATGGGAGTAATCCTTTACTTGAGATTGTTTTAAATAATAATAATTACTATTCATTTATTCTTTTATTTATAACAACTACATTTCTAGCTCCATTATTTGAAGAAGTTATTTTTCGTGGAGTTTTATTGCCAGTTTTATCAAGAAAATTTGGAACAATTTTAGGAATTACAATTTCTGCTTTTATTTTTGCCTTAGCTCATTTGAGTATAAGCGAAATGCCCCCATTATTTACTTTAGGGATTGGATTAGGAATCACAAGACTTATTTCAGGAAGATTGTCGTCTTCAGTGGTTATGCATTCATTATGGAATGGAATGACTTTTTTGAATTTGTTCTTGTTGAGAACATAAAGATTGAGATCTATCACTTGCGTAATAATTTAAAAAATGTTTTCTTGATGCATAACACTTTTTATATTTCTAATAATACTTAGAGATGAATATATTAGAGAATGAAAAATTTTTAAACAAAAATTTTTACAAGATTAATAAAGTAAATTCAAACAAAATATCCTTATTTAATTTAAAATTCATCCATAAAATATTTAATAGCTTAAATTTCTCATTACTCGTTTTAATTGTCATTTTGTCTTTTCTTTCTTTTAATAGCCAGAAAAAATGGACTACTATATACAAAAATCTGGCTAAAACAAGATCAAATAATAATAATCTTATAGATTATATTTCTAAAACCGAACAATTTTATATAGATGAAATTGAGTCTCTCAATATTTTGAAAAAAACAACTCCAAAAGATTTAATTTACCTTGATAAGCAAATTACTAAGCAGAAAAAAAATAAATTAATTAAAAGAATCAAATATATACAAGATGGATTTAAGGATAGTAAATATCAAAGAGGATACTGATGAAAAGACATAAAAAAATTATTAACCTCGTACCTCTTAAAGTTCAGAGATTTAGGATTACTTATATTTTTTTCTTAGTGTTAATTTTTGGACTTTTTTGTAGGCTTCTAAACCTCCAAGTTTTTAGTGCATCTGATTTACAAAGAAAAGCTAGATTAATACAATTTACTAAAAGTACTTCCTTAAATGGAAGAAGACCAATAGTTGATAGGAATAAAAGATTGATTGCTTATGATAAAACTCTATATAAATTATGGGCTCATCCCAAATACTTTAACTTTCCTGGGGATGCAAAAAACAGATTAAGAAGTATTGAAGAAGTGGTTAATAAATTGTCTCCAATTTTAAATGTAAAAGATGAATTCCTTATATCCAAGTTTGAGAATAAAATGATAGGTATTGAATTGCTAGATGAAATAACTGAGAATCAAGCAAAAAAGATCAAAAACCTACATATAAGTGGTCTGGATTTGGTTAAATATTCTCAAAGATATTATCCTCAAAGCAATTTATATTCAAATCTCATTGGTTTTGTTAATGATGAGAATAAAGGATCAGCGGGCTTAGAACTGCATTTGGATAGTCAAATCAAATTAATTAATAAAATTAATTTGGTAAAAAGAGGAGGCGATGGAACTCCTCTTCCCGATAATTCGGGCCCAAGAGATTTCATAAATGACTATGAGAGTTTAGGTTTAACAATTGATTCAAGATTGCAGAAAGCTTCTTTTAAAGCTTTAAGTAAACATGTAATGAAGTGGCAGGCAAAGAAAGGCTTTGCAATAGTTATGAATGTAAATAATGGTGAAATATTATCATTAGCTTCAACCCCATCTTATGATCCAAATAAATATTGGGAATATAATTCTGAAATCTTTAAAGGTTGGTATTCTCAAGATTTATTTGAACCTGGCTCAACTTTTAAACCGATAAATCTAGCTTTAGCATTGGAAGAAAAAGTAATTCAAGAAGATGGTTTAGTTGAAGACATTGGGAAGATTAATGTTGGAGGATGGACTCTTTCTAATTGGGATAAAAAGGGAAATGGATATATTAATTATCCAAAAGTTTTACAAGTTTCAAGTAATGTTGGCATGGTAAAAATAATGCAAAATTTGCCTCCTAAAATTTATTGGGATTGGCTTAATAAATTAGGAATTAGTAAAAACTTAGAGACAGATTTATTCGAATCTACGGCAGGTCAATTAAAGTCAAAAGATATTTTTGTTAGTCAGTCAATTGAGCCGGCAGTGGCTTCTTTTGGAAAAGGATTTTCCATTTCGCCATTAAAATTAGCCCAGCTTCATGCTGTTCTAGCTAATGGAGGGGTTGAAGTAATTCCACATGTGACTTTAAAATACAAAGAACATCTTAAAAATAATTCTCAAGAAGAAATTTTTTCTGATGAAGTTTCGAGAATTATTCTTAAATGGATGGAAAGTGTCGTTGAAAACGGCAGTGGAGTTGGAGCAAAAATTGAGGGATATAGAATTGGGGGGAAAACTGGAACCTCTCTAAAGGCTATAAATGGAAGATATACAAGTAAGAAGGTTTGCAGTTTTGTAGCTACTTTCCCTATAAATAATCCTAAGTATGTTGTCCTTGTTGTTATTGATGAACCTTCCAAAGGGTACGCTTATGGTTCAACTGTTGCTGTGCCTGTTGCAAAAGAAATTATGGAAAGTCTAATTGTTATTGAAAAGATACCGCCACAAAATGAAAAGAACAGATTAATTGTTAAAAAACCCTGAAATTATAAGATTTATTAGTAAAAAAGTTCATTATTTGATGAATTCATTTGTAATAGAGGCTAACGTAAAGATAAATATGAAAATATGGAAATGAAATCAATTTTAGAACAATTATCTTCTATTACTGTAGTTGTTGCTGATACTGGAGATTTAGATGCAATTAAAAAGTTTCAACCCAGAGATGCTACTACTAATCCTTCTTTAATATTAGCAGCGGCAAAGAATCCTGATTATGTAAAGTTAATAGACCAAGCTCTTGAAAGTTCAAGAAAATCCTTGCCTAAAGGATATTCTAAAAGTGAATTAATAAAAGAAGCTATTGATCAGGTATCAGTATTTTTTGGTAAGGAAATTCTTAATCTTATTTCTGGAAGAGTATCGACAGAAGTTGATGCAAGACTTAGTTTTGATACCGAAGCCACAGTTACTAAAGCGAGAAAGTTAATAAATCACTATGAAAGTTTTGGGATAGGCAAAGAAAGAATTTTGATTAAGATCGCTTCAACCTGGGAAGGAATTAAAGCAGCTGAAATTCTGGAAAAAGAAGGTATTAAATGTAATTTAACTTTACTATTTAATTTCTGCCAAGCTGTAGCCTGTGCAAATGCAAAAATCACTTTAATCTCACCTTTTGTTGGGCGAATATTGGATTGGCATAAAGCAAAAACAGGTAAAGATAATTTTTTAGGGCATGAAGACCCAGGTGTTATTTCCGTAACCAAAATCTATAATTATTTTAAAGAAAAAGGATTTAAAACTGAAGTAATGGGTGCAAGCTTTAGAAATGTTGATGAAATAAAGGAATTAGCAGGATGTGATCTTCTAACTATAGCGCCCAAATTTTTAGATGAACTCAGTAGAGAAAAGGGGCAATTAATCAAAAAATTAGATGAAAATATTCAGTCAGAGAGTTCTATTGACTATAAATTTGATGAGAAAGACTTCAGATTAAGTATGTTAGAAGATCAGATGGCAAGTGAGAAACTAAGTGAGGGAATAACAGGTTTTAGCAAAGCAATAGAAGAATTAGAAGAGTTGTTATATAAAAGATTTTCGGAAATTAATAATCATAATTTAATTTCAGCAACTTAGGTTTAATAGATGTTATGTGATAATTTAACCTTCGTTTTTGGTTATAAGTCTCTTTATAACTCTTTTCGCGATATCTTCATAACTCATTTGACCGGATAATATTTGAGCAATTCGTTTTGGAGCTGTTTTTCGTTTAACTCCTAATTGATAGCCAGTTTTTGGGAATCTATAAAAGATTTGTGCAATTCTCTTTCCCCATGCCATAGACCTCCCCCACTCATTATTCATAGTTGTTGAATAATTATTTAAATCATTTTTTTTACTAGATAAACATTGGTCGATACTTTCGGCTGCATAATAACTACTAATTAAAGAAGGCCTAATCCCTTCAGCTAAAAAAGGATCGCAAAGGGATGCCGCGTCCCCCACCGCGATTACTCTATCCCCATTAAGTTTGTGTGCACCATTCCAAATTCTTAATTTTTTATGAACTACATTAAAAGATAAATCTTCAAATCCGAAACTTCTTATAACTTTATTATTAAGGGCTTCATCTTCTAAAAGCTTATTATTTATAAAAGTTCCTAAGCCAATATTGACACTGTCTTTTAATGGGAAGGCCCAAGCAAAACCATACTTAACGAAACCAAACTCAAATCTAACTGAATCCTTGGGAATATTACCTAAACCTTTTAACCTTAAAGCTATAGTATTGGCAAATTTTGGCTTTCTTGGACCAAGTTTAAAATAGTCTGCCCATTTTGATTGTGAACCGTCAGCGATAATAAGAAATTTAGACTTATAAGTAGCTTTATTACTACATTTTATTATCCAGTTTTTATTTTGAGATATTATTTTTTCAACTTGCACTGGTCTAAGTATTTTACTTCCATATTTAAGAGCTTCATCTAGTAATAATTTATCTAATTTTTCTCTTCTAATTATCCAAAAAGGTGATTCACCAGTGAGATCCGCTACAACATCATCAGATGATTCCCATCTAAATTCAACGTTCCTGATTTTTGATTCAATAGCTTGATCAATATTTAATGGCAGAAATTTTTTCATTGAGGATGCCATCCCTCCAGCACATGGCTTAATATTTCCTAGTGCTTCTTTTTCTATAATTAAAACTGAATAACCTTTTTTTGATAGGTTAAGAGCTGTCGAAGAACCAGATAGACCGCCGCCAATTATTATAGTGTCAAATTCCTTCACACTTTGAGTATTTCTTTTTCTTTTTCAGATAATTTAGTTTCTATTAAAGAAATATATTTATCAGTTAATTTTTGTATTTCTGATTGATTATCCCTTGATTCATCTATAGATATTAAACCTTCCTTTTCATTTCTTTTCTCTTTATCAACTGCATCTCTTCTAATATTTCTGAGAGCTACTTTACCTTCCTCTGCATATTTGGAAGCCAATTTACAAAACTCTTTTCTTCTCTCTTCAGTTAATGGTGGTACATTTATTCTTATTACTTTTCCATCATTGTTAGGGGTAATACCTAAATCACTTATTGAGATTGCTTTTTCAATAGCTTGTAAGCAGGAAGTATCAAATGGTTGTATTGAAATTGTTTGTGAATCGACAGTTGCTATTGATGCTAGAGATTTTATGGGAGTTTCTGCTCCATAATATTCAACACTAATTCTGTCTAGTAACGATGCGTTAGCTCTCCCAGTCCTTATAGTATTGAAGTTTCTTTGAGTGGCTTCAACACTTTTATTCATATTTGATTGAATTTCTTGCTCTTTCATAATTAAAAATAAGTAATTTTAATAAGATTTAACTTATTAGAGATCCTATAGACTCTCCTGCGACAGCTTTGGAGATATTCCCTTTTTTGAAGATGTCAAATACTTTGATTGGAATATTATTATCTTTGCATAAAGCGATAGCAGTGCTGTCCATTACGGCTATTTCATCACTAAGAACTTGTTGATAACTTAGAGAGGAGTACTTTTTTGCTTCATTAAACTTATTGGGATCACGATCATAAACTCCATCAACTTTAGTAGCTTTCATAACAACTTCAGCATTTATTTCGGCGGCCCTCAATGCTGCAGTAGTATCAGTCGTAAAAAATGGATTTCCACAGCCACCGCCAAAAACTACAACTCTGCCTTTCTCCAAATGTCTCATTGCTCTTCTTCTAATATAGGGTTCAGCAATTTCTTGCATCTCTATTGCAGTTTGTACTCTTGTTTCTACTCCAACTCTTTCTAATCCATCTTGAAGGGAAATTGCATTCATAACTGTTGCTAACATTCCTACATAATCTGCTGTAGCTCTGTCCATACCATCAGCAGAACCCTTAAGGCCTCTGAATATATTCCCACCACCAACAACTATTGCAAGTTGAATGTTGTTTGCGATTACCTCTTTGACATCTTCAGCTATTGATTGGACTACAGCGGGGTCTATTCCATACGGTTTATCACCCATTAGTGCTTCGCCACTAAGCTTTAAAAGAACTCTTTTGTAAGTCATTCAATAATCATACTTTTAAGACCTTAGCAAGTAAATATAAAGAATTTCTTTTTTAATATGATATTGCTTGCGTCTTTAAACATTTCTCTATCAAATAATAAAAAATATAAATAAATTTGTTTAACTATTCTAAAATTCAATACATTTTTGAGCTTTAATGCCTTGTTCTTTAAAAGGATGCTTAATTAATTTCATCTCTGTTACTAGATCTGCGTGACTAATTATTAATTCTGAAGCTCCTCTACCCGTTAAAACAATATGATTTTTTCTATCTTTAAAACTTTGTATATATGTAACTATTTCTTTTGGAGAAATATATCCAAGTTTTGTTGCAATGTTAATTTCATCAAGGATTATCAGTTTATAATTTTGGTCTTTAATAAATGATTTGGCCAATTGCCAAGCTCCTTTAACTAATTTTTCATCTCTTACTCTATCTTGAGTTTCCCAAGTGAATCCCTCTCCTAAGGCATGCCAAGAAATATTTGGGGATAACATCTTGAGAGCTTTTTCTTCACCAGTAGTCCAACCACCCTTAATGAATTGAATAATAGCCACTTTATGACCATGGCCAATGGTTCTTAAGGCCATACCAAGCGAGGCGGTTGTTTTACCTTTGCCATTACCTGTAAAGACTATTAATAAACCTTTTTTGGTTTTCCTTTCTTCTAATCTCTTTGATTGGACGATTTTTCTTTGTTGCATCCTTTTTTTATATAGGTTCTCATCAGTTTCAGGAGATAATTTTCCTCCCATTCCAAGCTCTTTAGCTTGAAGATCAAGGCTAGTTGTTTTTCTGGAAGAGGTTTGTTTTTTCTCAGGCATAGAGGGAATTTATATTATTGATTATAGGGATTTAAAATTTGGATTTTTATATTTTGAGAGAGCATTATTAACTGCTTGTTGTTGATCACGCTTTGTTATCCAATGATGATATGTTTGGGTATGTAGGCTAACGGAATGTCCCATCATTCTTGCTGCTACAGTATCAGGAAGATCATAAAAAATTGTCCTTACTGCCCAAGCATGCCTGAGGTCATAAGGCTTAATATTAAGGGAATATCTTTTAAATTGATCAGTTACTTTTTTTCCTATATTTTGCAAAGTAGTAATTTTAAGATCTTTATTAATACTTGGAAGCAACCCTGGGTCTTTGCCTAATTTACAAAGTTCGAATTTATTTATCCATTTTGGATGGAAAGGCCAGACCTGATGTTCGCCTGTTTTCGTGGTGGGCAAAACTCTAATAATCTTATCCCCATAATTGCTTAATGAGCTCAAATCACAAAAAAATACTTCATGATTCCTCAAGCCATATGTAGCCATAAGCCCAAAAACATATTGCCATGATTTGTTTGGTATTTTATCCCAAAGTTCTTCAATAACCTCATCTGTAGGAAGATCTCTAAAACTTGCTTTATTTAAACCATATCCTTTAGCCATTAATTTCCAATCTTCTGGAAGTTTATGTTCTAAAAATTTTGCCAAAACATTAAGGGAGGTTGCACATTGTTTTCTGCTTCTACTACCTTCTTTATATGTTTTTAATGTTGCTATAAAAATATTATCTAAATCTTTATTATTTGCCTCACTATGGATGGAAATCATTCTCTTGAGGTATGGTCTATAAGAGCTTTTCCAAGTTGTTTTTCTAGTACTTGTCAAATATTCGTTTTTATTTTCCCTAAAAAAAAATTTCTCAAACTCTTCAAGTTTGATTAATAATTTAAATTCATCTTTAATTTCCTTCTTCTCAGGAATTTTTACCCAATTAACCCAATTAAATTGATTTAACTCTAATTGCAAAGATATCAATTGTAATTTTTTCTTTGCTTCTTCTAACCCATTAAAATCTGCCTTAAGCCCAAGGGATATTCTTTGAACTGTAAAATCATATTCATTTTTTTTTGAAGGCAGTGAACCTCTAATATTTAATTTCTCGCCCCTTTTTTCAATTTTCAGTTTGCTACCTTGAGTAGCAAATTTATCATTGATATTATTAATTTCCTGAATTAAGTTCATTAACTTATATAATTGTTTTTATCATGACGTTTTTAATGTTTATTTTCAATCTCCATATTTTTTAAATGGAAAAAATAGGCGTCTTATTAATGAATCTTGGGGGTCCTGAACGCATTAATGACGTGGGCCCATTTTTATATAATTTATTTTCTGACCCTGAAATAATTAGAATCCCATTCCCAGCACTTCAGAAACCCTTAGCATGGTTAATAAGTACACTAAGAAGTACAACATCCCAACAGGCTTATCTTTCTATAGGTGGAGGATCTCCTATCAGAAGAATTACTGAGCAACAAGCTAGAGAATTGCAAAGCAAATTAAGAGATAAAGGTTTTAATGTTACAACTTATATAGCTATGAGATATTGGCATCCTTTCACAGAATCAGCAATAGCTGATATGAAAGCAGATGGAGTAGAACAAATTGTGGTATTACCTCTTTACCCACATTTTTCCATAAGTACGAGTGGTTCTAGCTTTAGAGAATTAAAAAAATTAAGAGACTCTGATTCCGATTTTAAAAAAATACCAATGAGATGCGTAAGAAGCTGGTTTAGTCAATCAGGTTATTTGAAATCTATGGTTGAGCTAATTTCAGAGCAAATTTCACTTTGCGAATCTCCTCTTAGTGCGCATATCTTTTTTACTGCTCATGGAGTTCCAAAAAGTTATGTAGAGGAAGCAGGGGACCCATATAAAGAGCAAATTGAAGACTGTTCATTACTAATTATCGATGAACTTGAAAAATATTTAGGTCATAGTAATCCATATACTTTGTCTTATCAAAGCAGAGTAGGACCAGTTGAATGGTTAAAACCCTATACAGAAGAAGTGATAACAAATTTGGGAAAAGCCAAAGTAAAAGACCTAATAGTAGTCCCTATAAGTTTCGTAGGAGAGCATATTGAAACTTTACAGGAAATTGATATTGAATATAAAGAAATTGCTGAGAAAGCAGGTATTGTCAATTTCAGAAGAGTAAAAGCTTTAAATACGCACCCTACTTTTATTGAAGGTCTAAGTGATCTAGTTATTTCTAGTCTTGAAGGACCAATCGTTAATATAGAAAAAGCTTCTGAGTTGCCAGAGAAAGTTAAACTTTATCCTCAGGAAAAATGGCAATGGGGTTGGAATAATAGTTCAGAAGTTTGGAATGGAAGAGTTGCAATGATTGTTTTCCTAATACTTTTTATTGAACTCATATCAGGTTCTGGACCGCTTCATAAATTAGGGATTTTATAGATTAATTCTTATTAATAAGAATAATTAATAATTTAATAGAGATCTGTTCAGATTCGAGTAAATCTCTTACATTACGTTTCTAAAATGGGCAAAATTATTATATTAAGTTTAATATTTATATAGATCTAGTTCCTTTAGTGACTCTTACTTCGACACCTTTATCAAAAGGTGATTCAGAAAAAAAATATCCCATATGGATTACAGGTGCTGAAGCACTTATGGATTCACTAAAAATTCATGGTGTAAATGTCATATTCGGATACCCAGGTGGTGCCATACTTCCTATTTATGATTCAGTACATAAAGCAGAAAGCGATGGATGGTTAAAACACTACATGGTTAGACATGAGCAAGGAGGGTCACATGCTGCTGATGGATATGCAAGAGCAACTGGCAAGGTTGGAGTTTGTTTTGGAACTTCAGGTCCAGGAGCTACGAATTTGGTAACAGGAATCGCAACAGCTCAAATGGATTCAGTCCCGTTGGTAGTTGTCACTGGCCAGGTGCCAAGACCAGCTATAGGGACAGATGCTTTTCAGGAGACTGACATCTTTGGGATAACACTCCCTATAGTTAAACATTCATGGGTTATAAGAGATCCTGCTGATATTGCAAAGGTAGTTTCAGAAGCTTTTTTTATTGCATCTTCAGGAAGGCCTGGTCCAGTTTTAATTGATATACCAAAAGATGTCGGTCAAGAATTTTTTAATTATGAAAGAGTTTTACCTGGGGAGATTATTCCTAAAGGTTTTAAAAGGAATGGGAAAATTAACGAATCTGATATCAACCAAGCGATTGAATTGATTAAACAATCTTCAAAACCTCTTTTATACGTTGGAGGTGGTGCTATATCTTCAGGTGCTCATAAGGAAGTAGAAACCTTAGCTAAGAATTATCAAATTCCAGTCACAACTACTTTGATGGGGAAGGGGGCGTTTGATGAAAGGGATTATTTATCAGTTGGGATGTTGGGGATGCATGGAACTGCATATGCAAACTTTGCAGTAACAGAATGTGATCTTTTGATTGCTGTAGGAGCTAGATTTGATGATAGGGTTACTGGGAAATTAGATACATTCGCTCCACTTGCAAAAGTTATTCATATTGATATTGACCCTGCAGAAGTTAATAAAAATAGACGCGTTGATGTTGCAATTGTTTCTGATGTAACTGGGGCATTATCAAAAATTAATGAAAAATTTTTAATAAATAAAAAATCCGATAATACTAAGAATTGGTTAGAAAAAATTAATTTTTGGAAGAATAAGCACCCTTTATTCATTCCTCCTGAAGAAGGAGAAATATACCCTCAAGAAGTTCTTTTAAAAATTAGGGATTATTCTCCAGAAGCCTTCATAACAACAGATGTAGGTCAACATCAAATGTGGGCTGCTCAGTATCTAAGAAATGCTCCAAGAAGATGGATTAGTAGTGCTGGTTTAGGAACTATGGGGTTTGGATTACCAGCTGCTATGGGAGTTAAGACTGCTTTGCCCAATGAGGAAGTTATATGCATAGCAGGAGATGCAAGTGTTTTGATGAATATACAAGAATTGGGTACTCTATCTCAATATGGTTTAAAAATTAAATTAGTGATTATAAATAATCGCTGGCAAGGGATGGTAAGACAATGGCAAGAAAGTTTCTATGATGAAAGATACTCTTCCTCTGATATGAGTTGTGGAGAACCAGATTTCGTTAAACTCGCTGAATCCTTCGGAGTAAAAGGGGTCTTAATTTCAGAGAGAAAACAATTACTAAATGAGTTTAAGTCTGCTTTAGATTTTGATGGTCCAGCTTTAATTAATGTTCGAGTAAGGAGAGGAGAAAATTGCTATCCAATGGTTCCTCCTGGAAAGAGCAATGCTCAAATGGTTGGTTACGTTAATACTGAAAACTAATTTTATTTACTATCGTAAATTTAAAATTAATAATAAAATCAACAAATTAATTAACTAAAAAATTGAAAAAATTTATATCATCATTAATTATTCTTTTTCTAATTTTTGCGAATCCAATTAGAACTTATTCAGCTGAAATACTTCAGATAAACAATTTTAATAGCATTCTAGTTGGAGATCAAAATAGAGACCTTTCAATTAAGTTGTTTTGTGTAGATATTAATAATGTAGAGGATGAAGAAATAGCTATCAGTCTACTTAAGAGAGAATTTCCCAGAGGAAGTAAAGTGAAAATAAAACCCATGGGTTTTCAAGATAATACATTAGTTGCTAGGGTTTTTAATAAGAGTGAAAGTAAGGAAATGTCAGAATTATTAAATGCAAAAGACTTAACTAAAGAAACTTGTAGTAATTAACAATCTACTATGAACTTATAAAACTCCATTGTCTTGAAAGTGTCTTAGATCTTCTCCAAGAATAAAAGTCATAATTTGATTCATATGTACATAAATTAGAGATATCAATATTTGCATTGGGTATGTTTTCATTTAAAAGTTGAATATGAGCATATTTTTTTAGATTTAGTGGGATTTGATTCTCAGTTTTGAATTTTAAAATTATCCTTTCATCTTTTAAACTGGGGATTATTTCTTTATGAGCAATTTGTTTATAAAAATTTTGTAGATTTTTATTATCTATTAGATAATTTTTTTTCGATATTGATGGTCCTATTGCAACAAGTAGATCCTCCCTTGAAGACCCTTTCTTATAAAAGATATTGATAAGATTCTTTATTATTTTAATTTCTAAACCCTTTCTCCCGCAATGTATAGCGGCAACGCATCTTTTTTTTTTGTCAGCAAACAATATTGGCATACAGTCTGCTGTGTAAATCCATAAATTTTGGTTATGTTTATCATTAACCAAGCCATCAGCCTCGTTTCTTTTATTCAAATAAGTCTCTGATCCGAAAACTATTTTATTACTATGAATTTGATTTAAAACACAATCACTATAATTTTTATTAAGGTGTTTTGATAAAAGCGATAATTTAATTTCAGAACTTGTTTTTGTAAAAAAACCATGTTTAAAATTATTTTTAACAAGGATAGGTGATAAATAATATTTAAAATATTTGTCATTTATAAGTAACTTATTTTCTTGAAAATCCTTTTGGTAACTTGTCATAGAATTTGCTTATGAAATTAATTCTACATCTCTTAAAATCCAGAATCCTGAGAATTCTTCAGTAAAAGGAGTTGACTGTATGGAAATAAACTGATAACCAAAAGAATCATTTTTAGTTTCAATAAATTTTTCATTTAACTTTTTAGCATCTTTTTCAGATAAATCTGTTACTAACCATTTATTATCTCCCGAGGCTTCAAGTATGAGTTGGTTTTTCTCAATTTGTAGCTTTACTGGTTCTAAACTACTAAACCAAGCTGCGAGAGCTAGTGATCTGTGTTTACTAAAAAGTCTAAGGCCAGGCACTAGGTTTCCATTCTTTAAGGATTGATGAATCGGAAAAATATCTCCAAATTCAATAGGCCAATTTTGAGCAGATTTTAATTCCTCTATGGATATTTCAGAGATTGTCAAAGCATCACCCCTTACAGCTTCAGGTAAAGGTGTGGCATCATTCTCAATTTTAGATGTAAATGTTGGAGCTAAAACTCCTCTAACATAACCATTCTCAAGAGGATAAATCTCTCGTTCGAGAAATTCTATTCTATCAAATAATTCATAAGTTCTTCTACTAACAAGAGCCTCAATACCCAGCTTCTCAATTGATTTCTTAATTATTGATTTCATTGATGCCCTCCAAAATCTAATTTTTGATGGCTTTGCCCAACCTTTTTTTTCTGCATCATTTAGAGCTTCACTTAAAGCTTTTGTAAGCCATATGGAATTTACTTCGCTTGCTGGACAAATTTTATTCCAAAGAAATATATCCTCTGTTTTGAAATTTTTTGTAGATGAAATAATTAATTCCCATCTTTTTTTACCATTTTTTTCAATAATTGGTCTGGAATAAAAGTCCAATTCCCAATCTGATATTTTTAAGTTTTGATCTGAAGCAATGTTTTTATTGAGAGTCATTTTTTAAATCTTTTTTATCGAAAAGAGCTTTAGTTTTAAGGGCTCTTTCAGATGCTTCAATCATAACTTTTTCTTTATCAACAATTAATTCTCCTGGAGAGTTTTCTAACAATGCTGTGTTCAAACCAATTCTTCCTCTCTCTAGATCAATTTCTGTAATAAGAGCCTTGACACGCTCACCCTCGGCAAAGATTTCTCTTAAATCACGAATTGATCCATTTGTTATGGAAGATTGATGAAGAAGGCCACTTGCTCCTCCTAAATCAACAAAAAAGCCATATGGTTTTATTGCTAAAATTTCGCCCTCGATTAATTGTCCTAATTTTAAATCTGCAAAAATAGAAACTAAGAGTGCTTTTTTTTCTGATAAAACAAGTTTACGTGACTCTGGATTGACTTCTAAAAATGCAACTTTTAAAGTTTTGCTTACTAAAGATTGATAATCTTGGCCATCTTCAAGTTGAGATCTTGGGATAAATCCTCTTAATCCATCAACATCGCAAGTAAGTCCACCTCTATTAAATCCGTTAATTGTGACTTTAATTAATTCTCCATTTTTTGCGGAGCTAGAAACTTTTTCCCAACTTTGTCTAAGAATTAATGCTCTGGCACTAACGGTAACCATGCCATCTGCATTTTGTTCCTTAATAACTAAAACTTCCATTTCAAGACCTATTGGGAATTTTTCTTTGAAATTAGTAATCACTCCTAAACTTGATTCTTTTTTGGGCATAAAACCTGGTGCTTTACCACCAATATCTATATATAATCCATCGCTTTCTAAGGCTATTACTTTCCCCTTAATTGTTTCTCCCGTTGCTCCAATCGGTTCATTTTCATTTAAGGCTTCTAAAAAAGCACTTTCATCAAAATCAAATTCATCTACTTTCCTCTCCAATACAAAATCTTTATCTTCATCTTGAGGATTTAAAGGTTTTGCTAGATTTTGATAACTTTGATTTTCAAACTTAATGTTTGTGGAATAATTTTCTTTTTCTTCTTTTATAGGAGCTTCAATACTTTGATGCTCTATGGATTTTATCTCTTCGTTTTTCTCTTTTGGGAGACTTTGATTATCATCTATAATTTCTTTCTTAGTAATAGTGGTATCTTTTTTACTTATATGAAGAACCTGAATAGGTTTCTTCATATCATTTTTTTTGCCCTTAATTTCTTTATCATTTTGGGCGTTCTTATCACTTACTCCCTTCATAGGTAAAATTAAAGTAATTTATTATTAACATATTCTAAATCTTAGAACTCACAATTAAAAATAATGAACTTTAAATCAATACCAACTGAATTCGAATATTTATCATGGCCAGAGGTGAAAAATATTTCAAAAGAGATAAGATCTACAATAATTTGGCCATTTGGAGCGGTAGAACAACATGGCCCCCATCTACCTTTAGCTACAGATAGTATTTTTGTTGATGAGATCATTTGCGAAGTTTTAAAGTTGATCCCTTCTGATAAACCTATAAAAAAACTTCCAACTCAATATTTTGGTTTTTCTCCAGAACATAAGGGATTTGATGGGACTATTTCCCTTTCTTCAAAACTAATAACCTTAATGATTAAGGAAGTTGGAGTTCAATTAGCTGATATGGGGTTTAAAAGATTGATATTGATTAATGCTCATGGAGGTCAAATTTCCTTACTAAGTACAGCTGCCAGAGAATTAAGATCTATTGCTCCAAATCTTTCAGTTTTTCCATGTTTTTTATGGAGTGGTGTTGATGGATTAAGTGATTTGTTAACAAAAAAAGAGATCGATAATGGATTACATGCCTCTTTAGCTGAAACAAGTTTGATGATGGCTTTAAAATCTGAACTTGTTGGCGATGAAAGACCTTCTGAAGGAATTCAAAATCAAATTCCGGAGGGTTGGAGCTTGGAAGGAAATGCTCCAATAGCTTGGTTAACAGAAGATCTAAGTGAGTCGGGAGTTATAGGAGATAGCAAAGGTTCAACTGTAGAGCTTGGCAAAAGTTTAAAAAGTTTATTAGTCGATCATTGGTACAAATTAATTCTGAATCTTATGCAATCAGACTGGCCTAATTAAAAAATAATAAAGACCTCTTAATTAAAAATATGGTTTAACAATTGAAACTATTTTCATCATATTTGAATAAACTCACTATAATTATGTAAAACTTAGGCATAATGAGCTAAAGATTACTGACATGCAAACACTCGAATCTAATAAAAACTCTAGTATAGAAAATGCTATTGATGAAAATTCTATAGATTTACCTGACTTCACTACCGAATCTTACAAGGATGCCTATAGCAGAATTAATGCAATTGTTATAGAAGGTGAACAAGAAGCTCATGATAATTACATTTCTCTAGCAACACTTATACCTAACGAGTTAGAGGAATTAACCAAACTAGCAAAAATGGAGCTCAAACATAAAAGAGGTTTTACAGCATGTGGAAGAAACCTTGGAGTTCAAGCAGATATGATTTTTGCTAAGGAATTCTTTTCTAAATTACATGGCAATTTTCAAGTTGCGTTAAAGGATGGCAAGACAACTACATGCTTATTAATACAGGCAATCTTGATTGAAGCTTTTGCTATCTCTGCTTACCATGTTTATATAAGAGTTGCTGATCCTTTCGCGAAAAAAATTACTCAGGGTGTTGTTAAAGATGAATATCTACATTTAAATTATGGTCAAGAATGGCTAAAAGAAAATTTAGCCGCTTGCAAATCAGAGCTAATGGAAGCGAATAAGGTTAATCTTCCATTGATTAAGAAAATGTTAGATCAAGTTGCTGAAGATGCTTCAGTATTAGCTATGGACAAAGAAGAATTAATGGAAGAATTCATGATCGCTTATCAAGATACACTACTTGAAATAGGTTTGGATAATAGAGAAATTGCAAGAATGGCAATGGCAGCAATCGTTTGATTTATTTATAAATTTATTTAACCGATTCAATAATAATTTTTATCAATTTAGTTCAAAGCTCTGTGCTATTGTTCATATCTATATATAGATTCCATTAATAAATTAATCAATGTTTGGGCTAATCGGTCATTCAACTAGTTTTGAAGATGCTAAAAGAAAGGCTTCAATATTGGGCTTTGATCATATTGCAGATGGTGATTTAGATGTTTGGTGCACAGCCCCTCCTCAACTAGTCGAAAATGTAGAGGTTCAAAGTGCTACAGGTATATCAATTGAGGGTGCTTATATTGATTCATGTTTCGTTCCTGAAATGCTTTCAAGATTTAAAACTGCAAGAAGAAAAGTTTTGAATGCTATGGAATTAGCTCAAAAAAAAGGTATCAATATAACTGCTTTAGGTGGGTTCACCTCTATAATATTCGAGAATTTTAACCTCCTTCAACATAAGCAAATTAGAAATACTTCATTAGAATGGGAAAGATTCACAACTGGTAATACTCATACTGCATGGGTTATTTGTAGGCAATTAGAAATGAATGCACCAAAGATAGGTATTGATCTTAAAAGTGCAACTGTTGCGGTAGTAGGAGCTACAGGAGATATAGGAAGCGCTGTTTGTAGATGGTTAATTAATAAAACAGGTATTAGGGAACTTCTTCTGGTTGCCAGGCAACCAGAACCTTTGGCTTCTTTACAAAAAGAATTAGATGGAGGAACTATCAGAAATTTAGATGAAGCTTTACCTGAAGCAGATATTGTTGTATGGGTTGCAAGTATGCCAAAAACTATGGAAATCGATACAAATAATCTTAAAAAACCATGTTTGATGATTGATGGTGGATATCCAAAGAATTTAGACGAAAAATTCCAAGGTAATGATATACATGTCCTAAAAGGAGGTATAGTAAAATTCTTCAATGATATTGGTTGGAATATGATGGAACTAGCGGAAATGCAAAATCCTCAAAGAGAAATGTTTGCATGTTTTGCAGAAGCCATGATCTTAGAATTTGAAAAATGTCATACAAATTTTAGTTGGGGAAGAAACAATATTTCGCTCGATAAAATGGAGTTCATTGGTGCAGCTTCTATAAAGCATGGATTCTCCGCTATTGGTCTTGATAAGCAACCAAAAGTACTAGCTGTTTAATCATGGCAAGACGTTATCTTCTAGATTTTGAAAAACCTCTTGTAGAGCTTGAGAAGCAAATAGAACAGATTAGAGAATTAGCTAGAGATTCAGAAGTAGATGTTAGTCAACAGTTAATACAATTAGAAACACTAGCTACAAGAAGAAGAGAGGAAATTTTTAGATCCCTTACACCTGCCCAAAAAATTCAAGTAGCAAGACACCCTCAAAGACCAAGTACTTTGGATTTTATTCAAATGTTTTGTGATGATTGGATTGAATTACATGGTGATAGAAACGGGGGAGACGATATGGCACTAATTGGTGGCATAGGTTCAATAAATAATAAATCTGTCCTTTTGTTAGGTCATCAGAAAGGTAGAGATACGAAAGAAAATGTAGTGAGAAACTTTGGAATGGCAAAACCTGGGGGTTATAGAAAGGCTTTAAGGTTAATGCAGCATGCTAATAGATTCTCATTACCAATCCTTTCTTTTATTGATACTCCAGGAGCATATGCGGGCCTCTCTGCCGAAGAACAAGGTCAAGGAGAGGCAATAGCAAGAAATTTAAGAGAAATGTTCGGCTTTGAAGTTCCAATTATTGCCACAATTATTGGTGAAGGAGGTTCTGGAGGTGCTCTTGGGATTGGGGTGGCTGATAGATTATTGATGTTTGAACATAGTGTTTATACTGTTGCAAGTCCAGAGGCTTGCGCATCAATTCTTTGGAGAGATGCTGCAAAGGCTTCAGAAGCTGCAACAGCATTAAAAATAACTGGCAAAGATCTTCTTGATTTAGGTGTAATTGATGAGGTTTTATTAGAACCTGCAGGTGGGAATAACTGGGCACCTATAGAGGCTGGTAATACTTTAAAAGCTTCAATAGAGAAACATCTCAATCAATTATTGGAATTGAGTAAAGAGGAACTATTAGAAAAAAGATATGAAAAATTCAGGGTTTTGGGGAAATTTATTGAATCTAATAGTATTGAAGAAATTCAAGAAGAAATACCACAAACAACAGAGTAAATTGAAATTAGCATTTATTACAGGAGCTACTAAAGGAATTGGTAGATCTACAGCGATCACTTTTGCAAATGCTGGTTGGGATTTGATTTTACTTTCGAGAGATTTAGATATGATGGAGACATTAAGAGATGAGCTATCAAATACTCAGTCAACAATTAAACTTGTAAAGTGTGATCTATCTGATGAACATAATATTGAGAATTCTGTAAAAGAAGCAATAAACAAATATGGATGCCCTTCCGTTTTAATAAATAATGCGGGTATCGCATTTAATGGGAATCTAGTAGATATTAGCCTTAAAAAATGGAGAGAAATAATGCAAATCAACTTAACAAGTGTTTTCCAAATATGTAGTTTAATCGTTCCCAAAATGAGAAAAAATGGTGGCTTGATTATTAATGTTAGTAGTCATGCCTCTTATAGTGCTTTCCCTCAGTGGGGTGCTTATTGTGTATCTAAATCTGCTCTTGCAATGTTTACTAAATGTCTAAGAGAGGAAGAAAGATCTAATTCGATTAGGGCTTGTACAATTACTTTAGGTTCAGTTAATACCCCCCTTTGGGACTCAGAATCAATTAAAACAGATTTTGATAGATCATCTATGCTTTCTTCAACTAAGGTCTCAAATACAATTCTTTATATCGCTGAACAACCAGATTCACAAATTATAGAAGATTTAACTCTAATGCCTTCTGGAGGAGCTTTTTGATCTTATTTTATAAAGTTGCAATATTGATAAACTAATTTTTTTAGATCTAAAAGAACTCGAATAAACATAAGAATGTGATATAGTGTATAGGCAAATTAGACCAAGATAGATAAAGTAATTAAGTTTGCATATCATTTTTTTGATCGGTATTTTATGACTTCTACATTACCCAACGATAATATAAGAGATTTTGATGAACAAATTACTAGTAAATTAATCTCTGAAATAATAAGAGATCGTATTAAGAGTAAAGGTACAAGATTTAGTGCAAATGATAATATTGCTGATTTTATAAATCCAGGGGAGTTAGAAATTCTAGAAAAAGAGGTTGCATCTAGAATCGAAGATCTACTCAAATCTTTAGTTATTGATGTTGATAATGATCACAATACTAAAGAGACCGCAGAAAGAGTATCAAAAATGTACCTTAACGAAGTTTTTAAAGGTAGATATTATGAACAGCCAAAAGTTACTAGCTTCCCAAATGATAAGAATCTTGATGAAATATATACTGTTGGACCAATAACAGTGAGGTCTGCCTGTTCTCATCATTTAGTACCAATCTTAGGAGAATGTTGGATAGGAATTAAACCAGGTAGCAAAGTGATTGGACTTTCAAAATTTGCCAGAGTGGCAGATTGGGTTTTCTCTAGACCACATATTCAAGAAGAAGCTGTAATGATTCTTGCAGATGAAATAGAGAAATTATGCGAACCTAAAGGGCTGGGTATAATAGTAAAAGCTCAGCATTATTGTATGAAATGGAGAGGTGTTAAAGAGCCAAACACTAGCATGATAAATTCAGTAGTAAGGGGTGATTTTAGGCATGATATTAGTCTCAAGCAAGAATTTTTTGAACTAGTTAAACAACAATCTTCTAATAATAATTACTAAATCTAATATTTTTTTACTTCTTTTATAACTAAATCAATTTTATCAATATCTTTTATTCCAGGAGAAATTTCAACCCCACTAGAAATATCCACACCACATGGTTTGATTTTTTTAGCTATTTCCTCTATCCATTCTTTAGAAACACCTCCAGCGAGCCACCAAGGTTTGCTAAAACTCAAATCTTCTAAATATTTTTGATCTATTTTCTTCCCTGAACCTCCATATGTTTCTTTGTTCCATGAATCCAAGAGTATTGCATCTATAAAATTTTCATAGATTTTTATTTTATTAAGATCTTTTTTATCTTTTATTCTAAAGGCTTTCCATATTCCAATATTTGGAATTTTCTGTTTTAATTCTTTACAGTAATCAATATCTTCATCTCCATGAAGTTGAATTATGGTCTCGTTTGGTTCTCCCAAAAAATTTTGAATAATTGAATCAATAGGTGTGTTTTTTACAACTGAAACTCTCTCAATATTTGGATATAAATCTTTTAAAGTGCTGAAGATTGCTTTCTTCTTTTCTGGTGAAATATATCTCGGTGATTCATCAACAGAAATGATACCTATCGCATTAGGCCCTAAATTTGCTATTTGAACAGCTTGTTCAATAGACGTTATCCCACAGATTTTAATTAAAGTTTTACTCATAACCATATCTTTATCCTAGAGGTAGAATGAATAATATTTGTAAATATAACGGAGATTATTTTTGAAAAGTTTGCAAATTTTCAAAATATGGGGAATTCCCTTTAACATTCATCCTTATTGGTTCATAGTACTTTTTTTAATCTCTTGGAGTATCTCTAATCAAGTTAATTTAGTCTCTGGACAACTTTACAACATGAAGGAAGCTTGGTTAATTGGTTTCTTAACTTCTTTTTTCTTATTAAGCACGATTATATTCCATGAGATCTTCCATACTTTTGTTTCAATAAATCAAGGAGTAAAAATAAAAAAAATTACTTTTTATTTCTTAGGAGCAGTTTTACAAGTAGATAAAGAGTGTCAAACAGCTTTAGGTAATATAAAAATTGCTATTGTAAGGCCTCTATTATGTTTCTCTACAGGCTTAGTACTGCTTTTGATATCATATCTAAATGGATTTAACGAACAAATAATTTTAAATATAGTTAACAGAGTAGCCTTATTAAATCTGTTCCTGGCCTTTCTAAACTTAATACCGATAGGCTCCTTAGATGGAGGTGATTTGTTAAAGAGTATTATTTGGTATTTTTCAGGGAGTAAAAATAAAGGAAGAAATTTTTTAAATAAATTAACTCTAGTATTATCGATTTTAGTTTTTTTATTTGGGATTATATTTTTATTTAGTTTGAATTTTTACTATGGTTTATTACTATCTTTTTTAGGCTTATTTGGAATTAATTCATCGAAATCTGAAAATCAATTTTTTAAAATTGAGAATATTCTTAGATTAAGTAAAGTTTCCGATCTTAAATTAAAGCCATTAAGAAAAATCGAATTCAATTCGACTTTGATAGATTTAAATAATGTCGTTAGAAATAAAAAAGATAATCAAGATAAATATTTATTTTTGACTAACAATGGAAGATGGGAAGGTTTTATTGAGGAGAAGATCCTTAAAGCTGTTTCAGTAAAAAAATGGGACAGAACTCTTGTTGGGGAATTTAAGAAACCAATTAATAATTTTACTAGTGTAAAAAGTGCTACTAAGTTATGGAGAGCTATAGAACAAATAGAGAATACAAATGAAGGCCTCTTATTAGTACTCAATTCTGCTGAGATACCTTTAGGAATTGTCGACAGAAATAAAATTGGTTATTTTTTATTTAATAAATTAGGCCTAAATTTACCCTCTAATCTTATAAGTAAATTTAATAATAGAAATCAGTACCCTTTGGGAATTGACTTGCCAAGAATTATTAAATTAATGAAAAAGAAAGGAGATATTGAATGAATTTTAATCATAACAATTTTTGAATATCATCTTTTTTATAGCTGATATTCTCAATTTTTAAATTTGATTTAGTTTTTAAAAATGAATTCATCAAATATTTAATTATTTCCTCATTAGTAAGATTTAAATTAATCTTTTTTGGAGGTTCTTCTCCAAACAACTTGATCCATAACTCTTTTGGAGGATTTAGTTGAATTTCACCATGCTGAAGAAATGCTCCTTTTTTTCTGTATTGAGCGCTTCCTATCCTTTTAAAACCATATTGATCAACTAAATCTGATGCATAGGATGTTCCAAAACAGTTTTCTTTTATTATTGATTTTCTCAAATTACCTCTTTCTAAATTTAAACCTAATTGATCAAAACTTTCGATTAACCAATTATTTACGAGCTCATAACTGAAGCTCTTATAAGAGGACTTTTTGAATGTTAAAGCATATGTTATTCCTCCGGAATGAAGTACGGCCCCTCCTCCTGAGGGCCTTCTCACTATTTTAATATAACGATCCTCAACTAGTTTTTCCCAATGAGGTGGAATTGATTTTTGATGATAACCAAGTGAAATCCAATCTCCTTCCCAATGATAAAATCTTAATGTAAAAAGAATTTCAACTTCAGAAATAGTCTTATTTAAAAAATATAAATCTAAAGCCATTTGTTCAGTCCCAGATAATCTTAATGTGGAAATAATTAAGGCGTGATTATCTGTTCTCAAAATTTTTTTGATTTAATTACGTAACATCATTTTGTAATAGTGTATCAATTTTTCACTTTTGGGTAGAGAATATAGAAAATAAATTTATTTATTATGGAGCCAACTCAAACAATCAATCTAATCGCACTAAGTCTCATTGTAGTAATGCATGCAGGTGTATTGGCTTTAAGGCTTGGCATAAGTTTAGGTAGAGTATAGAGAACTAATTTTTTGATTCCAAAAAAGATTGTGTTATTAATAAAATAAGACTCTAAATTTTAGTCTTTAAAAATATCAAAAAAAATGTGCCTAAATATTTACATAACATAACAACTAAAGAAAAAACATCTTTAGTCTCTGCTTTAAAATTAAACTCTGAAGAAAAAGAAAATTTTGTAAGTACTGTTTTTCTAGGTTTTAAAGTTTGTTTTACTCTTTTGGCAATAGTAAGTTTAGTAAAAATTGGATATACTTCAAAATTTAGATTAACTAGGTTGAGAGAAATTAAAAATTCTTATTTACATGAAAAATCAAGGTTTGATAATCTAAGTCAGAGATTTGACGATTTAATTTCTTTTGAGGGCAAGCAAAGATTTATGAAGGATCAAGATCAAATGATTTCTAAAGACATAATCAGAGTAATATGGCGTTGATAATTATGACTAAGCATTCATTTTATTATCCAGTTTTTTATTAATTTTTATAGCTAGTGGTAAAGAAAATTAAAGGTTTAGTTCTTATAACAGGAACAACCTCAGGAGTAGGATTAAATACCTTAAAACCCTTGTTGAGATATGGCTGGGAGGTCATAGCAGTTAATCGATCAAATAAAAGGGCAGTAGAGGCAGCTGATCAATATTTAACGGATTCCGAAATGGAAAATATTCATTTTATAGAAATTGATTTATCTGATTTGGATGATGTAAGGAGTGGTTGTGATGAAATATTAAAAAAATTTAATAATCCAATAAATTCTATAATTTGTAATGCAGCAGTTTATAAACCAAGATTACGGAAGCCTGAAAGGTCCCCACAAGGATTTGAAAATACTATGGCGGTTAATCATTTTGGTCATTTCCTTTTAATAAACATTCTTCTAAAGAATATCTTGTCCTCTGAGAGAGAAATTGATTTAAATGGTAAGACTACTAAATTCAAGCCAAGAATAACAGTATTAGGAACTGTTACGGCAAATTATTCCGAATTAGGTGGAAGAATTCCTATACCTGCCCCAGCTGATCTAGGGAATTTATCTGGCTTTAAAAATGGATTTTTATCTCCAATTAGTATGGCTAATGGAAAAAAATTTAAACCTGGAAAAGCTTACAAAGATAGTAAACTTTGCAATATGGTAACAGTACAAGAATTATCAAAAAGATATTCTAAAGAAAGAATAATTATTAATTCTTTGTACCCTGGATGTGTTGCCGATACGAAGCTTTTTAGAGATACACCCTGGCTGTTTAGATTTTTATTCCCAATCTTTCAAAAATTCATCACGAAAGGATATGTATCTCAAAGATTAGCTGGAGAAAGAGTAGCTCAAGTAGCAAGTTTTAAAGAATATGCTAAACCAGCCATTCATTGGAGTTGGGGAAATCGTCAAAAGTTTGGTAGAAAAGCCTTTTCTCAGAAATTGTCCAAAAGAATTATCGATTCAGAAATATCAGGACAAACTTATGAATTAACTAGGAAATTAGTTGGGTTAGACTAGCAAAGTTAATCAAATCCCAACAAATCAAAAATTTCTCTATCTTTAAGTGGATTACCCTCGAGTGGTTCTACATTCTCTAACATATTTTTAGCAAGAGATAAATATTCATTTTGTACTTCAATCACATCTTCAGTTGGTTCCATTTCAAAAATAGTACATTTCTTAAGCCTTGATCTTCTAATCGCATCTACATCTTTAAAGTGCGCCATGGTTCTTAAACCAGTTTTATTATTAAACTTATCAATTTGATCAGTATCTTTCGATCTATTAGCTACTACTCCGCCTAGTCTAACTTTATAATTCTTTGCTTTAGCTTTAATTGCAGAAACAATTCTATTCATCGCAAATATTGAATCAAAGTCATTAGCAGTAACTATTAGACAGTAATTTGCATGTTGTAATGGAGCTGCAAAACCTCCGCAGACAACATCACCTAAAACATCAAAAATAACTACATCTGTATCTTCTAGTAAATGATGCTCCTTTAAAAGCTTTACTGTCTGTCCTGTTACATATCCCCCGCAACCCGTACCAGCTGGTGGGCCACCACTCTCGACGCACATTACTCCATTAAAACCCTCAAACATAAAGTCGGTTGGTCTTAATTCCTCGCTATGAAAATCTACCTCCTCAAGAATATCAATAACAGTTGGAACCATTTTGTGAGTAAGAGTAAAAGTACTGTCATGTTTTGGATCACAACCTATTTGTAAAACTTTCTTACCTAATTTTGAGAATGCTGCAGAAAGGTTTGAAGATGTTGTTGACTTACCAATACCGCCTTTACCATAAACAGCTATTACCAATGCTCCTTCTTCAATGTTTAATTTTGGATCTTGCTTAACTTGAACACTGCCTTCTCCATCAAGAGGTTTATTTATTGTACTTGTCATTTAAAGCTAAAATTAACACGTTAATACTTATATTCTTGCAGGTATATGCTTCATGGAATATATTTCTCAACAAATAGTTATTTATTAATATTAAAGATACAAAATATATGTTAATTACTAGATATTTTAAGCCTATTATTTATATTATAAGTGAATATACTCATGCTTAAATAATATTTAGTTTGTAAGAGTTAACCAAAAAAAGCTTTTGCATCGTAAAGAGTCTCATCACTAATTTCGGGAAGACCTTTTGAAAGGGCATATTTCTCAGTATTTGATTTTACTTTCCCTCTCACAAAAAATGGAACTTTTGTAAGTTCTGCTCTCCCAGATTCTGTCCAAATAACGCCAGTTTTTTTGTTTGAATTAATATTGTTTTCCTTTTGCTCAGTTTCTTTATGTTCAAGACTTCTTGTAGCAGTATGACCTAGATGACTTTGATGACCGTCAACAAATTCAAAGTCATGCTTGAACATATCTATAAGATGCTCTTCAAGGCCCATCATTAGAGGATGAACCCAGTCGTCAAAAATTACGTTAGCTCCTTCCCATCCCATTTGAGGACTGTATCTAGCAGGGACATCTTGAACATGCATTGGTGTACTTATTACTGAGCATGGGATGCCAAGTCTTTTAGCACTATGTCTTTCCATTTGAGTTCCTAAAACCAATTCAGGTGATGCTTTTTTCATGGCATCTTCAACCTCTAGGTAGCTATTAGTAATTAGTGCTTCTAAATTTAGATCCTTAGCAGCTGCTCTTACTTGCCGAGCCATTTCTCTACTGTAAGTTCCTAGACCCACAACTTCAAAACCTAATTCATCTTTAGCAATTTGAGCCGCTGCAATTGCATGAGTGCCATCACCAAAGATAAAAACTCTTTTCCCAGTCAAATAATTTGAGTCTACTGACTTTGAATACCATGGAAGTTTTGACTTGTGCGCTAGTTCCTCTTTATTTGTTAAAGAAAGGTCAAGTTTTTCATGAACTTCATTAATAAAATTAATTGTATTTTCTATACCAATTGGAATAGTAGTGGTATATTCCATTCCGCAATTACGCTTAAGCCATTCACAAGAAGTCTCTGCAATCTCCTTATATAGACAAACATTCATATCAGCATCAGTTAATCTTTTAATATCATCTGGGCCGGACCCCAGCGGTGCAACAACATTAGTATCTATGCCTTGCTCTGAAAGTATACGCTGAATCTCGATAACATCATCTCTACATCTAAATCCTAATAATGTAGGACCCAGTATATTTACTTTAGGTCTTCGGCCTAATGACTTCCATCTTTGAGGATTAATCTTTTCAATTGCATTTACCTTATCCTTTAAAAGGGTTCTAATTAGTTGATAAAACGTTTCTGAAGCACCCCAGTTTTCTTTTTTGCTATAAGCAGGTAATTCAAGGTTAACTATTGGAATATTAATACCCATTCCCTTAGCAAGAGCACCTGGTTGATCCTGTATTAGTTCAGCAGTACAACTTTCACCTACTAGAAGCGTTTTTGGTTTAAATCTTTCTACTGCCTCACTGATATTCTTTTTAACTAATTCTGCTGTATCTCCACCTAAATCTCTAGCCTGAAATGTTGTATATGTTACAGGAGGTCTTTGACCTCTTCTCTCAATCATGGTAAAAAGAAGATCTGCGTAAGTATCTCCTTGAGGAGCATGGAGAACATAATGAATATCTTTCATTGATGATGCGACCCTCATTGCTCCAACGTGAGGGGGCCCTTCATATGTCCAGAGAGTTAATTCCATAATTTATGATTTAATGAGGTGCTAATAAGGTTTTAGATGTAAGTATTTGATTCCTTTTTAAAGGTTTTGAGAATAGCCCAGCTAAGTCTGCCGCTTGATCGATTCCATGTATTGGACTAAATACCATTTCAATGGACCACTTAGTATTAATCCCTTCTGCTTCAAGTGGATTCGCTAAACCCATTCCGCAAACAACTAAGTCAGGATTAGAAGACCTTACTCGATCAAGTTGTTTTTCTACATGCTGGCCTTCAACTATTTTCGTATTTTCCGGTAATAAATTAAGCTCCTCTTCCATTAAGTCCTTATTTAAGTAAGGAGTGCCTACCTCAATAAGGTCCATTTCACATTCGTTATGTAGAAATCTTGCCAATGAAATTTCAAGTTGTGATTCAGGTAAGAGGAATAATTTTTTCCCTCTTAATATTTCAGTATGTTTTTCTATTGCCTGTCTAGCTCTATTGGCTAAAGGAGCAATTACCTCGTGAACTTTTAGTTCATTAATTTTAAAAGCATCTGCAGCAGCTAAAAACCATTTTGTGCTGCCCTCCACGCCGAGTGGAAATGGAGCATGAATTATCTCACAACCACGATGCTTAAGGTCTCTTACAGTATCACTTAAGTATGGTTGAGTTAATAAAACCTTTGTGTTCTTGCCAATCTTTGGTAATTCAGTTGATTGCCTAGGAGGAAAACTTTCAACATTAATTATCCCAATATTATTGAAAATCTTCTTGAATCTATCTTCTACATTATTAGCTAATGTCCCAACTAATAATAATTTCTCATCATCTGAAGATTCCATTAAAGGAATCAGAGCTTTTAATGCGCCATCTTCTCCTTGTGTAAATGTGGTTTCGATTCCACTTCCTGAATAATTCACAAACCTTACTTGACCTAAAAATCGTTTGTTTAATTTCTCAGCAACAGTTGAAAGATCAAGCTTAATAACTTCGCTAGGGCAAGAACCAACCAGGAAAAGAGTCTTTATTTCAGGTCTTCTAGAAATAAGGTCATCTACTACTCTATCGAGTTCTTCGTGGGCATCGGCAAGACCAGCAAGATCTTTCTCTTCAAGAATAGCCGTCCCAAATCTTGGCTCAGCAAAAATCATCACCCCCGCGGCACTTTGGATTAAATGTGCGCATGTTCTTGATCCAACAACAAGAAAAAATGCATCTGGCATTCTTCGGTGTAACCAAACTATTGAAGTTAGACCACAAAAGACTTCTCTTGGTCCTGCTTCTTTATTAAGTTCTACTTTACTCATTAAAAATATTTAGAGCTTATCTTTCAAGCTTGCATAAACTTTTGGATTAAAGAAAGTAATTAATAAGTTCTCTTACAAAATGTACACATTTAGAAAACTTATATGAATGTTTAAAAACTTAAATGAGAATTAATAAGATTAATTTTCTTAATTTATTTTTTAATTTCTGTAAAAGGAATTTCCCTGACTTGCTTTTGATAACTTCCATACATTTCTAGCAATTTTTGTCGCTAATAAGCCACCTCTTTCAAGCTTTGATTTACCAGGCTTTGCACCAATTAATGTTGTTATTTCAGAGGTGGTTAAAGGAGCTCCGGTATTAAGTGCTAATTCAGTTAACTCTAGTCTATCTCTAAGGTTTTTAAGATTTACTTTATCTGACTTATCATCAACTAACCAACTGAAAGATGGATCTTTTTGAGATAATCTTTGCATTAAACTTAGGCTTACTAATCCAAGAGTCTGATCAGGGCTTAATTCATTTTCTGTACGAGAAGAATCTGGTCCTTTTTTTTGAGAATTTCCCATAAAATTTATTATCTTTTCTTTGAAGTTATCGTTTTGTACGAAGCTTGCAAGTTAATTTAATAGAAAAAGAGAACCTTTATCCGTTATAGTCTCGAGAATGGAACCAACTTCTAGCTTAAATAGGGGAGAACGAAAAAAGGGTAGTTCTCTCGTTACTGGATCTGAGGTGCAATCTCAACCCAGTGGAGCTAGCTGTTTTATTACGACTGACTCAGAAAAATCATTAGTATCCAGACAAGCAAGTCAAGTGGAACAAATTGAACTAAGAACTTATGTTTTTTTAGATTCTCTACAACCTCAATTGGCAGCTTACATGGGTACCGTAAGTAGAGGCTTTTTACCCATACCTGGTGATTCATGTTTATGGATGGAAGTCTCTCCAGGAATGGCTGTACACAGAGTTACCGACATTGCTTTAAAGGCAAGTAACGTTAGATTGGGACAAATGATTGTTGAAAGAGCATTTGGCTCTTTAGCTCTTTATCATAAAGATCAAAGTACTGTTTTGCATTCTGGCGATGTTGTCTTAGATGCAATAGGAAGTGAGGTAAGAAAAAGAACAAAACCATCGACAAGTTGGACCGAAGTTATCCGTGCAATAACACCCGATCATGCAGTCTTGATAAATAGGCAAAATAGAAGTGGATCTATGATTCAATCTGGTATGAGTATGTTTATTCTTGAAACAGAACCAGCTGGTTATGTATTAAAAGCTGCAAATGAAGCAGAAAAGGCTTCCAATATAACTGTTGTAGATGTAAAAGCAGTTGGAGCTTTTGGTAGGTTAACTCTCGCAGGGAAAGAAGGAGACGTAGAAGAAGCAGCTGCAGCTGCAATTAGAGCAATTGAACAAATATCAAATTATTAAAAAATATTTTAATTACAAACCAATTTCTTTTTTTAAAAAAGGAGCAATATTCTTAGCAGCTTTGCCTCTACTACCTAATTTACTTAATTGTGATTGATTGAGTTTTCCATAAACGCAATTGGCTTCTTTAACCCAAAAAATAGATTCAAATTCTCCATTTGGATATTCTGGTTCTCTAAGGATTTCTCCCCAGCAGATACCAGTTGAATCTTTTACAAGGTTACCTTCCGGATCACATAAAACCATGCAACTAATAAATTTTGCACTTCTATAAGGCGTATCACTTAGCTCCTTGATTAACTTTTTAAGTTTCTCAATATTAGTCTTTGCATATCTAGCAGAATAAATACCCGGTCTCCCATCTAAAAAATCCACCTCTAATCCTGAATCATCTGCTAATGCCCAAGTTTTAGTTTCTAAAGATGCTGCTCTTGCTTTTAGAAACGCATTCTCAAAATAGGTTTTACCTGTCTCTTCTACTTTCAAATATTCTGGCTGCTTTTTAACCTTTAAAGATAAGACATCTAACATATCCGATATTTCAGATATCTTTTTTGGATTTCCGCTAGCAATTGTAAGAACAGGAATGTTCAAAATAAAATAAAAAAAAACTGAAATATTATCTTACTTTAAAACTTGATACGGAGACAGGAAAGGTTGAACATTCCACACCTGAGTAGACAGGGCCTGTCTCGTACGGAAATAACATAATGTAAATTTTTTATTAACACAACAGTATGTTTTGATGCTCTAACTAATTCTCATAAGTATTGACATATCAATAGTAGCAAGGGTGATAAGTTTAACTTATCAATGCTACAAAAAACATTAATAGAGTTTTTATGGTAAAACGCTTGACTTATAAGTACCTTATGGACCATTCTTCCAATTGAACATTCCACATTTAGTAATTAGTAGGCAATGGCTACAGAAACAATGGGTATCGCTCTCGGCATGATCGAGACACGCGGACTTGTACCTGCAATCGAAGCAGCAGACGCAATGACCAAGGCAGCAGAAGTTCGTCTTATTGGTCGTGAATTCGTAGGTGGCGGTTATGTCACAGTTTTAGTAAGGGGCGAAACTGGTGCTGTCAACGCAGCAGTAAGAGCTGGAGCTGATGCTTGTGAGAGAGTTGGTGACGGTCTTGTTGCTGCTCACATCATTGCTCGTCCTCATAGAGAAGTAGAACCTGCTCTTGGAAACGGTGATTTTCTGGGTCAAAAGGACTAATTAGCTAGCGCAAAAATCTTTGATTTTTTTGCAAAATAATTATTTTCCCTACACAGACCTAAATTTATCGTTATGAGTAAGAAGTATGACGCTGGGGTAAAGGAGTACAGAGATACCTACTGGACTCCTGAATATGTCCCCCTAGACACTGACTTATTAGCCTGTTTTAAATGTACAGGTCAAGAAGGTGTCCCCAGAGAAGAAGTTGCAGCAGCTGTTGCGGCTGAATCCTCAACAGGAACTTGGTCAACAGTTTGGTCCGAGCTTCTCACAGACCTTGAATTTTATAAGGGACGTTGTTATCGAATAGAAGACGTTCCTGGAGATCCTGAAGCTTTTTATGCTTTTATTGCATATCCTTTAGATCTTTTTGAAGAAGGTTCTATCACAAACGTATTAACATCACTAGTAGGAAATGTTTTTGGATTTAAAGCTTTAAGACATTTACGTCTAGAAGATATTAGATTCCCAATTGCTTTCATTAAAACTTGTGGTGGTCCACCAAATGGAATCGTAGTTGAGAGAGATCGTTTAAACAAATACGGCAGACCTCTTCTCGGTTGTACCATTAAACCTAAATTAGGATTATCTGGTAAAAACTATGGTCGAGTTGTATATGAGTGTCTTAGAGGCGGTCTTGATTTAACTAAGGATGACGAGAATATTAATTCTCAACCATTCCAGCGTTGGAGAGAAAGATTTGAGTTTGTCGCAGAGGCAGTTAAGCTTGCTCAGCAAGAAACTGGAGAAGTTAAAGGTCACTACTTAAACTGTACTGCTAACACACCTGAAGAACTCTACGAACGAGCTGAATTTGCAAAAGAGCTAGATATGCCAATCATCATGCATGATTATATAACTGGTGGTTTTACTGCAAATACTGGATTAGCAAACTGGTGTCGTAAAAATGGCATGCTTCTACATATTCACAGAGCTATGCATGCTGTTATTGATAGACATCCAAAACATGGTATTCATTTCAGAGTTCTAGCAAAATGTTTGAGACTCTCCGGAGGAGATCAATTACATACTGGAACTGTTGTTGGAAAACTAGAAGGTGATCGTCAAACAACTCTTGGCTACATTGATAACTTAAGAGAGTCATTTGTTCCCGAAGATAGATCTAGAGGTAATTTCTTTGATCAAGATTGGGGTTCAATGCCAGGAGTATTTGCTGTCGCATCAGGTGGTATTCACGTATGGCATATGCCTGCACTTTTAGCGATTTTTGGAGATGATTCTTGTCTTCAGTTCGGTGGAGGAACACATGGTCACCCATGGGGTTCAGCTGCTGGAGCTGCAGCTAACAGAGTTGCTTTAGAAGCTTGTGTAAAAGCCCGTAATGCTGGTCGCGAAATCGAAAAAGAGAGTAGAGACATTCTTATGGAAGCTGCTAAGCATAGTCCTGAATTAGCTATTGCTCTAGAAACTTGGAAGGAAATCAAGTTTGAGTTTGATACTGTCGACAAGCTTGACGTTCAAGGTTAACTCAGGTTTCGAAATTGAGGAGATTCTTTTTCTCCTCAAACTTAAACAAATCTCGTTTACTTACGAGAAATTTCATTCACATTTAGATTAATTATGCCTTTCCAGAGCACAGTCGGCGACTATCAAACAGTTGCAACCCTGGAAACATTCGGTTTCTTACCACCGATGACCCAGGAGGAAATATACGATCAAATTGCGTACATAATTGCTCAAGGATGGAGTCCTGTCATTGAGCATGTTCATCCAAGTGGAAGTATGCAAACTTATTGGTCTTATTGGAAACTCCCATTCTTTGGGGAAAAAGATCTTAACTTGATCGTGAGCGAATTAGAGGCGTGTCATAGAGCATACCCTGATCATCATGTAAGAATCATCGGATACGATGCTTACACTCAAAGTCAAGGAACAGCTTTTGTAGTTTTCCAAGGTCGTTAAAGCTACCTATCGTAGTAAAAAACTTTCTCCATAAGATCTTAATTTTTTGGAGAAAGTCTTTTAAAAAAGTTTTTTAAAGAGTTTCACAATTGAAGATTATGTCAACGAAAACTAGTAGAGAAATTGCATTAGATAGAAGGAAAGCGATGAGTGATAGCGGGAAAAAAGCTGCTGCTTATTCTTCAACTACTAAAGATAGAGTTCGATCATCTCAGGATATACAAGATTCTGGAATGAAATCTTCAAATAACCTTAATATTACAAGTACTCCAAAAAAACATATTCCAAAAACTCAAGTTAATAAAAAATTCTCTTCTACAAATTTATCCAGTAAAGAGCTTGTCATTGAAAGAAGAAAAGCAATGTCTACTCACGGCAAATCAGCTGTAAGTTCAACAGATAGAACTCGTACTGAAATTAAAAGAAAAATCCAAGTAAGCGAAGTAAAATCAACTGCCGATAAAAATCTTGGGTTAAAAAATTCAAATAATTCTGAAACCAAAGTTGCAAAGACAAAAATCAAAAGAAGGGTAACTCAAAAAAGAAAACCTATCACTAATACAAGTAGAGATATTGTTATGGCAAGAAGAGAAGCACAATCTAAACATGGAAAATCAGCTTCTAAGCAAAATAATAGTGCAGCTTCATTGGCTAGAAGAGGAGATCCAGATCTTTCTAGCAGAGAAATATCTCAAAGGGTAAGAGAACTTAGAAGTAAAACTGGAGCCACCTCTAAAAAGGGAAATGGTAAATGTAGGCCATGTGGACCAAATAAAAATGGATCAAAAATGAATATTGCTGATGCAGGTTGGAAAGTTGGTGAAAGTGAGACTAATTCTGGACAAACAGTAACAGGGACCCAGGCTAATAGATCATTAAAAACTACAGGTAATGAAGCAAGTACATGTAGAGGTGTTACTGGTACACAATATTTGGGAACTGAGGTTCTTAATCAATTTTGCCAAAGTCAACCTGAATATAGACAACCAGTTAGATCTTCTGTTACTTCAACATCATCAGGAAATAAAGTCACAGGTAATGAGGTTGGTAGGTCTGAGAAAGTTACTGGAGATGAACCAGGAACTTGCAAAAATGTTACTGGTACAGAATATTCTTCTGCAAATCAGTCAAAGGAATACTGCGGGGAAGTTCCAAAAAATCCCTCAAAGGTTAAACATAGCAACACAATTGATGGATTAAAAGTTTCTGGGTCTTTACCTGGTCGATCTTCCCTTGTAACTGGAGACGAGTCAGGATCTGGTCATCAATTGACTGGAGATCAATACCTTGGTACAGAACCGAACCCTAAAGGCAGATCTCATGAGAAAGTGGGAAATTATAATACATTAAATGGCAATGCATTAACCGGAACTGGTGTAGGTAGATCAGAATTTGTCACTGGTAATGAACCAGGAAGTTGCAAAAATGTTACTGGTGATGAATATATTGGTTCTCAACAATATGAGTCATTCTGCAAATCTAAACCAAAAGCTGAAGCGAGGAAAGTAGGAATTAGTCTCTCAAATAATGCTAATGAGATTAGTGGGACCCTTACAGGAAGATCAAGTCAAGTTACTGGAGATGAACCAGGAACTTGTAAAAATGTAACTGGAACTCCATATGCAGGATTAGATCAAGTTGAGGAAAATTGTAATACCGAACTATTAAATGAAATCAAAGGAAAAGACAAAGTCTACTTAGGAAGCAGCTCAAATGCACGTCTTACTGGATTACAGCCTGGTATCGGGGGCAATATGACTGGGGCTGCCAAAGGCGCTTGTCTTAATCCAACAGGAACTCCTTATGTAGGTGGGGATCAATTAGGTAATAATTGTTCCAATCATTCATCTGAAAAAAATTACGCTAATAGTGAGAGAAAAAGTTCAAATTCATGGAAAGAGTTTTCTGTAGATTCACCTTCAAGAGATAATTATTCTGATAAAAAAAGAGAAGGTGTAACAGGTAACGAGTATGAGAATGGTTCAAAAATTACTGGACCGTTTGATATGGCTGTTGATAAAGTAACAGGAACGGAACAATTTAGATTTGATAAAAATAAAAATAACCTCCTTACGCCGAAAAAAGATTCAAAGGATTTTGATTCTTCAAAAGAGAGAGCACAATCCAGAATTACTGGTGAAGGGCAATCTGCTGGGTTGAAGATAACAGGCGATGATTGGGATAGAGGAGATAGGGTAACAGGTACTGAAGGAGCTTCAGCAAGAAAGAGAAATCCTACAAGACCTGGTATGACGAGTGCTATGCCAGTCATGGATATAAAAAGAAATGATGAGATGAAAGAACCTGATTTTCTTATAACTGGATCTAGTGGTAATACTCGAGAAGGACAACTTGTTACCTTTTCAGGTGGTGCAAGAGGTTAATTAAATAATGCCTTTAAGAGGACTGGCTAAAGCCAAGAACTTCACATTGGGGCCAACAGCTCCAATGAAAACTTTTACGGAAAATATCCACATACAAACTAAAGAATCAAATAGTTTACGAAATTCTGGAAAGTTTCATAAATTAACTAATAATCTACAAAATGAGAATCTATTTAGGTATGAAAGCGAAATAAAAAGTGATTTTGATGAAATTGTTCCAACTCTTAAGGAAATTGCTCGAATACAACATCATGAAGATTTTATAAATACAGCTCAGGCAATATCAAGAAAAAATTTGGGAATAGATTTACCCCTACATATATTAGATAAATCTTGGGTTAAACCTCTTGATATGAGAGCTTTATATGCATGGTGTGCTTTCAAGCAACATGAGAAACTTAGTGACAATTTTTTTAACAATGATCCTCTTGATGGTGCTGCTGGAAGTACAAGTGCGGAAGAATTTGAAAAATTTCTTTTAGATTGTGGAATACATTTACTTGATATAACTCCTTGTTCAGATGGGCGATTAGCTCATTCAGTAGCATATGTTATGAGAATACCTTTCAGTTCAGTTAGAAGAAGATCACATGCGGGGGCACTTTTTGATATTGAAAATACAGTAAATAGATGGGTAAAAACTGAACATAAAAGACATAGAGAGAATATCCCCAATGAAGCTCATAAAGATACCAGGTATTTAAAAGTTGTTACTTATCATTTTAGTTCTGTAGATCCTTTGCATCAGGGATGCGCAGCTCATGGGAGTAATGAAGAGTTAGCTGCAGGAGAAGGCAGAAATAGACTATATGCTTTCAAAGAAGCTGTAGAGAATAGCTTTTGCTGCGGAGCTTCCGTAGATTTAATGTTAATTGGACTTGATACAGATACTGATTCATTAAAAATACATTTATCAACTCGCGATGGCAATATTGATTTAGAAAAAACTATTTCTACTTTAGAAATTTATAATTCAACAATAAACTTTTCAAAAGAGGATGCAGAGAGAGAAATTTGTCAGATAATTTCTAAGCAATCTTCAAATGAAAAACTCCATGGAATCGAAAAATTTATCTATAAATTAATAGTTAATAATATTTCTCAAATAGATTATGTGAAAAAATTTCATAATGGTTCTTATGAAGATATTGGTCATGCAGAGAGGTTTATTGGAGTTGGGATAGGTTTTAAAGAAGTACATCTCAGAAATTTAACTTATTTTTCTCATTTAGATACCGTTGAAGAGGGGGCGCCAGATTTAGATGTAGGAGTCAAGATTTTTACTGGATTAAATGTTTCTCAAGATCTACCTATTCCAGTAGTTATAAGATTTGATTACTCTGGCAAAGTACCTGGTGCAAAAGAGAGAGCAATTAAAGATTGTGAAAGAGTCAATAATGCGATATCAATTAGATATAAAAATTTAGTTGATCAAGGTTTATTACATACTTGCTCTACTATTAGAGATAGGGACAAAATTCATTCCGCCCATATTATTGGAATGTCTTTAGATAAAAAAACAGAGGAGGCTCACTAGTTATGTTAATTTGCAAGGTTGTAAAACCACTTGTATCTACTAATAGAATTCCAGGTTTTGAACATAAACATCTACAAGTAGTATTAGATGGGTCTTCAAGTAAGGTTGCTGTAGATGCTGTTGGCTGCAAGCCAGGAGATTGGGTTATTTGTGTTGGCAGTTCTGCTGCTAGAGAAGCTGCGGGAAGCAAATCTTATCCAAGCGATTTAACTATTGTTGGAATAATAGATCATTGGGATCCTGATAATTCAAAAAACTAGGAGGATAGAAATTGTGGAAATAATGAAGGTATTAGGAAGGATGGTATGTACTCAAAGAGTTGCTGGATTAGGTCATATGAATTTAAGAATTTTGGAAAATAATAAGGGAAAGAAATTAGTCGCTGTGGATCCAGTTGGTGCTAGAGAAGGTAACTGGGTTTTTACTGCCAGTGGCTCTGCCGCTAGATTTGCTTGCCCTAATCCAGAAGTTCAAACCGATTTAACCATAGGGGGAATTATTGATTACTGGGAGAATGATTAAATACTTCAGATTGAAAATTTTATTGATAAACTTTGTTGAATGTATAGTGTAATTAATCCTGACTAAAGAATTTAATGTGGAACAAAAGAGAATCACCTTTAAGGATTGAAAAAAGATTTGAATTTGAAGAATACTCAAAAATAAGTAACTTTATGGGGAAAATTGAGAAATTATGCAAAAAAAAGGATATCTATCCAAACATTAGTTTTGGTAAGAATTTTGTTAGTCTTTCAATATTTTTAGATAGTAAAAATATATCTAATAAGGTAAAAGACTTTTCAAAGGATATAGATAAATTTTATTTAGAAGATTAATCCTTTCAATAATTATTGGGCTTAGCAATATCTCTCTTGATTAAAGCCATTAAATATGTAGGAGCTTTATATCTTCCAGGAAGGCATCTATTTAAAGTTTCGAGATGCCCCCAACATACTGTCTTTTCTATATCTTTAACTGAATTACCTCTTAAAATTAATAACCTTAGAGCTTTACAAAATAAAGGGTAACCTGCTTCTAGTTCGTCTATATTTAGCTTTGCTGCTGTCATAGATCATAGAAGAATAGTTAATTAGTAATCTAAAACAAATACGGGACACAATTGGCTCTTATTTAAAATTTCTAAATAATTAGAAATTAATCTAAATATGCTACGCAATCTATTTCAATCAAAACGCCTTTAGGTAAAGAAGAAACTTCAACACATGCTCTTGCTGGGGGATTTTTTACCTTAAAGAATTCATCATATATTTTATTAACAGTTTGAAAATTTTTTAAATCAGTTAAATAAATAGTTGTTTTAATAACATCCTCTGCTTTTGCTCCTCCAGCATCAAGAACAGCTAGAAGATTTTTTAAAACTTGAGTAGTTTCCTTCTCGATATTACCTAGGCAATTTATTTTATTTGAAACTGGATCAATAGCAATTTGACCAGAACAATAAATATAATTTCCAGCTTTTATAGCTTGGTTATAAGGACCAACTGGGTCTGGGGCATTAGATGTCTTAATTACTTTTTTTGGGGACATTTGAAGAAAGTTATTTATTTAAATTTAAACCCATGAATCTTTGTTTGCTCTTAAAAAAGTAAATTCTTCTAAATTTTGTGCTCTTAAAAAAAGATTTATTTTCATTTCTTCATCAAGTAAAAAAGGAATTGTCAATTCATTTAGAGAAAGTTTTTTTTCAACTTCATTTAGTTTCTTTTTTAAATTTTGGTTTTCTGGTTCAAGATCTAATGCCCACAAAAGATTGGACTTCGTATATTCATGAGCGCAGTATATAAGAGTATTTTTTGGTAAATCTCTTATTCTTATAATAGATTTATACATTTGTTTATAAGTGCCTTCAAAGACTCTCCCACAGCCAGCTGAAAATAATGTATCACCAATAAAAAGGAAAGGAACTTTTTTATTACAGTAAAAAGCAATATGAGATCTTGTGTGTCCTATCACTTCGATTACTTGAACTTCTTCATTTAATAATTGTAATTTGTCATTATCTTTAACAGATAAATTTTGAAAAGGTATACGATCTTTTTCTTTCTCTGAGGCTATTACTTTTGCATTTGGCCATTCTTTTATAAGTTCTCTAGTCCCTCCAATATGATCTGAGTGATGATGAGTCTGTAAAATAGCTTCTAAATTAAGATTATTGACTTTTAAGTATTCTATTACTGGTTGAGAAAGGGCAGGATCAATTACAACTGCTGATTTTTTATTTTTCCATAGCCAAATAACATTATCATTTAAAACCCTAATCCCAATTATGTTTTGCTCTTTATTAAATCCCATCATTACCTTAGAATTAAGAAATTATTAAAAGTTGATCTATGATTACTATAGCTTTACCTAAAGGAGCTCTGTTAGAAGATTCAATTTCAATTTTTAAAAAAGCAGGATTGAATTTCTCTGATGCATTGCAAGATAACAATAGATCACTAACTATTGAATCAAAATGTAAGCGAGCAAAAGCTTTATTGGTAAGAAATGGAGACGTCCCAGTTTATGTAAGTTACGGACAAGCTGATTTAGGAATAGTAGGATATGACGTTCTCCAGGAATCTGAATTGAAAGTAGCTAAGTTACTTGATTTAGAGTTTGGGGGATGCCATATGTCTCTTGCAGTAAAAAATAATAGTATTTATGCAAAACCTACTGATCTTCCTGCTAATTGCAAGGTGGCAAGTAAATTTACAAAAACGGCAAGAGCCTATTTTGATAATTTAAATATACCAGTTGAGATTGTTCATTTAACGGGTTCAGTTGAACTTGGCCCAATCACGGGAATGGCTGAGGCCATAGTTGATTTGGTCGCAACAGGTAAGACTCTTAAAGAAAACGGTTTAAGTAAAATTGACGATCTTTTTTATTCAACCGCAAGGTTAATTGCTAACCCTCTCTCTATAAGATTGGATAGCAATCCCCTCCGAGATGTTATTTTATCAATAGAATCATTCAAAGGTACATAGCATATTTAAAATAAATGTTTTTCAATGATTTAAATAGAATTAAAAAGTTAGGAAGATATTTAACTAAAGATAAAAAAACAATTTATCTTATTTTATTAATTTTATTACCTGTTTCTTTCGCAGGAGCGGTTCAACCATTATTGGTTGGTCAGGCTATAACAATCTTAAAAAATGAGAGTACAGATGTTTGGTTAAGCAAAACCCTTTTTGGGCAATCTATAAACTTAATTATTATTACTTTGTTTATAACCGTTTTATTTAGATTAGTTCTGCAAGGATATCAATCTTATAATATTCAATCCGTTGGACAGAGATTGACAGCAAGAATAAGAAGAGAACTTTTCGAACATTCTATTTCTCTTTCTCTTAAGTATCACGATAAAATGCCTGTTGGGAAATTGCTTACAAGACTTACCAATGATGTAGATGCATTGGCCGAAGTTTTTGGCAGTGGGGCGGTAGGAGTTATTGCTGATTTTGTAAGTCTTATAGTTATCTCATTAACAATGCTTTCAATTGATAAAGGTTTGGCAGTTTTGCTTCTGCTAACTCAAATTCCGGTTTCCTATTTTATTGTTTGGCTTCAAAAACGATACAGAAAAGCGAATTATCAAGTAAGAGAGGAGTTGTCTCAACTCAACTCTGACTTCCAAGAGAATCTTCAAGGATTAGAAGTTGTTCAAATGTTTAGGAGAGAATTATTCAATAGTAAGAAATTTTCTAATACAGGAAGCGCATATCAGAAAGCAGTTAATGGGACCATCTTTTACGATAGTAGTATATCTGCTTTTATAGAATGGATATCTCTTGCTGCAGTATCGTTGGTATTAGCTGTAGGAGGTTATCTAGTAACTTCCGGAAATATTGGTTTAGGAACATTAACAACTTTTATTCTCTACTCCCAAAGACTATTCGAGCCTTTAAGACAATTAGCTGAGAGATTTACGCAGATTCAAGGAGGACTTACAGCTGTAGAGAGAATTAATGAATTGTTAGATGAAGAAATTGAGATCAAAGACTCTTTCCCCTCTCGACAAAAGCCAAGAGAGATTTTAAGCATGAATTATAAATTTAAAGGTAAGATTGAATTTCGTAATGTAAATTTCTCCTATAAAGAAGGTGAACATGTAATAAAAGATTTATCATTTTTAGTTAATCCAGGAGAAAACGTAGCTTTTGTAGGCCCAACTGGATCTGGTAAATCAACCATAATAAGATTACTTTGTAGACTTTATGAGCCTCAAGAAGGCCAGATTTTAATAGATGATGTAAATATTAAAGACATTCCAATTGCAAGACTTAGAACTATGCTTGGTGTAGTGCTTCAAGATACTTTTATTTTCAGTGGTGATGTCGCAGATAACTTAAAATTAAGTAGTAATATTAATAATCAAGACTTAGAGAAAATTTGTAAAGAATTAGGTCTAGATACTTTATTGAAAAAGTTGCCTAATGGTTTGAATACTTACCTTAGAGAGAGAGGGGGTAATTTGTCCTCCGGAGAAAGACAACTTCTTTCAGTAGCAAGAGTAGCAATAAGAAATCCAATTATTTTGATAATGGATGAAGCTACTGCGTTTATGGATCCATCTACGGAAGCGACTTTGCAAAAAGATCTTGATAGGATTTTGAATAAAAGAACTGCATTAGTAATAGCCCATAGATTAGCAACTATCGAAAAATCTGATAAAATATTAGTCTTAAAAGGAGGAGCTTTAATTGAAGAAGGAAATCATAGAGAGCTTAGGCGCAAAAAAGGTTTATATTTCCAGCTATCTGAGCTCCAAGAAAAAGGATTTGCTAGCTTTTAATGATTTTTAGGAACAAGGGTTCATCAATTAAAAAAACAAATACTCTCTCACAAGATGAGCTCGCTAGATATTATGGTTTGAATTCTTATGAATTCACACTTAAAGATAAAGACGAAATTTTTGTTTGTAGTAAATATAAGGAGTTTGATCTTATCGAATTAGATCAATTGCTACAGACTGTGGGATGGAGTAGGAGACCAATCAGAAGAGTAAAAAGAGCTTTAGAATTTAGTATTTTAGTAGTAGGTTTATGGCGCCATGATGAAAAATTCCCTAGACTTGTAGGTTTTGCTAGATGTACTGGGGATGGGGTTATTGAAGCAACTATATGGGATGTTGCAGTTAATCCTGTTTACCAAGGACTTGGTTTAGGTAAAGAATTGATGAAATACATTTTAAGAGAACTAAAAAAAATTGGTATATCTAAGGTTACTTTATTCGCTGATGCAGAGGTAGTCTCTTTTTATAAAAGACAAGGTTGGGTCTTGGAACCAAAAGGTTCAAAATGTGCATTTTGGTATGCAAATTAATTTAGTTTTTATAGTATTCATCATATAAAGATTGTATTGATTCCCCTCTTAACCATCTTTGTCTGAAGTTCCAATTTTTGAATGCTTGTAAGATAATATTATTTTTTTCCCACTTCCTACTACTTGTATATATAGGAATAGTTAACATTTTTAGCTGTACATTATTCTTTAATCTTTTTATAAAATCTAAATCTTCCATTAAGGGAATTTTTCTATAACCTTTATTTTTGAAATATGTTTGTTTGTGAATTATAAGTCCTTGATCTCCATATGGATCTTTGAAAATGAAACTTCTGAGGTTTACAACGATTTCAAGAAATCTATAAGTAATTTTTTTATTGTTAATTTTGAATTTAAAAAAATAAATAAAATTTTTATCGTTCTTAATGACTGAATTCACTTTTTTTAACCAGCCTTGTCTAAGTCTAGAATCTGCATGTATAAAAATAAACCACTCTCCCTTAGCCTTTTTAGCACCAATATTTAATTGCAAACCTCTATTCTTTTTTTTTGAGTAAAAAATACTAGTTTTGTATATATTGGCAATATCCCTAGTCTTATCTCTACTAATACAATCTACAATGATAATTTCAATACCTTCATTGTAGATTGATAAATCTGAGAGAAGTAATGGTAAATGTTGAGATTCATTATATGTAGGAATAATAATTGAGATTTTAGGCAATTTAATTATTCTCTTTTTTCAATGTCTAACAAAGTATCAATATCGATTTTTCTTTGAAGAAAGTCAAGTTTCAAGTTCAATGAAGTTTTGCTTTGTATAGTTTGTTTTAGTACATCTTTGCTACTCCATTTAATATTTATAAAAGGAAAATATAAATCAGTAGTTAATAATTTTTTTGAAAAAGCAATTAGCCAATATCCTCCATCATTTGATGGGCCTAGAATAAGATCATTTGTTTTTAGTTTAGCTAGGGTATTTATCAAATCCATGTGACAAAAATCTGGAAGATCAGTTCCTATAAAAATAATATTTCTTGATTTTGTTAAGCAAAATTTTTTATGTATTAGAATTTGCCTTCTCATCTTTTCTCCTAAACAGCCTTTCCCTTGTAAATTAAAGTTGCTAATTCCAAGCTCATTAGACCATCTTTTACTCTTTTTGCATCCAAGACCAGATATTGCTAAGGAAATATCAATTAAACCCTTCTTTTCGATATATTTAGCAACCGAAACTGTATGAGCTGTCATTTTTCTTTGCACATTTGCCGAGCAAATTTTCCCTATATCTTTTGATAATCTAGTTTTACAACGACCATAAGCATGCCACTTAGCCATCACAATGAGCAGTGCTTTGTCCAAAAAGACTTTAATAAGTTGTAAGTATTATAAGGTTTAGTTAATAAAAAGATTTTATTTTTTTAAATTTATGATGACCATTGTTAATAAATTTTAAATTTATCGTGATCTTATGATTTGATAATGACCAATTAATAAATCCCTACTAGATTAAATATCTATTGAATAAATTTAGTGCAAGCAACCAATCCTATTTGGGCAGAAGTTCAACAATTACTGCAAAAAAATTTAAGTAAGCCTTCCTTTGAAACTTGGATAAGGCCAGCTAAATTTAATTGCTTTAAAAACGGCTTGTTAACTTTGATTACACCTAATAACTTTACAAGCGATTGGCTCAGAAAAAATTATAGTGAAACTATTGAAAAAGCTGCAGAAGAAATTTGTGGACATAATGTAAAAGTAATTTTTAAATCTGAATCCAATATCAACAATAATTCAAATATTCCAGATTTTGTAAGTCAACAAAGTATTAATTCTCAGACAAAATCTTTTTCTACAAATCAGGGTAATAATTTCATTAATAGATCAAAAAAATCTCATTCTTTAAATAATCGTTATGTTTTTAAAAGATTTGTTGTAGGTCCCAATAGCAGAATGGCACATGCGGCAGCTTTAGCAGTCGCAGAATCTCCAGGTAGAGAATTTAACCCATTATTTATTTGTGGTGGGGTTGGGCTTGGGAAGACTCACTTAATGCAAGCTATTGGACATTATCGAGTAGAAATTGATCCAGAAGCAAAAGTTTTATATGTTTCAACTGAAACTTTTAGTAGTGATTTAATTCAATCTATTAGAAAAGATGGAATGCATGCCTTCAAAATGAAATATAGATCAGTAGATCTACTATTAATTGATGACATTCAATTCTTAGAGGGCAAGGAATATACGCAAGAAGAGTTTTTTAATACTTTCAATGCTTTATATGAAGCAGGTAAACAAATTGTCATTGCAAGTGATAGGCCTCCTAGTCAAATACCTAAATTACAAGAAAGGCTAATTTCTAGATTTTCAATGGGGTTAATAGCAGATATTCAACCTCCTGATATTGAAACAAGAATGGCAATTCTGCAGAAGAAAGCTGAACAAGAAAGAATGAATCTTCCAAGAGATTTAGTTCAATTTATTGCAGGAAGATTCTCTTCAAATATTCGCGAACTAGAGGGAGCTTTTACTAGGGCAGTAGCATTTGCATCAATAACTGGATTGCCGATGACAGTTCAATCAATTGCTCCAATGCTTGATCCAAATAGTGTTGGAGTAGTTGTAACTCCAAAGCAGGTAATAAAAAAAGTCTCAGATTTTTTTGAGGTTTCAGCTGAAGAATTAGTTAGTTCAAGCAGAAGAAAGCCAGTTAGTCAGGCAAGACAAATTGGGATGTATCTCATGAGACAAGGCACTGATCTAAGTCTTCCAAAAATTGGAGATGAATTTGGGGGTAAAGATCACACGACAGTTATGTATGCTATTGAGCAAGTTGAAAAAAAATTGTCAAGTGACCCAAATGTTGCTAGCCAAGTACAAAAAATAAAAGATTTACTTCAAATAGACTCTAGAAAAAATTTATAATTTTTAATTCAATAGAAATTTTGCGGGATCTTGATCATATCGATGCTTAACGGGTATGGGTATCGTATCTTCTTCTTTGTTTTTACAAAGTGATTCTATTTTATTTAAAGATTGCCTAAATAATCTTGCAGAAATAACTGGCATATCTCTTGGAACCGAAATTCTATTTTTTAAATATCTTAAAGATTTCCTTCCAATAGTTTCAGGGATTATAACCTCACCTGTAATCATATGAGTAAGGACAGATCTTAATGATTCATCAAAGAATTCTTTATCGTATCGGTTCGCTTGAATTAAATTCTTTTTATGCTTTATTACTCTTTTGAGGGCAATTTTACTGTAATATTTTGAATCATAATTTATATTCAGTTCAAAATTACCAAGACCTTCTCCAGTATCTATTAACTTAGAGAAGAAGAGCTGCTTTTCATTGTTTTCTTTATAACATCCGCCCATTTGCGGGGGTAAATCATGAGAGTGAGTATGAAAATCTCCCTGAGTTCCTCTATAGGTGCTTTCCCTTTCAAAAAGGGTAAGCCAGTTATCTATATATCGGTAATTAGATCTTAAATTGAATCCTTTGTAATAAATTAAAGATGCATTCATTCTTTCCATATAAGGAATAAAAATTATATCTCCTATACCAGGCTCTATTTCCCCTGAATTAGAAACTGATGGATCAATAAAACCTGATTTTGATCTGCTCAAGGTTTTATCAAATTTAGAGATAGATTCTTCAAATCTTTTTTTTCTAAAAGAGTCATCAATAAAATTCAAACTTTTTCGACAAAGCCAATTACACCAAGATCTGAAAATTTCTCTTTCTAATTCTCGTACTTCTTTTAGGTTACTTGATGTTATAAAAGATCCTAGTGCGCCGAACTCATTTTCTAGGAAAGCTATGATGTTATCGCTTTCAGTTATAACTTGTCCTTTAAATTCAACGGCAGGTAATTTGCCTGAGCTGACTTTATTAAGAAACCAGCTTTCTTTTTGGCCATAACAAAACATATTTATTTTTTTGATTCTGTAAGGAATTCTCTTGAATTCAAGCCATAACCATATTTTCTGACAATAAGGACACCATGAATGTCTATCCCTATAAAGTGTTACTGTGACATCATTTTCGGAATAACCAAATAATCTTAAATTTGAGTAGGAATTATTAACCCCATTAACTCTATCAAGATCTTGAATTTCAAATTTACTTAAATCTAGCCAAGT
>QCMG01000008.1 GCA_003213955.1 Prochlorococcus sp. AG-418-M08
TCTATTCTTTTTGGGCCTAAAATCGAGAGCACAATAACTGAAATTAAAAAAATTTCAGGAGAATTTAAACCTAAAAATTTCATCAATAATTTATCTTCTAGATTTACTTTAGTACATCATAAAAATTAAGGCTAATTATTTTCAAAAGTGGGTAAATAAAGTTCTCTATTTGAAGCAATAATACCTTCTTCTTTAAAAAAGATTTCTAATTCAGTCAAATCATTAATATTAATATTATCTCCGCAATTATCTATAATATTATTTGAAGTAAATTCCCAAAGATCATCTAAATATTGATTATCATCTGGAAATGCTACAAATTTTAAATATGTATTATTTAAGGCATATTCACTTGCAAATTCAGAATCTAATCCCTCCTTTTTTGCATCACAAAAAACCTTCGCAAATCTTTTACCTACTGAACTCTGAGCACTTGATAAATCAAGGCTTTTTTGTGTCGCATAAACATTATTTGGTGCGATAAAAAGAAATATTGGAAGTAGGATTGATAATATAAGTAGCAAAGATAAGATAAAAATTTTTAACCTTTTACAAGTTAGCAAAAATAGTAACTATTTAAGACAATAAGAATTAAATCTAATAAAAATTTTAAGAATAAAAACTGAAGTAAATAAATCTTTATTCATCAAATTACAATTAATACAATTAATCTGAATTGATAATGTCTTCGATTATAAAATTAAAGGGAAAAGGTGTGACTAAGATAATTAAAAGTAAAGTAATGTTGTCTCCGCTAGCAGGAGTTACAGATAAAATATTTAGAAAATTAGTAAGAAAATGGGCTCCAGATTCCCTACTTTTTACTGAAATGATAAATGCTACAAGTTTAAAAAAAGGATATGGCATCCAAAAAATAGATCAACTTGGATTAGAACATGGACCTATTGGTGTTCAAATTTTTGATAACAGACCCTATGCTGTTTCAGAGGCAGCTAAACTAGCGGAAGATTCAGGAGCATTTCTTATAGATATAAATATGGGATGTCCAGTTAAGAAAATTTCAAAGAAAGGAGGTGGAAGTGCCTTAATTAAAGATCGTTTATTAGCTATAGAATTAGTAAAAAGAGTTTCAAATGCCGTTAAAGTCCCTGTCACTGTAAAAACAAGGCTAGGTTGGGATAATAAACAAGAAAATATAGAAGAATTTTTATTAAATCTGCAAGATTCTGGCGCAGCAATGATAACAATACATGGAAGAACTAGAAAAGAAGGCTTTTCAGGAACAGCCGATTGGGGCATGATTGGAAGAATTAAAGAACTTTTAGAAATACCAGTAATTGCAAACGGTGATATTAAAAATCCTAAAGATGCACTCAATTGCTTAAAAAAAACAAATGCTGACGGTCTAATGGTTGGGAGAGGCATTCTTGGTTCTCCTTGGAAGTTAGGAGAAATAGATTATGCAATTAAAGAACTTATAGGGTTTAAAGAACCAAATATTGAAGAAAAACTATTATTAATAATTGAACATTTAGATGAACTTATAAAAGAAAAAGGAACCCATGGTTTATTAATAGCAAGAAAACATATTTCATGGACTTGTAAAAATTTTCCACAAGCTACAAAATTACGTAATAATTTAGTAAGAGCAATCGACGCAGATGAGGTTAAACAATTAATAAATAAAACTATTGAAACTTTAAATACTGATCAAAAATTATTAATTTAGAGAAAGAGACTTCATTTAAATGAAAATTATTAGTTCAAATACAAGTAAAAGAGTTTGTAATCATATGAATAAAGATCATATTGATTCTGTGCATAAATATCTTGTACATTATGGAAAGATATCAAAGTTTAAGGAAGCTTATTTGGAGGAAATTTCAAGTCAATTCATGAAAATTAAATATGATGGTAAATCAGTAATTATAAATTTTAAAAATGAAATTTCAGAAGATGAAATTCATTCGACTCTTGTTTCTATGATAAAAGAAATTGAATAGATAAATTTAACCAGAACTTATTAAAAAAAACTAACGATTTTTTTTAAAGTAATCGGAAATTAATTTACATTCTTCAAAAGTGAGCATACTTAACCTTGAACTAGCTTTACATTTTAAAATTGCACAAACAGCTAACAAATCTGAACTGTCGACATTAAGTGCTTCTGAAAGCTCTAAAACTCTGAGACCTTTCAAAATTTGACACCTACTGATAAGTTTGCAGGAGAGTTGTATTGTGAACTAATGTGCAGCATTTTTCCCTAAACCAGCTATAAATGGGAAGGCTTGTTCATCACCAAATATATCTTCATTAGAATCTTTAGTAATATCAGTTTTATCCTTATCTTTATTTTTAATACTATAAGGTTTTGAGTTCTTAGAAAAATCATTATTTAATTCATTTCCAATTTCATCTGCCAAGCAATAACTTATACTTATAAAAAATGAAAAAACTAAAACGAAAACAAATGAAATGATCCTTTTCATGAATTAGAAACTAATTAAATACTATTTTCCTATCTAAACAAAGTTAAGAAAAAAAATTTAATAATATGAAAACAATTCTAAATAAATATTATTTAGGAAATTAACTAAAATTATTTATTTATTTTTTTTCTATTTTTAAATCTAACTAAATAATAAAACCCAATAATAATAAGAATAGCTGTTGAAAATCTCAACAGAAAAACATAAACGATATAAACTAAAAAAGGAAAAAAACACGCCCTTTTAAAATTGATTTTTTGATCTGCAGTCATTTTATTCCAATTTAAATAATCCCTCCACTGAAATATTTTTTTCATTTTTCTTTCTTTGTTTTTTCGATTAAACATAACTTAAGAAATATAACTTTTGTATATTTTTTTTATTTTAATTAAGAAAGCGCAATATCACTTATAAGTAATAAATTATTTGATTATAAATATACAAATATACTTACCTTGAATTTTTAAATGAAAAAAAAAGTTTGGAAAATTAATAAGATAGTCTTACCTCAACATTCAGATCATGCCGGAGTTATGTGGCACGGTACATATTTTAATTGGCTTGAAGAAGGAAGAATTAATGCTCTTGCAAAAGCAGGTATAAATTATTTTGAGCTTACTAACTATGGCTTTGAACTGCCGTTAGTAAATGCATCAATAAAATATATTCAACCTATATATCTTGGAGATGAAATTTTAATTGAAAGTATTTTCAGCATAAGTAAAAGTCCAAGAATTAATATTCATTCAAAGTTAATTAATGAGACTAAAAAGGTTACTACTGTGGCTGATATTAATATAGTTCTCGTAGATAAAAATAATTTTTCTATTATTAGAAAAAGGCCTGATTTTATATCAAAGGCATTTCTTAAATTAAACTAATAATTCTATTATTATTTAATTTACAAAATAATAAAAGCAATTAATTTCAATTAGCTAATGAAGCATCTTTTAATAGATATAGATTCATATCAATATCAAATGGAATCAAGATATCAAGAAAACTCCTCTCTCACTAATCTTTTTACTGAAAACAAATTTATAGGTTGGTTGGGTCTATTTATTGTTTTCTTTTCAATCTTTGCAATAATTATTTTTCAATATTTTGAATGGGAAAGTAATGAAAAAAATAAAGATTAAATAAGTTTAGATTATAATGTGGATAAATATGTCTTGTTAAATGGCCATTTACTTAAAGATAACTAATCCGACAGAAGTTGTAAAAAAAAAGACCTCAAAATGGCTAACAGATATAACGCCAGAAAGAATTGATAGGAAATTAGTTGAAGATGAAGTAATTAAGGGTATTATTGAACAATTAACACTAGAAGGGATTGAAGGGGAGATATCTGCGATAAATGGATTTGATGTGAAGAACTCAACATTAATAACAAAAAACGATTTTGTTATTAGAAAAACAAAATCTTTTTAATGATTAAAATAGTAAATATAAATATTAAATGAATAATATATTTATAATAGTAGCTTCGTTAATTATATTAATAGTAATAGTTATTGTTAAAAATAATTTTTTAAAAAGAAGAAAATACAAATTAAACAATGCTTTAAAAGCAAATTATTTTTTAGAAACATTAAATAAACTTATTCAAGATAATAAATATAATCTATTAGAGGAAAGGATTAGATTAAAAGAGATAGATGCTTATGGAAATGAAGACTTAAAAAAGTGGATTGGGAATCCTCCTCTCGACGAAATATCAATAAAGGAGAGTCTCAATAATGGTTCAAAAAGATTTAAAGAGGGTATTCCTTACTTTTGGGAAAAAGTAATTTTAAAAGAATTTTTGGGTCAAGAGTCTTTTTTTGAAAAATGGAACTCTTATCGCAAGATTAATCCCATTATTAATGATGAGATTATTGGAGCGAATAGAAATTTGGAGAATGAAGACTGGTTTATATTTATAGCAAGTCAAATAGAAAAATCTTGTTTAAACATGATAGGAAATAACTCCTTAAACAAAAATAATGAAAATTATAAAAAAGGAATTAGATTTGAAAATTATTGTATGGAAATTCTCAAACGAAATGGTTGGAACGTTAAAGAAACGCCAAACACTGGGGATCAAGGAGTCGATTTAATTGCCTCCATGGATAATTTAAGAATATGTATTCAATGTAAAGATCATAAAAAAATTATTGGGAACAAGGCTGTTCAAGAAATTTCAGCTGGGAAATTATATTGGAAAGGAACTCATGCGGTACTAGTTTCAAAATCTGGTTTTACAAAATCAGCACAAAAATTAGCCAGAGCTAATAAAGTGAAATTAATAAATAGCTATGAATTAGAAGATTTCGAAAACTTTTTAATTTAGTTAATTTACATTAACTGAGTTATTCCCTCCTTATATAAAACTATTGAAGTAAAAACGCCAGAAGCCCAAATTAAGCCTCTTAAAATAGGGATATTAAAAACATATGCACCAATATATAACAAACGTAAAAGAGGATGTATCCAAGCAGCTATTAATGAGAAATTCGAATCAGGTAAAGTAATTAAGCAAAGCAAGCAGGCTGGAGCATGAATAGAAATACTTTCCCAGCAATTCTGATGACACCAAACTGCTCTTTTGCCAAAGTCAGGAAGTTCATTAAATAATGCCCTGGGCGCAGACATATTGTCCATTGAATAGCCAGCTTTGATTCTGCCGATTGTAAGAGGAATGGTCGATAATAAAACTACCAATACAGAAAGGCAAAGGCTCCATGCAAAAACAACTGACATATATCTTTTATATTTACATAAGCTTAATAATTACTTTCTACTATCGCGTGAATAATATTTCTATCTTGGTTTAGAAGAACTTAAAATATAATTATCTAATTTTCAAATTTTTAAAAATTTTTATGAATTTCTCAAAAATACTAATAATAATTCTTAGTAGCATTTTTATTTATTTATCTTTCCTATTATTGGGGTTTAAACTAAGAAATAAGAACTTAAAAGCACAAAATATATCTAAGAAAGAAAACTAATTAAATTTTTAATTTCCTAAAAAATTAAAAACATATTTAATTTATCTTTATATTATGGAAAAATACAAATTAACTAATAATATTAGTTAAAAGATTTATATTTTTTTCTATTTCAGCCAATAAAAATAATGAAAAAGATTTATAAATTTTTAAAGAGTTTTTTATTTATATCTTTTTGGCTAATACTCTCTTCTTATCTCCAAAGATATTGGAATACATTCCATTGGGAATTTATCTACCTTAATATAAGAACAGTATTTGATAGAGAATTTTGGTTTGTTTTAGAAAAATACCTTTTTGGAATTGACTTTGGTTATTGGATAGAGGAATTATTAAAATTTTTATCGTATGAAATACCTATGGAGTCTTTTAAATATTTACCAATTTTCTTTTTTTTAAAATATATTTGGATTAAAAAATAAAAAAGATTTAAAAAGATTCAATAAACTCTTGAAATCCATTAAACAAAAGGTCGTCCTCAATTTTTCTTAGAACAAATAAAGATCCTTTATCACCTCTACAAATTCTAAGATCATTATTCAAAAAAGTAATATCTAACCATCCATTTTGTTCATTTTTTATTTTTGTTAAGGCATTTATCTTTTTTACTCCAATTTTAGGTCCAATTAAGCCCGCATGAGTAAATCTTATTCCAATTTTTTTTTCATTTATAGATTTCAATTTTAATACTATTCCTATTCCTATAATTGCCTTTAATCTAGGAGGTTTAAGCAAATTTAAACCCTTAAAATTAAATGGATCAAGAAATTGAAAATTATCAACTAACGATGAATAATTCAAAAAAGGAGCTTTTGAACTACTCCATATAAGTTTCCATATACCTTTTAATTTGTGAATATCGTTACTAAAAGTAAAATTAGAATCCATTTCTAATTCTTTAGCAATTTTCTCAATTTTTTCTGTATTTTGATTGGTAACAAGCAATTCCAATAATTGATCCTCTAATTTCATTTAAAAACCTAAATAATAACTTGAGCAAAAATACTTAATAGCCATGTGCTATATTCTACGCAGAATGTTTTGATCTCATGACAAAAAGCTACTGGTTAAAGAAAATATCTATTCCAAATGCGGACTTGTTTCTCGAATACATTAGAACAGTACTGCCGTGGATAAAGTCTGTAGGGGGAATAGTAGTAAAAAGAGATTTAATACAGGACTCTAATTCAAGTAAATGGGACGGTGGTCAACTGGGCATTGTAATTGAATTCGAATCAAAGGTAGCAGCAAAAAAAGCCTTTTATTCTGAAGTTTTTCAAAATTACCTTCGGACAAGAGACTTAATGGAACTAGTTACAATAAGCACTTTTTGAAAGTTAGCAAATTATAAATAGAACAATTTTGTATAAAATATCTCATAAAATCTTTTGATTTAATTAGTTAAAGAATAAGTATTTACTACTATTAATGACTTTTTGTAATATTCATAACTTCACTACCAAGCTACTCTTTAGCAAAATTTGAATATGTAATTAAGAACTAAATTAAATGAACTATTCAACAGAACAAGAAGATTATTTAATGACAACCCCATATACAAAAAAAATCCAAAGAAAATTCAAAGAAGTTAAGTCTTATCTTGAAAAAAATGGGTTTAATTCCTCTTCACAAGGTTTAATGCAGGATATTATTAGTTCTCAAGAATATATGTCCAAAAATGATTTATAAAATATTTTTTAAATAATAAAATCCACCTATCAAGAAAGGTAATAATATACCTATGAATAAGAAAAAAGATTTCTTTGACTCCCCTTCAGTTATTGGATTTATTTCTGGTTCAATTGCGAATCCATTTTGTCTGCCTCCACTTTCTGTTGTATAACCTTTTTTATTCATAACAAAAAAATTTAATATGATTATCTCATAAAAATATTTTTGTTTTAAACTTATTTTACACTTAGAAAAATTAATTATATTGTCAATACTTATTAATCTCAATCTTAGATTTTAAATTAGCTGCTTTTTTTAGTAGACCAACAACTTCTTTTCTACCATTAGCCAATTCAGCCCTATTAATTAATTCGCTATATTTTTTTGTAATCTCTCTATGGTTCATTAAATTTAAATATTTAATTAAATTATATGAATCTTGAAATTAAATTTTGTATAAAAGGTATCTTTATACAGTTTTAATTTCTAAAGTTAATTATTTAAACCAACCTTTTTTTTTATTTCCTAAATTTTCAATAGATGCAGATTGTCTACTAAATAACCCTTTTTTCTTAGGCTTAACTTCCTCTATAATCGGTTCAGTTTTTCTGCCAAACAATCCTTTTCTCTTAAGTTTATCATTAATATTTTTTGATTCGTTCAATTTTTTCTTAGATGATTTCAATTGAGTCTTAATTGTTTTTTTACCGTCTGATAGAAGTTGATAGACAAAAAAGGCAAACACACTAAAAAAGCCTAGTGCTTGAACTAATGCAGTTCCGAAATTATCAAACATTTGTGGAATTATATTTATGTGTAAATTCTAAATATAATTATGGATAAATATTTTAAAAAATGTGGAGCCTTGAACTATAAACTCAAAAAATAAAAAAATAAAAAAATAAAAAAAAACACTAATTATAATAATTAATTAGATCTATTATTAAAATTGCAAGTACCGAAATTCCTAAAATATATGGAAAATATGGATATTTATTTAATATTTGACTTAATTTGTTTTTAGATTCACTTTTGTCTATTTTCTTTTTCCTTGGAGGCAAACCTAATTCTTCTCTTCTTTTAGCTTCTCCCATTTTTTGCAGATTTAAATTTTAAAACAAATATAGTATATTGATATGTTCATATACAATAATTAGGTAGTTAGTAAATTTAGTTTGTTTTTTATAATTTAGGATAAAATTAAAAAATGATAGAAATAGTTTGGTCTGTAAATATTATGATTGCAATTCTAATTGGAGGCGTTGGCTGGGTTTTATACTATATATTCACTTACGACCAGAAATATACTTCTTAATTTAAAAATGGCTGAAAAAGATTTAAAAAATTTCCTAAAAAAAATTGAGCAATTAAACAGTATAAAAGAATTAATAGAAAATAATCCTTATAAAAAGAAAGAATTGTCTGATTGTAAGAATCATGAAGAAGTTATTATCTTAACGTCAAAATGGGGTTTTGAAATTAGCAAAAGGTGGGGAGAATATTAATTAAATTTTTATTATCAGGATTATAAAAAACAGATGACTTATAAATTAACTTCCTAAAATTTATTTATTAATATTTAAAAAAGTTCTAAATTATGAAAGGTATTGATGAATTAAAAAAACAAATCTATCAAATTGCGGCTGTAACAGATAGGGGGCAAAGACTTAATAAATTAATTGCGCCTATGTATAAAGAAAAAATAAAAGAGATGGAAGTTCTTATAGATCGTCTTGCAAGTTTTAATTCGGCAGTTTCTGAAGAAAAATTATCTGGAGAGTGGGAATTAATTTATTCCTCAGTTGAATTATTTAGGAGCTCACCATTTTTTCTAGCAATAGAAAAAGCTCTAAATGATGAATCAAAAAGCAGCCTTTTTTTTAAATTACATCAATTACAAGTTGGATCATTTGGTTTATCAACCATTGGAAGAATTGTGCAAAATATTGATTTTGAAAAAAATGAATTCATATCTACCTTCGACACCATAATTTTTGGACTTACAACAATTCCCATCCTGGGTTGGTTTAAACTTCTTCCAACATTTGGAGGAAGAGTAATTACCTTGGCTGATGAATTAAAATTAAAAGACAATTCACTTCAAATGAATTTGCTAAAAACTAAAGTTTCAAAAGTCGAGGGACTTAACAAAATTCCAATATTTAGCAAAATTCTCATGGATAGATGGTATCCGGTAAAAGAAGTCTGGGGGAAATTACCCTGGAATAAAGAAATACCTTCATGTGAATTATCAATTATATATTTAGATGAAGAAATTAGGATCATGAAAGATATTTATGGATCTGTTTTCATTTATTTAAGACCAACAATATCCTTACTAAAACTCGCACAAACAAGTTAAAAGCTTCTTTAGATATGCGAGAGATGATTTTGATTTATAGTTTTTGTATTTTTAAAAATTTTTAAAAATCCAGTTTAATTAAGTAAATCTACTGAAGTTAATTTCGCATAAATTAAATAAATAGGTTAAGTTCATTATGGAATTATTAAATAAATGCTTAAAAACAAAGAAAAAAATTCAGTGGTAAGAGGAATTTTTTTACTAGCCGGTTGGGGTTTAGGTTTAGATAGATTTTATGAAGGCGATAAAAAAGGTGGAATTTTATCTATCATTGGTTGGAGTATTACTTTTTTTACTCTGTTATACTTGAAATGTTCTGGGTACGATTATGTTGATGGAGTTAAAAATTATACAGATTATTCCCCTAATCCTTTAATAATATTACCTTTATTAGCTTTGGCATATGGCGGATTTCTTATAATTAGAAAGTCATTTAGATTAGCAAAACAATTTGAAAACGCTGAATAACCTTCTCAAACAAAATTCAAGACAATAAACCTGATCCTTTCAAATAAAATTTGAATAAAACGATAACTAATAAATTCACAATTAATAATGCAACTACTCCATTCCTATTTTTAACATCTAGTTTTTTTATTAAATTAGATAGATAAACGACAGGATTTTCAGGTTCTTTATTATTCAATATTAATGGAAATAAAATTAGAGACTAAATTATCATAAATGTTTTTTATATCCAAATAATGTGAAGAACACATTATTAAAAATATAATAAATTACTACATAATTCCTGCCTTCCTCAAGAAAGCTTTCCCTATGTTGCCAATAACAAAAAAGAGAGACAAATTTATCAAAAGAATTATTAATAATGCCAACATTTTATAGTTAGGGTTTGATGAGATTCCATCAAAACCATCATTGAGTACCCTTCTAAAAAGAGAAATCTTTTTAGTTTCTGATTCTTCCGCTTTTAAAACAGAATTGTTTTCTACTTCGTTGCTTTCTTGTTTAGTTGCTGTTTCAAGGAATTCATTGAATGTTTTTTTGTTCTCCTCTTTTTTAGTTTTTTTCTCCATATCAGGAGATGATTCGATCGAATTATTATCCTCAGGAATTGATTTAGATTCTTCCAAATTTAAAAATTTATTCTAGAGATATATTACACTATTAAAAAAAACCCACTCGATCAGATGAAGAGAAGGCTTGTTAAGGTTAAAGTTCTTGAAATTATATTAAATAATTTTGATTAGTTATGTGAGTCAAAATACGAGAAAATGAAAACATAACAATTAATTAAGTATTTTTTAATTATGATTGATTCCCAAACAATTAAAATTTGCAAAGAGAATTCTTCAATAAGAGATCTTAAAATAAAAAATATTGAACATGCTATAGAGCAGGCTGAAATATTAATTAAAGAATCAAAAATGAGCCAAGAAGAATTAATTTTTTTGAAAAGAAAAATATCAGACTCAAGACAAGATCTAGAGATTCTTTATTTATTAAAAATTTAATTATACAAAACCTTTTAAATTAATTTTTAGTATATTTGGAAACGTATGAAAACTTAGATGTAGTGTAATAATTAAAAAAAAAATGTTTTATGTCAAAGAAAAATTTTTATATCCCTATAAGAATAATTCCTTACATATTTATTTCAGTAGCGGCTATTTCAATTGCTGCTACTACAAATATTATTATTTAATATTTAACAAATCTATTTCTTTACGATTAGGAAGATGGTTAAATAGGTCATATCAATAAATTAATAAATTTATAAATTACACAAATTAATGAAATTTTTCAGGTTCACTTTTGCTGTAATTTTATTATCTTTAGTATCTTTAATGGCTTTAAAACTACATAGGAATTTTAAAATGTCTCGGGATTTAAAAATTGAAGAAAAGAATAAATTAAAAAAATCAGCTGAAATCTTGAATGAGTGTTTTGATCTTAAAAACAAAAGTCAAAGATCCCTTAATGATTCAATGAACTTGATTGAATATTGTTTGAAGGAATATGGAAATGAAAAATAATTTAATTAGGATATCCTCAACTATTAATATCTTTTAAAATGGCTCATATACTATGAAATAAATTTTTAATGTCCAATAAAAATAAAAATAGATGGGAACCAACGAAATTGCAAATAGATGAAGTCATTCTTCCTGCTTATACAGATATTTCCAAGAAATGTGTTTCTTATATTAATAAACTTGAGTGCCCTCCAAAATATATAGCTGATATGATGAGAGATATAGCCGATGCAATAATGACTTCATATCCTGAAGTTTAAAAAAAAAATTCCACTTTATAGCTTTTTATAATGAGTAAAGTTAAATGTTTTTATTTAGGGGACTTAAAATGTGAGGCTAAACATCTTAATTCAGGCAATCGAATCAGAACGGATGCCCCTTTAGACCACTGTGGGAAGGGAGGAAACTTTTCTCCAACTGATTTATTGGCAACTTCAATTGGCACTTGTCTTCTAACCATAATGGCTATTAAAACTAGATCAAATGGTTGGGAATTAGATAATATTTACTTAGATATTGAGAAAATAATGACTAAAAATAGAGAGAGAAAGATTGAGCAATTGATAATTGATATTTATATTCCTAAAGATTTACCAAAAGAAAAGATTAACTTCCTGCAAAATGCTTCTAAAGATTGTCCCGTAACGCGAAGTATATCGAAATCCCTTATTCTTGAAATAAATTGGCATATCAATAATACTTTACAAAAATAATAATCAATTTTGAATAAAAGAATTACATGAAATACTTCGTTGGAATAATTATTCTTGTACTAGGAATATTTATAATGATCGATTTAGCATTTAAAACTAGATATACTAGAAAAAGGCTGTCAGATAAAAACAATCGTAAATAGATTTCTCTTTTAGTACATTAATAATCAAAATAATTTAGGCTTTTTTTTCTACAAAATCATTATTATTTCTTTAAACCATAATCTTCTATTTTTTAATTTTTTTATCAATCAGGCTAATTAATGGAATCATAAAATTTACATTTATTCCTACAGTGCACCATATATAGGTAAGACAAAATATCAATCTTATAACAATGTTAGAGGGTAAAGTCACAAATAATTTAAAAAAACTCCCTATAAAAAGTATTAGTATTCCTATTTGCAATAACCCCTTAGCTGTCCAGATCAACCCAAATTTCTTAATGTTCCTAAAAAACCAAACCAAAATAGATCCACAAATAAACAATAAAATTAAATTTATTATCATGCAATTTAAATAACAATATTAGATAGTAGCAATCATTCAATAAAAGAACATTTATGGTATTAAATTTATAGATACACCTTAATATTAAAGTTTATAATTTTTCAATAACTAATCTTTAAAAAGAATATGATTAATAAATTAAAATTTAAAATGCAAATTTCTTTCAAAACAGCCTAGATCTTAATATATCAACTCTTTTCTGATTCACTCCTAAGTCACTTTCGCCAACTCTTGATTCAGACCTTACTATCAATTTTTCGGATTCAGGAACAAAAGATACTTCTAAATCATCAACAAATTTCATCCATTTACTTGTTACTTCCGCATGAAGGTAATCTCCTTCAAGTGCAACTATTACAGATCTTGGAGAGTTCTCAATAAGCTCTTTAATCTCTTTAAAAGGTTGTTCAATTGAACTAACATCCCATTCCTCTTTAACGCAATGTGCTATTTCAACACATTCACTAAGTTCAATGTGAGAAGCAAATGAAGCGGAAGGAAAGAGAAGCCCTATAAATATAATAAAAATACTAACAACAAATCTTCTCATAAAATTTAGAAATTTAGCTTAATCTAACTAAAAAAACTTATAATAAGGGTTTGTTTTTTAATTAAATCTGATTTGGTCGATACCTTAATAGATAACCATTAGATCTAATATTTGAAGTTGTTTAAAAATAAGCTCAAACAAGTCTTCAAAGAAAAAAAGAGTTAAAAGTTTAATCATTCGCTCGAGAAAAACAAATATTTCGGGATTAAATGAACTAGTTAAGGATTATGTATTCACATAATTATTATCAGGAATAGAACTTAATTTTCTTGTAGGGGAGTAGTGGAAGCAACTCAACATGTTAAAGAGATAAATCCATTGATAATAACTCTAAAAAATATATGCAAGAAATTAGATCTAAAGAAAAATTTTGTTGGCAATAAAATTGTGCTGCAGTGCTTAACCACTCAATACTCTAAAAAAGTTGATATTTTTAAAAAATTAATTAGTGAAAATGATTTTTAATATAAATAAAAAATAAAATAAAATAAAAAAAAGACCCCTCAATAAGGGATCTTTAATGGTTTTAAAAAATCAAGTGTTTCCTTGTTTCCACTGATTTTATAAAACTTCTCCTACACACAATCTAACTATCACACGTATATCTCTGTGATGAAATACCTATTGGGCATCTATTTCAACTGTCACATGATTTTAAAACAAAAAGTACTCAAATATATGTTTGAGTACTTCGATTATCAGAAAAATGTGTGTGAGGAGTTTCTGACCTTATTAATTTACACCCAATTGAAATTAAATAGCTACAGTATAAATTACTAATTTTTTTACGTTTTTTTATCATGGATAAATAAACCTAAGGTAAATGGAATTTACAAGTAATTTTTATATGAGAAAAAGATTCAAAAGGGTAATTTACATTTTTTCAGTAATTATCCTTTTTTCAATTATTGGAGGGGTTGTTAAATATTCTCTTAAATATATGGATAATAATCCTGATTTATATATCCCTAAAACAAAGTCTATACATACATAAGCATTCTTAAAATATATATAAGTATTTTAAGTATAAATTCACTTCAAGAAATTCTAAATCTATCTTATATAAGCCTTACATAAAAATTTTCATCATAGGAAAAAAATAATGAGGATTTTTTAATGATTTCTAACAAAATATTATGACTTTTTTAATTTCTATGTTTCTAGCTTCGGTAATGTGGGTTCAAGTCCCTCAATGGGAAGCTGATTGGTCTAAATGCGCCGTAGATGTACCAGATACTTCATGCCATTGGTATGTGGCAGCTCCCGATAATACCTTTGGAGAAGGATTTGATTGGAGTACTGCGCCTTGGTTTGATGCAAACGGCCTACAAGATGTAGCAAGAATTGAAAAAGAAACTGTGGTTGAAAAGCTTCAAAATAATTAAGTAATGTTCAATCTATCAATTATATTATTTCAACAAAATATATTTTTTTAATTAAATTTAGAATATAATAAGGCTTTAAATAATTCTATGCGTTTCAAGGTGAGTTTAAAAAAAAATGGCAAAGAATTTGAAGAGGTTGTTATTGCAAATAACAAAAAAGAGGCTATGGAAGTAGCTTTAAAAAACAATCCAGAGGCTCAAGCATTAAACTCTGATTGGACATTTAAGATTTAATTATTTACGAAGTTTAGGAATCAAAAGAGATGCGACACAAATAACACTAATTGCAGGTCCAGGCGACAAATTAAAGACTATAGAGAGAATAAAGCCCAAAAGTGAGATACATAATCCAAAAAATGAAGACCTCATCATTGCAATTCTTAAACTATGAGCCTTATTAAGCCCTAAAAGTGTTGGGGTAGAAAGAAGAGCAATTACAAGAATTACTCCCACTGCTGACATTGAACTAACAATTACTAATGCCGTTGTAAAACTCAAAGCAAGATTTAATAAAGAAACGTTTATACCACTCGCGGATGCACCTTCTGGATCTAATCCAACATAAACAACCTTTTCATATCCAAAAGTCATTAAAAGTATAAATACTAAAAAAGCAATTATTGTTCTAAGTAAATCTCCAAAATTTGCAGTCAATAAATCGCCAAATAATACTGCCTCCAAATCGATCCTTATTCCAAGTAAAGGGATTATAAGGACCCCAAATCCAAGCATTCCAGCGAGAATAGTATTCATAACTGCTTCATAATTTTCACTTTTTCTATTAGTTAAACTTTCCGCAATTACTGAGCCCAGAAGACCACTTATAACACCACCAATTGAGGGGTGAATTCCAAGCGCTAATGCGAGAGCAAGTCCAGGCAACACACAATGAGAGATTAAATTAACTTGTAATAATCTCTTATGAGTGATTAATACAGTTCCCATAGCTGGGCATAAAATCCCGGAGAATATAGTTATTATTAATGGAACCAGCCACCAGTTGTTATTTATAAAAGACATTATTCGAATGATTCGGTATGATCAAAAATACGGGACAAAAAAAGATTTCGGAAACAATGGTAACTAAGTCTGACATTACCAAAAGACAAGAACAACTTCTTGAAGAACTTAATAAATGTGAGGATGAATTGACTGGTCAAGAGTTGCATAGACAATTGATAGAAAGCGGAAAGGCTATGGGACTGACGACTGTTTACAGGAATCTTCAAGTTCTGATAAAGCATGGCTTAATACGTTCTAGACATCTCCCAACTGGAGAGGTTCTGTACACTCCAGTAGACAGAGATATTCATCATTTGACCTGTGTTCAATGTGGTGAGACATCAAAAATGGAAGGATGCCCGGTAAAAGATATTCATACACCCAAAACAAATCCAAAGAAATTCCAATTGTTGTTTCATACCCTCGAGTATTTCGGGCTTTGCCAAAACTGTTATCAAGCTCAGAATTAAAAAGGAACATTCTCTAATCACAGAAATTATTTTCGTTTATAGAGCTAATGTTTATTGCCTCTAATTTATCTTGTATTTGGTCAGGACTACCAACTGCCAAAACACTTTTATCAAGAACGATTACTTGATCATAGTTATTTAAAGAATCGCCCCAATCATGGCTACTTACGAGCAAAGAAAGTCCGGCATCGGCAAGTTGACGAACAATTTTAAGAAAATCCTCCTTTGCAGGTGGGTCCAAAGCTGCACAAGGTTCATCTAAAAGAAATATTTTTGCCGGGGACATAAGAGTTTTTGCTAATAGAGCTCTTTGCTGCTGTCCTCCTGAAAGAGAATCGAGTCTTCTATTCGCCAAACTTGCAATGCCTACTCTCTGCATTGTCGCCTCTAATTCACAACATTTATTAATCCAAGAATTAGGATATGCTAGAAGAGTCTTAATTTGAAATGGGTTATTACTTCTTGATTTTGAATACTTTATTTGACCAAGAGATACCAACTTTTCAACTGTAATGGGGAACTTCCAATTCATAGAACTTCTTTGAGGCATAAGTGCCACAAGAGCTCTAGATCTATATAAATTTTCACCATCAATTTTTATTTCGCCTTTATCTGGAGTATTTTGTCCTTGCAAAATTCTCAAAAGAGTTGATTTACCTGCGCCGTTTGGGCCAACTAACGCTGTTAGAGTTCCAGGTTTAATCTCAACCGATACCTTATTCAAAACTGGCTTACTTTTTTTTGCGTATGCAAAGGTTAAATTTTCAGCGACTAAAGTAGCCATTAATTAATCTTTTAAAAAAGTCACTTTACAAGCTTACCAATAATACAAGTTGCGTATTATTTTCATAACATTTGATACCTTCACTTGTCAGAGATAATGAAAATGATTATCATTTTTATGTATTTAATTATTTTTCATGTCAATTTTTAAAAGACTTTTAACAAATAAAAAAGGTTCGAGTAAGTCAATTATTAAAAATTCCGTAATCGCAGGAACAATTATATTTTCTGGTTTTGGGCAGGATGTTATGGCTAAAGGAAAGTCATATGTAGCAGTAGAGCCACTAGTTTGTGATTTAGTTAAATCAATTGCATTACCATCTGACGAAGTTACATGCTTAGTAGATAGAAAACAAGATGTTCATGACTTAAAGATCAATCCAAGGCAAGCTCAATTACTAAATAGCGCAGATAAAGTATTTACTCTTGGTAAAGAAATGACTCCAAGTATGAGAAATTGGGAAAATAAAAAGAATACTGTTGTTATAGGTGTTAGTGCAATAGACGTAGATGATCATTCTGATCATGGAGGTCATGATGATCACTCAGACCATGGTGGACATGACGATCATTCTGAACATTCAGCTAAAGTAGATGATCATTCTGATCATGGAGGACATGATGATCATTCAGACCATGGAGGACATGATGATCATGCTGAAGGTGCTTTCGAATGGGCAGGCAAATTTCAACTTTCTAAGGGTTCTTACAAATGGTCATTTGAAAAAGTCGATGGAGAATATGCAGATCCTGCAATGAAGATGGTGATTCTCAAATCTAATGACATAGAAGGGTCTGAAGATTTAGCTAAAGAATTATTAGGATCTAAAGACTCAATAAGCAGAAAAAATGATGGTACGTTGATAGCAAGTAATAAAGCTTTTGTTCTTAACTTTGATCAAAGAAAAGAAAGTACTGTTTTTAACGTGGATATCAAAGAAGATGGTCAATATATATTTTTTACTGAACACATGCCTTTTGAGTTTGAAGCAACTCAACACTTTTTTAAAGACGTTTCAAATAGTGATGTAGAACCAATAGCACAAGTTCCAGACGAAGGTGAGGGGCATCATCATCATGACCATGGAGGTCTAGATCCACATGTATGGCATGATCCACATAACATCATAAAAATGGGAGATCTTATAAGCAAAAGTTTAAAGAAAGATATTTCAGTTTTTAATAGAGGTGACAGAAAACTAATTAATGAAAGATTCGAAAAAGCTGATTCTCTCTTAGAAGGCTTAGATAGTTGGATCGTCGAACAAGTAAGTTCTATTCCTGAGGAAAACAGAGTAATTGTCTCTAAACACAAAGCGATGGAATACTACGGGGATGCATTTGGTTTTGAAACCATTAGTTTACTTGACTTTCTTGGAGACTCCTCAAGCTTAAGGCCAGGCAACATAAGTTCTACTTTAAAAATGTTAGATGAAGAGAAAGTTCAGGCATTATTTCCTGAACAAATTCCAGCATCTAAGTTATTAAGGAACTTAAGTAGACAAAGTTCAGTTCCTTTAGCTTCTAATCAAATATTTGTTGATGGATTAATGATGGATGGTAATACGGTTTCAGTAGCTGTTCACAATACTTGTACAATTGTTGATTCATTAGGTGGAAGCTGTGATAAAGAATCTGGCTCCAATCTTGAGTCTGAATGGTACAAACTTTCAGATTAAATTTTTCTAATAAAAACGGTTTTCATTTCTTATTATTACTATTATTAAGCTATTGTTTATTTAGTAAAAATCAGTAAATGAGCATCAAAGATAAAGTTCCCGTAACCATCCTCACTGGATTCTTAGGTTCAGGGAAGACTACTTTGCTTAATAGAATTTTAAGTGAAGAGCACGGGAAAAGAATAGCCGTAATTGAGAATGAATACGGTGAAGTAGGTATAGATCAAGGTCTCGTAATTAATGCCGATGAAGAAGTATTTGAGATGTCAAACGGGTGCATTTGTTGTACTGTTCGTGGCGATTTAATAAGAGTCCTTGGCAACCTTATGAAAAGAAGAGATAAGTTTGACTATGTTTTAGTAGAAACTACAGGATTAGCAGATCCAGGCCCAGTTGCTCAGACTTTTTTCATGGATGAAGAGATTAGTTCTGAATTTACTCTTGATGGAATTGTGACTTTAGTTGATGCTGCACATATTGATCAACAGCTAGGCAGGAGTGACGAAAGTTCAGAACAAGTGGCATTTGCAGATGTTCTTGTCCTTAATAAAACTGATTTAGTCTCTGATGATGCATTAGATACCCTTGAATCAAGATTGAGAGATATGAATCGAATGACTCGCATTATTAGAGCCGAGAATGCCAAAGTACCAATTGAAACAGTCTTAAATCTAAGTGCATTTGATCTCGATCAGATCCTTAAACGCAGACCAACATTTCTTGAACCAGAATATCCTTTTGAATGGACGGGTGTTTATGATCTAGATCCAGGTAAATATGAATTAATTCTAGAAGAAGGACCCGATCCAGAAATGTCCCTAGTAGCTCTCGTTAACCAAGGTGAGAGTGAGGAAGAACTTAAAGATGGTGCTGAATCCTCCGTAAGACTTTATGCAGAAAATGCTAATACTTTGGAGCCTGGAAATACTGTCCCATATGGAGAACATGTAAATCTAAAATTGGAGAATAAAGGAAATAAATCCTTCATCCTTAACATAGAAAAGCCATCAAAAATAGGTTTGTTTACACAGCACACTGCTGAAGAATTTAATATGAAAGTCATTAAAAGTGACGAAAATAAAGAGATTCCATTTAATACTGAAAGGTTCTGGCAAGCAGAGCATGAACATGATGATGAAGTAGGCTCAATTGCTATAGAGCGTTTTGGAGATGTTGACCCAGAAAAACTAAATACTTGGATGGGAAGGCTTCTCTCAGAAAAAGGGGTGGACATATTTAGAACTAAAGGTTTCATAAGTTACTCAGGCAACCCAAGGCGAATAGTTTTCCAGGGGGTACACATGTTATTTACTGCACAACCTGACAAAGAATGGGGTAACGAACCTCGTAGAAATCAACTTGTTTTTATCGGTAGAAATTTAAATGAGAAAGAGATGCAAGAAGGCTTTGATAAATGCCTGATATAGAACCATTTAGCCCAAGAGGCATGTTCCATGAAGGATGGACTGCTGAAGTTAGCGATTATGCCATAGCATGTGGCTGGGCTCTTAAAGGGAAACAATTTATTGTTGGCGACGTTGCGGGTGGTATTTTTGCATTCGAAGGAGATACTGGAAAAATTATCTGGAAAAAAGAAAATACACACTCTGGTGGTCTACTAGCAATGGCAATTCATCCAGAGGGTGAAATTTTTGCAACATCAGGTCAGGATGGGAATGTTCAAATTTGTAATTGCCAGGAAGGTAAAGTTATTAAAACACTTAATCTTGGTAAGGGTTGGGTAGAACACCTCAAGTGGTCTAATGATGGTTTATTTCTAGCGATAGCTACCTCAAAAAAAGTATATGTTTTTAATGAAATTGGTGAAGAGAAATGGATCTCAGAAGACCATCCAAGCACAGTAAGTGCAATAACATGGTCAAATAAAAATGAGCTAGCAACTGCTTGCTACGGCAGAGTGACATTCTTTGACATAGTTAATAATAAAACGAATCAAAAACTCGAATGGCAAGGATCATTGGTATCTATGGAATTAAGCCCTGATGGAGATATAGTCGCCTGTGGGAGTCAAGACAATTCAGTTCATTTTTGGAGAAGATCAACAGGAATGGATGCTGAAATGACTGGATACCCTGGAAAACCAAGTCACCTTTCTTTTGATGACAGCGGAAAATTATTAGCTACTAGCGGCAGTGAAAGAATTACAGTATGGAGCTTTATAGGAAATGGTCCAGAAGGGACTATGCCAGGAGAGCTATGTCACCATACAGAACCCATTTCGAGCCTAGCCTTTTCAAATAAAGGTATGCTTGTAGCCTCAGGATCTAGAGATGGTTCTGTTGTCGCAAGTTTCCTCAAAAATGACGGCAATGGGGATCCCGTTGGAGCTGCATTCGCAGGAGATTTAGTAGGGGCAATATCTTGGAGACCTGATGATTGCGCACTTGCAGCAGTCAATGCAAAAGGTGTTGTAAATGTATGGAAATTTAAAGTTCGTACTAACCTTTTTTCTAAAGGATTTAAATAAAAATTAGAAAATTATAAAATTACCAATAGTTAGCTTTTAAATGTCTTTCCATACAAATGACCTCACAGTCATTATCTATTCCTTTTGGGTGTATATCGCAATATGAGAGACATTGAAAATATTCGTCTATAGGATTTGATTTATCAGTTTTACTAACTTCTTTCGAATGATTCATAAAAGATTTCCTCAAATATTTAAAATTAAGATAGTCGAATTAAATATCAAAAGAAATAAGCAAAACTTACTAAAAAATCTTCAAAAAAAAAACAGCAATTGATTACTACTTTCGGACATTTTTAAACAAAAAGCAATGCGTATAAAAACGGATTGTCTTTAGAGAAATATTTGCTTAATTTTATATTGTTGAGTTCTAGGGGGTCTTTCAAAATGATCGATAGCCTGCCTGAAATTTCGGAGTAAATCGAACTAATTTAATTAACTGCTCCAATTATTTTTTATTAATGTCTAAGCTTCCTTCTTCTGCATCGTTTAGGTGCCCCCTTGAGAAACAAGCTTAATTCTAGAGTTTTTGCCCCAGTTAAAGACAATTAGTTAATTTTGATGAGCATTAGCTGAATGAAGTTAGCAACAAGGATCCATGATTTAGGTGCGTTATTAACTTCAGTAAAAATATAAGTAAGAGATAAAAGAGGGCTTAATTTTTGCCCTCTTTTTTTTTAATAGGATGACTTTATTCTAGTTTTATAGATAATGATTAAAATAAAAAAATTTAAAAATGGTTAGATATTATTGCCCATATTGCAATCCTAAATATCAATTTCAAAAAGAATCCTTAAAAGGTAATTTGATTTGTGGCTTGTGCGGAGAGGATCTTGTAAAAAAACCATTTATTAAATTGAACCAGATAATAGCTTTAATTGCTGTTTCATCATTACTTCTACCGTTAATATATACTTTTATTTTTTTAATTAAAAATCAAATAAATTCTCCTAAAAATAATTATCAAGCAAATAGTAATTTCATAATAATTAAAAGAAACAATTTCATAAGACAGTTTTAAAATTATCGAGAGGTCAACCTCTACATAGTGATTTATTCAAACAAGAATTTTTTCTCTCAATATTTATTTGATTATCAAGAATTTTTAATTTGTTTTTATTATTTATTAATTCAATTTTTTGCCCACAATGTTCATTGCAACCACCATTAAATAAATTATGTGCATATAAATTAGAAATATTTGTAATTAGTAAAAGAAAAATTATTTTATAAATTTGATAAAAATAAGACTTCATTTTTAATATCATTTTCCCAGAATTAGTAAATAAATAATATCAGTTAATTCCAAGGAGTGTTTATAAGTCCCCAAATATCGAAGAAGAAAAACAAAACTGCAATAACAACAAGATCCCATGCTCTTTCCCTAAAAGCCCAAGGAGCAATAAACACTTCTCCAAGCCCGTGAAGTGCGGCCCCTACTGGTAAATGATCAAGAACCAGCAAACTGTGAGAGAGGATAAAAAGAAAGCTTGCAAAATATCTAAAAAAAACAAATTGCCAATTACTAGAACTCATAACTTTTAGATTTTTAAGAAATATACTTCAATGATCAAAATAATTAAATAGATCAAGTTAAGAGATATTATTTTTGGTAGCCATAAATACGAATAAAGATTTGAAGCTCAAGTAAAAATTACTAAACGAAGAAATAAATGTTTTCAGGTTATCGTCCTAAAAATAGTTTTGATGAATACTTTAAGGATAATGTCAACTCTGCTAGAGAAATATTAATTCCTCTTTTGTCATCTTTAGATAATATGGGTCTTGAAGAGTTAAACAGGAATCATTCTGCAGCAAAAAAATTATTACTTAGACATGGTGCCACTTTTAGATTAAACGATACTGGTTTAAAAGGGACAGAGAGAATATTACCTTTTGATCCACTGCCAAGAATAATAAGTAAAGATGATTGGATAACATTAGAAAAAGGCCTAAAACAAAGACTTGAAGCAATTGATTTATTCCTTGATGATATTTATAATTCTCAAAATATAATGAATGATGGAATAATTCCAAGAGAATTAATAGAAAGCTCTGATGGTTGGAGACCTCAAATGTTAGGTTTCAAACCTCCATTAAATAGATGGTGTCAAATTTCAGGACTTGATTTGATAAGGGACAGAAAGGGAGATTGGCATGTATTAGAAGATAATTTAAGATGTCCTTCTGGGGTTGCATATTTTTTAGAAAATAGATTAGTTATGAAAAATATTTTTCCTAATCTTTTCTCTGGCAGAATAGTAAAACCAATTGATGAATATCCATCATATCTTTTAAAAACGCTTCAAGAACTTGCAGTCTGGACAGATACTCCCAAGATAGTTCTACTAACTCCAGGAATTTTTAATAGTGCTTATTTTGAACATAGTTATTTAGCTCAAGAAATGGGCATCCAACTAGTTCAAGGTCATGACTTAGTTTGTAATGATGATTATGTATATTTAAAAACCACCTCTGGATTAAAAAGAGTAGATGTCATTTATAGACGAATTGATGATAATTTCTTAGATCCTCTTAATTTCAGAAAAGATTCCTGCCTTGGTGTTAGCGGATTACTTGATGTTTTTAAGGCAGGTCATGTTGCTTTAGCAAATGCGCCTGGAACTGGAATAGCAGATGACAAAATGATTTATTCTTTTGTTCCAGAAATGATTAAATATTATCTTGATGAAGAAATTATTATTAAAAATGTAGAAACGTATATTTGTCATTACCAAAAGGATCGAGAATATGTTCTAGAAAATTTATCAAAACTTGTTGTTAAGTCTGTGGCAGAAGCTGGGGGTTATGGAATGTTAATTGGCCCTCACGCAACAACGACTGAGATAGAGGAATTTGCCAATAAAATTAAAAAAGATCCTCGAAATTTCATAGCGCAACCAACATTAGAATTATCTACTGTGCCATCTTTATGCGATGGAGAACTATATCCATGTCATGTTGATTTAAGACCATATATCTTAAGAGGAAAAGATTCATGGGTTAGCCCAGGTGGGCTTACGAGGGTAGCATTAAAAAAAGGCTCACTAGTCGTTAATTCTTCTCAAGGTGGAGGATGCAAAGATACATGGGTTGTAGGAAAATAATATGCTCTTAAGTCGTGTTGCAGAATCTCTTTATTGGATCAATCGTTATTTAGAACGTGCGGAAAACATATCTCGTTTTGTGGAAGTAAGTGAAGCAATGTCATTAGATTGTCCTCCTGGAAGTGCAGAACCTTGGCTACCGTTAATTGATGCTTCAAGTGATAGAGAATCATTTGATAAAAGATTCCCAGAGAAAAAGCCTGATGATGTTATTAATTTTTTAATAAGAGATCGTTTAAATCCAAACAGCATTATTTCTTGCATTCAAATGGCAAGAGAAAATGCAAGACAAATCAGAGACGTCATGACCACGGAAATGTGGGAACAAATTAATATCTTATATTGGAATATGCAAGAAGGAGAGTCAATATGGAATAAACCAAGGCAAGAACAATTAAGTGAGATAAGGAGGGAATGTCAGCTTTTTTATGGAATTACAGATGCTACTCTAAGCAAAGACCTTGCCTGGAGGTTTAGCATTCTTGGAAGATTAATTGAGAGAGCGGACAAAACATCAAGAATTTTAGATGTTAAATATTATTTACTTCTACCCAGTTTAGATGAACTTGGAGGAGTTCTTGATGAGTTGCAATGGATTGCACTTTTACGTTCAGCTGGAGCTTATCAAATGTTTAGGAAAGCAGAGCAAAATTCTATAAAGCCTAATTCAGTAGCAAGATTCCTTTTACTTGATCCAATTTTTCCAAGATCAGTAAGATACTGTTTAGATGGAATAAGCAATACTCTTAAAATGATAGATTCCTCTCCTCCTCCTGAAAACCCCACAGAATTAGAATGCATGAGAGGTTTGCTTAAAGCAAAGTGGAGTTATATCAGAATTGAGGATATAATTAATGATGGCTTACATGAGGCAATAGATTCATTGCAAATTGATTTAAATAAATTAAATGATCTCATTCAAGAAAAATATTTTATTAATTAAGAAACTTATTAATGAGAATTAAATATATCCACAAACTTGAATATAAATATGAAGACCCTGTTCAATTAGGTGAGCATAGATTGTGTATAAAGCCGAGGTCAAATGGATTCCAAAAGCTAAAAAATTTTGAATTAAAAATAAGTCCAGAACCAGAAATTATTTTTCCATTACTTTCTGCCAGTGGCGAAGAGATTAATAGAATAAGATTTAACGGATTAACGGATAACTTAATTATTGAATCAACTAGTGAAGTTGAGACTATTAAACATCCAAACATTATTGATGGGGTTAAAAATAGAGATTTAACATTACCTTTTTGTAGAAGCATTATTAACAGAGATTTACAAGGCGCATTAGAGGGGTGGATGCCAAATGGACAACACGACCCTTCTGCTGTAGAACTTGCTCAAGAAGCTTTAGCAGGAAGCATTAATAACGCATTATCATTCACATACCAACTAATAGAGATCATTCAAGATCGGGTTAAATACACCAAAAGACATACAGGCCCAGCATGGCCTGCAAGCAGAACACTAAGAGAACGTATAGGTTCATGTAGAGATTTAGCAATGCTAATGGTAGAAGCTTGTAGGTCTATTGGTATTCCTAGTAGGTTTGTAAGTGGTTATCATTTTGAAGACCCATTGCCTTCTGAGTTGGATTTACATGCTTGGGCTGAATTATATATTCCAGGTGCAGGTTGGAGAGGTTTTGATCCAAGCGGAAAAGGATTAATAGACGAAAGATATTTAACATTAGTATCCTCTTCCAAATCTAATTTAACTTCAGTAATCACAGGAAACTTTATAGGAAAAAATAATCTCAAAAATTCTTTATCATGGGTAATCAAACCTATTGAAATCAAATAAAATCTCAAATAAATATTAAATATTGCATCTCCTAAAAATAAGAATAAAAGATAAATAAAAATATGTTTCCTTTTTAGTGTTGATTGATACGTTCTAATAGATATATATCTGTTTTCATTAGTTTAATCTTTGAAGAAAATTGAATTCAAGCTTAGAAATTCCAGTAATCAAACCAAACAAATCAAAAATGTTTGAATTGATAAGTTATGAAAAATTCCGCGACACAAAAGATGTCAGATTCTTTGATATTAGTATTAATCAATCAAATTACAGAGATCTTGTTATTCACAGTGGTCCTGCAGTTAGTCCTCCAAATAATGAAGATTTTAACAATTGGCAATTTTATATACATCACAATCAAGAAGATAATCTACTAGCTATCTCTGGGGGTAGAACATTTTTTCTTGTTAATTTTGGGTGGGACTATCCTTTTTATAAAGTTAGATTAGAATCCTGCGGCTACATTCTAAGAATACCTAGAGGAACTTTTCATAGATCAGTATCTGACGAAAACGGTTCCATTGTTTTAAATCAAGCCATTAGAGATAAAGGCGGGACAGTTGAATCTGAATTCATGGTTACTAATAGCAAAGATAACAAAAAACTTCTAGATTGTATAACCAATTTAGAGCCTAGATTTAAAATCTATAGTGTTAAATAATTTTAAAAAGAAGTTCCAAATTTATACATCAATTTAAAAAATTATCTAATTGTTATAAAATAAATTTATTCAAATTTTTTAATATGAAATTTTTTAAGTTTTTAAGATATTTTTTATGCATAATTTTTTCTTTCCTAGTTTTGTCCCCTCCAGTTTTTGCTGGGGCTAATGTTGCTGTTAAGGGAGAAGGAGATGAAGTCCCAAGTTATGTAAGATCTAATATTACGGGATTTGATTTCCATGGAGAGGATCTTCATTTGTCTTCTATAGCTGGAGCAGTTGCTAGAGACGCAGATTTCAGTGATGTTGATTTACATGGAACTACATTAACCCTATCTGATTTAAAAGGTTCTAATTTAAATGGAATCGACCTTACCGATACTCTTTCTGACAGAGTTAATTTCCAAAAAACAGATCTTAGAAATGCTGTTTTAATAAATATGATCGCATCAGGCAGCAGTTTTGCAGGAGCTCAAATTGAAGGCGCAGATTTTTCTTATGCTATTCTTGACAGCGAGGACCAAAGAAATCTTTGTGAAATTGCTGATGGGATCAATCCAACAACAGGAGTTTCAACAAGAGATAGTCTAGAATGTAATTAATTTATTTCTATTAAATATATTTTTTTTTACCATTTATATATTTGAAAATCTTTTGATCTTTGTCTACAAAAATAATTTCCCCATTTAATTTTGACTTCTTAAATTTTGCAAGTCTTGCTCTATGAATATTAGATTTTCTATTTATAGTTTCTTCATTATCATAAAGTCCAATATTAATATTAATATTTGGATCTGAGGATTTTTTTTCATCATCTCTAGAAAAAATTTTTTCAATATTTGATTCCTTACTAAGAAGTTTTTTTTTAAATTTTAATAAATTTTTATTCTTATTCTTTTTTAAATTTATAATTTTATTAATGAGAAAAATTAAAAATAAAGTAAAGACAATTAAGAGTATATTCATTTAATTTTTATTTTAAAATCAAATCCCAAGTTGCTTTTAGTAGTCAAAATTTCTTTTTTAAAAATTCCATAGGTAAAAAGCTCAGTTAAAATTTTTATAGATTCAAAAATTAAAATGAAGATAAAGAAGAAGAAAATAATAATTGAATCAAAAAGAATACTTCTTTTTTTATTTTTTAAATTATTCATAAATAAAATTTCCTAACTATGTTTAATTACAAATTTCATATGGACCAAAATGTTCACTAGAATCTCTACCCATTACTTTAGCAAGATTTAAGCTTTCTTCTATATCCCAACCTGAAGACAATCCATAAAGAATGCCAGCAGCAAAAGAATCTCCACATCCATAAGAATCAACCTTATTTTGTTTATTATCAATAGCTTTATACCTACCTCCAGGGAAAACTAACCCTCCATCCTCTCCTTCTGTTTTAATAACAAATCTAGGCTTTAATCTTAGTTCGTCCAAAGAAAAAACTTCTCCTGGATCAAAATTACTACCAATTAATCCATCTAAAAATATTCCAGATTCATTAATAATATTTAAACCTACTCTGGGTGTAGTACATAATGTTTTTGCAACTCTTGATTTTTTAAAAATTTCCTTATCTGCTGCTGTAATAAAAATTCCATCCATATCATTAAGAGTATCCCAGTCTAAATTATCTTTATTCGTTGGGGCTATCCTTTCTCCAACAATAGTAATAGATCTTTCGCCCTGAGTGTCAACTATACTAAAACCTTTTCTTGTTGGTTCATCACGCCACGCAACATGTAATTTTATACCCATATTTTTAAGAATATTTAAACATTGATTTCCATAAAAATCAGTCCCTAAAGCGGTAAAAAAATGTACTTCATTATTGGTTAATTCAAGAAGTCTTTTTGCTATTACAGTTCCGCCACCTGCAGGGCATTCTAGAAATTTTTTTGCATGCGAGATTAATCCTGGTTTTGGTAGTTGCTCAACTTTAATGAAATTTATCCATTCTGTATGGCCAATGACAGCAAACTTTAAGTTCCCTTTTTTAAATTTATAATCTTGGAATGAATTCTTTTCTTCGACAACCATAGGTTTTTAAATACTATTATTAGGTTATATTTAATTTACATATGAATTCACTTAACATATTAAAAGATAATAAACAAACTTTATCTTATATTTACCTTTTCTTATCTATCCTTGGCGCAATACTACCTATGATGGCTAATTTTGATTTTGCATCAGAATACGGCAATACTTTTGACATAAAGAACTTTGTTTCATTAGCTAATGCTAATCCTGCAGCTCAATCAATTTCTAGAGATTTATTGATTGGAGCCAGTGCTGTTTTTATTTGGATAATAAATGAATCTAAAAAATTGAATGTAAAAAATATGTGGATTGTATATCTTGGGACTTTTTTAATTGCATTTGCATTCTCTGCTCCTTTTTTCTTATTTCTTAGACAAAGAAGAATAATCGAACTAGAAAACAAATAGACGAATATAATTTTTTAAATAAAATCTTAAATAATTTCAAAATATTTTTTTAAAGATTAACGTAAACATTGATAAACAGAGAAATGAAATGCATACCCAAATTATCGATGCATAACCAAAAGAATCTAAGACTCTTCCAGATATAAATGGCCCGAAAAAATATCCCATCGCGAAACATTGGGACAAAAGTGCAAGGGCATATCCTTTTTTATTTGTAGGAGCTATGCTGAAAACAATATCTGTGGATGCTGGAAGGAAGGAAGATGTGCCTAAACTTATTAAAATTATTGCCACGAATACAAAATAAAAAGCACGAATATTCAAAAAACTAGAAATAAATAATAAAATTGAGGCAATGGAAAAGTTAATTAAGCTAAATTTTAAGCCAAACAACTTTCCTTTTTTTGATATCCATGAACCAATTGGCCATTGAAGAATTAACAATAAAATCAATTGAAAAGAAATAATCAAACTAATAAGTTTTTCATTAATGACTTCTCTATAAACCCCACCCTTAACAAGATCAAGAGGTAGTGTCACCTGAATTAAAGCAAGAGATGTAGTAATCAAGACTATAGATATAATTATTAAAATCGAATTTTTGTTCCATCTTTCCTGATAGGATTTAGTAAGGTCCAATGCTTTTTTTTGATAATTCTCTAAAGTATTTTTGATTGAAATTTTATTTCTTAAAATCAAAAAAATAATTGTAAGCATACAAAATATATCATTTATAAAAATCGATTTGAGATATAAAAAATTATTCATAAAACCCCCAATAAATACTCCTAAAAATATCCCCAAAGCCTCAGAACTTCTTACTAGGGCATAAGCTTTTCTAGTATCGATAGGATTGCAAAAATATGGAACGACAAACTCTGCTGTAGGCCAATATATACCCGCGGCTGAACCAATTAATGCTTGTCCAATTATGTAGAAGTAAATATCTTTTGCAAGAATTAAAAAAAAACTTGCTGCAATACTAATTAATGATGAGATAACCAAAGGAATATGAATTTTGGTTGTTTTATTTAAGTAATTACCTGTTAAAAATCTTGTTAAAGTGCCTATAATTGCAGATATTGTAAAACCTAGTCCAATTTCAGTGGCTGAAAAACCAATATTATTAAAAATAAGGGATGTTAAATAAATGACACCTCCCGCTCCAAATGAAGCAAAAAATCTTATTTTAGTGATTAACCTTAAATGAAAGGGAAATTGACTCCACCAAATTTTACTAATTAGAAATTTATTCGGGATAACCACAATTGAAATTCATTTTTGTACTCTTTTTAACTTTCTTTGGTTTTTATTCAGCTAATAACTCCAAGGCTGCAGAAAAGATAAATGTTAAGTTTGAGGAGATGTTGATACCTTTGAGTATAGATCAGTTATCAAACTTTGAAGCATCTGTAAATGATTCTTCAGAAGTAATTGATTGGTTTAAGCAAAATGGATTCTTGAAAGTTTTTGAATTTTCAAAATTTTTAAGTTACCCAGTTTTTAAAGAAGAAAGTTTAAACCGACAAGTACTAAGAAGTTGGATAGGTAGAAAGATTCTTTCAGAATTAAGTAGTACTATTCTGGTCCCAAATGACAAAGAAGGTATTGAAGTTTTTAATACTATAGAAAATTTGTTGGAAGTAAAAAAGGAAGTTTCAACATTAGATATACTTAAGGCTTTACCTTCAGAAGAAATTTCATTAGATATTGATAATCTAATTTTAATTATTTCTTCATGGAAACAAGAACTGGAAATAGAACAAAATCTAATACTTAAATTAAATTCATTAGAAAAAACTAATAATTACTTTACTAAGAAGGTTATTAAAAATAATCCTAATCTTATAAAATTAAGCAAGAACATTTATACTCCTCATCGAGTTGATCCCTTAAAAGTTGAACTATGGAAAGATAAAAATGATGTCTCTGAAAAAGATCTAATTATATTTATGCCAGGATTTGGAGGAGATATAAGTAATTTTAGATGGATTGGGATCGAACTAAGTCAGAGGGGATGGCCTGTACTATTAATAGACCATCAAGGAAGTAATTCTAAAGCTCTTTTAGAGGTCCTCGAAGGTAGTGATACGCTTCCAAGTAGTGCTGATTTTTTCTCATATCGTATTAAAGACTTAGATTCAGTAATAAAAGCTCATAAAAATGGAAGATTTGGATTAGCAAATAATTCTTATATATTAATGGGGCATTCATTAGGAGCTTTAATAGCCTTTTTATATGAAGGTAATATACCTAAAGAAAATTTAGATAAAAGATGTAACTTAGCTTTAAAAGATTTTGCAGTAACAAATTTATCAAAACTACTCCAATGTCAATTAAACGAAATTCCATTACCTGAAAAAAAGAATTTAAATAAGGCGAATGGGATTATAGGATTTAATTCATTTGGCAGCATAATTTGGCCAAAAGAAAAAGACTCTGGAATTGAAATGCCCGTACTATTTATTGGAGGAACTTATGATCTTATTACCCCCTTAATAAATGAACAATTTAAGTTATTTTTATCTACGACTTCTAATCCATTAAATAGATTTCTAATAATTGAGGGAGCAAGTCATTTCTCTCCAATAAGAATTAATGATGATTATTCAGAAAATCATGAAAGTAATGATATTTTTAAGATTAATAAATCATTTATTGGATCTAATCCTAACTTAGTTCAAAATTTATCTATAAAAGTCATTGTTGAATTTCTGGAAAATTTAAAAAATAAAGAAAGCATTAAAGTAATAAAAAATCAAAGACAAAACAATCTTGATTTTCATATTTTAGATAGAAATAACTTAAAGAAATTATCAAAAATTTAGTACTCGATTCGAGGGTCTAATAAAGCTATAAAAATATCTACAAAAAGATTTAGCGAAACAATTATTAAAGAAGTAAAAATTACTATTCCTTGAACAACAGTATAATCACGTTGAGAAATAGCTTCATATAATCTTAAGGCTATACCTGGCCATGAAAAAGTAACTTCAAAAAGAAGGGCTCCTCCCGCCAAAGAAGCTATTGTTAAACCAGAAATAGTGACAATAGGTAAAAGTGCATTAGGTAAAGCGTGATTTAAGATAATTTTTCTTCCTGTGATTCCTCTACATAAAGCTGCATTAACATAATCGCTTTTTATCGCCTTATCTAAATTCAACCTTAAAGATCTACTAAAAATTCCACTCAAAAGAAACCCTAGTGTTAACGAGGGTAGTAAAAGATGATATAAGCTATCTCTCAAAAAGATAGGATTATTATCAAGAAGACTATCTAGAACTAAAAAGCCAGTTATCTTAGGGTGACTTTGAATTATTGGTAATCTACCTCCAATAGGAAAAAATCTAAAATTTACCGAGAATATTAACTGAGCTAGCATTGCCCCCCAGAATGGAGGAATTGCATATGAAGAAATTCCAATTACTCTAACAATATAGTCTCCTCTTTTACCTTTGTTTTTGAAACCTAAAAAGCCTAAAGGAAATCCAATTAGGATTGCAAAAAAAATTGAAAAGAGACCTAATTCAAGACTTGCTGGTAACGACTTGATAATAATATTAAGAACGGGTTCTTGATTACTTAAAGACTCTCCGAAATTTAAGTGCAAAATATTATTAATGAAAGATAAATATTGACTTAAAAGGGAATCACTTAATCCTAATTTATCTCTTAGAAGTTGTCTTGAAGCTTCATTTGCCCCAGATCCAAGAATTGCATCAACAGGGTCCCCTGGGGCAAGGCGCAATAAAATAAAAACCAATGTAGATATTATCCACAGAATTAAGGGTATTAAAGAAATTTTTAATAAAGAGTATTTTAATAGTTTATTTAAGTCTCTACTCATTGATAAATTCTAGATCACTCATTGAAATAATTCCTGCTCCATTAAAAATAGGTTTTGATACTTCATTTTGAGACCAAGCTTTTTGAGAGGAAATCCATATCGGAATATAAGGTATTGATTCTGAAGCTATCAACTCAATCTCAATTAATTTGTCATATCTTCCAATCCCATTTATATTTTCGCTTTCAAGAAATAAATCCTCGACAGTATTCGATCCCCAAAAACTTCCACTATAAACTGATTCTCCCTCTTTGCAACTTTCACCATCTAACTCACTGCAACTTAGAAGAGGAGTTAGATATGCTTCGGGATCAGAATAAGCACCTGTCCAATCAAGAATAACTGCTGCATAAATTCCTAATTTTAAATTTTTATAAATTGTTGTGGACTCTACTCCATTTAGTTGAATGTTAATACATTCATTTAAATTATTTTTAATATCTTCTTTCCATGATAGGGCAATAAGTTTATCAGAAGGTACATTAGATCGATAAGTAAGAGGAAAATCTAAAATGTTGCCGTTACAAAACCCCTCTTTTTTTAGTAAAACTTTTGCCTCTATTGGATCATATTTAGGCCATAATTCCCTTTTATTTTTTTTTAAAATTGGAGGAACTAGTGATCTTGTTGGAAGCCTTAATCCATAACTTACTTTATTGCTAATTAATTCCCTATTAAGACTTTTAGCTATGGCTAACCTTACATTACGATTATTTAAAGGATAAGAATTTGTTCTAAGACTAATAAAACTTATTTCAGTTGCGGCACTATTTCCTTCCTTAATTACTTTGTTTTCACTTAGCGACTTTAATTTATTTCTTTGACTATCATCGATTGAATTTGATAAAAGAACATCAATTTGTTTACTTTTTAAAGCTCCGAAAAGAGAAGATGAATTAGAATACCCAACAAAACTAATACCTTCATTATTAGGTTTATCACCCCAATAATTTAAGTTTGGATCAATTATTTGAATTTCATTTGAAAATCTTCTCAATATATATTTCCCAGTGCCAATAAATTTATCATTTAAAAATTTGTCAGAGTAGTCTTTATAAAAAGTTGGTGAAATAGGTGTCAAATTAACCGCTGTAAGTAAACCATTAATAGAGCTAGATGGCTTATTTAAATTAATGATTACTTTGTATTCGCTTGGTGTTTCTATAGATTTAATTTTATTCCCCAAAATATAATTCATTGTTCCAATCCTTTTAAATCTATCAAAAGAAAACTTTATTGCCTTTGAATTAAATGCAGTACCATCATGAAAAAGAACATCCCTCCTTAGATTAATTATTATTTGGAGTTTATTCTTTGAAAAAACTGGCATACCCGAAGCTAATTCAGGAATTAATTCTCCTTCAGAATTCAATTCGTATAAAGTATCTCCAAGGGAACTTAATAGTTGAATTGCTTTAAGAGTACTTGCTCTAGCGGGATCTAAAGATTCTATTTTACCTGAACTTGCAACTATAATTCTTTTGGATTTTTTATTAGGAATGCACGAATACTGAGTTAAAGAAATCAAGAAAATGAATATAGCTATTAAAAAATTTTTGTTCATATTTTTTATATTTTAGAAATTTACTTTTTACTAAAGCTTTTATTGCAAAAGGTTTGTACAGTGATCTGATTAATATCCAAAGAAAATGTTTTGTTTACTTCTGAAGCAAAAGGCCACTCTCTTATCCAACAAACTTTAATCTTTGGGTTAATGCCTACAACCTGGAATATCTTATGACTATTTTTAATTTTCACACACGCCCCTTTGTATAGATTATTACAAATGTCATTAGGATTAATTTTATGATTATTTTTACTTTCTATTAATTTCGAGAAACTCATTACTAAAATATATTTCCTTTCTTCGGTTTAACAAGCTAAGGAGTAATTTGCAAATGTTTTTTTTAAATACAACTTAATTGGCTAGCAATTAATTCAACTTCAGAAAGAGCATTTATTTCCTGCTTGGATTTTTCAAATTTGCCATTTGTTACTTCATGAGTAATAACAACAATTTCTGCTTTGTTCTCACTCGCATCTAGTTGAACAATTGATTCTATTGAAACATCATTTTTGCCAAAAAGATCTCCAATCTTACCAATTACTCCTGGGGTATCAAGACAAATAATTCTGAGATAATTTTTTTTTGATATTTGATTAAAGTCCGCGATATGGCAGTCTCTCCAATAATTAGAGGATAATAATGGATCTATTGAAGGTATTTTTTTGGATAATGAAGCATGAAGTGCCAAGATATCTGAGACAACAGAAGATGCAGTTGGACCGCTTCCCGCACCTGGGCCGTACAACATTATTTCTCCTAGTGGAGAGGCGTCAATTAGGATGGCATTATTTACACCTCCGACCATTGCCAAAGGATGAGATTTGGGGATTAAAGAGGGCGCTACCCAAATATTTAAGGATAGAGAGTCATTGATATCGACATGGTTTCTCTCGGAAAAGGCTAAAAGTTTTATTTCAAAACCTAATTTATTTGCATATTCAATATCTTTAATATTTATTTTTTCAATACCCTGCGTACTAATTGAATCTCTAATAATTTCCCCTCCAAATGCAAGCTCAGTAAGAATTGAAATCTTATCAGCTGCATCATGACCTTCAACATCAGCAGAAGGATCAAATTCTGCGAAACCAAGTTTCTGAGCTAATTTTAGTGTCGCATTGTAATCGGCTTTTTCATTTGTCATTTTGGTAAGTATAAAATTTGTAGTACCGTTTATTATCCCAACCATTTTATTTATTTGATTACTTTTAAGTGATCTTTTTAAAGGTTCGATGATTGGTATACCCCCGCAAACTGCTGCTTCTGTTAAAACATAAACTCCATACTTAGCTGCTGTAGCATATATTTCACTACCATATCTTGCAATTACTGCTTTATTCGCAGTGACTACAGATTTTCGAGCCTTTAAAGATTTAAGAATAATATCTTTGCTTACATCTGTCCCTCCCATCACCTCTACAATTACATCAACATTAGGATCTTCAATTAATTCATAAGGATCATTTATTAAAAGATTATTTTCAAATTTAATATCCCTTTTTTTATTGATATGTTTAACAGCTATTCCAATAATTTCAATTTCATTTAAAATAGGATGAGAGTCATTTTGTGAATTTAAAATTCTATAAATACCTTTGCCTACTGTACCAAAACCTATAATTCCAATTTTACATTTTCCCATTTTTATTTTTTAATATAAATTTAATTTTATAATATTGTTCCTACAAAAAATCATTTGCTTTGGATTGCATTTTTAAAAGTATATTTAAAAAACCATTTGCCCTTGATGGAGTTAAGCTTTTCTTTAGACCAGTATCTTCTATGAACTTTTTGTTTATATTTATAACTTCTTTTGGTGTTAACTCGTTTAATCCATTAATAAGAAATGCAAGCAAACCCTTCGTTATCAAGGCATCTGAATAACCTTCCCAAAAAAGCTTGCCTTCTTTAATAATTGCATTTACAAAAACCTCAGACACACAACCTTGTACTTTGTTTTCCGGTATTAAGATTTTTTTATTTGGAATTTTTAAATTTTTCCCCAACCATAAAATATATTCATATTTTCTTTTAGGGTCCTCTGAATTTTTCAGCTTATTAACTTGTTTAAATAAATTAATATAAGTTTCTTTTTTTTCCATTCTTAAACAACTTTTTAAAGACTTACTAATTAGTAACAGGTTATACTAGTATTTCTCTTTCCGTAATAAAGCCTGATAGAGGGATATCCCAATCGGCCTTAGTTAATAAATCTTGACTTACACAATTAGAGGTTAATACTCCAATACAGGGGATAGATTTCCAAAGTTTATTACTTCTTAATTTATCAAAATATCCACCTCCATAACCTAATCTTGTCAAGTTACTATCAACTGCCAGACAAGGTATAAAAATCATACTTATTTCTTTATAACTTAGCTTTAGAGAAGCATCAGGAGAAAGTATTCCTTCAGTATCTCTAGATAATTTATTTTCGTCCCAAGAACAAAATAAGAGTTCTTTATTTCGTTCACATCTAGGTAAGGCTATGGAATATTTATCCTTAAGACTCCTTATATCAACCTCATTTTTAAGTGGCCAATAAATTGCAATATGGTTAATTTTCATATTTTTTTTTAAAAAAGACTCAACATATAATTTCACATTTATTTCTACATTTCTCCTATCAATTGGAGAACTTTTCTTCATCAAATCACTGAAAATTTTCCTTTCATATTTCTTTTTTTCTGAAATAATCATAGATTTTATCTAATTTATTCCCTCTTCATTTAATTTTGTTAGAGCTATTGCCAGTGCATCTGCAGCGTCATCAGGTTTTGGAAAATAGTTTAAATTTAAGTTATAAACAACTGCTTCAACAACCTCTTTCTTCGATGCTTTCCCAGATCCAGCAATGGTAAGTTTAACCTGAGAAGGTGAGTACTCACTAACTTTTATTTTCTTGGAAGCAAATACCATCATAATTACACCTCGAGCTTGAACTACGCTTATAGTAGTACTGGATCTATAAAAGAAAAACTTTTCTATCGCGGCAATATCTGGTTTCCAACGATCTATTAATGAATTGAGATCATTGAAAATCTCATAAAGTCTTTCTTCTTCTGTTTTAGTTTTATTAGTTTCAATTACACCACAATCAATAAATATTTTCTTTTCATTTTGTATTTCAATAATTCCATATCCAACTCTTCCCAATCCAGGATCAATCCCAATAATCCTCACTTTATTATTATTGTGATGATAGTTGAAATTTGGAAAGATTATCTTTTTCATTTAAATTGAACACCTTACAAAACGCCTGAATAACCCTTTCACCAGAATCAACTTGTTCCAATGGATCTTTTCTTAATCGGTGCCTTAAGGAGCAAGTAATTACTCTTGCGATATCATCCTCTTGTACTTCAGTTCTCCCCTCAAATGCAGCTATTGCTCTTGCGGATCGATTAGTTACAATATCTCCTCTTAATCCATCAACATCAAGTTCACCACAAATTGCTGATATATTTAACCTAAGATCATCATCCAATTGAACTGAATTTAGTATCTCCTGAGCTTTAATAACTTTTTGCTGAAGCTCATCCTGTTGTTTCTCAACACTTATAGAAAATTGATTAGGATTATCATCGAAAGATGTTCGCTGATCAACAACTTTAACTCTTAATTCTGCATCTCTCACAGTCTTAACCTCAACACTCATACCAAATCTATCTAATAACTGAGGTCTGAGTTCTCCTTCTTCCGGGTTGCCAGATCCAATTAGAACAAATCTTGCAGGATGTCTGACTGAGACTCCCTCTCTCTCAACAGTATTCCAACCAGAAGCTGCTGAATCTAATAGGACATCCACCAAATGATCATCTAGAAGATTTACTTCGTCTACGTATAACAAACCTCTATTAGCTTTTGCTAATAACCCTGGTTCAAAAGCTTTTATACCTTCACTTAAAGCTTTTTCAATGTCAATAGTTCCGCAAAGTCTATCTTCAGTTGCACCCAACGGCAAATCTACCATCGGGACTTGTTTTTTATCTTTTTCTAAACTGTCTCCTTGTACAATTCTCTCTAAAACTTCTTTACTTTGTAAATCAGGATCTACAAGAGAACTATTATAAGGATCATCTTTAACTACTTCTATTGCTGGCAATAAATCTGCAAGAGCTCTGATAGTAGTGGACTTCCCAGTCCCTCTGTCACCCATAATCATTACCCCTCCAATCCTGGGATCTATGACATTTAATAAAAGAGCTAATTTCATTTCTTCTTGACCAATTACTGCCGTAAAAGGAAATACTCTTCTTTTCTTTGTAGTGCTCACAGCTTTAGTTTTACTTTATTTTCAAATGATCAATAGATGATACTTCAGAAAATGTTATTAGTAAATATTCAAATCAAATTAAACCTTTTGATCGAATTTGAGTCTTTTTATTATTTACTATCATTTCTGATTCTAAATTAATTTTTCGACTCTGAATTTACTTTAGTAAATAAACTAGTTAAAAATATATTCAATCCCAAAGTAATAAATAAAGCTTTCAATAAAAATAAAAAAATTTACTTAGATTTTTATATAAAAACATTAACTTTACTTACCATTTGAATTATTTAAAAACCAGTTAATTTGGTGAACAATTCCTCTCAGGACATTTATTTCATGACTTGAGGTATCTGCTTTTAACATAAATTTTTTAAATTTACTTATTTTTGCATAAGCGGTGTGCTCCAAAAGATACCCAGTTCTAATAAGCATTTCTTCTAGTTCTTTCGAAGATTCATAAATTTGTTTTGATGATGCTAGGTTAAAAACCTTTAAATCCTTCTTTAAATTATTAGTTGAACATTTATTTAATTCATACAGTATTATTGAAACTGCATGAGACAGATTTAAAGAAGGATAATTATTAGAAGTTTTAATATTAAAAATCTTATGAGCAAAGAGTAATTCATTATTACTTAAACCTCTATCCTCTCTTCCAAATAAAATTCCTAAATTATTAATTTTTTTAAAAGATGAGATCCATTTTGATATCACGGCAGGAGATTCACATTCAATATCATTACTTAAATCAGCTCTTCCACATGTAGCAAGGACCAAATCACAGTCAAATATTGAATTTTCAATATTATTGAATATTTTACAATTATCAATATATCTTTGGCCTTTTAGAGCCATTTTTTTTGCTTCTAAGGAAAAAATATCGCATTTTGGGGAAACAATCCTTAATTCTGTAACATCAAAATTCGAACATAATCTTGCAATACTTCCAACATTTATGGGCCCATTCGGCTCGACCAAAACAACTTTCAAATTAAAATTTTTATTATTCAAAATTTTTACAAGCTATGTAAATAAGATAATAAATTTGACATGTTTTGAGGATCAATTTCAAAACTTGGCATAGGAGGTGTAAGACCCTCAATAACTTGCTTAATAATTTCCTCATCGTTTAAACGATTAGTTACTAAATGCAAATCTGGTCCAACTAAACCTCTCGCAGTAATACCATGGCACCCTACACAATTCATTTTAAAAATAGTATATCCTTCATTAAAAGACCCCTTAAGTTCAAGAGTTTTAAGAATATAAGCATGATTCTCTCCTAGATTTAAATAAAAATAAACAGCAAATATTAACAAAATCACAAAAAAGACAAAAAACTGTTTCCAGAATTTCATTATCAAATTTTTTTCTGCTGCAGATGATGAAGATGTTGTCACAAAAAATTGTAAGTGTGTAATAATTTTGAAAGAGAAATAACAGAAATGCCAGAAAATGATTGAACCTCTTTTATGTGGAATAGTTTTAGGATTAGTTCCAATTACACTTCTTGGGTTATTTGTTAGCGCATGGAATCAATATAGAAGAGGTTCAGGAATTTTAGATATTGATTAAAAATGTCAATTTGGATTGACCATAAGTTCTAACGTCATAAATTTCCCACAAAGTATTTTTCATTATATCTAGATCTAATGAATGCTCGCAAATAACAATAGTACCTTTTCTCAAAAAATTACAATTAAATATTTGCTTTAAAACTAATTCATGGTAACTAGATCTATATGGGGGATCTAAATAGACAAAGTCAAATTTAATTTTATTAAAGTCATTAATACTTGATAAATTCCTTTCGTTATTGGGTTTTGTCCATATCAATGCATCTTTGCAAATAACTTCAATATCATTTTTTCTATTCTCTATATTGTGTAATGAGTATAAATTTTTTAAGCATATTTCTGAATTTTTTCTATTTTTTTCTATTGCAACTATTTTTTTTGCTCCATGATTATATGCCTCACATGATATTGCTCCTGTTCCACTAAATAAATCTAACCAATTAGAATTTTTTACTGAATTTTTCAAAATATTAAATATAGCTTCTCTAACCATTAAAGTAGTTGGCCTAGTATCAATCGAATTCGGGCTCTCAAGCTTTCTCCCTCCAATTAACCTCAAATTTGTTTTCATTTATCACTTGGAATTATTGAATATTTTTGAGCCATCTACGTAAAAGTTTTTCTCCTGTTTTTCCTGACTTTTCAGGATGAAACTGACAAGCTAGCAAATTGTCTTGCTCTATAATTGCTGTTAATTTTTCACAACCGTAATTAACATTTGCAGCGATGACATTAGTATTAAAAGGTACAGCATGATAAGAATGAACAAAATATACCCAATTATTTAATTCATCATCTTTTAATAAGCTATTTTTTCTTGTTGGAAGAAGTTCACACCATCCAACATGGGGGATTCTTTGATCAGATAATTGAGGAATTTTTTTTATTTGGCCCTTTACTATTCCAAGTCCATGAATTGAACCTTCATCACTTGATTCAAAAAGCAATTGCAATCCAAGACAAATACCTAAAAATGATTTTCCACTTTTAATCCAGTTTTTAATATCAATTATTAAATTAGTTTTAATAAGATTATTTATTGCCGGATCAAAGGAACCAACTCCAGGAAGTATTAACGCCTTACAATCTTTTGTTTGATGTTTATTTTTAATTAAAATTATTTCTTCATCAAGATTTTCCAAGGCTTTCATTACGGAATGAATATTACCCATCCCATAATCTATAAGTCCTATTTTAGACAAAACATTATTTATAAGTGCTTAGATAAGGTACTTGAAAGAGTCGATTTTGGGACAGCTCCAACTACAGTATCAACTTTTTGACCACCTTTAAAAATCATTAAGGTTGGGATACTTCTGATTCCGTATTGACTTGCAACATTTGGATTTTCATCTGTATTTAACTTAAATACTTTAATTTTCCCTTCAAAGTCTTTTGAAATCTCCTCAACAACTGGTGCGACCATCCTGCAAGGACCACACCATGGAGCCCAAAAATCAACTAAGACTGGTAGATCACATTGCAAAACTTCTTTGTCAAATGAAGAGTCAGTTACGGCGGGAGCTGATGACATAATTTAGATATTCCTTTAGAAAATTTAGCAGGCAATTCTTTTAAGTGATGATTTCATTACAGATAAAAACATATAAGTAACAAAATATTTAAAAAAAGCCCGATAAATCGGGCGATTTAGTGTGTGAGGAGCATGGGGTTTCCCCCATTTTCTAATAATAACTCCTAATGAGAAATTTTTTACATTTAAGAGATAAGATTTATATTATTTACCCATTCCAAGCTGTTGGGCTTTTTGATAAACTTTGCCTTCCGTCAAGAGCGATGGTGCAATTACGATATCTACATTTTGCATTTCTTTAATATTTTTGGCTCCAAGAGTGCTCATTGATGTCCTTATAGCTCCAAGTAAATTATGTGTCCCGTCATCAAGTAGTGCAGGCCCTTTTAATATTCTTTCTAAAGACCCTGTGGAACCTACTTCAATCCTTGTACCTCTAGGTAATAAAGGACTTGGTGTGGCCATGCCCCAATGAAATCCATTACCTGGAGCACTTGATGATTTAGCAATTGGAGAACCAATCATTACAGCATCGGCACCACAAGCAATACATTTACAAATATCACCTCCAGTGATAATTCCTCCATCTCCAATTATAGGAACGTAACGGCCAGTTTCTTGAAAATAATCATCTCTAGCTAAGCTACAGTCAGATATTGCTGTTGCTTGAGGGATACCTATTCCTAATACTCCTCTTGAAGTACATGCAGCACCAGGTCCAATTCCTACCATAAGACCTGAGACTCCCGATTTCATGAGAAGTTCTGAAACCTCATAGGTTACACAGTTTCCTGCAATAACGGGAATTTTTAAAAATTGACATAGGCTTTTGATGTTTAATGTTTCATTACCATCCACACCTAAATGTTTTGTTGAAACAACGGTCCCTTGAAGAAAAAATAAATCTATTTTCGATTTTGCTAGTGTTTCCTTGTATTTTATAGCAGCTTGAGGTGTTCCACTTAATGCTGCTATTCCACCTTTTTCTTTAATTTCATCAATTCTTTTTAAGATTAAGTCTTCTTTAATGGGTTCTCGATATATTTTTTGCATTAAAGGGACGAATTCATTTTTTCCTACAGATGAGATTTTACTCAATATTTCTTTTGGATTCTCATATCTTGTTTGTATACCTTCCATATTGAGAACCCCAATAGCGCCTAGCCTGGAAAGCTCTACAGCCGTGTTGACATCAACAACACTATCCATTCCACTAGCAATAATTGGAATGTCTCTTTTAATATTTCCAATTGACCAAGAAGGATCAGTTAAATCATAATCTAGGGTTCTTGTTCCAGGCACTAATGCAATTTCATCAATGCCGTAAGCTCTTCTAACTTTTTTGTTTAAACCAATTTCAATATTCACGGTTATTTTTATTATTCTGATTAAGTTAACAACTAAAGGTGTAATAAGCCAATAATTTTAAAAAAAAAAAAGAGTTTTTTTATTATTTGTGTTTAAGTATAAGTATTTAAAAATTAATTATTAGCTTTATTTTATTCATTCTGTCAATCAGCGATTATTATTAAATAAAAGTTTTTTAAATGGCTGATATTCTTGATTCTGGGAATTCTGGTTTGAGTGAAGATAACGAACGAATCATCCAGACTGATTTAAGAAATGAAATGTCACGATCGTATCTTGAGTATGCGATGAGTGTCATTGTTGGTCGTGCTCTGCCAGATGCAAGAGATGGACTAAAACCAGTTCACAGAAGGATTCTTTACGCAATGTATGAGCTTGGATTGACAAGCGGTAGGCCATATAGAAAATGTGCAAGAGTTGTTGGTGAAGTTTTAGGTAAGTACCATCCTCATGGCGATACGGCTGTTTACGATGCATTAGTACGAATGGCGCAGGACTTTTCTATGAGAATGCCACTAATAGATGGCCATGGAAACTTTGGATCAGTAGATAATGATCCTCCAGCAGCGATGCGATATACAGAGTCACGTCTTCAATCCCTAACAGATGAAAGTTTACTTGAGGATATTGAATCTGAGACTGTAGATTTTTCTGATAATTTTGATGGATCACAACAAGAACCAACAGTCCTGCCAGCAAGAATCCCCCAGCTCTTATTAAATGGGTCATCAGGTATTGCGGTAGGAATGGCAACTAATATACCTCCTCATAATTTAGGAGAATTAATTAATGGTCTTAAATCAATAATCAAAAACCCTTTAATAGAAGACACTGAACTTTTTGAATTAATCAAAGGACCAGATTTCCCAACAGGTGGCCAGATCTTAGGTAGAGATGGAATTAAAGAAACTTTCAAGACTGGGAGAGGCTCAATAACTATGCGAGGCGTTGCAGATATTGAACAAATTAAATCTCCAGGGAGGGCTGAAAAAGATGCTGTGATAATTACTGAGCTCCCTTTTCAAACCAATAAAGCAGCTTTAATAGAGAGAATTGCAGATCTAGTAAATGATAAAAAATTAGAGGGTATTTCTGATATTAGAGATGAAAGCGACAGGGACGGAATGAGAATAGTAATTGAGCTAAAGAGAGATTCTTATCCTCAAGTTGTTTTAAATAATTTATTTAAGTTAACGCCTCTACAAAACAATTTTAGTGCAAATATTTTAGCTCTTGTAAACGGAGAACCTACAACTCTTTCTCTCAGAAAAATGTTGGAGGTTTTTCTAGATTTCAGGACTGAAACAATTAAAAGAAGAACAACTTTCTTATTGAAAAAAGCAGAGGAAAGAGATCACATCATTAAAGGACTTCTTCTGGCGCTAGAGGCCATGGACAACATTATTAATCTAATAAGATCAGCAAAAGATACAAATTCAGCGAGAGAACAATTACAAAAAGATCATGAATTATCAGTTATTCAAGCAGATGCAATTTTACAAATGCAATTGAGAAGATTAACAGCTTTAGAGGCAGATAAAATCAAATTAGAGCATGATGAACTTATAAGTAAAATTACAGACTATAAAAATATTTTGAATGATAAAAAACTTATAAATGAAATAATTATCGCAGAGCTTAATAAAATAAATGATAGATTTTCATCCCCAAGGAAAACTGAAATTCTGAATTTAGGTGGGGGTCTCGATGATATTGACCTTATAGCTAACGAGAGATCAGTTGTTTTACTAACTTCAGCTGGATATTTAAAAAGAATGCCAGTAAGTGAATTCGAATCTACAAGCAGAGGTTCAAGGGGAAAAGCTGGAACAAAAACTCAAGAAGATGATGAAGTTAAATTATTCATAAGCTGTAATGATCACGATACTCTCTTACTTTTTAGTGACAGAGGAGTTGCTTATGCACTTCCAGCATATAGAGTTCCTATGAGTAGCAGAACAGCTAAAGGGACACCATCAGTACAACTACTTCCAATCCCAAGGGAGGAACAAATTACTTCGATCGTTTCAGTAGAATCCTTCGACAATGATCGTTATTTATTAATGCTAACGAAAGCTGGATTTATAAAAAGAACTCCATTATCAGCTTTTTCAAAAATACGTTCAAATGGTTTGATAGCAATTAACTTAGAAGAAGGGGACGCTTTAACGTGGGTTAGATTATCAAAAGAAGGGGATAGTGTATTAATTGGATCAAGTAAAGGAATGACTATTCATTTTAGGTTAGACATTAATGAATTAAGACCTCTTGGCAGAACTGCGAGGGGGGTTAAATCTATGAACATAAAAGATGAAGACAAACTTGTATCTATGGATGTTTTAACTTCTGATCTAGTAGATCAAATTGCAAATCTTGATAATGAAAATGATGAAGATAAAGAAATTAATACCTCAAAAGGTCCTTGGGTCTTAGTAGCTAGTGCTTTTGGTCTAGGTAAAAGAGTACCTGTAACACAATTTAGATTGCAAAAAAGAGCAGGCATGGGTTTAAAAGCTATCAAATTTAGAATAAAAGATGATTCTCTTGTAGGACTTAAGGTTCTTGGAGAAGGTGAAGAATTAATTTTTGTTACCGAAAGGGGGGTTATAGTAAGAACGAATGCAGATAAAATTTCGCAACAATCTAGAGCTGCTACAGGAGTAAAATTACAAAGACTAGATGATGGTGATCATTTATCTGAAGTCGTATTAGTTCCACATGAGCAATTCGATGATTCGGAAAAATTAATTACTAAAGAAGAAGAGCATTAACAAAATAGGAGATTAAACAGTTCCCATGGAAATACTTGATATTTTAATTTTAGGTTCTGGACCTGCAGCATTATGCCTAGCTTCGGAATTAGCCAAACAAAATCTCAATATAAAGGGAATATCAACTAAATCTCCTTATAAAAAGTGGGAGAATACTTATGGGATTTGGGCATCTGAATTAGAAGAATTAGGTTTAGCTTCTTTGTTATCACATAGATGGTCAAAAACTTTGAGCTACTTTGGAGATGGATTAAATGAAAAAGGAAATAAACCCACAAAACATTGCTATGATTATGGATTAATAAATCAGGAAGCTTTTCAAAATGAACTATTGAAATCTTGCAAAGGTATTCAATGGTTGAATGAAACTGCAAAATCAATAAAATCAGAAAACAAAATTTCTGAAGTAATTTGTTCTTCCGGGTTAAAACTAAAAGCAAGATTGGTAATTGATGCAAGTGGACACAAGAGTAAATTTATTAAAAGACCACTTTTAAAAGAAGTTGCCCAGCAAGCTGCTTATGGGATAGTAGGTAAATTTTCTTCTCCTCCTGTTAATAAAGATCAATTTGTTTTAATGGATTTTCGTTCTGACCATCTAAATGATAAAGAATTGTTATCGTCTCCTTCTTTTCTCTATGCAATGGATCTTGGAAGTGAAACTTATTTTGTTGAGGAGACATCACTAGCTTGTTATCCTGCCTTATCTCAGGATCATCTTAAAAAAAGACTTTTAAGTAGACTAAATAATAAAGGTATAAAAGTAGAAGAGATTATCCATGAAGAGAATTGCTTATTCCCCATGAATTTGCCCCTGCCATATAAAAATCAATCAGTTCTTGGTTTTGGCGGAGCAGCAAGTATGGTTCATCCTGCGTCTGGATATATGATTGGATCTCTATTAAGGAGAGCTCCACTCCTCGCAAAAAAATTAGCAATCTTTTTGAAAGAACCTAATTATAGCTCAATAGAATTGGCAACTAAAGGATGGTCAGTCTTGTGGCCGTATGAATTAACTCAAAGACATAAACTTTATCAATATGGGCTTAGAAGATTGATGAGCTTTGATGAGAGCAGATTAAGAAGTTTCTTTTCTAATTTCTTCAAATTATCAACAAAAGAATGGGTAGGTTTTCTAACCAATACTCTTCCTTTACCAAAACTAGTTTTTGTAATGAGTAAAATGTTTATCAATTCCCCTTTAAAAGTTAAACTTGGGATGTTGAAGATAAAGTAAGGTTCTTATAATTGCCAATCTCTAATTCTTATTTCAGGAAATATTTTATCTTCTTCTTCAATATCTTCAAGGAATTTGTAGTCAACACTAGATCTTTTTTCCAACATATCAATTAATTTCCAGAATCTAAAAAGGTGCCTATGAATCCTTTCTTTTGCTAGTTCAGTTGTAGTTCCCGCTCTTAAGATAAAACTCCAATCTGAAGATTGAGAAAGAAGTAACTCTCTTGATGCCTGCTTTAACAATCTTGTAGAAAAATCATCTTTAAATTTTCTAGAAGATAACTTAACAAAAACAGACCCTGCTTTTGTTATTTCTGGTACTATCCATGCATTTTTATCATTAAGCCAGTAATTGTGATATCCCCCTTGGCCCCAACTTGACGGAGAAGGATCACAAATTTGAAGATTAGGTTTTTGGAGAAGAATTTCTTTTAGGTTTGTGAGCTTAATCGAATATTGTATAGATTTTCTTAGTATATTTTCAATGAATATCGGTCCTTCATACCACCAATGTCCAAACAGTTCAGCATCAAATGGAGCTACTAACAAAGGGTCGAAAGATGATGAAAGGTTCTCTAATTGTTTAGATCTTGATAAAAGATATTTGTCAGCATGTTCTTCAACTTTTTTTATAGCCTCATCTTCTACATAAAATTCTTTTTTGTTTAAAGCAGCTTTTTTGTTTGTAATTCTATGAAATTTTAATCCTAGAGGCCTACTTGTTGTAATACCTTTTTTTTGTAGTTCTGCAGGAGATAATTCCCAACCCAAGTCTTTATGAAATTCCCTATAAACAGAATTCCCAGGGAATCCTTCTCTTGATGACCATACTGGAAGTGTTGATTCACTATCTCTCCCAAAAAAAGCTACGCCTTTCTTTGAACAAATAGGTGCATATACCCCATACCTAGGCCTTGGGGTTCCATTTAAGATCCCATGACCATCTAAAACTGCATATCTAATCCCGCAATTAAATAAGATTGCATCTAAATTTTCATAATAAGCACACTCAGGTAACCAAATGCCTAATGGTCTTGATCCAAAAAAAACTTCATGATTTCTTATCGCTGTATTTATTTGTCCTAATACTGTTTCAGGATTTTCTCTAAGGATTGGTAAATATCCATGCGTAGCTGCACAAGTTAGAATATCTAAATTTCCACTTATATATAAATTTTTAAATCTCTCTATTAAATCCCCGTTACATTCTTCCCAATATAAATAATTGCTTTTTATGTTTCTCATAAGGAATTCGGAGGCAGCTTTTTCTTTATGAGGTAAATCGATCAAAAACTCTATTCTTGTCTCAATCCATGACGAGAATTTTTTTTGAATTTGTTTATTTTGAAGTAGAGATAATAAGGTCGGAGATAAACTAAGAGTTAATTTTGTATTTCTAATATTTTTCTTTTTACTAGATTCCATTACTTTAAGCAATGGAATATAACATTCCAATATTGCCTGGAATAGCCAATCTTCTTCTAAGGAATTTTTTTCATGTTTTCTAACATAAGGAAGATGAGCATGTAAAACTATTGCCAGTCTGCCTAAGTAATTTTTATTAGGAGAAGGCTCATTCATACTTTTTTATGATTTAAGAAAAGAGATTTTTAAAATATAAAAATTCACTTGAAGAAATATTTAGTTATTTATTTTTCATAAAGAATACTTTATTTAATTAATATAAATACTTTTTATTGATAATAATTAAACCAATCAAACTTTAGGATTGTATCTATACAACTTAATTAAATTAATCCACATCTAGTAATTTTTATTTAATTGCCTTAATATAAATGTAATACGTAGTTAGCAAATGTCCAAAGATCCAGGCAGAATATTGATCTTTGATACAACCCTTAGAGATGGAGAACAATCTCCTGGTGCAAGTTTAAATCTTGAGGAAAAACTTGCGATTGCTCATCAACTTGCCAGATTAGGTGTAGATGTAATAGAAGCAGGTTTCCCTTTTGCCAGCCCTGGAGATTTTAAAGCTGTAAATAAAATTTCTGAAGTAGTTGGAGGAGAAAACGGTCCAATAATTTGCGGTTTAGCAAGGGCATCTATAAATGATATAAAAGCTTGTTACGAAGCAATAAGCCCCGCCCCAAAAAAAAGGATCCACACTTTTATAGCTACAAGTGATATCCATCTAAAACATAAACTTAGAAAATCAAGAAAAGATGTTCTTTCAATTGTTCCAGAAATGGTCAGTTATGCCAAATCTCTAGTTGATGATATTGAATTTTCTTGTGAAGACGCATCTAGAAGTGATCCTGAATTTCTTTATGAAGTAATTCAACTAGCGATAGCATCAGGTGCTACAACCATTAATATTCCAGATACTGTTGGCTTCACAACTCCCAGTGAATTTGGGAAGCTAATTTTTGATATTAATAAAAATGTTCCAAATATTGATGAGGCTATTATTTCTGTTCATGGTCATAATGATTTAGGTTTAGCAGTTGCAAATTTTCTTGAGGCAACCAAAAATGGTGCGAGGCAACTTGAATGCACAATAAATGGCATAGGTGAAAGAGCAGGAAATGCATCATTAGAAGAACTTGTTATGGCATTGCACGTAAGAAAAAGCTTTTTTAATAGTTTTTTTGGAAGAAGTTCAGATTCGCCTACTCCTCTAACAGCTGTAAGAACAGAAGAAATAACAAAAACCTCAAGATTAGTATCAAACTTAACTGGAATGAATGTTCAGCCTAATAAAGCTATTGTTGGAGCCAATGCTTTTGCTCATGAGTCAGGAATACATCAAGACGGAGTCCTTAAAAATAGACTTACATATGAAATTATTGATGCAAAAACTATTGGTTTAAATGATAACAAAATTTCTTTAGGCAAACTTAGTGGGAGAAGTGCAGTTAGGGCAAGATTGGAAGAAATGGGATACGATTTAAGTAGGGAAGACTTAAACGATGCATTTGCTCGTTTCAAAGATTTAGCTGATAGAAAAAGAGAAATTACTGATAGAGATTTAGAGGCTATTGTTAGTGAACAGGTTCAACTTCCTGAATCTAAATTTCAGCTAAGTCATGTTCAAGTTAGTTGTGGTAGTTCATCAAAACCCACCGCTACAGTAACTCTTATGAATACAGAAGAACATACTGAAGAAACTGCTGTTGCAATAGGTACTGGGCCTGTTGATGCAGTCTGTGAAGCTCTTAATGCATTAGCTAAAGTTCCCAATGAACTAATAGAGTTTTCAGTCAAATCTGTAACAGAAGGGATAGATGCATTAGGCGAAGTTACTATAAGAATCAGGAATAACAATAAAATTTATTCAGGACATTCCGCAGACACAGACGTAGTTGTCGCTGCTGCCAATGCTTTTGTAAATGCTTTAAATAGGCTTGTCTTTTCAGAGAAAAAGAATTCTATTCACCCCCAATTTGATAACTTAGAAAATTCTGATAAAAATTTATTTTCAAATCCTAAAAATTAAGTTAATTTTGTGATTATTAAGTTTAGCCAAAATCTCGTTACTAATAATGTAGATTTAAGAATTGAGTATTGCATTAAATAAAATAAAATAATGAGACAAAGAGTATTTGGATATTGGACTCTTGCATGGGTTGGGATGATAAGTAATATCATTGCCTTACCCATAATTGCATTAATAATTAGTTATGGACCACCATTTAAAGTGGCTAATATAACTCTTGCTGTAAGCCTTGGGTGGCCTTCAGCAATAGTAGGTATTGTTTCATCTTCTGCTCTTTTAGCGGAGAAGAAATGGGGCATAACCTTAACTTTAGTATCTCTCTCAATGGTTATTTCAGGAACTGCTCCATATTCTATTGTTCGATTAATCAATCTTAAAGATTTTTTTGGGGTTGGTGGCTTAACACTTTTATCTGCTTTATTTTCTATCTTAGCTTTAATATATTGGTGCAACCCAAAACATCGAAGAACTATCAGATTATAAAATTCTTAGACTAGGAAAAAGTATTATTTTTGGTTGTTGGATACTGGATTCTTCTATGTCTAATCCGTTTCCAAACATTCAAAAAAGATTTTTTAATAAGGTAAATTTCTCCCTTTGATAAATTACTATCATCTAACTGACCATCTATCTGCCTTGCATTAACTATCTTGGATATCGTTTCTAATGCTTCATGATCAGAAGCATTTATATCCATTGCTCGTAATGCCGCTTCACATCCGTCAGCAAGCATCAAAATAGCAGTCTCTTTAGATTGAGGAATCGGACCTTTATATCTAAAATCACTTTCATTAATATATAATTTTTTTTCTTCAGCTTTATGAAGAAAATATCCCATTTTTAAAGTTCCTTGATGTTCAGGAATGAAATTAGCTATTGGTTTCGGCAATCTATTTTTCTTTGCATATTTAAGACCCTCATCTACGTGGGCTTGTAAAACTTTTGCACTTATAAAAGGATCATCTATTTCATCATGTGGATTTATTGATCCATCTTGATTCTCAATAAACCAGTTTGGTGCATGCAATTTACCAACATCATGATACAGAGATCCAGTTTTAATAAGATCAATATCTCCACCAATCATTCTTGTAGCTTCTTCAGCTAAACCACATATCAATAAAGTATGTTCGAAAGTTCCTGGAGCTTCAATAGAAAGTCTTCTAATGAGTGGTTTCTCTTTATCAGCTAATTCCAATAATCTTGCTTTTGTTAATAATCCAAAAATTGACTCAAAAATAGGAATTAATAAAATGGTAATAAGCAAAATCATTGCTAATAAGAGCGAATCCGAAAATATTCTCCCATTTGAAAGAAAAAAATCTTTATTATCTACAAAAAAAGTTTGCCCATTTCCAATTAATAACCATTGAGCAAGTAATGCTCCTAATGGAACGAATATTGATAATTGAAGTAACTGTGCTCTATTTCTTATTTTCCCTCCAAATACAGAAACAATACTAGAACAGATTAGCGTTATGACTAATAAATTACTATTGATTTCTATAATTGAATCAGGCCAGCTTAGACTTGCTATTGATACCCAAGCTAAAGCTGTTATGGTTCCCATTCCCTGAGAAATAATTAAGGCAGGAGGAACAATTATTGACAATGGGCTGAGTACAGATCCAAAAAAAGTTTTTATAGACTGAACAATCAAAAGTAGGGATATGATAAAGAGGATTTGCCTTGAATTTATAGTTGGATTTTCCTTTCTAGAAACTAGTATTAAGAAACTACAGCTTATAAGTACCTCAAAGAAAGATACGCTCCATGCAACTACAACCGAACTTTGCAAAGATGGAACAAGCAGTATTTTGAAGGAGGAAATAATTGAAATAACAACACATATTAGGAAAATTATTAATTTATCTATTCTTGAAATTTGTATAGGTTTCTGCTTAGGTACCTGACTTCTTTTCCAGAAGTAATTAACTTTTTTTAAAGTAGTTTTAAGGTTATGCACAGAATATAAAGATATCAGTTTGATTAATTTAAAATTATAGGCATGCTAGTAGTAAAAAGGAGAAGTTTTTCTAAATGTCATTAAAATTGGATGGTAAAAAATTATCTTTAGAAATTGAAGAGAAATTACAAAAAGATATTGAATCTAAAATAAATTTAACAAAAAGACCTCCAGGTTTAGCTGTAATAAGAATTGGAGAAGATCCCGCAAGTGGTGTCTATGTTAGGAATAAAGAGAGAGCATGTTCAAGAGTTGGGATAAAGAGTTTTATTTTTCATCTAAAAGGTACAGAGAATCAAAAAGAAGTTGAGCAATTAATAAATAAATTAAACTTTGATAGTGATATTGATGGAATGTTGTTACAACTACCTATACCAAAGAAATTTGATGAACAAAGATTGATAAGTTACATCAATCCAGACAAAGATGTTGATGGATTGAATGAACAAAATGTTGGCAAGTTAGTAAAAAATGAAGCCGGAATGAGATCTTGTACACCAGCTGGGATTGTTAATCTATTAAGATCGCAAAATATTACAATTGAAGGGAAGCGGATTGTTGTTATTGGAAGAAGTCTCCTAGTTGGGAAACCCTTGGCACTCATGTTGTTAAATCTGAATGGGACGGTAACCATGACTCATTCAAAAACTACCAATTTAAACAAACTCTGTAAGGAAGCAGATATATTAATTGCTGCCGCAGGAAAACCTAACCTTATAGACTCAAGTTTTGTTAAAGAGGGTGCTGTAATTATTGATGTAGGAATACATAGATTAACAAGTTCTGATAAAAGCAAAACCAGATTATGTGGAGATGTATTATTAGAAGATGTCATACATAAAGTATTTGCTTACACACCAGTGCCAGGAGGTGTTGGACCGATGACAGTAACAATGTTACTTGTAAATACTATTTTCAGTTGGCAAAAACAATTTGGTTTATCATCAACTCTTAATGACATCCTGCCATGAAGCCAAAGATGCAGAAAACTTTACTAAACGTAAAAAATGACCGAAGTTATTGATAATATTTCAGATTTTGGTAAATACTTAAAAGACACTAAAAAGGTCGTGGAAGAAGCTCTTGATTTTTCCTTAGGTCCAGAGAATCCAGAAATACTTAGAGAATCAATGAGATATTCTCTCCTGGCTGGGGGGAAAAGGATACGTCCAATTTTGTGTTTAGCATCTTGTTCACTCGCAGGAGGGGAACCCTCTCTAGCTGTCCCTACAGCAGTTGCTATAGAGATGATTCATACAATGTCATTAATACATGATGACTTGCCTGCTATGGATAATGACGACTTAAGGCGAGGTAGGCCTACTAATCATAAAGTCTATGGAGACGCACTAGCTATTCTCTCTGGTGATGCATTATTAACAAGAGCCTTTGAAATGGTCTCATTGCGAAGCCCAGGAGTTGATCCAATTAGATTATTAAATGTAGTTGGAGAACTTTCCCTAGTAGCAGGAGCACCTGGACTGGTTGGAGGTCAGGTTGTTGATCTGGAATGTGAAGGTAAAGAAGTTGACCTCGAAACGCTTGAATATATTCATCTACATAAGACTGGAGCTTTACTAAAAGCTTGCGTAAGAACTGGAGCCATGATTGCTGGAGCTAATGAAAAATTATTAAAAGCCCTAACTACATATGCCGAGGGAATTGGTTTGGCATTTCAAATAATAGATGACATCCTTGATTTAACTTCAAGCAGTGAGAAACTGGGTAAAACAGCAGGTAAAGATCTCTTAGCAGATAAAACTACTTATCCCAAATTACTTGGCATGGAAGAATCAAAGAAAAGAGCTCTCGATTTAGTAGATAAAGCAAAAAAAGCAATTGAACCTTGGGGTTCAGATGCAAAAAACTTAATCTATTTAGCTGATTTTATTACAAATAGAGATAGATAAAGAGTATTAAATTATGTCAGAATTTTCAGCTTTATTTGATAATTCAGTTCTTTTATGGAGTTTATTATCTTGTTTATTTGCACAATTTTTAAAGATTATATTTAATTTCTTTTCAACAGGAAAGATAAGATTTGGAATAATTTTCGAAACAGGTGGAATGCCTTCTAGTCATTCGGCTTTGATAACTGGCGCGACTTCAGGAATAGGTTTTCAATTAGGATTTGACAGCCCAATATTTGCATTGGCGATTGCAGTTTCACTAATTGTTATGTACGACGCTAGTGGTGTTAGAAAATCAGCTGGAATTCAGGCTGCAGAAATTAACAAACTATCAAGAAAATTAGATCCTAAATCTGAAGTAGATCTGAAGGAAACTCTTGGCCATACAAAGTTCGAGGTTGTTGTTGGAAGTCTTTTAGGCCCTCTTATTACATTACCTGGATTAGTTTTCATAGGTTCTCCTCTCAAAATATTAGATTTGATAATAAATTAGTAATATTGAGAATAATCAACTTGTGTAGCATCTACAAAATTTGTTGCTGCTTCTGGTGAACTTGGTAAGTGTAAGTGTATCCAACTTGCATGTAATTTTTTATCTGACCAACCTTCATTTTTAAATTCAGTCTCCCAAGATTTAATTTCCCAAGGTGACGATAGCTTCTTATTATGCTCAGTTTTTTTTATATCAAATTCTGTTGCAGAACTTTCAACTTCCCAATAATGGAATTCATGTCCTCTAATTAATTGATTTTGTTTAATTATTGGTGTGTCTTTTAAACCCTTTATATATCTGTAACCTACCGACAAATTACTTTTTTTTGATTTAAAAGGTAATATACCGCTCATTTTATGATTTTTACCATTTTCGTCTTTTATTAAATCTCCTAGAATCATCATCCCTCCACACTCTGCATAAATAAATCCTTTTTTACGAAAATCCCTTAATGACTTTAAGCTTTTATCTGAATCACTTATATGTCCAGCATATTTCTCAGGAAAACCTCCAGGAATAATTAAAGATGAAGCCTCATGAGGAATTTCTTCATTATTAAAAATACTCCATGAAATTAGTGGTATGCCTATTTCATGCAGAAACTCCTTTGTTTCAGCGTATTGGAAATGAAAGATTTTATCTTCTGCTATTGCGATAGGTTTCCTTTTATCTATTTTAAAATCTTTACTATTAGAAGAATTTAATAATCTTTTTGGAGGAGATTTTAGTAATTTACTTAAAGAAACTAAGTCTAGATTTTTTTCAGCAAAACTTGCAAAATAATCAACATCAATTTTTCTATCGCTATCTAATGGAGAAATTAAACCTAAATTAGATTTATTAACATTTATTTTTGAGTCAGAAGGTAAAAATCCAAGGATGTCGATATCTTCATTTTTAAAAACTTCTCTAATTAAATTTTTATGTCTATCTGAATTGACATTATTAAATATAATTCCTTTTATTGATAACCCATTATCAAAATCCCTAAAACCTCTAAAGGCAGGCAAAAGAGAGGCTACTTGACCTTTAGCATTAAAGATAAAAATTATTGGAGTATCAAGAAGTTTGGCAACATTTGCAGTACTTGAATAAGCAGTTGCACCTAATCCATCAAAAAGACCCATGGCTCCTTCAATTAATGAAAATTCATATTTCAAAGAATACTTAAAATAATTTTCTCGAACCCATTCTTCACCGCTTAAAAAAATATCTAAGTTCCTACATATAGGTTGACCAATGGAACTAAGTTGTTGTTGATCAAGGTAGTCTGGCCCAACTTTAAAAGATTGTATTTTTATGCCTTTTGAAAAAGCCCAACAAGAAATCAACAGTGATAAGGTGGTTTTCCCACTATCAGTTGAAGGAGAAGATATTACACAAGACATTTATTAATCTTGGTTAGTAATGTTATTAAATATTTGAACCGCGACCTTAATAGTACTTTCAAAGAGTGGACTTGTATTTCCTCTGCTACTTCCCAATAACTTACTCACATCAGATTCAGATGAAGAAAAAGTATTTGGAACGACTTGCTCTATTAATTGCATATCAGCCATACCTCCAGCTTCAAGTCTCATACATTCAACAGATTCGCAGCCCAGAATAATGCAAGTATTGTTTTTTGGTACCTCACTAATTTTTGAAATCAACCTTAAACCAATAACTTGGCCTGAATGAACACTTGGATTACCTAAAGGGACAGGATTTATACAAGTCGAAATTTTCTCGCCATTTTTTCTTTTAAAGTCTATTTTAATTAATTCTCCATGGTTTTCTATTTTTGAAAATAACCATTCTAGTTTGTCACTAACCCATGAAATTAAGAATAATGCCTGAAGAATATTACCTTCTGCAATATCTATATCAATATCAGATATATGGTCTAATATTGGTCTTCTGGATGGAGGATCAAAAATCATTGCCAGTGATTCTCGCCAACTTTTAAGTCTTACCCAATTTAAATCATTAATAGCTTTATTTGATCTAATTGATTCATCAAGAATTTTCAAGCATCTTTTCGGAGAACCATTTGCAGTATCTATAATCAACCGAATACCATGTTCTGTAAAATAATTAAAAATTTCTTGTGATTCATTAAGACTACCGTTCCACCATAACCAGGTAGGTAAATCTTTTATAGATAGTTCATCAATTATTTTCAATCCTTTTTTGTTAATAGAATTAGAGTCACCTCTAATAACAACTAAGTCGCCACAAATAGATTGAGTTACAGTGTTATCGCTTAGTGGGCAATAAGCAGATACAAACGTTTTTATCTCTGGTTTTTTATTTAAAGTTGGGGCTAAGGTAATTAATCTTCTAGGATTTAAAGTACTTATAGAAGATTCAAAGAATTGCCCTCTTAAGTCTTCATAATTTTTATTTGATAAATTTCCCTTTAATAAAGTCAATAACTGTTCACTATTTACTGAAGTAGTGTGTGACAAACCTTTATCAACAATAAGTTTTTTAGCAACTTTTATGATTTCTGGACTTAAAGTTCCAGTTATTGGTCCACTTATTAAGCCTGATTGAACTAAACATTGTTCAAGCCACGAAGGCTGCCAAACCATTAAAGTAAAAGTATTTGCCCCAGAGCTGTCTTCATCTTCAGAAATCCATAACTTATTTAAGTAATTAGATATTTCTTCATAAGGAAGTTCCAGAGGTGTTTGAAGTGTTAATTGAGGTTTCATTATAAAGTTAAGGTCTGCGCCAGAAAATATTATCTTTGGAAAGTAATTGATCTGATTCAGGAGGCCCCCAAGTCATTGATTCGTATTTATGAATTGGTAGTTTCCAAGGAGAATTTTCCATCAATTCTATTAGTGGCGTATAAAGTTTCCAGGCAGCCTCTACCTCATCACTTCTTGTGAACAAGGTAGGATCTGAAAGCATAGCATCAGCCAATAATCTCACATAACCTTCATCAGAGGGTTCCCCAAAGGATTCGTCATAAGAAAACTCCATCTCTACAGGCCTTGATTTCATCCCAGAACCAGGAGATTTTACTTCAAATTTAAAAGTAGCTCCTTCATTTGGTTGAATCCTTATGATAAGTTGATTTGGAGCAGGATTTATTATTGTTGATTCAAATAAATGTACTGGAACGTCTTTAAATGTTAATACAATTTCCCCAAGTCTTTTAGGTAGCCTTTTACCTGTTCTTAAGTAGAAAGGGACTCCTTGCCAACGCCAATTATCAACAAAAACTTTCGTAGCAATATAAGTTTCTGTTGTACTATTTAAATTTACACCATCTTCATCTCTATAGTCTTTTAGTCTTTTTAGGCTATTTCCTCCCTTTGCATATTGTCCTCTGACACAACAATTCCAAGGTTCATTCTCGTCAGCAAGTTTTGAAGCTTGAAGAACTTTTGCTTTTTCATTCCTTATTGCCTCAGGTTCAAATTTACCTGGGGGTTCCATTGCAGTTACAGCAAGCATTTGTGTTAAATGATTTTGGAGCATATCTCTTAAAGCCCCAGAGCTTTCATAATAGCCAGCTCTATCTTCAACTCCTACTGTTTCTGATGATGTTATTTGAACACTTGAAATATAATTTCTGTTCCATATAGGTTCAAAGATAGTATTAGCAAACCTCATAACTAGTATGTTCTGAACAGTCTCTTTCCCTAAATAATGATCTATACGATATATCTGACTTTCATCTGCACAACTTTGAACAATCCTATTAAGTTTCTTCGCACTTGAATAATCCCTTCCAAATGGTTTTTCAATAACAATTCGACTTTTCTTGGGATCATCTATTAATCCTGCAGCTTTTAGTGCTTTGCAACCACTGCCATAGAAATTTGGAGATACTGATAAATAGAACGTCTTATTTCCATGAGTAGCCTGTGATTTATCAATTTCATTTAATCTTTTAGAAAGCCTTACTAAATGCTCACTTTGTTGCAAATCAACTGGCTCATAGAAAAGATAATTAGAAAACTGTTCCCATTCATTCTCATTACCAGATATTTGATCAGTCAACTTAGCTTGCATTTTTTCCTTAAACTCATCATCAGTCCATGGTCTTCTCGCACATCCAACTATGCCAAATTCACTAGGAATTCTTCTTTGCAAATAAAGTTCGAATAGGGCAGGTATAAGTTTCCTATGAGTAAGATCTCCACTGGCTCCGAAAATTATCAAACATTGAGGAGGTATCACTCTCTCTTGTCGCAATCCTAATCTTAGAGGATTACTTAAAGTTGAGGGCATATTTTTATAGGTCTTCTATAAATAAAATCGTCTTTTTTTGACTATTTAGCTACATTTTGTGTCTAAACCAAAAAAGTATAATATTAATAAAATATTTATAAGAATAATTAATATGTCTCTACATGCCACCTACCGGCTTTTTTTAATTGAGGTCTTAGTTCAGACCAATTCAAGCCCTTTTCTTCTGCCGCTTTAGTCATAGCTTCATCTATGCCAGGTTCCATACCCTTCAATCCACAAAGATAAATATGTGTTTTTTCATCCTCGATCATATTAAATAACTCATTAGCAGACTCTAATACTCTATCCTGAATATACATTCTTCCCCCTTTTGCATTTTGCTGTTCACGGCTGATAGCTTTGGTGTATTTGAAATTATCAGGATAACTTTCAAGATACCTCTGAAGATCTTCTTCATATAATAAATTAGCTGATTTTGGAGCTCCCATAAATAACCATGCCTTACCTTTAAAATTCCACTTATTTTTCTCCTTTTCAGTAGCTTCAAACATTCTTCTTAGATAAGCTCTCATTGGAGCTATACCAGTACCTGTAGCAAGCATTACTATGTTTGCATCTTCTTCATCAGGGAGAAGCATTTCTTTACCAACAGGTCCTGTGATCTTTACTTTATCTCCAGGTTTAATATCGCATAAGTATGTTGAGCAAACACCATTAACAGTTTCTCCGTCTTTTTCGTACTGTAATTGCCTTACGCAAAGTGAAACTGTATTACCCTCAAAATTATCTCCATGTCTTGTACTTGCTATTGAATAAAGTCTTAGTTTATGTGGCTTACCATTAGCGTCTTCTCCAGCAGGCATAATGCCTATACTCTGACCTTCAACATAATTTAGAAACGGGTCACTTTCCTTGAGATCAAATGTAATATGATTAACCCTTCCAATAGCTCCTTCCTTAAGAAGGCTATAATTACCAGTTACAGTTCCCTCAAATGGAGTCTTTGGCCTATATATGTTGACTGGTACATCAGCATGTTTTTTCTTTGCAGGTTTTGGGGGTTCAGTATTCATAGCTGCTACTGGTTTCGTTTCAACTTTTGTTTTAGCTTCTTTTTTTGCCTCAGGCTTTTTAGGTTTATTGGCTTCAGCAAATTCTAGAGCTCTTTTGTTAAAGAACGTCATTATAAAATAAAAAACAGCAATAACGATTGGAATATGAGCTAATCCACCTGCGATAACTTTTGCTTGTGAGTAAACCATTTTTTGAACTTATTTATAATAAAAGATTATCAATATGTACCCTAAATTGTATGTAATATATAAAAATGGTTACGTTTTGAGATCGGAATATTTAAGTATAAATTTTTTAATATTCCAATTAATATCAATTTTGTCGGTATAGTTACACAAAATAATTTTTTATTTAATTAAAAAATTCATTTATGAATAATTCTCAAGGATTAGAAAATCATTCGCAAAACGATGATTACAGAACAATTGAGCAGACAATGGAAAAGCTTTCTGGGGGAACAAGAAGGCTTGCCGCTCAGTTAACAACTTCTGCTACTTTCGATTCTCTTTGGAATGTTCTAACCGATTATGATCGGCTAAATCTCTATATCCCAAATCTTTTATCAAGTAAAAAAATCTATAAAAATAGAAATAATGTTCGTCTAAAACAAGTAGGAGCACAAGACTTTCTTGGAATGAAATTTTCAGCGGAAGTAACTATTGATTTATTCGAAGAGAAAGAACTTGGTTTATTAAAATTTAGCCTCATTAAAGGAGATTTCAGAAAATTTGAAGGAAGTTGGAAAATTCAAACTATTCAAAATACTTCAAAAAACTCATTAATTTATGATCTCACAGTCCAAGGTTGTCAATGGATGCCAATTGGGATGATAGAAAAAAGATTAAAAAAGGATCTTTCTGAAAATTTGGTTGCAGTAGATAAGCAAGCAAAATTTTCAATTAAATGATTAACTAAAAAAAATAAAATTAATTAATAGCCCCAAGGGGATTCGAACCCCTGTCGCCTCCGTGAAAGGGAGGTGTCCTAGGCCTCTAGACGATGGGGCCATGGGAATAGCTCTACAGCTTATAAAAAATTAGGAGTAAAGCTATCCTTTCGTCAAGTGTTGTTGATCTTTATTTTGGCCTTGCCACACTGGAACAGTAAAATGAAAGCATGAACCCTCGCCAACTTCTGATACAACCCATATTCTTCCTCCGTGAACTTCAACGATTCTTCTACAAACAGATAAGCCAATACCAAATCCTGATGTGCCCTCAGATGTCTGTGGTAGCCTAACTCTATCGAGAAATATTCTTTTTTGTTCGCTTAGAGGAATTCCAGCACCTTTGTCACAAATCGTTATTTCTACCCATTGATTTGTTTTATGGATCATCGTAATTTTTATTGATCCAGAATCATCTGAAAATTTAAGGGCATTTTCAATTAGATTTAAAAATACCTGTCTCATTCTTCTTTGATCTGCAAATACTCTTGGAAGATCTGAAGGGATATCAGTATCAATTTCTATTTTTCTAAATCTCCAAAACTTTTCTAATTCAAGAATTGCTTCAGCGCTAATATTTCCTAAATCAATTTTTTGAGGATTAAAAAGAGCTTCCCATTTAGTGGTTCCTACTTCAAGAAGATCTTGAGACAAAAGTTCAATTTCTTCTAAACGTCGTTTAATAACATCTTGTAATTTTTTTATATCAATTTGTCCTAGTTTTTGACTTTGAATAGCAAGAGTGGCTGCAGTTAAGGGAGTTCTCAATTCATGTGCGACCATTCTTAAAAGTCTTTCTTGTGATTCGATTCGTTTTGTAAGCGTTTCATTTTCTTGTCTAAGGACTAAAAGTTCATCTTCAAGGAGAAATTCTTTTTGAGTTCTGATGGAATCTATTTTAGAGGGTTGAAGATTAATACCTAAATTTTTTGTAACCCCTTCTTGTTTCCACCTAGGCAACCAAGTCTGCAACTGAACAAAGATATTACTTCCAGCAAAAATTTGCTTTGGAGCTGGTGATACCTTAATTAGAGCGGGAATAGCAACTAATCTATGCAACTCAAGAAGTTCAGGTTGTTCCTTCGGATCGGAAATTTGAAGAGAAATCTTAAATTCACGTTCATCCGCTTCTAAAAAGGATAATAAAGATTTAAGATCCCCCCTAGAGAGATGATTTCTAGAGGCAACAAGGATTAATGTTAGTTCTTTTTTCTCATTCAAACCATTTCCCCTGAAGTGTTGAAAAGCTATTAATGCTTATGAACACATTAAGATATTTATCTTTATTTTACAGATAAGCTATGAAATAAATAGATGATATTTATAAATGGTTGTTATTAATCAAAACAGTGTCAATAATTCTGGAGATTACAAATCGCCAGAAGTCAGCATAGATAGTAATCTAAAAAGATGGTTCTCTCGTAATGTTGGGCTTTGGAAATCTAACAGGACCTATTTTCTTGAAGAAGAAAAGAAAACTTATAATATTTGCATGTTTATAAAAGTTGAGGCCCTTGAAAATAAAAAAAAATGGGAATCTCACTATAAATTCACATGGTACCCGGAAAAAAAATATAAATTTTTTGATGAAAATCCAAATTATAGAGACAAAGGTGAAATGCAAGCGTTTATTAAAGGTCACCAATTAATAAGAGAAAAATTTTATTTAAGTGATGTTGATGGGATATCAAATATTAGACAGGTTGACGAACATGAGCTGATTTTTGAATCTTCCTATGAAGACTGGTATATATTGGAACATACAAGACTTGTTGATGAAGATAATTATAGATATAGAGTTATATATTCATGGAACAAAGATAAACTTAAAATTGTAGAAAATCATCATGAAATTAAAATTATTACATAAGAACAAATCATCAATTAATTTTAAAAATAAAAAATGTTATCTTTAAATAATAAATAAATAGAAAAAATTAATGATTGCCAATATATATTCAAAAAGAGCCTTAAAATATTTAAGCCTTCCACTACTTTTATATTTAAATTTATTTGACATAACTTTATTTAACAGAGAAATTAAATCCAACAAGAAACTAGACGCTGCTACTGAAGAAGATTTGTATTTATATAAGGGGATGGGGGCATCATATCTCTGTATAGCTTCAAAAGCTGGCATAGAATTTCCAAAAGCTGTTGGAGTAGCAACCACAACCTATGTACAAGTTATAGAAGGCAAACATGGAGGTATCATTAAAGAATTAGGTGATAAAAAATTAGAAAGAGATAAGTTATTTGCAGGTGCAGAATTTCAAATAGTTACAACAGCAATACAATATTGTCCAGAAAGCGTACCTGAAGAAGTGACTAAAAAAGTTAATGAAATAATAAAAGAGAATAAAAAATAGTATTTAATATTATCTAAACATAGAGCTAACAGAACTTTCTTCGTGAATCCTCCATATTGCCTCTCCTAACATATTGGCTACAGATAGTACTTTTAATTGAGGAAAACTCTTATCCTCAATTACTGGAATACTGTTAGTGACTATAACTTGCTCAAATAAATCTTTTGCACCTAATCTTTCATAAGAGGGTGGAGAAAATACTGCATGAGAAGCGCATGCAAAAATTCGCTTTGCGCCTTCTTTTTTTAAAAGATTTGCACCTGAGCATATAGTCCCCCCAGTATCTATCATGTCATCTATTAAGATGGCTGTTTTCCCTTTAACTTCTCCAATCACTGTTAAACTCTCTGCGATATTGTGAGCAGATCTTCTTTTATCAATAATAGCTAATGGAGCATCTTTCATTAATTTAGCAAATGCTCTTGCTCTCGCTACTCCTCCCACATCAGGAGATACCACAACAACTTGCTCCAAATTTAAAGTTTCAAGATAATCAATTAAAACAGGAGATCCATAAATATGATCACAGGGAATATCAAAATATCCTTGTATTTGTGCTGAATGTAAGTCCATAGCAAGGACTCTATCAACCCCAGATTTTTCGAGTAGATTTGCTGTTAATTTTGCTGTAATTGACTCTCTGCCTGAAGTCTTTCTGTCTGCCCTTGCGTATCCGAAATAGGGAATTACAGCAGTAATTTGTCTTGCGGAAGCTCTTTTGCAAGCATCCACCATTATCATCAATTCCATCAAACTATCATTTACAGGAGCACAGGTTGGCTGTATGAGAAACACATCACAGCCTCTTATAGATTGTTGAATTTGAACATAAAGTTCACCATCAGCAAACCTTTTAGATACTAGAGGAACATTTTCTATTCCTAAATATGAAGCAATTTCATCGGCTAATTTAGGATTAGAAGTTCCACTTACCAACCTTAGTCTACTATTGGTTAAATTAAAATTTGGTTCTTCATTCTCCACTGCCGTGATAAAAGTAGTCACGAAATTAGCTTATAAAAACTCTATTTTCATCGTAATGCCAAATATCAATTTCGCAAAAATTAATTAACTTATTTATCTTCAAAAGTCACAAGTACTTATTTTGATAATTAAAAATAAAAAAATTAAATATAAAAAATTTTACTTTTTGAAAGAATAAACTTCTGAATTTATTTGTTAAATCAGCTAAACATATCTATTGTTAGGTTTACATATATATTTATGGATACAAGCATTGTAAAAAAATAAAAATTTACTAAATATTTATGAACTTAAAATCAGTTTTTTTAAAAAAATCTTTAGGTATACTAATTCATCCTTCAAGCCTTCCAGGTGGTAGTTACTGCGGTACATTTGGAGAAGGAGCAAAAGATTGGATTAAAAAACTTTCTGAAAATAATATAAATTTTTGGCAATTCTTACCTCTTACTCCAACAGATTCATCAGGATCTCCATACAATTCACCATCTAGTTTTGCTATAAATCCTTGGTTTCTTGACATCAATGAATTAATTAAAAACCGTTTTATCTTTTTGTCTAATGTAAATGAATTACAATCAATTAATAATAATGAATCTCATTTTAATTTTGATTTTGCAAATGCATTATCAAAAAAAATAGGCGAACATCTTTTAATTAGTTGGCAATCTCAACCAGAAGAAAGGAAACGTGATTTTTACTTGTGGATTGAAAGAAATACATGGGTAGAAGATTATTCAATATTTATGGTTATAAAAGAGGAGTTTAATATGTTGCCTTGGTGGGAATGGCCCATTGAATTCAAATACAAAAAAATTGAATTTATAAATTCGTGGATAAAGGATAAATATGATGAAATACTTAAAATAAAATTAATGCAGTGGCATCTTGATAATCAGTGGATGGAAATCAAAGGGTTTGCCAAAACAAAAGGAATTAAGCTTGTAGGCGATTTGCCTTTTTATGTTTCAAGAGACAGCGCAGATGTTTGGAGTAATAAATCTTTATTCTCAATATCCCGAAATGGAGATTTACTTTTTCAAAGCGGAGTGCCGCCTGATTATTTTTCATCAACTGGACAACTATGGGGTACTCCTACTTACTATTGGTCAAAGCACAAAAGAACAAATTTCAAATGGTGGAGAGAAAGGTTTAAAAGGCAATTTGAACTTGTAGATATTTTACGACTTGATCATTTTAGAGCACTGGCTGGATATTGGAGAGTTGATGGTAATGCTAAAAATGCCATAAATGGAACTTGGATTAATTCCCCTGGTAAGGAGTTATTAAATACTCTAAAAAAAGATTTAAAGTCTAATTATTTGCCTATCATTGCTGAGGATTTGGGAGTAATAACTAAAGACGTAGAATCTTTAAGGGATAATTATGCATTACCAGGAATGAAAATTTTACAATTTGCATTTGACGGTAATGACAAAAACCCTTATCTACCTAAAAATATCGAAGGAGATAATTGGGTAGTTTATACAGGAACTCACGATAATGCTACTTCAACTTCTTGGTGGAAATATCTAGATGATCAAATTAAAAATCATCTCAAAAATAACTTCAATTTTTCAAATGATCCCTCATGGAATTTGATAGAAATTGGAATGAGAACAAAAGCAAAGCTATTTATTTCTCCAATTCAAGATATTTTATCCCTGGATGACTCTAGTAGATTAAATACTCCGGGCACTATTACTAATAATTGGAAATGGAAATTAAATCAACCTCTTGATGAGATAGATATAAGTTTACAAAAATACAGTGCCCTTGGACACAGTTATGGAAGGGTCAGTATTAGAAATTAGAACCTATATTATTTTACTTTTTCTTCAATGATTTGAAATTCAATAATATCTATATTTGAAATAAAATATCTATTAAGAATAAATAATGTGAATATTAAAAATAAGAAATAGAAAATATTCCCCTGCCAAGAATCAAGGAAATCAAACTTTCTTATTATTAATCTATCATTACTTTTTTCAAAAGAATTAGTTTCATTATTAGCTAACATTACTAGGGAATTATCTTTGATAAATAAACATTTTTCCAGCTTTAACAATATTGATCTCATAAAAGGATATTTGGGTCTAAGTTCTTTAATATTATTCTCGATTGCATTTATGGAGGATTCTGGAATTTTTGAAATTAAAGATAGTTCTCTAATAGAAAGATTATTTTCAATCCTTGCTTCTTTTACTAATTTACCAATTTCACAATATCGATCAATTTTTTTACTTTGTTTTTTATTATCTATTAATTTATTTTTTTTCTTTATAAAATTAATATTGAATAATTTCATTTGATGAGTTGATATAAAACTACGCTGGAGAAATAATATTTTGAACAGCACTTTTGGCTAATTTTATAGGACTAAAAGTATCTCTCAACAAAATTAAGAGTTTTTCGGCGTCTTTAAGTTCTAATTTATCATCTTTAACAAGGCTTAATAAGAGGTTTTTTCTAACTTCAGATCCTTTTTCGCTTACAAATAGTTTTAAACCTGCATTAGCTACTGGTATGAGATCTGAATTAATATTTTCAGTATCCTTAAATAAAATATTTAATAAACTTTCGAGCTTATCTATCTGAATCCTGCCTTCATTATCAAATAAAACCTCAATAAGAATATCAACAATTTCATCTGAATTATCAGTTAAAAGTTTTTTAGCAATATATGGATATGCAATTTTTAAAATTTTAAATTCAGGATCAAGTCTCAACGCTAAACCTTCTTGACTTACAACAGCTCTAATAATTAATGCGAACCTACTTGGAACTCTAAAGGGATAAGAATACATAAGTTTAGAGAATTTGTCAGTTACATTTTTCAAATTAAAATTACCAACTTCTGAACCAAAAGCTCCACCAAGGACTTCTTTTAGTGGTTCTACAAGCTGATCTAAATCTTGTTCTTTGGTTAAGAAGCCTAATTTCTGAAAATCTTTAGCCATTAATAAATACTCTTTATTTATTAAATGTACAATTGCTTTAATAAGAGTAAGCCTATCTGAATTTGTAATAGTATCCATCATCCCAAAATCAACGTAAGCTAAATGTCCATAATCCGCACTTCCTCCCTTAAGAGCGAACATATTTCCAGGATGAGGATCTGCATGAAAATAACCATATTCGAACAATTGCTGAAGACCACTTATCACGCAAGTTCTTATAAAAGAAGAAGGCATCAAATTATTTTGTTCTAATATTTCTCTGTCCCGTAACTTAACTCCATCAATCCAAGATGTAGTAATAACCTTTTTAGAGGAAAAATCTTTTTCTAATTTTGGAATAAATACATTGGGATTAGCTTTGAAATAATCGGCAAACTTTAATGCATTTTTTCCTTCTTTTTCATAGTCAATTTCTTCAAAAAGGGCTTTACCAAATTCATCTATTATTTCTCCAATACCGACTCCTATATTGAGTGGTAAAAATGATCCGAATGTATTTGCTAAGATTTTTATTATTACAACATCTCTTCTAATAAGAAAGTAAAGATTAGGTCTCTGTACTTTTACAGCACATAAAGAATTATTTTTTAATTTTGCCTTATAAACAATTCCTAAACTAGCTGAAGCAATAGGTTCATTCGGAAAATCATCAAATAATTCATTAGCAGGTGCTCCAAGTTCATCCTCAATTATTTTTAGAGCAATATTGTGTTCAAAAGGCGGGAGATTGTCCTGTAAATTGGTTAGTTCTGTTAACCAATCTTGTCTTACAAGATCAGGTCTTGTTGAAAGTGCTTGTCCTAATTTAATAAAACATGGTCCCAGATTTGTAATTACATCAAAAAGATATTTTGAAAGATTTTTCTGTACATTTTCACTATTACTGTTACCTTGAAAAAGTATTCTTACTAAAAGAAATATTAAAGTTAAAAAGATATACAAAATTCTTGGTAATAATATCCATGGCCTTAATAGCAACCAAATCATATCTTCTTTTGGTGAATATTTTGAATAAAAAGTGGCCATTAAAATTTAAAAATATTAAAGAAAAATCTTTTTTTACACATTCTATATCCGCCAATAATACTTTATGAGTATTTCATCTTTTCTAACTAAAAAGTTTTTAAAATCCCTTTTTTTTCCATCCCACAATAGAGGGGAAGCTTTACCAAAAGGCTTGATTCGATTATTAAAAAAACAACCAGGTTTTTGGGATTTACCAGAACTTCCTGAAATAGGTTCTCCATTGTCTAGTAGTGGATTAATAAATGATGCTCAAAAATCAATTGCAAAAAAATTTAATACAAAAAAATGTTTTTTTGGAGTCAACGGAGCCTCTGGTTTAATTCAATCAGGAATAATTGCCATTGCTAATCCTGGAGAATACATTCTCATGCCAAGGAATGTTCATGTTAGTGTCATTAAAGCTTGTGCTCTGCAGAATATTATCCCCATATTTTTTGATGTAGAGTTTTCACTTGAAACTGGACACTATATGCCAATTACTAAAAAGTGGTTTACAAGTGTATTTAATAATCTGGATTTTGAAAAGAAGAGAATTGTGGGCGTAATACTGGTAAGTCCTTATTATCAAGGTTATTCTACGGATCTTGAACCCTTAATTAAAATTTGTCATCAACATAATTTGCCTGTTTTAGTTGATGAAGCCCATGGTTCATACTTTCTTTTTTGTGAAAATTTAAATTTACCGAAATCAGCCTTAAGATCGAATGCTGATTTAGTAGTCCATTCATTACATAAGTCACTTAATGGACTAACTCAAACGGCCGTTATTTGGCATAATGGAAATCTTGTAGAAGAAAAAAATCTAATCAAAAGCATAAATTTATTGCAAACAACCAGTCCAAATTCTCTTTTGCTTTCTTCTTGTGAAGAGTCTATTAAAGACTGGCTTAATAAGGATAGTCTTGATAAATACAAAAAAAGAATTTTAGAAGCAAAAAAAATCTTCAGAGAGTTAAAAAAAAGAGAGATACCTCTTATTGAAACTCAAGATCCTTTAAAAATAGTACTTAAAACCTCTGAAGTTGGAATTGATGGTTTTACTGCAGATAGATTTTTTTATAAAAACGGTTTAATTGCCGAATTACCTGAAATGATGACACTCACTTTTTGTCTAGGTTTTTCAAAACAAAAGGATTTTATTTTTTTGTTTCACCGCTTATGGAAAAAGTTACTTATTCATACAAAAAAACATCATCATTTAAAAGCTATAAAACCACCTTTTAGATTATTACAAACACCAGAAATACCAATAGGAGTTGCTTGGAGAAGTAAAACTTATAGTGTTCCTCTTGCTGAATCCTTAGGAAAGATTTCAGGAGATATTATTTGTCCTTATCCCCCTGGAATACCTTTAATAGTTCCTGGAGAGAGAATAGACAAAGAAAGAATAGCTTGGATAGAAACTCAAAGTTCATATAACAAAGATCTGTTAAATTCTTACATAAGGGTCCTACATAATTAAAAAGAATATGAGATTGCGAAGTGGTTTACTAATAGGATTATTTGGGTTAGTAGTTGTTTTACTAGGCGGATGGGTTTTCACAATAGCAATCGCATTACTTACCTATATTGCACTACTCGAATTTTTTAGAATGGCTGAATTTACTGGAATAAAACCAGCCACAAAAACTACAATTTTTTCATGTTTTATAATTACAATCTCTACATATTTAGAAACCACCGGATTTATTAATAGGGAAATTTACAATTCGATATTACCAATAAGCTCAGTAGGAATATGTACGTGGTTATTGCTACAGCCTAAGTCAGGTACTATTTCTGATATTGCAGCTTCTATTTTTGGATTATTTTACTTAGGTTTTTTACCTAGTTATTGGATTAAATTAAGGGAGGTTGATTCAACTATAAATATTTCTCCTGATAAAATATTACCCTTTGAAAGCTTCTCAAATTCTACAGGTCTTTACTTAACATTAATAACATGTTTGTTAATAGTAGCAAGTGATATTGGCTCTTATTTTATTGGAAAGTCATTTGGGAAAAAGGCCCTTTCTCCGATATCTCCAAGTAAAACTCTAGAGGGTTTGATAGGAGGAATAATATGTTCAATTTCACTAGCAACTTTTTTTGCATTTTCACTAAATTGGCAGAATCCATTTTTAATTGGCATTTCGTTTGGAATGTTAGTTTCTCTTATGGCATTAGTAGGAGATTTAATTGAATCGATGATGAAAAGGGATGCCAAAATAAAAGATTCTGGAACTTTTTTGCCTGGTCATGGTGGTATTCTTGATAGAATTGACAGCTATATTTTTACACCTTCAGTTATCTATTACATAATTATAATTCTGAAGTATTTTAATTAATTATCAAATTTTACTTTAATCTTAATTCTATATTTATTAATTTATTTTTTTATTCCAAAAATTCAATTAAATATTTTGACTTAAAGCTAGAAATATTTTTTATATCCCATAAGATTATCAACTTTTCTTTTGAAATTAATAAGAGACATTTCTGAATATTTAATTTATTAATATTATAACTTCAGGTTATCAAGTCATTATTAACAACTAAAATGAATTTTAAAAAATATACTTGATTCTCACTTTAATTTTTCTTATTTTTACATATTTATTTAAATAAATATTTGCTTAACTTAAACTCTCTATTATTAAAGCAATTAATAAATAAATCAAGAGAAAATATTAGATGATATTTATAATTAAATTTTAAATTACAATAATATATTTTAATTATTATTTTATTTATATATCAGCCTTATTAAATTATATTCTTAGCCTCTAAGTAAGTTTAATCTACTTAAAAATAATACTCTTTATTTACAATTAACTTTAAAAAATAAATATCAATATTTTTTAAAAAAATTTAGAAAATTTTAATGCCGTCCTTAATAAAATTAATAATACCTCTGCTAAACACAAAAATAATCGTAAATAATCTTGCCGGTTAATGAAGGTAAATCAACATGCGGAAGGTGTCCACAATTTTTTAGAGCAATAAAATTTAATTGATCAATTTGTTTTATTTTATTTATTTCTTTTTTACCAAGAATCCTATCATTTTCTCCACAAACAGTTTTGATTGAAATATTTTTCATATATTTATATGTCCCTGCAAATCCACCACTTTTTGCAAAAGAGGCTAATGAATTTCTCCAGCCAGAACACCCTAAATGAATTGAAGCAATTTGCTCTTCCATTAAGCCAACACTTTTATCTGGATAAGCAAAAGCTTGTCTGCAAAGACTCTTTCTTACTTGAGGTAAGCCTAAAAAGGTAGCTCCAATTTGGTTTAATGGGAAAGGAATAATTTTGGATTCTCCAAAAAATCCCGCTGGAGATAAGAGAATTATCTTATCTATTAGATCTGGAATTTCCTTAGCTAGGTTTATCGCTACAGATCCTCCCATAGAAGCGCCAACAATCATAAGCTTATTTTTCAAATTTAAAGTATTAATAATATCTACAAGATTAGAGATTATTTTAGGTGGATTATATTCACTGGAAGCATTCCTAGGAGTGAAACCAAATCCTAATAAATCGGGTATTATCAATTTGAATTTATTTTTTAGAAATGGATATATCCTCCTAAATTCAAGAAAACTACTGTCAAATCCGTGCAAGAAGAGTACAGGTTTGCCTGAACCTCCAATAACCACAGGAAATTGCGAATAGTTCCATTTCTCATCAAGTTTTATCCAATTGACATCATTAGATATGTTTAAACCTAATGGATCTTGAATAGATAACTTGATTTTTTCAAAATAATCAATATTTAGTCTATCAAAGCCATTATAAAGTTTTTTATTCAAGGAATTTATGAAACTTTGATTGCCTGCTTTTCAAAATTAGAAATAATTTCAATAATATCTTGTTGACTCGTTTCAAAAGGTAAAAAATGAATCTCAGATTTATCCCTACATGTAAACTCAGATATTTTTTGTAAATTATTATTTTCGAAAACATTTATACCTAATTCAGCGATAGTAGTAGGTAAATTTAATTTATTCATTAATTCTAGTAGCTGTTTAATAGATTGATTAGCTAATTTATTATCATTTTTGGTTTCTTCTAATTTTAATTGCAATAATATTCCAACTCCTACAATTTCGCCGTGTAAGGGCTTATGAGTTGTAACTATTTGGGTAATAGCATTATGAAAAGCATGAGCAGCTGCTGTTCTACACTTTTCACCTCCAATACCTCCAATCAAACCAGCAGTAAGTGCACATCCCTCAACAACATTACACCAAGAAAGGTTATGAACAACTTGATTCTGATAAGCGCTCTCTCCATAAATAAGTAACTGATCTCTTAATACTCTTGATATTTGAATTGCTTGTTGGACAAGTCCATCTTCAACTTCTGAAGAAGTTAGAGAAGACTCATACCATTTAGCTAAGGCATCAGCTATTCCGCTGGAAAGTGTCCTTTTTGGAGCTGTTTTAATGAATGTATGATCGAGCACAAATATTTCAGGGCAAGACTTTAACTCAACATCCTGAATGAATTGACCATCTTTTGAATAAATATTTGATAATGCCGTCCATCCCGCGCAAGTAGATGCACTCAAAGGGATTGTAATAACAGGAATCGAAAAATAATCTCCTAAAAACTTTCCAGTGTCTAGAACTTTGCCTCCACCAGTAGCGATGATAGAATCACAATTTTTTTTTTGTATGATATCTTCTAGCCTTTCAAGATCTTCGTAACAACAATCGTATTTTAAGTTGGAAATATGTACGTCAAGATTTTCCTCCAGCAATTCTCTATAGATTTTTTGTCTAATAATATTAGTTGCTTCACTTCTTCCTAAAAGTAATGGACGCTTAGAAATATTTTTTATTTGTGGTAAAGCTTTTAACCAGGCACCATTCCCCCTAAATATTTTTTGTGGTGATATTAGCTGCATATTCCCATGAGGGTTAGAAATTAGCTCCTGCCAATTCTTGAGAAGATTCTTCTGAAGAAATATTAACTGTAACTTTCTTATTCTCATCAATATCTACTAAAGCTTTATCTCCATCTTTTATTCTCCCTGATAAAACTTCTTCAGCTAAACTATCTTCTAATAGGCGCATAACTGCTCTCCTTAAAGGTCTTGCCCCATAAGATGGATTATATCCTTCTTCAACCAGTCTTTCTTTAAATGCTTCAGTGACATCTAATTTTATACCCTTGTCATTTAATCGAGAAAATACCTCTTTTAACATTATTTCAGCAATATCTTTAACTTCATTCTTCGTCAACTGCCTAAATACAATTATTTCGTCAAGTCTGTTTAAAAACTCTGGTCTGAAGTATTGTTTTAATTCTTCATTAACAAGAGATTTTATTCGATTGTATTGACTATCTTCAGCAGAATCTCCTGAAAATTCAAAACCTAAACCACCACCACCTTTCTCAATAACTTTAGAACCAATGTTAGAAGTCATTATCAAAAGCGTATTTTTAAAATCTACTGTTCTACCTTTGGAGTCAGTTAATCTTCCATCTTCAAGTAATTGTAATAACAAATTAAAAACATCTGGATGAGCTTTCTCTACTTCATCAAATAAAACCACTGTATACGGTCTTCGTCTTACGGCTTCTGTAAGTTGACCTCCTTCATTGAAACCAACATAACCAGGAGGGGAGCCAATTAGTTTGCTTACTGTATGTCTTTCCATGAATTCGGACATATCCAATCGAATCATGGCTTCTTCACTGCCAAAGAAATATGACGCTAGAGATTTAGTTAATTCTGTTTTTCCTACGCCAGTAGGTCCTGAAAAGATAAAGCTAGCAATAGGTCTATTGGGGTTTTTCAATCCAACTCTAGCTCTTCTTATAGCTCTTGATACTGCTTTTACAGCCTCATCTTGTCCTATCAGCCTTTGATGTAAAGTCTCTTCCATATTAAGAAGTTTGACTGACTCAGTTTCTGTTAATTTCTGAACAGGAACACCTGTCCATGAAGCCACGATATGAGCCACATCTTCCTCGGAGACTAAAGGATTTTGAATAATATTTGAGTTATCTTTTTCAGCTTCTAAAGTATTATTTGATTCATTTTGCTCTGAAATTTCTTTTTTATTTTCTAACAACTCTTTAATTTTTGAAGACAATTCAATCTCTTTTTCTCTTAGTTGGCCAGCTTGATCAAAATTTTGATCTCTTACAGATTCTTCCTTTTGTTTTTGAACTTGCCTTAGTTCCTTATCAATTTGTTTTGCTTCAGGAGGAAGTTTAGAACTTATCAATCTTACTCTACTTCCTGCTTCGTCTATAAGATCAATGGCTTTATCAGGTAAAAACCTATCAGATATATAACGATCACCAAGGTGCGCTGCGGCTTCTAAAGCTTCATCAGTAATTTTTAAACGATGATGTTGCTCGTAGCGTTCTCTTAAACCTTTAAGAATTTCAATTGTATCTTCAATTGATGGTTCGCCAACCATTACAGGTTGGAATCTTCTTTCAAGAGCAGCATCTCTCTCAATATGTTTTCTATATTCATCTAGAGTTGTTGCGCCTATGCACTGTAGTTCACCTCTAGCTAAAGCTGGTTTTAGGATATTAGCCGCATCAATAGCGCCCTCAGCAGCTCCTGCTCCTATTAAAGTGTGGACTTCGTCAATAACTAAAATAACGTTTCCTGCAGATTTAATTTCTTCCATTATTTTTTTTAGTCTCTCTTCAAATTCACCTCTGTATTTTGTACCTGCAACAAGAAGACCTATATCAAGAGTTAAAACCCTCTTATCTTCAAGAATATCTGGAATTTCTCCAAGTTGAATTCTTTGAGCTAATCCTTCAGCTATAGCTGTTTTACCTACTCCTGGCTCACCTATAAGAACAGGATTATTTTTGGTTCTCCTGCCTAAAATCTGCACAACTCTATCAATTTCATCATGACGTCCAACAACTGGGTCAAGCTTTGATTCACTTGCAAGTTTTGTTAAATTAGTACCAAATTCATCTAAAGTAGCAGTCTTTAAATTTCCTTTATTTGGAGAAGATCCACCTGTACCAACTTCAGCCGTCTCTCCTAACATTCTAATTACTTGAGTTCTGACTTTGGTTAAATCAATTCCTAGATTTTCTAACACTCTTGCAGCTACACCCTCTCCTTCCCTAATCAATCCTAATAATAAGTGTTCAGTTCCAATATAGTTATGTCCTAATTGGCGAGCTTCTTCAAGAGACAACTCCAATACTCTTTTTGCTCTTGGAGTAAAGGGTATTTCTACAGCTACGAAACCTGAACCTCTACCTATAATTTTTTCTACCTCAATTCTTGAATCTTTTAAATTTACTCCTAATGTTTTAAGTACTTTCGCTGCTACACCTGTACCTTCTCCTATTAAACCTAATAGGATTTGTTCTGTTCCAACAAAATTATGTCCAAGCCTTCTAGCTTCCTCTTGAGCAAGCATAATGACTTTTATGGCTTTTTCTGTAAATCTTTCGAACATTAAGGGTTTTAATTCCTACTAATAACCTACCAGTATTAAGACAATTTTGTGTTCAGAATGAGCTTTTGTGAATACCCGTTTCTTCGATTTAGTTAACCTAAAATTTCCTTATTGATGATATAGCAGCTCATTTAAGTGATTTCAGGGATTCTGGTAATCCGCACAAAAAATATTTTAATATTTTTTTTATAAATATTTTTCTTTTAAAACAGCATCAGTACCGTCTTTATAGTAATTTTTTCTTCTTCCTACAGTTAAGAAATTGAATTTGCTGTAAAAAACCTCAGCAATTGAATTAGTTTCCGAAACTTCCAATAATAATTTTTTTATATTTAATTTCTCACATTGTTTGATTAAATAGTTCATTAAATAACTGCCATAACCTTTTCGACGAAACCTTTTTTTTATAGAAAAATAATTGATTTGTGCTTCATCAATTATTGTATGAAGAACATATATTCCTATTATTTTTTTTTTAATTAACATTGCAACTACTTTAACTCCTTTCTTTTTAAACTCACTTTCCCATTGATTTTTAGTCCACAAGGATATTGTATTTGAATCTAATTCAAAACATAACTCAAATTCTTTATGGTTAATTTCTTTAAATGAAATCATATATTTAATTTATTTTCTTTATTGTGTTTCTAAACTTTAAATAATTATAAAAGTATTGAAAGTTGTACAATAAAGTATAAGAAAGAAGTTCCTATGAAAGAAAAAATTTCATTTTTAAAAAATAAAATTGATTTAACTAGCCCAAATAAAAATATCGTACCTATCACTACAAATATTGACAGTGCTGAAAAGCTTAATATTGGTGGATGTTCTATTGAAGATTTAGTAAAAAAATATGATTCACCACTTTATATTTTAGATGAGATCACTTTGAGAAATTCCTGTAAAGCTTACAAAAAAGCATTAGAAAAATATTATCCAGGATTATCCCTTCCAATATACGCATCTAAAGCAAACAGCTCCCTATTTATGAGCAATTTAGTAGCCTCAGAGGGATTTGGTCTTGATGCTGTTTCAGAAGGTGAATTACTAACGGCTTTAAAAGGTGGAGTTCCAAATGAAAAGATTGTTTTTCATGGAAATAATAAATCTGATAAAGAAATTGCATTTGCTATAAAAAATAAAATCAAAGTTATTGTAGATAATGACTATGACCTCAGAAGATTAGAAGAGATATCTGATTCATTAGGTAATGATTTAGAAATAATGATTAGATTTACCCCTGGAATAGAATGCCATACACATGAATACATTAAAACTGGATCTTTTGATAGCAAGTTTGGTTTTGGAATTGAGTCTTTAAATAAGTTATTCCAATTATTAAATAAAACTAGACATCTAAAATTAATTGGATTACATGCTCATATAGGTTCTCAAATCTTCGAACTTGATCCACACAAAGATCTAGGAGAAATAATGGTAAATGTTATCTTACAAGCTAGAGATTTTGGTCACAACATTAAAGAACTAAATGTAGGAGGTGGATTAGGTATAAAATATACCCAAGAGGATGACCCCCCTTCAATTGATGAATGGATCAAAACAGTTTCATTGTCTATTGTCAAAGCATGTAAAAAAAATAAATTAAGTTTACCTTTGCTTATGTGTGAGCCTGGTAGATCAATTGTTTCAACCGCAGGCGTAACAATTTACAAAATTGGAGCATTTAAAGAAATTCCTGGAATAAGAACATACTTATCAGTTGATGGTGGCATGAGTGATAATCCAAGACCAATTACATATCAATCTAATTATTCTGCTTGTTTAGTAAATAACCCTTTAAATAATAATTCCAAAAAAAAATATACCATCGCAGGTAAACATTGTGAATCTGGAGATGTATTATTTAAGGACCTTGAATTAGGTAATTGCAAAACAGGCGATTTAATTTGTGTTTTCGGGACTGGTGCATATAATAATTCGATGAGTTCTAATTACAACAGGATCCCAAAGCCAGCAGCTATTTTAGTTTTTGATGGGGAAGCTGAGATTATTCAAAGGAGAGAAAGTCCCCATGATCTTCTTAAATACGATGTCTTACCCGATCGCTTTATCAAGCAAAGTTAGGTACATTTAAATAAATTAAATTTTAATGTGAATTTTTGGGGGTTTATAAACTTAAAGTTTTTATTAGATGTATTGTTTGCAGCTGGATTTGGACTTTTATTATTTTCGAGGGTAAAAGAACAGAGAACATTATGGCTATTGAGGGGATATTTATTTTTAGTTTCGTTTGCTTGGTTTATACAAAGATATGCATATCTTCCTCTTACTACGAAATTAATTGATGCAGTAGTTCTAGCTTGTTCTCTATCTTTAGCAATTCTTTGGCAAGGTGAGCTAAGAAGATTAATGGAATTACTAGGAACTGGTAGGTTAACTGTATTATTAGGCAATCCACCGAAAGAATTTAGAGCTACATCTACAACAGTTAACCAGTTAGTTGATGCAGCTGGAAAACTATCTCAAAATAGAAAAGGAGCTTTAATAGTTGTAGATTTAGGAAGCGATTTAAGACCAGAAGATTTTTTATATTCAGGCATAAATATTGAAGCTCAATTGTCTACTGATCTCTTAATTAATTTATTTGCAACAGACACTCCATTACATGATGGTGCTGTTTTAGTAAAAGGTAATAAAATCATTTCTGCAGGAGTAATATTACCTCTATCCCGACAAGGAATCAGTAGATATGGAACAAGACATTTAGCAGCATTGGGAATTACAGAGAGATTCGACAGATGTATTTGCATTGTGGTCTCAGAAGAAACAGGTACGTTATCATTAGCTAATCAAGGAAAACTTGAGAGACCTATTACAAGTAGCCGATTGCAAGAGCTTCTTATTAAATTAGTAGGGAATCAAAAACCATTAGGGAATCCAAAATCATCTGCAAACAAAAGCACTTTGTCCCAAAATATAAATACGAATGATAATATTACTATTGAAAATGATTCAAATAAATCAAATTAAACCTTAATTTATGAGATCGCAAAACATATCAACTAAAGAAAAATCAAAATTATCTAATGAAATAGATAAACTTCGAGTACCAAAGCATGTTGCAATAATTATGGATGGTAATGGAAGATGGGCTATAAATAAAGGTTTACCAAGAACATTTGGCCATAATAAAGGAGTAAATGTATTAAAAGAAATTATAAAAGTCTCTAAAAACTTAGGATGTAAAACTCTCACAGTTTATGCATTTTCGACGGAGAATTGGTCAAGGCCTGCGAAAGAAGTAGATTTTCTTATAGATTTATTTGAAAAAGTTATCACTAGAGAAATCGAACAAATCCACAAAAATTCAATAAAAATTAACTTTATTGGAAACATTACTCCTTTTCCTGAGTCCTTAAAATTGATAATCAATAGTTCCGAATCCCTTACAAAAGATAATAAGGAATTCACATTAAATATTTGTATTAATTATGGAGGTAGACAAGAGATCGTCAAAGTAGCAAAAAAAATAGCTCTTAAATATTTTGCTGGAGAAATCAAACCTAATGATATCAACGAACAATTGTTTGAATCGGAATTATTACTGAAAGGATCCAATGATCCTGAGTTATTGATTCGCACAAGTGGTGAAAAAAGAATCAGTAATTTTCTTCTGTGGCAATTAGCTTATTCTGAAATTTATGTGACAGATGTATTGTGGCCTGATTTTGATGAAATTGAATTTTTTAAAGCAATTATTGATTATCAATCAAGGGATAGGCGATTTGGAGGTATATAATCGTAACCAAATGAATCTTATGAAGATTCTAACTATTCTTCCTAAGTAAAAATGGTCAATACAGATAAAAAAGAATTTACTGAAATAAGATTTGATTGGAATATTGATGAGATTTTGAAAATATTAAATGCCCCTTTAATAGATTTAATGTGGAACGCCCAGATTATTCACAGAAAATTTAATCAATATAAAGTACAATTAGCCTCTCTCTACAGCGTGAAAACTGGAGGATGCGAAGAAGATTGTTCATATTGTAGCCAATCAATATATAGTGCTAGCCAAATAAAAAGTCATCCTCAATTTGAAGTTGAAGCTGTTTTAAAAAGAGCTAAAGCAGCAAAAGAGGAAGGGGCAGATAGGTTTTGTATGGGATGGGCTTGGAGAGAAATTAGAGAGGGGAAACCTTTCAACTCAATGTTAGAAATGGTAAAAGGTGTAAGAAAACTTGGAATGGAGGCATGTGTAACAGCGGGAATGCTTACTGATGATCAAGCCTTAAAACTTGCAGATGCTGGTTTAACAGCCTATAACCATAATCTCGATACAAGTCCTGAATATTATGAAAATATTATTACTACAAGAACTTATCAGGATAGATTAGACACTATTAAAAGGGTAAGAAATGCAGGCATAAATGTATGTTGTGGTGGAATAATAGGTTTAGGAGAAAACAAAGTAGATAGAGCATCTCTTTTAGAAGTTCTCTCAAACATGAATCCTCATCCTGAAAGTGTCCCTATTAATTCATTGGTAGCTATCGAAGGTACAAAACTAGAAAATAATAAAGAAATCGATTCAATAGAGATGATAAGAATGATAGCTGCGGCAAGGATTCTTATGCCTAAAAGTAAAATAAGACTAAGTGCAGGTAGGGAGAATTTAACTAAAGAGGCTCAGATTTTATGTTTTCAATGCGGGGCAAACTCTATCTTTTATGGAGATGAATTACTCACTACCTCAAATCCATCTTTTCATGATGACAGGAAATTACTTAAAGAGGTAGGAGTTCTATATAACAATGATTTTGAATCTCATAATCAAACAGCTTCTTCTTTATGAGACAGAATATATATAAGATAATTTCAATCTATTCTTTCTTCTCCTTTCAAGAAAACTTAATTCTTGAACTGAAAAATAAGTTATTGAGTATTGAGAATGATAATGATCTTTCAGGTTTATTAATAATTGCCAAAGAGGGAATTAATGGAACTATTTGTGCTAGAGAAAACATTATTGAAAAAGTTCAAAATTTACTAGGCAAATATATTGGAATAAATAGATCAAATATTAAGGTTAGTTATTCAAATACAAAAATTTTCAAAAAATTAAAAATCAAAATCAAGAGTGAGATTGTAACGATGGGAGTTCCTGAAATAAATCCATCAAAAGATTCAGGAACTTACATTGATTCATTTAGTTGGAATAAATTAATAAAAGATAAAAACACTATCGTTATAGATACAAGGAATGATTATGAAGTTTCGATAGGAAGCTTTAAAGAGTCAATTAATCCAAATACAAAAAACTTTAGTGAATTTCCTGATTGGGTTAATAAGAATTTAGAGAAACATCTTGGAAATAAAAATTCTAAAAATATAGCAATGTTTTGTACTGGAGGTATTAGATGTGAAAAAGCTACTACCTTATTAAAAAATAAAGGGTATAAAAATATCTTTCATTTAAAAGGTGGGATACTAAAATACCTTGAGGAAATTTCAAAAGAAGAAAGTCTTTTTGAAGGAGAGTGTTATGTTTTTGATAAAAGAGTATCCTTAGATCACGAATTAAAGAAAGGATCTTATTCAATTTGTCATGCATGCGGAATGCCAATTTCTTTAGAAGACAAAAAAAAAGAGGAATATATAGAAGGTATTCAATGCCATTTTTGTATCAACCAATTTACTGATGAAGATAGAAAAAGATTTGAAGAAAGACAAAAACAGATAAATACATTAAAAAATAAAAATCAAAAAGTAAATAAGAATTAATTGATAAAAATTATGAATATAGATCAATTACAAAAAATTGCATTTTCTCTAGGTCTAGTAATAAAAATACAAGTAAGAGAGACACTTGGTTTATGTTTTTTTAAAATTGTTGTAGCGGAACAGAAAGATAATATAGTAAAGATTTGGGGTGAGATGAAAGGATGGACTTTCTTAAATAAGCAGGGCCTTCAGCTTGATACATTAAGGATAATTAGTAGCTCTCCCCCTTTTGTTTCGGAACTAATTTGGGCAACGAGCATGGCCTGGGCTATAGAACAGAAAAATATTAAAAAAGCAAGATTATTAGCGATTTACGATACAGAGGGGTATAGCACCAAACTTGTTAGATATTTTAAAATTATTGGATTTAAAATTGTAAAAGAAGTGGGTTCTAGTCCAATAGATCTCTTTTTAAGGTTAGTTTGGGGAGGCGCAGGAACTCTAATGAAAGGGGATTGTTTTTATATTCTAAACAAAATTGAGAAAAAAATTTCTTCTATTGATATTCCTCAACCAGCATGATAACTGCTTCTAACTAAAGGTCCACAAGATACTTTTTTAAAACTTAAATTTTTACAGAAACTTTCTAAATATTCAAACTCCTTTGGTTCCCAATATTTCTTTACGGATAAATGCTTCAATGAAGGTCTAAGATATTGTCCAATTGTAATTTGATCACAATCAACTTTTTTCAGATCAAGAATTGTAGTTTCTATTTCTTCTAGTGTTTCTCCTAAACCCAACATTATGCCTGATTTTGTTTGAATATTTGGATCAATAATCTTAGCTTTTTTTAGTAAGCCTATAGAATTTTTATAACTAGCTCCTCTACGAACTTCTTTTTGAAGTCTCTCAACAGTCTCTAGATTATGATTAAAACAAATTGGTTTTTTGTCTAAGATCATTTTTAATCTTTCTTTTTGAAGTTTATTTTTATCCTCAAAACTTTTACCTCCTCCCCATAAATCTGGAGTAAGGACTTCTATTTGAACATTGGGATCCATTTTTCTTATCTCATTAATCGTAGAAACAAATAAATTAGCTCCATGATCAGAGAGGTCATCTCTAGCTACGGCTGTTAATACTACATATTTTAAATTCAGTGTTTTGACTGCTTCTGCGATTTGAATACTTTCATATTTATTTATTTCGCTAGGTTTACCTTTACTTACCTGGCAGAAGGCGCAAGCACGAGAACAAATTGAACCTCCAAGTAAAAAAGTAGCCGTCCCTGAGGCATAGCATTCTGCCCTATTTGGACATCTACCCTCTTCACATATTGTATGTATATTTGATTTCTTAATTAGACTTTGTATCCTCTCAAATTCTGAAGCCCTACTAATTGGAAATTTTATCCAAGATGGAAGCCTTAAAATTTTTTCTACTTTAATATGATTTTTATCTTCCATTTTAAATTAAATTTGTTCTACCTTCTAGTGCTCTTGCCAGAGTCACTTCATCGACATACTCAAGTTCACTGCCCATAGGAAGTCCATAAGCAATTCTAGTTACTTTCGTAAAAGGGGTTAATAGTTTTCCTATGTAAAGACTTGTTGTATCACCTTCAACACTTGGAGTTAATGCCAGGATTATTTCGTCAACATCTGATTTACTTACTCTATCTACCAAGCTTCTAATCTCTAATAATTCTGGACCAATTGAATCCATAGGAGATATTAACCCCCCAATAACATGATAGACCCCATTAAACTCCCTTGCTCTTTCTAGAGCTAATAAGTCTTTAGTTTCAGCTACTACACAAATTATTCTTTGGTTCCTTTCATTATTTCTACAAATTTCACATTCTTCTTCTGAAGTTAAATTGAAGCATTTTTTACAATGTCCCACATTATTATGAGCCTCTAATAATGCTTTTGAAAAATCTCTGATACTACTCTCAGGTTGTTTTAAAATAAATAATGCTAACCTTTGCGCTGTTCTTGGACCAATTCCTGGGAATTTTTCAAAATGACCAATTAATTTTGAAAGTGGTTTGGTAAAAGTTATCAAGATTAAAATTCCTCTAAGATTAATTTAGACGTATAATTTAAAATTGGTTATATTTGTTTGCTTTTAATGTCTTATTATATTTTTATTAAATAATTTCTTAAATAACAAAGAATATGAAATTCAACCCTTTTAAATATCTTCTATTAATAATTTTATGCTTCACCTTAAGTGCGTGCAGCGGAGGAATGAACGCTGGACTGGAGGCATATCAAAGTCCAGATGGACGATATGCTTTTTTATATCCCACGGGGTGGACTAGAGTGAAAGTTGATGGAGGTCCTGAAATTATTTACCACGATTTAATTAATAGTAATGAAACATTAAGTTTAGTTGTATCGGATGTAAATAAAGAAGTTGATTTAGAACAATTGGGTAGCCCAATTGAAGTTGGTCAAACATTAATAGATAAAGTTATCGCGCCAGAGGGATCAGGTAGATCAGTTAAACTTGTTGATGCAAATAAAAGAGAAGCCTCAAACCATACTTTTTATGATTTAGAGTATCAATTAAATTTGAATGAACAAGATAGGCATGAACTAGCAACCGTTGTAATTGATAGAGGAACTTTATATACTTTCGCTGTAGGAACTAATGAAGATAGATGGAACAAAGTTGATGGGCTTTTTACTAATGTTATTGAGTCTTTTAATTTCTTGATCTAGTTTTAGAAAAGATTTTTAAATACCAACCTGCACATTCCATAAATCTGAGTATACATTCTTGTTATTTAATAAAAGCTGATGTTTTCCGCTCTCAATAATCTTGCCCTTATCAATAACAATAATATTATCGGCATTTTTAATTGTACTTAATCTGTGGGCTATAACTATAGTTGTTCTCTCTTTAGTTATTTTAGATAGTGATTTTTGAATTAAAACTTCTGTCTCGTTATCAACTGCAGCAGTGGCCTCATCTAAGATCAATATAGGCGCATCTTTTAAAACTGCTCTAGCTAAAGCTATTCTCTGCCGTTGCCCCCCTGAAAGTCTTTGTCCCCTTTCCCCAACTAATGTTTTATAACCATCTGGCAATTGTTCAATAAATTTATGTGCCTCAGCAATTTTTGATGCTTTTACAATATCTTTGAAATTTGGATTAACTGCTCCATAGGCAATATTTTCCAGAACAGTTCCATGAAATAAATAAGTTTCTTGACTAACTAAAGAAATACATTTTCTTAAATCTTTTAAATTAATATCCTTTATAGGAATGTTATCCAAAGATATTAAACCCTTCTTACTTTCATAAATCCTAAGAAGAAGTTTAATGATTGTACTTTTACCAGAACCAGTTAATCCAACAATTCCTAAAGTAGATTTATTTTGAATTTTAAGATTTATGTTCTTTAATGTTGATTTTCTACCAGGATAATTAAAATTCACATTTTCGAATTTAATATCTCCTTTTATATTTTTAAAGTCAATTTTTATTTTGCCATCTTTTATTTTTATAGGAGTATCTATGAGATCTACTACTCTATTTATTGATGCCATTGAGCGTTGAAAATCATCTAAAACGTGGCCTAAAGTAGTGAGAGGCCATAATAATCTTTGAGTAATAAATACTAAAAAACTATATGTTCCTACATTCAGGTCATTGTTCCATGTTTGAAAACCTCCAATCAGTAAAATTGCTATAAAGGCGAATAGGATAGCAAATCTTATTAGTGGAATAAAAGCAGAAGATAATTTTATTGCTGCTTTATTACTTCTTTGATATTCAAGACTTTCTTTATTTAATCTATTAAGCTCCCAATTCTCCTTAGTAAAGCTTTTTATTGTAAGAATCCCACTTAAATTATTATTTAATCTTGAAGCTAAAAGACCCGCCTTATTCCTAATATCTTTATATTTTGGAGAGAGCTTTCTTTGAAATCTTATCGAGCCCAGAAATATTAAAGGTATAGGTAAAAAAGCAAATAATGCAATTTTTGGTGCCACAAAGATCATTGTTCCACCAATAATTAAAACAGTTATAAATAGCTGAATAATTTGATTAGCTCCTTGATCAAGGAACCTTTCAAGTTGATTTACATCATCATTCAAAATCGATAATAGTCTGCCCGTATTATCATTTTCAAAAAAGGTCATATCAAGTTCTTGAATATGCTTATAAGCCTTAATTCGCAACTTATGTTGAGATACTTGAGCTAAATTTCTCCATAAAACTGAATATAAATATTCAAAGAAAGATTCTCCTGACCATACTAACCCTGAAGCAAATGCAAGAAAAATCAATTGAATTGGTACTTCTTTTATTCCAAAACTAGCAATCCAAGAATTCTGTTCTTTAACTACAATATCTACTGCAAGTCCAATTATTACTGGAGGAGCTAAATCTAAAATTTTATTTATTATCGAACTCAGAAAAGCACAAAATAGTAGGCTTCTTTCATCTCTTAAATTCAAATAAAGTCTGAATATTGGATTTTGGTTACTTGTAGATCTCATTATAGATTTATTATAAATTGAATTTCTTCTTAGTCTCTAACTTACATTTATTAATGGCTTTTTGATGACTATTAGTGTTTATAAATTCTTTTAAATAGCAATCGCAAGTTTCTTTAGCAATCTCTTCTTCATAATTAATATTTGCTTTTAACATTTCCTCCTTAAAATTTTGAATGCAAAATAAATTTATAATTGAATTGTTATTTGTTTCAGCTAAATATTCGATATTGAAATATCCCCATACAAGGAAAAAATTAATAAGAATCAAAAAATTTTTTTTTCTAGTAGATCTCATGATCTAAGATTAATTTCTAATTCTTAAATTTCTTAATTTATTCCTAATTTCACCATGCAAATCTCTAGGCATATCAACCAAACTATAATCATTAAATATTTGTATCTTGCCTATTGATCTCCCACTAATATTAGTAGCGTTACAAATGGAAGAAATAATATTTGATACTCTGACTCTATCATTTTTGCCAAAGTTAAATTTATAAGTTTCAAAAGAATCATTTTTATAACTATTTCTCCTATTTGTATTTCTAACCCGATTATTTCCGTTTCCATTTCTATTTGATCTGTTTCGATCAGAATTATTTTGTCTATAAATCCAAGACTCATCTTCATTAATAAAAAGGGATTTATTACCTATTGCTAAGTTAATAGCTGCCATTGCAATTTTTGATTCATCCATAGAATGCTTTTCTCTGAGGGTATCAAGAATATCAATCATCAAAGCTTTTTTTTCTTCATTATTTTCTTGATCAAGAGAACTTTCATTCAAATTTGCAATTAATTTTCCCATTCTTTTTTCATTAATTATTTTATTATTAGGTATCTCAATTTCTTCAATCTTATTTCTTGTAGAATTTTCCAAATTTCTCAAAAAATGTTTTTCCCTTTGATTAACAAATAAAATTGCCTCACCAGATCTACCTGCTCTGCCTGTTCTTCCAATCCTATGAGTATATGTTTCCTTATCAAAAGGAAAATCATAATTAATGACAAGTTTAATCCTTTCAACATCAAGCCCTCTCGCTGCAACATCAGTTGCAACAAGAATATCAATAAATCCTTTTTTTAATCTATCAACTGTATTTTCTCTTTGACTCTGTGGGATATCACCATTTAGAACAGCAACGCTATGGCCTAAGTTTTCTAAAGCCTCAGCTATTGAGGTGGTAAGTAATTTTGTTCTAACAAATATTATTATTCCTTCATTAGTAATTTCTAAGATTCTTTTTAAAGCATCTAATTTATGATGCCTTTGAACATTAATATATCTTTGCGAAATTAATTGAGTTTCTTTCTTAACGCTTTTTATAAGTATTTCAGCGGGTTCATTAAGATATTTTTTTGCAATATTTCTTATCTCATTTGGCATTGTTGCAGAAAACAAGACCATTTGTTTTTTTTCAGGGAGTTTATCTATTATCCATTCGATATCTTCAAGAAATCCCATTTTTAACATCTCATCAGCTTCATCAAGAACGAGACAATTTATGTTACTTATTTTAAAAGTCCCTTGTCTAATATGATCCATTATTCTTCCAGGGGTACCAACTACTACGTCAGTTTTCCTCTTAAGTGATGAGATTTGATTCCTAAAATCAGTACCTCCATATATTGCTAATGTCCTTAAATTAGTTGATCCTACACTATAACTTTTAAAAGAATCTGCCACTTGAGTGGCTAACTCTCTTGTTGGTGTCATAACCAAAACTTTAGCGTTAGATTCTTTGTTATTTTCAAGCTTTTCTATTATTGGTAGAGCAAAGGCTGCTGTTTTCCCTGTACCAGTTTGAGCTTGTCCTAACAAATCTCTTCCAAGCATTAATTCTGGAATCGCTGCTTTTTGGATAGGTGTAGGAGCTTTATACCCTTTATTTTCCAATGAATTTAATATTGATTTATTAAAGCCAAAGCAAGCAAAACCATTTTCAATATCTTCTTCTTGAGAAGAATCTTTATCTTCAGAAACAGCTTTTAATTTATTTCTTATTTCCTTTGATTCACTTTTTGAAATAATTTCTTCACGCAAAATATCCTTATTATTCTCGACAAATTGTTTTTCTTCATTAGATGCCATTAAAAATGCCTGATTATCTTCTGAACAGGCACTCAACATTTATCTAATAATCTTAAATTGTTGATTAGCCTTACAGAGCCGAATTACTAATCTAGCATCTGAAGGTGGAAATACAACTTAATATATTTAAGTTCTATTTTAAATAATAAATATCTAAAAGCTTCTTAGCTCTTGTTATTGCTGTATAAAGCAATCTTTTCTCATAATTATCTCTGAATATTATGTTTTCATTTTCTTCTTTGACCATGTTTATAAATTCCTCAACTTTATATTTTTTGGGCCACAAAATACTTACCTTATCAGACTCACTCCCTTGAGATTTATGAATCGTAATAGCAATAGCTAGAACAATATTTTCTAAATTTGTTGGATCTATTAACTCATATACAAGTTCATTATTATCGTTAAACTTCCTAAAAAGATATTTCCTTTTTTCATCTTTTCCTATTAATACTCCAATATCTCCATTAGATATTCCAAGTTCATGATGATTTTTAGTACACATGATTGGCAACCCTTCATCCAAATTTTTGAAGTCATAAGGTTTTGTTTTACCAATAACTAAATCATTTATATTTTCAACACTCCAATTACCAGTATTCTTTTCACATAAAATTAAATTACTTTGTAAGTTATAAAATATGTCATTAACTAAATCTCTTTCATGAACCATTAAATTATCAATCTTACTATCAAAGATATATTCTTTACTACTAAGTTTGGAGGTTGATATTCGTAATTTATCAAGATTATTTTGTATTAAATTTAAAATTTCTGAAGGAATAATTTTGTTGTTACTTTTTATAATTTTTACTTGTTCAGATTTTTTATTCTCTATTTCCTTAATCTTTTTTTGAAACAAAGAATTTTTGTTATCAAATATTAAATTACTAAGTAATTGAATATCCCCACTATTTCTAAAAGTTTTATTAAGGTTAACTATACAAGATTGAATTAGATTGTTATCAGAATATTCAAATAAGTAATTCCATATAGAGCAATTTTTTACAGGAGATAACTGATTTCTATCTCCAACTAGAATAATTTTGCAATCTTTAGCCAATAAATCTAAAATTGTTTCAATCATATCAATATTTACCATAGACATTTCATCAATAATAAAAATATCTAATTCCTTCAATTTAAATTTTAATTTAATAGTTTTTTGACGAGAATTAAAAATCCATCTATGTAAAGTTTGACATTCTATTTGATCAAGACTTTTGCTTAAAAAAATATCTTTTTGTTCATTAAGAGATTCTTTTAGTCTAGAGGTAGCTTTTCCAGTCGGGGCAGCAAGTCCTATATTTAAATAACTATTACTTTTTAAACAATTCAATATGAAATCTATTACGAGAGTAGTTTTTCCTGTACCTGGTCCACCTTGCAAAAAAACTAAATTTGAATTTTCAAAAATATTTTTAATTTGCTCAAGTTTATTATCAGTATTTGAATTTATTCCAATTTTATCTATTTTTTTTAAGAAAATAGTAATAACTCTATCTATCTTTCCAGACCATTTTGCCAATGCTAACTTTCTATTTTTAAATACGAAGGGAGCATTAGGTGCATTTAGTAATGCTAATTGATTAAGAACTTTTAAATGTTCATTAGGCCATCCAACTTTTAATAAATCATATAAAATTGGAATCTTGTCTACTTCTATTACAGTTTCTCCATTTTTCTCAAACTCTAATAAAATTTTTAATGTATCCTTAACATAATCTCCATATTTTTTTTCATTAAATTTAAAAATATCCTTGAGCAGATTAAATATATGACAATATTCAAATTCTTCAAAATTTAAATCATTATTATACATTTAAAAAATTTTATCTAGATAATTAATCCTATTAATAGGTGCAGAACTAATAAAAAGACCTGGAGAAATATCTTTATCCGAGGATTTTCTAAATAATTTAATATCAGGCAATCCTTTTAAAAATATATATACATATCCTCCAAGATGTAAATTTGGTTGATAGTTTTTTAATCTCCACTTTAACAATCTGTGTAAAGCTAATAAATAAAGATGAGATTGCAATGGATAATGATGTTTAATCATTTCTTGTTTCATATTTTCATAGTTATAATTTTCAGGAAAACAATAACTATTTTCACTTCCAGAAATAAAATTACTTTTCCAATCAATTACCCACCATTTACTGTCTTCCAAATTATTTCCTATTGGTATTACGCAGTCAACACAACCTGAATGAAAACCTTTATTTAGAATTTGGAGATCATTAATTTTTTTTGAATACTCTTCACCAAATTCAAATTCTTGATCAATTAAAAAACATTTCGAAATATCACTTGTAGTTATATTTCTTCCGTTATAAGAAAGGGATAAATCATACTTAACCTCTTTCAGAACATTGTTTGAAGAAATATCAATTAATCTTTTATTTAGTAATTTCTCTCCAAGAGGAACATTGATAATTCGCAAAATGCCATCTCTAACTTTTAATGCCAAAGAAGAGTCAATTTGGAAGAAATTTAGTTCTTCAATAATTAAATCAAGTAATTTCTCAGAATTATCATTATGAAAATCAAATCTCTCTATTATTTTATGCAAACATGTCCCAGCAATATTTCCTTTAGGAAAATCACTTAAGGGGTTAGGAAGATTAAAATATTTTGGATAATTGTTAGATTTATTTAGATTAGTTTCATTGATATTATTAACAATTGAGACATTATCTTCATAATCTTCATATTGATTATAAGACGAATCTATTTTTTTATCTTTTCGAATCCACGAGGAATAACTTGAAAAAGAAATAAATTCATCAGGGGAAAATATTTTAGGTTTTTTTCTATTAACTTTATTTATTTTCCAAAGATTATTATTAAACCGATTAATATTGTATCTATAAGAAAATTCATTAATTTTGATTTTCAATAATTTATCTTCTCTTAGGGACTTAAATGTATCTATATTATTTAGGTTTGGTAATAGATCATTATTAAGAATATTATTTTTATTATCAATATCATTAAAAATAACTAACTTATATTTACTCCTAGTAAGCGCTACATAAATTAACCTCTCAGTCTCTTTAAATAAATCTCTTTCTTCTTTTAAATTAAATTCTTCTACTTTACTGTAATTATTAGAAATATTTATGTATATGTTCCTATCCAAAATTGATTTCCAAATTGGACCTTTAATTTTATTTGATTTATTAGAAATAATAGATAGATATGGACATAAGACTATATCATATTCAAGTCCCTTACTATTATGAATAGTTGAAAGATTAATTCCACTTTGAAGATTATAATCCTTAGTTAAATAATCTTCTCCAGTACAAATTCGTAAAGTATTATCTATCTGATTTTTATACCACTTAAATACTTTATTAAGATTAAAGTCATTATTTATTAATTCAATTTCAATTATTTCTGATAATTGAAATAAATTTAAATATAAATCTGAATCACAATTAATTGATGATGACTCGTAATTAATAATGAGTTCATTAACAAGTGTTAAAAAACCTTTTTCTCTTAATTCAAGAGACCAATTAATACATTGGTTAGTTAAATTTTCTAATTTTTTACTATTTTTTTGATCAATTAATTCTTCTACATCTATCT
>QCMG01000009.1 GCA_003213955.1 Prochlorococcus sp. AG-418-M08
CTCCGCAATTTTGACATATTCCTAAATATTTTGATTCTCTTCTTTCAGTAGGAAAAGAATGCCTGACAGTAATTTGAAAATTCTTCTCTATTGCGTTTATTTCATTCATCTTATTTAAGAAATTAGGACCATGTATCTCATTTTTTTTTAATATCCTATCTACCCATAAATGAATCATTTCATGACATAAAGTACTGTTTATTTCACTAATAGATAATTTACTCAAAATAGGTTTGGATAAAATAATTTCAGAATCCACAAGACCATTTATTGTTTTTCTTTTATAAAAACCAGCAGTAGTTTTTAATCTGTTATCGCTCCATTTAACTTTTACTAAAGGTTGATTATTAACAGTTAAAGAATTTTCAAAATATTGACTATTAAATCTGTGAAATAAAGGTAAAAGAGGAATTAAAGGCATTATGGATTAAATTTAGTATTATTTTGACAAAAAAAGCCATCAAAAACGATTTATTTTCTTAAAGTAAGAAAAACTATAATCAACATGGATGCAACATTAGTCAAAGATATAGGAATTAAAGCTTTATTAATTGGCGGAGCAGTGCTGGTTTCTTTTTGGACTTTTAATGCGGTCAAACTAGTTATCAGTGCAAGAGGAATTAATCCATTGGTAAGAAAGTTTTTTGATCAAATAGCTGCTGGTAGAATTGATGCAGCTTATGGTTTGACTACAAAAACTTATAAAACTCATGTTAAGCGTCAAGACTTTCTCAAATTCTTAGCGAGTTTAAATCTCAATAAATACAGGAATTTAAAATCAGGAAGACCAAGAGTTCAAGAAGATCAAATCATAATAACCTTAAATTTAAAATCAGAAGATAAACAAGATGAACTTCCATTAGATTTTACTTTCTCCAAAACAGACAAAGATTGGAAAATAGACAGAATAGCAAAAGTTAATTAATCATTTCTTGAGAGGCCAAAAGAAGTGCTAAAAGAAAAGATAATAGATCAATTAGAAATACATCCTAGTAGATTGGATAAAGAAAAAATCATCTTAGAAGCTATGGAAGAAGGCTTAGATGATTTTTTTGAGGGAATACGCATGGCACTAGATCCATTAGTAACTTTTGGCGTAAAAATGGTTCCTGAGAAAGATAATGAAAAAAGTAATAGCTTTTCTTGGGCAGATTTTTATAAATTAGCCAATCAGCTTATTAAAAGAGAACTTACTGGACATGCTGCTCGTGATGCAATCCTTACAGCTATGGAATCTTCGAAAAAAGCAGAGTGGAATGGATTTTATAGACGAGTATTAATTAAAGACCTTAGATGTGGAGTTTCCGAGAAAACAATAAACAAAATAGCAAAAAAATATCCAAAGTATGCAATCCCTATCTTTACTTGCCCTCTAGCTTATGACAGCGCAAATCATGAAAAAAAAATGATAGGTAAAAAACAAATTGAAATCAAATTGGATGGAGTGCGAGTTTTAACTATCATTAGAGAAAAAAAAGTAGAAATGTTTTCTCGAAATGGAAAGCAATTCCATAATTTTGGTCATATTATCTCAGAAATAGAAAACGTTATAAAAGAAAATCCGACACCTTATGATTTAGTCCTAGATGGTGAAGTGATGAGTGCTAATTTTCAGGATTTAATGAAACAAGTACATAGAAAAGATGGTAAACAAACTAAAGATGCAGTTCTACATCTATTTGACTTATGTCCGCTTGAAAACTTTCAAAAAGGGAGATGGGAAACTAATCAAATAGCAAGAAGTTTATTAGTAAAAGAGTGGGTTGCAAAACATTCTAAGGTGCTAAAACATATACGAACACTTGAATGGGAAAATGTAGATCTAGACACTAACGAAGGACAGAAAAGATTTATAGAACTGAACAAATCTGCCGTTGAAGGTGGATATGAAGGAGTTATGATTAAAGATCCTAATGCTATGTATGAATGTAAGAGAACCCACAGTTGGTTAAAAGCAAAACCCTTCATTGAGGTAACTTTAAAAGTTGTTTCCGTTGAGGAAGGAACAGGTCGCAATAAAGGAAGACTTGGAGCAATCTTGGTAGAAGGGGAAGACGATGGGTATGAATACAAACTGAGTTGTGGGGGCGGATTTAGTGATATGCAACGTGAAGAATATTGGACAAAACGAAATCAACTCGTCGGTCAACTTGTAGAAATAAGAGCTGATGCCAAAACTAAATCTAAAGATGCAATGACCTTTAGTCTGAGGTTTCCAAGATTCAAATGCTTTAGAGGATTTAAAGCTGGTGAAAAGATATAAATTTATAAAAAAATATTCAACAAGTAGTCAATGAAAAATGTGGTTTTTAATTATAAAAACTTCAAATATTGACTATAAAATAAAAAATAATGATTAAGAACTTACAAAAAACTAATTATGAAGAAAGCAGTATTCAACTACATCAAAACACCTTGTGGACAAGCAAAATATGTCGAATTAGAATCTAACAAAACCTTAGTAGGTAAATTAAGACTAATGTGGTTTATCTTAATTGCATCAATAAGAGATTGGAATATTAAAGATTAAATTCTTCAGATTTTTCAAAGTATTCTCTAGAGTATTTAGCTGAAAAATATACAACTAAAAAAGTTGAGAGAACACCGATGATAGTCATATATAAATTATTTGTTGATTGAACATTCTTTAAGTCCTGAATACTTTTGGCCAAACTACCTATTGAGCAATAAAGAAAAGTCCCTGGAATTATTCCAAATAAACCAATGGCAAAATCTCTGAATTTAATATTATTCAAACCATAAAAATAATTAAGAATACCGAAAGGGAATATCGGCGATAGTCTCGCTAACAAAATCAATTTAAGTCCTCCTTTTTTAACTACCCGCTCCATAACACCTAACTTTGGATAACGGGTAAAAAAGTTTTTTAGTTTTTTTGCAAAAAAACTTTTTGAAATAAAAAAAGCAACTGAAGCTCCTATGGAAGCAGAAATAAAAACAATAAATGATCCTAAATATGAGCCATATAAAAAACCTGCTAATAAAGATAGTAAAGAAGATGGAAGTACTAATAAAACAATTAAAATATAGATACAAATAAACGCAAAGATGCCAATTCCAGTATTAAAAAAAAAGGACAAATTATAAATATTTTCTAGGAATATATTCATACTGAATTTAAAAGTTCAAGTTTGTTATTAATTGTTTCCATTTGTACAGTACATTCTTTTAATTTAAATCTACATTCATCAACAATATCTTTTGGAGCCTTATCAATAAAATTTTTATTAGATAGTCTCTTATTTAAATTTTCTAATTCAGAATTAACTTTTTGTAGATCCTTGGTTAACCTTTCTTTTAATAAATCTATATTTACATAATCCTGAAAAGGTAGATAAACTTCTAAATCGCCGATTATCCCAGAAAAAGATTTTGCAAAATCTTTTTTTTCAACAGCATTGGATTCATAAATAAATACTTCAGAAGATTTAGTTAAAATTTGTATATCTTCGACTAGAATTTTTAAAAAATCAATTAAGCCGCGATTATTTGAAATCAAATAGACGGGAACTTTCTGTGATGGCTTAAGTCCTAATTCAACCCTCAAATTTCTAATTAATCTAATAATTTCAAACAGTTGCTGAAATGATTTATCAAGCTTAATATCAACAAAATTATTTTCTTGGTTTGGCCATTTTTGAAGCGATAATAATTTTTCTTCTGGCTTTTGTTGCAGTACATGCCAAAGTTCTTCAGTAATATGAGGCATAAATGGATGAATCATCACTAAAATGTCATTAAGCACTTTTATTAAAACTTTTTCAGATGTTTGTCTATTTTTAGCCTCTTTATTATTAAATCTTTGTTTTGCAAATTCTACATACCAGTCACAAAAATCATTCCAGGAAAATTCATATAATAATTTTGCAGATTCACCTAATTTATATTCATTCAACAAATTAGATACCTTGGTATTAACTTGATTTAATTTTGATAAAATCCACTTATCACATAATTCTAAAGAATTTTGATCACTCTCATTAAACGAATAATTAGTATTAGAAGTTTTATTAATTAATACAAATTTAGTTGCATTCCATAATTTATTAGCAAAATTTCTTGAAGCTTCAACAGTTGAAGATGTATCTTTTTTCCTATCAAAATCAAGCCTGATATCCTGCCCAGCACCAGCAACTTCCCGAATTAAAGCGAATCGCAAAGCATCAGAACCATATTTATCAATTAATAGTATTGGGTCAATACCATTACCTGAACTTTTGCTCATTTTTTTATTATTTTCGTCTCTAACTAGACCATGAATATAGACATCCTTAAAAGGAATATTATTCGTGAAAGTATTCCCCATCATTGTCATTCTCGCTACCCAAAAGAAGATAATATCAAAACCAGTTACTAAAACACTATTTGGATACCATTTTTCAAAATCAGGATCATTTGTATTTGGCCAACCAAGAGTTGAGAAAGGCCACAAACCACTTGAAAACCAAGTATCCAAAACATCCTTATCACGAACCAATTTAATATTTAAACCAAATTTTTTATTAGCTTGAATTAACGCATCCTCTTCATTTCTTGCAACGACAAATGGAGTATTTTGTTCTATTGAATCTTGCGATTCTTCTAAAACATACCATGCAGGTATTTGGTGACCCCACCATAATTGTCTACTGACACACCAATCATTAATATTCTCTAACCAATCCTTATAGACTTTCTCCCAGCGTGGAGGAATAAACTCTGGCTTTTTAGAATCAATTTCCTTTAGACATCCTTTAGAAATATCATCCATTTTTAAAAACCATTGTGTTGACAGTAATGGCTCAATTGGAACTTTTCCTCTATCAGAAAAAGGAACAGTATGTTTATAATCCTCTATCTTTGTCAAAAGGCCTAAGTTATCCAATTCTTTGATAATTTTCTTTCTAGCCTCATATCTATCTAAATTTTGAAAAATACCTGCATTAATATTTAAAGTTCCATCTTTGTTCATTACATTAATCTGTTTTAAATTATGCCTTTTTCCTATTGCAAAATCATTTGGATCATGGGCTGGAGTAACCTTCACACAACCCGTACCAAAATCTTTATCAACATGTGAATCGGCGATAATAGGTATTTCTCTTTCAACGAAAGGGACTTTTACTTTGGCACCAATAAATTCTTTATATCTATCATCATCAGGATTAACTGCCACAGCAGTATCACCCAAAAGCGTTTCTGGTCTTGTTGTTGCAACTTCTAAGTACTTATCTAACTGTTCACCACTTTCAGAAATTAAAGGGTATTTAAAATGCCATAAATGACCATTTACTTCTTGCATTTCAACTTCAAGATCACTTACGGCAGATTGAGATTCAGGGCACCAGTTAACCAAATATTCGCCTCTATAAATTAAATTCTTTTTATAAAGAATATTAAAAGCCTCAATAACTGCTTCATTTAATTTTTGGTCAAGAGTAAATCTTTCTCTAGTCCAGTCAACTGAATATCCTATCCTTTTTAATTGAGATACAATTCTTCCACCACTTTGTTCTTTCCAGTTCCATGCTCTTTGAAGAAATTCATCTCTTCCAATGTCCTCGCTTGTTTTGCCTTCCCTTTTTAATTGTTTTTCGAGAATAGTTTGAACAGCTATTGAAGCATGATCAGTTCCTGGTAAACACAAAACATTCTTACCTAGAAGTCTTTGAAAACGTACTACAACATCTATCAAGGCCGTATTAAATGCATGCCCCATATGCAAAGATCCGGTTACATTTGGTGGCGGAATAACAACACAAAACGGCTCCCCATCATCATGAGGGTTAGGACTAAATGCCTTTAGACTTTCCCATTTTTCTTGCCACTTTTTCTCTACTTCAAAAGGTGAATAATTCTCTAAAGATAATTGATCATTCATCTCTGTCATGTGCAAATTTTATTTCAATAAACTTTTTGTTTATTTTATCTTGAGAGCAGCCAATTAACGAAAATAATATTAGTTTGCAAAAAAGACACATCCATTCTACAAAAGTTTGAAGCCAGAACCACAGGAACAACGTTTTGCATTTTTTGGTGTTGAAATAAGAAATCCACCACCACTCAAATCACCGTAATAATCTAATTTTAAATCTTTCAGTAAATTAAACTTTTTTACATCTGCGTATAAAGTTACTCCTTCAGTTCTTGAAATAGGGGATCCACTACATATACCTGGCCTTAATTTAATATGCATCCATCCTTCTGAACAATTTTTATCCTCTACCAAATCAATCGACATTTCTCCTGGAGAACCTCCAAAAGAAGCTTGCCTAGTTAGTTCTGAAGCAGCACTTTGACTGATTGAAAGATTGACGATCTCAGTCATTAGAAAAATAATAAATGGGCGATCCAGGGTTCGAACCAGGGACATCCTGCTTGTAAGGCAGGCGCTCTACCGCTGAGCTAATCGCCCTTATGATAAATCATTCTAATAGATGAAGTTGAAAAATTTATACTAAGTATTTAAATATTTCATGATTGAGGCAAAATTTAATTAATAATATATCTCCTATGTCCTCAAACAATAGATATAAATTGGAAAACAATTCCGATTTAGAGACTATAAATAGTTTTAAAATCTTAATATCTAATATCAAAGCATTAAAGGATAAAACGTGGGGTTGCCCATGGCAGAAAATACAGTCTCATATATCGTTGATCCCATTTTTATACGAAGAAAGTAATGAATTTATAGATGCGATATATGAAAAAAATGCAGATAAAATATGTGAAGAGTTAGGAGATCTTTTATTACAAGTAATGCTTCATGCTGAAATCGGTTACGAAGAAAAAGAATTTGAACTAAATGATGTCATAAAAAATCTAAATAAGAAAATTATTAATAGACATCCATATATTTTTAACAAAAAAGAAAAAGTATCTTTAAAAAAATCACAACAGATTTGGAGAAATATAAAAAATTTAGAAAAAGAAGCATCTGATGTGAAATCTTCAATTAGTAGAAATTTAAATTTGAAAATTAAAAATTTGCCTCCAACAATTGGTACAGATAAAATCACAAATGTTGTTAAAGAACACGGTTTCAAGTGGGAAAGTACTGATGAGATTTTTAAAAAGTTAGAAGAAGAGATAAATGAATTAAAAGAGGCAATTAAATGCAAAAATGATTCAAATATAAAAAATGAATTTGGGGATATTTACTTTACCCTTCTGAATCTTTCAAACTTTTTAAAAATAAATCCTGAGTCAGCTCTTCAAAAAACTAATATAAAATTTTTAGACAGATTTTCAATCGTCGAAGAACATGCAGGAGATAATATTAAAAAACAAACTCCCAAAGACTTTCAAAGACTTTGGCAAATAGCCAAGCAAAAACTGGCGGGAAAAATTCCTAAAAGCAAATGACAAATATTACAAAATGGATAGATGAATATCATAAAGGCTCAAGATTCGGCCTAAATGGGAGAATTCTAATTAAAAAAACCTCAAAATATCAAGAAATTATTGTTATTGAAAATGAATATTATGGTAAAGCTTTAATGTTAGATGGTTGCTGGATGACATCATTAAAAGACGAGAAATATTATCATGAGTGTCTCGTGCATCCTGCATTAAGTAGCATTGATGAAAAATCTAATGTACTAATTATTGGCGGTGGTGACGGTGGTACTGTAAGAGAATGCGTTAAATATTCTCAAATATCAAAAATTGATCTAGTAGAAATTGATGAGGAGGTAATCAAAATATCTAAAGAATTTCTAAAAGAAATTGGAGGTAAAGCATGGAATGACAAAAGAATAGAAATACATATTGATGATGGTGTTAAATGGGTTAAAAAAACAAGAAATAATTTTTACGACGTTATATTTATAGATTGTTCAGATCCCTCAGAATTTTCAAATTTATTATTTTCAGATTCTTTTTATGAAGAATGTAAAAGAATACTTACACCAAAGGGGATATTAGCTACGCAAAGCGAATCTCCAGAATCCTTCAAAAATATTCACATAAATATTTTGAAAACCCTAAAAAATATATTTAAAGTTTCTGAAACTATGTATTCCTTTGTGCCTATATATCCAAGCGGGATTTGGAGTTGGACATTCGCTTCTTCAGAAGATCTAAATTTATCAAAGCAAAATTATGATGAAATCTTAAAAATAGAAAAAGGATGTGAAATTTGGAATTTAAATTTTCAAAATGCGGCATTCAAAATGATGCCAAATAAAATTGTAAAAGAACTAGATTCATAAGATGACAAAAAATTTATTTGATAACGAAAATGCAATTTATATGGGAGCAAAAAGAAGTCCTGAGAATTGCTCAATTGGTATATTTGGAGTTAATTATGACGGAACATGTTCTTTTAAACCAGGAGCAAGATTTGGTCCAGAAGCAATGAGACAAGTCAGTTCTTGTTTAGAAACATATTGTCCAAAAATAAAAAAAGACTTAGAGGATATTATGTATGTTGATTTTGGATCAATACTAATTGATAAAAATGACTCAAAATCCATTATTGAATCGGTTAAATCAGCAACAAATTATTTAATAAGTAAAGGCCTTAGTCCTATTATGCTTGGGGGCGAACACTCTATTACAAGAGGTGCTATTGAAGCATTAGTAAAAAAATATCCAAATTTGATATTGGTTCAACTTGATGCTCATGCAGATTTAAGAGAATCATATATAGGAAATGAACATAGTCATGCTTGTACTATGAAAAGATGCTTAGAAGTGCTACCTGAAAAGAAAATTTTGCAAGTAGGAATTAGAAGTGGTACTAAGGAAGAATTTGAAATTATGCATAACAACAACCAATTAGTTAACTTTTGTCCAGGCGGAAATGCACATGAGTTAAAACAAGCTCTTCTACCATACGCTAAGTCTCCAATCTATTTAACAATAGATTTAGATTGGTTTGATCCCAGTTTATTAGCAGGGACGGGCACACCAGAACCGGGAGGATTTTTTTGGAATGATTTTGAAGAAATACTAAAAACTTTAAAAGACTTTAGAATTGTAGCTTCAGATATTGTGGAATTATCTCCAGAAATTGATAAAAGCGGAGTAAGTAGCATAGTTGCAGCCAAAGTACTTAGAAGCTTAATTTTGTCATTAGAAAATATGCAATAAAAAATTTCTAAACTACAGTGTAAAAATACTAAATACAAACTAAATATTTCATGGATTTGCTAAAAAGTCCTCTTTATTCAAAATATGTTGAATCCAATGCAAAATTAGTGGATTTTGCAGGTTGGGAAATGCCCATATCATTTTCAGGATTAATTAATGAGCATGAATCAGTTAGATCTTCAGCAGGATTATTTGATATTTCTCATATGGGTGTGATATCTGTTAAGGGAATCAATCCAAAGGATTATATTCAAAAACTTTTTCCTACTAATTTATACTCCTTTTCTACAGGTCAGGGGCTTTATACAGTAATGCTCAATGATAAAGGAGGAATAATAGATGACTTAATAATTTATGACCTTGGTATAAAAGAAAATGACATATCAGAATTATTGTTAATAGTTAATGCAAGCAGATATGAAGATGATATTCAGTGGATAAAAAATAAATTAAATAAAGATGAAATTTCGATAACAAACTTTAAAAAAAACAAAGTGCTACTAGCACTTCAGGGAAAAAACTCATTCGAGTTATTTGAAGAATGGATTGAATCTTCGATCTCACATATCCCTAACTTTGGATGCGAATATAAAATTTTTGAACATATTTTGCCTAAAGAAAAAATTTTCTTTTCAAAGACAGGATATACAGGGGAAAATGGTCTAGAAATACTTTTATCTAAAAAAGCAGCAATTAATTTATGGGATTTCTTAATTTCCAAAAATATTACGCCTTGTGGTTTAGGAGCTAGAGATACTCTGAGACTTGAAGCAGGCATGCATCTTTATGGCCAAGACATGAATGAAAAAACTTCTCCATATGAAGCAGGGTTAGATTGGCTAGTACATCTAGAAAATAATCACGAATTCTTTGGAAGAAGATTTCTTGAAGAGCAGTCAAGAATTGGCATTCAAAGAAAGTTAGTTGGTCTTTCTATAGAAGGTAAAGCTATAGGAAGAAAAGGATGTGCAGTATTTAAAGACAAAGAGAATATTGGAATTATCACTAGCGGAAGTTGGTCTCCAACTAAACAACACGCTATAGCTTTTGCATACATTAATATTTCGCATGCCTTCATAAATAATGAAGTTCAAATATTAATAAGAGGCAAAAAATTCAAAGGGGTTATAACAAAAAGAGCATTTTATAAAAAAAATTATTAACTAAATTTACCCTTAAAGAATTATTATAAGTTAATGATAAATAGATCATACTTAGATGAGAAACAAAATCTGCGAAGAACTCAATAATAAAGATATTGGTGAATTAGTTAATCTATGTGGATGGGTAGATCGCAGAAGAGATCATGGTGGTGTAATTTTTATTGATTTAAGAGACCATAGTGGATTCCTACAAATAACAATTAACCCCGATGATGGTGCAGATCTATTCAAACAGGCAGAAACTCTAAGAAATGAGACAGTAATAATGGTTAGCGGAATTATTAATGAAAGGCCCAAAGATTCCATAAATACAAATTTAAGTACTGGAGAGTTAGAGCTTAAGGTTAAAGATTTGCAAATTCTCAACCAAATTAAAAAAAACCTGCCTTTTCCAGTGTCTATACATGATTATGAAAATACAAAAGAGGAACTCCGATTAAAATATAGATACCTTGATTTAAGAAGGGGAAAATTACTAGAAAATTTAAAAACAAGACATAAGATTATTAAAGTTGCGAGAGAATTTCTTGATAATTTTGGATTTACAGAAGTAGAGACTCCATTACTTACAAAGTCAACCCCAGAAGGCGCTCGCGATTTTCTTGTTCCTGCACGTCTTTCAAATGGAGAATTTTTTGCTTTACCTCAATCCCCACAACTATTTAAACAACTTTTAATGGTTGGAGGCCTAGACAAGTATTACCAAATCGCAAAATGTTTCCGTGATGAAGACTTAAGGGCGGATAGACAACCAGAGTTCACTCAATTAGATATTGAGATGAGCTTTATTAGTGAAGAAGAAATAATTTCTTTTAATGAAAGTCTCATAAAAAAAATATGGAAAGAAGTATTAAATATTAATTTTAATAATGCTTTTCCAAGAATGTCATGGCAGGCAGCAATGGATAATTACGGCACTGATAGACCAGACACAAGATATCAAATGTTATTAAAAGATTTAGGAGAAATATTAGGTGATATTGGATTTAATATTTTCACCAAGGCAATTAAGTCTGGAGGTTATATAAAATCCATAACAGTCAAAGGAGGTAATTCAAGTATTAGCAACGTAAGAATTAAACCAGGAGGTGACATCTTCCAAGTAGCTCAAGATGCAGGAGCTGGTGGTTTGGCCTTTATAAGGGTCAAAGGAGATGAGCTTGAGACCATTGGGGCAATTAAAAATAATTTAAGTGAAGAGCATACAGCTGATATTTTAAAAATCACAGAAGCAAAAGATGGAGACTTAATCCTCTTAGGAGCTGGAGATAAACAAATTGTCAATCAGTCATTAGATAGGGTTAGACAATATATCGCAAAAGACTTAAATCTCATTGATAAAAATAAATGGAATTTCTTATGGGTAACTGACTTCCCGATGTTTGAGAGAAATGAAGAAGAAAATAGATATGAAGCTTTACATCATCCTTTTTGTTCTCCAAAAAATATAAAATCTAAAAATTCTGAAAACTTGAAAAAAGAAATTGAGAGTTCTACAGCAAATGCTTATGACTTAGTTCTCAATGGATTGGAGTTAGGAGGTGGCTCTTTACGTATTCATGAAGCGAACTTACAAAGAGAGGTTCTGAAAACGGTAGGACTTACTGAAAAAGAGATTGATGAAAAATTTGGATTTTTAATAGAAGCCTTAGAAATGGGTGCTCCTCCTCATGGTGGAATAGCGTTTGGATTGGATCGCATTACCATGCTAATCATTGGTGCAGATTCAATCAGAGAAACCATTGCTTTTCCAAAAAATCAACAAGCAAAATGTCTTCTCACAAATGCACCTTCAAATGTCTCTGAATCACAATTAAAAGAATTAGATATTCAAATAACAATTGATGAATAAGAATATATATGGATGTTCTAAAAGTTTTTTGTTTAAATAAAATATAAGGAGGCTGTGCTTAATTAAAAATATTTAATGTCAAAATTTGTATTTGTCACCGGAGGAGTAGTTTCCAGCATTGGTAAAGGAATTGTAGCTGCAAGCTTAGGAAGATTATTAAAGTCTAGAGGATATAGTGTTTCAATATTAAAACTAGATCCATATCTAAATGTTGATCCAGGAACAATGAGCCCTTTCCAACATGGAGAAGTATTTGTAACCGAAGATGGAGCTGAAACTGATCTAGATTTAGGTCACTATGAAAGATTTACTGATACTGCAATGACTAGGTTAAATAGTGTGACTACGGGATCTATCTATCAAGCAGTTATCAATAAAGAAAGAAGAGGTAGTTATGACGGTGGAACTGTGCAAGTAATACCTCACATAACAGGAGAAATAAGAGAAAGAATTCATAGAGTAGCCGCTAACAGTAATGCAGATATTATTATTACTGAAATTGGTGGAACAGTTGGTGATATTGAATCTCTACCTTTTTTAGAGGCAATAAGAGAATTCAAAAATGATGTCAATAGGAACGATGTTGCATACATACACGTAACATTACTTCCTTACATCAAAACCTCTGGCGAAATAAAAACTAAACCAACACAACATTCAGTGAAAGAATTAAGATCAATTGGAATTCAACCAGATTTACTTGTATGCCGAAGTGATAAATCTATCAATGAAGCTCTCAAAAAGAAGCTTAGTGGTTTTTGCGGTGTCAGTATGAACTCTGTAATTGAAGCTTTAGACGCAGACAGTATTTATTCTGTACCTCTTTCTTTAAAAAAAGAAGGTTTATGCAAAGAAACCCTGAAGTATTTAGACCTTGAAGATAAAAAATGCGATTTGAAAAATTGGGAGCAACTAATACACAACCTAAGGAATCCTGGAGCTCCAATCAAAGTTGCTTTAGTAGGTAAATACATTGAACTTGGAGATGCATATTTATCCGTTGTTGAAGCTTTAAGACATGCATGCATAGAACAAAAGGCTTTATTAGATTTACATTGGGTAAGTGCTGAAATGATAGAAAAAAATTCAGCAGAAACTTACTTAAATGAAGTTGATGCAATTGTCGTGCCCGGGGGATTTGGTAATAGAGGAGTCAATGGAAAAATTTCGTCTATAAAATTCGCAAGAGAAAATAAAATTCCCTTTTTAGGTTTGTGCCTTGGTATGCAATGTGCAGTTATAGAATGGGCCAGGAATGTAGCTAATCTTCCAGATGCATCTAGTTCAGAACTAGACCCAAATACTCTAAATCCAGTGATACATTTATTACCAGAACAGGAAGATGTAGTTGATTTAGGTGGGACAATGAGACTTGGAGTTTATCCATGTAGATTGACAAAAAATACAACTGGAAAAAAATTATATGATGATGATGTTATTTATGAGAGACATCGACATAGATACGAATTTAATAATTACTACAAACAAAGTTTTTTAGATTCTGGATACAAAATTAGTGGTACATCACCAGATGGCAGATTAGTTGAGTTAATTGAGTTAGAAAATCATCCATACTTCTTAGCCTGTCAATATCATCCTGAGTTCTTATCACGACCTGGCAAACCTCATCCTTTATTTAAAGGTTTAATAAAAGCCTCTCAAGATAAGTTAACTCAATCAAATTAATATTCTTTATTTTTTTGAATGAAAATGACAAATTTTTTACCCTTAGTCGAACAATTTCATTCATTACAAGGTGAAGGTTATCACGCTGGAAAAAGTGCTTTTTTTGTAAGATTAGCCGGATGTAAAGTTGGATGTTCGTGGTGCGATACCAAGAATTCATGGGATGAAAAAAAACACCCTTCTACATCAATTGAAAAAATTATAGATAGCATAAAAATTGCCAGAACAAAAGGAGCATCTTTTTGCGTTATTACAGGTGGAGAACCTTTACAACATAATTTGGATAATTTTTGCAAAGCTATAAAAAAAATGACGATGGGTAAAGAACAAAAGCCAATGAAGATTCATATTGAGACAAGTGGAGTTAATTCGATATCAGGGAGCTATGACTGGATTACTTTATCTCCTAAAAGACACTCACCTCCAAAAAATTATTTTTTAAAAAACTGTAATGAAATCAAAATAATCATAAATGAAATAGAAGATATTGAATTTGCTATTAAAATAAAAAAAGAAACTTTAAAACAATATCAACTCTCTAAAAGCGAAGATGGCATAAAAAAAGAAGATAAAATTTTTTATTTACAGCCAGCATGGAATAATGCGAATGGTTTTTCTCTTGCTATTGAATTCGTAAAAAATAACCCCGATTGGAAATTGAGCCTTCAAACTCACAAATACTTAAAAATTAATTGAAATCATATGACTCTTAAAAATAAATCGATAGTAGTTTTATTATCTGGCGGTTTAGATTCTTCTACAGTTACTGGAATCGCCAAAAAATCTGAAGCTAAAATTTTTGGCCTTTCATTTGACTATGGTCAACGTCATAAAAAAGAGTTAAATTCTGCATCAAAAATTGCAAAACACTTTGATATCGAAGAATTGAAAATCATTAAGCTTGACTTATCGTTATGGGGAGGCTCGTCATTAACTGATACTCAAAAAAATATTCCAATAGAAGGAGTACAAACTAATAAAATTCCTAATACTTATGTTCCTGGGAGAAATACTATATTTATTTCCGTTGCACTAAGTTATGCCGAAGCAATAGATGCTGATTTTATTGGATTAGGAGTTAATGCACTAGATTATTCTGGTTATCCAGATTGCAGACCTGACTACATTAAAAAATTTCAAGAATTAGCAGATTTAGCCAATAAAAGAGGAAGAGAAAATAATCGAATAAAACTTTGGACACCACTATTAGATTTAAATAAAGAGGAAATTATTAAATTAGCTTTTGATAATGATGTCCCCTTAGAAAAAACATGGAGTTGTTATTCGGGTAATTCAAAACCATGCGGTAAGTGTGATAGCTGCAGAATTAGAAATGCCGCTTATGAAAAATGGCTTAATAACAATAATAAAAAATGAAAATAAAAAAACTAATTCTAGAAAAATGGATAGATCCTGCACTAATTACGCATCATTTAACAAAAAAATTCGGAGATAAAGGATTAGCTTGGCTAGACAGTGATGGCAAAGAAAATGGGGAATGGTCAATCATAGGAATTAAACCTAAAAAAATAATCCAATCAAGAGATATCAATAACTTAGACAAAACTAATAATCCATTTAACAATTTAAGAAATATTGAAAAAGGATTTTGGATCGGATGGTTAAGTTATGAAGCTGGAATTTTCATAGAACCCAAAAACCCATGGCGAAAATCTGATATGGCAACTTTATGGATTGCATCATATGATCCAATCATTAAATGTAATCTAATAAAAAAAGAAATAATTATCGAAGGAACAAACTCATCTGAACTGATTAACTATAAAAACATAATCAAAAATATTAAAAATACTGAAGAAAAAAATATTATTAAAACAAATTTGAATTTTGACTTTTCAAAAATCAATTTGGACGAAATGGCTGAAAAATTTCAGGAAAATATTCTAAAATTGAAAAAATTAATTTCCCTAGGGGATATATTTCAAGCAAACCTAACAACTAAATGCGAAATTGAATCTTCCAAAAACTATAAGCCTCTAGATATTTATTTGAAAATAAGAAGGAAATTAAGAGCTCCCTTTGGAGGAATAATAATCAATAATAATAATTATAAAGAGGCTGTATTATCTACCTCACCAGAAAGATTTATAAAAATAGATAATAAAAATTTTGTAGAATCAAGACCTATCAAAGGAACTAGGTCCAGAGATAAGGATTTAAATCAAGACGCACTTAATGCTATCGATTTAATAACGAACGAAAAAGATAGAGCCGAAAATATTATGATTGTTGACCTAATAAGAAATGATTTAAGTAAAGTTTGCGAAACAGGAAGCATTATTGTGCCAGAAATATTAAAACTTGAAAGTTTCTTAAAAGTTCATCATCTAACTTCAGTAATCAAAGGCAAATTAAAAAAAGACAAAAACTGGATTGATTTAATAAAAGCTTGTTGGCCTGGGGGCTCTATAACTGGAGCACCTAAATTAAGATCATGCCAGAGACTTTTTGAATTAGAAGAATGTGAACGCGGACCATACTGTGGGTCATTTTTGAAGCTTGACTGGAATGGAGAGTTTGACAGCAATATACTAATAAGGTCATTTTTAATTAAAGAAAAAAAAATCAATATATATGCTGGTTGCGGAATAGTTATTGACTCAAACCCTGAAGAGGAAACTAATGAACTAAAGTGGAAACTTTTACCGTTAATTGATTCACTCAAATGATCGAAACATTAGGCTGGCACAAGGATCAATGGTTGGATATTGATAGAATATTTATTACTGCTAATAATAGAGGATTAAAATTTGCTGATGGTATATTTGAAACCATTTTGATAAAAGAAAACAAACCTATTCTTTTTGATGAACATCTGAAAAGGTTAGAAAAAAGTAGCAAAATTTTAAATATTAATCTCAAAATCAATAAATTAACTTTGAAACAACTTATTCACGATGGAATTAAAAAGCTATCGCTTAAAAATGATCAATTTGCTTCAGTAAGAATAAACTATAGTCGAGGAACTAATGAAGGTCGAACACTAACAATTGATAGCACTTCAGAGACAAAAGATTTGGATAATATATGGCTTGAGTTCTATAGAATCGAACCAAATTTTAATCCGATAAGCGTTTGCATTAGTCAAACAGAAAAAATAAATGAATTCAGTCTTATAAGTAAATGCAAAACATTTTCATATAATCAGGCAATACAAGTTTTGACAGAAGCTAATGAAAAATCATTTGATGACTCTATTCTTTTGAATACGTCAGGTGAACTTTGTTGTGGAAGTACATTTAATCTTTTAATTAAAAGAAATAATCAATGGATAACTCCTAGAAAAGAGAGCGGCTGTTTAGAGGGGATTATGATTTCTAAAGCTTTAAAATTGAAAATTGTAAAAGAAGAATTAATTGCTCCAGAATTTCAAAATGATGACATAATAGTTGCAATTAATAGCTTATCTTGCAGACAAATTAATCAAGTTGATGATTTAAAGCTTAGACCTAAATTCGATCCAATTTACTTTTGGGATTTATTATATAGTTGAACTTTATTAATATCTGGTAAATAGACATCAGATACTTTAGTTATATTGTTATTAACCTTAAATTCAACAATTTTTCCAATAATGATAATTGATGGAGCTGAAAATTCTTTATCTTTGATTTTATCTGGAAGATTATCTAATTTCTCTATCAAACATTTTTGATTTTTTAAAGTAGCTTCTTGAATCACAGCGCATTTAGTATTCTTATCTAAACCACCTAAAATTAATTCTTCCACAATATATTCAATATTTTTTATACCCATAAAAATTACTAAGCTATCTGATGATTTAGCTAAATCTCTCCAATTCACTGTCTTTTTTTCCTTATCTACACGCTCATGTCCAGTGACGAAAGTTACGGAACTCGCAGCATCTCTATGAGTTAGTGGAATACCAAAATATGTGGGGGCAGCTATCCCAGAAGTAATACCAGGAACGATTTCAACTGAAATTCCATTTTTTTCTAAAATCGATACCTCCTCACCACCTCTAGAAAAAACGAATGGATCTCCCCCTTTAAGCCTTACAACATTTTTGCCTTCTTGTGCCAATTTCAAAATAAGAGCATTAGTTTCAGCTTGGGGTACAGAACATTTACCAGCTCTTTTACCCACATGGAAAATTTCTGCATTTTTTCCTGCCTCTTTTGTTATTTCATCTGGAATTAAAGCATCATGAACTAATGCATCACAATTTTTTATTAGGCGTAAAGCTTTAAGAGTCAAAAGCTCAGGGTCACCAGGACCTGCTCCAACTAAATAAACAATGCCGGGCACAATAATCTCCATTAACAAGTATGGTAGTAAAAGTTAATCGCAATGAAGGTAAATATTATGAAAGAAAGTTTATTAAAACCTAATAAAAAATTTACTCTCCTTAGTGCGTTTATCACTCTTCTAAATGATCGTTTAAGTGAAAGTATACTGTTACCTATTTTACCCTCTTTTGTTTTACTTTTTGATTCTAAAGCAAGTACATATGGTTTATTATCATGCACTTATCAATTAGCTCAATTTGCAGCTTCTCCTTTTATAGGACTTATGAGTGATAGATATGGAAGAAGACCTGTCACTCTTTTTTGTATTACTGGTTCAGTAATAGGAATATCAATATTATCTTTTACAGTTCTTTTTAATTGGTCAAATTCAATAGCCTCTATTCCTTTATTTTTATTATTCCTTGCAAGACTTATTGATGGTTTAAGTGGTGGGACTGCAGCAACAGCAACAACTATTCTTGCAGATATTTCAAGCCCTGAAAAAAGAGCAAAAACATTTGGACTTATTGGTGTAGCTTTTGGTTTAAGTTTTTTCTTAGGAAATATTTTCGTTGTAGTTTTTGCAAAAAATACAAATAATAATTTTATTATTCCAGTTTTGATAGCTTCAATTATTCCAATCATAAACTTTCTCTTAGTATTCTTTTATCTACCAGAAACAAAACCAAATAGTGCCTCAAATAAATTAAAAACAATTCTTAAAAATCCCTTAAAACAACTGTTTACAGTGTTCAAGGAAGAAAAGATCAAAAAATTATCACTAGCATTTTTTATTTATTTTATTGCTTTTACTGGATTGACAAATATCCTGATTTTTTTCCTTCAAGAATCTTTGGGCTGGACAACGAAGTCATCAAGCGGAACTCTTGTAGTTGTTGGAATTATTGCCATCATTGTGCAAGGTGGACTTATTGGTCCTCTCGTAAAACAATTCGGAGAGATGAAACTAACACTCGCAGGATCAGGCTTTATTCTCGTTGCATGTTCACTTTTAATAACTGCTCCAAAAGAAAATGCGACAATTAATATTTATGCAGCTGTTTCGTTTTTAGCCGTTGGGGCGGGTTTAATTACGCCTTCCTTGAGAGCACTAATTTCAAAAAAATTAGACGTTGATAAACAAGGATCAATTCTAAGTAACCTTCAGGGTCTCCAGAGTCTTGGGGGGGTCTTAGGGATAGCAATGGCTGGAAGAGTTTATGATAGTTTTGGCCCTAAATCACCTTTTATAGCAGGTTCAATTATCTTAATTTTCATGATATACCTGATTGCTGAAGGAAAAAATAACAAAATTTCATATAATTAATACATTAAATTACTGTAATGAAACACGAACCTAATAATTTCATTAATAGAGAATTAAGTTGGATAGATTTTAATAAAAGAGTACTTCTTACAGGAATGGAGAAAGGCTATAAAATATTAGATAAAATTAAATTTTTTTCAATTTTCAGTAATAATCTTGATGAATTTTTTATGGTTAGAGTTGCATCATTAAAAGCGCAAGTTGAAGCAGGAATTAGAAAAAAAAGTATTGATGGACTAACACCCAAAGAACAATTAAAAAAAATAAACAAAGAGGTAAAAAACCTCACAACTCTGCAAGAAAACTATTTAAATAATGAATTAAATATTGAACTTAAGAATGAGGGAGTTTTCATTAAAAAATATAAAGAACTCAATGAAAATCAAAAAAGTTGGTGTGACAATTATTTCCTATCTTCAATTTTTCCTTTATTGACACCATTAGTTGTTGATCCGGCTCATCCATTTCCTTTTATAAGTAATTTAAGTCTCAATTTAGCAGCTCTTATTAATGATGGAGAAGAATCTAAAAATCAATTTGTAAGAATAAAAATCCCAACAAAAAATATTGGAAGATTTATATCAATTCCTAACGAGATTATTGAAACTGAAGATGATAATAAACGATATTTTATAACTGTTGAAGACTTAATTGGTAACAATATTAATGCCTTATTTAATGGGATGAAGTGCCTTAGTTATTCTTTTTTTAGAGTAACAAGAGACGCAGATTTAGAATTAAAAGAACTTGAAGCTGACGACTTACTTCTAGCCGTAGAACAAAGCTTGCAAAAAAGGAGATTAGGTGGAGATGTAGTCAGATTGGAAGTAGAGGAAAATATTCCACAAAATATTTTAAAATTACTTATTGAGAGTATTGAAATAACAGAAGAATATATTTACTTTTGCAAAAGCTTATTAGGTTTAGATGATTTGAATTATCTTACAAAGATTAATCGAGAAGATTTAAAAGAAAATTTATCAGTAGGAGAAACGCATCCATCACTAAAACCAATCGATTCTTCCAAAGATAGAAAATTTAACTCTATTTTTAGTATTCTCAGGAAGCAGAATATACTTCTTCATCACCCATACGACTTATTCAAGACATCTATCGAAGAATTTATCAATCAAGCTGCTGAAGACCCCTTAGTATTAGCTATTAAAATTACTCTTTATAGAGTTTCAAAAGATTCTCCAATTATTAAAGCTTTGATGAAAGCCGCTGAAAATGGAAAAGAAGTGATGACTCTTGTTGAACTCAAAGCAAGATTTGATGAAGATAACAACATCCAATGGGCAAAACAACTTGAACAGGCAGGCATTCATGTCGTTTATGGAATAATAGGCTTTAAAACACATACAAAAATTTCATTAGTTGTTAGAAAAGAAAAAGGGAGATTAAGAAATTATTTTCATATTGGAACAGGAAATTACAATTCAAATACTTCTCGTTTTTATACAGATATAGGATTACTTTCAACAGATCCTGATATCTCATCCGATTTGATTGAATTATTTAATTACTTATCAGGATTCTCGAAACAAAAGACATATCAGAAATTACTAGTTTCACCAACATCATTACGAAAGAAATTTATCTTTTTAATAAATAGAGAGATTGAAAATGTGAAAAAAGGAAAAAAAGGTGAAATTATTGCAAAAATGAATTCATTAGTAGACCCAGAAATTATTCAATTACTATATTCAGCCTCTCAGACAGGAGTCAAAATTAATCTAATTGTTCGAGGAATTTGTTGTTTATATCCTCAGAAAAAGGATTTAAGTGAAAACATTACTGTCATAAGCATTATTGGACATTTTCTTGAACATTCGAGAATTTTTTGGTTTTACAATAACAACGATTCGGAAGTTTTTATAGGAAGTGCAGACTGGATGAGAAGAAATTTAGATAGAAGAATAGAAGCTGTTACACCCATAGAAGATTTAAAATTAAAAACTCAATTACATAATCTTTTACAAACTTACATAGACGATAATTATTTTTCATGGATAATGGATAAAAATGGGAAATATGAAAAAAAGAGAGGAAATTCAAACTTAAATCGCTCACAAATTGATTTAATAAAAAATTTTTAAATTTATTGCTGTTTATAACATTTTAAAAAATTACTTAATATTTTTAAAAATTTTATATTTATATAAAACCTAATCATACCAATAGCTTTAGGAAAATAATTGTAAAATTAATTTTATTTGTCTTTAAAGTTTCAACGCAAAAGTAGTTTTTATTTCGATTTCAGTGCTAGCTTTTTAAAAAATCCATTTTAGGAGGCCAGGGTGATGGGGATCCCTCTGGAGTCTGGAAATAGTTCTTCAAATAATATTGAAGAACCTAGATTACCAAATACTGCGGGGAAAACTCGCAAAACAAAATCCAGCTTAACTGGTAAACAAAACCAAAAAAAATCTGCAAGAGTTGCTTCAGATTCTATAGGTCATTACTTAAGCAGCATTGGAAGAGTTCCTCTTCTTACTGCTGCAGAGGAAATCGAGTTAGCTCACCATGTTCAAAACATGAAAAAATTGCTAAAGATTCCCGAAATCGAAAAATCATCAAGGAACCGCCGCCTAATTAAAATTGGGAAACGAGCAAGAGATAGAATGATGGCGGCAAATTTAAGACTCGTAGTGTCTGTTGCTAAGAAGTATCAAAATCAAGGTTTGGAATTATTAGACTTGGTACAAGAAGGAGCGATTGGGCTAGAAAGAGCTGTTGATAAATTTGATCCTGCAATGGGATATAAATTTTCTACATATGCTTATTGGTGGATCAGACAAGGGATGACCAGAGCAATTGATAATAGTGCTAGAACAATTAGATTGCCAATTCATATAAGTGAAAAATTATCGAAAATGAGGAGAGTTTCAAGAGAATTATCGCATAAATTTGGTAGGCAACCAACCAGATTAGAGATGGCAGAGGCAATGGGTATTGAACAAAAAGATTTAGAAGACTTAATCTCACAAAGTGCTCCATGCGCATCTCTTGATGCTCATGCAAGAGGCGAAGAAGATCGAAGTACTCTTGGTGAGTTGATTCCTGATCCAAACGGTGAAGAACCTATGGAGGGCATGGATAGAACAATCCAAAAAGAACATTTGGGCACTTGGCTTGCGCAACTTAATGAAAGAGAACAAAAAATCATGAAACTTAGATTTGGCTTAGATGGAGAAGAACCATTAACACTTGCCGAAATAGGGAGACAAATAAATGTATCAAGAGAAAGAGTGAGGCAACTAGAGGCAAAAGCCATTTTAAAACTAAGAGTAATGACTACTCATCAAAAAGCAGCATAGTTAAATTGTTAAAATTTGCTTTTATTTTTACTTATATATTTATTGTTTTTTTTATATCAATTATCTATAAAAGTTTTAACCCAGATAATAAAGAGGCATTAAGAAAAATCATACATATTGGAATAGGTCCTTTAATTCCTTACGCAAAATATTTAAATATTGATCAAACTTCTGCACTCTATTTTACCGGCATCATATCATTATTAGTTTTCGTAAATTACAAATCAAAATTATTCACAACTATTGAAGACGTAGAAAGAAAAAGTTACGGAACATTATTTTATTGTTTGAGTTTATTTATTTTAATTTTCCTTTATTGGGACAAAGACCCTGCTGCTCTTTTCGCAGGTTTTTTTATAATGACATTTGGAGATGGATTAGCAGGATTAATAGGAAAAAACTTTCAATCAAAAAGTTGGATTTTTTTAAACCAGAAAAAATCCCTCTTAGGAACATTAACTATGTTTATTACAAGCCTGGTAGTTGTTTTTGGTTTAGGTTATTTCCAGAAATATTCATTTAATAATATTGGTTTTTTAATTATCCCTCTTATTTCTACCGTTCTTGAGCAATTTAGTATTCTCGGAATAGATAATTTTATAGTGCCAATTTCAGCAGCATATTGCTTTAACTTGTTTATTACAAGTTTATAAATTATACAATTGAATCGTATAAAAGCTCTAGCAAAGTTTTTGTTGTATCTATATTTATACAAGCATCAGTAATACTAGTGCCATACTCAAGATCTTCTCTTTTTGCAAGTTTTTGATTACCTTCATTAAGATGACTTTCAAGCATAATTCCTAAAATATTTTTTTCTCCAGTCCTAATTTGATTTGCCACATTTTTTAGAACATCAGATTGCTTCTTATAGTCTTTATTTGAATTTCCATGACTACAATCAATCATTACTTTATGAGGTAGATTACTTTGTTTTAATTCAGAAGAAATACTTTTCACGTGTTGGTTTTCGAAATTTGCTCCTTTAGAACCTCCCCTTAAGACTATATGTCCATCAGGATTACCAGTTGTATTAACAATAGAAGCATAGCCTTGATCATTAACCCCTAGAAAATGATGAGATTTAGAAGCTGATTGCATCGCATTAATTGCTGTGCCAAAAGAACCATCCGTTCCATTTTTAAAACCTATTGGCATAGATAATCCTGATGCCATTTCTCTATGTGTTTGACTTTCAGTAGTCCTTGCACCAATTGCTGTCCAACTAATCAAATCAGCAATATATTGCGGAACAATTGGATCTAACAACTCTGTAGCTGAAGGTATTCCTCGAGTTGCTAGATAAGATAATAAATTTCTAGCTCTTCGTAGACCTGTATTTATATCATATGAACCATCTAAATGCGGATCATTTATTAATCCTTTCCACCCAATTGTTGTTCTTGGTTTTTCAAAATATACTCGCATTACAATTTCTAATTTATCCTTATAAATTTTTCTAAATTCATAAATATATTCTGCGTATTCTTGAGCAGCCTCAATATCATGAATTGAACATGGCCCAACTATGACTAAAAGCCTAGAATCATTCTTATGCAAAATATTTTGTATTGCTCTTCTTGTATTGGAGACAGTATTAGCTGAAGTATAATCAAGAGGAATATCGTTATGAAGTTTGCTTGGAGGTATTAATGGACGTGTTTCGACAACATGCAAATCAGATGTTTTTTCTAAAGATTGATTATTGGATGAAGTCGACATTGAATGATTAAGAAGTTTAAATATTTAAAAAAGCATTTATGAATACTCTTCTTTTTAATATTAAAAATAACAATAGATTAGGCATTAAACCTTACAAATGAAGAAATTGGAAACATTGCTCAAAGATTATGAAGATCACGTAGTCGAGAGAGCCTCTAAAGGCATACCTCCATTGCCACTAAATGCAGAACAAACAAATTGTATTACACAACTATTAGAAAAAGAAACAAATTACGAAACTGAATATTTACTAGATTTGCTTATAAACAGAGTACCACCTGGAGTTGATGAAGCAGCATACGTTAAAGCAAGCTGGCTTACAGCAATTGCTCAAAGCGAAAAACATTGCAGATACATTAAACCTGAGAAAGCAATTGAGATATTAGGGACAATGATAGGTGGATATAATGTTAATTCTCTGGTTGAAATACTTAAAGGGAAAAATAGTTTACTGGCTAAAAAAGCAGCAGCGGTTTTAAAAAATATTATTCTTGTTTACGATGCAGCGAATGATATTTATGAATTATCTAAAAATAATATTTATGCAAAAGAGGTAGTAAATAGTTGGGCAGCTGCAGAATGGTTCAAAAATAAAAAAGTTCTAGAGAAGGAAATTACTTGTCTAGTATTCAAAATAGATGGTGAGACAAATACAGATGACTTATCTCCTGCCGTTCACGCGACAACACGTCCCGATATACCAATGCACGCATTGGCTATGCTCGAATTTAAAAAAAAAGATGGATTAGAGATTCTTGGTAAACTCAAAAAGCAAGAGATACAAATTGCTTATGTTGGAGATGTAGTAGGAACAGGAAGTTCAAGAAAATCAGCTATAAATTCACTAATATGGCATATTGGTGAAGATATCTCTTTTGTCCCAAATAAAAGAACCGGAGGAATAATAATTGGCAGCAAAATAGCTCCTATTTTCTTTAATACCGCACAAGATTCAGGAGCACTTCCTATAGAGACTGATGTATCTCATATGAAAACAGGAGATTTAATAAAAATATTTCCTTATGAAGGCCTTATTAAAAAAATTGAAAAAAATACCAATTCTGAAGTAATAATAAGTCAATTCAACTTGAGTCCCTCAACTATTACTGATGAAATTCGGGCTGGAGGCAGAATTAATCTCATGATTGGAAGATCACTCACAGACAAGATTAGAAACAAATTAGATTATCCACCTAGTGAAATATTTATCCGACCAGAAAATCCAAAAGAAATTAATTCTGGCTTTACTCAAGCACAAAAAATAGTAGGTAAAGCATGCGGTCTAAAGGGAGTACGACCTGGAATGACTTGTGAACCAATTATGACGACAGTTGGAAGTCAAGATACTACTGGGCCAATGACAAGGGATGAACTTAAAGAATTAGCTTGTTTAGGATTCACTGCAGATTTAGTAATGCAAAGTTTTTGTCACACAGCAGCATATCCTAAACCAGTAGATTTAGTTACACACAAAGAATTACCTGACTTTATATCTCAAAGAGGTGGGGTAGCTCTAAAGCCTGGAGACGGCATCATTCACAGCTGGCTTAACCGAATGCTCCTTCCTGATACGGTTGGTACTGGTGGGGATAGTCATACTAGATTTCCTCTTGGGATTTCATTTCCGGGAGGCTCAGGCATCGTTGCCTTTGCTGCTGCAATAGGATCAATGCCATTAAATATGCCAGAATCAGTACTTGTAAAATTTAAGGGCGATTTATTACCAGGCATAACATTACGAGATTTAGTGAATGCAATTCCTCTCTTTGCTATTAAACAAGGACTTTTGACTGTTGAGAAAGCAAATAAAAAAAATATATTTAACGGAAAAATTATGGAAATTGAAGGATTACCTAACTTGAAACTTGAACAAGCTTTTGAACTAACTGATGCGACTGCCGAACGCTCATGCGCTGGAAGCACAATACTTTTATCAGAGGAAACTGTTCAAGAATACATAAGAAGCAATATTTGCCTTCTAGAAAAAATGATTGAGAGCAATTATGAAGATTCAAAGTCAATCTCAAGAAGAATTAATGATATGAAAAATTGGTTAAAGAAACCTGAATTAATTCATCCAGATCTAAATGCCAGTTATGAAGAAATAATTGAAATTGACTTGTCACAAGTTAAACAACCTATAGTTGCTTGCCCCAACGATCCAGATAACGTGAAGGAAATTGCTGATGTTGCAAATACTAATATTGATGAGGTTTTTATAGGTTCTTGTATGACAAATATTGGTCACTACAGAGCTGCCGCAAAAGTTCTTGAAGGTGTAAAAAATTTAAAAGCAAAACTATGGATTTGTCCACCTACAAAAATGGATGAAGAAACTTTAAAAAATGAAGGTTACTATGAAATATTTGAAAATTGCGGTGCAAGATTAGAACTACCTGGCTGTTCTTTATGCATGGGAAATCAAGCAAGAGTAGATGAAGGATCAGTAGTATTTTCTACTAGTACTAGAAATTTTGATAATAGGCTTGGCAAAAATGCTCAAGTATTTTTAGGGAGTGCAGAATTAGCAGCAGTGTGTGCTCTTCTTGGAAAAATCCCTGAAATAGAAGAATATCAGGATATTACTAAAAATAAAATAAATCCATATTCAGATGAACTTTATCGCTATCTTCAATTTGATGAAATACGCGATTTCAGCTTGTCAAAATAATCATGGCTTATGCAAAACCTCATAAAAGAAAATATAAAAAAAACAGGCAATAACTCTTCTCGTAGCATTAAAAAATTACTTAAACAAAGATCTTTTGTAGTCGTCATATCACTTTTATTGACGGGTTTAGGAGCGTCCATAACGAGCATATCTTTTAAAACTGGAATTTATTTTATTAACAATTGGAGATTGGCATTATTAGAGCAATTTCCATCTATTGCAGTTCTACCAATTTTTGGAGCTATTGGAGGCGCCTTAGCAGGATTTTTAATTAAAAATATTGCTCCAGCCGCAAAAGGTTCAGGAGTTAGTCAAATAATGGGATTCTTAAGGCATAAAAAAGTTCCCATGAATCTGAAAGTAGGATTAATAAAACTAATATCTGGCATTATTGCCATTGGTAGTGGATTCCCCTTGGGTCCAGAAGGTCCATCTGTTCAAATGGGTGGGTCTGTTGCTTGGCAAATGGCAAAATGGCTCAAAGCTCCATTAGCTTTTAGAAGAGTTATTGTCGCTGCAGGGGGCGGAGCTGGAATAGCTGCAGTTTTTAGCGCCCCACTAGGTGGATTTGTTTATGCAATAGAAGAATTATTAAACTCCGCCAGACCAGTAGTTTTACTATTAGTTGTAATTACAACCTTCATAGCGGATTCTTCTGCAGATATTATTCAAGCCTTAGGTTTGGATCCTAAAGCAGGAGGATTTGATTTTAACCTAGGTTTTTTAATACAAAAAGAATATGACCCATCCGTATTTTTCTTACCGATTGATTTTTTTTATTTGGTTTTGCTTGGGATAATTATAGGAATTATTGCAGAACTTTATAGCAGGTATGTTCTTTTTATGCAAAATCTTGGGAAAAAGTGGTATAAGAATAAATTTGTTTTAAAAATGAGTATCTGTGGTCTTATTTTAGGAACTATATATTCTTTCTTACCCAGCACATTTCATAATTTAGATGAATTACAAAAAATAATAGCTGAACAAAATACCACTATTGGAATTGCCCTCTTAGCAGTATTAATACTATTTATTACAACAGGTTTAGCTGCATCATCAGGAGCGCCCGGAGGACTCTTTTATCCTATGCTCACTTTAGGTGCAGCCATCGGACTAATAATGGGAAGCTGGGTAGAAACCGTAACAGGTCATGCACCAAGTACATATATATTTGCTGGAATGGGTGCATTCGTAGCAGGCTGCTCAAGAACACCAATCACAGCAATGTTTTTGGCTTTTGCATTAACGAAAAATTTATTAATTATGAAACCCGTTCTCATTAGCTGTATTGCAAGTTTCCTCATAGCAAGAACATTTAATGAAGAATCAATATATGAAAGACAAATTCAGATTGAATTAGAGGATTAAGAATAATTTTCAATCAAAAACTGCAGTTTTACTCTTATAAACAAAAACTTGATGGTTTAGGTGTAATCTAACAGCCCTTGCCAAAGCAACTCTCTCAATATCCCTACCTTTTCGAATCAAATCATCAACTTCATCTCTATGACTTACATTGACAGTACATTGTTCGATTATTGGACCCTCATCGAGATCTTGAGTTACATAATGTGCAGTGGCACCTATTAATTTAACACCCCTTTTCCATGCACGATGATATGGTTGAGCTCCCTTGAAAGCAGGTAAGAAAGAATGATGTATATTTATAATTGAGGAAAACTTTTGCAAAAAAGAGTCACTCAAAATTTGCATATATTTAGCTAGTACAACAAGCTCGATATCAAATCGTTTGATTAATTTTAAAATCTGATCTTCAACCTCAGATTTCGAAGAATTAATAGTATCAAAATAAACAAATTTTGAATTAAAATCGTTCGCAATACTTTCAAGATCAGGATGATTAGAAATTATTAATGGAACATTCATTTTAAGTTCACCATTTCTTACCCGCCATAGTAAATCAATTAAACAATGATTTTGTTTACTCACGAAAATAGCAACATTAGGAACCTCATCTGAATAATTGATATTAAATTTTCCATTTATATCAATTACAATTTTTTGAAATTCATCATAAATCTCATTTCTATTAAGTTTTGAATGGATAGTATTCCATTCAATCCTACTAAGAAATAGTCCAGCATCTTGATCTGTATGATGATCCGAATGCTTGATATTACCACCATAATTTGATATCCAACTAGTAAGCTGACTTACTAAGCCTGGACGATCAGGACAAACAATTTTGAATATAATTGAGGGATGTTCCAAAGAAAATTTAATTTTTTAATCAAATAAGTAATTACAACTAATATATCAATGAAAAGATTAAAAGAAAATTTTCAAAAACCACACATACTGATTGTTGGTGCTGGCATAATAGGAAAGTTTAACGCAATAGAACTGTCTGAATTAGGGTATCAAATAACAATTGCTGATCCGGCTTTAGATAAAAATAGTAGTAGTGCTGCATTAGGTCTCCTAATGGGAAATATTTATCATAAAAGAAATGGAAGAAGTTGGATACTTAGGAAACAAAGCCTTGAATTATGGCCAAAATGGATCAAATTATTGCAAGAGTTTAATACAAAATTGCATATAGAAAAACCATTAATACAATTGACGAAAAATGATGCAAAATTTGAAAAGCTAAAGCAATTTGTTAACGACAATAAAAACCAAGGACTTGAAATTTTAGATAAAGACTCAATTATTATCAAGAATATCAATAAGACTTTCAACACAAAAAATATTAAAGGAGTTATTTCTCACAAAGATGGGAGAATAGATCCTCTTTCATTATTAGATACATTAAATATTTACCTAAAAAATAAAAAAATAAATTTTATAAATGACGAAATAATAAAAATTAAAAGAATTAACAAAAAATGGATTTCAATTTCGAAAAGTAATAATAAAATCAAAACTGACGCAATTGTCTTATGTAATTCTCTAGATGCAGTAAATTTAATATTAGAAAAAACTTATAAAATTCAATTAAAGCCTGTCTTAGGTCAAGCCATAGAAGTTTGTACAAGCTTGCATGAAGTTAATTTTTTATCCCTGCCAAAACATTTCAACATTGATGGCAAAAACATAATTCCTTTAACAAACAATAAAATTATCATTGGTTCAACTGATGAATATCATAAAAAACCAGAAGAAAATGTCTTCGAAAAACTTACAAATTTTATTGAAAATAAACCTAATTGGCTATCTAAAGAAAGAGTAACCAGAAAGTGGTTCGGGATTAGATCCAGACCCGAAGGCGAACCCTCTCCTGTTCAAAAAAATCTGGAAAATGGACTAATTATATGTACTGGTTTCTATAAAAATGGATTTTTACTTGCTCCTTCATGTTCTCATTGGGTTGCAAATGAATTAAAAGAATATTTTATTTAATCTTTTGTCTCAGTAAAATCTGCATCTATGACATCATCATCAGCACCTTTGTCATTAGATTGATTTGAATCTGGATTGCCAGGTGCTGGTGGTTGATTACCTGGCTGTTGATATACGGAAGAACCAATCGCATAAAGTTCTTGTTGCAGTTCTTCTAATAATTTCTTCATAGATTCATAATCTTCTTTCGAAGTTGCTTCTTTTAATGCTTTACTTTTTTCTTCTACCTTAGATTTAGCAGAAGCATCTACTTTATCTCCAAGCTCACCTAGTTGTTTTTCCGTTTGATAAACTAAAGTTTCTGCTTGATTTTTTAAATCAATTTTCTCTCTTTTTTCTTTATCAACTGATGCATTAGATTCAGCATCTTTTACCATTTTTTCAACTTCATTATCTGAGAGGGTGGAAGCACCAGTAATAGAAATAGATTGTTCTTTACCACTACCTTTATCTTTTGCTGTAACACTTAAAATTCCATTTGCATCAATATCAAAGGTTACTTCTATTTGCGGCACACCTCTTGGAGCAGAGGGAATACCGTCAAGTCTAAAGGTTCCTAAACTTTTATTATCTGAAGCCATTTCTCTTTCACCCTGCAAAACATGAATCTCAACATTAGTTTGTCCGTCGACAGCAGTTGAGTATGTCTCAGATTTTTTAGTTGGGACGGTTGTATTTCGAGTAATCATTTTTGTCATCACTCCACCTAAAGTCTCGACACCAAGAGATAATGGTGTGACGTCGAGCAATAATATATCTTTGACTTCTCCAGCTAAAACACCCCCTTGAATAGCTGCACCTACAGCTACAACTTCATCAGGATTCACAGTTTGATTAGGATCTTTACCTGTAACACGCTTTACTAACTCCTGAACAGCAGGCATTCTTGTTGAACCACCTACCATAACTATTTCATCAATCTCTCCTGTAGAGAGCTTAGCGTCCTTTAGGGCTTGCTCGACGGGGACTCTACATCTATCAATTAACTTAGAAGCAAGCTCTTCAAAATTTGCTCTAGTCAAATTTAAATCAAGATGCTTTGGCCCCTCTGGAGTAGCAGTTATAAAAGGTAGATTTATTTCACTCTGAGTAGCATTTGACAATTCAATTTTTGCCTTTTCAGCAGCTTCAGTAAGGCGTTGTAAAGCTTGTTTATCCTGTCTTAGGTCAATTCCCTCATTACTTTTAAATGTACTTGCTAGATGATCAACAATACATCTATCGAAATCATCGCCTCCTAAATGAGTATCGCCAGAAGTTGATAAAACTTCAAAAACACCATCACCAACCTCTAAAACTGAAACATCAAAAGTTCCACCGCCTAAATCAAATACAAGTATTCTTTCGTTACTTTTTTTATCTAATCCATAAGCTAAAGCAGCAGCTGTAGGTTCATTAATTATTCTTAAAACTTCAAGTCCTGCAATTTTACCTGCATCTTTTGTAGCCTGTCTTTGAGAATCATTGAAATAAGCTGGAACTGTTATAACTGCTTGAGTAACATTTTCGCCTAGATATTTACCAGCATCTTCAGAAAGTTTTCTCAAAACTTGAGCACTAACTTCTTCTGGAGAAAATTGTTTGTCTAAAACTGGGCATTTTAATTTTACATTTGAACCAGCTTTTTCAATACCATAGCTAACTTCTTTTGATTCATCATTGACTTCATCAACTCTTCTGCCTACAAAACGTTTAGCTGAATAAAAGGTATTTTCAGGATTCATAACAGCCTGTCGTTTAGCAATCTGACCTACAAGCTGATCTTGATTTTTTGTATATGCAACAACAGATGGAGTTGTCCTGAAACCCTCTGCATTTGATATTACAGTGGGTTTGCCACCTTCCATAACAGCAACACAACTATTTGTTGTTCCTAAATCGATTCCAACAACCTTCCCCATGGATAGATACTCTTCTAAATATTCTCCATAATCGGTCATCGACGTCATTATTGTTACTCTGAAACGAGGTGTGGTTCCCGAACAGATTACAATTTTTCTTCAAAAATCTCTTTAAAAATGATTACAAGTAAAACATCATTTCTTGCATTGATTGGAAACCCAGTAAGTCATTCTTTGTCCCCAATAATGCAAAATGCAGCTGTTCAATATTTAGGCCTTGATTTGATTTACATAGCAATTCCTTGCAAAGAAGAAGACTTAGAAACAGTTGTAAATTCTTTAAAAAAAATGAATTGTAAAGGATTAAATATCACAATTCCTTTTAAACAAAAAGTGTTTGACTATTGTAGTGAAATATCTCCAGTTGCAAAAAAAGTAAAGGCTATAAATACTCTTAAATTGAAAAATAATGACTGGAGTGCGACGAATACAGATATCGATGGATTCATCTACCCTTTAAAAGAACTTAATTTAATTAAAAAAAAATCAATTATACTTGGCTCTGGAGGCGCGGCAAGATCAGTGATTCAAGGTCTCATAAACTTAAAATTATCGCAAATAACAATTATTTCACGAAATAAACATTCTTTAAAAGATTTAATTGCCAACTTTGAAAATGACATCAAAATAAACGGTTTACTAAATACTAATACAGAAATTGATGATTTAATTCAAGAAACTGATTTGATAGTTAATACAACTCCAGTAGGGATGGATAAAACCACAAATATTGATGAACTACCATTTGGCGAAAGTTTTTGGAAAGCTATTAAATCAAATACAATTGTTTACGATCTAATTTACAATCCTTCTCCTACTCCACTATTAAAATTTTGTGAAAAAAAAGGATGCATGACTATAGATGGAGTACAAATGCTAATTGCCCAGGGAGCTAAATCTTTATCATTCTGGACAAATGGATTAGAGGTCCCTTTTGAAGTTATGCATGATGCCATAAAAAAATATCTTTAATCAAATAAATAATTTTAATTACAAGGATTATGACCTCTGTAATGTATTCTAAATAATGCACAGACGCTCATTAAACAAATTTTGGGCCAAAGACCTTGTCTGAAAATTATGACTGATCAAATCTATTACGAAACTATGTACATCCTTCGCCCAGATATTGCGGAGGACGAAGTCTCTAATCATATCGAAAAATACAATAAACTTCTCGAAGAACAAGGAGGTAAAATCCTTGATAGTCAGATGAGAGGTAAAAGAAGACTAGCTTATCCGATTGCAAAACATAGAGAAGGAATTTATGTTCAACTAAGTCATCAAGGTGATGGGCAACATATTTTCAAGATAGAAAAAGCTATGCGTTTAAGTGAGGATGTAATTAGATATTTGACAGTAAAACAAGAAGGGCCTTTGCCAACCCCAAGATCTTCTAATAAAGTATCTGTTCAATCAGAAAAAAAAGAAAATGAGAATGTTGATTTAACTAACAAGCCAGAAGCTAAATCAGAAAAAACTAAAGATATAAATACAGAAACTTCAGAAGATACAACTTCGGAAATTAAAGAGAATATAAAATCTTAAATCATAATTATTAATTTTTTGAGTTTAATTCTGCCCATATTTTATTAGACATACCCCACATATAAATAAATCCCTCAGCATGTTTATGGTTAAAAATATCATCTTTACTATATGTTGCCAGATCTTCCCTATAAAGGGAATTATTTTCAGAAGACCTACCAATTACTTTTGCATTCCCTTTATGTAACCTTATTTTCACTTTTCCATTAACAGAAGTTTGCGTAACATCAATAAAACCATCTAATGCTTTCTTTAAGGGCCCGAACCAAAATCCCTGGTAAACTAGTTGACCCCATTTTTTTTCAACTAAATTTTTAAAATCTAATACATCTGGATTTAACGTAATGCTTTCTAATTCTTTATGAGCCTTTATAAGGAGTAAAAGACCTGGTACTTCGTAGATTTCTCTACTTTTAATGCCAACCACTCTATCCTCAATCATATCAATCCTTCCAAAACCATGTTCTCCTGCTAAAGAATTTACCTTTTGAATAATCTTTACAGGGCTTAAGAATTCATTTTCTATCGCAATAGGAAATCCATTTTTAAATATAATTTCAATATCTTTTGGAGAATTTGGTGCATTATCAATAGATGAAGTCATAGCAAAAACTTCTTCATTTGGTTCTTGCATAGGATCCTCTAATAAACCAGCTTCAATACTGCGACCAAGAAGATTTACATCAATAGAGTAAGGAGACTTCTTAGAGACAGGAGCAGGAATTCCAAATTTTTCTCCATATAAAATAGCTTCTTCTCTACTCATCTTCCATTCTCGAGCGGGTGTAATTATCTCTAAATCAGGACCTAAAGCATGAATAGCCAAATCAAATCGTACTTGATCATTGCCTTTACCAGTGCATCCATGTGCAACTCCATCAGCATTTATTTCTCTTGCTAGATTTACAAGATTTTCAGCTATCAAAGGTCTAGCCAAAGCAGTTGATAAAGGGTATTTATCACCATATAATGCATTTGCTCTAATAGCAGGGAAAGCATACTTCTCTGCAAAATTATCTACTAAATTACCTATCACAGATTGTGTCGCACCAGAGTTTAATGCTTTTTGTCTAATACTCTCTAAGTCATCTCCTTGACCAAGATCAGCTACAAAAGTAACAACCTCAGAAATTCCATATTCATTTTTTAAATAGGGAATACAAACACTAGTATCAACTCCTCCCGAATAGGCAAGAACAACTTTTTTTACCTTCTGCATTAAAATTTACCTCCAATGAAAGTTTGAAATCTTAATTTCTTTCAACTTTCAAAATTTTATTAAAAACTAATATTATTGTAACGACAAGTGCAGGACCAAAAACGAGGAAAAGGACAAGATAGTTATTAATTAATAAACTCTCTGGCTTCAAAAAGCCATATAAGCGAAAAAAAATTGCCAGCAGGACTGAGACTGGCCAAATTAAAAAATACTTTAAATTTTTTTTATCAAACAAAATTTTTTAATCGCATGTTTGTGTATTATGTTATATGAAGATAAATTTTTTTAATGGATTCAGATAAACTCCAAATTAGATTAAATGAAATTGCTGAAGTAAATCCAGCATTAACTTGTTATCACAGGGAAGATCCAGCTCCTGTATTGCCATTAAGAGAAGAGCCTGATTTACTATCTTGGTTAGAAGAAACAGGAAGACTTGTGAATGAAAAGGATGGAGATTCCCAAGAAATAAGCACAATTGAAGAGGAAGAACTTTCAGCTTTAATGGGAGAAAAAGAAGATTATAAAACCGAAGAAGATTCTTCAGAAGATGATTGGGAAGACTAAAAGACTAAATTTTTCTTCATTATTTTATTTAATTTTATTTTCATTAATAATAAATTCTTTTATTTTTAATAATTTATTTATTGTTAGTATTTTTTTGATATTTTTTTTATTTTCTTTATTAATTACCAAACACGGTTTAAAAAAAATAAAACAACTAAATTTATTACAAAATATTAGAAATGAAGGTCCCTCAATTCATTTCACTAAAAAAAATACTCCTACAATAGGTGGTATATTTATTATTTTGCCTTTTTTATTATTACTTTTAGTAGTAAACAATAAATTTGATTCTATCGGCATATTTTTATTATTTTTATGTAGTTTAGGGTTTTTTATAATAGGAATACTGGATGATTATTTAAGTATTACAAACAAAAAAAATACAGGGTTAAAAGCTAATGAAAAATTTTTATTACAAGCATTAATTTCAATCTTTTTCATCGTATTTGCATCTCAAAACAATCTTATTAGCCCAGTGATCACAATATTTGATAATTGGCATATAGATAATAATACATTTATTCTTCCAATTTGTTTTTTAACATTGGTGGGATTAAGTAATGCAGTAAATTTAACTGATGGGCTAGATGGGTTAGCTTCTGGTTGTAGCTCGATAGTTTTTTTTGGACTAGGTACAGAAATATTTACTAAAGGTGAAAAAGAATTAATAATTTATGGTCTAGTTTCCTTCGCAATGTCAGGGTTATGTATGGGCTTTCTTAAATTTAATAAATATCCTGCCAAAATCTTTATGGGAGATACTGGATCATTAACAATTGGAGCGACATTAGCATCTATATCCATCTTAACTAATAGTATTTTTACATTATTTATAATCTCAGGAATTTTTATTATTGAGACTTTATCCGTAATTCTTCAAGTAAGTTTTTTTAAAATTACCAAAAAATTTTTTAAAAAAGGGAAGAGAATTTTTTTAATGGCCCCAATTCATCATCATTTTGAACTAAAAGGTTTTAAAGAAGAAAAAATAGTTGAAAACTTCTGGAAATTTAACATATTACTAGTTTTTTTAGGTATAGTCTTAAAAATAAATCTTTAAATTATTACTTAATATGAGCTTCTTTACATGGAAAGATGATGGCTTAACAAGTGACTGCACTACTCTTGAAGCAATGGCATCAAGATTTGAAGAAACAGCTAGCTTAATAAAAAGGTTATCTCAAAAAGGTTTTAAATTAAAAAAAACCCAAAAAAATCAATTAATCATTCATTCTGACCCAAAAATTTTTGATCAGTGGGGCTTTATAAGTGAAGAACTACCTTTCAAACAACTTTCTATAATTCCAGATGATGAAATTATGGAAGATTTTTGATATTGATTGTTGAGAATTGATAAATAATTTCTAACATGAGTATTCCAACTAAAATGTCTATGAACACCTTCAATTCCATTTCTACTCCATAATTTCCATTGAGAAATATTTGAAATACCTTTTTCAAGAGCGATTTTCAACTTATTAATATCAGTTACATCTACTAATAAACCATTGTCACATTTTGAGTGAATTTCTTTGGGGCCTCCATCATCAGTAGCAATGATTGGCAAACCACATGAAGAAGCTTCAAGTAATGTCAAACCAAAAGGCTCTGTCAAAGCAGGGTTTACAAAAAGGCCTCCCCTACATGCTGCCCACCTATATAAAGAAGGAATATTTGCTGGAGAATGTTTCTTTGGATATGCTACTTTTCCATATAAATTATATTTATCTATCATTTCAAAAATCTTTTGAAAAACATCTCTTTGTTGAGAATCAAGTTTTGATGTGTTATCTCTACAGCCTAAAATTAAAACCAAGTTAGCTTTTCTTTTTAATTTTTCTGATCTTCCATATGCTTCAACTAAAAAGGGAATATTTTTTCTTCTGACTGCTCTAGATATAGCTAAAAGTGGAGGCTTTCTTAAATCTTTCAAAAAAGGAATCATCATATTATCAATTTCAGAAGTCTCAGTTGTCGAATGAATATGATGAAATTTATTATGATCGACTCCAGGAGCAATAACTCTAGATTTTTCAGTTAAAAAAGAATTATATTGAGAATACTGAAAAACAGATTCTTGTTTAGTGCTTGTCACAACAACATCTGTATATTTCAAAGCTTCTTCTTCTGCTTTAATTCTTTTGCTAATACAATACAACTTCTCAATTTGATTAAGTTTCAAACCAGCCTCAAGTAGTTTTCTCTTTTTCTCTCTTCCTAAAGAATGCCCAGTAAAAATAAAAGGCACTTTAAGTGCTTGGCTTAAACGAACTCCTACATAACCAGCATCTGCATAATGAGCATGAATATAATTTGGCTTATATTCTTCTTTTTCATAATACAAAATGAGATTTTGGATTAATTCGTCTAAATACGGCCAAAGTAATTCTTTTCTTAAATATTTACTAGGACCAAATTGAAATCTTAATATTTGTGCTCCAGGTTCAATAAATTCTCTCTCTTTTGAATACGATTTATCAACTTTAGTATCATTGATAAGACGAGTTACTAAATCTACTTGATCAACTTCAGAAGTATTAGCTAAACTTTTTACTAATTCCAAAACATATTGCGTTTGCCCACCAGTATCTGAATCTCTACCTAATTCAAGACTATTAGAACGTATTAAACCATGCAAATGCAAATGTAAAAATTTCAAACTCATTTGCTCTTTTCTAATAGAATCTTTTATTAGGAATAAGATGTATTTCGCTTTGAAATATTAAGAAAGAATTATAATTTATATATAAATAAAGGATACAAATACAAAAAAGTGCTGCAAAGACTATGTTTTTATAACTTTATAAAAGAATTATTTATACGTAATTAAATAAAGAATGCGAAGAAATACAACTAATTTATGGCTAAATTTAAAGCTTTTTTTAAATATTTAGCTGTATAGCTTGTTGAATGCTTTGCGACATCTTCAGGAGTTCCCTCAACTATAATCTCTCCACCTTTGTCACCTCCATCAGGTCCAAGGTCAATTATCCAGTCTGAACATCTAATAACATCTAAGTTATGCTCAATAACTATTACGGAATTTCCTTTATCTACTAAACGTTGAATAACATCCATTAATTTATGAACATCGTAAAAACTTAATCCGGTTGTTGGTTCATCAATTAAATACAAAGTTTTCCCTGTAGCTCTCTTTGAGAGTTCAGTTGCTAATTTTACTCTTTGTGCCTCTCCACCAGATAAAGTTGGAGCTGGTTGGCCTAATTTAACGTAACCAAGTCCTACATCAACTAATGTAGATAATCTTTCAGCAGCTTGAGGTATTGCAGAAAAAGTTTCAGCTGCTTGCTCAACAGTCATTTCTAAAACATCTGAAATATTAAAACCTTTGTATTTAACTTGGAGCGTTTCTCTATTAAAACGAGCACCTTTACAAACATCACATTGAACATAAACATCTGGCAAGAAATTCATCTCAATGATGTTAACTCCTTGCCCTCTACAAGCTTCACATCTTCCACCTTTTACATTAAAGCTAAATTGTCCGGCTTGATAACCTCTGGCTTTAGCTTCAACAGTTGCAGTAAACAACTGTCTAATAGGATCGAAAGCACCCGTGTAAGTAGCAGGGTTTGATCTAGGTGTCCTTCCTATAGGAGATTGATCAATAACAATTACTTTATCAATAGCTTTGATACCTTTTAACTCTTTAACACCCTTTGGGAAAGGAACTTTTAATCCAAGAGAATGACAAAGTGCTGGATGTAATAATTCATTTACTAATGTACTTTTCCCACTTCCACTTACTCCAGTTACAGAAACTAAGCGCCCCAAAGGGAATGTAACGGATATATCTTTCAGATTATTCTTAACACAATTGTTTAATATAAGACTTTTCTTAACAGCAGATCTTCGCTCAATGGGTGTAGGGATAGACTTCCTTCCACTAAGATAAGCACCAGTCAATGACTTCTCTGAATTTAAAACATCCTCAAATGTACCTTTTGCTATTATTTCACCTCCATAAACACCTGCTCCTGGTCCAATATCCACTAGGTAATCTGCGGATTTCATAGTATCTTCATCATGTTCAACAACAACTAAAGTATTTCCAAGGTCTCTGAGGTCTTTGAGTGTTTCAAGTAATCTATCATTATCTCTTTGGTGTAAACCAATACTAGGTTCATCTAATACGTATAAAACACCAGTTAAACCAGCTCCTATTTGAGTTGCTAATCTTATACGCTGAGCTTCACCTCCTGAGAGAGTCATAGCAGGTCTATCTAAAGTTAGATAATCTAAACCAACATTAATAAGAAATTTTAACCGTAATCGAATTTCTTTTAAAACTAATTCACCTATTTGTTTTTGTTTCTCAGATAAAATAATATTTTCATTTGTATTTTTACTTAATCCCATTATTCTCTCAATACTAGTTAAAGTTTCGGAAACACTAATAGAAGTTAAATCAGTAATGTTATAAGGTCCAAGCTTTACAGCAAGAGCCTCTGGTTTTAATCTTTTGCCAGAACATGTTTTACATGGAACCAACTCTAAATATTTTTCTAACTTTTGTTTGACTAATTCTCCATTAGATTCGCTTAGTTGTCTCTCTAAAATTGGTAAAATTCCTTCAAAAGGTCTTTCAAAACCACTAGAAGTTTTAAAACGACTATCAGCTTGAATTAAAATTGGCTTATCAGATCCTGAAAGTAAAACATTTTTTTGTAAATCACTCAGGTCTTTCCATGGGGTTTTTAATTCAAATCCGTAAGCTTGACCCACTGAATAAAGTAAAGAAAAATAATAAGTATTATCTTTTTCACTCCAAGGAGCTATTGCAGCGTAAACGGGTAAAGAAGTATCGGGTATTACTCTGTCAGCAGTAAATTTTTTTAAATAACCAATCCCGTGGCAATCAGAACATGCACCATAAGGACTATTAAAAGAAAATAATCGTGGAGAAAGTTCTTCTACTATAGATCCATGAATTGGACAGGCGTAATTCTCTGAATACAACTTTTCTCTATCTAAATTAGTAGGTAAAGTTTCACCTTTTTTCGGAACAATTTCAACAATAGAAAGTCCATCTCCTCTTTTTAGGCAAGTTTGTAAAGAGTCGTTCAATCTCTCTTGAATGCCTTCTCTAGCAATCAATCGGTCAACTACGACCTCAATATTGTGAGTATGATTTTTATCTAATTCAATACTATCTGCAAGTTCTCTAACCTCACCATTAATTCTTACTCGAGCATATCCTTCAGCAGCTAATCCACTAAGCAATTTTGCATGAGTTCCTTTTTTACCTCTTACAACTGGTGCAAGTAATTGATATCTTGTTCCTTCAGGCAGCAAGACTATTTGATCAACCATTTCATCAATAGTTTGTGGAGCGATCGGTAGACCACAATGATGACAATGCGGCTCTCCAGCACGTCCAAATAATAATCTTAAATAATCTTGTATCTCAGTTACTGTTCCGACAGTTGATCTAGGATTATGGCTTGTTGATTTTTGATCGATTGATATAGCCGGAGATAAGCCTTCAATATTATCTACATCTGGTTTATCAACTTGACCTAAAAATTGTCTTGCGTAAGCAGAAAGACTTTCTACATATCGTCTTTGACCTTCTGCAAAAATAGTATCAAAAGCCAAAGAACTTTTTCCACTACCGCTAACACCTGTAAAAACGATAAACTTATTCCTTGGAAGACTAAGATCAACATTTTTTAAATTATGCTGTCGAGCGCCTCTAATCTTTATTGAATTACTTTCATTAAAATTATTATTTTTCTTTATCATGCTTAAATCTTAGAAGGATTTAAAGAACTCTTATTATAGTCAAAATTTTACGATTTATGCGGCTGATCTATCTATTAGTTTTGAAGCATAATTATTTGCTTCAGTAAAACCTCCTCCTATAAGCTCAATTAGCTCGTTTTGTCTTTCAGCTTTTGTCTTAAGTTTCGTAATGGAAGTGAATGTTGTCCCATTAACAACATTTTTATTTACTTTAAAGTGACTATTTCCAGTTGCTGCGAGAAAAGGTTGATGTGTAATACACAAAACCTGCCTTTCTTGTGCAATAACTTTTATTAATTCAACTAGCGAATACAAAGATTTGCCACTTAAGCCGTTATCAATTTCATCTAAGAAAAAAGTATTAGGTTTTTTAGAAATACTAGATTTTATTGCTAATAGAAATCTTGACATTTCCCCACCAGAGATAACTTTAGAAAGTGACGCTAATTTTTGATCAGGATTTGCTGAAAACAGAAAATCTATATTTTCCAGACCATCTGAAGAAGGCTCAACTTGTTTAAAGTCAATAGAAAATTTTGCATTTTCTAAGCCTAAATTTTTTAAGATAGAAATTACTGAATCTTGCAGCTTATTAGCCGTTAATTTTCTTTGAGAAGACTGAATCTCAAAAAGAGAATTTAAATTAGATTGTAATAGATTGATCTGATTATCTAATTTCTTAATCTCCTCCTCAAGTAAATTATCATCTATCAACGATTTTAATTCATCTCTCTTCAAAATCAATTGTGGTAGGTTTAAAGAAAAGGTTCGCTCTATATTTTGCAAATAAAATATTCTTTTTTGAATTTCTTCTAAACTAATATCTTCATTATCGGCTTGATTCAAATAATCTGTTAAAGCATATATTAAATTTTCTATATCATTTTGAATGTTGATTAAATTTTCATTTAAGTTCATAATCTTTGAATCAAAATCAACAACTTTAGTTAATTGTTTAATTGATTCAGAAATTAAATCACTTACTGACGGAACCTCATTTTTGTAATTTTTTAAATTATTAAGTGATGATTGTATTGATTTAGTTATTTCAAAATTATTTGAAAGAACGAATTCTTTAGATTTTAATTCTACAATTTCATCACCTGAATTTAAATTAGCTTCCTCCAATATTTTATGCATTTGTTTTAGTGCAAAATTATTTTCTTCTTTCTTCTTAAGAGATTGCATTTTCTCTTCTCTAATTTTTTTGAGACTTTGAAATTCATGCCATTTTCTTTTAATCTGGAAATTTAAGGTCTTTAATTCTTTACTTCCAAGATCATCTATTATTAATCTTCTATACTCTGGATCGTTATATAAAAAAATATCAGATTGACCAGCAAAATCTATTAATAATAATCCTAAATTTTCTAGAAGCTTTTTGCTTATAGGTAAATGATTGATTGTGTATTTTGATATTATTTTATTATTCTTTTTATAAGATTTTCTTTTAATAAAAATTTCGCCTGATATTTTTTGAAAACCATTTTTCAAAAGCCAATTAGATACTTTTGGGGAATTAGAAAATTTTGCTTCAATTAAACATTCTTTTTTTCCTGGACGTATTAAGTGCTTTAAAGGTATATTAGTGCCACCAAATAAAACATTTAGGGAGTCAAGAATCAGTGATTTGCCTGAGCCTGAATCTCCTGTAAAAATATTCAAACCTTTTTCGAAATTAATTTCTATAATTTCTATTAAGGCAATGTTTTTTAAATTTAATCGTATTAACATGATAATTCATTTATACAAAAAAATTAGCTTCTTTTTAAATAAAATAAAAGGGTTTCAATAAAATAAAGTTATGAATGAAGACTATACAGATTTTATTGAAGCATCAGGATTACTTAAATATGATCCGAAAATAATTTCAAAAATTTATCAAAAAAATCCTAAAAGACTATTTAAAAGGCTTTGGCAAACTTTGATTCCAATATTCTTTTATATTATTTCAGTTTTTTGGGATAAATTAACAGGCCGACTTAAGAAAGAATCAATAGCACGATTTAGAGCAAAACAATTGACTAATTTGCTAGTTGAACTAGGTCCTGCATTTGTCAAAGCAGGTCAAGCTTTATCAACTAGACCCGACATTATTCCTAGTGTTCTGCTCGATGAGCTATCTGAACTTCAAGATCAGTTACCAGGATTTGATGGAGATAAAGCGATGGAATTGATAGAAGAAGATTTAAACAAAAAAATTGAAGAGGTTTTTTTAACTATTGACAAAGAGCCAATTTCAGCTGCTTCTTTAGGACAAGTTCATAAAGCTGTATTAAAAAATCAAGAAGTTGTAGCAGTCAAAGTTCAAAGACCAGGTTTAAGAGAACAAATCACTCTAGATTTATACATAGTTAGAAATATTGCTAATTGGTTAAAGAATAATATTGGTCTTATACGAAGTGATCTTGTTGCTTTAATTGATGAATTAGGAATAAGAGTATTTGAAGAAATGGATTATTTAAATGAAGCTGAAAATGCTGAAAAATTTAGATCTTTTCACTTACATAATTCAAAAATTGCTGTACCAAAAATTTATAAAGAAATAACATCTAGAAGAGTATTAACTATGGAATGGATTGATGGAATAAAACTAACAAATCTTGAGGGTGTTAAGAAACTAGGAATTGACCCTAACAAAATGATTGATATAGGAGTGCAATGCAGCTTAGAGCAATTATTAGAGCATGGTTTTTTTCATGCTGACCCACATCCTGGAAATTTGTTAGCTTTAGAAGATGGAAGATTATGTTATTTAGATTTCGGCATGATGAGTGAAGTTACTAGAAACTCTAGATCAGGTTTAATTCAAGCGGTTGTACATCTTGTAAACAAAAATTTTGACAAATTATCGCAAGATTTTGTTAAATTAGGATTCCTTTCAGAAGAAGTAAATCTTGAACCTATTGTTCCGGCGTTTCAAGATGTATTCGTAAACGCAGTAGAGCTTGGTGTATCAAAGATGGATTTCAAAAGCGTAACTGACGATATGTCGGGAGTTATGTACAAATTCCCCTTTAAATTACCTCCATACTATGCACTTATAATTAGATCTTTATTAACTTTAGAAGGAATTGCCCTCAGTGTAGATCCTAACTTTAAAATACTTGGTGCAGCTTATCCATATTTTGCAAGAAGATTAATGGAAGACCCTGATCCTCAACTGCGGGAAAGTTTAAAAGAAATGCTATTTGATAACAAACGATTTCAATGGGACAGATTGGAAGATTTACTTTCTAATGCAGCTAAACAAACTAATCTAGATTTAGAAAAGCTTCTTGATGAAGTTATTAATCTTCTTTTTTCTCCCAACGGTGGATTTCTAAGAAATGAAATTATTGATAGTTTGACTAATCAAATAGACTTAATAGGTTTAAAATTACTAAAAAGTGTCAATAATTACCTTCCAAAATCAATAAAATTTAATACAACCAAAAGCAATAACGATTTAAATTTAATTTTAAATATAAAACCTTTCAAAAAATTTTTAGAAATCATAGAAAAAGTTCCAGGATACTCTATTGACATTTTTATTAAAAGAGTACCAAGGCTTATAAACGAACCTTATACAAAAGAAATGAGCTTAAAAATAGTAAAAAAGGTAACAGAAAAAAACGTAGTTAGATTAGTAAAAATTGCAGCAGGTGCAAGCATATAAGATGAAATTTTCAATTAATTTAATTCCTAAAATTTTTTTAATATTGATTATTAATCAGTTTTTTTTAAATACGCCAAAAGTTCAAGCAGCAGAGAATATTAAAATAATTTACAGCATTTTTTCTCGAACAATAACTGTCGAATCTTTAAAAAAATTTGCTAATGATGGGAATTCATCAAAAAAATTAAGAAGAATTTTCAATGCTACAGGTGCACCTGATAATGAAATTCAATCAATATTAAATAAAAATTTTGAGATTCCCATTACTATTGCAAGCAAATTAGTATATTCAGAAATTGGAAATGTTTTTTTAACTAGATTATCTTCTATAATTCACACTCCTAGAACAAATGATGGAAGAACTGGAATGTTAGCTCTCAGATCTAGTGTTATACAAGGTATTTATATGGGCAATGGCAAGATAAACCTGATAAAATTTTTTGAAGGTTACCCAACTGAAACTGTTATTTTAAATGTAAATGCTTTGAGTAAAGTGTTAAATAAAGTAGAATCGATATCAGAATTATTGGATTTTTTCACTAACAAACCCTTAGAAAAAATAAAAAAAAGTTAAATAATTATGTATTTATTAAAAAAAATTAAAAGTAAATTTAATCGCAATTACAAAAAAAAAAGTTGGCCTGGATTAATTAATGCTTATAAGCAATATTTGCCGGTATCTTCCAAAACTCCAATCGTAACTTTGAATGAAGGTAATACTCCTTTAATTTTTAGTAAAACAATAAGTGATTTAATTGGGAACGATTCAAAAGTTTATTTGAAATATGACGGTCTTAATCCTACTGGTTCTTTTAAAGATAGAGGAATGACGATGGCAATAAGTAAAGCAAAAGAAGAAGGTAGTAAAGCAGTGATTTGCGCTAGTACCGGAAATACTTCTGCAGCTGCTGCAGCTTATGCTTCCAGAGGAGGTTTGAAATCTTATGTTTTAATTCCTGACGGATATGTAGCTCAAGGGAAGCTTGCTCAGGCTCTGATGTATGGAGCAGAAATAATTTCTATTAAAGGTAATTTTGATAAAGCTTTAGAAATTGTTAGAGATTTATCTGAAGAATATCCAATAACTCTTGTGAACTCTGTTAATCCTTATCGTATTCAAGGTCAAAAAACTGCTGCATTCGAAATAATTGATGATTTAGGCATTGCACCTGATTGGTTATGTATACCAATGGGAAATGCTGGCAACATAACTGCTTATTGGTTAGGTTTTAAGGAATATTCAAAAATAAAAAGAAATTTAAATTTACCAATTATGATGGGTTTTCAATCTGAAGGATCTGCTCCTTTAGTTAAAAACATAATAGTTAAAGACCCTGAAACCATTGCAACGGCAATTAGGATTGGAAACCCAGTTAATAGAGACAAAGCAAAAATAGTAAGAAAAGAAAGTAAAGGTGATTTTCAATCCGTTACAGATGAAGATATTATTAAAGCTTATAAACAACTTGCGAAAGAAGGTGTTTTTTGTGAACCCGCAAGCGCAGCATCAGTAGCAGGTTTAATTAAAAATAAGAATAGAATAAAGAAAGAATCTACTATAGTTTGCATTTTAACAGGTAATGGATTAAAAGATCCAGATTGTGCAATTAAAAATAATGATGCTAATTTCCAAAACAATATAGAACCATCATTAAAAGAAATAACAAAAATTCTAGGTTATTAACTAAACCAATAAAAATAGTGTCTGTGGAAATTCATTAAAAACAATCAAATTCTGTTAATTAATCTTTTAAATAAAACTAAAAATGTGGATAAAGAAAAATAAATATCTAATAATTTTAAAATAATACACATTTTATAAATTTTTTCCACTGAAAGCTATGATTCACTTATTAAGTTTGGTAAGTATTTAAAGCTTTTATCCACAGTTTCCACAATATCTACTAATACTATATTAATCTATTAATTTAAGTTTATATTTTAGAAAAAAGAACAATTAAAAGAAAAATATTTAATTGCAATAATTAAGAAAATAGCTCTAATATAGAAATAAAGCTAAGTTCTCATATGGAGATTGTTTGTAATCAGAATGAATTTAATTATGCTATTCAATTAGTTAGTAAAGCAGTAGCTTTAAGACCCACTCACCCAATTTTAGCAAATTTACTTTTAACAGCTGATCAAGGAACTAACAAAATAAGTTTGACTGGATTCGATTTAAATTTAGGAATACAGACTTCATTCGATGCAACTGTAAAAAAAAGTGGAGCAATTACTATTCCTTCAAAACTTTTATCTGAAATAGTAAATAAATTACCGAGTGAAACTCCAGTCTCACTTGATGTTGACGAAAGCTCAGATAATATTTTAATCAAAAGTGATAGAGGTTCTTTTAATTTAAAAGGTATTTCATCAGAGGACTATCCCAATTTACCTTTTGTTGAAAGTGGTACTTCTTTAAGTATTGATCCAAGCTCTTTTCTGAAAGCTTTAAAATTAACTATATTTGCTAGTAGTAACGATGATTCCAAGCAATTATTAACGGGAGTAAATTTTACATTTAATCTGAAATATTTAGAGTCAGCTGCAACTGATGGCCATAGATTAGCTGTTGTTTTAGTTGATAATAAAGATAATTTTGAAGAAAAAGATGATAATTTTGAAGAAAAAGATGATAATCTATCAGTCACTATTCCAACAAAATCTTTAAGAGAAATCGAAAAACTTGTTAGTTTGAGCACTTCTGAAAATTCAATAAAACTTTTTTATGATAAAGGCCAATTAGTATTTATTTCTTCTAATCAAATAATTACAACCAGAACTTTGGAAGGTTCTTATCCAAATTACTCTCAATTAATTCCAGATACTTTCTCAAAACTCTTTACATTCAATACTAAAAGAATAATTGAAGCATTAGAACGAATTGCTGTTCTAGCAGATCAACAAAGCAGTGTTGTTAAGATTAAATTGGGAGAAAAAGATTTGGCTTTAATAAGCGCTGATGCTCAAGATATTGGAAGTGCAACTGAATTAGTACCTGTTTCTTTTGATTCTGATCAATTTGATATAGCCTTTAACGTAAGGTATCTATTAGAAGGTTTAAAAGTTATTTCAAGTCAAAATGTTGTTTTTAAATGTAATCAACCAACTACTCCAGCTGTTCTTGTTCCCGATGATAATGTAAATTCTTTTACATATTTGGTTATGCCTGTTCAAGTTCGTTCTTAGTTTGAAATTACCAAAAGAATTTTTATTAAGTGAATTATTAAGACATAATGTAAAAGGTAATTCCACTCTTAATTACGGTAACGGTGAAAATGTTTGGATGCATCCACCAGTTCACAGAATTTTAGGTTGGTATTCTCGTCCTTCTAATTTTGATTTAAAACGAAACGTTTGGAAATTAAATCAAATAAATCAAATAATAGATAATGATATTTTTGTAACAGGAGCCCCTGCAATTTCAGATCTTGCTACTTTAAATAGATTTCCTAACTTGATAGAAGCTAATTTAGTTAATTCAGAAGGTTCAAAAATAGGAGTGATAGCAGATTTTTTATTCGAAATGAAAACTGGTAATATTAAATTTTATCTAATATCACGTTCAAATCCAAAAATTCCAGGTTCAAGTAGATGGAAGCTAAATATAAAAAATATAGTTGATCAACAACCAGGTTTAGTTTTTTGTTCTTGCCTTTCTTTAGATGATTTGACTTTAATGAAATCAAGTTTTAAATATCGATTCTTAAAAAAAGGAAGAAAAATAATCAATCGTTTTGATGATATGAAAAATACAGCAACAAGTAGATTAGAAGATTGGCTCGAAGAAGATGAAGATATAAACCAAAAATCAGAATATAATCGAAATAGTTTTTATAATAAAGAAGAAGAAGAAGTATCTACCTCTAGAGATAAAAAAGAAGATGACCCTTGGATTTGATTAATGATAAACTCATTTAATAATAATTTTGATCTAAAAGAATCACTTAAAGTTGAGAATTTAACTAGTGATGACTATGAAGAGATTTGTAGAAGATTAGGAAGAAAACCTAACAGAACCGAATTAGGTATGTTTGGCGTAATGTGGTCTGAACATTGTTGTTATAGAAATTCAAAACCATTATTAGCAAAATTTCCTACTAAAGGAAAAAATGTATTGGTTGGACCTGGAGAGAATGCAGGTGTTATTGATGTCGGAAATAACCAAAAACTTGTTTTTAAAATAGAAAGTCATAATCATCCTTCTGCAATTGAACCTTTTCAAGGAGCTGCAACAGGCGTAGGCGGGATACTAAGAGATATTTTTACTATGGGTGCAAGACCTATTGCAGTTTTAAACTCTTTAAGATTTGGAAATCTTAAACATTCATCTAATATTTCTCTATTACGTGGAGTAGTTTCAGGGATATCTCATTATGGTAATTGTGTTGGAGTACCTACTGTTGGTGGAGAAATAGATTTTGACGATAGTTATTCAGGAAATCCTTTAGTTAATGTTATGGCTTTAGGTTTATTAGAAACTGAAGAAATTGTCTGTTCAGGAGCAAAAGAAGTAGGGTCTCCTGTTTTATATGTAGGAAATACGACAGGTAAGGATGGTGTAGGGGGAGCTAGTTTTGCTAGTTCGGAATTAACTTCAAATTCCTTAGATAATAGACCGGCTGTACAAGTTGGTGATCCATTTATTGAAAAAAGTCTCATTGAAGCTTGTTTGAATGCTTTTAAAACAGGAGATGTACTTGCTGCTCAAGATATGGGAGCTGCAGGATTAACATGTAGTAGTGCTGAAATGGCTGCTAATGGAGGTTTAGGAATATCGATAAACTTAGATTTAGTTCCAGCCAGAGAAAATGATATGTCCGCTTATCAATACTTATTATCTGAATCACAAGAGAGAATGTTATTTGTTGTTAAAGAAGACAAATTAAATGTTCTTATTAATCAATTTAAAAAATGGGGTCTTTTTGCAAATGTTATTGGTGAAGTAATTTCTAAAAAAGAAGTAATTATTTCTCAAAAAAATAAAATAGTTGCTCAGATTCCTACATCTGCCTTATCAGATGAAACTCCAATCAATATTCATAAAGTTATTGAACAACCTCCTAATTATTTATTAAAGAAATGGGAATGGTCTGAAGATGAATTACCAATTATCAGTAAAAATAAAGTCCTTTCTATAAAAGATAAACAAAAATATTCTTTATCTGAAATTATTTTGAAATTGTTATCAGATCCCTCAATTGCTTCTAAAAGTTGGGTATACAGGCAATATGATTCTCAAGTTCAATCAAATACTGTTTTTAAGCCAGGAGAGGCAGATGCTGCATTAATAAGACTAAGAGGGCAAGATGTAAAAAATAAAAATAATAAATATTCAGGTGTTGCTGCTTCAGTAGATTGTAATAGTAGATGGGTTTTATTAGACCCTTTTAGAGGTAGTATTGCAGCCGTTGCAGAATCAGCAAGAAACGTAAGCTGTATAGGTGCTGAACCAATTGCTATAACTAACAATCTAAATTTCTCATCTCCCGAAACAGAAGTAGGATATTGGCAACTTTCATCAGCATGCGCAGGAATTTCTAAGGCTTGTATTGCTTTAGAAACTCCTGTAACAGGAGGAAACGTTTCTTTATATAACGAATCTAAAAATAAAAATAATCAAGTAACTCCAATAAACCCAACTCCTGTAATTGGAATGGTTGGAACAATCACAAATGTAGATAATGCTATAAGTTCGGGATGGAAAAACGTAAATGATCAAATATGGATAATTGGTTCTAATTCTTCTGAATCTTCAATAGGCGCAAGTTCTTATCTAGAGTATTTTCATGGCTTAGTTACAGGAAGACCTCCTAAAATTGATCTACAAGATGAAAAATATTGTCAAAGTTTTTTAAGAGATGCAATTTTAAAAAATTACATTGCTTCTTCACATGATGTTAGTGATGGAGGTTTGGCTGTTGCTTTATCTGAATGTTGTATTTTGTCTGATAAGGGAGCACATATTCAACTAGAAGAAAACAACGTTCGCAAAGATAATATATTATTCAGTGAGGGTGGTTCAAGAATTATTTTTTCACTTTATAAAAAAGAAGAATTGAATTTTTTGAATTTTCTTAAAATTAAGAGCAAAGATTTTGGTAAAGATGTTTATGTTAAAAAAATAGGATTTGTTTCTAAAGAAAATCTCAATATATCAATTGAAGACAATGAAATTTGTAATCTTGGGGTTGATCAATTAACCAAAAAATTTAATAATGGTATTCCCAGTTACTTTTAATTAATGAAGAAATATATGCAACTTTTCAAAATATTTAAAACATAAATTATGTGTGGAATTGTTGGAATTGTTTCTTCTCAGGATGTAAATCAACAAATTTACGATAGTCTTTTGTTACTTCAGCATCGAGGACAAGATTCCACCGGTATTGTTACAATGGAAAACACTGTTTTTCATATACATAAGGCGAAAGGTCAAGTAAATACTGCTTATAGAACAAGAGATATGCGAAATTTAATAGGAAGGATTGGATTAGGGCATGTTAGATATGCAACAAAAGGTTCAGCAGAAAATGTTGCAGAAGCACAACCTTTTTATGTGAATGCTCCTTATGGAATAGTTTTAATTCACAATGGTAATCTCACTAATACTAGGGATTTAGAAAAACAATTATTTAATGTAGATAAACGACATACAAATTCTTCAAGTGATACAGAAATGTTATTAAATATATTTGCAACTGAATTACAAGAACAAATTCATACTAAAGATTTACAGCCAGAAATCATTTTTAATGCAGTAAAAAACTTACATAAAAGAGTTCAAGGATCCTATGCTTCAATAGCACTTATTTCTGGTCATGGTTTATTGGCATTTAGAGATCCTTTTGGTATTAGACCCTTAGTGATTGGGAAAAGAATTTCTCTGACTAACCAAAAAGAAGAATGGATGGTAGCAAGTGAATCATTAGTATTAGAAAATAATGATTATCAAGTTGTTAGAGATGTTAAACCAGGCGAGGCAATTTTTATAACTCATAGTGGTGAATTTTATGCAAAGCAATGTTCTGAAAATCCAAGTTTATTCCCTTGTTCATTTGAATATGTTTATTTAGCTAGACCAGACTCAGTGATGAATGGGATTTCAGTATATAAAGCACGTCTAAAAATGGGTGATTATTTAGCAGAAACAATTAAGCAAACAATAAATTCAGGGGATGTTGATGTTGTTATGCCTATTCCTGATTCTTCCCGTCCCGCTGCGATGCAAGTAGCTAGACAATTAGGTATTGAGTACAGAGAGGGGTTTTTTAAAAATAGATATGTTGGAAGGACTTTCATTATGCCCGGTCAACAAAAACGTAAACAATCGGTTAGGCAAAAGTTGAATGCTATGAGTACAGAATTTAAAAATAAAAATGTATTAATAGTCGATGATTCTATAGTTAGAGGTACTACTTCAAAACAAATAGTTCAAATGGCAAAAGATGCTGGAGCAAACAAAGTTTTTTTTACTTCAGCTGCTCCCCCTGTAAGATTTCCTCATGTTTACGGAATCAATATGCCTAATAGAGATGAATTAATAGCTCATGATAGAACAATAAAAGAAATAGCAGAAAAGCTTGAAATTGATAATCTTGTTTATCAAAGTGTTGATAACTTGAAGAAATCTATAATTGATGATTCTCCAGTTAAAGATTTAGAGATGAGTTGTTTCACAGGTTCTTACGTCACAGGAACCGTAAATCAAGAATATTTAAAATGGGTAGAAAATGAATATAAATCTTAATTTATAGGATTTTTAGACGGAAACAATTTTCAAGATATTCATCCTTATCTAGATTTAAAAAATCTGTTTTTAAAATACTTTTGCTTGAATAGGTAGCTATTTTGTTTAAGTTTAATCTTGCTGATTTATTTTTATTTGTCTCAATATCAATGTATTGGTTGTTAGAAAAAACTTTTATAAAATAATCATTTTTCAGTTGTACTTTCTCATTTACATATCCTAATTTTGAATTATAAGCATCATATATATCTTCAATCTTTAATTTAAAAAACTTTCCTTTTTTAGAAGCCAAGTAAATAATATCTTTATCTTCAGTCTGACAGCATGAAACTATTTTTTCGGTAGGTAAAAGATTAATTAATAATATTCCTTGTGATTGTTTTGTACTTGGGTTTAAGTATTTATTAGATAAATCAAATTTAAAAAGTCTTCCAATAGAAGTTAATATTACTAGTTTTTGCGCAACGCTGTAAATAAATGAATCAATAATTTTAGTAGAATTTTTTAATTTTGTAATTGAAAATATCCTATTACTTTTTATCATATCTGCATCAAATAAAACTTTTTTAAATCTCCCATCTGAACTCAAAATACATAAATAATTTTTTAAATTACAGTCTAAATTATGAAAATTTATAATTTCTTGTGGATCGATACTTCCTAGAATTTTTTTATCTAATTTGTTTTCAGTATTAATATTTGATTTCCAATTTATTTGTATAACTTTTCCTGAATATGTAATTCCAATCATTTTCAAACTTTTGTAGATTGTGCATATAAATTTTTGAACATTTTTATTATCTATAAATTTATTTTCTTGATCCAATAATTTTTTATAATTACTGCTAATTATTTTTTTCAAATAAAATCTATGATCTACAGCTAATTTTGTATCTTTATTTGCTAGATCTTCTAATATTTGATTATTTATAGTGTCTATTTCTTTCTCTTGATTAATATCTTTCAAGATTTTTGTTTTTCTTTTTACATTAAACTTTTTCTTTAAATGTTTTAGTTCTTCAATTAAAGTTTCAAGCAATAAACTTCTGTTATTGAGAAGATTACTAAGATATTTTTTCTTATTAATTAATTCTGTCATATCGTTTTTTATTTGTTCCCTTTCTAAATTCGTCATTTTTTTAAGAGGCATACTTAAAACTGCATCTGCTTGTTTACTACTAAGTGTAAGCTTGGGCATCAATACTGATTTAGCTTCAGTTGCATTTTCTGAGTTTTGAATAACCTCAATAATTTCTTTTATATTTTTAGTTGCAATTGAAAACCCTTCTAAGATTTCAAGTTTTTCTGATGCAATCTTAAAAAAGTAATTTGTTCTTTTTCTAATTGTTTCTTCTCTAAATTCGAGAAAATAATTTAGATACTTTTTTAAAGTAAGTTGGACTGGTTTCCCCCCTACTAAAGCTAAAAATATTGCACCAAAATTAGATTGTAATGAAGTTTTTTTATATAAATTTGATATGACAATTTCAAAATTTGAATCTTTTTTTAATTCAATAACGATTCTCATCCCGTCTCTATCACTTTCATCTCTAATATCAGAAATTCCATCAATTTTTCCTAGATTTACTAATTCTGCAAGTTTTTCAATCCATCCAGCTTTACTTATTTGATAAGGTAGTTCAGATATCACAAGTGCATTTCTTTTATGCTTCCCTTTCCCTAAAGTAATTTCTTCATTTTTAATTACACCTCTTACTGTTATTGATCCTTTTCCGCATTGATAGACTTCTTTGGTTCCTTCATTGTAAATTAGTTCTCCTCCTGTTGGAAAATCAGGGCCTGGTATTATTTTTGATAATTTTAAGTCACTTATTTCTTTATCGTTTATTAGAGCAATTAAACCATCAACTACTTCACCTAAATTATGCGGGGGAATATTAGTTGCCATACCAACCGCTATCCCTGAAGAACCATTTAACAATAAAAAGGGTAGTTGTGCTGGTAAAATTTCAGGTTCTTGTTGCGAACCATCAAAATTATTTGAGTAACTTACTGTGTCAGATCCAATCTCTTCAAGAAAACATTCATGAGCTATTGGTGCGAGACGAGTTTCCGTATATCTCATTGCAGCTGGCGGATCGTTATCAACAGATCCAAAATTGCCATGACCATGAAGTGTTGGATATTTTGTAGAAAAATCTTGGACTAATCTTACTAGTGCTTCATAGACTGCTTGATCTCCATGAGGATGATATTTACCTAATACATCGCCAACTACTCTTGCACATTTTCTGAATGGTCGGTCTGGCGTAAGTCCTAATTCATGCATAGCGAAAAGAATTCTTCTCTGGACTGGTTTCAGTCCATCTCTCGCATCAGGTAATGCACGTCCTATTATTACGCTCATTGCATATTCCAGATAGGAACGTTGCATTTCTTCTTGCAGTGATATAGAAGTGAATTTTTCCGTAGTCATTAATTAGGAAATTTACAGCTTGCTTTTATAAACTAAATTAAGATTAATAGGTAAATAAATATTTACCAGTGTTAAGAATAAGGAAATTTAATTTAATTTCGTTTTTGCAAAAAGTATCTCTCTTTTTAGTTGTTTATTTTCAAAAAGTTTTTCTGTAGATTTTTGTAGTTTTTCGCCCCAAAGTTGTTCTTTTCTATAGTTATAATTTACTAAATTAGGATTTTTCATCAAAGCTTTTTTAGCAAGTAATATTGCTTTATTAATATCTTGAGTTCTTAAACACGCAGCAAGTGCTAGTAGTGGTTCCCCATTCTCTTCTATAGAAATAGCTTTTTTGAAAGATATTATAGAAAGATTTATTTTATCCAACTCAAAATATGCTAAGCCTTTGTTATTAATTGCTGCCCAAAAATCTTTTTTAATTTCTATCGCTTTGTTAAAATTTACTAAAGCCTTTTTATAATTTTTTTCCATTAAATAAGTATTTCCTAATTGAAAAATTCCGTTAAAGTTTTTTGGGAGAATTTTGATTCCTGATTTTAAAGAAATTTTTGCTTTTTCTATCTTTGATTGTCTCAAATATATAAAACTTTTTGCAAAATATATTTCACCCATTTCAGGTTTGATTCTTTGAGCTTTATCAAGAGAAATTAATGCATCATCATAAAATTTATTGGCCATTTGAGCCTCAGCAAGAGTTGTCCATAATTTTTCATTTTCATCGTCAATTTTTACAGCTAATTTAGCCAAATTTAAACTATTTTTGAATTGACCAATAAATAGAAGTTGTTGAGCCTGATCCCCAATTGATAAAGCTTCTTTTTTTAATTGTTTTTTTTCTGGGAAATAATAATAAGGTACAAAAGCTTTTAAATTTTGCATATAAAAAATATTGACCCCTAATATTGAAAAAAATAATAATTTTATTAAAGAATTCTTCATATATTTATTTTTTTACTATTGCTTTTATATTTCTCTTCCACATCCAAGGTTTTATTCTCTTTAATGTAGATCCTCTTAGATTTTCTTCCCATTTTTTTTCGTCCCAATGTAATGATTCAATATTTAGATTTTTAATCCATTCTTTTGGAGCAGCTTCAATACTTTGATTGAAAGGAACTTTTTTATTCCATGGACAAATATCTTGGCAAATATCACAACCAGCGATCCAACCATTCAGATTTTTTTCAATGTGTTTTGGAAAATTCTGATTCCTATTTTCTATAGTATGGTATGCAATGCATAAATCAGAATTCACAACAAAAGGTTCTGTTATTGCATTTGTTGGACATTTATCAATACATTTTTCACATTTGCCACAAAGAGATTCGGACGATTTATCAGGTTTAAAGTCTTTAGTAAGAATCATAAAACCTAAAGTTAGCCAGGATCCATATTTTTTGTTAATAAGATTAGCATTTTTTCCTATCCAACCAAGACCTGCTTCTTCTGCCCATGCTTTTTCTAATAGTGGAGATGTATCTACACAAATTTTCCACTTGCAATCTGGAATTTCATGATCAATCCATTTGCCAATTTTTTTTAACTTTTTAAAAATTACTTTATGATAATCTTCCCCTTGGCCGAATTTTCCAATTTTGAATCTTGCATTTTGTTTATGTTCTTCGCTTAAATAATTAAAACCAACTGTTAAAACACTTTTCGCTCCCTTTAAAAGAGATTCTATATTTTTTCTTCTATCAGCTTCCATCCACTTCATTTCACTATGATAATTATTTGCCAACCATCTTTCTAAAGCTTTAGTTCTTAACCTTAAACGTGAACTTCCTGGAATAGATGCTATTTTAGAGACAGCAAAACCTTCAAAAATTGCTTTTTTTTTAAGCTTATAACTTAGTTCTTCCTCTTTTTGTATTATTTCGTTCATGACTATATTATGATTCACATTTAAAAAAATGGTATCCTTAAAATATGAAAACTAATAAGTAATTTTAATTTATTAAAAATAAATATATCCCTATCTATTAAAACTAGTTAAATTGTTAGTAAAATGAAGAAAATTAGGAATTTTAATTTTGGTTGAATCAACTCAAAGTCAAGATTCGAACCTAGGCAATAGGCTCCAACAAGATTTAAAAAATGATCTTATAGCTGGATTATTAGTTGTTATTCCTTTGGCAACCACTATCTGGTTGTCTTCTATAGTTAGTAAATTTGTTCTTACATTAGTTACTTCAGTTCCTAAACAACTTAATCCATTTATTACATTAAATCCTTTATTACAGGACTTAATTAATTTAACTTTAGGTTTAACAGTTCCCTTACTAGCTATCTTGCTTATTGGTTTGATGGCTAGAAATTTTGTAGGTAGGTGGTTATTAGAATTTGGAGAAGGAACTTTAACAAAGATACCAGTTGCAGGATCAGTTTATAAGACTCTTAAACAATTACTTGAAACTTTTTTAAGTAACAAATCTAATAGATTTAGAAGAGTTGTTTTAGTTGAGTATCCGCGTGAGGGTTTATTTAGTGTTGGTTTTGTAACCGGGGATGTGGGTCCATCACTTCAATCAGAATTAGATGAGAAATTATTAAGTGTTTTCATACCTACCGCTCCTAATCCAACAACTGGATGGTACACATTAGTCCCTGAATCTTCTGTTAAAGATCTTGATATTTCAGTAGAAGATGCTTTTAAAACAATTATTTCTGTTGGTATTGTTAATCCAGATGAAAAAGTAAATTCTACAAATCCAACTTTTTCAAAATTATTTTCTCAATTAAGAGCTTCTTCAAATATTTCATCTACCTAATTGATGTACAATAGATCGCTATCACGAGAATTATCTTTACTTTCATTAGGACTTATCAAAGATAAAGGAGATATAGAACTAAATAAATTACAAATAGAAGAAATTTTTGAATCCGCCTTGGATACTTTAATAAATCACTGTAGAGATGAATTAGATGATTGTGAATTAAATTTAGAAAATGTCTCGCAAAATCTTTTAGATAGTGAATTAAAGGAAGGAATTAATTCTTCTTTCGGAAGTGTTCGAGATGAACTCAAAAAAGCTTTTCAAAAACTTGAATCTGTTATGAATTCACTTTCAGTTACTTTAGATTTTCCTAAATTAGTTGTTTCCAGTAACCAAAATGATATTAGAGAAGATGTTAATCATAGAATTTCAAGCATAATTAATAATTTAAAAATAATTGATTTTGAAATAGATGCGGTAATGGATGGATGGAGATTAAAAAGATTGCCTAGGATTGATCGCGATATCTTACGCTTGGCTTATGTTGATATTCATTTTTTAAATACACCTGTTGCAGTTGCATGTGATGAAGCGGTAAATCTAGCTAATAAATATAGTGATAAGCAAGGTAGAAAAATGATTAATGGTATTCTTAGGCGTTTGCAAAGAGTAAAGGTGAAATAATTGTTGGTTATAAATCAATATTTTTTTATAATTTAATTAATTAAAACTTAAAAAAATATTTATGGTTAATAATGAATCTGATGCTTCTCGTGAATGGGCTGCACAAGCCTATGCTTTATTAAAACAAAAACAAGAATTAAAAAAACAAGAAGAGCAATTGCAAGAAAAGCAATTACAAGAAGAGCAATTAAAAGAAAAGCAATTACAAGAAGAGCAATTAAAAGAAAAGCAATTACAAGAAGAGCAATTAAAAGAAAAGCAATTACAAGAAGAGCAATTAAAAGAAAAGCAATTACAAGAAGAGGTTTATAAGCAAGATTTTTCTAATGTTAAATATGAAACTCAAGCCAAATTAGGAGAATTTGACGATGAATTTACTTGGTCAGCAATGGTGCTGGCTGCGCAAGGTAAAAAAGTAAATGAAATATCAATTGATGAAATAGATTGGTTAAGTAAATTACGAAGGGGATTAGAAGAAACAAGAAAAGGTTTCGTAACAGAATTATTAGATAAATTAGGAGACGATCCACTTACTCCAGAATCTTTAGATGATTTAGAAACTTTATTGATTAGAGCTGATGTTGGTATTGATTCAACAGTTAAGGTGATTGATGCTCTTAGGAAAAAATTAAATGAAGAAGTTTTGGGAGGAGAAGAAGGGATGAAGTTTTTAAAGGATGAATTAAGAGTAATTATTGAAAAACCAATAAAAGATTCTGGAACAAATATTCTTGTCCCACAAAAAGGAAAGCTAAATGTTTGGTTAATAGTTGGAGTGAATGGAGTTGGCAAAACTACAACTTTGGGTAAACTTGCTTATTTATCATCTAAAAGTAATTATAAAACTTTAATTGCAGCAGCAGACACTTTCAGAGCAGCAGCAGTGGAACAATTAAAGGTATGGGGCGATAGAAGTAAGGTTGATGTTATCTCTAATCAATCAAAGAATGCAGATCCTGCAGCAGTTGTTTTTGATGCTATAAATGCAGCAAAAAAACGAAATAGTGATTTATTGCTCGTAGATACTGCGGGTAGATTGCAAACTAAAAATAATCTTATGGATGAATTATCAAAAATAAAAAGAATTATTGATAAAAAAGTGCCTGATGCAATTATTGAATCATTATTAGTATTAGATGCTAGTCAAGGACAAAATGGATTAAAACAAGCAAAAAGTTTTGCAAAATCTGCAAATTTAAGTGGCGCAATTATTACTAAATTAGATGGCACTTCCAGAGGTGGAGTTTCCCTTGCTGTTTCTGCAGAAGTTAATTTGCCTATCAGATTTATTGGAGCTGGAGAGGGTATTAAAGATTTAAGACCATTTAATAGTTTTGAGTTTGTTGAGGCTTTGCTTGCGGATAGATAAAAAATCAATTAATTCTTTCTAAAAACCTATTTTTAGTGTTAAAACATACCTATATATTTAATTTGTTTTGGCTAATAATCAAAAAGAAAAATTACTTTCTAATACTGCTATTCAAAAATTTTTAGAAAATGATCATAAATTTTCACTAGATAAGAATGATAAATTTATTGAAATTGCATCTTCATTAGCTTATTATTTAAAATCTTTTTCGAATATTGAAAGATTTTTAGACTATATTTCATTGATTTTAAAACATACTTTTAACCATCAATTGTTCCTAATTATTCCTTTAAATGAAAACGGTGCAATATGGAAAGAAAATATCAAGTTTTCAGGGGGTACAAAAAGTCCTCAAATTGATGGTGAAATTAAAAGTTATGTAAAAGAATTTAATTTCTCAAAAAATCATAGATTAAAAGAAGTTAATTTTTTTGAGATAGAGTTAAAAAATAAATTTAAAAAATATGTAATTAAGTCTCATAAAATTTTGTCAAGAGGAAAATGTAGGGGATTTTTGTATAACTTTAATCAAGAAACAACAAATGAATCTTTTTTAAATGAACAAAATCTAACTTTTATTATTAGTTGTTTGGCAGTTGGTTTAGAAAACTATTGGTTAACTAGAACAAAAAAAAAGCATGAAAATTTAGACAGAGAAATTTCTATTGGAGCAGAAATTCAATCGCAACTCTTACCTGAATATTGCCCAATTATTTTTGGTGTTGATTTAGCTGCCCACTGTAGGCCAGCACTTCAATTAGGAGGAGATTATTATGATTTTATGTCTTTAAAAACAAATATTTCTGAAAAGAGAAGGCAAAAGGCAAGGTGGGCTTTAGTTATTGGCGATGTTATGGGGAAAGGGATTCCTGCAGGTCTCTTGATGACCATGCTAAGGGGAATGCTTAGAGCGGAGGTTTTGACAGGGATGCCTCCAGATAGAATATTGCACGATTTAAATCAGTTAGCTATTTATGATTTGGATCAATCACATAGATTTGTCACTTTATTTTATTCAGATTTTGATCCTAGAACAAAAAAATTAAGGTATGCAAATGCTGCACACAATCCTCCTTTGCTTTGGAAAAGTTCTGAGAAGGAAATTGTAAAGTTGGATTCAGATGGATTTGTGCTTGGTTTACAAAATGATGCTGAATATCAATGTGGGCAAATACAACTTAAAAAAAATGACGCAATTCTTTATTACACTGATGGGGTAACTGAAACGTCTAATGCTTCAGGAGAAAGGTTTGAAGAAGAACGTTTAATTGAATCTTTTTCAGAATTGTGTAAACAATCACTTAAATCTAAAGAAATTTTAAATGAAATTTTCAAGATTTTAGATGAATTTACTGGTAAAAATAGACAATTAGAGGATGATGCTTCAATGATAGTCTTTAAGATAGATTAGATTTTTTGTCACATATAAAAAAAAATGCTTTATTAGAAGTAATTAAAGTTTTCGAATAATATGTCCAAAGTTTGGAGTAATAGGTTTGATACTAGTTTGAATTCTTTTATTGAGGAGTTTAATGCTTCGATTAGTTTTGATAAAAAATTAATCTTTGAAGACATAGATTGTTCTATTGCACATGCCAAAATGCTTTGCAAAACTAAAGTTTTGTCGTCTAGTGAGTCTTTAGAGATTATTAAGGGTTTAGAGTCTATTAAAAAAGATTTTATTGAAGGTAAATTTACTCCTGAAGCTCCCTCTGAGGATATCCATTACAGTATTGAAGAAAAGCTTATAGATTTAATTGGAGAGACTGGCAAAAAATTACACACAGGGAGGAGTAGAAATGATCAAGTAGGAACAGATATCAGACTATGGTTGAGAAAAAAAATTGATACTATTGATAATTTACTTATAGACTTACAAAACTCTTTATTTTTAATTGCAGAATCTAATATTTATACTTTGATTCCTGGTTATACGCATATGCAAAGAGCACAACCATTATCTTTGGCCCACCATCTTTTAGCATATATTGAAATGTTTCAAAGGGATCGGGAAAGGCTTAAAGAAGTTCGAGTTAGGGTCAATACTTCGCCTTTGGGTGCAGCTGCGCTAGCAGGAACAAAAATTAAAATTGATAGATACTTTACTGCTCAAGAATTAGGATTTGAAAATATCTATCAAAATAGTATTGATGCAGTAAGCGACAGAGATTTTTGTATTGAATTTGTTTCAACATCTGCGTTAATAATGTCACATTTAAGTCGAATTTCAGAAGAAATAATTTTATGGGTTACTGATGAATTTTCTTTTGCAAAATTAACAGATAAGTGTGCTACTGGGAGTAGCTTGATGCCTCAGAAGAAAAACCCAGATGTTCCAGAACTAATACGGGGTAAAACTGGCCGAGTTTATGGAAATCTTCAGGCATTATTAACAATCATAAAAGGTATACCTCTTTCATACAATAAGGATTTTCAAGAAGATAAAGAGCCGCTTTTTGATACGGTAGAAACTATTTCTGCATGCTTGAAAGCAATGACAATATTATTAAATGAAGGAATAGAGTTTAATATTGAAAAATTAATGGACACTGTAAATAATGATTTTTCTAATGCGACTGATTTGGCAGATTATTTAGTAGGTAAGAAAGTTCCTTTTAGAAAGGCTTATCAAATAGTTGGTGATATTGTTAAGTATTGCTTAACAAAAGACATTTTATTTAAAGATTTACACTTGGAAGAATTTCAAGCATTTCATAGTGAATTTAAAGAAGATATTTTCGAAAATCTTAATCCTATGAATGTAGTGAAGTCTAGAAATAGTTTAGGTGGGACAGGATTTGATCAAGTAAAATTAGAGTTAATTAAATGGAAGAAAAAATTGAAAAAGTAAATATCAATTAATTTTCTACAATATGTTATGTATTGAAGTAGGATAGTGTAGTAATGTATTTAGACTGCTCAATTATCAATTAGTGGTTTATTTTTGGTTATTATTTTAAGGTTTAGTTTCAAGTGAGTATTTTTGTTGGTAATTTGCCTTTCCGCGCAGAGCGAGAAGACATTTTAGAATTATTTACACCTTTCGGTGAAGTTATGAATTGTTCCCTTCCTTTGGAAAGAGATACAGGGAGAAAAAGAGGATTTGCTTTTGTCGAGATGGCAGATGAAGCAATTGAATCAACTGCTATTGATGGCTTACAGGGTACTGAACTCATGGGAAGACCTTTAAGAATAAATAAAGCTGAACCAAGAGGCGGTGGTGGTCCACGTAGAGGAGGTGGCGGCGGCAGAGGCGGCTACGGTGGTGGTAGAGGTAACGGCGGCGGCGGTAATTATGGCGGCGGTAATTATGGTGGCGGAAATGGTGGTAGTTATTCTGAACCTTCTTCCTCTTACGCTAATAAATCTTCTGGAGCAGAAGGTTGGGAAGATAGAAGTTTCGGTAATTCATCCGAAAACTCTGAATTTGAAAATGGTAGAAGTAGAAGAAAGAGAAGTGTAGTAAGTAATTCTGAAATCACTCCAGAAGAGAATTAATAACCCACTTTTTGAAGTTCTAAACTACTTTTGATTAAGTTATCAATACTTAATTCTTGTTTAATTGATTTAGTAGAAATTTCATTCCTCCAAATTTTTGCATTTGGAATACCTTCAACTAAATTTATAAGATGTTTACAAATATCCCAAGTTTTACCTCCACTTTTTAAGTGATTTTCAATATAAGGAATTAATGAAAATATAATCTCGGAAGCTTTTTTGCTTGTAGTTTTTTCTCCATAGATTTTTTGATCAATTTCTGACCATCTTAAAGGATATTTATAAGCTGATCTCCCTATCATTACACCATCAAAATCATTCAGTGCATTTATGCATTGATCGATATTTATAAAACCTCCATTAATTTCTATAAGTAGCTCAGGATTATTTTTTTTTAATCTACGAACCATATCATATCTTAGTGGTGGAATGCTTCTATTTTGTTTGGGATTTAAGCCTTTTAAAATTGCTTTTCTCGCATGTACTGTAAATCTATCTGCTCCAGCATTTGCAACTTCTTTAACGAAACTATTCAATTTATCAAAACTATCATCTTCATCTACTCCAATTCTATGTTTGATAGTAACGGGTAAACTACAATTATTCTTCAAAGACTCTATGCACTTAGCTACTTTAATAGGTTCTTTCATAAGCGAAGCTCCAAAATTACCGGAGCAAACTCTTTGACTTGGACATCCTACATTGAAGTTAATTTCATCATATCCCCAATCTTGAGCCATTCTTGCGGCGTCTTTTAACATAACTGGGTCATCTCCACCAAATTGAATTGATAATGGGTGCTCTTCCGAATTAAAATCTAAAAACTTTTCTTTTTTTGCACTGTAAATTAAACTTTGGGCAACTATCATTTCAGTATATAAAAGAGCTTTAGAGCTTATTTTTCTAATTATCATCCTATAGTGTTTGTCTGTACAATCCATCATTGGAGCTACACTTATTTTGTGTAAATTATTTATATTATTGGGTATATGGTTTTTCATTAAACTCTATTTAAGATAATTGAAGATATGAATCAATTTTTATCCAGAAGAATTTTTATTTTAATTCCTGCCATGTCACTTTTGAAATTTATTTTTAAACCTAAGAAAGTATTAGCTTCATCTTTAGCTTCTGAGGAAGACTGGAATTTATCAAAAGAAGAGTGGAAAAACAAACTTAGTCCTGAATCATTTTATATTCTGCGAGAAGAGGGTACTGAAAGAGCATTCAGTAGTCAATTAAATAACGAGAAGAGGAAGGGAATTTTTTATTGTGCAGGGTGTAATCAAGCTCTTTTCACATCTGATACAAAATTTGATAGTGGTACTGGGTGGCCGAGTTTTTGGGATCCAATCCAAGGTTCTATAGAAACAAAGATTGATTTTAAGTTAATTGTCCCAAGAACAGAATATCATTGTTCTAGATGTGGAGGTCATCAAGGACATGTTTTTAATGATGGTCCTATGCCAACAGGTAAACGATATTGTAATAATGGTCTTGCATTGAGGTTTATGCCTGAATAATTAATTAGTGCGGCCTTCCGCAACTTGTTTTGTGCTTCATTTTCATACACAATAGTTTTATTAAATTTTTAAAGTGATGATTGAAAACCAATCAGATAATGTAGACAAGAAAGAAGAATGTGTTTCTGAAGAGAGCAATATTTCTGAAAATTCATCTGTAAATGAAGATAAAGTTGGCGAAGATAAACAGTCATCTTTGAAAGATGATGAAAATAATTATGCAGAAGATTTAAAAAATACCATTACAAACAATGATGCAAGATTAGAGCAACTGGAAAAAGAGCATGAAACGTTAAAAAGTCAGTATGTAAGAATCGCTGCTGATTTCGATAACTTCAGAAAAAGACAGTCTCGCGATCAAGATGATTTGAAAATACAACTTGTTTCCAAAGCTTTAACTGCGATATTGCCTATTGTTGATAATTTTGAAAGGGCAAGACAACAACTAAAGCCTGAAGGTGAGGAGGCTCAAACACTGCACAGAAATTATCAAGGACTGTATAAACAATTAGTGGAAGTATTAAAACAACAAGGAGTTTCTCCAATGAGAGTAGTTGCACAACAATTTGATCCCAAGTTACATGAAGCCGTTTTAAGAGAACCAAGTGAAGAGTTTAATGAGGACATAATTACTGAAGAATTACAGCGTGGATATCATTTAGAAGGCAAGGTTTTAAGACATGCATTAGTTAAAGTTTCCATGGGTCCTGGTCAACAAAATTCACAAGAACCAGAAGAAAAGGATAAAGTTGAGGAAGATATTGATTCAGAAAGCACTATTTCTGAAAATAACTAAACCCTTTTATGAATAGTTGAGTATTATCTAATGGCCGACTTTTATCAAATACTTGGTGTTTCAAGAGATGCGGATGCTAATACTTTAAAAAGTGCTTATAGAAAACTAGCAAGACAATATCATCCTGACGTTAATAAAGATCCAGGTGCTGAAGATAAATTCAAAGAGATAGGCAAGGCTTATGAGGTATTAGCTGACCCCGAAACTAGAGCCAGATATGATCAGTTTGGTGAGGCTGGAATAGGAGGAGCGGCTGGAATGCCAGACATGGGTGATATGGGTGGTTTTGGAGACTTATTTGAAACTTTTTTTAATGGATTTGGTGGACAATCTTCACAAGGATCTAGATCACAAAGAAGAGGTCCACAACAAGGCGATGATTTAAGGTACGACTTAAATATTGATTTTAAAGATGCTATTTTTGGACAACAGAGAGAAATAAAGATACCTCATTTAGAAACTTGTGAAGTATGTAGAGGCACTGGGGCAAAAAAAGGTACAGGCCCTACAACATGTACAACATGTGGCGGAAATGGGCAGGTTAGAAGAGCTACAAGAACTCCCTTTGGTAATTTTACGCAAGTAGCAGAATGCCCAACTTGTAATGGGGTTGGACAAATCATTTCAGATCCATGTGCAAGTTGTGGTGGTAATGGTGTTAAACAAGTTAGAAAAAAATTACGAATTAACATCCCTGCAGGAGTTGATACAGGAACTAAATTGAGAGTTGCTGGAGAGGGGAACGTAGGTTTAAAAGGTGGCCCTGCAGGAGATCTATACGTTTTTATAAAAGTTAAAAATGATTCAATTCTTAAAAGGGATGGTATTAATATTTTCTCCGAAATATCAGTAAGCTATCTTCAAGCTATTCTTGGAGACACTGTTAATATTATTACCGTTGATGGAAAGGTTAACCTAAAAATTCCAAGTGGTACTCAGCCAAACAGTACATTATCATTAGAAAATAAAGGTGTGCCTCGATTAGGTAATCCTGTCGCCAGGGGTAATCATCAGGTTTTAGTAAAGGTTAAACTTCCAACTCGAATAACAGATGATGAGCGAAATCTTTTAGAAGATTTAGCTTCTAAATATTCTGAACAGAATTCTAGTTCTAATAGTGGATTGTTTAATAAATTATTTGGCAAAGAATCTTGAAAGAAGTTTTAAAGTTTTTAGATTTACAGTCGATTCCATGCCCTTTGAACGTAGTGAAATGCAAATTAGCCCTAGAAAAACTATCGCCAGATGAAACTTTGATAGTTCATCTAGACAAAGGAGAACCAGAAATAATGGTTAAAAGAGCTTTAAAAGAAATGAAGTTTTTTTTTAAAACAATCGAAGAAGGTCAAAAAACAATAAAGTTCAAAATTGTTTATGAAAGTTGATAAAAAATGTAAAGGTCTTGTTACAAAAAAATTTAATGAATTTTATCTGGTTGAACTATATAAGACTGAAATATCTGAGAGTAAGAATAAATTTTTATGCAAAATCAGGAAGTCTGTAAATTTTAGAAATCAATTTGTTTTTGTTGGAGATGAAGTGATCATTAATCAAATTGATTTGAAAAGCAAAACGGCAATAATAGAAAGTTTAGTAAAAAGAAAAAATCTTTTAGAAAGACCATCTGTCGCTAATATTTCAAATATATATGTAATTTGTTCTGTCGAAGAACCGAAATTAAATTTGTCTCAAGTAAATAAGTTTTTAATATCTGCTGAACAAATGGGAGTAGAAGTCTCATTAGTACTAACTAAATGCGATTTAATAACAGAACAAAAAAGACTTTTTTTAATTGATAAATTTAAAAAGTGGGGTTATAAACCAATAACTTTAGATTTAAATAATTTAGATAATTTTAAAATATTTTTGACTCAGTTAAAGAAAAAAAAATGCTCAATATTTATGGGCCCGTCTGGTGTTGGTAAAACTACTTTATTAAATAAAATAATTCCGGATCTCAATAATACTACTGCACCAGTTTCAAGTAAAATAAAACGTGGAAAAAATACTACTAGAAATGTTGAGCTATTTTCTTTGTCAAGTAAAAGTTATATTGTCGATAGTCCTGGATTTAATATTCAAAAACTTCAAATAGACATTCGCGAATTGCCTAATTTATATCCGGAAATTCATAGACAAATACTAAATAGAGAAATTAATTGCAAGTTCCGTAATTGCCTGCATATAAATGACGAGGGTTGTAATTTAAATAAAAATTTTGAAAGATATACTTTTTATGAAGAAATGATTATCTCATCTAAGAATCATCATTATTTAATCCAGGGAGATTAAGATTTAGACCACCTGTTAAGTCATTCATTCTTTCTTTCATTGTTGTAGTAGAACTTTCATGAGCCCTCTGAATAGCTTCTAAAATATTTTTTTCTATTTCTTCTTTATTAGAATTAGAAATTTTTTCATTAACCTCAACTCTTAAAGGGACCTGGTTTCCGCTAATCCATACTTTTATCATTTCATCATCACTTGCACCTTCAATTTCCATGTTTTCAAGCTCATCTTGTAATTTTTGGGCATTTTGTTGAATTTCTTTAGCTTTTTTAAAAGCTTCTGTTAATTGTCCAAAATTTGGAAGTCCAAAACCTGCCATTTGATAAAAAGTTTCTTTAACTAAGGATAGTCAAAACCTATCATTCTTACTTCAGGTTGAAGAAAAATTCCTTTTTTTTGTAGTACTTTTTGTTGAATTACTGTTATTAAATCTAAAATATCTTGGGAATTTGCAGATGAATTGTTTACTATAAAATTCCCATGAATAGTTGATATTTCTGCGTCACCTATTTTAAAACCTTTTAGCCCTAATTCTTCAATTAATTTACCTGCATAAGCATTAATTGGATTTTTAAAAACGCTTCCAAAGCTTGGTAAATCATATGGTTGCGTTTCAGTTTTCTTTTTAAGAATTCTCTTTGTATTTTCTAGTAATTTTTCAATATTGCCTTTTGGTTCGAAAAGTAGTCTGGCACTTATTATTAGCAGGTTATTTTGTTGAAAAGGGCTGAACCTATACTTAAAATTTATATCATCTTTATTTATTTTATAGATTTTTAGGGTTTGAGTATCTATTGCTTGAACCGATAAAAGATTTTTCGCTATTGATAAATTTCTAGTTCCTGCATTCATACAAATAGCGCCGCCTATTGTTCCAGGAATTCCAACAGTCCATTCTCCTCCTTGTAAGCCATTTTTTGCCAACATGTTAGACATTGTCGGTAACATAACACCAGCCTCTGCTTCGACAATCCCTTTGTTAGAGTCAAGTTTGATAGAGTTCATTCTTTTTGTACATATAGTTAATCCTTTTAAAAAGATATTGTTTATTAATAAATTTGACCCAGCGCCTATTATTCGGCATTTTTGATTATTTGCATTTGCCCATTCGATTAAATTTATGAATTCATCTGTATTTTTTGGTTTTGAAAAATATTCTGCAAATCCACCAACTTTTATTGTTGTATAGTTAGAAAGCTTTATCTTTTTTTCGAAATTAATATTTTTCATTAATCAATTAAGTTTTATTAGTTAAAATTGACCATAAGTTATGACAATCTCCAGCTCCCATATTTACTATAAAATCATTTTTTTGGGTTAATTCAAAAAATTTATCTTTAATTTCATAATTGTTCTCTAGGAATCTAACATTTTTATTAGTTTGATATATGAGATCAGCAATTAATTTTGAACTAATATTTTCAATATTTTGTTCTCCAGCTCCAAAAATATTTGTCAAATAAATAACATCCGCTTTTGAAAGCTCTATGACAAATTCATCTATAAATTGCTTTACTCTGGTAAACCTATGAGGTTGAAATATTGCAACTAATCTACTTTTTTCTTTATCCTGACTATTCTTACTTTTAATAAATAATCTTGCTAAATCAAGTGTTGCTTTAATCTCATTAGGGTGATGAGCATAGTCATCATAAATAATTCTTTCATCTAGTTTGCCTCTAAATTCAAATCTTTTTTTTGGTAATTCTAAATATTTAATATTTTTCTTAATTTCGTTAAAACTGACTCCAATCATCCTAGAAGCTGCAATGGCAGCAGTAATGTTAGAAAGATTATGTAATCCAGGTACTGGAATGCATACATTATCAATGAAATATCCTTTTTCATAATATTTACCAATAGTATTATTCTTATTTACGATATTTGGAATTATTGAATAATTAATATTATTAATTTCCTTATTGGACCATTTGTTACTGGAAGAAAAATTATTTTTTATAATATCGCAATCGTAATTAATTAATAACTTTTTGGAGTTCGAAGCAAACTTTTTAAATGAAGATAGTAACTCATTAATATTTGAGAAATGGTCACAATGATCGTAATCTATATTACTAATTATTCCAATATCAGAATTGTAATTGTTTATTGTCCCATCAGATTCATCAATCTCTGTTACTAAGAATTTTGTATTTTCGATATGAGCATTTGATTTATAAATTGGGATTATTCCACCAGTTATTGATGAAGAATTTTGAGTACATAACTCTAGTAATGTAGAAAGGAAAGTACTAGTAGAAGTTTTCCCATGGCTACCTGCTATTGATAAAGATATATAAGATTTCATTATCATCGCAAGAATTTCTGAACGATGCTTTATTAAAAAATTATGTTTTTTGCAATAGGATAATTCTTCATTATCATCCCTTATTGCGGAGCTAAAGACAATATTGATGTTCTGATTTTGAAATTTTGAATTTACTAAATCAATATTCTTTCTTGTTTGTGATGCAAAAATTGTTGCACCTAATTCTTGAAGCCTTTGTGTTTCTCTATTTTTTATTAAATCAGAGCCTGAAACTGAGCATCCCTTTTTCATTAATGCAATTGCTATTGCAGACATTCCAATACCACCAATTCCAATAAAGTGAAAGTGTCCTTTTAGTAATAGTTTTTTATGCAATTGTTATCTTTTTCTAAAATCAACATAACTTCTTAGTCGTAAATTTGGTATTTTTTTTTAACAAAAAATCTGATTTTATTCTGGCGAATTAATACAAAAATAGAATTATTTGCTTAATAAATCCAAAAATACTTACGTTATTGCACAAAATTCTGTATGATCAGCAACTTAGGTTAATCATTAGAAAATTTTTTAGTTATGACTTTGCGTGTTGCAATCAATGGGTTTGGCAGAATTGGGCGAAACTTTATGCGTTGTTGGTTAAGTAGAGGAGCTTATACCAATATTGAAGTAGTTGGTATTAATGTAACTTCAGATCCAAAAACCAACGCACATCTGCTTAAATATGATTCAGTATTAGGACAATTGGATGGAGTAGACATTCAATATACCGATGACACTTTTGTGATTAATAATAAAACTATTAAGTGTTTTTCTGACAGAAATCCTTTGAACTTACCATGGAAAGATTGGGGTGTAGATTTGGTTATCGAATCAACTGGGGTTTTCAATACTGACGTAGGAGCAAGTAAGCATCTTGAAGTTGGAGCTAAAAAAGTAATTCTTACTGCTCCTGGTAAAGGCGATGGTGTTGGTACTTATGTTGTAGGAGTAAACGCAGATCAGTATAAACACAGTGATTACGATATTTTGAGCAATGCTAGTTGTACTACAAACTGTTTAGCACCAGTAGTAAAAGTTCTTGATCAAACTTTTGGTATTAATAAAGGATTGATGACAACAATCCATAGTTATACAGGTGATCAACGTATATTAGATAATAGTCATAGAGATTTAAGAAGAGCTAGAGCAGCAGCCACAAACATTGTTCCTACTTCAACGGGAGCTGCTAAAGCAGTTGCTCTAGTTTATCCGGAGATGAAAGGTAAACTAACAGGTATAGCAATGAGAGTACCTACTCCTAATGTTTCTGCTGTTGATTTTGTTTTTGAATCTTCAAAAGCTGTCACTAGCGATCAAGTCAATAATGCTCTGAAAGAAGCTTCTTTGGAATCAATGAAGGGAATTATTAAGTATGGTGATGAACCTCTTGTTTCAAGCGATTATGCAGGAACAAATGAATCATCAATAGTTGATAGCGATCTTACAATGTGTATAGGTGATAATCTCGTAAAAGTTCTTGCTTGGTACGATAATGAATGGGGTTATAGTCAAAGAGTTGTAGATTTAGCAGAAATAGTTGCGAAAAACTGGGAATAATTAAAAGTGGGAAAAAGGTTTACATTTTAAAAATTTATCATTTTTGAGATTTTTAAATTCAACAGCGGGACTTCCCTCACAAAAATATCCTATCTCAGTAATACTATTGTCTAAACTTATAAGATTCTTTGCCCATTTTCTAGGCAGAGAAAAAACTAGCTCATAATCTTCTCCTCCAAAAAAATAATATTTATCCCATTCATCTCCTTGAGGCCAATCTATGTGTCTAGGAACTTTTGTATAATCAATAACTGCTTTGTAATTACTTTCAATTGATAAATCTAATAATGCTTGAAATAAACCGTCACTACTATCAGTACACCCAATTTTTTCAATACTTTTATTATGACGAGCTTTTAGTACTGTTTTGAGAAATTTAGTATGTAGTTTTGGTTTGCAAAATTGCTGTAAGGATTGATCTATTAATGTTTGTGTTAAATGAATATTGCTATCAAAAATCTTTTTACTTTTTATCATTAATCCTAATTTACTAAGACCATGGGGACCAGTTGTCATAATAACTTCCTCTGGTCTGCAAGAATTTCGTCTCAATTTTATTTCTCCTTGTTGGCCAATAGCAGTCATCGAAATTACTTTCTCTTTTCCTACAGAGCAATCTCCTCCAAGAATTGAGCCTCCAAAATGTTCCAAAGCTAGATTTATGCCTTTATATAAATCTTTAATCCAAGTCCAATCTGTATTAGGTGGAACTACCAAACCAATATTAACCCCTATGATTTTGTCGCAACCACTTGAAATTAAGTCAGACATATTACTAGCTACAGCTTTCCATCCTAAGTCTTTGATAGAAATCGTCTCTTTACTAAAGTGGACATTTTCAACTAATGAATCAGTATTCATTAAAAGGTTTTTATTTGCAGTTTTAATAAATGCACAATCATCAGAAATTTGATTACTAGGCATAAATTCGGCAAGCCTTTTTATTAATTCCTTCTCGCCAATATCTTCTAATGATTCTTTATGCATTTAATTTAAGATTATCTATTCCGTTAAGCACATCAATAGAGATAATTGTGTCGTCTTTTGTGAGTTCTTCTAAAACTTCAAAACCTTCTATGACATAACCAAATGCAGCATTCCTTCCATCAATTAGATTTCTGCCAGCTGGATTAAGTTCTGCTTCATATAAAAAAAGAAAAATTGAGATGATCCATCATCAACTTCAGTACTTGAATGCGACCACCCTAAGGTCCCAAGTGTCGCAAATGGTAAAGTTGGAGTTTCTGTATAAAGGCCTAATTCTTCAAAGGTTTGATTATAGAAAGTTTCACTTTCTTCAGGGATTCTTATCTCTAAAGGGACATGTCTTTCTAAATTGGTTTCAGGATCTATGTATCCGATTTCATCACCTAAGGGATCACCAGTTTGAAGAACAAAAAATTCTTCTGCTCTATTAATCGGTAAGTTGTCATAAAAATTTTTTGAAGATAAGTCTATAAATGCACCAGCAGTAAGAGGTGCATTAAATCCATCTATTATGGCTTTCATTTCTCCCTTAGAAGTTTTTATGTTGACTTTAGCTCTCCCAAGTAATCTAGGAAGATTATCAAATTCGCTTGGAATATAGTAAGGAAATTCAGTAGGTAAAAAATATTCTTCTAAACCTCCTATTTTATCTAGGGCCTCTTTTCTAGTTGAGATGAATGAGTATTTATCTTTTGATTTTGCTTGATCTTGAAGACTATCAAAATCATTTTTAAGATCTAAAAATGTTGATTCTGCTATTTTTTGTTTTTCACTTGGTAATTCTTCAATAATTTGATTTTTATATTTTTTTAGTAAAGATTGACATTTTGTAACAGTTTTAGAAAGAGCTGGCCATCTCCCTCCTCTCACAAGATCACTAGTTTCTTCTAATTTATGTTGAATTTCTTGTAGTTCAACTTGCTTGATGGGGAGAGCATTTCTGAGGATTGCATTGGGGTCTTTTACGGCATTTCCGGTAGGCAAATCAGCTAATACTTGGGCTGGTTTTAAGAAGAAAACTTGTATTAAAATTAATATAAAAATCAAATAAAGTTTGTTCTGATTTGATAAGAAGTTTTGCATAGCACTCTTACAGGTTTATGATCCTTGGATATGTAATACAGGAATGATTTCCAGTAACGATTTTCGCACAGGTACCACTATCGAGATAGATGGACAAGTTTGGCGTGTTGTAGAATTTCTACATGTAAAGCCTGGTAAAGGTTCTGCATTTGTTCGAACAAAACTAAAATCAGTTCGAAACGGCAATGTAGTCGAAAAAACTTTTCGAGCTGGAGAATCAGTACAACAAGCTATCCTAGAAAAGTCTAACTTGCAACATACTTATGTGGAGTCAGGTGATTATGTTTTTATGGATATGACTAGTTTTGAAGAAACAAGACTTTCCTCTGATCAAATAGGCAGAGGTTCAAAATATTTAAAGGAAGGTATGGAGGTTAATGTGATTTTTTATAAAGATACAGTCTTGGAAGTTGAACTACCTATTTCTATTTCTTTAAAAGTTACAGAAACAGATCCTGGTGTTAAGGGGGATACAGCAAGCGGGGGTACTAAACCAGCTATCCTAGAAACAGGTGCTCAAGTTATGGTTCCTTTGTTTATTTCTCCTGGAGAAATAATTAGGGTTGATACCCGTAACGATAGTTATCTTGGACGTGAAAACTAATGGCTATGAAATTAGATCATGATGACCTAGATCGCTTAATAGAAAAAATTTCTACAAGTGACATACAAGAATTTTTTCTGGAAGGGGAAGATTTCAAACTTGAGATAAAAAGAAATCTTTTTGATAAGAAAGATTTAATTAATAATTCAATAACAAATAATTCCGTAGAAAAGCAAATAACTTCTGCCCAGATAACCTCGACTGATAATATTTCATTAAATGCTAACTCGGAAGTTTCTCAGGTGGCCCCCCCAGGGCGCTCTGATCTCGTTGAAATTACTTCTCCTATGGTAGGAACATTTTACAGAGCTGCAGCCCCAGGAGAGGATCCTTTCGTGGAGTTAGGAAGTAAAATAAAAGTCGGCCAAACGATTTGCATACTTGAAGCTATGAAGCTAATGAACGAAATTGAATCAGAGTTTAATGCGGAAATTGTAGAAATACTTGTTGATAATGGAACACCAGTTGAGTTTGGACAAGTATTAATGCGCGTTAAACAGTCTTGATTCTTTTGTTAAATCAATAGCTGTTTTTATTGCTTCAATCATGCTTTGAGATTGTGCTATACCTTTGCCTGCAATATCAAATCCAGTTCCATGATCTGGAGATGTTCTTATAAAAGGTAAACCTAAGGTTGTATTAACTGAATAATTAAGAGCAATAACCTTAATTGGAATTAATCCTTGATCATGATACATAGCAAGAATTCCATCATGTTTTGGAGCTGTTTTTTCTCTCCATGCATTAGCTGATGAATTCCAGCAAGTATCTGGAGAAATTGGCCCTAATAATTTAACTTCCTTATTTTGTTTGATCCAACTTTTGATCGCATTATTGATCCAATCTTTTTCTTCATTACCTAATATTCCTTCCTCACCAGCATGAGGATTTAATCCAGCAACCTTGAGAATAGGTTTATTAACATAATTTTTGCAAAATTCTGCGAGTAAATCTAATTTTGCATGAATTAGTTTTGGTGATAATTCTTTTGGTACTTCGCATAGTGGTATATGGGTAGTCGCTAATAAAGTATTAAATCGCCAATTTGTAATTGGTGATTTAGCGGTAAATAACATCCCAACATTATTTGCTTGACAAGATTCTGCCAATAATTCTGTTTGACCAGAATAATTGTGACCTGCTAAAGCCCATGACTTTTTACATATAGGTCCAGTAACTAAAGCTGCATTTGGATACTTTTGTACAATATCTATAGCTTTTTTTAAATAAATAAAGCTCGCATTCCCGTTATTTTTTCTGGGATTATTGTTTTCAAGAGGAATTTTAATATCATATATTTTGTAGTTACTTGGATTGACAATATCGTTTATTCCTAAAGATTTAAGATTTTTATATGTATTTTCTAAGTTAATTTTTGATCCGACAATTAAAATATCAATATCATTTGGAATTTCTTTTGAACAAAGAGCTTTTAAAATAATTTCAGGTCCTATACCTGAATCATCACCAACACTAATAATGACTTTAAATTTATTATCGATATTAAAATTTTGATTCCTCATAATAAAATTTTTTAGTTAAGAATTAAAGTTTTCATCTTCTTTAAAAAATTGATTTCATTTTAATTTATTTAATAAAATGAAAATTAATATTTTTTATCTAATATTAATCAAACAGTTATTTAAGCCGGCTTGATAATTTTTATAAATTAATTTATATCCTAATTTTTTACATAATAATTCATTGGAGACTCTTCTATTTTCTAACCAAAATGATTGAGCTATTGGAGATAAGTCTTTTTTAGCTTCTTCAAATAATATTTTTTTAGGCATCTTTAATCCAAGCAATTTGCAGCTATATCTTATAACTTCAATCTGTGAGCACGGTTCATCATCAGCGATATTAATTATTTGATGAAAGTCATACTTATTTTTATTCTGAATTAAGTAGATTATTGCATTTGCGATATCAGCGACATGTATTCTTGAAAAAACTTGATTATCTTTATGGATTACTTTTATCTTTTTATTAGTAATAGCCTCTAAAGTTGATCTTCCTGGTCCATAAATACCCGGTAATCTGAAAATTTGAATTGGTAAATTTGAATTAATCCATTCTTTTTCACAGTTTAATCTTCTTTGACTTCTTTCTTGCAAAGGATTGGGTTGATCTTTTTCAGAGACCCAAGCACCATGAGTATTCCCATATACTCCAGTTGTAGATAAATATCCAACCCACTTAAGTGATAGATTTTTTATTTTATCTTTCAGGCTTTTCAATACTGGATCTTTACCATTCTTGTCTGGCGGTATACAACTTAGAATATGTGTAACATCGTCAAGGATTGAATCTTCAGGTAATAAGTTTTTTTCAGTGTTAAAAACAAAACTGTTGGGGTCATTATTTACTGATCGAGAACTTGTTAATGCAGTACAGCCTAATTTTCTTATTGATTTAGCGAAAAAGTCTCCGCTAAAACCACCGCCAAAGATCACGAATTTATTTTTAACTGTTAATGGGCTTGCTAAATTAATCATATAGGTTTATAACTAGTACATATGTATTATAAAGAAAATGCAAACCTTAAATCATTCTGAGCTAAACCTCAAGAGAGTTAGTTATGAGAATTCGATTTATAAAATAAAAGAAAAATCGATTAATTCAAAATTTGGTTTAGATTTTAAAGTCTATCAAAAATCATTTCTAATAATTCTCTCGATTTGCGCATTTTTAATATTTCCTGAATCACCAAAAAATTCTGAATTTTTATGTGAAAAATATCACCCTACTACGGCATGTATTGTTTGGTGATCAAGCTGCGTGATAATGATTATCAACTATTTTATAGTTTTGACTTTTTTTATTCTTAAATCTTGGGTTAGCCCATTGTAATAATTTAATAGCTAATCTTAAATCGCCATCTAACCATGCTCGAATTGCCATTGCTCTTCGAGGGTCATAAAATTTTTGTTTTCGATACCAATACAATGCATTATTGTCTGATTTATCTCCATTACATGATAGACAAGCTGGAACACAATTTTCTGTTGTACTTAATCCCCCTTGGCTCCTAGGAAGTACATGGTCAATTGATTCTGATGGTTTTCCACAATATATACAACTTTTTCCTGTAAATCTATGAATTGATTTTCGCCATTGTCTGAATCTGAATTTAGGGCATAAATCTTCTAAGAAGATTGCATCATTCATGTGCATTCAGATTATTTAATTACATATAATCTTGGCGAATTAATCATAAATGTCAATAGCTTTTTTTATTATTTTTTAGATTAAATTTTCTTAAAAAAATATATTTTATGTATTTAATTATACTTAAAAAATAATATTTAATTTATCTTATAAATGTTATTAATTATACTTTTTTAAATTAATAGCTATATCTATCAAATGTTTCTTCCGAGTATTTTTTATCTCTCTTTTCTTTTAAAAGTTCTTCTTGTTTTCTCTTTTTTTCTTTTCTATTATTTTCTCGTTGTAATTTTCTGTCAGGATAAAGTTGATCTAAATATTCAATACAATAAGAAAATTCCTCTCTCTCTCTTACAACTGTCTCAACTATTTGTGCAGCAGCTTGATTTGGAGAGGTCTTAAAAAGTCCTCCTTTTTGTCTTTTAATATAGCTATAAGCAGCTTCCCAACTGCTTTCATGATCATTTCCACCGTCTCTCATGGTGCAAAATATTTCAGCACCGAAAGAACCTGCCTTTGCTTCAGAAATGAATAATACTGTTGGAGCCAATATTGCAATAATAGGAATAAGTAATTTTTTTGATTTGTATCTTTTCATTAGATTTTTACTTTCTATATAAAAAATATCTTTTATTTAGATTATGTCTAGAGATTCTTAAGATTTAATGACTCCAAATAAGTTAAGCATTTTTACAATTAAAGGCAGTATTAAAAGGACCGTAATTAATCTAACTGCATGCAGAGTTGCAACTGCTGGTCCTACTCCATATTCAGAGCCAACAAGACTCATTCCACTTATTCCTCCTGGGGCTGCGCCAAGAATGGTAGTTATTATGTCAACTTTAAGTAATCTGCTTGTCCACAAACCAATAGCCAATCCCGTTAATACTAGTGTAAAAGTTATAAGAATTGCAGGCTTCCACAAAGCTTGTAATTCAACTAAGGAGTTTTTTGTAAGGCTAGTCCCTATAACAGTTCCAATTCCGATTTCTAATAAGGTTCTTGTGCCGTTTGGCCATTGAGCAGCTTCAATTTTTCCACTTATACTTAAAAGACTTGCTCCTATTAATGCTCCTGCTAGCGGAGCAGCGGGAATACCTGTCTTCAGAGCTAATGCGCCAAAAGCAGTACCCGCAATTAAATAATAAATTAGGTTTATATTTGTCATTGAAATAAATTGACTATATGAACATAATTTTAGAAAGA
>QCMG01000010.1 GCA_003213955.1 Prochlorococcus sp. AG-418-M08
GAAAGAATTTTATTAATCGGAAAGAATATTTTTTTATTTTTTTTTGATTTACCAAAATCAATAACAAAAGTATCTCTCAAAGTTTGTAAGTCTCCACCTATCCAAGGTAAGACTTCTCGAAATGGCTTATTTTTTAAGTAATCTGAAAAACCAAAAGATATACTATTATTTCTCCCCAACACCAAGATCCTTTAATTCTCCAATCAAATCATTAAGTACCTTTTTTGCATCACCAAATACCATTGAGGTATTTGGCAGATCAAATAAATCATTTTTTATTCCGGAGTAACCTGCACTCATACCACGTTTAATTACAAATACTGTTCTTGCTTCCTGCACATCAAGAACTGGCATGCCATATAAAGGTGAAGAGCTATCATTTTTAGCTTGAGGATTAACCACATCATTTGCTCCTAAAACTAAAACAACATCCGTTGCAGGAAAATCAGGATTTACAACGTCCATCTCTTTAAGTTGTTCGTAAGGAACATCTGCTTCTGCTAAAAGTACATTCATATGTCCAGGCATCCTCCCTGCTACAGGATGAATTGCGTAAACAACTTCAATACCATTTTGCTCTAGTTTTTTTGTCACTTCCCTTAAAGTATGTTGAGCTTGAGCCACGGCAAGACCATAGCCAGGAACTACTATTACCCTATTAGCTGCCTCTAAAGTTAATGCACATTCTTCAACACTACAAGAAGTGATATTTGTATATTCCCCTGATCCAGAAGATGTAGTACTTTGAGAAGATAAAGATCCTCCAAAGAGAACAGAGACTAGAGACCTATTCATTCCTTTGCACATTACCTGAGTTAAAATCAAACCAGCCGCTCCTACCATTGCACCGGCTACAATCAAAAGCTGGCTATCAACAACAAAACCTGCTGCAGCTGCTGCAATCCCTGAATAGCTATTCAAAAGAGATATAACAACAGGCATATCTGCTCCCCCAATTGGCAACGAAACACCAATACCCAAAAGAGTAGAGGCTATAACTAATAGCCAAACAGAACTAATATTTCCACTTATTAGGTATATAAAAGCTAATAGTGAAGTTACTCCAAAAACAATGTTTACAAAATGTCTAGCTTTAACCTGAGTCCATCCTGGAGTAGATAGCCAACCTTGTAATTTTGCCATCGCCACGATAGAACCGGAAAAAGTAATGGCACCAACAAATATTGAAACTGAGATTGAAACATCATTGATAAAAGGTTCTATCGAGGCTGCTTTCGATCCTTCATTAAAAGGGAATAAAAAGGCACCAATAGCTACTAATAAAGAGGACATTCCACCAAAACCATTAAATAAGGCAACAGTCTCTGGCATTGATGTCATTGGAACTTTTTTAGCAAGTAAAGTTCCCAACAAACTTCCTACTAAAGAACCAATAATTATCCATGCCCAAGATTGGTTAGAAATTCCTGAAGTCCCTAAATAGTAAGCAAGTAAACCTATTACAGAAAGCAACATCGCAAATGCCGCTAATATATTAGCTTCTCTAGCAGACCTAACTTTTGATAAGCCCTTTATTCCCAGCGCTAATAGCAGAACAGCCAGAAGGTCTATGACGAATTTAATAATATCAGGAAGATTCATTTTATATATTATTTATTTTTTGGTGAAGGTTTACGACTAAACATGGCTAGCATTCTGTCCGTAACAAAAAAACCACCTACAACGTTGAAAAGAGCAAATCCAAGAGATATTGATCCAATTATTAATAGTGGACTATTTGGCTCTGCTTTTATAATTGCAGTTAATGCTGCCAACATTGTTATGCCTGAGATGGCATTTGCTCCGCTCATTAATGGTGTATGAAGCGTTGGAGGGACTTTTCCAATCAACTCCAAACCCAACAAACTTCCAAGCAATAAAACCCAGAGAAGACTATCAAAATTCATAATTTAATTAAACCTCAATTTTCAAAAACTTTATTTTGAAGGATAACTCCTTCATCACTTAACAAACATCCAGAGATTAATTCATCCTCTTTGTCTAAATTAATTAGACCATCTTTTATGAAAGGTGTAATCAACGATGTTAGGTTCTTAGCATAAAGCGTACTTGCATCATATGGAACGGATGATGGCAACTCACCAGCCCCTATAAGCTTTACGCCGTTACGAATAATAGTTTCATTAGATTTTGTCCCTTCACAATTACCCCCTTGAGATACTGCCAAATCAATTACTACTGATCCAGGCCTCATTTTTTCAATCATATGAGAATCTATTAAAACTGGTGCTTTTTTGCCTAAGACTTGTGCAGTACAGATAGCAACATCAGCTTCAGATAAATATTTAGTTAAGGTAGCTTTTTGTTTAGCAAGAAATTCAGGAGTAACAGCTTTTGCGTAACCACCAGATTCATTTGGTTTTTCATCAATTTCAGGAAGTTCTATAAATCTTGCTCCTAGAGACTCAACTTGTTCTTTTACCGCTGGTCTGATATCTGAAACAAAAACGATAGCTCCAAGTCTTTTTGCCGTGGCAACTGCTTGCAATCCTGCAACTCCTCCCCCAAGAACAACCACTTTAGCTGGCTGCACCGTTCCCGCAGCAGTCATCAGCATCGGGAAATATCTATCAAGTTCGCTCGCCGCTAAAAGAACTGCTTTATATCCTGCGATATTGGCTTGAGAGGAAAGGACATCAGATGATTGTGCTCTACTAATCCTTGGAAGCAATTCCATTGATAAAGCAGAGATCTTTTTACTTGTTATAGTTTTTTTAAGTTTTTCATTAGCATATGGATCTAAAAGGCCTAGTAGAATAGCTCCTTTTTTTAAATGGCCTAAATTCGATTCAGAAGGGATTTGAACGCAAAATACAATATCAACCTTTTCCCAAATATTTATATTAGATTCACTAACAATTTCCCCACCAGAGTCTTTGTATAAAGTGTCATTAAACCCTGATAGTTCTCCTGCTGAACTTTCTATGAAAACTTCACAGCCAAGGCTTTTTAATTTTTTTACTGCTCCAGGAGTAGCTGAAACTCTTCTCTCACCAGAGGCTGTTTCGATAGGAATAAGTATCTTTGCCAATTTATAATATTTTTTAGACATATTAAAGATAATTTGAATAAAGTCAAAAGTCTTGGAGTTTGAGTTTTGTTAAAAATATATTTTCTTTTTTTTTAATCATGGCTATGAAAAATATATAAGTATAAGAAATCTAATGAGCATAAAAGCTATCGAATGCCCAGATGGAGTTTGTCATAGTCATCATGGCGGCCATGCTGTTCCCAGACAAACTATGCAAAGAAACCTAGAAAAGCATGGGAAAGACTGGTGTGAAAAACTAGCTGAAAGAATCTATGAAATGTCAGTTGACACCTATTCTCAAACAGTAATGCCTAGTCTTCATTCATCAGGTTGGCAAAGAAGACACTTAGATTGGGAATTCAAACTAGCAGAAAATGATTCAGAACCTGATGAAGCTCTTGTCGAAGGAATCATAAATGCTACTGAAAGTTTCCTTAGAAGCAGTGAAGTACATAGATTATTTATACAGGAATTAGTCCAGGGTACATTTGAAGAAGCGAATGATAAGAAAATAATTTCTAAAGCTATAAAGTCTATTATTGAAGAAGAAATAGTTATTTCATTAAGAGAAAAAAAAGAAACTCTTTTAAGAAAAATTTCCTCAAAATTAGTTTCAGAAGAAAAAGTCAGCGAGGAACTTGCAATTAATTCAGCGAAAGAAGGTTTTGAAGAAGTAGAAAGGTTGTTAGTGAATCATACAGAAGCTGTTTAAGTAGAATTCTTTATATTTTTTTTATATTTATTATAAATACAAGGCCAAATATTAACTAATCATTAAATTATTGTTTGAAAGTACAAAGTTGTAACTTATTAGACAATAGGTTAGGCGATTATTATGCTTACCTATAGTCAATTCGTAGTTGAAAATGTCTAATTTTTTAAGAAGAAGGATTGATGTCGCAACTTGTTGGGCTACCAATAGAATTTCCTTTATGGATATGCAAGAAAAATATGAAGATAGTTACGCAATAGCTGAGGAATTCAGAGAATGGATATTGCATATTGGTGAAGGAAATGAAAAACTAAGAAATTCCGTTCTGAATTTCCCTAATGAGTTAAAAGAATTATTAGATCAAAAAGTAAATGAGAAATTAATCGAGTGAAACCCGACCTTCATAATTATCGGCAATTGTTTAATATTGGATATGAATCAATATAAAAATGGAAAAATCAATACAAGAAGATAACGTTGAAAACATAGTAATTATAGGTTCTGGTCCAGCAGGTTATACAGCTGCAATATATGCAGCCCGTGCAAATCTTCAACCTCTTTTGGTAACAGGTTTTAATTCTGGGGGGATTCCCGGGGGTCAATTAATGACAACTACTTTTGTTGAAAACTATCCCGGATTTCCAGATGGAGTATTGGGGCCTGAATTAATGGATTTAATGAAAGCGCAAGCTGAGAGATGGGGAACTAACTTATATGAAAGCGATGTAATCTCAATTAACACCAATAAAATTCCTTTCGAAATTAAAACTTTAGAAGGTGTTATCAAATCAAATTCAATTATTATTGCAACTGGTGCAAGTGCTAATAGATTAGGAGTTATAAATGAAGATAAATTTTGGAGCAAAGGGATAAGCGCTTGTGCAATTTGTGACGGCGCGACACCACAGTTTAGAGATGAAGAATTAGCAGTTATTGGAGGCGGAGATTCCGCATGCGAAGAAGCTGCATACTTAACAAAATATGGCAGCAAGGTGCACTTACTTGTTAGATCTGAAAAATTAAGAGCTAGTGCAGCAATGGCAGATAGAGTAAAAGCTAATTCAAAGATCGAAATCCATTGGAATACAAAAGTAGAGAAAGCCAATGGCACTGATTGGCTTGAAAACATTGAAGCGACCAACTCGCAAAAAGGCTCCGTTGAAATAAAAGTGAAAGGACTTTTTTATGCTATTGGGCATACTCCAAATACAAAGTTTTTAAACAACAAAATCGAATTAGACAAAAAAGGATACATTGCCTGTGAATCAGGTAGACCTGAAACTTCAGTTGAAGGGATTTTTGCTGCTGGTGATGTTGTCGACTCAGAGTGGAGGCAAGGAGTTACGGCTGCGGGTACAGGCTGTATGGCAGCATTAGCTGCTGAAAGATGGCTGGCTGAGAAAAATATATCGAAAACAATTACAAGAGAAACAACTGAACCAAAAAAAATACCTTCTTCTTCAAGTTTCAATGAAGAGGAGGTAAATGAAGATACTTTCGATTTAAACTCTAAATGGCAAAAAGGGAGTTATGCCTTAAGGAAGCTTTATCATGAAAGTAATAGACCAATTTTAGTTATATTCAGCTCTCCGAGCTGTGGACCTTGCCATGTATTAAAGCCTCAACTTAAAAGAGTGATCAACGAATTTAATGGAGCCGTACAAGGTATAGAAATTGATATTGATAAAGATCAAGAAATCGCTAAACAAGCAGGAATAAACGGCACCCCTACAATTCAATTATTTAAAGACAAATTACTTAAAAAACAATGGCAAGGTGTTAAACAACGAAGTGAATTCAAAAAAGCCATACAAAACATTATTTAAATTAATAATTAATAATTACTAATTAATTATTTCTTTTTAATATTATTTTTGGGATTCCCAGATCTTGGCCCTCCACCGCCTGCATTTCTCTCACGATAAGTAATTCTACCTCTAGTTAGATCATAGGGACTAATTTCTACTAGTACTTTGTCTCCTGCTAACAATTTAATTCTGAATTTAGTTAATTTACCGGCTGCCCTGCATAAACATTGATGACCTTCAGGCTGTTCTAAAGTAACCAAATAAAAACCATTACCTTGTTCTTTTTCTATTACACCGGAAGTTTCGATCATTAAATAACATATTTTCTAGTTTTATATTATCAGAAAAGAATAAACAAAATTTATCTTAAGTTAAATAAGTCATCTCAATAAAAATAATTCCAAAGTTGAGGTTTATATAAAAAATTTAATTTCGTTAATTATTTGTAATTGTCCATAATAAAAATTTGCCTTTGCAATCTTTTCAGGAGTCTCTAGTTGATCAAAAAAGGTGAATCCTAAACTCTCCCATAATGATGATCCACAAACATTATTTAACTCATAAGTTGCCTCTTGAGCAATATTATTTAATTTACGTTCCAGATTTTTAGATTTAGAGATTGACATTACAGAAATTAATATTAGTACAAATATACTATATTACTCGTTTAATGCAACATTAAAATGGGAGTCTCTTTTTTTCTTCGATATTTAGATCAGCTTCCATTTCTTTAAGTCTTTTTATAATTTGCTGGTAATACTCTTTAATATAGTTTTCTAAAGAGGTTGTATCTTCTTTCTTAAGATCCAATATCTCATAAGTATTACTCATATCAGAATCTAATGAAATTCCACTACTGGTAACTTCTGCGAAGGCCAATCTCTCAGAAACATTTAATGCATCTTGAAAGAAGGAGACCACGCTCTGAGTGACTTTTATCAAAAAAGGAGAAACTCTAAAGATCTTTGCTTTTTTATTACTATATTTTTCGCATAAAGAAATCACTTCATCTGAGTCCCAGGACTTTGGTCCGACTAAAGGGAGCGAAAGCTTATAAGACTTAGAATTGTTTATTGAAGATACAATAATTCGTGCCATATCTTGAGTATTCATATATGCGATTTTAGTAGGAGCCCCACTCACCCAAACAGCTTGACTATCTAACACTGGAATAGCAAATTGACTAATAACTCCTTGCATAAATGCAGCACACTTAAAAATTGTATAGTCGAAGTTAGATTTTTCCAGAAGTTTTTCAGTACAATATTTAACATCCATTAATGGAACATTTCTAAACTTTTCAGTTAGTAAAATTGAGAGGAAAATAACTCTTTTTATTTTTTTAGACTCACAAGCGTTAAAAAGATTAAGTTTTCCATCCCAGTCTGTCTCGTAAATACTCTTTGAATCTTCAGGTCTACCAGTAGCGCTATCAATGACTACTTCAATATCTTGTAATGCATAATCAATATCCCCAGGGATAAGTAAATTTCCTTTTGTAAGTTCACAGCCCCATTCTTGGAGGAAAGAAGCCTTCCTTGGATTTCTAACAAAACATCTAACTTCATGACCATTTTCAATAGCCTGTTTTGCTATCTGCCTTCCAAGAGTTCCAGTTGCACCTACTAAGAGAATCTTCATACCTAAGGATGTACTTAATCAGTCGAGATTAACTCACTTTCTATAGTATTCGTGAGATTTAATCTCCTTGAAATTTTAATAATAATGCACCCCCAACCAATCCAATTGGTATTAATATCCAAAAGACAGCTGCAATACTAAAAATTTCTTTAGCCATAGAAAACTTAATCAATTACTATAATTTAACTCTTGTTTGCATTTTTTTGTTGAAAAAATAATTAATGCAAATATCTTTAAATTATTTAATAGGGAGATAATGATTAACTAATATGAATTCTACCTACAAATCAGACGAAGAAAATGAATCCATGTACTGGAACTGGAATGGATTCAAAATCTTTTGGAATGTTAAAGGGCAAGAAAATAGTCATCCTATAATCCTTCTTCATGGGTTTGGAGCAAGTAGTAAACATTGGAGAAACAATTCAAACTTCTTTGCAAAAAAAGGATATAGCGTTTATTCATTAGATTTAATTGGATTTGGGAACTCAGCTCAACCAGGAATAAGAGAAATTGGGAAATTAGATAATGGAATTTGGTGTAATCAAGTTAATGATTTTATTCAACAAGTAATTAGACCAAAGACTTCTAAAAAAATAGTTTTAATAGGCAATTCCTTAGGTTCTTTAGTAGCTTTAACATGCGCAGTTTATTTAAAAAATGAAATATTATCTGTTATTGCATCACCATTACCTGATCCGCTTTTAATAAATAAAAAGGAATCAAAACTTAATTCGATATCTGAAAATTTTAAATTCAAATTTATAAAAATGTTTTTCAAAATATTTCCCCTAGAGTTAATTCTATTTTTAATAAATAAACTTGGAATAATTAGATTAGGATTAAATTCTGCCTACTTTAAAAAAGATAATATCGATCAAGAATTAATTAATATTATAACCAAACCAGTACTTAGAAAGACCGCGGCAAGATCACTAAGAGCTATGTGTATTGGTATGTCAACAAGAGGAAACAAGTTAAAAGCCCCTTATCTTTTGGAACAACTTAGTCATTCAAAAAAAGTCCCTTTTTTACTGTTATGGGGTGAAAAAGATAATTTCATACCTTTATTTCTTGGAAAAAAGATTGCAAATTTCCATAGATGGGTAGAATTAAAAATAATACCAAATTCAGGCCATTGTGTTCATGATGAAGATCCTTCATTATTTAATAAAATTTCCCATGCATGGATTAGAGATTTAAAAAACATTTAAAATATGAAACACACATTATCAGTTCTTGTTGAAGATGAATCAGGTGCATTGAGTAGAATCTCAGGTCTTTTTGCTAGAAGAGGTTTTAATATCGATAGTCTTGCTGTTGGACCTGCAGAATCTAAAGGAATTTCTAGATTAACAATGGTGGTAGAAGGAGACAATGCAACCCTTCAACAAATGACAAAGCAACTTAATAAACTTTTTAACGTTCTTGGAGTAGTAGACTTTACTAATCTTGCTGCTGTTGAGAGAGAATTAATGCTTCTCAAAGTCTCATCTAAAGAAGATACCAGAAGTAATATTTTGGATATCGTTCAGATATTTAGAGCAAAAGTAGTAGACGTTTCTGATATTGCTTTAACTCTTGAAGTAGTAGGAGACCCAGGAAAATTAGTCGCTTTAGAAAAGCTACTTGAACCATACGGAATTCTTGAAATCGCCAGAACTGGTAAAGTTGCTCTTAAGAGATCTTCAGGTGTAAATACTGAAATGTTAAAAATAAACAAATATTCTTTAGAAATTTAATTTGAAATTATGATTTCATAGATCAAATCATCTTTATTTATCTTATCTAAAATTTCAATTCCTTTAATAATTTTTCCAAATACTGAATACCTTCCATCTAATTCAGGAAATTTATTAGTTACGAAGAAAAACTCAGTAGAGGATGAATTCCTTTTTCCACTTTTAACCATTGCTAGTGAACCCTTTTCAAAAAAATTTGTAATTTTACTGATTTGTGAAGGGTCTAATATTGGATATTTGTATTTTGGTTCGCTTTCTTTTTTAAATTTAATTTCCAAGGGGATATTCCTTTTAAAATTATTTAGATTTTTATTTTCTTTTTTGTAATAATTATTTTCTGAGTAAATCCCTGAATGAATTAGTTGAACTTGGGGAAAATAAATTATTTTATAAAAACTTTTATTTTTATAAATATTTTTTTTTATATTTTTAATAAAATTACTAACTGTAACTGGATTATTTTTCCCATATAACATTACATCAAAATCACCTTTTGAAGTCTTGAAAGATACTGTTCTATCCTTTTTAATACAATTGAGATTAAGCTGTTTACAATAAAAGTTAGAATTAATGTAATTGTTATAACTGCAACCAGTAATTAACAATAAGAATATTTTAAAAAGCAAAAAAGTTTTAAAAAAATAAAATCTTCTTATCTTAAACCCTCCAGATTTACATTTAAAAATTTAGCTAGTTTTGCACCTTCCTCTTCAACTTGAAGTAATGGTTTTAGTTCACCTGCTCCGCTTAGGGGAAGAGGTTTTTTTCTACCCTTAAGAACTAAGGCTATTCTTCTTCTTGGATTAAATCCCTCACTTATATCCAACTTTACAGATTTAATTTCGTCAAAATTCAAATTAACTTCAACATCTTTGAATAGTCCTTTTCTTTTAATTTCCACAGATTGGGAAACTTTATCAAAAGAATTATATCCTGAACCAAAATTTATAAACACCAAATACCACAGATATATATTTAATAAATTGGCTATTACACCATAAGCACCCATTATTATTCCTTGAGGAATAAAAAGTAGAGATGAAGGATTACCTAAAGGTAATAAATCTTTTCCTGTATAACTTGAGATTGCAGCTAAAATAAAACCAAATCCACCTATTGTAAGCATTCCTCCAATAAGATAATTTGATATTTTTCTTGATCCATTAATCTTTTGTTCGATTTTGTTAAAGGACGAGAGATTTGATTCCATAATGTTCGTATTTTAAAGCCCCACAACTATTAATTAAATGACTTTTATAGAGTATTATTACCTATTTTTCAACAAAAAAGTCAGGAAAGCTTTACAAGGCGTTTCATATATACAGATATTTCCCCACATTACTCTCAATCTTTGTTACAGTCACTGCGTATCCCGAAGCTAAAAACGATTTCTCATGACGATCGCAGTTGGTAGCGCCCCACAAAGAGGATGGTTTGATGTCCTTGATGATTGGTTGAAGCGCGACCGCTTTGTATTTATTGGTTGGTCCGGACTTCTCTTACTTCCTTGTGCATATCTTGCAATAGGTGGTTGGTTTGTCGGAACAACATTTGTTACCTCTTGGTACACACACGGAGTTGCAAGCTCATACCTTGAAGGTTGTAACTTTTTAACAGCAGCTGTTAGTACCCCTGGTGATGCCATGGGACACAGTCTTCTATTTTTATGGGGTCCTGAAGCCCAAGGTAGTTTCGTTAGATGGCTACAACTTGGTGGACTTTGGAACTTTGTTGCATTACATGGAGTATTTGGCCTTATTGGTTTTATGCTTCGTCAGTTTGAAATTGCTGGTCTTGTTGGAATTAGACCTTACAACGCATTAGCTTTCTCAGCTGTAATTGCAGTTTTCACAAGTATTTTTCTTATTTATCCTTTAGGACAGCATAGTTGGTTCTTCGCACCTTCATTTGGTGTTGCAGCAATCTTCCGTTATATACTGTTCATTCAAGGTTTTCACAATATAACTTTAAATCCATTCCACATGATGGGAGTTGCTGGAATTCTTGGTGGTGCTCTACTATGCGCTATTCACGGAGCTACAGTACAAAATACATTGTATGAAGATACAAGTATTTACACAGATGGTAAGGTTCAAAGTTCAACATTTAGAGCTTTTGATCCAACACAAGAAGAAGAAACTTATTCAATGATCACAGCAAATAGATTCTGGAGTCAAATCTTCGGTATTGCTTTCTCAAACAAGCGTTTCTTACACTTCTTGATGTTATTTGTACCTGTTATGGGTATGTGGACATCTTCAATAGGTATTGTTGGCTTAGCACTAAACTTAAGAGCTTATGATTTCGTAAGCCAAGAGATCCGTGCAGCAGAAGATCCAGAATTTGAAACTTTCTATACAAAAAATATACTTTTGAACGAAGGTATGCGAGCATGGATGTCTTCTGTGGATCAACCACACGAAAACTTTGTATTCCCTGAGGAGGTTCTTCCACGTGGAAACGCCCTTTAATAATTTACTAAGAGCTCCAAACCAAAGTATTGAAGAGACTGGTTATGCCTGGTATGTAGGCAATGCTAGATTAATCAATTTATCTGGTCGTTTATTAGGAGCTCACATTGCTCACTCTGGACTTATAGTCTTTTGGGCGGGAGCAATGATGCTCTTTGAGGTTAATCATTTTACATTTGATAAACCGATGTGGGAGCAAGGTCTGATCTGTATGCCACACGTAGCTATGTTTGGTTATGGAATTGGCCCTGGTGGTGAAGTAACTGATATCATGCCTTTCTTCCAAGCAGGTGTGGTGCATTTGATAGCTTCTGCTGTTCTTGGCTTCGGTGGTATTTACCACTCTTTAGCCGGACCAGAGAAACTTGAAGAAGACTTCCCATTTTTCTCTACCGATTGGAGAGACAAGAATCAAATGACAAATATCCTCGGATATCATTTGATAGTTTTAGGTGTAGGTGCATTAGCGTGGTCAGTAAACTGGTGTTTTATTGGCGGAGCATATGACACATGGGCGCCTGGTGGTGGAGAGGTAAGACTTGTTAATCCGACTCTAGATCCAAGAGTTATTCTGGGATATCTATTTAGATCTCCATGGGGAGGCGCTGGTTCAATAATCGGTGTAAACTCCATTGAAGATATTGTAGGTGGACACGTCTATGTGGGTATAACTGCAATTATTGGAGGAATATTCCATATCTTCACTAAACCATTCGGATGGGCAAGAAGAGCGTTCATCTGGAATGGTGAAGGACTACTTAGTTATGCTCTTGGTGGAATTTGTGTAGCAAGTTTTATTGCATCAACATTCATCTGGTTTAACAATACTGCTTACCCATCTGAATTTTATGGCCCAACAAACGCTGAAGCTTCACAGGCCCAAAGCTTTACTTTCCTAGTGAGAGATCAAAGAATTGGAGCTAACGTAGGTTCAACAATGGGACCAACAGGTTTAGGTAAGTATCTCATGAGATCTCCAACTGGTGAAATTATATTTGGTGGTGAAACAATGAGATTTTGGGACTTCAGAGGTCCATGGTTAGAGCCTTTAAGAGGACCTAATGGATTGAGCCTCGAAAAAATCCAAAATGATATTCAGCCCTGGCAAGTTAGAAGAGCTGCTGAATATATGACTCATGCGCCTAATGCTTCAATCAACTCTGTTGGTGGAATCATTACAGAGCCTAACGCCGTTAACTTCGTTAATTTAAGACAATGGTTAGCTGCCGCTCAATTCTTCCTAGGATGGTTTACATTTATCGGTCATCTTTGGCATGCTGGACGTGCTAGAGCTGCCGCTGCCGGTTTCGAAAAAGGAATTGACAGAAAAAGTGAGCCAGCTTTGGAAATGCCTGATATTGATTAATCTAATCAATTTTACAAAAAAGGCCCTTCAAAGGGCCTTTTTTTTTTACACAATTTTTTACTTTATTAAGTTTTTTCTAAGCCAAGGCAAACTTAAACCCATCACATTACTAAAACAACCCTCTATCCTCTCTATATATTTACCGCCTCTTCCTTCCAAAGCAAACCCTCCAGCACAATACAATGGTTCTAGAGTGTCTATATAACTTTTTATCTCCTTATCTTTTAATTTAGAGAAATAAACTTTAGAACTTACTGTATTTTTCACTTTTTTAGTAACTCTAATTACTTTTGAAGTCGAATCAAAATTCCCAAATATTAAAGTGTGACCAGTATGTAAAAAACCATATTCTCCTGACATTTTTTTCCATCTAGTGAATGCCTCTTTTTTATCGGATGGTTTTCCGAAAGCTTTTCCTTGAAATTCAAAGATCGAATCACAACCAAGGATTTCTATGGAACTACAACTTAATTTTTCAGGTAATTCTTTTTCTTTTATATTAAGAACTAAACTGTTAGCTTTTTGAAAAGATAATTTTAGAGCTAAATTTGATATGTCTTCTTCTTTTATTGAGGCTTCATCAAAATTACTTGATATTTGAATAAATTCAATTTGAGAATTTTCTAGTAATTTCTTTCTTGATTGAGAAGCAGAGGCTAGAATTAACACAATTTTTTTATTGAATTATAGTTTAGTTTACAGATTAATAAATTAAAAATTTTATATATATCGCATGCTTTTCACAGAAACCTATTCCCCAAAAAACAAACCAATTATGGTTTTGGGTACTTCTAGCGGAGCAGGCAAATCTTTAACAGTTACAGCAATTTGTAGAATAATTAAAAATCTTGGAGAAAAACCAATACCATTTAAGGGTCAAAACATGAGCAATAATGCATGGGTTGACTGGAACGGCGGAGAAATGGCATATTCACAAGCTTTACAAGCATTCGCTTGCGGAATTATACCTTCTTCAGAAATGAATCCTATTTTATTAAAACCCCAAGGTAATTCAACAAGTGAAGTCATTCATTTAGGGAAAAGTATGGGTATTACAAGAGCAAAAGATTATTACAAAGATTGGTTTAGTCCAGGTTGGGAAGTAATTAAAAAAAGCATAAATATCATTTACAAAAAAAACAAAAATTGTCGACTTATTATAGAAGGTGCAGGGAGTCCTGTAGAGATGAATTTAATTCACAGAGACCTTACGAACTTAAAAGTTGCAAAATATTTAAACGCTAATTGTATTTTGGTAACTGATATCGAGAGAGGAGGGGTATTTGCACAAATAATAGGAACACTTGAATTAATGAAACCAGACGAAAGAAGTCTTATAAAAGGGATATTAATAAATAGATTTAGAGGAGACCTTTCATTATTTCAAGAAGGGAAAAAATGGATAGAAAATAAAACTCAAATTCCAGTTTTAGGAATAATTCCTTGGTTAAATGATAAATTTCCTCCTGAAGATTCTTTAGATTTATTAGAAAGAAAATCGCACATAATTAACCCTGAAATAAAAGTTGGAATTATAAAATTGCCATCTATTAGCAACTTTTCAGATTTTGATCCATTAGAGAATGAAGAATCTATATTAATAAAATGGATATTTGAATCCCAAAACCTAAATGAATTTGATTTTCTTATTCTTCCTGGAAGTAAACAGACTATTAAAGATCAACTATTTCTTAAAGAGTCTGGCCTATCAAAAGATATAAGAAATTATTCAAATAATAATGGAAATATTTTTGGGATATGCGGAGGGCTACAAATGTTAGGAACAATTCTTGAAGACCCATTTTTTAAAGAAGGATCAAAAATTAATTTAGAAAAATCAATTAAGGGTATTGGATTACTACCTTTAAAAACAACTTTTCTTAAAAATAAAATAACAAGACAAATTAATACTAAATCGATTTGGCCGAATCCAACAGAAATTAATGGGTTTGAAATACACAATGGAGTAACTAAATTAGATAGGAGTCAAGAAATCTTAAAAATAAAGCCTATTTTTAAAGACTTAGATCTTGGGTGGTATAAAGAAAATAATAAAGGAGGGACTATTGCCGGCACATATATTCATGGGATCTTTGAAAATGATCATTGGAGAGATCACTATATAAATTTAATTAGAAAGAGTAAAAACTTACCTTTATTAGACAAAAAAACAAGATCCTATAAAATAAAACGAGAATCGATTATTGATAATCTCGCAAATGAATTTAATAAACACTTTGATATTTCCTCGCTTTTAATTTGAAACAAACAAAAATTAAAATCAAATGGCCAAATAACGTTGAAATATACGCCCTAGAGGGTGATGATTGGTTCTTTGTCGCTGAAAAGGCAGGTTTGAAGATTCCTACTGGTTGTTTAACTGGGAGTTGTGGTGCCTGTGAAATAGATGTCAATGGAGAAACTGTAAGAGCTTGTATTAGTGATATTAAAAAAGGAAAAGAATGCTCATTAAGAGTTTCTTTCACTTCAGACCCCTTTTGGGGAATATAGATTTTTTTTTGACTTTTTTAATATAAAAAATTTAACTTAACACCAAATCGGTATTCTTTATCTTCAAGAAGTTGGCCAATGTCCTCGACACCAGCCGCATTTGAATAATATATATCAATAGATTTCCCTGTTTGAAACGAATATCTTAATCCTATTGAAGAGGTGAATTCTGAACCACTTTTAAAGGCAATATTTATTTCAGGGATAAGTTGCAAATTGTCTAATAAATTTAAATAACTTGAAACTCCAACCCCTCCAAAACTCTCAATCTCACTATAAAAATATTTTGGACTGAAGTTAAATGCAAATTTATCATTAAATCTAAAAGTGTTTATTAATTCGCTTATTATGTAACTTTTATTAGTTTGTTCATTTGTTCCTATGGATGTTCTAAATGCCATCCAAAAAAGATCATAATTTTTAGGACTAAGAATTAAAAATTTGCCTCCTATTTTATAGTTCAAATTTTTATTACTCAAATATTTACCTTGGAAACTTGAAAGTTTATTATCGACTAAATTAACATCATTAAAAGATCCAGTACTTAGTTCTAATTGAAATAAATTTGAAAAAGAATATCCATAAAATCCAAATAAATTCCCTTTAGAGTCATAATTTAAATTTATTTGTGAAGTCCCAATCTCAGGAATCAAAGCATTGTTTACAGTGATTCCACCAAAATTAAGTAATTTATTTTTTGCATTTCGAGCTTGTTGAAATATATTTTTATTCCCATTTCTATAATCATGAAGTTTTTTTATCTCAGGCCTCACGTCAATTTCATTTTGAAAATAACTTTCATCATTCCTATAAGATTTCCAAATTATCTTTTTTAGATTATTTGATTTTTTTTCTTTAACTTTTTCCCATCTAATTGAATTTAATTCGTGAGAGTCTTTTTTAACTTTCTCTGCAAAAACAAAAAGAGAATTTGTTAATTGACTGAATATTAATATAAAAAAAAATAATCTCATTTAGAAAAATCTTCGACTAGCCAAATTAATCCCTTAATAATACTCCCCAAAAACTATAAATATCAATTTAACTTAGAAATCAAATAACCATAAGCACTAGAGCCACTCCAACCAACAAATTCGTCCATTTCAAGATGAATATCCCTTGGAAATTCATATGAATCTACTATTTGCAAATTATCTGATCTTTTTATACAACCATCAGAAAAAACTTCTAGTTCTTTTCTTTGGTTTTGATTGTTTATTTGTAAAGGTCTTATATTCCCATAAATAAAAGCTAGATTTGAAGACGAGAGCTGATTATTTATGCCACATTCTTTCCCTACCACTGAATTCCATTCTTTGTCCCCATGAGTCCAATACAGAGACCATAAATCATGCTGACCCATTGTAGATGGGAAGATATTACTTTTATCAGCCATTTGAAATAGTCTTTCCTTCTGATAATTGGTATAGTCGATTTCCTTTATAGAAACAAAAAATCCAGACATAAAAAATAAAGATAAAGAAATAGGAAGCAAAAATTTATAAAAGCTATAATTGTTTAAAGCTTGATTACTAAGGTATACAAAATAAGTAATTATGGGTATCCAAAAACATGGAAATAAGTAAATATTATGTCTAGAGGGAGCAAAGGTATAATTCCCTTTAAAAGCAAAAAATATGGTAATAAATAAAATACTTAAAATAAATAATGAAACTATTTTTGATAGCTTGGTAATTCTAAATAAGAAAACAAATGAAGGAATAAAAAAAATAAATAAAACCAATGAAGAAACTTCTTGACCATATCTAAATGGATAAATTGATAAAGAAGCTAATCTAGAAACGGCATGAACTAAATGAATAAAATTTATGCTCAATGAATAATTAAGTAAATCCAACTTATAAAATCCATCATCATATACATAAGACCCAGTACCTTCATTCTGAAGGATTATAGATATCAATTTAAAATAGTGATATTTCGAAAAACCTAACAAAAGCGTAATAGAAGATGTTATTCCCAAAAGTGAATAAAATTTTGACTTTGCATTCTTGAAAACGGGAGGGGTTTTTTGAGATATTTTTTGAATACTCTTAAGTCCCTCCTTTTCAGTTAATACAAAGAAAAAAACTGCTATGAATAAACCAAGATATATGAATATAGTTTGAAAACCCAACAATGAAGAAAACCATAAAATTAAAAATGCATAAGGCAGTGAAATATCAAATGTTTTTTTAGTAATGGTTTCATTATTACCATCAATCTTGATTTGATAAGTATACAAAGATGTAAATATAGCTATACAAATCAAAGTACTTATTGCTGGGAGCTGATATGGCATATAAGAGCTCGCATGTAACATCAATTCTGGATTAAAACATACGATTAATACTGCAAAAAAATCAATTGAGTATCGAAGTGATTGGAAATTTTTATTTTTTAGTTTATTTTTAAAAGAATAAAAGATAGTTATTATGATATTACTCAAAAGATATGCTATTAAAATTGCGCTTGCAAAACCAACTACTAAAGTAGCAACTCTAGTCCAATCCAATCCAAACTTTAAGAATGGAATAGTAAGAGGAAGATAAATGAAGCCCCATAAATGTGGATAAGTTATCCATCCTTCTCTACATGTTTTTAGAGTAGCTTCAAATAATTCTGAAAGCTTTATACTCCCAAAATCTATTGGATAGGCAATCTTAGAGGAAAGATGGAAATTAGTAGTAGATTCAAAAGAATTTATTTTTTTAACAACTTCAAAAAAAGTACCATAATCATCTGCATTTCTCCAACCTAAAGGACCAATGATTAGCCAAAACACAAAAGAAATACCAGCAAGCAGGTAAAAGATCAAGGTTGGTTTCCAAAAACTAAATCTCACTGAGCAAAAAAAATTAATCAGTTTATCCTTTTTGTTTACACTTATCATCTTATGGATAAAATATTACTCATATTAAAATATGAACCTATGTAATAAGCAATTACTTTTTTTTTAAATAAGAAAATAAAAGAACTCAAGATATTTCTTCAATTTAGAAAGTTTTGAGATTATAAGAATATTACAGAAACTGTAAGAATCAAAAATAACCAGAGAGCCTACAATTTGAGTACAGTCCATATCGCCATAGGAACATTTAGGAAAGTGTGAATAGACTTATAGTTGATAATCCTAAACAAATCCCACAACAACCATATTTCATAAGATGATATTTAGATAATTTAAAACAAAATTTGTTATCTCTTAATTAATTTTCTAATCCTTAATTGACAAATACAACTTTTCTAGTTCTCTTACAAAAAACTCTGAATTGAAGATTTTATTCTTCTTTTTTTGAATTTCTAATTTATCTTTGATTTTTTTAAGAAGCTCTTTTTTTTCATATAAATTTGTGATTATTCTGATAAATTCTTTATTGTCATTTGCAACTAATTCTGTCAAAGATAAATTTTCCAAAAGAGAAGGAATAACTCTTGAAGCAAAATTTAATCCTTTAATAGTAACTACTGGCAATCCAGACCATAGAGAAAAGATTCCTGTGGAATGAGAACTATAAAAAAAAGTATCTATAAAAACATCAGCTAATTTATGTCTTAGTAAGTGATCAGATAAATTCTTAGTTTTTTTTGCAAAATAAATCTTATCTTCACTTATTCCTCTATTATTGAATTCATAAAACAAGTTTTTCTTAGCAAAGGGAATTGGTTCTTGAATCCATAAAACAGCTTTATCTAATTTTGTTAAAACTGTTGACCAAAGATCCAAAACTTTTGGATTAATTTTTTCAATTCTATGAAATGCTGCAAGTATAAATTTTTCTTCAGGTAATCCATAATCTTTTCTTGAAATATCTTTTTCCTCTATTTCAATAGTATTATCAAAAGGTAATGATGTATTTGGCATATACAAAATATTTTCGCTGTAAAATTTAGACAATTTCTTAGAAATTATATTTTTATCGGCAATTAAATAATCGATAGCGTCCCCGCCTGTGGTACCTGGATAACCCAAAAAACTTATTTGCTTTGGAGCTACTCTTTTTGCAAATAAATTTACTCTCGCATTTTTGGTATACCCCATTAAATCGATAGCAATGTTAATATTATTTTTTCTAATTAAATTAATTGCTTCAGAATCTTTAAGATCTCCAATATATATAAATTTATCAAAAGCTTTTTTTAATCTTAATGTCATCTCATCTTCTTCACTTTTAAGAGAATATGCATAAATTTCAAATTTACTTTTATCGTGTAATTCAATAACTCTTGCTAGTAGAAAAGAAACTGGATGATTTCGAAAATCAGCGCTTATATATCCAATTTTGATCTTTTTATTTTTATTTATAGGTTGAATTTCTTTGTTTGATTGATAATTAGAATAATAAAATTTCCTAGAAAGCATTAATTCTTTATAAGGGTCTCCCTTTAGATTTATTAAAGATAAAGGTTCACCTTCAAATTTGGTATTTTTGATAAAATCATCTCTCCAGTTCTCAAAATAGTTATAAAGAGACCAATCACAAATTTTTGGTTGCAATTGTATTAGTTTTTCCCTTATTTGTAGAAGATTTTTATTTAGAAATAGTGCTTTTTTATAGTTATCGACTGCATTTTTGTAATCTAATGTTTCTTCATAACATCCAGCTAAATTTGAATAAGCAAAAGCATTATCACTATCGTAATTTATTCCTCGCAAATAATAAGATTTTGATTTCTCATATTCATTTCTTTTAAAATAAATTGTTCCAATATTAAAGTATATGTTTGGATTTTCTGGATTTATTTCTAGAGCTCTCTTTAAAAATATTAATGCAGTTTCTTCAGAACCATTAGATATATATATATTGGCGAGATACAAAAATAAATTAGGATTTTTATATCCTGAATCCTTCAAATTTAAAAATATTAACTCTGCTTTCGAATAATTTTTAGCAAGATAAAATTTCTTCCCTTCATCAAACTGATTATCTAAATAAAATTGTTTAACGTTTTTCCTCTTTTTAGAAGATCCTGATCCAAAACCTTTTGACATTAAAAAAACTACTATTAAATTGGTTCTTAAAATTTAAAAATCTCCTCATTTTAGAAATCTTCCAAATTAGATAAATAAAGCGGAGAGGGTGGGATTCGAACCCACGAACAGTTTCCCGTTAAACGATTTCGAGTCGTTCGCTTTCGACCACTCAGCCACCTCTCCGTAATTAAATTCTACGTGGAATAAGATATAAAAATAAATTTAAATTAAATTTAACTCTTTAATCCCAACCAGCTTCTCTCATCATTCTTAGCGCCATTGCATTATTATTTCCAAGTTCCTCGACTGTAACTCCATCTGGAGTGAATTCTCCAAAGTTTTTGACAATCTGATTTTGATTAACCTCTTTTAATGGGTGTTCAAAGGTAGGGGCTGCTAAACCCTTACTTCCTTTAGGAGAAGCAAGAAACTCGAGGAGTTTAACTGCTTCAGCTTTATTTTTGGCATATTTAGCGACTCCTCCAGCACTAATGTTTACATGAGCTGGGGTAGGAGTAATAACAGATGTTTTTCTAGAATACAAAGTATCCCTTCTACCATTTACACCTGCAAGCATTCTTGCGACATAGTAATGGTTAACTAAACCAACCCCACATTTTCTTTTCGAAACTGCCCTAACTATAGAAATATCTCCAGGGAAAAAAGGTTGAGAAACGTTAGAAATCATTCCGTTTAACCATGCTTTGGTAGCCTCTTGACCTTTATTTACAATTTGATTAGCTACTAAAGATTGATTATATGGACTCTTTCTATTCCTTAAGCACACTTTACCCTTTAAAGCTGGATCAGCAAGATCCGAATAATTAGTTATTTTGCTTACATCTACAACTTTAGGATTAGCAACCATCACTCTGACTCTTCTTGTCAATGCGTACCATTCTTTGCCCGGATCTTTTAGTCCAGCAGGTACATCATTTTCTAGACTAGATGATTCAATTTTTTGAAGCAAATTTGCTTTAGCTGCATTAGTAATTCTTGCTGCATCAACTAGCAAAATTAAATCAGCCTGAGAATTTTTTCCTTCTCTTTTTAATCTCTCTACAAGAGATATTCCTGCAGCTTCAATAAGTCTAACTTTAATACCAGTTTCTTCTGCAAATTTTTTATAAACGCTCCTATCAGTATTGTAATGTCTGCCTGAATAAACTCTAACTTCTCTTTCTGTAGAATTAGCAGGGAGTATAACATTAAAAAGAAATGTACAGCTTATGACTGAATACAGCAATTTCTTAAATTTTTGCACTTTTTCAAAATAGTATCTATCGTTACTTTATATAAATACAAAGCACAAGAAATCCCAAAGATATTTTCTTTACATCATCTTGTATCATTTTTTATAATCAAAATGAATTTTCTAACTTGCAAGCTACTAATTAAAGAGGAATTAAAGATACTAAAAAATGATTTAAATAAACAAAATGAACTTTGGGAAAATGGAAAAATAACAGCTGGAAGTCATGCTTCAAAAGTTAAAGAAAATTTGCAATTAAATAAAAATTCCGATGTATCTAAAAAATATTCTCAATTAATCAGAAAAAAGATAATCTCTAACCCATTAATTAAAAGCTTCGCATTACCAAAAATAATCCATGGAATAATGTTCACAAAATCATTAAAAAATATGCATTATGGCAGGCATATTGACAATCCATTTATGTCTACAGGAAGATCAGATTTATCATTTACCATTTCTTTAACTGACAAAGACAATTATCAGGGAGGAGAATTATTAATTGATACAATGAATTCAGAGAAAGAGTTAAAGCTAGATGCCGGAGAAATAATAATATATCCAAGTACATACTTACATTCAGTAAAAGAAGTCAAAAATGGAGAAAGATTAGTATGCGTAGGGTGGATTGAAAGTTATGTTAAATCTATTGAAGAAAGAGAATATTTATTTGATCTTGATGCAGGAGCTAAAGGTTTATTAGCTCGACATGGGAGATCAGATGAGCTTGACCTTATTTTTAAATCTTATTCAAATCTTCTTAGATTATTAGGCAATTAAAGAAACATTTTATACACATCTTAGAAAAAAGTTCTTCAAATAATTACTATAGAGATACCGTAATTCTAATTTAAAATGTCAAAAAGAAGTTCAATAGCTCTTTTTATAGCCGCAACAAGTTTATTAGCAATTTCTGCAACAGAATCTAACACTGTGAAAGCAGGAGAAAGTGATTTAGGTGGATTAAAAGAATGGAATACTGATATGAGCATTGATGCTGATTTTCTTCTAGATAAAGAGGCTCAAAAGTTAGCAGATGAAGCTAAAAAATCCGCCATGTGTATTCCTATTGGAGAAGGAGAAAATTGCTGGTAAACATTAATAAACAATAAAAAACCGCTAATTAAAGCGGTTTAAGAAAAATAAAAACACACCTTTGAAGGTGTGTTTAATTTAAATTTAGAATTTAAATGTTGTTTCAAGAACAGCACCTTTGACATCTCTGCCTTCAACACCGGTTCTATCAGTTGTCCCAAATACTGCTGGAGTAACCGTAATAGAATCATTAACTGCGTAAGAATAATAAGCTTCCCAAGCAAATGGATCAACAGCTTCGTCTTCCCTTGTTTGAGGCTGACCAAAAGCAACGCCAATTCTATCATCGACATTAAAGGCATCAGTCCAAGTTAAACCTACGAAGTAAGCAGTGGTGTTGGAATTTGTAGAAGCATCAGTTTCAGATGTGTCATAACCTACAGAGATAGAAGGGATTGCCTTACCAGAATCTTCAGGTCTCCACCATCCTCTTAAACCGATATTTGTACTATCACCTTTGCCAGCGACACCATTACCAGTTGGTCTTAATTTTCCTGATGCAGTTGAGTAGTAACTGTCCATCCAGCCGTTGAACTTCATATTAACCATTACTGAAGCAGAGTAAGTAGGCTTCGTAATACCTACTTGAGTTGCCCAACTAGTTGCTGATTCAGAAGTTCCCCAACCACCAGTAGAATCACCCTCTTGACTTACAGCATTTGTACTAATTGCGAATCCATTATCTGCCTTGTAAGCATAACCAATTCCAGGATTAGTACTAGCACCATATGCAGCTCCATTTCCACCCAATGTGAATTGCTTAGTAACAGGTTTATATATGGATGGAGTTGTGGCATGCATATAGTAGTTTTCAATTTTGGGACCTACCCAAAATGTATGACTTTCACCAAGAGGAAATGTGTACCAAATTTTATCTATTTTTAATTGATCAGTGTTTCCTTTAGCTGAAGACAAATAAGTTCCATATGTAGTACTTTTCATCCAACCTTCGGTATTACCAGATTTTAACCTGACGTATAGATTATCATCACCAGTAAAACTTGTATTAAGATTACCTTGCCACATGTAGTGAGCTCTAACAGATTCTCCTAGAGCTGCTTCTCCTACCTTTTCTAGTGCATTAATGGCTCCAACAGAAAAAACAACTTGACCATCTAAAGTCGTTGTATCTGAAAAAGAACCAGCTTCAAAAGTAGGTTGAGAATTTTCTATTCCCAGCTCTGAATCATTTGTTGTGACCAGCTTTTCGTTATTTTCATTAACGAAAGATTTACTGTCAAAAAATTTTTTAGAAGAAGAATTTATACTACTTTTGTAGTTTTTAATCCCTTCAATATTTAAAACGTCAGAAGCTTGTGCGATTGTAGGAGCAATTAAGCCCACAGATGCAGTAGCTAACAACATTTGTTGGAAGAGTTTCATTTTACCTCACACGAAAAAAACCCATAAAATGGGTACCCATATTGTATCGAGTGTAACTTTTTCGGGTAGGATTATTAGATTCATTCCTATGTAGCATTTGATACCTAGCTTAAGTTTATTCTTTTAGCTTAAATATCTTTTTTTAATAAAGGGAAGTTCAAAGACTCCCTTTCTTGCATCCATGAAGATGCTACTTCTCTTGCTAAATTTCGAATTGTTTCTATGTATTGGGCACGATCAGTAACAGAAATTACTCCTCTTGCATCAAGCAAATTAAAGCAGTGACTGCATTTTAAAACAAAGTCTAAAGCAGGAAAAGTTAGTTTTTTATCAACCAGAGAATTAGCTTCTTCTTGGTACAAAGAAAATAATTTTTTAATATTATCAGGATTTGATTCTTTGAAATTAAATTCACATTGATTTTTTTCAAATTGAAGCCAAATATCACTGTAATTTAAATCTTTATTCCAATCTAAATCCCAAATACTTTCTTTACCTTGCAAAAACGTCGCGATTCTCTCTATTCCATAAGTTATCTCAATGGGAATTGGGTTACAGTCAACCCCTCCACATTGTTGAAAGTAAGTAAATTGAGTTACTTCCATTCCATCCAACCAAACCTCCCAACCTACACCCCATGCTCCAAGAGTAGGAGACTCCCAATTATCTTCTACAAATCTAATATCATGCTCTTTAGGATTAATTCCTAAAAACTCTAAAGAAGACAAATATTTCTCTTGAATTCCATCTGGAGATGGTTTAATTATCACTTGATACTGAAAATAATGCTGAGCCCTATTCGGGTTATCTCCAAATCTTCCATCAGTAGGTCTTCTACACGGCTCAGCATAAGCGACACTCCAAGGTTCTGGTCCAATTGCTCTAAGAAAAGTATGAGGATTCATTGTGCCTGCCCCTTTTTCAGTGTCATAAGGTTGCATAATCAAACAACCCTCTTCAGACCAAAATTTATTTAAGTTTTGAATTATATCCTGAAAAAACATTGAATTTAAAAGTTTATTATACGGAGCAATGCCATGGATCATAATAACAAATCTACTTTAAAAGAAAAAAAATTAATTAATGAAAAATTCTTATTTCTGTTTCTGATAATGTTTTTTATTTTCAGAAGTCATAAGTAAATAAAAAATTATTCCATATAGACTTACAAAGGTAATTATCAACTCTAGTGTTTGAACTAGTTCTCTAGGTAACAAATTCTCGAGGTGTAAGATTGTTGATAAAAACATAAATCAGAGATTAATTAAGTAAAAAAATCTAATGGAAATGGTCCAAAAGTACTAGACTTTTCAGAATCTTCGTTATACTGACATGTTAATAAAATTCCCTCTCCAAGACCATTTTCAGTTCTAATGTAAACATTTTCAGTTTTTTGATTACCTTTTAAAAAAACGCTTCCATCAGCATGTAAAGAGTCTAAATTCGTGAATTTTATTGAAGAATATTTTTTAGAAATTGATCGCAATGCCTCAACAGCAAGATAATCATGAGATGCCATTATTCCTATTGTTATCCAATCTGCGTTGAGAATGTAAAGTTCTAGCTCTTCTAAAAGTTTTTTGGTTTGACTTTTACTTAATTGAGGAGCTGACCTAAGCCTATTTAAATCAACTAAATGATTAATAACCATTAATCAATAACCATTAATAAAATAATATAAAATCTAGTAAAATTATCCAAATGTTCGTCCATTCCATCCCCACATCTCAGCAGGAACATCTTCAAAACAAATATAAATTTTATCTATTGGGATACCAATTTTTTCATGAAAAAAATTACAAATAGGTTTTGCCATTAGGGAAGGGTTTATCGAGCCTATGGACTTTATTTCTAAATAGCAACATGGACTTTCATTATTAAAATATAACTTCGAGTCATCTTCTAATTTTGCCATAACAAATTTTCTTGATTTATTTGTTAAGGATGAAATTAAAATTGAAACTTCTTCTAGTAATTTATTTTGATCATCTACTTTAGCTGAGGTTGAAATATTGATGTAAGGCATATTTATGCAGCGAAATACTCTTTCTCAGGATCACTTTGTAACTCAATAGTTTTATTTTTCAAAACTCTTTTTGAAGATAAAAATGCTAAGTCGTATGAACTTATTCCGTTCGCATATGGATTGAAGAGTGCATTTTTTGACCTAGTTTTTTTGCCTTTTTTCAATTCATTCATATTATTTAAATAGTTAATAAACAATTTAACTTTTTTTGTTTAATTGTCTAGTTTTTAATTTATTTTATTAACTTAAAATCTTTAAAAATTATTTCCAAAGCCCAAAAGTAGAATTTTACGTTTAAATTTAAGAAAATTAAATTAATATTTTGGAAATTTTAAATAATTATCAAAGGCAAAAAATTGATGAAAGTAATGATGAAGATTTTTATTCTGATCCAAAATTTGTTTATCATCTAGACTCAAATTTCAGAAACTATTTATCTTCTATTTATAGAAATGAGATTAAGGATTATTCCATTGTTCTAGATTTAATGTCTAGCTGGGATAGTTATCTTCCCTCAGATAAGAAATTTAAGAAAGTCATTGGCCATGGATTAAATAAAGATGAACTCGAAAGAAACAAATCTCTAGATTCTTATTGGATTCAAAATTTTAATGTAAATCAAAATATACCCCTTGAAAGTGGGAGTGTAGATTTTTGTTTAATGGTTGCTGCATGGCAATATTTGCAGTATCCAGAAAACCTCACAAAGGAGATTGTAAGAATTCTATGTGATTCAGGTAAAATAATAGTTTCTTTTTCAAACAGAGCCTTCTGGCATAAAGCGCCAAACATATGGACTTCTTCAACAGAAGATGAAAGACTTAAATACGTTAGGAAAGTATTAGTTACAAATGGATTTAAAGAACCCAAAATAATTAAAAAATTTAATGTTCAAACTTTCAATCTCTTTCCTTTCTCTAAAAAAGATCCTTTTTATTGTTTAATTGCAACTAAATAGTAACTATAAATTTCATCTTAATTGCTAATTAAAGTAAAGAATTGAATTTATAGCCTAACTTTTAAATAATGTTTATTATTGGGTAGCTCAAAAAATTCAATGGGATCTAAAAGAGAAAAATATCCTGAAAAATGTCCATGGGATCTTGGCCCTAATCAGCATTTAGCTAAAGAAGAAAACTGGACATTAAGATTAGGAGATGCGCATGTATGTTTCAGCAAAAACAAACTAGATAATAATTACTTTCATGTAATTAGCAATGAAAACGAAGAGCAGATTCTTGCTTTTAGAGCTAGGCTTCTTTATCAAAAATTACTTGATAAAGGATTCAGATTAGTTGATTAATTAATAAAAATACTAACTTAATAAACTGATATTCTCAAAAGTGAACTTTTGCACTTCTTCTTTTTGACTTTTATTTAAGCACTTTATATATCTTGAGCTGAGTATCCAAATATCTTGAGAACCAATATTTATAAATTTATCCTCGTAATCCAACCTCAAGGAATTTGCTTTGAGAGTTTTAGAATCTATTTGCTGGGAAGAATATTTTTTACTTAAAAACCCTTTCCCAGTATCTAAGAATTCTTGAACAAAAATTTCTATGATAATTCCATGAATTTTTCTATAAACCATATTAATACAATTATCTTTTACCCTGTATTTATCACCCTCACTTTTACCTGAAACTATCATTTCAATTCCATCATCTGAATCTTTAATTAAACTAAAATTATTTTTGGAGTGAATTTCCTGAAATGTTCTTTTTACCCTATGAATTGATACTTCAAACAATTGAGAGGAAATACTTTTAATTACTCTTTGATCATTAATATTTTTTATTTCAGGTTTAAAATTTTTTCCTAAAACGAAATCACCTTCGTAAATATCATTATTTGTTGAGAGGATGCATTTACCTTTGTAACCACTAAATTCATTAGGCCAGGTATATCTTTTTTCATAAGCTTGTTTGAAAAGTTCTTTACAGTTAATTTCTGTTAAATTCATTATTAAGGAATCGAAGATATAAATAATTTTACAAAAAAGCCTCTCTGAATTTAATAGAGAGGCTTATTGTTTAGTTAAATTAAACTAATTTTGTGTAATTTTTGTATTTTCTATATTGTCAAATGCTTGACCAATTTTCTTAAAGTCGAATCCCATAGCTCTTAGCGCATGCCATAAATGACCCTGTAAGAAAAAGAAACCCAAATAAAAGTGAGTATTGGCAAGCCATGCTCTTGAACTATATGCTCCTGAACCTAAATCAACGGTATCAGTAAAATAAGGAGCAAATTCAAATTGAAGCTTCAATGGTTCCCCATACAGATCAACTGGGTAAATAGTTGTATTTGATGCACACCAGAATGCTGCAACAAAAGCCATATAAGAAACACCAACTACTGAATAAGAAAGAATCGCCTCGGCACCAAGTAATCCTTTACCCTTGAATTCTGTATATTCACCAAATTGCTTTGTGCAAATATGGAAAACACCACCAATAATTTCCAGGAAGGCTAAGAAAGCATGACCACCCATAATATCTTCTAAACTATCAATTTTCAGGAAATCGAATTGGTGATTCCAAATAGCGGCAATATCCAAGTTGTAAACAACTTGTCTTGTTGAACCTATTGCAGGATCATAGATACCATGAACACGAGCCCATTCAACAAACATGATTGCTCCAAGTCCTAAAAATATTAGATGATGACCTAATATAAAAGTTAATTTATCTGGATCATCCCACTCGAAATCAAATTTTTGAGGCTTACTATTTTCTGGATAGTCTCCAAGATCGCCTGCAAATTTGTTGGAATGCAGTAATCCACCAGCTCCTAGTACCGCGGAAAAAATTAGATGTAATGTACAAATTACAACAATTCCATATGGTTCAGTGATAACTCCATTTTCGATTCCGCCAATACCAATCCCCGCTAGGTGAGGTAAAACAATTGCTTTCTGCGCACCCATTGGAATACTGGCGTCATAACGTGCCAATTCAAATAATCCAAAAGCCCCTGCCCAGAACATCATTAATCCTGCATGAGCAGCATGAGCAGCTATGAATTTACCTGAACGGCCAACAACGCCAGAATTTCCTGCGTACCAGTCATAGGTAACATCAGATTTTCCGTAGTTTTGTAACACTTGATTTAAATAAACAGCAAATTGAGCTTATTGCTAATTCGGTTAATTTTTACAAGATCATTACAGGTTTTAAATACTTATGTAAATAAAACATACTTTGGGAGAACAAATGTTACACAGTTAAACCATATGTCTTTAAAGGTTTATGCCAATGCAGGAATTTCGCCTTTCAATTGAGAAGCCCATGTTTCTAGACGCGAATCAGTTAAATCCGATTCACTATCTTCATCAAGTGGTAATCCACAGAAGCTTTCACCTATTACACTTTTTGACTCATCAAATGTATATGAAGACTTGTCAACATAGCCAACCATATCTGCTCCTGCTTTTGCAAAATAACTATGTAATTCTTCCATTGCATCACAATAATTTTCTGTATAAGTAGATGAATCACCTAAGCCAAAAATAGCAACCTTTTTCCCTGACAAGCTTAGATCACCAATATCCTCTAGTATTGAGTCCCAAGCAGTTCCAGATCTTTCCTCATCTGCGCCAGTATTCCATGTAGGAATGCCACAAATAATTCCATCAAGACCTTCAAACTCAGATAGATCATCAACATCGGATACATCCTTAGGTGATTCTGCAGAAGAAATAAAGTTGTGAAGACGATCTGCAACGTCTTCAGTTTTTCCAGTTGTAGTTGCGTAATAAATTCCTACAGTCATAACTTCAAATTGTTTACTTTAAAATAATAAAATTAAAATAAGATAAATAAATTTCTATAAAAACTTTTTCATGTAATTTTTTATACAAATTTACGTAAGAATAAGCTCTAATTAGAAATTTAATTATGTAAAAATCTAATGATGCTTTCTAATAATCAGAAAAAAACCCTCCAAAAATTGATGAAGGACTTTAATTTTTTGGGGTCAAAAAAATATAAGTTAATAGTTTTATTAGGATTATTGGGTGATTTTGATAGTTTTGAATACGCAATAAATTTAAAAAAATTTATTGAGCATGATCAAAAAAAGCAAATAGATATTTTTGCAGTAGCCATAGGAAGTGAAATCGGTAAAGAGAAGTTTTGTGATTTTACAGGATTTCCGAAAAAAAATTTAAAAGTTGTTACTGATAATCAAATTCACCAAGGGCTTATGATTTCAAAAGGGGTTGATATAGGTTTAGGAGGTTGGATCAATATGTTGATTATGTTATCAGGAATAAACTCTTTCAAAACAATAAAAGAGGTTGTTAGAGGCTATACAGGAGATAGAAATTCAAAGCAAATTTTTTTTGATGAAGATCATATAAATCTATTTAATGTATTTAAATTCTCTGGTGTTTTTTTTAAATATACTTGTGGAGATGGTTACTTAAGACCTTTTGAATTAGCTACTTATAGATTAAAAAATATGATAGAAATACTTCAAAACTGGAAAGATTATATCCTTGATAATAAATATCTACCTCATAGAGGGGCTTCATTTATTTTAGACGAAAAAGACAAAATCATCTATACGTATTTTTCCAATAATGTCCTTGGGTATTCTCCAAAAATGGAAGATCCTTTAGCTTTTTTACAAGAGCAATGCGGATAATGAATTCTTTTAATATTGAGTTCTTCGGATATTTTGCAGCAATCTTAACTACAGTTGCATTTTTGCCTCAACTAATTAAGACATTAAAGACTAAAAAAGCAGACGATGTTTCACTAGTCACTTTAATAATGTTTATTCTCGGAGTAGGATTTTGGATTGTGTACGGCTATGAAATATCTTCATTCCCCATTTTGATAGCAAATGTAATAACTTTTACACTAAATCTTTTTATTTTAATTTCAAAAATTTATTATGCAAGAAAATATTAAAATTGATAGTTAATTAATCTAAAGTATCAATTTTTTCGAAAAAATGATTGAATAGTTATTAATATAGATCAAATTATAAATTAGTTTTGAAAACTTCAAAATGCTGGGTTTGGTTTAAAGGAAGTATTAATGAGGGTGGATATTGGAAAGAAGGTTTTAGTTGCACTTTTGATGAAAAGCCTGGCATATTAATAGAAAGCCCATCATACGTTACTTGTAGAGTTCCAAACTGGCGTGTTCTTACCAAAGAACCAGAAGACATAACAAAAACTCCCTTAATTCCAGATAATGCAGTTTGGAAAATTATTTAAATTAAATTTCCATAAAAGATAAAGTACATAACATTGCTCTAAAAAAGGTAGGATTACTTTATTAAAAATAAATAAATACTATTTACGCCCTTTTCATAAATATTATTCCCTTTTTAATTTTTGGTTTTTTTATAGGAAAAAGAAAACCAAAACTTTCAGAATCTATTGCTATTCCTCTTATTAGGTATGGTATACCTCTAAGTGTCATGGGACTCTTATTAAAGGAAGGAATTGATATAGATTTAATTAAAACTGCTTTAATAGCTTTTTTTTCAATAGGATTTTTGATAGTTCTAGTTAATTATCTATCATTTTTTAAAACAAGACTGCCTAATTATTCCTTACAACTAGCTGGTTTAATTGGTAACACTTCATTTCTTGGAATCCCAATCGCTATAGCCCTTCTTCCAACAAACACTATCAACCTTACAATAGGCTTTGATTTGGGTACAACACTCTTTGCATGGATCTTTGGACCCTTCTTTCTTCAAAAAAAGCAGAATTTAAATACTAAACTAAATTTCAAAGAACTTTTAAATGCGATACTAAATAGCCCTGCCTCAAGGGGAATTATTGGTGTATTGATTGTATATTTTTTTGGATTAGAAAATGTTTTAGGAGAATATTTGTGGATCCCAGCAAGAATAGTAATATTTCTTGCAATAATTGTGGTAGGGACTCGACTTGGAATAATCACAAGTGACAAAGATAGAGTTTTTAATATTAATAGTGGGATTAAATATTCAATAATATTGAAATTATTTATTTTGCCCCTAATCATATATTTTGTTAGCAAAATCTTTAATTTTAATCTTAATGAGACTTCGGCAGTTGTTCTTCAGGCTGGAACCCCATCTGCAGTTTCAACAATCTTGATGGCCGAAGCATATAAAAATAATCAAAAGGTTGCCGCTACAATTCTTTTTACAACAACTTTAATTTCAATAATTACAATACCCTCTTTGGCATTTTTACTAAATATTGCTAACTAAAAATATTTTATTAATTATAGAAATAGGTAGTTTTATTTATTGCCAAATACATGTTTAATGAATAATGTAAATAATATGTCCGGAAATTTACATAATGTCTTAAGATTTATGGTATGAAGTCAGTAAATCCTAAAAATGAATATATTCCCATAGATCTCAAAATCTCAGTGAGAAGAGATACTTTTCGTCTGATTTCAGAAATGGCTAGAGATATGGGTATAAGTATTAATGAGGTTTTCAGTTTTCTAGCAGAGGATTCTGTTATTGATTTAGAATTACTTGAAGATTTAAATAATGTAGAAATTCCTAGTAAATGTAGTTTGGCTGATCTTAAGAATGAAATGCTTAAAAAAAAGCTCTGTTAAAATTCCTTACTTATTTGCTTCACGACCATTTTTTACTAAATCATTGTGGCTTGAGCATGCAGATTAATTTTATTATTCAATATTAAAAATTCAATACACACCTAATTTTTGATGATTAATTTTTGACTAATGGTCCTAAGTCCATGATGTGTAAGAAAACTATATTTGTTCTTTATGATTATTAAATACTGATTTATACCTCTGAAAATTATGATAAACCCAAAAACTAACTCAAAACTGTTTTCCTTTTTTTGTTTTATTTTTGAGCAAATTGATCCTATTCTTTGACTTAAATAGGTATCATTTAAGTTGAATTTTGTACTTGCTTTTCCTCAATAATTTTACTAAGCCAGTGCACAACATTATTCGCAAATATATTTGTAGAGGCATTATTCTCAACCCATTCTCTACAACTCTTTCGTTCAATTTTATTGATAATCTTCAAATATCCAAGAAGGCTTTCTTTGTCATCAGGTTTAGCAAGGTAACCAGTTTTACCATGCTCAATGATTTCACTTGGACCTCCCCTTTTATATGCTACGACAGGTACTCCACAAGCTAATGCTTCAACAACAACATTCCCGTAAGCCTCATTCCATTTAGGTGTATTTAGTAAAGCTCTACAAGTTCCAAGTTCTTTCTGTAACTCTTCCGTTTCTAAAAAACCTTTCCATTCTAATATCCCTGGAGAGAACATTTTTTCTATTTTTAAGGCATATGACTCATCTTGAACAATTCCCCAAACTTTAAGTTTTTCTCCTAGTGCATTAGCCACATATGCTGCGTCCTCTAATCCTTTTTCAGGTGCAACTCTGCCAACCCAACCCAGTGGGCCGTTCTTACAATCTTGAAATTCATAATTACCTAATTGAAATCCATTTCCAATAATTATTGGATTTTTAATAAAAGGATAATCTAAAGCTTGTATCTTTGAATGAAAAGCAAAATTATAAGGATATTTACTGTGAACATTTGAAATTAAATTACTTATTACAAAACTTTCAGAACCCATGCTAATAATATGTGCAATTGGAATATCTATATTTAAAGTCATCCAAATCGGAAGCCAGTCGTAAGAAAGATTCAATATTATATCTGCATTTTTACCAATAGCTATTGCCTTTTCAATCATTCCAGACAAAAGCGAATTATCAGGAATAGTTACCAAAGAATAAAAATCTTGATGTTGCCAACTTTTTTGCTCTTCACCTTCAACATGATAAAGTTTTGCATTGCCACTCGCATCTTTTAATTTAGAATTTTTTGGAGCCACTACATCAACCTTATGACCTTTTTTCAATAACCCAGTCACTAAAGAATTTAAAGTAAGCTCAACTCCGCCACCTTTACCACTGCTCAAGAACCCAATAGGAGTACTAATTAAAACTATATGCATTCTTAAAATTTTTTTCCAATACTACTGCTTAAATATTAGTATTAGTATTTGAAATTTCCCATAGAGACTTTCTTTGACTTACGAAGAAAACTGAAATTAGGACAAAAACTACTCCTATCCATTGAATGATTGTTAATCTTTCATTTAAGTAAACACCACCTGTAAGAAGTGCAAATATTGGAGTTAAAAATGCAAGAGTGCTAAACCCTGTTATTTCTTTATTATTTGCAAAATAGAAAAACAATCCATATGCTAAAGCGCCTCCAAAGATGCTGGCAAATGACATAAGTCCCCAATCAAATATTGACCAATCAGGCACCAATTGAAAATCTTTTTGCCAGCAATGTTTGATAATAAGAGGGAAACTGCCAAAAACCATATGCCATCCAGTAACTGCAACCGGATCACTTTTAGTGCATGTGAATCTTATCAAAATTGTTCCTAAAGCCATAGCTAGAGATGCGCCTAGCATCCAAAGTTCACCAGTATTAAAAGAGATATCACTAATGTTTTTATCAGACATTAACCACCAATTTTGCAAAAGTTCTTTTGGAACTCCTAAAAAAATTATTCCGCCTAAACCAAAAAGCAAGCCTAGCCATCCAATAGGATTGATTAAATTACCAAAAATTGCTCTTGCCAAGAGTGCTACCAGTAAGGGCTGAGAATCAATCAAGACAGATCCCAATCCGGCTCCTGTTTTAGAAATTCCATATGTTAAAAATAATTGAAAAAACGTTGCGTCTACAATGGTAAAAACTAAGAACCATTTCAAATCGCATTTGTAAATTCTTAGATCTCTCTTTAATAAATATGTTGTAATAAGAACAAGAATCCCTGCAGGCAACAATCTAAATGAAGCGACTAAATCAGGCCCAGCACTTGATACCAGAGGGGTCATTGCTGCCATTGAAGTCCCCCAAAGTGCAAAAGGGAGTATCATTAAAAACCAATTTAGGATTGAATTCATTAGTTCTGCTGATAGTCTTTTTAGAGTAGATTTATGATTTGTACCTTAAAAAAATGATTTGGCCTTTTAGACGAAAGTCAAAAAAAAGAATGGCTCGTATTGTAATTGATGAGCCAATCACAAGTTCAACAAGAGTTTCTGTCATCAAAGCTTTAAAACAAATTGAAGATCGAGAATTTCCTGCTTTAATTTTGAGAATTGACTCTCCCGGAGGTACCGTTGGTGATAGCCAAGAAATATACTCTGCAATTAATCGGCTTAAAGAGAAAGGATGTAAAGTAGTTGCTAGTTTTGGAAACATATCTGCTTCTGGTGGAGTTTACATAGGCGTGGCTTCTGACAAAATTGTAGCTAACCCAGGAACAATTACAGGCTCAATTGGTGTAATAATAAGAGGAAATAACTTATCAGAGCTCTTGAATAAAATTGGTATCAAGTTTGAGACTGTAAAAAGCGGGATTTATAAAGATATTCTTTCCCCCGATAAACCATTAAGTGATGAAGGGAGAGAACTACTGCAAGGACTAATAAATGAAAGTTACAAACAATTTACTGAGGCAGTAGCAGAAGGGAGGAATTTACCCGTTGAAGATGTTAAGAAGTTCGCTGATGGAAGAATTTTTACTGGAACTCAAGCGAAAGAACTTGGTTTAGTTGATGAAATTGGTGACGAATTTGTCGCGAGAGATCTTGCAGCAAAAATGGTCAAAATCGATCCGAAAATACAACCTGTAACTTTTGGTAAGAAAAAAAAGAAAATTCTAGGTCTCATACCCGGTAGTAAAATTATAAATAATATTGTTCAAAATCTAATTTTTGAAGTAAATTCATCTAATAAAATTCTTTGGTTATATAAACCTTAAATTTAAAAATGACTAAGGATTATTTTCATAGAGAAAATGTTACTGCTATTAGAGGAGCTACAACTTCGAGTGGAAATACATCAAAGGAGATTGAGAATTCAGTAGTTGAGCTTATTGATGAATTAATTTTGCGAAATAGATTAGAGCCAAAAAAAATTTTATCTATAACTTTTACTGTTACTAAAGATTTAAATGCATGTTTCCCTGCTTCTATTGCGAGAAAAAGGTTTGGGCTTGACTCAGTTGCATTTTTAGATTGTCAACAAATGCATCTTCCTAATGATGTTGATTTTTGTATTAGATTAATGGCATTAGTCATAATGCCAACTGATTCCTTAATTAATCATCCTTACTTGCGAGGAGCCTCAAATTTAAGGACCGATAGATGTTAATCTTTTAAAAAAGTTTTTTTTTAAGATAAAAATTTAAGAAATCACATTATTTACTCCAAAAACAATGCAAAATAATCACAAAAGATTTTTAAATAAAAACAAAATTCTTAATTTACTTTTATTTTCACCATTCTTAATTTGTATTCCATTTTTAAATAATCCTCAAGTTAAAGCAGGTTTAGAGTTTCAATGGGACCAAAATTCAGGTTATAGAAGATTAAAATGGTTCCAAAAAGATAATGAACAAAGAGCTAGGAACACAATTTTTTTCTTTCTAAGGCCCGCTGATAGAAAAGCAAGTCTCTTAAAAATAACTTTTAAAATACCTAAAACTTTTAAATCAACGCTTAAAGAAGAAAAAATAAGTTTTTGCAAAGTAAAAATAGGTGGTTTTGAATCACGTACTAAATGTATTAAGGAAATCCCTGCGGATATTAAACTCAATGAAGATAATACTTCACTAGATATTTTCCCTTTCAGTCCAATCCCTAGGAATAAAGATAGTTATGCAATAGTATTTAAAGTATTTAATCCCAAAAGGACTGGACTTTATCAATTTCACACATATGGACAGTATGTTGGAAGCGATTCCGTTTCAAGTTATTTAGGGAGCGCAACTATTACGATCGATTAAATGATAAATTATTAAAGAGCATGAAAAACAATGACTAAAAGAACATTCGGCGGAACATCAAGAAAAAGGAAACGTGTATCTGGTTTTAGAGTAAGAATGCGTTCCCATACAGGAAGAAGAGTTATTAAAAGCAGAAGAAAAAGAGGTAGAGAAAGAATAGCTGTTTAACGATATTCACTAATTATGGCCTTGCCAAAAGCTATGCGTTTAAAAGGTCATAGGACTTTTGATTATATTCATAAAAATTCTGTAAGATATTATGGGAAATTAATGAGCTTTAAAATAGCAACATCAAATCCAAAGATTCTAATTTCTCATAAGATTACTGATAGTTTAGATAATTTTAAAATTGCAATAGCTATAAGCAAGAAGGTTTCAAAAAAAGCAGTTGTAAGAAATAAAATGAGGAGGTTATTACAGGATTGCTTATTAAAAAACTTTAGCCAAGATGAGAACCACAAACCTTACTGGTTACTTGTTAACCTACATAATGGTGAGGCTTTTAAAGATGAATCCAGGCTTCTGGAAGAATTTAAACACCTAATTTTTAAGTCAGGTCTTTTTAAATGATTAAAATAAATGAAGAATCCTTTTATGAAGGCGGTCCCGCCAAAAGTGATTTAATCATAAATTTACTAGCAGGTTTAACTCTTCTGGGTCTCCCATTTACTTTCGCGGCTTTAGTTAGAGCTTTGTGGTTAAGATATAAAATAACCAACAAAAGAATAACTATAGATGGTGGATGGTTTGGGAAAAATAAAACTCAAGTATCCTTAAGTAATATTGATGAGATAAGATCTATCCCAAGAGGTTTTGGATCATATGGAGACATGGTACTAATTCTTAACGATGGTTCCAAAGTTGAAATGAAATCATTACCTTTATTCAGAGAAAAACAGCGGTTTATTGAGGAAAATATGATAAAAAAATCTCAACCATTAAACCTCAATGAGGTTGAAGGATTTGCTACTAAATCCTGAACAAATTAATTACAAAAGCGTTTCTATCCTGTAAAATAAAGTGTCAATTAAAATAAAAATTTCTTTAACATCGTGATCGGGTTCATTTCAGAAAAATTACTAATCCCGATTCTAGATTTTTTCTACGGATTAGTCCCAAGTTATGGCTTAGCAATTGTTGCACTTACTGTTGTTATTAGAATTGCACTTTTCCCACTTAGCGCAGGATCCATAAGAAGTGCCAGAAGAATGAAAATAGCTCAACCTGTAATGCAAAAAAGACAAGCAGAAATAAAATCTAAATTCTCGGGTGATCCAAAAAAACAACAAGAAGAGCTTGGCAAATTAATGAATGAATTTGGAAGTCCTCTTGCAGGGTGTCTACCTTTAATAGTTCAGATGCCTGTATTATTTGCGTTATTTGCAACATTAAGAGGTTCACCTTTTGCGGATGTCCCTTACAATATTAATTTAAAAGTTATACCACAAGAACAAATAGCAGCTATTGATCCAAAGCCCTATAAGTCTCCAAGACATTCTATTTTCATAACAGAGAAGTCACATTTTCCTGTAGTTGCAACATTGCCTAATGGTACAAAATTAGGTGCTGAAGAATCAGTGAAAATAAATTTACAAACAACTAATGGCAACAGCTATTCAGAAATTCTCTCAAAATACGATAACGGTTCAAGATTTCTTCCTACCTGGTCGGTTTCAAAAGGCTCAGAAAATATAAAGGTTTCTCAAGATGGTTTAGTAACAGCTATCAAACCAGGAGATGCAACAATTGAAGCTAAGATACCTGGCCTCGCTGCAAAGAGTGGATTTTTGTTTATTAAAGCGCTTGGACAGGTTGGGTTTTACGTGGATGGTTCAATTAACTGGGATATAGCCACTTTAGTTGGTGCTTTCGGTTTAACCCTGCTTCTCTCACAGGTTTTATCTAGTCAAGGAATGCCTTCAAATGCTCAACAATCCACTGCAAACAAAATTACACCAATAATGATTACTGGAATGTTCTTATTCTTTCCTTTGCCTGCAGGAGTATTACTCTATATGGTTGTTGCGAACATTTTCCAAGCGTTGCAGACTTTTCTACTCAATAAAGAAGCTCTTCCAGCAAACCTACAAAAAATACTTGATGAACAATTAACTAATAAAAATAAAGTAATTCCCTCTACTGCAAATATTTCAGATAAAAGATTACCATTTGAACCTAACAATAAAAAATAATCTAATCTCCTGTTATAAATAATGGATTCTTGGAGTAGAAATTTAGAATTAATTATAAAATCTAGAACCCCTTTAATATGGATAAGAACTAAAGAAGAGGAGAGACTGTATAAAATTCTCAATCAATCATGTAAAAGATTAAATATCAAGAGATTCGCATCCTGGGATTGTGTTAATGGAATCAAAGGCGTAATCAATGAAAAGGGTAAATTTTCTAATAATCCGCTAGGAGCTCTTAATTGGATAAAGGAACAACCTTCAGAATTGCCAACAATATTACTGGTTAAAGACTTTCATAAATTTTATGATGATCCATCGATTAGCAGAACACTAAAAGAATTATCTTTTTCCCTCAGAGAAACAAGCAATAACTTAATCATTAGTTCTCATTTATTACCCTCATCTGAAGAACTTGACGATTTAATCACAATAATAAATTTACCGTTGCCTAATCTCAGTGAGTTGTCCACTCTTATAAAAAAAATTGCTTTCAATACTGATTCAGATTTAAACGAAAAAGACTTGAATGAACTTGCAATAGCATCAAGTGGTTTAAGTGAAACAAAACTGAAACAAGTAACAGCTAAAGCCCTAACTCAAAGAGGAAAAATTAGTAAGAATGATATCAAGGACATTCTTGAAGAGAAAAAACAAGTTATAGCTAGAAGTGAAATATTAGAATTTTTTGAAAGCAATGCAACTCAGAATGAAATTGGAGGCTTAAAAGTTTTAAAGGTCTGGCTTAAACAAAGATATAGAGCTTTTTCAAAAGAAGCCAGAGACTATGGACTTCCTATCCCTAAAGGTGTCTTACTAGTTGGACCACAAGGTACTGGAAAATCATTAACTGCCAAGTCAATTTCTCAAAGTTGGTCAATGCCTCTTCTTAGACTTGATGTGGGAAGATTATTTTCAAGTCTTGTTGGATCAAGCGAGGCGAGGACAAGAGAAACCATTTTAAGAGCAGAAGCTATGGCACCCTGTATCTTATGGATTGATGAAATAGACAAAGGATTTGGCGGAGACGCGAGAAGTGATGGAGGAACTAGTCAAAGAGTTTTAGCTAGTTTATTAACTTGGATGGCAGAGAAAGAATCGGCCGTATTTGTAATTGCTACCGCTAATTCAATTGATAAGCTCCCAGCAGAGTTGTTAAGGAAAGGTAGATTTGATGAAATATTTTTTCTTGATTTACCTAATTTTGAAGAGAGACTTAGCATCCTTGATTTACATTTAAAAAAAAGAAGACCAAACTATAATTTTCCTCTTTCAACAATAGTTGATCGTACAGATGGTTATTCTGGAGCAGAACTTGAACAAGCAGTTATTGAAGGTATGCACTTTTCATTCGATGAGAAAAGAGAACTAATGGAAAAAGATTTAATTAAGGCTATTTCAGAATTGGTCCCTCTATCAAGAACAGCTAAAGAACAAATTGATTTCTTAAAAAAATGGTCTTCAACAGGCCGAGCACGCTCAGCTTCATAATTAATTTTTAAATTAATAAATCATAAAGAAAGTTAATAATCTCTTATTTAATTAATTTTTAATCAAAAAACTCTGAAAATTATTTGAGATAAACTATGTTATTAGGATATAAAAAATTTTAAAAAGAGTGTTAGATCAAAAATTAATAAGAGAAAATCCAACATTTGTGGAAAATAATTTATCTTTAAGAGGCAGGTATTATGACATATCTTCCATTCATAAACTATCTTTAGAAAGAAAAGAAATTGAAATTGAAATATCAAGTCTACAATCAGAGAGTAAAAAGTTAAGTAAACTAATTGGCCAAGAAATAAGAAATTCAAATAATGCTAATTCTCCAGAACTTAGTCAATTAAAAGATAAGGGAAACAAATACAGAATAAAAGTTTCAGAATTTGAAGAGAAGAAAAGAATATTAGACCAAAAACTTCAAGATGAAATATCAAAATTACCTAATTTCCCGAGTAAAGATGCACCTGTTGGAGAAAATGAAAATAATAATATTCAAATTAAAGAATGGGGTGATCCTCTAAAAAAAGAAAATCTCAAAACTCACTGGGAGATAGGTGAGAATCTAAATCTATTTGATTCTATAAAATCAACAAAAATTGCAAAAAGTCGTTTTATTACTCTTACAGGAAATGGAGCAAGGTTAGAAAGGGCTTTAATTAATTTCATGCTAGATGTTCATTCAAATAATGGATATTTAGAATTAATGCCCCCAGCATTAGTTAATTCTGAGAGTCTTCAAGGATCTGGTCAGCTACCTAAATTCTCGAATGAGAGTTTCAAGTGTGCTAAAGATGATTTATGGCTTTCTCCAACAGCAGAAGTACCTCTAACTGCTTTTCATAAAAATGAGATTATTGATCCTAAAACTTTACCTTTGAAATATGTTGCTTACAGTGCTTGTTTTAGGAGAGAAGCCGGAAGTTATGGAAGGGATACTAAAGGTTTAATAAGACTTCATCAATTTAATAAAGTTGAACTATATTGGTTTAGTGATCCAAATAAATCTTTGGAAGCCCATAAGGAGATTACTGCTGACGCAGAAAGTATTTTAAAAAAACTAAACTTACCATACAGATTAGTCGATATTTGTACTGGAGATTTAGGTTTTTCTTCTAGCAGAACTTTTGATCTCGAGGTTTGGCTACCTAGCAGTAAATGTTATAGAGAAATATCAAGTTGCAGTAACTGCCTAGATTTTCAGGCACGTAGATCATCAATAAGAACAAAAATTGATAAGAAAACTTCATATATCCACACTCTAAATGGAAGTGGTTTAGCTATAGGAAGAACAATGGCAGCAATTCTTGAAAATGGCCAGCAACCTGATGGGAGTGTGAAAATTCCTGATGCTTTGGTTCCATACTTTGGATCATCTTTTATAAAAACTAACTAATATAAAATAATGAACGTTCTAACCTCAATAACAGTATTAGGATTTCTCATTTTTTTTCACGAAATGGGTCATTTTCTTGCAGCGATACTCCAAGGAATATACGTTGATGGTTTTTCTATTGGATTTGGACCTTCCATAATTCAAAAAAAATTTAAGGGCATTACCTACTCATTTAGGGCCTTTCCCTTGGGAGGATTCGTTTCCTTTCCAGATGAAGAAATCAATAATATTGATCCTAAAGATCCAAACCTTTTAAAAAATAGACCAATATCACAGAGGGTAATTGTTATATCTGCTGGAGTAATCGCCAACCTTCTTCTTGCGTATACAATATTAATTGTAAACGTGACCTCTATTGGAATTCCCTATGAGCCAGATCCAGGAATTTTGGTTCTAGCGACTCAACCAGAAAAAGCTGCTTTTAAAGCGGGTTTAAAAGCGGGTGATAAAATTTTAAAGTTAGAAGGAAATATTTTGGGTATTGGAGATCAAGCTGTTTCGACTTTAGTAAGTAAAATCCAAAATTCATCGGAAAAAGAAATATCTATTGAAATTGAGAGGGAAAACTCTTATCAAAATCTAATTTTAATTCCTCAAAGCATCGATGGGAAAGGTACAATTGGAGCTCAGTTACAGCCAAATATTAAAAAAGAAACAAAAAAAACTGAAAATATTAATGAACTTTTTCTTTATACTAATAAGCAGTTTTCATCACTATTAATGAAAACAATCCAAGGTTATAAGGGTTTAATAACAAATTTCTCATCAACAGCTCAACAGTTAAGTGGCCCAGTAAAAATTGTGGAAATAGGAGCACAATTGTCTGAACAAGGGGGTACTGGAATATTATTGTTTGCAGCCTTGATCTCTATAAATTTAGCTGTTCTTAATTCTCTTCCATTACCGCTTCTTGATGGAGGTCAGTTAGTTTTTACTCTTATTGAAGGACTGAGAGGTAAACCCGTTCCAGTTAAAATCCAAATCGCTGTAACTCAATCAAGTTTTTTTCTTTTGGTAGGATTAAGTATTTTATTAATAATTAGAGATACCAGTCAGTTATTAATAGTACAAAGACTATTTAATCAATAATCAATTTTTAATTTTGCTAGTCAAGCTGTTAAAATATATAAACAAAATTAAAGAGAAATTTTAATGGCAAAAAAATCAATGATTGCTAGAGATGTAAAGCGTAAAAAACTAGTAAAGAAATTTGCTTTCAAAAGGAAATCATTATTAGATGAATTTAATGCTGCTAAAGATCCTATGGAAAGACTAGAGATACATAGAAAAATACAAGGACTGCCAAGAAACTCAGCTCCAACAAGAATAAGGAATAGATGCTGGGCAACCGGTAAACCAAGAGGTGTTTATAGAGATTTTGGGTTATGCAGAAACCAACTTAGACTAAGAGCGCACAATGGAGAACTACCAGGTGTTGTAAAGTCTAGCTGGTAATTAAAAAAAATTTATATTTTTGGAACAAATTTTTTTACTATTATTTTCGCAAGAAACAAGTTATACCAACTGATTAAGATTATTTGAAAGAATATTTGAAATTTTTTTTTAAACGCTTATCTAAATAATTTACTCAATATGTCCCTACGAGATGTAAGAATAAATTATGTATAGATTTATAATTTAAAAAGTGGAAGGAAAAAATACGTCGATCACGTTTGACGGACGAGAGATACGACTAACTACAGGACTATATGCTCCTCAAGCAAATGGAGCCGTAATGATCGAATGTGGTGACACATCTTTATTAGTTACTGCAACAAAAACAACCAAGAAGGAGTCAGCTGATTTTCTTCCTTTAATATGTGATTACGAGGAGAAATTATATGCTGCAGGAAGAATCCCAGGAGGTTTCATGAGAAGAGAAGGAAGGCCTCCAGAAAGAGCCACCTTAATAGCAAGATTAATAGATAGGCCTATGAGGCCTCTATTCCCATCATGGATGAGAGATGAGATACAAATAGTTGCTTCTTGCCTTTCACTTGATGAAAGAGTACCCGCCGATGTATTAGCAGTAACTGGAGCCTCTATAGCTACATTATTAGGAGATATTCCATTTTATGGGCCAATGGCTGCTGTAAGAGTCGGTTTATTAGGAGATGATTTTATATTAAATCCAAGTTACAGAGAAATCGAAAAAGGTGATCTGGATATTATTGTTGCAGGTTCACCTGAAGGCATTGTGATGATTGAAGCAGGTGCAAATCAACTTTCTGAACAGGATACAATTGAGGCAATAGATTTTGGATACGAGGCAGTAACAGAACTTATCAAAGCTCAAGAAAATCTTCTTAAGGACTTAGGAATTAAACAAGTTAAACCTTCAGAACCAGAAGTAGATAATACTTTAGCTGCGTATTTAGAAAAAAACTGTACAAAACCAATTGATTTAGTTTTAAAGAAATTTGATCAATCTAAAGAAGAGAGAGATTTCGAATTAGATAAAATCAAACTTGAAGTTCAAAGTAAAATAGATTCTCTTAAAGATGAAAATCAATTAAAGCTTCTAATTTCAGAAAATGAAAAAATAATTCATACTGATTTTAAAACCCTAACCAAAAAGTTAATGAGATCTCAAATCATTAATGATGGTAAAAGAGTTGATGGTAGAGATCTTGATGAAGTCAGAAAGATATCTGCAAAAGCAGGCATACTCCCGAAAAGGGTTCATGGATCTGCCTTATTTCAAAGAGGTCTAACTCAAGTTTTATCGACCACTACACTTGGAACTCCTAGTGATGCCCAGGAAATGGACGATTTAAATCCAAGTGCTGAGAAAACTTATTTACATCACTACAATTTCCCTCCTTACTCAGTGGGAGAAACTAGGCCAATGAGAACTCCAGGGAGAAGAGAGATTGGTCATGGAGCTTTAGCAGAGAGAGCAATTATTCCGGTTCTCCCAGGCAAAGAAACATTCCCATATGTTTTAAGAGTGGTTAGCGAAGTATTAAGTTCAAACGGTTCCACATCGATGGGATCTGTTTGTGGAAGCACACTTTCATTATTAGATGCAGGTGTTCCATTAAAAGCTCCCGTAAGTGGTACTGCCATGGGTTTAATTAAAGAAGGGAAAGAGGTCCGTATACTTACTGATATTCAGGGTATTGAGGATTTTCTTGGAGATATGGATTTCAAGGTTGCTGGAACTGAAAAAGGCATAACTGCATTACAAATGGATATGAAAATCACAGGATTACCTGTTTCAGTGATTTCTGATGCAATAAAAAAAGCTCGTCCAGCAAGATTGCATATTTTAGAAAAAATGCAAGAAGCAATTGATAAACCTCAAGAATCATTATCACCTCATGCTCCAAGACTTTTAAGCTTCAGGATTGATCCAGAGCTTATCGGAACAGTTATTGGACCTGGTGGTAGAACTATTAAGGGAATTACTGAAAGAACTAATACCAAAATTGATATAGAAGATGGAGGAATTGTTACAATAGCCTCGCATGATGGAGCTGCAGCTGAAGAAGCTCAAAAAATAATAGAGGGCTTAACTCGAAAAGTACATGAAGGAGAGATCTTTTCAGGAGTGGTTACTAGAATTATTCCTATCGGAGCGTTTGTAGAAATTCTTCCTGGGAAAGAGGGTATGGTTCATATTTCACAATTGTCCGAGGCTAGAGTTGAAAGAGTTGAAGATGTTGTGAGGCAAGGAGATGAAGTAACTGTAAGAGTTAGAGAAATTGATAGCAGAGGTAGAATTAATCTAACCTTGAGAGGGGTTGCACAAAACGGAGGAATGTCTTACCCAGAACCGACCCCAACTCCAGTAGCTCCTCTTAATTAAAAGATAAAAGGACATATATCATTTTTTTTAATTATTTCTTTTATTTGAAAACATAATTTTGCATGCATTTTTTTATTATTTGAGGCAATAATTATTCCTCCCTGATCAAAATTTGGTTTTTCATAACATAGCTCCTCATTTTCTAAATTAGTAACAGCTCCGCCAGCTGTTTTTAAGATAACTTCTGGAGCTGCAAAATCCCAATCCTTTGGTGAACTTTTACCTGGCAAGCTTAAACAGATATAAATATCACTTTCACCTCTAATTATTGAAGCAATTTTGCAACCAATACTTCCCATAATTACAACATTTTTAAAACTTACCTTATCAATTAAATTATTCAAAGTAGGATTACTATGATTTTTACTTGTTACTAGAGTCATTTCACAAAGACTTTTATTGGGAAATAAATTCAATTTTCGATTTACATTATTTCTTCTATCACACCAAACATTATCGCCATTCGATATCCATAATTCGTCTCTTTCTGGAATAAGGACAACTCCAAGAAATGGTTTATTCTTATAATTGAGGGCAAAATGCATTGCATAATTACCTGTTCCTTGGATAAAGTCTTTTGTACCATCAAGAGGATCAAGTATCCAAACCCACTCAGAATTGATATCGCAATTATTAAAATTAATCTTTGCATTTTCTTCACTTAAGTATTTCCAACCAATATTTGAATATTTATTTTTCATTCTTTTGAGAATTAAATCATTTACCTCTAAATCAGCAATTGTTACAGGATCTTTCTCATTATTATTTTTAATGATGTTAGTTTTATAGTCTGATTTCTTGAGTATTTGAGAATATTTAAGCAAAATATCGGCGGCTTCCCAGCTGAAAATTCTCAGATCATCGATAAGATTATTAATATCTACACCACCTGGTAATTTAACCACTTAATGAATAGTAAACACTTATTATCGCACAGAAACCAAGAACCAGAAAATGGCGTTTTGTATTTAGTAGGAACACCAATTGGTAATTTAAACGATCTCTCATCACGAGCTATAAATATTCTAAAAAATGTTTTTTTAATTGCCTGTGAAGATACAAGGCAAACAAAAAAAATAATGAATAAATTTGGAATTAAAAATAATCTTATTAGCTTTAATAAGCATAATTCTTTAAAAAAAATCCCGTCTTTAATAAATGATCTTATTGCAGGTAAATCTATTGCTTTGGTTAGTGATGCTGGAATGCCAAGTATTTGTGATCCTGGAGAAGATTTAGTTTGTAAAGCGAAGTCGCTAGGATTAGATATTATCTGCATTCCTGGTCCTTGTGCAGCTATTGCAGCCCTTGTTTCTAGTGGAATGCCATCATCTAAATTCATCTTTGAAGGTTTTTTGCCAAAAAAACAAAGTTATAGAAAAAGAATTCTTTTAGAAATAAGTAATAATGAAAAGACAACCATATTATTTGAATCTCCTCAAAGACTTATTAAACTTTTGAAAGAATTAAAAGAGTATTGCGGAGGTGAAAGAGAGATTCAAGTTTCAAGAGAAATAACGAAGAAATTTGAAGAACATATAGGGAACAATATAAATACGGTATTAGGATTTTTCGAAGGAAAAACTATTATAGGGGAAATAACTATTGTGATAAAGGGTATTAAAAAAAATAAGACACCAGACTTTGATGAATCACTTATAAAAAAACAACTTTATGAACTAATTGACGCTGGCCTAAGCTTACCAGCAGCTTCAAAATACCTCGCAAAAAAAGAAAATCTTACTCGAAAAATAATTTACAACTTATATTAAAATTACAATAATGAATTATTATCAAATGCCATCCTTAATAAAAAAAATATTTTTTTTAATTACTTTCAATACATGTCTTTTTATTATATTGGTGACAGGAATTCAGAATAGCAATAATAGAAGCAAGGTGGATTTATTAATAGAAAAAACTGTATCACTACCTATTGGATTCATAACGGGTACAAGCTTTATAAGTGGGTCTATTTTTGGAAACCTCTTATTACTAAATTTTTTTAAAAAGAATGAATAATAATCTATTTATAATGCTATTAATTTATCAGAAGTAACTATTCTTGAAATTCCTCTGGACATCAAAAGTGGCGCAACAATTCTAAAAACATCAGTATTTGGAATTTTAATAACTTTTTGTTCTTTTGAACAAAAGCTTTTTGCAATTTTCAAATCATAAAATATTTCTATAGTATTTCTATCTAATTCCTCTTTGGAAAGGAATTGCCACTCAGGGTAATCGCTAAGTAATTTAGTTTGTAATTCTATTTTATTGTCAACAATCATGAAAACAACTTTAGGAAAATCTATATTTGAGATAGGGATTGATGATAAGTCTTTTTGAGTTATATTATCAATTTCAAAATTTAGAGGTGCAACCTCCACGAAGTCATTTAGAGCAAAATCTGATCCTTCTGTAAAATTTAAGTTACTAGCTTTATTATTAGCAATATTACCTTTTACGACTTTATTATTCAGTAGATTTTCCTTCTCAATTGAAGACGAAATTTCTTTATTAGAAAATAATACTTTAGATTTTTTACTTTTTTCTATTAGATTTTTATAAGTTTTATCTCCTAGATTTTTTTTTAAATATCTAGAAATTGTTAATTTTGTAGAACTAAATTCTTCTACTAAATCATTAATATTCTTTCCATTAATAAATTCTTGGGTTAATTGTTCCTTTTCTTTATCTGAAAGCCTTTTAGCCAAAATAAATCAATTATATTTTTTTAATTCTATATATAAATTCAATAAAAATTTATTTTTTCTAAAATTTCTTGTCATAATAATTGATATCTATCAGATGTTTACTTTTATAGTATTTATTAAAAGAAAAAAATAAATATATATACATATATTTATTTTCATTATAAATTTTTTCATTTTCTAAAGATAAATTTATTGAGTTGATGATTAAACAAAATAACTTAACTGGTCAAAGTTTTTAAATTAATTTAAATTAATTTATAAATCATTACCAAAGAAAATACCCTAGTTGGAACTTAAAATTAAAACAATAATTTTGTCTTTGAGTATTTAAATTTGAAGAATTACTGGTTACGAGTGCAAGGCTGTATTAAGATAATAGGGTTATAAATAAAGTTAATTTGTTTCTGTTTTTCAAGATTTTGTTAACTGAGTGAAAGACTGAGTAACTAAAAAATGAGAAACATTAGCTTCCTTAGCTCAGCTGGATAGAGCAACTGCCTTCTAAGCAGTGGGTCAATGGTTCGAATCCATTAGGAAGCGTTTAAAAAATAACATGATGAATAAAAAAGCTTTAATCACTGGTGTTACTGGACAAGATGGGAGTTATCTAGTTGAGTTTCTTTTAAATAAAAACTATGAAGTTCATGGAATCAAGAGGAGAAGTAGTAGCCTTAATACACAAAGAGTAGATCATCTTTATCAGGATCCACATGAAAATAATCCAAGATTTTTCATGCATTATGGAGACCTTACTGATAGTACAAACTTAATAAGACTCATACAGGATATTTCACCTGATGAAATATATAATTTAGGAGCTCAAAGTCACGTAGCAGTCAGTTTTGAAACTCCAGAATATACTGCAAACTGCGATGCTTTAGGCACCTTAAGAATATTAGAGGCAGTTAGAATATTAGGTCTCTCAAAAAAAACAAAAATATATCAAGCTAGTACTAGTGAATTATATGGTTTAGTTCAGGAAACACCACAAAATGAAAAAACACCTTTCTATCCTAGAAGTCCATATGGAGTAGCAAAATTATATGCCTATTGGATAACTATTAATTATAGAGAAGCATATGATATGTACGCATGTAATGGGATTCTTTTTAACCATGAAAGCCCAAGACGAGGAGAAACTTTTATAACTAGAAAAATCACAAGGGGTCTCGCAAGAATAGATGCAGGTTTAGAAAAATTTCTTTTCTTGGGTAATCTAAATTCAAAAAGAGATTGGGGACATGCAAGAGATTATGTAGAAATGCAATGGCTAATGCTTCAACAAGAAGAACCAAAAGATTATGTCATCTCTACTGGGAGAGCTGAAAGTATTAGAAAATTTGCTGAGATAAGTGCCTTTTATCTAGGATGGAGTAGTAAAGGAAAAGCTGGGATAATTTGGGAAGGTGATGGTTTAAATGAAGTAGGAAGGAGAGCCGATACCATGGAAATAGTTATTAGGGTTGATCCCAGATACTTTAGACCTACTGAAGTTGAATTTCTCCTTGGTGAATCAAAAAAAGCTAATTTAGAATTAGGTTGGACTCCAAAAACTTCACTAGAAGAATTAATTAAAGAAATGATAGAATCTGATAAAGAAGAAGCAAGGAAAGACTCTATATTGAAAAAATCAGGTTTTCAAATAAATAATTCCCAAGAATAAGAACGGTTCATATTAGATGACACTAATAAATAAGAAAGACAAAATTTTTATAGCTGGTGGGAGCGGCATGGTTGGAAGTGCCATAATAAGAAAGTTGAAGAAATTAGGATTTAAAAATTTAATTTCCCCTAATAGTTTAAAACTCGATCTTAAAGATTCATATTTAGTATCTAATTGGTTTAAAAAAAATAAACCCGATATTGTAATTATTGCAGCTGCTAAAGTAGGTGGGATATTTGCGAATAATACCTACCCAGTTGACTTTTTATTAGATAACTTAAAGATTCAAAATAATGTTATTGAAAGTGCATGGAAAAATAAAGTAAGAAGGTTACTTTTTCTTGGGAGTAGTTGTGTTTATCCAAAGAATTCCAGTCAACCTATAAATGAGGATGAATTGCTAAAAAGTTCTCTTGAGAAAACTAATGAATGGTACGCTTTAGCTAAGATTTCTGGAATTAAATTATGTGAGGCATTAAGAAGACAGTACGGATTTGATGCAATATCACTTATGCCAACTAATCTCTATGGTAAGGGTGATAACTATCATTCATCAAATAGTCATGTTCTACCAGCTTTGATTCATAGATTCCATTCGCACAAACTTGAGCAAAAAGAATATATAGAATGTTGGGGATCAGGAAATCCAAGAAGAGAATTTATGCATGTTGATGATCTGGCGGATGCTTCGATTTTTGCCTTAGAGAATTGGGATCCCAATAAAAATAATGCACCTTTGGATAAATTAGGAGAGCCCTTAAATTGGCTGAATGTTGGCACGGGAATTGATTTAAGTATAAAAGAGCTTGCTGAGATGATTGCTAAAATAACCTCCTACAAAGGAAAAATTATTTGGAACCAAGACAAACCTGATGGGACATTTAGAAAGTTATTGAACATTTCAAAATTAGAAAACTTAGGTTGGAAATCAAAAATATCTTTGGAGGAAGGACTCACAATTACTTATAAAGACTACAAAAAAGAACTTAAAGAAAATAACCTAAGAATGAAATAGCCTAATTACAATTAAAAATATTTTGGGAAGAATTATGAGATTTATTTTTTAAATATTTTTTATAAAAAATTTTTAGCATAGATTTTCATTTTTATGTAAAAAAAATACTTATCTTAAAAAGGATTTATTACATTTTTTTAAAGGAGTAATAAGAATTAATTTTAAAAAGTTTAAATTTAAAATTTCTTGTACTTTAATTAATAAATTTAAATTGTCATCCTAAATAGATAAACAACTTTAATAATTATAGAATTCCAAAAAAATCATACTATTTTTAATAGACTTTTTTTTATAATTTCTGTGCTAATTTTATCCAAATTTGATAACTTTTTCTCATACAAATATCAAGAAAATTTCATTTCTGCAAATTAATTAGCGATATTGATTTCTTCTAAAAAATAGATACCTACATAACAATATTTTTAAAAAGTGCATTTTTTATTAATTGGGTTAAAAAAAAACTTTGTAGTAATATTTTAATAATGTAATTTAATATTAATGGAACAAAAAATAATTCCTATAATCTTATGCGGAGGGAGAGGTACAAGATTATGGCCTCTTTCAAGACAAAGCTATCCTAAACAATTTTTAGCTCTTTGCGGGGATAACAACAAAACACTTTTGCAGCAAACTCAAGAGCGAATATCTTTTTTAAGGGGAATTACTGAACCAATAATTATTTGCAATGAGGAACATAGATTCTTAGTAGCAGAACAAATGAGAAATATAAATGTAAAACCAAAAGCAATAATACTTGAAAATGAAGGGAAAAATACTGCCCCTGCTATTGCTCTAGGAGCTATAAAAGCACTTGAAGAAGAGAAAGAAGATCCATTATTATTAGTATTATCTGCCGATCATATAATAAAAGATCTTAATATTTTCTCGAAAGTTTTACAAAAAGGATGCGAGTCAGCATTAGAAAATAATTTAGTTACATTTGGAATAATTCCTAAAAACCCTGAAACAGGTTATGGATATATAGAAAGTGAATTTGTTCTTGATAATAAAAATATTAAAGGTAGTCGGATTAAAAGATTTATCGAGAAACCAAATAAAGAATTAGCTCAGAAACTTTTTAAATCAAAGAAATATACTTGGAATAGTGGAATGTTTATATTCAAAAATAGCTTAATTATTAAAGAACTTAATAAACATGCACCATTAGTTTTAAAATCTTGTGAGAAGGCACTTAGTAGTAGTGTTAGAGATCTTGATTTCATAAGAATTGGGGGAGATTCTTTCTCTAACTCTCCAAATATACCAATAGATATTGCTGTTATGGAAAAAACTAATTTAGGTTTAGTTCTTCCTTTAGATGCTGGGTGGAGTGATATTGGTAATTGGGAATCCCTATGGGAAAACGAAAAGAAAGATTCTTCAGGCAATGTCATCAAAGGCAAAGTTTTTAATGAAGGATCAAGTGATTGCTATATCAAGAGTGAAAATAGTCTTTTGGTAACACTGGGTTTAAAAGATTTAATAATTGTTGAGACTTCTGATGCAATACTTGCTGCAAACAAAAATGAATTAAATAAAATAAAAAATGTTTTAAGTAAACTTGATAAAAAAGGATATAAAGAAGTAAATAAACATAGAAAAATATATCGACCATGGGGGGCATATACTTCCTTAATAGAGAATGAAAAGTGGCTTGTTAAAAGCATTGAAGTAAATCCTGGTTCAAAACTTTCCCTACAAATGCATCATCATAGGACTGAACATTGGATAGTAGTTAAAGGCACAGCAAAAGTAGAAGTAGACAATAAGAGTTTCTTTTTAGGAGAAAATCAAAGTACTTTTATTCCTTTAGGTTCAAAACATAGATTAAGTAATCCAGGGAAAAATGATTTAACTTTAATTGAAATTCAAAGTGGAGACTATATTGGAGAGGATGATATTATTAGGTTTAAAGATGATTACGGTAGAATAAATGATTGAGTTGAGATTTTTATGCAAGAAAAAATATTAGTTACTGGTTGTGCTGGTTTTATAGGATTTCATGTATGTCAACAATTACTGAATAAAGGTTTGTTTGTTATTGGATTAGACAACCTTAATAATTACTATGATGTGAATTTAAAGGAAGCCAGATTAAAAGAACTAGACAAAATTTCAAAAAATAATAGTAAAGGAGAATTTTTATTTATAAAAGCAGATTTGAATGACGAAAATAATTTAAAAAACATCTCGGAATTATACTTCCCAAAAAAAGTTATTCATCTTGCAGCCCAAGCAGGAGTTAGACACTCTATAGAAAATCCAAGAGCATATATTGATTCAAATTTAGTAGGGTTTGGTAATATTCTTGAATTCTGCAAGGATAATCAAGTTGAACACTTAATTTATGCAAGTAGCAGTTCGATTTATGGCGGGAATAAAAAAACCCCATTCTCTGAAAAGGATTTTGTTGACTATCCAATAAGTCTTTATGCTGCAACTAAAAAATCGAATGAGCTAATGGCTCACTCCTATAGTCATCTTTTTAAAGTACCATCTACTGGAATAAGACTTTTTACAGTTTATGGTCCTTGGGGAAGACCAGATATGGCTCCAATGATCTTCACAAAGTCAATTCTCTCAGGGAAGCCAATAAAAATTTTTAATCATGGTGATATGTATAGAGATTTTACTTACATTGATGATGTAAGTGAAGCAATTCTGAAACTACTTTATAAACCACCAAAATATTTCAATGATAATAAAAAATTAAAATCATCAGACATACCTGAATTAACTCCATATCGTATTGTAAATATTGGAAGTAGTAATCCAATTAATCTATTGAAATTTATAGAAATTCTGGAAAATGAAATTAATATAAAAGCGATAAAAGTATTTGAAAAAATGCAATTAGGTGAAGTTAAAAAAACATATGCAGATACTTCTTATATAAAAGATCTAATTAATTTCAAGCCACATACTTCATTAGAAAAGGGAATAAGAAAATTTATGAAATGGCATAAGAATTTTTATAAATAATTTTTTTTATAAGATAATAAAGATTTAAATAACCTCAAATCCATCCATATTTCTTAACTCAACATTAAAAATTAACTACAAAACTCTTTAGATTTGGGTGGTGAAGGCAAAATAATCAAGTTCCTCCAGTAATAAAATACTTTAAATAAATTTAATTATTCTCTTAACCATTCTGGGATAATTTCACTAAGACTTTCAATTGTTTTTTTGTTTTCATTATTTTTTAGATGTATAAATAAATTATCAAGTTTATCTTTTAAGTCATTAAAATCTAATGATTTTTCAATAGCTTTAAAAATTAATGGATGATCTGTCTTTTGTGATTTACCATCTATTAATAATTCTTCGTAAAGTTTTTCACCCGATCCTAACCCTCTGTAGACAATTTCAATATCTCCATCAGGATTTGCCTCGTTTCTAATTTTAAGGCCATTTAAAAGAATCATCTGTTCTGCAAGCTTTTTAATTTGCATAGGTTTTCCCATATCTAATAAAAAAACTTCACCTTCACCTTTAGCTAAGACAGATGATTGAATAACTAAAGATGCTGCTTCAGCTATAGTCATAAAGTATCTTGTCACGCAAGGATCAGTAACAGTTACTGGCCCACCATCTTCTATTTGTTTTTGAAAAATAGGAACTACTGATCCCGAAGAACCTAAAACATTTCCAAAACGTACCATAGAAAATACTAATTTTTCTTTATTTATTGTATTTTTAGATTTTTGCGCATAGCTACTAACAATAAGTTCAGAAATCCTTTTTGTCACTCCCATAACACTTGTTGGTCTTACAGCCTTATCAGAAGAAATTAAAATCAGTTTATTCGTATTAAATTCATAGGCAAGTTTACAAACATTAAGTGTAGATTTTATGTTATTTTTAACAGCTTCTATTTGATTCTCTTCTAATAAAGTCACATGTTTGTAGGCAGAAGCATGAAATAATATATTAGGCTTATGCTTATTAAAAATGTTTTGCATAAATTTATAATCTGAGGTGTTACCTAATTCACAATAGATTTTTTTATTTTCAAGATTATTTCTAATTAATATATTTTTCAGCTCAAAAAGATTAGGCTCACTAAAATCAACCACCACCAATTTGGAGGGTTTTAAGGAAAGTATTTGTAGACTTAGCTCTTTACCTATAGAACCAGCTGCACCAGTTACTAAAGCAACTTTCCCTTTAATTCCCGGACCAAGCAAATTTTCCTTGGGGGGGACAATTTCACGAAATAAAAGATCTTCTAGAGATATAGGTTTTAGTGAATCTATTTTATCTTTTCCCTTTTCAATACTTTTAATTGAAGGAATTTTCAGGATTCTAATCCTAGGCTTTGTTATTTTTATTTGTTTTAGGATGTTTAACCATTCATTTGAATCAATAGATAATGTTGATACAAGTAATTGATCAAAATCTAAATGAGATATTTGCTTTAAAGATTTAACTTTAATTCCATTTATATCTCTATTTTCTAAATCTGGATTATCATCTATAAATGCAATAATATTATGTGATCCAGTTAAAAGAATTTGCTTGCTTATTAGTACTTCACTTTGACCAGTTCCATAAATGGCAATTTTACTTACATTATTTCTTGGAGATATATTGAAAACAGTTATTAAATCCCTAACAAAAACTCTTAATGCAATTGTAAAAGAGGAGCTTAAAAAACATAAAAGCAACCAAAACCTAAAATTATATGTGTTAAAACCTAATAAATAAAATATTAATTGTATGGAGATAATTAATAGTGTATTTTTAATTGCTAATTTATAAAAACCGACACTCGAAGAATATCTAGTTAAATGTTTATAGTAATTTCCAAAAACTAAATAAAGTGAAGTAAAAAAAAGAAAGAATAAAAAGTATTTATATTTAATATTGTATCCTAAATTTAATAACCATAATGAAGATACATATGAAAAAGTTAAAAGTAGTAGATCACTTATTATGAAGTAAATTTTTCTATACTTAATTTTTAAATTGAGTAAATATCTTAATAGATGACTTATTTTTAAGAATAAAAAACTATTCATTTCAAAATAAAATTTTCAAATTAATTTATTATTGATCGCTTCCTCAAAAGACACGGCATATTTTGTTTCTATTAAATACATTATAAAGAAAGAAACTAAGATAGTTCCTATTTCGTAAATAATATTTAATTTTATGTAAACAATTCCTATGATTGCACTTTGAAAAATATACAACAAAGCTACTTGTTTTTTTGATAATTTACCTAGATATAGTCTTTGATAAAGATGTTGCCTATGAGCTTTAAAAATGTTCTGCCTTTTGAAAAAACGCCTAAATATAGTAATTAAGGCATCTCCGAAAAAGGGACTGGCAATTAATAATAAGCCTAAAATTTCATTTAAATCATTAAACTGAAGTATATTCGCAATAAAATATACTCCTAAGAATGTACTACCTATATCTCCCATAAAAATTTTTGCTGGGTTCCAATTCCAATAAATAAATGGTGCTAAAGACCCTAAAAGGATAATGAGGGATATATTCGAATTTAATTTATAATTTATTATGAGAAAGAAAACGAACATACAGCCTGCTACTAATCCATCAGAACCATCCATAAAGTTTGTAAAATTTATTACCGCGGTAATAAAAATAACTAGAAAAATAAAAATAAATATATTAATAATTGGGCTAAATAAAAACAAATTAATGTTACTAAATCTTAGAATAAGAAAAGAAGTCAATAATTGCAAAAGATATCTGTATTTTGGCGATACCTTGATTAAATCATCCAAAAAACTTATTAATATTAAAGGTAAACATAATAAAGATAAAGAAATATTATCTTCAAAGTTTTTGAAGTATGAAAATATTAAATCATAAAGTAGTAGAGGAATGATAAAAGATATACCACCTGCACTTGGAATAGGCTTGATATGTAAGCTTCTTTTATTAGGATTATCTAGAAAATATTTCTTAAAAAAATTATTTCCTTTTTTCAAAATAAGTAAAGATGAAGATACACCTAAAAAGAAATAACCAAAATAAATAATTTTTATCATATTACTTTAAATCATTTGAGAAAGGAAAACTTTTAGGTTTATTTCCAGTAATTTCACAGGCTTTCTTGAAACCAGATAAATTAGAACAGACTCTAATCAATGCTGCAAAAGATTTTGGAGAAAAAATCATAACTGGAAGTAAAAAGACTAGGAACAATCTATTTGGGATTTTTAATATTAGACATGATCTCGCAGCATTATTTCTACCTAAAGAATTCTTCAAAGATTCAATAATTTCGTGGTAATTTAAAATAATATCACCCCCCAAATTAATCAAATTATTGCTCACTTTAGTTTTTGATTTTATTGATTTCAACATTAAAAAATAAACCACTTCTGCTAACTGTTGAGCGTGAATAGGTTGTCTCAATCCAGAATTAGATGGGAGAATAACTATTTTTATATTTCTCATGATAAATAAAATTTTTGAAATATTATTATCCTTAATTTCTTTAAAAGAACCATAAATCATAGTTGGTCTTATTATCTGGCAATTAATATTAAGTTTTTCAGCTATTGAAGTTATCTTTCCTTCAGATATTAATAATTTTTTTGCTAAATTCTTATCATAATTATTAAACTCGAATCTTTTTGTTAAAGCGGAAGTAGAGGAACAAGCGATAATTCCTTTAATTTTTTTTAAACTTGAATTTTGATTATGAAAAAGATAATTTAGAAAATCAGCCAAATGCCATATAGGAGCAAAACTTATTAAGATAAAATCCTCATTATTTATAAGCGAGAAAGAATCGGGATTTGTTAAATCAATTTTATAACCCTTTTTTACGTCTCTTGAAAAAGAATGAATTTTATAGTTTTTTTGTTTTGACTTAATATACTTATAAAAAAATTCCCCAGATAGAGAGGTTTTTCCAAATAGATAAATATTCATCATTTAATTAAATATTTTTAATAAAATTCTTCTGATATATCTTAAAATATACGGCACAAAAAAAAATATCCCAAAAATATTTTTATAGGAGTACAATACCTCTTTGAATCTCAATAAATTTTTTTGAGAGCTAATACCATTATTAGACATATTAACTAATTCATTATCAAGAACTAATATTGAAATCTTGTCAATGCAGCTAAACTTAAGAAAATAATCTAAATCTGAAGCTAGTTGTAATTTTTCTGAAAAGCTTGGCAACTTCTCAAAAGCATTTTTATTAAAAAATGTAGCTTGATGAGGAGGTGTCATTCCTAGAAAAAGACTTTTCTTGAAGGTTTCCTTATTAAGAGAAGTTAAAAATTTATTTTTGAAAAAATTTGAATATCTTGTTATTCTCTGCGTTTTAAAATCTATATATCTTCCTCTACAAATAAGAAGATCATATTTTTTTTTATAGGAATTTATTTTTGAAATAATGTCTTCAAATACACTTGGAGATATAGCCCAATCATCTGAACCCCAAAAAAGTACCAATTCATTATCTTTTATTGTTTTAAAACCTTGATTCATCGCCCCATATATTCCCTTAAAGCTTTCATCTTGTTTTATAACATTTAATCTTGAGTCAGATAAACATAAATCCTTTATCCAATTAAAATGTTTTTTAGTTGAATCTCCATCAACAAATAATAAATTCCAATCTTTCCAAGTTTGTATTTTTAGTGAATTTATCAACTTAGGTAGAATTAAATATGAATTTAAAGTTGGAACAATTATTTTAATTGAAGTTATCATTTTTTGATTTTAAAAGCTTAGCTGGGTTGCCTTTATAAATACCATCTTCTTGAAGTATACCTGAGACTACAGATCCTAAAAAGGATACAGATCCTCTTTTTAATATAGATCCTGGGGCAATAACTGACTTTGCTGCTATCCAACAATCATCTTCAATAACAATTTTTTCTAGAATTAAATTAAAAAATTCTTTTTTATAGTTATGGTTACCAGTACATAAATATACGCCTTGAGAGATACAAACTCTATTTCCAATCATAACTAAAGCTAAATTATCTATCCATACGTTCTCACCAATCCAACAATGATCTCCTATTGATAAATGCCATGGTTCAGAGATTTTTATATTAGTTTTTATTTTGCCTCCTTTTCCAATTCTTGCCCCGAAAATTCTTAAAATAAATTTTCTCCAATATGTTCCAGGCAGGTAGCTAGATAAAAGAGGTTTCCCAAAAAAATCCCAAATTAATTTAACTAATATTTTGGAAATTCTTTTTTTTTTCTTTACATATAAATTTAATTTTTGTACTCTCATTATTAATATTTTCCTTATTTAAATTTATATTAAACACCTTTGATTATAAAAAATATATATATTTTCATAAAATATCTTCACAAACTGATCTATATAAGTCATTTAATTGAGATGTTATATCAGACCAATTATGATTAACAGAAACGTAATTATAAGCAAGTTTCGAAATCTTTTTTTTCTCCTCATCATTCATTTTAATTAAATATTTTAAAGATTTAATTATTTCATCTACTGATGGATTAGTTTTTATGGCTGCGCCAATCTTTAGCGTTTCTGGAAGATTACAATTTTCACTTAATAGGCAGGGAATACCATATGACATCGCCTCCAAAGCCGCCATCGGCAATCCCTCTGAAAAAGAGCTAAGAATAAAAGCAGAAGAATTTCGAAATACTTTTTCTTTTTCCAAATCAAAAACTGGTTTTGAAACGTTAATTCTTTTATTTTTTGATAAAGCATCAAAATTTTTAAGGATCTTTAAATTTCCAGAACCAACAAAAGAGATCCACCAATTTTTACTATATGAATATTGTGAAACTACTTCCCATGCTTTAATTAATTCATTGATACCTTTTTTTTTATGGAATCTTCCTAAAAAAAGTAAAACATTTGAATTTTTTGGAATTTTATTTTCCCAAGATTTAGGATACTCATTAGACTTCAACTCTTTCTTTTCAGGCATAATTATCCCATTTGAAATTAAATGATATTTCCAGAGAGGATTGATTTTTTTAATAGCTTCAAGTTCACCTGAAGAAAGTGCTTGAATAAAAGAACTATTATTTAATGCTTTTTTTTCCCATAAATGCCATGATATGATTTTTTTTAATTGTGATTGATTTAAAGCCCATTTATCCAGCATTCCATGAGGAGTAATAACATATGGAATATTAGCTTTTAATAAATCATTAGTAATTCTTGTATGCACTCTCCAAAGTCCATGTAAATGAATAATTGTTGGATTAATTTTTAAAATTTCTTTTATTAATTTTCTTCTCTTAAAAGGTCTTAGAAAAAGATTACTTGCTAACCATTCAACCTTAATTTCGGTTTTTTTTTGTTGTTTTACTAATTGTTCAACAACAGTCGTTATACCGCCATCTTTAAAGTTATAAGAATAAGATATGTGTAAAACTTTCATTATCTAAATCTTTTATTCCAAATATTAGAAAATAAATAAACAGGAAGAAAAATTGAAAAGTATATAAATGTTATTTGAAGTAAATATCCTCTCGTAAAAATTATATACAAAAAACTTACATATAAAACATATTTTATTTGAGCAATTGGATCATTAAAATTAATTAAAAAATCACACCATATTTTCTTAAAAAAAAGCCCTATAAAAAAGTTAATACTTATTAATGCTATCCATCCCCCAGCTATATAGTATTCCGCGTATCCAAGATTAGCAGTACCAACTTCCCATAAGTAACCCGTATAAATTGCTTTGTAAATTTTTTTCATATATTGTCCCGATGGTTTACCTTTCCATAATGTTCTTGGTACAGGAAGTGATATTGCATTTATGATTGGCCGTAACCCTACATAATTATATTCTTCTGGCACTTTATGAATAATTGCAGCAGAGGTATTGAAAACATTAGTATCGAAGAATGCAGATCTAAAAACGTATGAAAAAGTAGATTCATCTGAATTTGATGCTGTCCACATACCTTTAACATCTCCAGATAATCTTGCTGATTCAACTCTATTTTGAAACTTTTCAAAACTTACGCCAGTTCCATAGTCTCTAGCAATTTGGATAAATCCAAAAAAGATCATTGCTGATAGAAATAAGCTCAATAATATTTTAATATTCGGCTTTCTTTTATTATAAATAAAATAAATTAAGATTAAAGGTAAAAATAATAACAATAATCTATATCTAAATCCTAAGTTTATAAATAAGCCTACTGTAGTTGCTAAGTAAAAAATAAATTTAGTTCTTTCTTTAATTCCGTTTAATAAGGATATAAATAATAAAATTATGCCAAATATCAAGAAATTTACTGATGAATTTATATAAGTCGAAAAAAACCCATCATATAACCTTGTATATGTAGATGATTCATTAGTAGAAATTATCCTAGAAAACAAAAGTGTCCCATATGTAAGAAATTGCAAAAGTAATGTAAATAAGATAATTCTTTCACCCCAAATATTTATAAATAAATAATCTTTAGTTTTAAGACGATATTCTTTTAATTTGTTAATTCCAAATTTTTTTATTTTGAAAAATTTTTTGTAATTGAAACCAATTTGAAAAGATAGATATGTAAAAAGGGATGCTAATAAACCTATTTCATAATATTCCCTATGATTAACGCCACGATACATCATTGATCCATCATCTGAAGCAGATGAAATGATAGGACCAACTAAACAATAAAAAATTACTAATACTCCAAAAAATGTTGTTGGCTTAAAAAAATTAATCCAATTTTTATCTTTAAAATTTCTTCCTAAATCCCATAAACAAATTATAAAAAGGATTATTAAAAAAAATATTTCTGAAAAGTTTAAACTAAAAAGAAAATCTAAAGGCATATATTAGAAACTAATCTAAGTAGTAATGATGAAATAATAGCATCTAGTTTAATTAAAAAATATTTTTTTATATAAACAATTTATCTCTTTATAAGAAATATCTTTTTCTTGAGAAAAAGATTAAAGATATTATATTACTTAATTTGTGAAAACTATTTCATTAACTCCATAAATATTTTTTAGACAAAGATCTTATATAAAATTGAAATAACTTTAAAATTAAATTTATTCATAATTTAAATCTATATTTGTAATAGGTAACTCTACTATTTAAAAAAATTTTTATTTTTATTCTTTAAAAAGACTATTCCATTTATTTTTTACAATACTTACATCATATTTTTTTAAGTTATTCATAGATTTCTCAATATAATAATTTCTTTTAGTAGGAGAGCTAATTATTTGATTAAGAGCATTAATCCATAGGTCAACTCTTCCTAATGGAATAAGAATTCCAGCTTTGCCATTATCCAAAACTTCCCTGCAAGCTGGGACATCAGAAGCAATAATTGGAAGTTTTGCTGCCATTGCTTCAATTAAAGCTATCCCAAATCCTTCTGCTAAAGTTGTTGAAAATGCAAAGATATCTGCCTGAGCTAAAAACTCTGGGATATCTAGCTTTGAACCTACAAAAATTTTATCAATATTAAGTCCAAGTTCAGAGGCAATGCCTTCAAGATATAATCTTTTATTGCCATCTCCGACTAAAATCAAATTACATTTTTTATTGATCTTTGCATAAGCTTTTAATAAAGTTTCTTGATCCTTTATCTCATCTAATCTTGCTACCATGATTATAGTCTTAGACGAATTTATTTTTCTAAGTTTTTTATTTTTCTGAACTTCATTTTGAAAAATTTTTACATTTATACAGTTTGGTATAACATTACAAAATTTAATTTTTTTATTGAAATTAAGAAAAGAATCTCTTATAGCCTTAGAACAAGGAACAAGTTTTACATTTAAAATATTAAAAACACGCATTAAAAAAATTAATTTTAAATTATTATTTGATATTTTTTTAAATGAATTTTGTATACAAATAGCTAAATTATTAATGCCTGAAATTTTTGCTCCTAAAACGACCCAAAGAGAAGTAATATTATTGAAATAAATAATTACTTTATGAGGTTTATTTTTTAAAAATAATTTTATTAGCAAAGGAATAATTAAAATACCCTTCTTCCTGTCACATGAAATTATCTTCAAATTCTTGTATTTATTGTTTTTAGAAAAAAAAGTAGAATAATTATTAATTTTTTTATTCAAATTAATCAAATAATTTTGTTCCTTAGAAATTTTCTCACTTGATAATGTCAAGGCAAGGTTCTCTATACCCCCTATTTTAATACCATCTAAAACATGAAAATTTATTTTCATAACATCAAATAATCAAAATAAGAGTCAGCCATTTTTTCTATAGAAAAATTATTTATAGCAAATTTTTTTGCTTCTAAACTCTTTTTATAAATGTTTTTGGAATCTTTAGCCATTTCTAATACTTTTGATGCTAAGTCTTTATGATCACCTTTTTCAAAAAAATTTCCGTACTTTCCATTCCCTAAAATCTCAAGACATGCTCCAACATTTGAAGCCAATATTGGAATCCCTGCTACCATTGCTTCAGCAAGAGCTATACCAAAGCCCTCATCCTCTTTAGCAGAGAAAACAAAAATATCAAATTGAGATATTATTTTAGGAATATCTCTTCTTGCTCCCACAAAACTTATCTTTGATTCTAATGAAAGATCTTTTGAAAGTTTTTCTAATTCTTCTCTTTTTGATCCATCCCCAATAAGACTTAAAACCACTTTTAATCCATTCCTATTCATTTCAGGTATTGATTTAATTAACGTTTCATGGTCTTTATGTTGCTCAAGTCTAGCTACCATACCTAGCTTTATAGTTTTATCAGGTTTAATCTCAATCTTATTATTTGAATTATCAAATCTTTCTAAATCACAGCAGTTATAAACTCTACAAAGGGTCTTTTTTGGTAAATAAAAGTAATTTTTGCTAGCTTTCATAATATAGTCTGAACAACAAATACATTTTTTAGTAAATAATCTTCCTAAATGCACAAGTAATCTAAATTTTTGAATCGATTTTTCATGAATTGGGGGATAATTGCCTATATGGGTACAAATATTTTGTACACCTGAAAACTTTGCACCCATAGCAATGAAAGCATGCCATCCAAATGGGAAACATAGCACAGCCTTAGGCTTTAATTTAAGACAAATTTTATATGTATAGTATGTAAGAAAAAAATATCTAAAGAAATTACTTTTAAAATTTTGATAGAAATGAACATCAATATTTATTTCTTTAAATTCTTCAAGTATTTCTAAAGGATATTTCTCAAAACAAATTATTTCAATTTTTTTTCCCTTTGAAGACCAATAACCCGCCAAATTCAAAGCAAGTTGTGGGCAGCCCTCAGCTACTAAGGAATTAAGAACAATTAATATATCACAACTTT
>QCMG01000011.1 GCA_003213955.1 Prochlorococcus sp. AG-418-M08
TGATCTTTTTCAAAGCAAATCCTCTCATATTTTGATTGTATGGGTACACCTATGCCTATTTGATTGTCTTTATTAATTAGGGCTGGAGGGAGATATTTAATTTCAAATCTTTCATCTTCTTTTGGAGATATTCTTCCTCCTATTTCTTTAATTGCAGTAATGAAGAAATTCTTAACAAAGAAGGGTTGAATCCTTCTAGCCATTGCTCTATCAATATCTTGTTTTAAACTTAGAACTTTTGTAGTATCAATATCTTGTTTAACTAATGCTCTTTCCTCTAAAAGTTCTTTTAAGTGATCTGAGGAAATTGTTTCATCGATTCTTTCAAGTTTTTCTCTCACCTTTGGATCATCGTTATATCTTATAGCGTCAACTAAAAAATCTTTCAGAGATTTTCCGCTAAATAATTTGCCGAGAACATCAAAAACTCGATCACCAAGGGCTTCTCTGGCGATCTCAAGTTTCTGCAAAAGCTGAATGTAAACGTCACCTTCTCTTGTATCTTTGGCTAATAAATTCCAAAGATGGCAAACTTCCTTTTGACCAATCCTATGTATTCTTCCAAATCTTTGTTCCAATCTATTGGGATTCCAAGGTAAATCATAATTAACCATCAAATGTGCTCTTTGAAGATTAACCCCTTCTCCTGCAGCATCGTTTGCTAAAAGTATCACAACATCAGGGTTGTTCATAAAGGCATTAACAACATCTCTCCTTTTATCTCTTGGAACTGAACCATGGATTTCCACAACTGATTCATCTCGACCTAATCTATTTTTTATTTTTTTTGATAGGTCAAATAACGTATCTTTAAATTCTGTAAAAATGACCAGTTTTCGTTGCGAACCTTTTGAGTCAACCATTAATGGATCATTTAAAATTCGATCCAGTTCGTTCCATTTTGCATCATTGTCAGCATGAACAACTCTTTTAGCCAAAATAGATAATTGATTTAAAGTCTCAATTTCAATTTCTAATTCGGCTAGAGTTTGGGCAGTTGTAGCATTATCCAAAAATTCATTTTCTTGTTCTTCAATATCATTTGCGTCTCCATCTTCATAAATATCTTCAATTTCTAAATCGCTTATATTTCTAATGTTCGGTTTGATTTTTAATTCTACGTTTGCGATTCTACCTTCTAAAAGCAGTTTTTCCTCTTTAAGTCTCGAAGTTAATTTATCTCTTCTTCTCTCAATTGATTTAAATATTGCAAAAGGTGAGCTTGCTAATCTTCGTTGCAAGGTCATTAAAGCAAAACCAACATTCACTCTTCTTCTCCCACCTCCCTCTTGCTCAACATTTCTTTCGGCTCTGTTCATTTCGTCTCTCACGTATTCCGTTACTCGTTCGTAAAGGATCTTTTCATTAGTAGTTAATTCGTATTGTGCTGTATAACTTTTTCTTTCAGGGAAGAGTTTTTTACCTTCAAATGTATAAAGATCTTCTTTTACTAGTCTTCTCATTAGATCTGTTGGGTCACTTCTATGAATAGAATCTCTTTGAATGCCTGCGAATCTATCTTCATCAAGTAATGACATGAATAATTGGAAATCATCTTCAATTCCGTTATGAGGCGTTGCTGTTAGCAGCAAAAGATTCCTTGTATGATTACCAATCCTTTTCCCAAGGTCATATCTTCTTGTGGTTCTAATTTCACCACTAAAATATTTAGCACTCATTCTATGGGATTCATCAATTACAACTAGGTCATATTCTTGAGATTTGAGAATTCTTTCCTGAAGTTCTTCATTCCTTGATAACATATCCATCCTTGCGATAAGAAAAGATTTTTCATCAAAAGGATTCCCTAATCCAGTTGAATTAATTAAGTCTCTGGTAAGAAGATCAAATTGAAGATCAAATTTTTCCTTCAATTCGTCTTGCCATTGCTCTGTTAAAGAACCTGGCGCAACAATTAAACATCTTTCTAAATCCCCTCTAATAATTAGTTCCTTAATAAGTAAACCAGCCATTATTGTTTTCCCTGCTCCTGGGTCATCAGCCAATAGAAATCTCATTGGTTGTTGATTGAGCATATATTCGTACACGGCACTTATTTGATGAGGTAGAGGATCTATGTCACTACTGCTGATAGCAACGTATGGATCAAAAAGGTAAGCAAGTCGTATTCTTTCTGCTTCAAGAGCTAATTTAAATTTTTCACCATCTCCTTTAAAGCTCCATTTTCTTCCGCCACTTATAAGCTCCAAATTAGATTCTTGATCTCTAAAAAGTAGTTGCTCGCTTGTATTACCTTCGCTATCTCTAACTATTACTTGACAACACTCTCCCATCATTCGTGTACTAATAATTTGTACAGTTTCTTTCCCCAATATTCCTTTAACTTGTGATTCTGGTTTTAAATTTTCAAGCTTTAAGACCACAATTTCTAATTATGCTTTCAAATAATTTATACTATTTATGTGTGTTTAGCTTTTAAAAGTTTATGTTTCATTAATTTTGACTACTTTATCGCGCATGTATAAAAACCTTTATCAAGATTTTTTGGAACCATACAAATGGATAGGGCGGCCGTTTTCTATTTTTTGATCTTCTCTTAATATCTTCTCTTCTGTAAATAAGTGTCTCAATATTCCTCGAGTATGTTGTTCACTAAATCCTATATTCTTTGAAATATTTTTTACATCTAGATAATCGTTTTTCTGTTTTAATAATTCTAGGATTCTAGAACGACATAAATTTTCTTCTTTTGGTGATAACTGATTTTTACCAGAGGAGTGATAATACCATTTAAAAGTTTCTTGATCACCTTGAATATTTAGTAAAGAACCTTCGTCACAATTTCTCCCCTTTAAGCAACTAAAAAGGAAGTGATCTTCAAAATTAGGTTTAATAGATTTATGAATACTCCAAATATCACTTGCTGCAGAATAGATTGATTGATTTCCCATGACATCATGTTTATTTACATTTATCCTTTCGCCATGCTCTGGTTTTTTTAAGTGCGAAGAAAATATTATGGGAATATTTTTTTCGCTTGCTAAATCATTTAGTTTATAAAGAGGTAATGCAAATTCAGCATCCTTATATGAATATTTACCGCCGGTTAGAAGAGTTGTAATGGAATCTAAAAAAACTACATCACAATAATTTCCTATTAATTCACTCAACTTTTGAATATTTAATTTATCAAAACCTCCATCTTTAAATAAAAAATCAACATTATCTGACACTCCAATTATTTTTATCTTATGAGCACAATTACTTCTTGATTCGTCAGCTTGAATAAATAAAACTCTCCCTTTTTTTGCAGAAAAAGTATTTAAGAATTTACTGCCTTCACCTATCGCAGATGCCATTGCATACATTAAAGATGTTTTACCGCTGGAGGATTCACCCGCAAGAAGTATCAGATTTTTCTTTTCAATAATTTTGTCAATTATCCAATCTACTTTTTTGGTAATTAGTTTTAAATCTTTTGATGAAATAGGTTTTTGTACATTGTTAGATGGTGTCGATCCAATCTTAAATTTTTTATGCATTTGGTTCTCGTAATTATGATTTTGTAGCTTTTGTTTTTTTTTCAATGTCTACGTAGCCGAAGTCTTCTAATGTCATTTCGTAACCTCCTTTTTTAATTCACTTATTATTTGTTCACCTTGCCTTATAAGACGACCTCGGTAATGAAACTCTTTAAGGATTTCAGAGACATTCCAAAGGATGCTGGAATTGATATTTGCTCCAAAAATATAATGTTTTTCTTCGATTAAAAAACCATTTTTTATATCACGATTCTTCTTGAGAAATTGAGAACTAACTCCTAAATAAGCAGTAGCTTCTCTCGTTGGTAACCAACGTAAATCATTTTCCATTTTGAAACTCCTCCTGAGTTTAAGAAATTATTTCTTAGCTTTCTTTTCTTTCTCTTTTTCAAGCTCACTAACGGCAGCCTTAACACTCGAAGGTAACTTTTCCGCATGAGGATTAAATTTGTTAGCTTTTGGTGCGGTACCATTTGCTTTATTCCTCATTACAAATTCAGCACTAGGAATCAAAGAATCTTCACGCTTTCCTTTGGGTACTCGAAATCTACGATTATTAATTTTGACTGTCATAGTGTCGCCTCAAGAGAGTTAGAATATGCGACTTGTAAATCCTTAAAACTTACATTCAGGTGAGCCTGAACCCAATGGACAGGGGCGTGCCTTAGAGTTGTTAATTTTATTATATAGATGTATTTAAATACGTCTATAAATATTTATTTATTCAATTCATTCAAAGCCAAATTTTTATTATTAAACTTTTTTAAAGGTACTAAAAATTCCTTTTTATTTTTGTCTTCAAAAATCCCAAAAATATAATATCCTCCCAACCATCCAATAGTCCCTCCTGATTGATAACCAATCCTAATCAAATAAGAATCATTACATTGAGATAGTTGTTTTGCTAATTTATTGCACTTGGATAAATCTACTCTTTTAAGCACTTCATAATGAGATTTATAACGATTATGATTCTCTTTATCTTTAATATCATTTTGTTGATAAATAACATTTTCGACCAGAACTAATTCATTCATTGTTTCTTCATTTTTTACAAAACCATTTTCTAAGTTCCATTTAAAACAGTCATTTAAATTAATAGAAACAGAGTAAACATTATCTTTAGATATTTTAGATTTAATTTCATAACCCAAAGGAATAGTTTTACCAATATATACTCCTGGACTATATTCAAATTTTGTTTTATTTTTAATCCCAAATTCTTCTGTAAATAAATCTACTTTTGGTTTCTCAAAATATCCAAATGTAGCAAAACATGTCGGAGGAATAATTCCTTTGTTTGTCTCCCAACCAATAAGATTTTTATTATCAAATTGTTCTTGATTTACTCCATTTATTGATTTAATAGTCCAATTTCCACTTTCCATTCTGTCAAACCAGATTAGACCATGAGAAATCATGAATCCTCTCCATCCAATAGAATCACAATCTATTTCAGTATTGATAACTTTATTAACCCATTTTTTAGGGAAGATTTGATCAAAACTTTTATTCTTTATAAATTCTCTCCTTGGACCATTTTGAAGTTCATCAATTAGAACATTTTTATAAATTCCTTGAATATCTTTTTTTGCTATAAGAGTTTGAATCTTTCTCCCAAAATCATGAGCTTCCTGTCTGTCATAGTAGTCATAATTTTGTTTCTTTTTTAATAAAGAACAATCTTTTCTCCTTGGTATTTGACTTTCAGAATTTGCTGCAAGTGGCACCGTAAAAATTATCAATAAGGCTATTATTAATTTCTTAAAAGAGAACTCTGATCGGAACTTATCTTTCTGAACCATTTACCCAGCCATTTGATCTACATTTACCAGAATTGTTGATGTCATAGCTATCGCACCAATAGCTATTTAAAGCAAATATGACATTGCTTTTAATTTTTTTTGCCCCGCCTGAAACTGGCAAATAATGTATACCTTTTTTTGAATTTAATGTTTCTGAACAAAAGAAATCAGGACCGCACATTGCGTATGCTATACCCTCCTCATTTAAATAAAGAATTGCTCCTGACCCAGTATTTCTCCAATAAGGTATTCCTGGAAATCCATTCTCTTTTGCTTTTTGATGGTGGCGAGCAACTCTTGTTTGATTTGATTCAAAAACATATTTCCACTCAAATTTTGGGAGATTTACAAAAAGAACCCAAAAAATTATCGGTCCATATATAGCTCCAACCCAAGCCCAAAGGCCATACCTTTTGCTATTTTTTATTTTTTGATTATTAGGCATCGCTGTATTTAATTTTTTTGTTTGAATAAATTTTGAATAACGTATACATCTTTTGCTTCAGGATATTTTTGCTGGAAAATTTTTACAGCACTATTAGGGGACAGCGCAAAGAGATTTGTTTTTATTCTGTATTCTTCTACCAATCCAGAAACTAAAAAACTTTTCAAAACCAACCAATGTTTTCCTCTAATTTTATATTGCTTGTCAACTTTAATTTCTTATAGACACAAACAATTATTGTAATTTTGTTTTTATTTCTAATAAAAAATACACAAAACCAATACTAAGGATTATTTTATGTTCCAAGATAAAAAATAAAATTTATTATTCGATGATGGATTTTGATTTTAATTTCAAACCCAGTGATTATTACGATGGAGATATTCAAAAGGAAATTTTAGAATCCCCAAATGATCTTGATGAGTTTGCAGAGAACGGAGTTACTATTGCAGGAATTTATTTTGGCGACGGTCCCTATAATCCAACATTAGCCCATCTAGTTGCTCGTTTTTTTAATGGAAAATATCATTACAAATTAATAGAAGATGATTTTGAGAATGTATATAAGTTGAAGCATTTCGAGAGTAATGAACCACTAACTTTAAAGCAGGTTATTGAAAATATTGATACGGCAATATTAACCAATTCTGATGAGACAGACTATGAAGAATTACCTTTAGGAGTAATGGAGTCCCAGTTGATGAGAAGATTTAGTTGTAATGAAGAGAAAGAAGAAATACTGAGATCTTTTGAAATTTATTCTAAGTTTTATCCTTTAGAAGAATATTATTCTGTGCAAAAAGAAATTTGGTTAAAGCATCTTATTTGTGATGATAAAGATGAGAAGAACAAAAAAATTGATGATGCTAAGAGATTATTATTTAATGATTTTATAGAAAAACAAATTAATGATTTTGAGAAAAAGCAATCATGGGCAGAGCCAGGTATCTATAAAAAACTGGTTAAATCTAAAGATGAAGAAAATACTATTCTCACTAAAATTTCTAACGGGGAGTCTAAAACCTGCGAATTTAAAGAGTCTTTAAGTTTAGATGTTCGCCAATCTGAAAATAATAAGTCATATGTCCCAAAAAAAGAGGAAAAAATTGAATTGTCAGTGCTAAAAACTATTGCTGGATTCCTAAACTCAGATGGAGGTGAATTGTTTATTGGTGTAAATGATGAATCAATAATTTGTGGGATTGAAAATGAATTGAAAAGATTTCATAAATCCTCAAAGGATAAAATGCAATTACATTTAAAAAGTTTAATCAAGCAAAATATTGGTTTAGGTTCAAGTAATTACATTAATTTAGAATTGAAAAAAGTTAATGATAAAGCGATAATCCATGTAATATGCAAGAAGTCAGATGAACCAGTTTATATTAAGGATAAAGATTTTTATATTAGAACCGGACCTGCTACAGATAAGTTAGAGGGTCGGGAATTAGTAAACTATACAACTAGTAGATTTAAGAATTAATATTTAACTTTATTTCATTGCTCATAACATATTTATTAATATTTTTCTAAGTGTCTTAAATAAAGGATTAAATTAGTTTTTTAAATTGTTTTTAAAAATTATTTTAATCTTTAGGCCATTGATGAGGAACTAAACCACCAAGAGCCGCCCTATTTCTTGGGGTGTCTTTGAAAAATGCCGCATCACAATTACGACAGCCCCAGGTCCTATCAATTGGAAAATCTGGAATGCAGCCAATTAAATAAATATTGTCATTATTAAAGTCCTCTTCTGTTGGATAACCTAAAACAGCTTTTCTAACTTCTTTTTTTTTACATCTAGGGCAAATAGTTGGTTTCCTGTCAGTAATAAACCAATCTTCTCTCTCTGGTATTGGATTGCAGTTCATAATTAAACCTCAATTCTGTTTTCTAAATGTCTTTCAAATGCTTTCTCTAAACTAAGTTCTGTTGTGTAAGAACCATAAAACGAATTATGAGTTTCTACAGAATGACCCATTGCAGCAGCAGCATCTTTTACTGATATTGGGATTGTGGATCCCTTATGACATTGATGCGCATACCTATGTCTCAAGCTATAAGGAGTTATTTCAGGGTTAGTTTTTATTATTTCTTTCCAAACCTTATTTCTTTCAATTAATTGCCTTAGTGATTGCCCAACATCACCATATTTATTTTTATCTTTTACCATTTCTATTTGATTTAGGACTGGTATCGGTAAGGTAATCTTTTTTGATTCGAATAGTTCTATAAGGTTTTGGCCGAGGTTTTTCCTCGCCAAAAGGTCCATAGGAAAAACTCTTCTATCTTCCTTTTTTGCTTTAGTGTTTATATTATTTTTGATATTACCAACATACAGTTTGCCATCTACTGCTCTAAGAACTGCAAGTTCAGAGAGCCTTAAGCCAAAAATAGAAATTAAACCAACCGCGAGAAATAATGAAGAATCTCTTGATTCAAGATCATCTAATAATTTAAGTAAATCATTCTCCTCGATATATGGAGTTAATTTATCTTGCTTAGTTCTATTAGATTTTCCAATTAGTTCTTTTCTATAGGCTTGACTTGGCGGTTGCCATCTTTTTTCGTTCTGTGAATGTCTTTCGATTCCATATTTTAAAATCTCACACCAAGCATTTATATATCTTTTCCTCTCATCAGGTTCGATATCAATAAGATATTTATCCGATAATTTCTTTATAAGCTCAACTCCTGTATTTGGTGAGGGATTATTATTCATTTCTTCTAAAAATCTACTAATCCTCCTAGCCCAATCTTTTTCAGTTTTACTTGTTAAACCTCGTTTGGTTTGCATGAACTGATCAACCTTTGATGCAGCATTTAAATATGCTTTTAAATCCTTTTCATAGTTAGCATCATTTTTATTAAGAGGCCTTATTAATAAGAAATCATTCCAACTTTTATTAGGTTGTTTCGTTGCCTCTCCAATGAATTGAGCTTTCCATCTTCTTGTGGCTTCTTTAAGAGTAAGGTTTTTTTCAACTACTAATGGTTTTATAAATTCGATAGCCTTTAGGATCTCTATCCCTGATGTTTTCTTCCATTCGATGGGTAAGGTTTGAGAGGTTCTTTTGTTGGCAGAACCTAGCCCTTCGTTGTAAACATATAAAAGTTTTGTTCTACCGCTATTTTCGCCATTAACCCTAATTCCACGACCAAAATTAGTGCAGATATTTTTTCTTAATTCTTTTTCCCAAGAAGTGCTGTTAGCACTAGTCATTTTAAAAGTGTAATTAGTGCAAATATTAGTGCAGAATTGCTATATTGTCGACATATCTAGATATATCTGGCTATTAGTCAATCTTAGTTTATTTCTTATAACTTCTTTTGTAGCAATGCTTTTGCTCATGCCCTCGTCGGGACTTGAACCCGAGACCTCTCCCTTACCAAGGGAGTGCTCTACCGCTGAGCTACAAGGGCTGAAAAAAAGTGGGCCGGGTTGGATTTGAACCAACGTAGGCAGAGCCAGCGGATTTACAGTCCGCCCCCTTTAACCACTCGGGCACCGACCCCCACTAATTGAACTTATCAGTTAATGGTCACTTTGTGTGAAAATATTTTGGTTTTTTTGATTCTTTATAGATAGCATTTAAAAGAAAAGACTTAAATTGCTGATGAATATTTTATTGATAAATGGTCCTAACCTTAATCTTTTGGGCACTAGAGAACCCGAAATATATGGAAGAAAAAGCTTGAATGATATTGAAAAAAACTTAACAAAAGTTGCCAAAGAAAAAGGAGTGAATCTTGAATGCTTTCAAAGTAATCATGAAGGTGAAATAGTTGATAAAATCCAGGATTCAGTTAAAAGTATCCATGGAATACTTATAAATGCTGGAGCTTTTACTCATACATCAATTGCTATAAGAGATGCTTTAGTTGGGTCAAAAATTCCATTTGTAGAACTACATATCTCAAATATCTTTAGTAGAGAAGAGTTTCGTAAAGAATCTTTCCTTACAGACAAAGCCATAGGGATAATAAGTGGGTTTGGGATTACAAGTTATTTCCTTGCTCTTGAAGGAATAATTGAGTTTTTAGATTAATTAAAATTTGGCAAATGATAGTTGATTTTAAAAGGCCTTCTTTCCATATTAAATATTTATCTTCACTCACCTCAAACAAGTGGATACGACTTGCCTTGTCTAATCCGATAGATATGCTTATTGACCATGCTCATTGTGAAAGAAAAGCTGCAGGAGTCGCAATACAATTAATGTTTAGATATCCATCTGAACCAGATTTAGCAGAAGTGTTGAGTCCAATAGCAAGAGAAGAGTTAGAGCATTTTGAGAAAATCCTTTACTTTTTAAAAGATCTTGGCCATTCGCTTAAAGCTTTACATCCGCCCCCATATGGAGCTGAGTTGTCCAAGAGTATAAGAAAGGATGAACCTAATAGAATGTTAGATAGTTTTCTAATAGCAGGACTTATAGAAGCGAGAAGTCATGAAAGATTAAGTTTACTTGCATTGAACTCTGAAAAGGAATCTTTCAAGCTCCTTTATAATTCTTTACTTGAAAGTGAAGCAAGGCATTTTGGCATTTATTGGAAATTAGCTCAGAGTAAATACTCTAAAAATGATACCTTCAAAAGATTAGAGGAATTATCTAAAATTGAGTCGAAAATCATATCTAAGACTTTCTCTATGCCGAGGGTTCATAGTTAAATAAATAGTCGAATTTACTTATGAATATTAAAAAGATTTTAAAAAAATTAATTAGTTCTAAAAGTGATTTGACAACCTTATCGATTGTTGGGGTTGGTCCTGGAGATCCTTCTCTTTTAACAATCTCTGCAATAAATGCAATTAAAAAGGCAGAAGTTATAGTTTTCCCAATTTCAAGTGATGAAAAAAAAAGTATTGCAGCGGAGATAGTTAAAGAATATATCAGATTTAAGAAAAAAATTCCTATCATCTTTCCCATGGCAAGAAAGGAATATGATCCTGATGAGATATGGTCAAATGCCGTAAATATAATTTTGAAATTTTTGAAAAATGAAGAATCAGTTGCTTTAATTTGCCTTGGAGATACTTCCCTTTTTGCAAGCTCTTCAAATATTTTAAGAATAATAAAAAATAATCATCCAGAAATCATTACAAAAACCATACCAGGTGTATCTTCAATATCAGCAGCAGCAGCATTAAGTAATTTTGATTTAGCTAAAAAAGGTGAGACTTTAATAATCCAAGAATGCCCCTCTTCAAAATTAGAATTATTAGATTTAATCGATCTAAACAAAAATAATAGAAATGTTTTGGTATTAATGAAAGTCGGGAATAGATGGGTTTGGGTAAAAGATGTTTTGAAGAAAGAAGAAATCTTAGATAAGTCTTTGTTGGCTATAAACGTAGGAATGAATAGTCAATTTGTAGAAAATGCATCAAAGTATAATAATGATATAGTTCCTTATTTATCAATAATATTAATACGGTTCTAATTTAATGAAAGAAAAAAATAAAGTTTTATCTTCAAAAGATTTTTCCTGGCCATTAAGTAAAAAACTCCTTTGCTCAATTCTTAATGATCAAGTTAGTGATGTATTTGTTTGTGAATTGATTTGGGAGAGACTTTTTTATACTAAAGATAAATCAAGTGAATATTGGATAATAAGTGACTATACACCTCACTATTGGTCAGAAAAATATAATAATGCTCCACAAATAATTTCAGATAGAGGTGCATCGATTCATCTGACACGTTCTATACCTAAGGAGCATAAACAAAATTTAAAAAAAATCCTTGATTTTAAAGGTTATAAGATCAACGAACTATATCCAAGGAGAACAAGAAGAGCAACTGCAGTTAATTGGTTAATTTTTTGGGGAATAGAATCTAATGCTACTTTGAAAGTTCATGATAAGTTACCAATATTATCCTCTCCTCCTTTTAACCCAATACATGGACACAATGGAGATCCTGAAATCAAATAAATTTTCTTGTTTAGAGTAAAAGATCTTATTGAAGGTATAGTTGTATTAGATCTATTTTTTAAGGAGCATATTGACTCTTCCATCAATAGCAATAATCGGAAGACCTAATGTTGGGAAGTCTACTTTGGTTAATAGGTTATGCCAAAGTAATGATGCCATTGTATTTGATAAACCTGGAGTTACTAGAGATAGAACTTATCAAAATGCTTCTTGGGGCGGGAGGCAATTTCAAGTTGTTGATACGGGAGGTCTAGTGTTCGAAGATGATAGTGAATTTCTTCCTGAGATTCGTACTCAAGTTTTTTTAGCATTAGAAGAGGCTTCTCTTGCTTTATTTGTGGTTGATGGAAATCAAGGAGTAACTGAAGGAGATTTATCGATAGCAAAATGGTTGAGAAATTCAGCTTGTAAAACAATTGTTGCAGTAAATAAATGTGAATCTATATCTTTAGGGATTTCTATGGCTTCTGAATTCTGGAAATTAGGATTAGGTGAACCTTTTCCTGTATCTGCTATTCATGGCTCTGGAACGGGAGATCTTTTAGATCTTGTCATTGATGAACTTCCTGACGATTTAAATAATGAGGATAAAGAAGATAAAATAATGATGTCTATTATTGGAAGACCAAATGTTGGCAAATCTAGTTTGCTAAATGCTATATGCGGAGAAAAAAGATCAATAGTTAGTGCAATAAGTGGTACTACAACTGATTCAATAGATACTCTAATCAAGAAAGATTCCCATCTTTGGAAAATAGTTGATACTGCTGGAATAAGAAGAAAAAAAAATGTAAAATATGGAACAGAATTTCTTGGGATCAATAGAGCTTTTAAATCTATTGATAGAAGCGATGTTTGTGTCTTAGTTTTAGATGCTATAGACGGTGTGACTGATCAAGATCAAAAATTAGCTGGGCGAATACAAGAGCAAGGTAGAGCATGTGTAATTGTTGTGAACAAATGGGATCTTGTAGAGAAAAATAATTCCACAATCTATCAGGTAGAGAAAGAACTTAGATCAAAATTATATTTTTTGCATTGGTCCAAAATGATTTTCATATCAGCTTTGACTGGACAAAGAGTTGAAAATATTTTTGAGCATGCTTTTAATGCTGTAACTCAGCATAGAATGAGAGTTACAACATCAGTTGTTAATGAAGTACTCAAGGAGGCTCTTGGATGGAAAAGTCCACCAAGTAAGAGAAGTGGGAAACAAGGAAGAATTTACTATGGTACTCAAGTGAAAAACCAGCCACCAACTTTTACTCTTTTTGTAAATGACCCTAAATTATTTGGAATAACTTATAGAAGATATATTGAAAGGCAAATCAGATTAAATCTTGGGTTTGAAGGCTCTCCAATAATTTTACTTTGGAGAGGGAAGCAGCAAAGAGACCTAGAAAAGGAGACATCAAAAAAAAATATTAATATTATTCAAAAAGATTAATGAATATTCTTACTAAATTTTCTATTGGACAATATGTTGATGGTAATAGAAGTTGGTTGAGGCTTGTCGATAGTAGATTAAAGATAATTTCATTATTAATTTTTCTAATTACTCCAATCTGGGCAGGTCCATTGTGGAGATTAAGTTTAGTTATTTGTTTGTTATGCATTACTGTTCTAAGTTTGTTACCATCAAGGATTTGGTGGCGGTCACTAGTCTTTCTTCTAGGATTGTCATTATTAGTTGGATTTCTATCTTTAATAGCCTCTTCTGATATTCAATCTCTTGATAGCCCTGTAAGAGATCCTAATGAATTGAATTTAATTTTAGAAAGTCAGGAAAAATGGAATATTTTAGAAATTCCATCTATGAAAATCGGTTTTATAACTCTTGGCCCTTACAACTTATCAAGGAAAGCTTTTGAATTAGGAATAAAAACCTCAACTTTAATTTTCACTGTGATTCATAGTGTGAATTTGATGCTTCTAACAACAATGCAAGAGGATTTGGTTTGGGCATTAAGTTGGTTTATGCATCCTTTGAGAAAAGTTGGACTACCCATTGATAAATGGCTTTTTCAATTACTATTAGCATTGCGTTTTATTCCTTTAGTTCAGGAAGAATTACAAAATATACTCAAATCAGTATCAGTAAGATCAATAAATTTAAGGAGTTTAGGGTTCAAGAAATCTATTAATGTTTTACTAACGATGTTTGAACGACTATTCCTAAATATATTCTTAAGAATTGAACAAGGCGCTGATTCATTACTTTCAAAAAAAAATATCCTTATAAAAACTTATAGATTTAAAACTTTTAAAAAAAACAATTATCTAAATTTTATTTTTAATTCATTATCGATTTGTTTTATTTTCATAGCAATTTTTCTTAGAAAACAGTATGGTGCATTATAAATAACATAATATTTAAGTTTGAGTTCAGAGCGTTATTTAAATCATCCAACATTTGGAATGTTATATCAAGTTTCTCCAGGAATTGATGGAAAGGATATTTATGCGACTTTATACGCACAAAAAATGTTCTTTTTAGTAGAAATTAAACAAAGAGAAGTTTTTTTTGAAGTTATACCCTACTTAGATGCTCGAAATCAGTCCGAATTAAACTTGCAAAGATCTAGAAGAGAAGGCTCAGAAGATTTTTCAAAATGGGAACACTTATTTAGACAAACCTTTTTATAAAATTTGGAAATTTCAAATTACTTGCAAATAAAAAAGAAATTACCACATAATGTCAATTTACTTGCTGTAAGTAAAGGTTTTAGCATTCAAGAAATCAAAATTATTAATAATGAAGGACAAAATGATTTTGGTGAAAGTAGATTTCAAGAAGCTATTGAAAAGAAATTTTTATTAAATCAATTTAAAAATATAAAATGGCACTTCATTGGTAGAGTTCAGAGTAATAAAATACGAAAAATAGTGCAAAATTTTGAATATATCCATTCAGTAGATTCATATGAAAAGTTATTAAAGATTTCAAATGTTTCATTTGAAGAAAATAAAAATCCATTAATAATGTTGCAAGTCAAATTAAGTGATGATCCAACTAAGGGAGGTTTTAATCCAAAAGTATTGATAGAAAAATGGGATCAGATTCAGAAATTGAGGTGTATTAGAATCAAGGGCCTGATGACTATTAACCCAAAAGGTTTGAGCTCAAATGAAAATATTAAACTTTTTAAAAAATGCCGTAACCTTGCAGATTCACTCAAACTTCATGATTGTTCAATGGGAATGTCAGGGGACTGGGAGGAAGCGGTTGAGGCCGGTTCTACTTGGTTGAGATTAGGATCCATAATCTTTGGTAATAGATCATATTAATCACTAATTGATTGTAATTTTATGAAAATCTTGTCTTTAAACTTGCGATTAAGTATAACTAACGTTATCTAAGTATAGGTAGTTTATTCATTACTAAAAGATGGATTTATTACTTAAGGTTTTTTGGCCTTAGTTATTAATTTCTAGAGGATTTAAAAGGTGTCACTTATTTCTCGATTAAAGGCAGTTGTCGCTGGTGATGATTATTTGGATGATGATTTCGATGAGTTGGATTATGCATCAGAAGACGAATTCAATGGGATAAGTGATTTCAAACAAAATCAAAAAAACTCGAATGCCCTTTCCAATTCAAATCCATTTGAATTTATGAATAATAATAGATCATCAAATGTGGTTGGAATGCCTGGTATATCTAATTCATCTTCTGAGGTTAGCTTGATGGAACCAAGAAGTTTTGATGAAATGCCTCAAGCCATTCAGGCATTAAGAGAGAGAAAAACTGTAATTCTTAACTTGACTATGATGGATCCTGATCAGGCACAAAGAGCTGTTGATTTTGTTGCTGGAGGTACATATGCAATAGATGGTCACCAAGAAAGAGTTGGGGAAAGCATTTTCCTTTTTGCTCCTAGTTGTGTAAATGTAACTAGTTCTTTCCCCGAAGAGGCATCTCCTTCTAATGTTTCAACCAAAAATACATCTCCATATAATCAAGAAACTAACACAACTCCAGAACCCGCTTGGGGAGAATCTAAATTATCGGCATTTTCTTAATTAATCTGTGAATAGTAAAATCGCAGTTATTGGTTTTGGAAATATTGCAAAAGCTATAATCACTCCTCTACTTGAAAAAAAGTTACTAAATCCAGAGGATGTTTACTGCTTGGTAAATACAAAAAAGAGTTTGGAAAATATTAGAAAAAATTATAAATATGATATTAATATTTTTCAGGCTAACTCTAATGATTCGGAGATTATTTGGGATTGCCAATTTAAACTTCTTTCTGTAAAGCCTCAGCAACTTAAAAATATTATTGAACTAAAGCAAAATAAAGGAAATTTACTAGTTTCAATTTTAGCTGGTGTTTCTTTAGAAAATCTTATAAAAAGATTTCCAAATCATAATTGTGTTAGAGTCGTTACTAATATTCCAATAACAATTGGTAAAGGTTTAACTGGAATTTCTTGGGGAGATGATATTAAGGAAGATCAGAAAAAATTTATAAAAGGATTATTTGAAAATACCAGTAAAATTTATGAATTTCCTGAATATTTACTTGATATTTTTTTAGCGTTAACATCTTCGGGCCCTGCAATAATTGCCTTAATCATTGAAGCTTTAAGTGACGGTGGTTTAAGCGGTGGATTGCAAAAACAACTTTCTGAGGAATTAGTAATGGAGATGATTTCAGGTACTATTAGTTTAATAAAAGATACTAACATAACAACAGCTGAGCTTAAGAATATGGTTACTTCGCCTGGGGGCACAACAATATCAGCACTAAGGGTTTTGGAAAATAAGAGTTTAAGATCTGCTTTAATTGAAGCAATAGTATCTGCAAGTAATCGTAGTAAGGAATTTCATTAACTATTAAAAATTCCTATAGAATCTAAATAAAGTTTTTCTAGTGATTCAATATTTTTTTTAATTGTATATCTTTCAATTACTCTTGCACGTCCTTTTTCCCCTAGTGACTTTGTGAATGAAGGATGATCTACCAGAATTGGGAGTATGGTTTTTAATTGAGCTGCAACATTATCAGTAGACATCACAATACCTGCTCCGTTATCTAAAACTTCACCATCAGCTCCAGCATCGGTTGCAACGCATGCTGTACCAGTAGACATAGCCTCTAAAAGTGATAAAGATAGTCCCTCTACTAAACTTGGAAGAAAAAATACCTCTGCGATTTGCATAATTGCTACTCTAGTTTCTAAATCCATTTCTGATCCCCACCAAATTAATTTATCTTTCCCTAAGTTTGAAAAACTATTTTCTAGAGTTGGCTTCATTGGACCGTCTCCAACAATTACTAGTTTGCAATTATTGGTTTTTGTTTGACGCCAAGATTTTAAAAGTGCTTCTATATTTTTTTCGTTGGCAATCCTTCCCATGTATATAAAGATTCTTCCTTCTCCAAGTTTATTTTGAACTAAATTATATTTTTTACTTTTTACTTTTATTGGTTGCCAAATATTTTCATCAACTCCATTTGGAATAATTATTTGTTTTTTTTTACTAACGCCTAGTTTTTCTAAAAGTGTTTTTTGAGGCTCTGAAAAAACAATTAATTTATCAAACTTAGCGAGTGAGGGAGCATAAAGTTGATAAGTTAGTTGTTGAGTACTTGCAGTTAAGTTTCTATTGTTTTTATCAAATGCAGGATGAAACGTACCTACCAGGGGGAGGTTGATTTGCTTGCAAAGTTCAGGCAATCTAAAGTCTAAAGGAGATAAAGTTAAACTTGCATGAACTATATCTGGCTTTAATCTCTTTAATGAAAGTCTTAATTCTTTTTCTGCTCTTGGGGAAGGAATTGTGTAGACTTGAGATTTTATTAAATAAGGAAGACTTACTTCAGGATCATTAGCTAAGAATAAGGGTTTAGATTGGTTTGTGCTAGAGGGATTATCAAAATGTATAAAACTAACTTTATGTCCTCTTTTTTTTAATTGTTCGGTAGTTAAATTTCCATAACTTACATTTCCACAAAATGGAGATTTTTTACCTAACCAGGCAACATGAACCACATGCAATTAAACAACTATTTATAAAGTTAACAGTCAAAGTTACAAACAACGAAATCTTTTAATTAAGTAACATTTTAATATTTTTTAACTGTAAAAGTCTCTTAACATTTTTAGTGATGATAATTCTTTTTCTAATTGCGCAGCAATCCAACTTTCAACAATTGATAAAATTCTGAGCCAAACTTTTTTAGGCCCTAATAATTCTCCATTTGATTTGATTGGTAATTCTGGAAAAAGAAGCCTTTGTAAAAGAGCTATCTCAGATGCATTAACTCTTAGTACACTCTCTTTGTTTTCTATTGTAGTAAATCCTTCATTTGGTAAGTAGTAACATTGCCAATCCCAGTTCCCCAAGGGTGGAATAATGGGTTCACCCGTTATACAGCAAAAATTTACAGGGATATTTATTCCTCCAATTGCTAATAAGTGAATTAAAGATTGAATACTCATTGAAAGAATTTTGAAGTCTTCTTGACTTTCGTTCTTATAGTCATAAATTCGATCTAAGTGAATAAGGACACTAGATAAATAACTTATTTGCTTGTCCTCGTTACCTACTAATAAAAACGTTAATTCAGTTATTGCTTGGGCTGCTGCAAGACAGTCAATATTTTTACCCAATCCGTTATAGCTTTTAAGTATTTTAATCTGGCGAACAGATTTAAGACTTCTTTTTCCAAAGATATGAAAATTTAAATATGTTAAGGGAGTAGCTGCCGCAAGACTACTTTTTGGACGTCTTGCTCCTGGGGCCGCAAGCCTAATAATACCCTGGTTTTCAGTTAAAACGGTTATTAATCTCCCACTTTCCCCTAAGGGACTAGCTTTAATACAAAGACCTTCAATTTTACTTTCACCTGACATCTAAATAAGTCTTATTTCTTCAAAGATCTCATTGAAATTTGAAGTTCCAATACAATCTATACCTGCATCAAATAAATTAACTACTTGGGATAGTTTTTTAATTCCTCCAACAATTTTTGTAGAATTTTGATTACCTAGAAATTTTAATATTTCAACTATATCAATATTAGAAATAGGAGGTCCAAAACCATCTCCAAACTGAAAATTTATTATTCCTAACTCAAGGGATATTTCTATGGCTTTTTCAAAAAGTTCTTTATTTAATTTTGTTTTATTTATAATTATAGTTACAGGTAATTCTGAGGAATTAATACTTTCAATTTCAGCGGCAAAAGTATTTAAATTATTTTTAGATAGTTTAAGAAAATTAGGAGTGTATTCTATTCCGTTTGCACCTGCATCCTTTGCATAACAGACAAAATCATCAATAAAATCAACTGGTAAATCAGCAAATGGATAAGAAATGAGAGTATTTATATTTACTTTATGATTACTTAATTCATTTTTTATATGACTTAAAAAGTTAAGAGATGTAGAAACATTTCTAATATCATATTTTTGAATTAACTCGCAATTTGCAATCAGATCATCCCAAGATAAATAAGGATTTATTATAGTTGCATGTATTTTTTCATTTAATTCATAATCAATATTAAACATTTTTTATATTATTTAGACTGGATCAAACCATATCCACCATGGTTTCTTTTATAAATAACTTGTAGTTCATTATTTTTTTTATTTCTAAAAACATAAAAATCATGATCAATTAAATCTAATTGTTTTCTAGCTTCTTCTAAAGAAATAGGAGCCATTTCAAAATATTTATTTTTAATATATGGTTCAGGTAGAATTGCCTCCCTTCCTTCTTTAAATAAAGTTTTATCTAAAAAGCTTGATTCAGTAATTTTAATTGGATAAGACTTTTTATTTTTATAATGATTGTTATGAATAGTCTTATTGTTTTTTTCTTTGTATTTACGTAATTTTCTACAAAGTTTATTTGAGACTAAATCAATGCTTGAGTAAAGATTTTCAGTTTTTTCTTCCGCTCTAATAACAGTGCCATTAGCAAAAATAGTAACTTCTGCAGTTTGGAATGAGACTCTTGGATTCTTTTCTATTGAAAGGTGTATATCTGCTTCTTTAACGATATCCTTATAGTGATGCGTTGCCTTTTCTATCTTTGACTCGGTATATTCTTTTAGGGCTCCAGTGAGTTCAAGATTCTTTCCATGGATTAAAATTTTCATAACAAATCTAAAAATATTTACTTACTTTCTAAATCTACTTAAATATGTTTAATAGAACAGCAATAATTAAACAACCTGATAAAATTTCTTTTTTTGATGATGTTTATAAATTACAAAAAGAATATCAGGAGGCGTTAATTTTAGATGAGTCTAACCCTGATTTTATTTGGATAGGGGAGCATCAACTCTGTTATACATTGGGTAGAGGATCTAATTACGATAATTTACTATTTTCTCTGAATGATAATAAATATGATGTTTTTAAAATAGATAGAGGTGGAGAGGTTACTTGTCATATGCCAGGACAATTAGTAACTTACTTAGTTTTGGATTTAAAAAATTTCAATAAAGATTTAAATTGGTATTTAAGGAAAATTGAACAAATAATTATAAAAATTCTTGGAAATTTTAATATAGATTGTCACTCTAGAAATGGTTTTACTGGTGTTTGGATAGGAAATAAGAAAATTGCTTCAATTGGAATTGGTTGTAAAAGATGGATTACGATAAATGGATTTTCAATTAATTTTGACTGCGAATTAGAAAATTTCAATAAAATTGTTCCTTGCGGAATAGAGAATTGTCTCATGGCAAATATGATCGATTATGACAAAAGTTTAAATATTCAAGAAGTTAAGAGAATTGTTAAAAAAATCATTCAGGAAGAATTTAATTTTAATTTTGTATCAAAATAGAAATTAAAATTTAAAAATCAATTTAATTAATATGGGTGATTTAGCATATTGGCCTTCAGCTAAACCTCTTTCTAAAAAAGATAAATTTGCTAAAAATAGAAATTTTATTAATAACCTTTATCATATAGATCAAATTTGGGAAAAATTAAAATTTAAATGTGGTGATACTTTAGCTGTTTGCGATTTAAGAGGAAAATATAAAGAAAAATTTTCTTATTCTGAGCTGGCTGATTTAATAACAAAAGCCTCTTTTTCTTTTAATAATTATGGTTTAGTAAAGGGAGATGTAGTTACTGTAATATCTGAAAATTCTCCAAGGTGGCTAGTCGTAGATCAAGGCTTGATGCGCTTAGGAGCTATAAATGCAGTGAGAGGTATTAATTCTCCTTCAGTAGAATTAGAGTATATTATTGAGCATTCTAATTCAGTAGGTCTAATAGTTCAATCTAAGGAGGTTTGGCTAAAGTTAAACAATAAAGAAGAATTAAAAAAAAGACTGAAATTTATAATCAATTTAGAAGATGAACAATTTGAAAGTTTAATAAGTTGGAGTAAATTTATAAGTTCAGTAGAAAAAGAAAATTCTAAAGATAATAATCTTGAAAAATTTAATCCAGAAATTGATGACGTCGCTACTATTCTTTACACTTCTGGCACAACAGGAAAACCTAAAGGTGTCCCCTTGACTCATGCAAATTTTTTACATCAAATAATCAATTTAGCCTATATCGCTGATCCAGAACCAGGCACCTCTGTATTAAGCGTGTTGCCTATCTGGCATTCTTATGAGAGGAGTGCTGAATACTTCTTTTTTTCATGTGGTTGTTCTCAATACTATACAATTCCAAAATTTCTAAAAGATGATATTACACAAGTAAAACCTGTTGTCATGGCTACTGTACCAAGACTATGGGAGGCAATACATGATGGTTTTTTTCAGGCGTTGAAAAAAATGCCTTCCAAAAAGCAAAAACTTATTAAGTTTTTGATAAGTAATAGTTCAGCTTTCAAAAAAAGTCTAAGAAAGATAAGAAATTTAGATATAAATCAAACAAATTTGAAATCAAAAATCCCCTTACTTGGTTCTGTTATTGGCCGATATCCTTTACATAAATTGTCTACCATTTTTTTATGGCCAAATATTCTTAGACAATTATGTGGAGAAAAACTGAAATTTCCCATTAACGGCGGAGGTGCATTGCCAGAACATGTGGATCTTTTTTTTGAATCTTTAGGTGTAGATGTTTTGGTGGGATATGGCCTCACAGAAACCAGTCCAGTATTAACTTGTAGGAGAAGAGAATTAAATGTTAGAGGATCATCCGGTCAGCCTCTAGCATTTACTGAAATCAAAATAGTAAATGATGATAAAAAAAAGATTCTGAAGTTCAGAGAAGTCGGAAAAATTCTTGTTAAGGGACCACAAGTAATGAAAGGTTATCTTAATAATGAATTAGCTACAAAAGATGTTTTATCCAAGGATGGTTGGTTTGATACTGGTGATTTAGGTTTCCTAATACCAAATGGTTCTCTTTTTATAACAGGAAGAGCCAAGGATACAATAGTGCTCTCGAGTGGTGAAAATATAGAACCAAATCCGCTTGAGACCGAAATCCTTAGTTCTGAATTTATTAATCAGATTCAACTAGTAGGACAAGATAAGAAATGTTTAACTGCCCTTGTTGTTCCTAATATCGAATTGGTTAAAAACAAGTTTTTGGAAGAAGACCTTTCAAAATTAAACTTTAATAAGGATATTGGTACATTTTTTAAATCGCAAATGAATAATTTGCTTAAAAGTCGATTAGGAGCAAGATCAGAAGAACAAATATTAGATTGTTATTTTGTTGATGCCTTTACTTTAGAAAATGGTTTGTTAACACAAACTCTTAAACAAAAAAGAAAAGAAATAGAAAAAAAATATTCATTACAGATAGAAAATATGTATGAAAACAAATTTAGTAAGAAAATTTGATTTGTTCTATCTATATTGAAAAGGTAATTTAATTTTTTATGGAAACAAAAAACTCAATATCTATAAAGCGCTCAATAGCTATTAAAGCTGTAGTTACACCAACTTGGAAGGAAGATGCTGAAAAAGAATTAAGTAAAGCAATTTCAAACATCGACCAGCAATTATCTCAACTTGAGCAGGAGGGGCAGCAAATAGTAAATAATATTAGATCCCAATCGGTTAATCCTCTAGATCCAAGGGTTCAAGAACAGGTTAGTCAGGTGCAACAACAAGTTGCAGCAAAACGAAATGAAATTGAAGAACAGAAAAGAAATCTTCTTCAACAACAGAGTCAAGTTGGCGAACTGAAAATGGACGAGATTGTTGATCAGGGGCAAGTGGATAGTTTCTGTGATGTCACTGTGGGCGACAATCTTATTGAAAAAATGCAAGTCTCGATTACTGTTAAAGATGGAGTTATACAATCTATAGATAATAATTAAAGAAAAGATTTAGTATTTTTGATAAAAATAAGTAAATCTTAATTGGCGAAAAGTTTTAGATTCTAAATCTATCTAAATTATTACTTTCTTAAGTTTTAAGAGTTCCCACTGTGAACATGATTTCGTATAATTAGATCAAGAGTTTAAAGGGTTCTTCATCATAAAAACTTTTGAAAGTTTGGTAAAAATCCCTTGAAACTTATGCAATAACAATTTTCTTATGTCTCACGAAATATTCATGCCTGCCTTGAGTTCTACTATGACGGAGGGCAAGATTGTGGAATGGTTGAAAAATCCGGGAGATAAGGTTGAAAGAGGCGAATCTGTCTTGGTTGTTGAATCTGACAAGGCAGATATGGATGTTGAATCTTTTCAAGATGGATTTCTTGCAGCAGTTTTAATGCCTGCCGGAAGCACTGCGCCTGTTGGAGAAACTATTGGTCTCATTGTAGAAAATGAGGATGAGATAGCTTCTGTCCAAGAACAAAATAAAGGAAATCAACCCGAAGTATCTACTTCTGACCAACTTGAATTAGTAAGTAATAAGACTGAAGAAAAACCAGTGGCCCAAAGTGAAATTGTTAAAAAACAAGAAAAAGAAGTCGTATTTAAGAGTGAAAAGGCAGCCCCATCTTTTAATAGCGATCAAATTAATGCTGCTACAAGTAATTTTTCTTCGAGGGTGATTGCATCTCCAAGAGCTAAAAAACTTGCCTCTCAAATGGGTGTTGATTTGGCAAAGGTTCATGGCTCCGGACCTCATGGAAGGATTCAAGCCGATGATGTTTTAAAAGCTAATGGCCAACCCGTCTCTATACCATGGGTTGGTGAAGGTGGTTCTTCTGCAAGTATCCCTAGTGCAAATTTGAGAGTTGAAAGTAAACCAGAAACTTCAGGAAATAGTTTTGGTAATCCCGGAGAAATAGTTCAATTTAATACTCTTCAAAAAGCGGTAAATAAAAATATGGAATCTAGTTTAGATGTTCCATGTTTTAGGGTGGGTTACTCCATTAACACAGATAAATTAGATAATTTCTACAAAAAAGTAAAACAGAACGGAGTGACTATGACTGCTTTGCTAGTAAAGGCAGTTGCAAAGACACTAAAGAAACATCCTCAAGTTAACTCAAGTTTTTCAGAAAATGGAATTTCTTATCCAGAAAATATAAATATTGCTGTTGCTGTCGCGATGGAAGATGGTGGACTTATAACTCCAGTTTTAAAAGAACCATGCAACACTGATTTATTTGAATTGTCCAGGGAATGGAAAGATCTCGTAAAAAGATCAAGATCAAAACAATTAGAACCTGATGAATATTCAACGGGAACCTTCACTTTATCTAACCTTGGTATGTTTGGAGTTGATAGATTTGACGCAATTCTTCCTCCGGGCACAGGTGCTATTTTAGCCATAGCATCATCGAAACCAACCGTTGTTGCTAATAGTGATGGCTCAATATCTGTTAAAAAAATAATGCAAGTAAATCTAACAGCTGATCATAGAGTGATATATGGAGCTGATGGGGCTTCATTTTTAAAAGACTTGGCTTTCCTGATTGAAAATGAGCCAGAGGCTCTTGTCTCCTAAATTTAATTGAGTTCTCAAATTAATAGTGAAGAAAGAGATTATAAGCTTGAAGCTTATGATTATTTACTTGATCCTTCATTGATTGCTAGTAAACCTTCTGCAATTAGGCATGAATCAAGATTGATGATAGTTAGAAATAGTGTATTAGAAGAAGACTGCTTAACTAATAAATTTACCAAGAATCTTTTAGATGAATTTAGAGAGGGCGATCTTGTAGTTGTTAACAATACTAAGGTAATGAAAGCTAGGTTAAAGGTTGAATTAGAAAATAAGACATTAGTCGAATTACTAGTTTTAGAAAGATCCCATGAATGTGTTTGGTTATGTTTGGCAAAGCCAGCGAAAAAATTAAAAATAAATAGAAAATTAAAATTAAGATCTCCTTCTGAAAAAGATATTTATTTGATGGTTAATGGGGTTGATGAAGAAACTGGAGGGAGATTTATTAAATTTCCCGAAAATATAACTGATCTCAATTCGATGAATGACCTTCTTGATAAATACGGGGAAATCCCTTTACCTCCGTATATAAAAAATTCTGAAGAAGAATCTTTTCATGAGAACAGTTATCAAACTGAGTATGCAACTAATCCAGGGGCAGTTGCCGCGCCAACTGCTGGTTTACACTTAAGCAAAATTCTTATTTCCAATCTAAAAAAAAAAGGAGTAATAATCTTACCGATAACTTTGCACGTGGGTTATGGAACATTCAAACCAATTGATCAAGAAGATTTAAGTAATTTAAAACTTCATAAAGAATGGGTAAGTGTTAATAAGGAAGTAGTGGAGGAAATTAAAAGAATAAAGAAAACGGATAGAAGAATAATTGCTATTGGGACAACTAGCGTAAGAGCTCTTGAAAGTTGTTATTCTTACGAAATTGATGACTTTATCCCCATAGCGAAGTACGTGGATTTAGTAATTAAGCCAGGTTATAAATTTAATGTAGTTGATGGATTATTAACTAATTTTCATCTTCCTAAAAGTTCATTATTACTACTAGTAAGTGCAATGATTGGTAGAGAAAGATTATTAGATTTGTATAAAAAAGCCATAAAAGAAAAATTTAGATTTTTCTCTTATGGCGATGCGATGTATATTTCGCCAGATTCATTACTGGAGAAAAAATAGGTTTAGGCTTTGACTGGTTCTTGAATGATTCCGCTTGGAACTTCAGTAAACATAATTGATGATAAATATCTCTCTGCCAAATCAGGTAGAACAACTACAATTGTCTTCCCCGCATATTCATCTTGTTCAGCTAATCTAACAGCCGCCGCTGCCGCCGCTCCACAAGATATTCCAACTAATAAACCCTCTTCTTTCGCCAATCTAAGAGCCATCTCGATTGATTCGTCATTTGTTACCTGTTCAACCTTATCAACAATTGACAAGTCAAGGTTCTTAGGTATAAATCCTGCTCCAATTCCTTGAATTTTATGTGGTCCGGATTTAACCTCTTCTCCATTCATTGTCTGTGTAATAACAGGACTATGTGATGGTTCTACAGCTACAGAAGTAATATTCTTACCCTTCTCTTGCTTAATGTATCTTGAAACTCCTGTAATTGTGCCGCCAGTTCCAACCCCTGCAACTAGGACATCAATATCACCATCGCAATCATCCCAGATTTCTGGTCCAGTAGTTTTGAAATGAATTTCTGGGTTTGCTGGATTATCAAATTGACCTGGCATGAAATATTGGGAAGGATTACTTTCTGCAATTTCTTTAGCCTTAGCTATTGCTCCAGGCATACCTTTAGATGCCTCTGTTAAAACAATTTCAGCACCTAATACTGCCATAACCCTTCTTCTTTCAATTGACATGGATTCTGGCATTGTAAGGATGAGTTTATAACCTCTTGCTGAAGCAGTAAAAGCTAGAGCAATTCCTGTATTCCCAGAAGTTGGCTCAACAATAGTTTTGTCTTTTGTAAGCTTCCCACTTTTCTCTGCATCCCAGATCATGTTTGCGCCAATCCTACATTTGACACTATAAGCAGGGTTTCTACCTTCAATTTTTGCAAGTACTGTAGCTTTCGCGTTTTTAGTAACTGATTTTAATTTTACTAATGGAGTGTTTCCAATAGCAAAACTGTTGTCCTCATAAATTTTTGCCATTTATATATTGAGAAAATATATTTTAATACTAACTATTATTTAGAAAAAGAGTATATAAGTTTCTATACGGTAAATACTAGGAATTTATAAATTATTTAGTGCCTCAGAAAAGGTTTTCCACAATTGATCTTGGTCTTCTAATCCTACTGATACTCGAATAAGGTGCGAGGGTATACCAAAACTTTCAGCCCAATCCAACTCGTCATAATGAGCTAGTAAAACATAAGGACAAACTAGAGTAAATTTTGTACCTAAACTAGGTCCTTTAGATACTTTTAGAGAATCATAAAATTTCTTAGCTTTGTTCAATCCTCCATTTAATTCAAACGATAATAAGCAGCCGTATCCCCCATCAGAAGTAATTAAAGAATTGAAATTTGGACAATTTTCAGGATGGAAAATATTTTTAATCTCGCTATGGGTCTCTAATCTTTTTTTTAATTCTAAACATGCTTTATTTTGTTGAAAAACTCTTTGATTTACATCTTTACTAACCTTCTCTAGATAAACTATATCTCCATCGGAAAGTATTGGAAGATTAATCTCGTTTAATGTATTTCTAAACTGATCAATCCATTTGCTTTTTGGATTTAGTATTATCGATCCGGCAAGAATATCACCACTTCCTGAAAATATTTTTGTAAGTGAAGTAAAAACTATATCTGCATGTTCTAGGGAATTTATATTTAAATTCGAACCAATCGTATCGTCAACAATTATGGGAATATTTAGCTTTTTTGCAATTCTTGAAATTTTTTTAATGTTTACACATTTGAGCATTGGATTACTTGGTAGTTCAATAATTAATGCTGATGGATTTATTCTTTTGATCTCTAATTCAATATCTGCGCAATTTTCTTCTGTAATTAACTTGGCTCCATGAAAGATTTTCCTTGGTAACTTAAGTACATCTACATATGGAAAACCAACTTGAAGTGTTGGTTTAGCTGGAAATAATTTATATATGATTTCTAATGATGTATGCAATGCAGACATTCCAGATGAAGTTAAGTGAATATCATTAGAGTTAATTTTTGTAGATTTAGAAATTCTGTTTTTTATCTTTTGAGAACATTCATCTACGTAAGATTTTGAAGGGCAATCTTCAAGACCTATTTCTATAGCGGCAGCTCTTGAAGATAGACCAAGACCAGTATGTTGCCAAAAATATTTCGCATAAATACTTCCTTCTTTTTCAGTTATTAAATAAGCTAAATTATCTCTTTTTTCTATTAATGAGAATTGTTCAGAAGTATTTCTATCAATGTATTTTTTTGCTTTAAAAGCTATGCTTTCATTAGGATATGGCCAGATACTTTTGTTATTGTAGTAATTTTGCTTTTTTACTTTTTCACATAATCTTTTCACTATGGGGTTAAGCCCAAATCGTGGGTAAATGGAATTCAATAAATTCATACATTCTTGATCTTTTTCCTCGTAATTTATTACATCATTCCAAGTTGGTAATGCTACAGAAACTGCATGAATACTATCAGGAATTGCATATCCCAACTCTAAATTTTTCCATATCGGGTTTTTAAGTAAATCTCTCAATTTTCAGAATTTATTTAAAGCAAATAAAATGTCCGAGATTAAATCGTCTGTATCTTCACATCCAATTGATAATCTGACAAGAGCATCATCTATTCCTAGAAGATTTTTTGTTTTGTCATCAACAGATGCATGAGTCATCGTTGCAGGGTGACAAATTAAACTTTCAACTCCTCCAAGACTTTCTGCTAGAGAGAAATATTTGAGAGATTTGCAAAATTTAAAAGTATCCTCTTTATTTAAATTTAATTTTAAGGTGATCATCGAACCTCCAGAATTCATTTGCGATTTTGCTAAATTAAATTGCGGGTGTTCTTGATTAAAAGGGTAACTTACTTTACTAATTATTTTATGATTCCCTAATTCTTCAGAAATAAATTCTGCACTTTGAGTTTGTTGTTCGATTCTTAAAGGAAGAGTTTTTATTCCTCTCGTAATGAGCCAACTATCAAAAGGAGATGGTTGAAGCCCTAGAGCTTTCTGAGAGAAAAGCATCTTACTACTCCATACCTCATTATTTGTCAGTACTGCTCCACCAAGAGCGTCACTATGTCCATTAATGAATTTTGTGGTGCTTACAAGTGATAGTGTTGCTCCAAGGTCCAATGGTTTTTGAATAAGTGCTGTAGAAAATGTGTTGTCTACAACTACTGGTATTTCGAGTTTATTCGCTTCATCACAAATCGCTTTAATATCAAGTACCTTCAACAGTGGATTAGTTGGACTTTCTAGCCATATCAGAGTTGGATCGAAGTTTGAAATCTTTTTGATATTATTTTTATTAGTAAAATCTGTGTATAAAACTTCTAACCCAAATTTCTTGAAAATTTTTTCAAACATCCTCACTGTACAACCATAGAGATTTGACTCGCAGAGTATCTTGTCGCCTGATTTTAGTGTTGATGTAATTGCAGTTACGGCACTAATTCCAGAACCAAAAACTGTACAGTATTTAGAATCTTCTATTGATTTAAGTATGTTTTCTAGAATTCTAAAATTGGGGTTGCCTGATCTGGTGTAGTCGAAATTATCTTTATTTCCATGTTTGAAAGTAGAAGTAGAAAAAATTGGAGGCATAACGCATCCAGTGTCTTCAGCAAAAGTTTCTCCATGGTGAATAGATAAGGTCTTAACACCTGGCTTTTTGATATTATTTTTCTTATTTTCCATTATTTTTAAAAATAAGAATTAAGTTAAATTTCTCATTTTTGTAAACGAGAGATTTAATTATCCAAAGAAAATTGGTATTAAACTTTTCTTGAATAATACTCAACAACTAGTAGTTCGTTTATTTCAAGAGCAACCCATTCCCTATCACATTTCCCATTTACTTTTCCTGTTAATTTAGGTTTGTCTAAATCTATATGGGGAGGGACATTTGCTAAACCAGGGAATTCTATATTACCTTCAACAAGTTTTTTGCTTGCTTTATTTTCTTTAATTCCGATAACATCCCCTGCTCTGCATTGATATCCAGCAATATCAAGAACTTTACCATTAACCGTTACATGGCCGTGATTAACTAATTGTCTTGAGCCTGGGATGGTTCCACCAAAACCTAACCTGAAGCAAATGTTATCTAATCTATTTTCTAAAAGTCTAAGGAGATTGGTTCCTGTAGAGCCATCTTGAGCTCTAGCTTTTTTAACATAACGAACTAGTTGTCTCTCAGAAACTCCATAGTTGAATCTTAGTTTCTGCTTTTCTTCTAGACGAATTGCGTATTCTGATCGCTTGCGACGGGCTTGGCCGTGCTGACCTGGAGGATTAGACTTCTTTGAAGCTTTCCTAGTGAGACCTGGTAGTTCTCCCAAGCGACGCGTAACCCTTAATCTTGGGCCGCGGTATCTTGACATAAGTTTAAATTAAAATTGAAATTTGTAATAAATTGGATAATTGATTATATACAATTAAAATAATTATTACTAAATTATTATTTTACATCATTAAAGTGATTAAAGAAATAAATAAACTCTTTGCATCCATTCTTCTTTGGATAATTTCCTTTTATCAAAAGTGGTTTTCTCCTTTTTTTGGACCAAGATGCAGATTTATACCAAGTTGCAGTTCTTATGGATATGAGGCTATCACAAGGCACGGCCCTTGGAGAGGTGGATGGTTGACCCTTAAAAGATTAAGCAAATGTCATCCATTAACTCCATGCGGTTGCGATCCTGTTCCTGATTAATTTAATGGAAATATTCATTTTTGTTAGGAAAGGCTGCTGCCTTTGCAATGCATTAAAAAATAAACTTATAAATATAAATTTAAAAGAAATAAAACCTAAATTAGAATTTAATGAAATTGATATAGATAGGTTTGACTTATACAAGGATAAATATAAAAAATTTGATCATGAAGTTCCTGTTCTCGCAATTAAAGAAAGCAAGTCTAAAAAAATTATAGAGTTACCAAGGATTTCTCCAAGATTGAAAGATGATCAACTAAAAAAATGGCTAGAAAAAAATATAAATATTGCTTTGAATAATAATTAATTGGAAGATGAGATCTATAAAATTACATAAACTTCTATCTTTAGTAGGAATTGTCCCACCTTCTGGGTTGTTAAATCCAGAAATAAATAATATATCTTTTAACTCTAAAGAAGTACAAAAAGGTACTTTGTTTTTAGGTAAACCTGGTTTAAATGTTGATGGAGGAAAATATTATATTGAGGCAATTGAAAATGGTGCAGAGGCTGCCATTGTTGGACCTTCTGCAAAACATAATATTGGATCTATTGAACGAGAAAGGGTTTTGGTTATAGAGGATAATTTAAGTTATGTTTTTGGTCAAATAGTCGCTGAGTTTTGGAATAGGCCCTCAAGAAAACTAAAACTTATTGGTGTTACGGGTACAAATGGAAAAACTACAATTACTTTTTTATTGGAATATCTTTTAAAAAAATTAGGAAAAAAAACTGCATTATTTGGAACCTTATTTAATAGATGGCCAGGATTCTATGAGGTAGCTTCTCATACAACTGATTTTGCGGACAAACTTCAAAAGAAATTAAATGCTGCTGTTGAGGCACATTCTGAATTCGCCATATTAGAAGTAAGTTCTCATTCTATTGCTCAGAACAGGATATCTGGCTGCGAATTTGAGGCGGCTATTTTTACTAATTTAACTCAAGATCATCTTGATTATCACTTAGATATGGAATCTTATTTCCAAACAAAAAGAAAATTATTTTTCCCACCTTACTTAATAGAAAAGGATGGAATTTCTGTATTAAATCATGATGACCCTTGGATATCTAAATTATCATCTGATCTTGAAAAAGGATCGACATTAGTCTCGACAAAGATTACTAGGAGTGAATTTAAAAATGATGATTTTTTTTACGTAACAGATAAAAAATTTACTGAAAGTGGCTCCACTTGTATTTTTCATACACCTACGGAAAAAATTAAACTTTTTGTTCCACTTGTTGGTGAATTTAATTTAATGAATGCGATTCAAGCAATAACAATTTTGTATAAACTTAATTTTTCTTTAAAAGAATTATCAAAATTAATACAATCTTTCCCTGGTGCCCCTGGGAGAATGGAGAAAATAGAAATTGATGATAATAACGTTTCAAGGTTACTTCCAACAGTAATTATTGATTATGCCCATACTCCTGATGGATTAAAAAAAGTTTTGCAATCAATTAAAAAACTTTGTGAAGGTAAACTTATAACTGTTTTTGGCTGTGGTGGAGATCGAGATCGTAGTAAAAGGGCTTTAATGGGATCAATAGCTGAAGAGTTTTCTGATCACGTTTTTATAACTTCAGATAATCCAAGATCAGAAGAACCGCAAAAGATAGTAAATGATATTCTAATGGGTATAGAAAAAAGAGAAAAAATTACAATTGACATTGATAGATTTAAAGCAATAAATAAATCTATTAAATTTGCAAACAAGGAAGATATTGTTTTAATTGCAGGAAAAGGACATGAAGACTATCAAATTCTCAATGATAAAGTGATTGATTTTGATGATAGAAAAATAGCTTATAAATTATTACAAGAAAAAAGGAAATTTAAATAAAAAATTTACTAATCAAATAAAAAAGAACTTTACCCAAATCACAAAAAAAATTTCATAGAATCAATCAAGTAATATTTAAAAAGATGAAAGGGCTAGCCTTAGTTGTAGGCGCAGGTGGAATTGGTACACAAATAGCTAAAGATCTAAGTGTAAGTGAAAAAGATTTAGATGTTATTTTGTGTGGAAGACAAAGTTCATTTAATTCTTTTTGGGAATTAGATATAGAGGATTCTCAATCACTTTTGCAGTTGAAAAATAAAATAGCAAATCATCATTCAAAATTAAGACTAGTCATTAATGCTACGGGGAGACTTCATAGTGATTCTCTTCAACCAGAAAAAAGATTACAACATCTTGATAAAAAAAATATGATGGAAATTTTTTCAATAAATGCCTTTTCTCCTATTTTATTAGCTAAAACTATTGAGGAATTTATACCAAAAGATTTTGATTTTAATTTTGCAAGTATAAGTGCAAGAGTTGGGAGCATTGGAGATAATCAAACTGGAGGTTGGTATTCATACAGAGCTGCAAAATCTGCCCAAAATCAGTTTTTTAAATCTTTAAGTATTGAGTGGGCAAGACGTTTCCCAAAGGCTACTATTACATTACTTCATCCAGGAACAGTAGATACTGATTTATCTAGACCTTTTCATAAATTTGTTCCTGAACATAAATTATTTAGTAAAGAAAAATCATCCCAATTTTTGATAAATATTATTAAAAATCAATCTCCAACATCTACGGGAAAATTTATTGCATGGGACAGTTCGGAGATACCTTGGTAAACTAAATTTTTTTTATATCAATAGAGCTTTAACTCAATATTTTTTTTATTTCTTTAGAAAGTAAATCAATCTCAGCCTCTGTTGTCATTTGATGTACGCATGCTCTAAACCATTTTGGATCTTCTAAAACTCTAATCCAAATTTTTTTTTCTCCAAGTTTCCTTACTAAATTGTCCTTATCTTCAATATTTTCGATATTAAAACTAACTATCCCATTTAAGTATTTTTTTTCTAAAACTAATTGAATTTCTTTTAATTGATTTAATTCATCCCAAAGTTTCTCACTTAATCTTTTTATGTTTTTTGTTTTTTCTTTTTCAGGGCAGTCTTTATCCAAAAGATCTAAAGAAGTCCGCAGCCCTGCAAGTAAAGGAATGCAAGAGGTAGCTACTTCAAATTTCCTTGCATCATCATGAAAAAGATTATCTGAAGGTTCATAGATGCCTTGTTCTTTTTTTAATGATTTCCAACCAATTATTGTTGGATCTGTTTCATGAATAAATCTATCTGAGACATAAATAGCTCCAAGTCCTTCTGGACCACATGCCCATTTATGAGAAGTTATTGAATATAAATCAGAATAAAAAACTTCTTCTTCAATATTTACGTGCCCAAAGGTTTGAGCACCATCAACAAGTAGATAAGAATTTTCTCGATTATTTTTTAATTCGATAGAAATTTGCTTTAAAGGAACTTTATATCCAAAGTTCCATAAAATATGAGAAATAATTAGGATCTTAGTCTTACTATTTAGATTTTTTATAATCTCAAAAATTATATTTTCTTCGTTAAGAATTTTAATTTTCTGGATTGGCAAAATTTTGAATATTAATTTATTTCTTCTGCAAAATTCTCGACTTGCAGCTACTACTCCAGGATGTTCACAGTCACTTATTAATAACTCATCTCCCTCTTCTACTTTTATTCCCCAAAAAGGCAAAATCATACCTGAAGATACGTTCTCGGTTAAAGCTACATTCTTTGAATTGACACCTAATTTTTGCGCAATTATTCTTTTTGTGGCCAATATTTCTTTGTAAATAAAAGGCCAAATATCATTGGTAAATGGTCCTAAATCTTGGATAATTTCCCAAGTTTTAATTATTGCTTCTAGAGAAGATTTTGGTAATGGTCCTTGACCACCATAGTTGAAATAATACTTATTTTTTAATGCTGGTATTTGATCTCTTAGATTATTTCTCATGGAAAATTTAAATTAGATTATCAATTTTTTGAATTTTTTAAATATTGCCTACCAAAGTTACTGTTCTAAATTCAATATCTTCAATAACTTTCCAAGGTTCAGCACTCCTTTCTGCAAATTCTAAATTTTTAAAACCAAGTTCTTTAAAATCACTCATAAATTCTGGCTCATACCACGCTCCACTAATACATCCTGTCCATAATTCATGATCATTTTGTAATCTTAAAGGAACTTTTTTATTAGAGACAATATCGCTAATTGCAATTCTTCCATTTTCGTTTAAAACTCTTTTTATATTTCTTAGAAGATTATTTCTAGATTCAGGACTTACTAAGTTTAAAACACAATTACTTAAAATAATATCAACTGATTTGTCAGCGATTAATGGATTTAATTCTTTATCTAATTCATCGAGTTTTTCAATTGATCCTTCTAGAAATTCTGTATTATTGAAACCTATATTCTTTGTAACTTCTTTAGAGGCTGATCTAGATAAAGAAAGCATGTCAGTATTCTGATCAACTCCAATAACTTTCCCTCTTTCCCCAACAATTTGGGCACAAATAAAAGCATTTTTGCCGCTACCACTTCCAAGATCCAAAACAACATCATTTTTTTGAACATATTTTGTTGGATCACCACATCCATAATCCCTTTCTATAACCTCTTGAGGAATTGCTTCAAGTAAAATGGGATTAAACCCAACTGGTGTACAAAGACAACTCTCTTTTTCTAATGCGGCTGAACCATATCTTTCTTGAATCGCTTCTTTATGATCGAAATTATTAGGTTCTTTATTTGATGTATTTGTATTACAGCAATTTTCGGACATGTATTAAAAGGTTTTTTAATAAATATAACCAAAAAAAAGCCCCTGAATAAGGGGCTTCTAATTTGTTAAATTAAATTACTTAGTGTAATTTACACCTCTGTAATTTAATTCTGCTTTTTCGTTACTTGAAGAAGCGTCATCCATTCTATTGGTGTATACGTTTCTTCTGTAGGTAAGTTCAACAAGTTCCTTTTTAGCAACTTCTTTGTTTTGAACGTAGTTTTTACCTCTGTAAGTTAAAGTAGTCATGTTTCGATGTGACAAAACGGCCATCCCCCGTTCCATGGTATGACTCGAACTGCGCCCTCGAGAGGGTGAACGAAAAAGTAGCAATCGCTACCAAATAAATTATAAACGTATTTTTTAACCGTTGTCTAGCTTTTACAAATAGAAACGAAGATTTAATGTTTATTTAATTATTATTTAAGGTAAATTTTTTATAAATAGTCTCTAAAAAGGATTATGTTTATATTTGGTTTAATTTTCATGTAACTATTTTTTTATGACAGGTTTTTTATATTTCTTGGGAAATACTTTAAGGTGGCCAGTCTTAAAGCCAAAAGAATTTTTTTCCCTACATGCGTATTTTTCAATTATTTATTTGATAACTTTTACTTTGAGTAAATATGATGTAAGCCAATCAAATTTAGTTTTTACTTTAGGAATTATTGCCCCTCTTTTAATCGCTATTGGGCAAGGACTTCCTATAGATTGTCTTGATATGGAATCATCTTTGTTGAAGGAATTAAAAACTAAGTAATTTAGTTTAGGTCGAAAATTTCTATAAAATCTGGACAACTTCGCTAATTTCAGGAATCATTTCTTTTAACTTTCTTTCAATACCCATTTTTAGAGTCATAGTACTACTTGGACAACTACCACATGCCCCTTGAAGTCTGACTTTGACAATTGGACCATCTATTTCTGCAATTTCTACATTACCTCCATCAGATATTAAAAAAGGTCTGAGCTCGTCAAGAACTTTTTCTACATTTTCATTTGTCAGCGAGAGTGTTTCAGTACTCATAATTTTGTATTAACTTTATAATAAGCCTAGAAAGAAATTTGATTATTTGCAAAAAAGATAATCTTCTGTTGTGACTTCATTTAAAAATCCCACTGATGACAATAGCTACTTTGATGCAGTCTTAGTTGGAGCAGGGATAATGAGTAGTACTTTAGGCGTCTTAATTTCAGAAGTTTTACCCGATATAAAGATACTCATTATAGAAAAATTAAATTCTCCAGGAAGTGAAAGTACTGGCGCTTTTAATAATGCAGGTACAGGACATGCTGCTAATTGCGAATTAAACTATACCCCTTTAGATGAAAAAGGAAATATAAAAATAGATAAAGCGCTCTCAATAAATCGTTCTTTTGAAACATCCATGTCTTTATGGGCCTCATTGTATGAAGCAGGGAAAATTGATATTAAAAAGTTTCTAAAATTTATTCCTCATATTAGCTTTGTTTCTGGTCAGGATAATATTTATTTTTTACACAAAAGATTTAAGAAAATGACCGAAAATCCTGAATTTATTGATATGGAATTTTCTACATCTTTTGATGAAATCTCATCATGGGCTCCTTTAATAACAAAGGATAGAAATCCATTTACTAAAATTGCTGCTACCAGGATAGGTAGAGGAACAGATATTAATTTTGAAGCTCTTTCAAAAGAGTATTTGTCATTAGTTTCTTTAAATAATAATGTTGAAATTAGGTATAAAACAGAATTAGTAGATTTAAAGAAAATTGATAGTAAGAAATGGGAACTAGAAATTAGTTCAGAAGGTATAAAAACTTCAATTAGAACTGGTTATGTTTTTCTTGGTGCTGGTGGAAAAACAATTAATTATTTGCAAAAATCTAAAATTCCAGAAGCAAAAAGTTATGGTGGATTTCCTGTGAGTGGGAAATGGCTTATTTGCGAGGAAAAAGATCTAACAGAAAAACATAACTCAAAAGTTTATGGCAAGGCTGATATTGGGTCGCCACCAATGTCTGTGCCTCATTTAGATACTAGATGGATTGATAATAAAAAACTTCTTTTATATGGACCTTTTGCTGGATTTACAACAAAATTTTTAAAGCAAAGCTCATACTTTGACTTATTTAGTTCAATTAAAAAGAATAATATTTTTTCTATGTTAGACGTTGGTTTCAAGAACAACGATTTAATTAATTACCTAATATCACAATCACTAAAGAACCATAACTCAAGAGTTGATAATTTAAAGAATATGATGCCCTCAGCTAAGCCCTCTGATTGGTATTTAAAGAATGCTGGTCAAAGAGTCCAAATAATTAAAAAAACTGAGGGCGGTGGTTCTTTGAAATTTGGAACTGAAATTGTTAATTCCTCTGATGGATCATTATCTGCTTTGTTAGGAGCATCTCCCGGAGCAAGTACTGCGGTTTCAATTATGGTTGAGGTTCTAGAAAAATCAGTCTTATTTTTAAATGACAAGCATAATCTTAAGAAAAAAATAAATGACTTAATTTATCCAGAACGATCAGCCTCTGAAAAAAACAGTACCTTTATAAAAGACATCAAAAAAAGAAATAATTCAATTTTTGGTTTCCATCCATAATTCTAATTAGCTAATATTAATCAAGATGTAATAAGAGGAGAATTTTTCTTTCTATATGACTGATATATCGGTTTCAAAAATTAGAAATTTCTGCATAATCGCACATATTGATCATGGTAAATCTACCCTTGCCGATAGGTTGCTCCAAGATACTGGTACTGTGCAGCAAAGGGATATGCAAGAACAATTTTTGGACAGTATGGATCTTGAAAGAGAAAGAGGAATTACTATCAAGTTACAGGCCGCTAGGATGAAATATAAAGCTGATGATTCTCAAGAATATGTTTTGAACTTAATAGATACTCCAGGGCACGTTGATTTTTCTTATGAGGTTAGTAGATCTCTTCAAGCTTGTGAAGGAGCTTTACTGGTTGTTGATGCAAGTCAAGGAGTAGAAGCTCAAACCCTAGCTAATGTTTATCTTGCCTTAGAAAATAATCTTGAAATAATTCCTGTTTTAAATAAAGTTGATTTACCAGGTGCTGATGCCGAAAAAATAAAACAAGAAATAGAGGAAATTATTGGACTTGATACATCTAATGCAATAAATTGTTCAGCAAAAACTGGAGTTGGCATTAAGGATATTTTGGAAGCAATTGTAAGAAGAGTGCCTCCTCCTCAAGATGAAATTAAACTACCTACAAAGGCACTCATTTTTGATTCTTATTATGATCCCTACAGAGGAGTGATTGTTTATTTCAGGGTGATATCTGGGTCTCTTAATAAGAGAGAAAAAATATTATTAATGGCAAGTAAAAAAAATTACGAACTAGATGAGATAGGAATAATGGCGCCTGATCAGCAGCAAGTTGATGAATTACATGCAGGAGAAGTTGGTTATTTAGCTGCTTCTATAAAATCAGTTGCTGATGCGAGAGTGGGAGATACGATTACTCTTTTAAATTCACCTGCAAATGATCCTTTGCCTGGTTATAAGACAGCAAATCCTATGGTTTTTTGTGGCTTATTTCCGACTGATGCTGATCAATTCCCAGATTTAAGAGTGTCATTAGAAAAATTACAATTATCTGATGCAGCTTTAAAATATGAGCCCGAAACCAGTAGCGCAATGGGCTTCGGATTTAGGTGTGGATTTCTAGGACTTCTGCATATGGAGATTGTTCAAGAAAGATTAGAAAGAGAATATGACTTGGATCTAATCGTAACAGCACCATCAGTTATTTATAAGGTTAATTTAAATCAGCAGGAACATATCTTTATTGATAATCCTTCTACAATTCCAGATCCACAACTTAGAGAATCAATAGAAGAGCCTTATGTGAAAATGGAAATTTATGCTCCCAATGAATTTAATGGAACATTAATGGGTTTATGTCAGGAAAGAAGGGGGGTATTTATAGATATGAAATACATAACAACAGATCGAGTTACCTTGATTTATGAAATTCCATTAGCAGAAGTTGTTACAGATTTCTTTGATCAAATGAAAAGTAGGACCCAAGGTTATGCATCAATGGAATATCATTTGATTGGCTATAGAAAAAATGACCTTGTTAGATTAGATGTTCTAATAAATTCAGAAAGAGCAGATCCATTAACTTCTATTGTTCATAAAGATAAGGCTTATGGAATTGGCAGGAGTTTAGTTGAGAAATTAAAAGAACTTATTCCAAAACAACAATTTAAAATACCTATCCAAGCCTCAATCGGCAGTAGGATTATTGCAAGTGAAAGTATAAGTGCTTTACGAAAAGATGTTTTATCTAAATGTTATGGAGGAGATATTTCTAGGAAAAAGAAACTTTTAAAGAAACAAGCCAAAGGTAAAAAAAGGATGAAGGCAATGGGTAAAGTTGAAGTCCCTCAAGAAGCATTTATGGCAGTCCTAAAATTAAATCAGTAATTTCTTTTGATTTAAAATTTATAGCTATTTATTTTTAAAAGAATTGGGTATATTTCAGTCATATCTGTAAAAAAAAGATTTTGAATATTAACTCATTTAATCGTGTCGGCGCAAATATCAGAAAAGCTGGATTTCTAATTGTACTTTTTTATCTTCTTGTTGTTTTAATAATGAAATTTTTAGAAGCTAATAATTTTTTTGGTTATTCATTTTCAATGTTAAGCAATGATATTTTTGCCCCTCCTTCGCTTAATCATTTCTGTGGCACAGATAGATTAGGAAGAGATGTTTGCTTAAGAACTTTGCAAGGCTCATCATTAGCGATAGAGGTTGTTTTCTTAGCTATTCTTTTTTCACTAAGTTTGGGATTACCATTGGGACTATTAAGTGGATATTTTGGAGGTTTTTTTGATAAATGCTTATCACTAATAATGGATACTATTTTTTCAATTCCTGTAATTTTGCTTTCAATAGTTGTTGCTTTTGTATTGGGTAAGGGTATTCTTAACGCAGCTTTAGCATTGTGCATTGTTTACTCTCCTCAATATTTTAGATTAATCAGAAATCAGACAATATTGGTTAAATCCGAAACTTACGTAGAGGCAGCTCAAGTTTCAGGAGCTAACGTTAAAACAATTATTTTTAAATATATTCTCCCAAATGTAATAACTCCTTTGCCTATTCTGCTTACCTTAAATGCTGCTGATGCTGTTTTGGTATTAGGAAGTTTAGGATTTTTAGGTCTTGGAGTTCCTGCAGATGTCCCTGAATGGGGCAGTGATTTAAATCTTGCTCTTGCAGCTTTACCTACAGGTATATGGTGGACGGCTTTGTTCCCAGGTTTGGCAATGTTTTTTTTAGTGTTAGGTCTTTCTTTCATAGGAGAGGAACTTGAAGAAATTTTTGATAGTCAAAATTCTGAATGAATTTAGTTATTTGTAATAGGATCAAATTCTCCTTGATTATTCAACTTTGGATATTCTCTAGCTGATTTTTTATAAATAGCAGCTAATTCTGGGTAACACCACTCAAACAGTATCTTTTGATATTCATCTTTATTCAAACCTTCGCCATTTGTGGGCAGTATCCCTTTATTTTTTCTCTGGCGAATAGCTTCAAATAATAATATGGAGGCAGCAACTGAAACATTCAAGGATTGAACCATGCCTCTCATAGGTATGAAAATTGATTGATCAACCATTGATGTGAGTTCTTTACTTAATCCCCATTTTTCAGCTCCTAAAACAAAACATGTATTTTGAGAATAATCAAAATTTCTATAATCCACTGATTCACAATTGAGAGTTGTTCCATATAATTTAAAACCCTTATTCTTTAAATTAGATATTGCAGTGATAGTGTTTTCATGATTATTTAGTTTGACCCATTTCTGACTACCTTGAGCAGTACTATTAAAAGTCTTAACATCATTCATTTTGCTAATAAAATTTGCTTCGAAAACTCCTGCTGCATCACAGGTTCTCAATATTGCTGATAGATTATGTGGTTTATTGACATCCTCAACTAAAACAGTCAAGTCTTTCATTCTGCAATCTAAAACACTTTTGATTCGCTCAAATCTTCTTGGTAAAATTGGCATTTATAATTTTTACACACTTTTTAAATTATATTCATAAAGTATTGATTACCTGTTAAATCTCTTGGTTTATAATATTTAAGTTATTTAAATTAAATCAATGGCATACATAGAATGGGACTATACAGTTATTACGAGTATGGTAGAAAAACAAGGATGGAATTTACCTGAGCGAGAATCTGAAGAATGGAATAAATTCAAAGATGAATTAGGAGAAAAAATGAGAGGCGTTGGACTTGTTTTTGAAAAATATTGTAAAATTACACCTGATGTTGGGGAAGGAGTTCATCTTTTAGATGAATAATCAAAATTTTTAAACCATTGACGTATCCCTTAATCAATGGCTTATTAATAATTAAGATAATACAATTTCATTAAATTAGAACTGGTAATTATTAAGGCTTTATAAAGCTTGTGCTGTGAAAAGCTTCTTCACATAAGATATTTTTTTAATCTCCCACAAAAAAGTTATTTAATTTCTATATTTGAATAAAAATATGAAAAATAAATTAACTTTTTTATACGATGGTGGTTGTCCACTTTGTTTGAGGGAAACAAATTTTCTAAAAAAAAGAGATATCTTAAATCAAATTGCATTTATAGATATTAATAGTAAGGATTATGATCAAAGTCTTTTTAATGACATCTCATATTCCCAAGCTATGTCAAACCTGCATGGGATTATGGAAAATGGTGCAATTATTAGGGGACTAGATGTACTTGCATATTCTTATGAATTAGTTGGTTTAGGTTGGGTTTATTATCCCTTGAAGATTAAGCTCTTATCTCCATTATTGAGACTGGTTTACAGATATTGGGCAAAATATAGACTTCAAATTACAGGTAGGACCGATATTGAAAAACTTTGTACCTCACAATGTGAACAGTAAATATGGAAAGTATTGATATAGACAGAATAATAGAAATGTGTTGGGAAGATAGAACACCCTTTGAAGCTATCGAGTATCAATTTGGTTTAAAAGAGGAAGATGCGATAAAAATTATGCGTCAAAATCTTAAACCCAAATCCTTCAAAGTATGGAGAAAGAGAGTTTCGGGAAGAAATACAAAACATATGGCGCTTAAAGATTCAACTAGATTTAAATCTACCCATAAAAGAAAATTATAAATTTTGAAAAATCTTTCTACTAAAACTTGCCCTGTTTGCAATAGGCCGTTCGAGTGGCGTAAAAAATGGAAAAACTGTTGGGACAATGTTATCTACTGTTCAAAAAGATGTAGTAACAGAAAGTCGAAAAGATGAAACAAGTATCAATTATTTTCCCGAATCAACTTTTTAGGGAAAGCCCAATCTTAAAAATAAATTGTGAAATTTTGATTTTGGAAGACTCATTATTTTTTGGAAATGATAAATTTCATAAATTAATTAACCATAAAAACAAGTTAGTTTTTCATAAAGCATCTATGCTGTTTTATAAAAATTATTTAGAAAAACTTGGCTTTAAAGTTTTATATATCGAAAACAAGCATAATATTTCTACAGTTGATTATTTATCAGAATTTATCAAAGATACATATCAGAAAATAAATCTCATTGACCCTCATGATTTTTTAATAATGAAGAGGATTAATAATTTTGTTGAAAGTAATAATTTAGCTTTAAATATTTTGCCTTCACCGATGTTTATGAGCAGTGAAGAGTTAAAAAAGTTATTTGAATCAAATACAAAAAAACCTCTTATGGGGAGATTTTATGAAAATCAAAGAAAGAGCCAAAAGATATTAGTTAATTCTGATGATACACCTGAAGGCGGAAAGTGGAGTTTCGATGAGATGAATAGAAAAAAATTACCCAAAAAAATAAGCATACCTGATACACCCAAATTACCAAAAAATAAATTTGTAATTCATGCCGAAAAGTCATTGGCCAATTTAGATATTGATTTTATTGGAGAAAGCAATAACTTTTTATATCCAACTAATTTTGATGAATCAGATGAATGGTTAAATGATTTTTTTAAACACAGATTTTTCTTGTTTGGAGATTATGAAGATGCTATTTCTCAAGAAAATTCTTTTTTATGGCATAGTTTACTTTCTCCTCTTTTAAATAGCGGCTTATTAACTCCAGATGTAGTAGTAAATAAAGCATTACTTTTCGCTAAAAATAATAATGTTCCTATTAACTCTTTAGAGGGTTTTATTCGTCAAATTATTGGATGGAGAGAATTTATTTGCCTTGTTTATAAGAAGTATGGAACAAAGATGCGAAATAGTAATTTTTGGAATTTTGAAGATAAGCCAATCCCAGAATCTTTTTATCAAGGAAATACAGGAATTGAACCAGTAGACGTTGTCATAAAAAATATTATTAAATATGGTTATTGTCACCATATTGAGAGGTTAATGATTATTGGTAACTTCATGCTTCTATGTAGAATCCACCCCAATCAAGTTTATAAATGGTTTATGGAAATGTTTATTGATTCATATGATTGGGTTATGGTCCCAAATGTTTACGGAATGAGTCAGTTTAGTGATGGAGGTATCTTTTCAACAAAACCATATATATCAAGCTCTAATTATGTTAGAAAAATGTCTAATTTTAAAAGTGGCCCATGGTGTGAAATATGGGATGGCTTATTTTGGAAATTCATTAAAGATAATGAAAGCTTTTTTAGAAAGCAATATCGGCTAGCAATGTTAACGAGAAATCTTGATAAAATGTCAGAGGAAAAATTAAATAATCACTTAGGAACCGCCGAAACATTTTTAAGAGATATTCAATAATTTAAGAATTATTCCCTATTGTTACTTTTGAAAAATTAAAAGAATATTATATTATTACGAAATATAACAGGCTAATGTTAAATTTAAAAAAATTATAACGAGCTATGAATATCGGACTTCTTTTTTTGAAAAGTAATTTAACTGGTATTATCACTTTTTCTGAATTAGATTGGATAACTTCCCACCAAACTGATTTTACAAGGTTGGAGGAATCTATAGCCATAAAGATAGGAAGAATGGTTGATGCAGGATCTATTAATATAGGTTGCCGTTTAAATTCCTGATTAATTTTTTATTTTATTAATGAATTTTAAAGACAATAAAAAATTATTTTTTCGTGAAAGAATTCATTCTTTAAATATCTTTCTTTTTTTAGGATTTAATCTGACACTCATCTCAATTTTAGGTTTTATTTGGTTAAATTCTTCAATTGAAAAAGTAGTTTAAATTTTTAAGTTTTTAAATTCTTTGTATATTAAAGTTATATTTAAAAATAAAATATATTTTGAGCATAGGATTTTTACAAAGAAAAGCAGCTTGGGAAATTTTATTAAAAGTTAGTTATGGTGATTTTTCTGATCATGCCCTTGAAAATGTTTTAAGAAATTATCAATTTAATCCTCTTGATATAGCTTTTATTACAGAATTATCGTTTGGATGTATTAGGTATAGAAAATTTCTTGATCTTTGGACGGATCATACATCAAAAATTACTCATAAAAAGCAGCCTCCAAAATTAAGATGGCTTTTACATATAGGTTTATATCAACTGCTGAAAATGGATAAAATTCCATATCCTGCAGCTATTTCAACCACTGTAGAAGTAGCTAAAAAAACAGATTTAAAGGGTTTAGCAGGAACTGTAAATGCGATATTGAGAAATGCTGCAAGAAAATTAGAAAAAGAAATTCTTCCAAAATTATCTTCTGATAGAAAAGAAAGAATTTCATATCTTGAATCTTTGCCATTATGGCTAGTGAATGATCTCTATAAATGGGTAGGCAATAGCGAGGGTGAAAATATCGTTAAGGCATTTAATAAAAAACCTTCAATTGATTTGAGAGTTAATAAACTCAAAACTGATTTAGATCAATTTTTGAAAGTACTTCATGAGAATAAAATTAACGCTGAAATTATTAAAGATTTAAATAATGGAATTACTTTAAAATCTAATCCAAGATCTATTAAAAAATTACCAGGATATAGTGATGGACTTTGGACAGTTCAAGATAGATCTTCTCAGTGGGTAGCACCTCTTCTAAATCCCAAAGAAGGTGAAAAGATTTTAGATGCTTGTGCGGCGCCAGGAAGTAAGTCTACCCACCTAGCAGAATTATCAAATGATAGTGCTGAAATCCTAGCTGTAGATAGATCAGCAAAAAGATTGAAAATGCTTCAATCAAATTTAGAAAGGTTAAATCTAAAATCAGTAAAAACCCTCAAAGCTGATGCAACGAGTTTGATGGAATTGAATCCAAAGTTGATATCTTATTTTGATAAAATTTTGTTAGATGCTCCCTGTTCTGGTATAGGAACACTGTCTAGGAACCCAGATTCTAGATGGTCTTTGAGTAAAGAAAAAATAAAATCCTTAACTTTATTGCAGGAAAAACTATTAGAAAGTATTTTCCCTCTTTTGAAAAAAGATGGAACTTTAGTTTATTCAACTTGTACTATCTGTCCTGATGAAAATAATCTATTAATTGAAAGATTTATTGAAAAAAATAAAGCTTTAAAATTGATTAGCCAAAAACAAATTCTGCCTAGTTTTGACTATCCCGGTGATGGATTTTATTCTGCAATAATTTCTTATAAATCTTAAAAATATTTATTTTTAATTGGTATTTTATAAATTTCAGCTATAAATTTCTTCCACAAATAAGCTGCATTCCCACTAGATAATTCAGATTCTTTATTATCGTCGTAACCTATCCATATACCTGTTGTAAGGTTATCAAGTGAACCAATAAACCAAAGGTCTTTATTTCCATCGGATGTTCCTGTTTTTCCATAAACTTTCTTTCCATTTATAGAGGCTGCTTTAGAAGTTCCTTCTTTTACTGATTTTTCAAGAAGTCTATTTATTTTTTTGTTTACTTTTAAATCTAATATTTTCTTGGAAATAAATTTGTTTCCCCAAATCGATTGATTATCAATTGATTCTATTTTTTCTACGATGCTAGGGATTTGAAGATTCCCATTATTATTTATTGCAGAATATGCATTAGTAATGTTTAAAAGGCTATCTCCATAGGAGCCAATAGCTAATGATGGGAATTCATCAAACTCTTGTTCATAACCAAGGCCAAATGAATTCGCTAGATTAATAATATTTTTTAAGCCGATTTTTTTTGTTATTGATATTGGAACAATATTGGACGAACTTTTAAATGATTCAATTAGAGATACCCTACCTCTGTAATCTTCCGAAAAATTTTTTGGGCAATAACTTTCCCAGCATCTTGGTAAGTCTTCAAATTTATCGCTTAATTTAATCCCTTCTATTAATGCAGCAGCATAAGGAATTATTTTAAAAGTAGAACCTAAAGGTCTTACAGATGAAGTCACCCTATTATATTCATTAACCGTTGGATTTTTACTGGTTACCATTGCTTTAATTAAGCCTGTATTGGATTCGATTGATAATAAAGCAAACTCAATTTCTTTAGGCCCAACATATCTTGAAATTTTTTGTGCTGTTTCTTGCCAATCTTTATTAATAGAAGATTTAATTCTTAAAAACTTATAATCATTTTTATTTTCAATTCTTTTATCTGTTTCCTTAAGAATAAAATTTATTAGCAATTTATCATCTAAGAAATTATCAGCTGTTTGATAATTTAAATTTATTTTTTCTTTAATAGCCTTATTCTTATTAGTAAGAGAAATATATCCATCAAGATACATTGATTCAATTACTTTATTTCTATTTTTAATAGCTAGTTCTATATTTTGATAAGGTGAATAAATTGATGGGGCTGGAGCTAATCCTGCAATTAATGCAATTTCTGATAATGTCAATTCTTCTATAAGTTTTCCAAAATAAACTTGAGAAGCCTCGTTAACCCCGTATGCTCCTGACCCTAGATAAATATTATTTAAATATAATTTTAAAATTTGATTTTTGTCATATCTAAATTCAAGTATGAGTGATATAAATATTTCTTTGATTTTTCTTTGAAAACTTAAATCATTATTTAGAAAAAGTAATCTAGCGACTTGTTGAGTAATCGTACTTCCTCCCTCTTTGACATAACCACTTCTAATATTCTGAAAAAGTGCACGTGAAATACTCTTTATATCTATTCCATTATGTTTATAAAATCTTTTATCCTCCGAGGATATAAAAGAATGTTTAAGAAAGAATGGAATTTTATGTTTACTATTATCTATTTCAAATTTACGGCTTAATTTACTAAGGATCTTATTATCTGAGGATGAAATAACATAAGAATATTTGGTTGCTCTAGAACTTTTGTTTTTAGAAATTTCAAACTTTAAAATATCAAATATTAGACTATGAATATAAAAAGATATTCCAGATAAAATTAATATTGGAATTATTAAAACAAAAGATTTGGATTCAATCTTTTGCACCTTATGCAACTAAAAAACTATGTCCTATTGCTAAAGCAGTTACTAACATTCCAGTTATTAGGAATGGTTGTGCACTTGCTTGATATTTGACATCAAATTTTAAAGGATCTCTTAGTAACCACATATCTTGAAATGTAATTTGAGGAATTACAAGTAAAACTAAAATTACTGATGCTAAATTTTGCCCTATAAGAATTAATACTATAACCATTGCTAATTGAAAAATATCAATGAGAGCAGCACTTATACGACTAGCGTTTTTAATTCCAAAAATTACAGGTAACGAATTTAAGCCTAATTTTGTATCTCCTTCAACACTTTTAAAATCATTTATAACTGCTATGCCTAGACCAGAAAGACTATAAGCAAGAGTTAGTAGTGCAGTAACAATAGTTAATTTCCCAAATAAGGCTTGTCCCGCCCACCAAGGTAATGCTATATATGATGCTCCTAAAGCATAATTTCCTAGCCAACCATTTTGCTTCAATTTTAAAGGAGGAGCAGAATAGATATAACTTACGAAAGAGCCACCTAAAGCAAGAAGAAAGACAGATGGGAAATTATGTTTTGCGTATAAATCTAACAGAAAAGAAACTACTAATCCAGAAATAAGTAATGCCCAAATTTGCGTTTTCACTTCCCTAATTGAAATTTTACCCGATGGTATCGGTCTATTAGGTTCATTGATGGCATCAATTTCTCTATCAAAAAAATCATTAATAGTTTGTGTATAACCTGCCAAAAGTGGTCCGCTCATGAGCATGCAAGCTAGTGAGGCTAAAACATTACTTATTGTCCATTGAAAGTTTCCACTTGCAGCGGCTCCACAGATCACTCCCCATATCAAAGGAATCCATGTAATTGGCTTCATTAATTGTAAACGTAGCTTCCAAATACTCGATGTTTCTGAAGCACCTTTAATTCCTAATAATTGTTTTGGATCATTCACTTTAATTATTTAACCTTTCTCAATTTCTTCAGGAAAAAACCAATTTTCCTCTCCATTTTGAAATCTGACAGTAATACCAATACTTCTACCATCAGTCATTTTATATCCGGTTGTTACAACTCTTGGATTTGATGATATTTGATCAATTAATTTTGCAGGTAATCTATCTTTTAACTTGTTAAGGTTAATTTTGACTTTACTACCAATTTTGGGTAATAATCTTGTTTCAGCCATAAGAGGTAAAATAGAAGCTATTATGCAAGATTAACAGCATTTGGACAATTTTTTTTAAAATGGTAGCTCTTCGTTTAATTCCTTGTTTAGATGTAGCTAACGGCAGGGTAGTTAAAGGTGTAAATTTTGTAAACCTAAGAGACTCTGGTGATCCTGTCGAATTAGCTTGTAGATACTCAGAAGCAGGAGCTGATGAGTTAGTATTTTTAGATATTAGAGCTAGTGTTGAAAATAGAAAAACATTAATTGATCTTGTATCTAGAACGGCAAAATCTGTAAAAATCCCTTTTACTGTTGGTGGGGGAATAAATTCCATCATCACAATTAATGATCTTTTAAGAGCAGGAGCAGATAAAGTAAGTTTGAATTCTTCTGCAGTTAATGATCCAGATATAATTACTCGAAGCTCTGAAAACTTTGGATCACAATGTATTGTGATTGCAATAGATGCAAAAAAAAAGATAAATAAATTTGATGAATGGGAGGTATATGTTAAAGGAGGTCGCGAGAATACTGGCTTAGATGTAATAAGTTGGGCAAAAAAAGTTGAGGAATTAGGAGCGGGAGAAATTTTATTAACTTCAATGGATGGTGATGGAACACAAAATGGATATGACTTATTATTGACTCAAACGGTTGCGAATGAAGTTAATATTCCTGTGATAGCCTCTGGTGGTGCGGGATCTGTAGAAGATATTTATGATGTTTTTACTGAAGGTAAAGCCTCCGCAGCACTTTTAGCATCTTTACTTCATGACAAAAAACTCTCTTTAGAGGAAATAAAATCTTTTCTTATTGAAAAGAAATTATTAATAAGACCTCATGAGAAAGAATACTAACTTATTTTAATTTTAAAATATTAAAAATATCTACATATGAAATATAAAAAAGTTAATGAGGTTAAAACTATTTTTAATAAAATTTCTTATAGTTATGACTTTTTAAATAGTTTACTCAGTTTGGGTTTACATAAACATTGGAAAAATCAATTAGTTGATTTATTAAAACCAATAGATGGAGAAAATTGGGCTGATTTATGTTGTGGCACTGGGGATTTATCATTTTTAATTTTTAATAAAGTTTGGCCTAATGGAAGTATTACTGGAATAGATAGTGCAAAAGGAATTTTAAATATTGCAAAAGAAAGGTCGAAATTGATTGGAAATAAATTTATCTCTTGGGAGATGCAAGATATCTTTGAAATAGATGAAAATTTGAAAATTTATGATGGAATTTGTATGTCTTATGGTTTAAGAAATTTGGTAAATGTAGAAGAAGGACTTAGAAAAGTCTTCAATCTTTTAAGTGAAAACGGTAGAGCTGGGTTTTTGGACTTTAATCATTCTAGAATAAATTCTCCAGCTGATATATTTCAGAAAATATATTTGAGAGTTGTTGTAGTCCCAATTTCAAGAATTTTTAAATTGAGTAAAGAATATTCTTATATTGAAAAAAGTATTCAAAATTTTCCCAAAGGTAATAAACTTATGGAAATTGCAAAGGGATTAGGGTTTAAAAAAGTTGAATATAGGACAATTTTTTTCAATCAAATGGGAATATTAATATTAGAAAAATAAAAAAATTATCCTAACCATTTTTTCTCCAACAAAAAGTACATTTTCCCCATCTTGAAATCTCTCCTTTTGGGGCAGGACTATTACATATTTTACAAATAACCATATTATTATCCTTTATTCTGCTTGGATGATGCTCCCAGACTGTTTTTACATTCATTTCGTTTTTATCTAAAGTTTTAACCTCATAATTTTGTATTATTTTTATTTCCTTTATATTTATCCCAAATTTGATAATACTTTCTTTTAATCTATGTTTGTTATATATTAATGCCTGCCTCCATTGTGGATTATTCGCAGCAATGGTAAGATTTTTTTTCTCAATTTTTAAAGGTTTACATGCCCTAGATAATTCCAAACCAATTAACTTTTCCCAGTTTTCACTTAGTTTTGATAATTTATCTAAGTCTTCCCATGATTTTTTGAAATCATTAAGACAATTTCGCATTGAAGATGGATATCTTTTATTCAAAATTGGTAAATATTTTTTTTTCAATCTTTTTAATTAAAGTAATAAGATTTAAGATAATTGAATCTTATAAAGATTATCTGTTTTTTAATATTAATTATTTTGAATTTTTTAGGATCTGTAGCTAAAACAGCTTATCAATACAAAAAAATTCAAGGATTTTGTCCAGACTGGAAAATTAAATATAAATTAAAATGTAAAAGTACCGAAAATGAATTAACAAATTACCTCCAAGATTATCCAATCAAAAGACATAAACCAATAGTAATAATTGCCGAAGAACAATTTTTAGGGACAGGGCAGAATTCAAGACCATGGTTTTCTCCTAAAGGAGGAATTTGGTTAAGTGCAGCCTATCCAATATTCTCCTCAAAATTCTCAACTGAGATATTTAGTCTTTCATTTGCAATAAAGTTATGTGAAATGTTTAATATGGAATCAATAAAAGTGGATTTGAAATGGCCTAATGATATTTTTTTTGATTCAAAAAAATTAATTGGATTTTTACCTAGAGTTATAACAAGAGGGAAAGAAATTACTTACGTAAGGTTGGGTCTTGGTATGAATTTTTTAAATAAAACTCCAGTAGAGGGGATTGCTTTATCTGAAATACTTAATACTAGAAAAATATGCAGATATTATTGGACTGCAAAAATACTTAAAACTATTCATGAGTCAGTAGAGTGCAACGATAAAAAAGAGTATATTATTGATAACGCAAATAAATATCTTACAAAAAAACATTTACCTAGAGGTTATGACTCAAATTATTGGTCAATAAAAGAAATTGATAATAATGGAAATTTGAGAATTTATGATGAAACCCAAGAAAAAATATTAATGAGGTTTTAATTTTATTTAATTTTTAATTCAATTATTTTTCCATCTTTAAACCTTGCTATTTTTTTTGCCCTGCTTGCAACTTCATCTTCATGAGTAACTAAAACTATAGTTATACCTGATTCATGAAGTTTATCAAAAAGGTCTAATACATCTTCGGTTGTCTTTGAGTCTAAAGCCCCAGTTGGCTCGTCAGCCAATAAAAGTGCAGGGTTATTGATAATTGCTCTTGCAATTGCGACACGTTGTTGTTGACCTCCTGATAACTGATTAGGACGATTATTGACTCTCTCAGAAAGACCAACTTTATCTAATGCATTTTTTGCTCTTTCTTCTCTCTCCGAAGGATTTACCCCTGCATAAATCATAGGTAAGATGACATTTTCTAGTGCTGTGGCATCTGAAAGAAGGTGGAATTGTTGGAAAACGAATCCTAATTTTTGGTTTCTTAACTCAGCTAACTCATCATCAGATAAATTTTCAACTGGAGTCTCATTTAGTTTATATACTCCTTGGGATGGTCTATCTAGACAGCCAATGATGTTCATAGCAGTACTTTTACCTGACCCACTTGCGCCCATAACAGCCAAATAGTCACCTTTATAAATTTCTAAATTTACGTTATCTAACGCTTTAACTATAAGATCATCTTTGCCATATGTTTTAGATACTTTTTCTAAGGTCGCTACTTTTTTAGTCATTTAAGAATACTTTTTTATGGCATATTATTCGTAATTGCTAATACATCCTGTAAAAAAGGAGTTTCAGATATTGCTGAATTAGCTAATTTGAAAAGAGGGTTAGAAAGTATACCTCCAAGAGCTGTCACAGCTATACAAGCATATAAAGCAACTCTTAGGGGAGGTAATCCGATAATATTCCAGTTTATTTCAGGATAAGTTTTAACTATTTCAGAAGCTTCTTGAGGTTCTTTAACTACCATCATTTTTATAACCGAGATGTAGTAATAAATTGAAATAACTGAAGTTACCAATCCAACCACTACTAAAAGGTATTGATGATTAGCCCATCCTGCAAAGAATAAATATATTTTTCCAAAGAAACCTAACATAGGTGGGAGCCCACCAAGAGAAAGTAGACATAGGCTTAAACCTAAAGTGATTAAAGGATCTTTTTGATAAAGACCTGAATAATCTGAAATTCTATCTGAACCAGTTCTCAGAGAAAAAAGTATTACACATGAGAAAGCTCCTAAATTCATGAACAAGTAAGCTGCTAAATATAAGACAGCTGCTGATAGACCATCTTGAGTCCCAGAAACTATGCCAATCATTACAAAGCCTGCTTGACCGATTGAACTGTAAGCTAACATTCTTTTCATTGAGGTTTGGGCCAATGCAACAATATTGCCTAAGGCCATACTTAAGATGGCTAAAATTGTGAATAATAATTTCCATTGTTCATCAAAAGAAGAAAAAGTAGTGCTTAAAATTCTTATTGCGAATGCAAAACCTGCTGTCTTAGAACCAACAGATAAAAAAGCAACCACTGGTGTTGGCGATCCTTCATAAACATCTGGAGTCCACTGATGAAAAGGCACTGCAGCAATCTTAAAAGCAACAGTTGATAAGACAAAAACTAACGATAAGGATGTTATAAAAGATGGCTTATTTATTATTTCTGCCCCAATACTTGATAAGTTTGTCGAACCACTTAGGCCATAAAGAAATGAGGAACCGTATAAATAAATTGCAGCAGCAGCTGATCCAACAAGAAGATATTTTAAAGCTGCCTCTGAACTTCTAGGGTCTCTTTTGAGATAACCAGAAAGTAAATAACTTGCTACTGACAAAGTCTCTAAAGATATAAATACACTAACAAGGTCAGTAGATCCACACAAAAGCATGGCACCTAAAGTTGCCGATAAAACAATAGCCGCGAATTCTCCGATGGGACTCCCACTTTGCTCTGTATACCTCCAACTAATAAGTAAGGATATCAGAGTTGATAATGCAATGATTGATCTAAATGCAATAGCTAGATTATCTGAATTAAAAGAGCCAAGGAATGCATTATTTACTGGGTTACCCCACTGAAAAGCAAGACTTATTAGAGAACTGCCTAATGAAATGTAACAAATTACAGGTGCCCACTTTGAGGCAGTCTTTTCGCCAGCAAGATCTACAAGAAGAGTTCCAACAATACCTAGTAAAATAAAAGCTTCTGGAATAATAGCTTGTGCATTTAAATTAATTGTAAAGATTTCGTTGGGCACTTTATTAAATTGAATGTTTGATTGTAAGGATGTAAGAGTTAATCTTAACTTAATTATAATTTGTGGGTATGATTTTTGAAATTCTTGAGCAATATTGCTTGAAGAAGTTTCAATTAATCATAATATGCCCTAATTGATTAAAAAAACACCAATTTTATTGAAATACACCTTGGATCACACACTTGTTATTGTTGAAAGTCCTACAAAGGCAAAAACTATAAGAAGGTTTTTGCCTCCTAATTATGAAGTTTTAGCTTCTATGGGACATGTAAGAGATCTTCCAAAAGGAGCATCTGAAATCCCTGCATCAGTAAAAAAAGAAAAATGGTCAAGAATAGGAGTAAATACCACAGAAGATTTTGAACCACTTTATATTGTCCCAAAGGAAAAGAAGAAGGTTGTTAAGGATTTAAAAAATGCTTTAAAAGATGCTACACAATTACTATTGGCAACTGACGAAGATAGGGAAGGAGAGAGTATTAGTTGGCACTTAATGCAAATTCTTAAACCAAAAATTCCAACTAAACGAATGGTTTTTCATGAGATTACAAAAAAGGCAATTAATAAGGCTCTTGATGAGACCAGAGAAATTGATATGGAATTAGTTCAGGCCCAAGAAACAAGAAGAATTCTTGATAGGCTTTTTGGATATGAACTTTCTCCATTACTTTGGAAAAAAGTAGCTCCCAGACTTTCTGCAGGACGTGTTCAGTCTGTATCTGTAAGATTGCTTGTTAATAAAGAAAGAGAAAGGAGAGCATTTAAAAAAGCCACTTACTGGGGATTAAAAGCCTCTTTGCTGAAAGATAATATTTCTTTTGAAGGTAAGTTATTTAGTATAAGAGGTCAGAGAATCTCCAATGGTTCTGATTTTGATGAGCAGACAGGTAAATTAAAAAAAGGTAATAAATCTTTGATTTTGAACGAAGACAGAGCAAAAAGTTTGCTTAAATCTTTATCTAAAGAAAAGTGGAAAGTTCTCAAAATAGAAAAAAAACCTATAACTAGGAAGCCTGTCCCACCGTTTACTACTAGTACTTTGCAACAGGAAGCTAATCGAAAACTTAGACTATCTGCTAGAGAAACGATGAGATGTGCTCAAGGCTTATATGAGAGGGGTTTCATAACATATATGAGAACTGATTCGGTACATCTCTCTGAACAAGCAATTAGAGCATCCAGAGAATGTGTAAATTCTAAATATGGAAAGGAATATTTATCAAGTTCAGTTCGTCAATTTAATTCAAATGCAAGAAATGCTCAAGAAGCGCATGAAGCCATAAGACCTGCTGGCGAAGTTTTTAAGACTCCAAATGATACAGACCTATCTGGAAGAGATCTCTCTCTTTATGAATTAATTTGGAAAAGAACAGTTGCAAGTCAAATGGCTGAAGCAAGATTAACAATGATTAATGCTGAAATAGAGGTTGGTGAAGCAATATTCAAGTCAAGCGGAAAAAGTATTGATTTTGCAGGATTTTTTAGGGCTTATGTAGAGGGGAGTGATGATCCAAGTGCATCATTAGAGCAACAAGAAGTAATTCTTCCTAATTTAACCCTTGGGTCTGATCTAGAAGTGGCTAGCAATGAAGCTACTTATCATGAGACTAAATCCCCAGCTAGATATACTGAGGCTGCTTTAGTTAAAGTTTTAGAAAAAGAAGGAATAGGAAGGCCTTCTACTTATGCAAGTATTATTGGAACAATCGTTGATAGGGGTTATGCAAATATTTCTTCAAACTCACTTTCACCAACATTTACAGCATTTGCTGTTACAGCATTACTTGAGGAGCATTTCCCTGATCTAGTTGATACTACTTTCACAGCAAAAATGGAATCTTCATTAGATGAAATTTCTTCAGGAAATCTTGAGTGGCTTCCGTATTTAGAAACTTTTTATAAAGGTAAAAATGGTCTAGAGGTAAAAGTTCAGAAAACAGAAGGTGATATTGATGGTAAAGCATACAGACAGGTTGATTTTGAAGATTTACCTTGTGTAGTTAGAATTGGTTCAAATGGGCCGTGGCTAGAGGGAGTAAAAATAGATGAATCAGGAAATGAAATACAGGCAAAAGGTAATCTTCCAATGGATATTACTCCTGGAGATTTAGATAAAAAGAAAGTTGATCAAATACTAAGTGGCCCTTCAGATCTAGGGACTGATCCAAAAACTGGTGAGCAAGTTTTTTTAAGATTCGGACCTTATGGTCCTTATGTTCAGTTGGGAAATAGTGAGGAGGGTAAAGCTAAGCCGAGGAGAGCATCATTACCTAAAGAGTTAAAAACTGATGACTTATCTTTATCGGAGGCTCTAAAACTCTTAAGCTTACCGAAATTACTAGGAGAGCATCCCGAAGGTGGAATAATTGAGGCTGATAGAGGAAGATTTGGTCCTTATATAAAATGGATAAAAAATGAAAATGATTCTGAAAATAGATCTTTAAAAAAAGAAGATGATGTGTTTAAGGTTGATCTAAAGCGTGCATTAGAAATCCTAGCGATGCCAAAATTAGGTAGAGGAGGACAAGAAGTAATAAAGGATTTTGGGAAACCCAAAGAATTAAACGAAAAAGTACAAATCTTAAATGGACGATATGGAGTATACGTAAAGTGCGGCAAAATAAATGCTTCTATGCCAAAAGGTGTTGATTTGGATAAGTTCACAATTGATGATGCATTAGTTTTATTAGGAGAGAAAATGAAAGATAAAAAGAGTTATACCCCTAAAAAAAGTAAAGCAATTAGTAGAAAGGCTTCAAAGAATAAAAAAATTAAAAAATAAATATGGAGTTTAAATTAAATAAATTTTTTTTATTGATTATTTTAATTTCATTGCAATCTTGTTCTGGAGGAAGAATTGGAAATTTTCT
>QCMG01000012.1 GCA_003213955.1 Prochlorococcus sp. AG-418-M08
GTTAAAGTCTCTGCTTGATGTTCCATAAGTCCTCTCAAAACACTAGATAATATTTCTGTGCACATTTTTTGGAGACCTTCCTTTGAAGATGACCCTATTGTTTTATGTTTATGATCAAATAATCCAAGGTCCACTTGAGCAATTTTTGATGTTCTTACATTCCTATAAACCTCAGAAAGAAGTCCTATTTCTAATCCCCAATCACATGGAATTCTTAAATTCATTGCTAAATCTTTTGTAAAAGCAAATTCACCAGCTAAGGGATACCTAAACGATTGCAAATACTGTAAGAAAGGCCCATTCCCTACCAATTGTTCTAAACTTGCCAAAAGAGGACCCACAAATAATCTGGTTGCTCTTCCTTGGAGTTGATTAGTTTCCAATGATAATCTACTGTAAAAGGCTTTTACATAGGAAATTCCATATGATTCATCTAACAAGGGAAGAATCATTCTTGATGGATATAAGTGACTAAAAGTTCTTATATCAGCATCAAATAAAGCAACTACATCAGATTTTCGTGTTGCAACTCCTATCCCTTGCCACACTGCCCAACCCTTTCCAGGAGTTCCAAGTAATTCAAGGCCATTTTTTTCTTGATCTTTTAATAGTTCAATTACAGAAGGAGAATTGGTCCATTGAATATGAACAGGAAAGGGCATTGAGTGAAAAAATGATTTCGCTAAATTTACTTGATCTATTGTTTTAGCAGATAAAGCAATAACTAATTCATTTAATCCTGTGAGGTTTTTTAAAACTTCTTTGATATCTTTTAGCGCTGGACGTTCAAACTCTTCATAAAGGCAAGGGATTAATATTGCGGTTGGTCTTTTCTTAAGACTTGTATTTAATTCTTTAAGTAAATCTTTTGTGACTCCATATTCATGTATTGTTGTGATTAAACCTTGTTGAAAGTCCATTTTCTATTTGATGTGCAGAATAGTGATAATACTTCGATGATTTTTTCAAAGTGACGCAAATTGATTCAGAGAAAAAATTAGATAGATTAAAGCTTAGTAAATTGCTTGAAGCAATTTATAAGGATCATACTACCGAAGAGATAAATTATATTTGTAATCAATTATTGCAGATTTTAGATAATTTCTCATCCAAGTCTCGTTATGAAGAAATAAGTGATGATAAAAAATGGGACGAATCATATTCTGTTTTAATTACATATGCTGATGGAGTTTATAAAAAAGGAGAAGCCACACTTGTAACTCTTCGAGAATTATTAAGTAATCATTTTGGAAGTCTTTCAAAAGTGGTTCACATACTTCCATTCTTAAAGTCAACTAGTGATGGTGGTTTTGCAGTTTCAAGTCATACATCTCTAGAAGAAAAATTTGGTAGTTGGGATGATCTTAAATCTATTTCAAAAAATCATCATTTAATGGCTGATCTAGTATTAAATCATGTTTCATCCTCTCATCCATGGGTTCAACAGTTTATTAAATGTCAAGAACCAGGATTGTCAAATGTTTTTTCTCCTTCACAAGATTTAGATTGGAAAAGTGTTATTAGACCAAGAAGTTCATCACTTTTTTCACAAATAAATACAAATAATGGCCAAAAACAAGTTTGGACTACTTTTGGCCCAGATCAAATTGATTTGAATTGGCTTAATCCAAAAATGACAATTGAGTTTCTTAACTTGATTGTTAGGTATTTATCTAATGGTATTAAATGGTTGAGACTTGATGCAGTAGGTTTTATTTGGAAGGAACCAGGGACAACTTGTTTACATTTGCCTAAAGCACATTCAATTGTAAAAGTTCTAAGATTATTATTAAGTAATCTTCTAACGAACGGAGTATTAATAACCGAAACAAATGTTCCACAAAAGGAAAATCTTTCTTATCTAATACCTGAGGATGAAGCTCATATGGCTTATAACTTCCCTCTACCTCCTCTTATTTTAGAAGCGATCATAACGTCAAGAGCAGATATTTTAAATTCATGGATTTGCGATTGGCCAGAGTTGCCAGAAACTACAACACTATTTAATTTCACTGCATCCCATGATGGAGTTGGTTTGAGGGCTTTAGAGGGCCTCATGAATGAAAAAAGAATTAAGGAGTTATTAATAAATTGTGAAAAAAGAGGGGGGTTAGTTAGTCATAGAAGATTATCTAATGGAGAAGATAAACCATATGAATTAAATATTAGTTGGTGGAGTGCAATGGAAGATCCAGGTAGAGATTCAAATCGTTTTCAATATGAAAGGTTCTTATTATCACAATTACTTGTGATGTCTCTAAAAGGTGTTCCTGCTTTTTATCTCCCTGCATTGTTGGCCTCAGAAAATGATATAAAGAGTTTCTCAATGACAGGACAAAGAAGAGATCTTAATAGGGAAAAATTTAAGTTAGAGAAGCTTTCAGCTGTTTTTAAAAATCCTGAATCTAATGCCAATAAAAATTTGAATTATCTGCGAAATGCAATGGATGTTAGATCAAAATTACCTCAATTTCATCCTCATTCTGAGATGGAGTGTTTATCTAAAAGCAGAGGAGATATTGTTGTTATTAAAAGGGGTATTGGTTCTAATGCAGTTTTTACTATTCACAATATGACTGAAAATAAAATTAACTATAGATTTAATGATTATGAAATTCCTAAATTGATTAATGACGAATTAAATATGAAGGATTACTTAACATCAAATAAATATAATTGTAATAATATTGAACTTGATCCTTTTCAAGTAATTTGGCTTGGTTCTTTAATTGATGATTGAAAACTCTTCCATATGGGTAGTTAGTGATGTTGATGGGACATTAATGGATCATTCTTATGATCTAACTCCAGCAAGAGAAACTATAAGGTTACTTCAAAAATTATCTATTCCAGTAATACTATGCACCAGCAAAACCGCCGCGGAAGTTAAAGTTATTAGAAAACAACTTAATCTAACTGATCCTTATATCGTTGAAAATGGTGCAGCTATATACGGCGAATCATTAAGTAAAGTTAATGGTGAAATTATACTTGGAGAAAAATACGAAAATCTTGAAAATATTTTAAAAAGTATTTCTAATGAAATTAATTATGATTTACAACCACTCAATAATATTTCTGATCAAGAGGCAACAGAACTAACTGGATTAAAAGGTCATTCTCTTGAGTTAATGAGAGATAGACACTGGAGTATGCCATTCTTAAACCCTCCTGAAAATATGGAAGAACATATTAATAGTTCCTGTAAAAAATATAATGTAGAAATATTTAGAGGTAACAGGATGAGCCACCTGTTATCAATTAATTCAAACAAGGGAAAAGCAATAAATGCACTCAAAAAATATTCAAATAATCCAAATATTAAAATTATTGGTTTGGGTGATTCTCCTAATGATTTACCTTTATTAATGAATTCAGATTATAAAGTTGTCATTCCAGGCCCTGATGGACCAAATTTGAATTTATTGGAGAAGTTAAATGAACATAAATATTCTCTTGCAAGTTATCCAAATGGTTATGGTTGGAGAAGTGAAATTAATAAGTTAATTAATAAATTAGTTTTAAAGAAACAATGAATAATTTAAATATTGAATTTCCCTTAGGTAATTTTGAAAAATTAATTACTAAAATTGGATGGGAATCGCTTGATGAATGGTTTGACTTTTGGAGTAGTAAAGAAGAATTACTCTCAATTGATAAATTTTGGGATGAGAATGTACGTGATGATTGGATTTGGGGCTTAGCTTTACCTCTTTTTTCGCAAGCATATAATTTTCATAAATATTCACCTGAAAGAAAAATAATTGGCGTTTCAGCTTTGCCAGGAACTGGCAAAACCACTTTAGGTAAATGGTTGGAGAGTATATCTCTGAGATTTAATTTTAAGATATCTGTAATCTCTATTGATGATTTTTACCTTCCTTCGAAAGAAATGGAATTAGCAATTAAAGATAATCCATGGAATGTTTCAAGGGGTTTTCCTGGTAGTCACTCGATTAATTTAATGAAAGAAAAATTACTTAAATGGAAAGTTGATGGAGAATTAAATGTTCCTGTCTATGATAAGTCTTTAAGAAATGGTTTAGGGGAAAGGGCAAGTTGGAGGCAAGATTCCCCTGATTTATTAATTATTGAAGGTTGGTTTTTAGGAGTCAAACCTTTATCTATTGATTCAATTAATTCTGAAAAAATTTTGCCTCCATTAAGTTATTCTGAGACTTCTTATAGAGTAAATATTCAAAAAAAATTGGAACAATATTTAGATACATGGAATCTTATTGATCAAATATGGCATTTAAAACCTTTGAAATTCGAATATATGAATTTGTGGAAATCAACTCAAGAGAAAAAAATGCTTCTTAAAAGAGGCAGTGCTCTTCAAGATAAAAAATTAGCTAATTTTCTTAGAATGTTAAATGTTTCTATTCCACATATAAGTTTTGATGAGATTAATTCAGATGTTTTATTGTTGATTAATCAAGAAAGAAATTTAATTAATGTGGGATTAAATTAATATTTAAAAGAAGTATTTTTTTTTTAGTGATTTTTTATACATTTTTAATCACGTTGTTTAGTGTTTAATATGGTTGTATTTTTGTGATTTTTGGGATGGTTGAGTTTTCTTACAAAAATGAAGGCTCTAGAATGATAGTTTTGAGGTGTATTGGTCCTTCAAATTTTTTTCTAGAAAGAGTTTTATTTCCGACTGATATTCTTACTTTTATGGCTCCAAACGATTCTAGAGTTGAAATTTGGGGTAATGAATTATATGGCCCTAAATTAGAAGAAAGGATTAGAATTTCATCTGAAAGTGAGGATACATCTTTAGTAGCATAAAGCTTTAATTTTAATTGTCTGCGAGTCAGAATTTTTAACTAACAGCTTAAATATTATTGATATTATCTTAATAGTTTATGTTTAAAGTAATGACAGATTTTGCTTCTTTTGCTATTGGTGGATTCGTTCCCTCAGCAGCCATAGCTGGAGTTTTATTATTAGTTGGGTTAGGGGCTTTCTTCTATCTTGGTATTAAAGGTCCAACAGACTATTAATATTAATTATAAATTATTCAATTTATTAATTCATATGGACCTTACTGTATTGCTTTTTATATCAAGTTTGCCTTTCGTATTGTTAACTGTATATTTTGGCACCAAAAATAATTTTTATGAAAGTGAAAATTACAAAGGTGACGGTTGTGCTCACGATGTTAAAAGATAATTTTATTCAGAAATGTCATTGATAAATACAAGTGTATTTTTTTATCAAACTTTCGAAAAGATTTATAATTCTCCTCATTTAATTTATGCTCGGAATTTTTACATTTTTTGATATTTCTATTTTTATTGATCGAAATCACTAATAGATAATGTTTGGAATAAAAAAATATCGATGAATAAATAATTATTTTATTTTGAGGATTTTTTGTTTAAACATACTTTATTCAAGTAATTAGCTCTGCTAATTTGAAAATGGTTTCGCTATTATTTGGTATTATATCCGGTTCTACAATTTCTAAATTTTTGGGAATTGGTAATTTTTTTTATATTCTGAAATTTTAGTAACAGTAATTTTAAATTTATAATTACTAAAAATATAAGTATCTAACTTTTATATGTTAGTGTTCTTATAGATTTTTTCACTAATGAATTTTTTTGTATCATACCAATTAGGTGAAGTTGAAGTTTCGAATCTAACTATCATTATATGTGCAATTTTTTCATCATTTACCTTTATAGCTGTTGGAATAAGCTCTTATAAGCTGTATAAATCTTTGGTAAGCGAAGAAGAATCGAAATCTTAATCGGAACGGCGGGATTTGAACCCACGACCCCCACTACCCCAAAGTGGTGCGCTACCAAACTGCGCTACGCCCCGCGTTAATACTATAAATATAAAATGCTTTTAATTGGTAATCTTTATCGGTTTATTATTAGATCTCAATACACATTTATCAACGTTCCAATTAAAATTACTCCAAATTTCTTTTGGGAGCTTGTAATTGCTTCCATTGAAATTACCCAACTTTATTTTGGTAGGAGATGCTGAACAATATTGCCTACTACCTTCTACAGCTAAATATTGCTGATGATATTCTTCAGCATAATAGTAAGCATCAATCATTTTAATTTCTGTCTCTATGACTCCTAAATTATTTGCATTAAGCTGTTTTTGATAAAACTCTTTGCTAGAGAAAATTTTATCTTTATGAATATCATTTAAATAGTAAATTGCTGATCTATATTGTGTCCCTATATCATTACCTTGTCTATTCTTTTGGGTAGGATTATGGCATTCCCAGAACATTTTTAATAAATCGCTAATGTCAATTTCATTTACATTCCAAACAACTTTAACCACTTCTGCATGACCAGTAACACCAGAGCATACTTCATAGTAAGTAGGGTTATTGATATCCCCACCAGCATAACCTACAGAAGTTGTGACAACTCCTGGAAGTTTCCAAAAGCATTTTTCAGCACCCCAAAAACATCCACATCCAAATATGATTGCATCTTCTTTTGAATTAGGTTCTAATTTTATATCTGTATTTAATATTCTATGGTAGGTATTAGTTTTCTTACCTGAGTAAGAGTGTATGTTATTCATGATGTTTTTAAGAAATTTGAACATTTTATAATAAATATTTTTAAAATAATTTTTTATCTAACTTATTAATTTATTTGTAGCTATTTCTCTTTCCCAAAGATTTTTATATAATCCTTTTTTTGTTATCAGATCATTATGAATTCCTTCCTGCACAATTTCACCTTTATCCATAACTAGTACCCTATCACAGGTAGCTGCTACAGATAATTGATGGCTAATCATCAATATCGTTTTACTTTTATTTTCTCTCATCTCTTCAATAATTATCGCAGCAGTTTTATTGTCTACACTTGCTAAGGCATCATCTAAAACTACAACAGAAGCATCAACTAGAAGTGCCCTCCCTAAAGCTGTTCTTTGGCGTTGACCTCCGCTAAGAGTTATGCCTCTTTCGCCTACGATAGTATTAAAACCCTCTGGAAAACTGTTAATATCCTCTATTAAGTTAGCTTTTACAGCACTTTTTTTAACAGTTAATTTAGATGCTTTTGGTTGTCCAAATTTTAAATTTTCTGAAATTGTAGATGTAAATAAAAATGCTTCTTGTGGAACGATAGCAATATGTTTCCTTAAATCGCTTAATTTTATATTCTTGATATCAATATTATCTAAAAATAGTTGTCCGTCTGGTATTGGAATAGTTCTACCTAATGATTTTGTTAAAGTTGTTTTTCCACATCCAACTGGACCAACTATAGCAACTAGCTCACCTTTTTTAATTTTAAAATTCAGTCCATTTAATGAGTTAAATTTTGACCCCTCGTATTTTATTTTTAAGTCCTTTGCTTCAAGAAAACCATTTACTTTTTTCTTAAGTGGTTTAGCTTTTGGTTTGTCTACAATTTTTGGACTATTTTGAAATAACTCTTCAATTCTATCAAGACTTACTTGTCCTAATTGAAAAGTATTTAATGTAAATCCTAATAGCGCTGTTGGAAATACTAATCTCTCAACAAATAATATTAATGCTACAAGTCCTCCAATTGTTATAAATCCATTTTCTAGTTGATAAGTCCCAAGAGCTAAAAGTATTAAAAGTGAAATTGAGGATATACCTTGTAACAGTGGAAATAAAGTACTAGCTGTTCTTGCAAGCTTTATTGCTGAATTCCGATAAACTTTATTGTAATTATTAAATTCCTTCTTTTCAGCATCTTCTTGTCCGTAAATTTTAATAGCGCTTATGCCTGATAAATCTTCTTGAATTAAATCACTTAATCTAGAGAGTGATTCTTGTTGGATTTTTCTTTGAGCTACCATTTTTCCTCCAAATAAGCTCACAATTATTAGGATCAATGGAAATATCATTAAGGAAGAGATTGTCAAAAGTTTATTAATAGATAACATTGAGGGAATTGTTAAGGAATAAGCCAGAACAATATTGCATAAACTTAAAACAGTAAAACCCAAGAGTCTTCTGATGTTTTCGACATCACTAGTTGCTCTACTAATAATATCTCCACTACCTTTTTTTTGAATCCAATCTGGATCTTGTATTAGTAAATGATCGAATAGTTTTTGACGAAGATTTACTTCAACTTTTCTTCCTATCCCAAATACAATCTGTCTTGAAAATAACCTTATTAGACCCATGCAAGTAGCTAGAAACATTAGCCATAATGATTTTGATATTACGAAATCGGAAGAAAATCCATCTTTCAGTTGATCAATTATATTTTTTACTTCTAAGGGAATTAAAACACTTAAAATATTTACTATTAATAGTGCAATACCACCATAAAAGAATTCTTTTTTATATGGTTTGAGATACTTTAATATAACTTTTAATTTAAGATTTTTCATTTAATATTTCCCATATGATTAAGATAATGTTTCATTTTAGAATATGTGAGCTAACTTTAATAATGATTTAGTTTTTATTATGAGCAATGACCAAACTCATCCTTTACATGCAATTGATAAAAAGATAATAGATTCTCTAATAAGCAAAAATAGACCAGAAGATTTAGATTTAATTAATCTAGCTAGATTAATTAATCGTTATGATAATTTTCCTGGTGAAATTGAAATTAAAGATGATATTAAAAAAACACTTAAATTTTGGAATATCACCAAAGATGATCTTTTTTCAATGACTATGAATTTATGGTCAAATAATTTTAGACCCTCAAATACTACTAAGGATTTAGTAGGTTCAGGCTTTGATACTTCTAACTGAATAATTAATAATCATTTAATAATTTATGTCTGATAAAACAAATCCAGAGATTCTTGATCAACTACTTCTTGGGCATGATCTTGATGATGAAATATCTAGAGCTTTAATGTTAAGGTGGCTAAATAATGAGATATTGGATGTTCAAACTGGTGCTTTTTTGAGTGCACTCAGAGCTAAAGGAGCTACTGGTACGGAATTATCCTCTATGGCAGAAGAACTTCTAAAAGTTTGTAAATTACCTGTTGATAGGCCAGATTTATTTATGGTTGATACTTGTGGCACTGGTGGAGATGGTTCAAATACATTTAATATCTCAACTGCTGTTGCATTTGTTGCCTCTTCATGTGGTGTAAATATTGCAAAACACGGGAATAAAAGTGCTAGTGGAAAAGTAGGTTCTGCCGATGTTTTGTTAAATCTAGGTATTAATCTGAACTCTTCTTTAGAAAAAGTTATTTCTGCTGTGGAGGATATTGGGATAACTTTTTTATTTGCTCCTGTTTGGCATAAATCCTTAATTAAATTAGCACCTTTAAGAAAAGCTCTGGGTATAAGAACAGTCTTTAATCAATTAGGCCCATTAGTAAATCCTTTAAGGCCTAATGCTCAAGTTTTAGGCGTTGCTTCTGAAGAACTTCTTATTCCAATGGCCTCTGCTTTAAATAAAATGGGAATGGATAGAGCAATAGTTATTCATGGATTCGGAGGCCTAGATGAGGCTTCTTTAGAGGGTGATAACAAAATTATTTTTGTAGATAAAGGTAAGTTAAAACATTCAAAACTAAATATTTCTGATTTTAATTATCAAAACACTTCTAATATTGATCTGATCGTATCAAATGAGGAATCTTATGAAGATATATTGGAATCTGTTTTGAAAGGTTCTGGTCAAAAAGCTCATCTAGATGTTGTAGCTTTAAATACATCATTAGTTCTTTGGGCTGCTGGTATTGAAGATAATATTGAAAAAGGATTTGAAAAAGCTATTTTGTCTATCAGTAAAGCAAAACCTTGGGAGAAATTCTTAAGTTTGAAAGCTTATCTTGAAGAATAGAAAACTTTATTAAATGAGTTATCCTTTTGAAAAAGATGCAAAACTTGTTTTAAGCAACGGCATCACTTTTTCTGGGTATTCATTTGGTGCAGTTGGTACAACTCTTGGAGAAATTGTATTTAATACTGGGATGACTGGTTATCAGGAAGTATTAACTGATCCTAGCTATTTTGGGCAGATACTAACATTTACTTACCCAGAGATTGGAAATACTGGAATTAACTTCGAAGATTCTGAATCAGATAATTGTGTAAAAGGTTTAATTGTTCGCAATTACTCAAGCAATAACAGTAATTGGAGATCCAAATTAAATTTTAACCAGTGGCTTATTAATAATAATATAGTTGGAATTTATGGAATCGATACGAGAGCGCTTGTTAAGATTCTAAGATCTAATGGTTCTATGAATGGACTTATAACTTCAGAAAAGAATGATCTGGAGAGCTGTTTAAAGCTTATTTCTAGTGCTCCAGATATGAAAGGTTTGAATTTATCCAAAGAAGTTTCCACAAAGAAAAATTATTTTTGGAATGAGACTTCGAAAACTGCTTTTGATAAAAGACAAAAGAGCATTCATAACAAAAATAAATTAAAAATTGTAGCAATTGATTTTGGTATAAAAAAATCAATTCTCAATAGACTAGTATCGCATGGATGTGAAGTCTTGGTATTACCTTCAAACTCTTCTTTTAAGGATGTTCTAAGTCATAATCCTAATGGAATATTTTTTTCAAATGGTCCAGGTGATCCATCTTCTGTTCTTGAAGGCATTAATTTAGCAAAATCACTTATAGACTATGGAAAAATTCCAATGTTTGGAATTTGTCTCGGGCATCAAATTTTTGGGCTGGCATTAGGAGGTGAAACTTATAAATTAACCTTTGGACATCGTGGGTTGAATCATCCTTGCGGGATTAATAATATTGTTGAAATAACAAGCCAGAATCATGGTTTTGCTATAGATCCAAATTCCTTATCAGATAAGGGTGTTGAAATAACTCACTTTAATCTTAATGATAAAACTGTAGCTGGATTAAAACTTATAAATAAACCTATATTTAGTGTTCAATATCATCCCGAGGCAAGTCCCGGGCCTCACGACTCAGATTATTTATTTGAAAAATTTGTTTCTCTTATGTTAGAAAGATGTTGACATGTTGATTCTTTTTGATTTGATAATTACATTTGATAAATTAATTTGGAGGAACTAAATCATAGAAGATTTCCAAAAGCTAACTGTTTCCTTGAGAGGAAATATTGAATTAAAGTCAAATATTATTGTTTTTACTTTTAAAGGGCAATTAGATGCCTTTTCTGAAAAGCAATTTAAAACTTTTATTTCAAATTCCCTTAAAAATGATCCTCAGTCATCTGTCATTGACTTAAGCAAAATAGATTTTCTTGACTCATCTGGATTAGGAGCTCTTGTTCAAACTTCTAAGGAGTTTAAAAATCTTAAACTTGGTTTTTCAGTAGTGGGAAATTCTAGAGTTGCTCAAACTATAAAACTTGTTCGATTAGGCGAATTTCTTAATTTGAAGTCTACTCTTGAGGATGCTTTAATTAATTTGAAAAATTGAATTATTGGATAGAAAATCTTGCCCCGCATGGTTCTCCTGAAGAGATAGGCGTTATTCAACTTGCATGGCTTGGAGATTCTGTATGGGAATTACATCAAAGATTGCGTCATGTTTATATGCCACTAAAATCAAAAGAATTACATCTTTCAGTTGTAAATGAAGTTAAAGCTCAAGCTCAATCGAAATCATTGGATGAAATAGAACATTTGTTAAATGCTTTTGAAATTAATTTAATAAGACGAGCCAGAAATAAAATAAAAAAATTTCCAAAGTCTTCAGATCCTTTTATGTATTCTAGAGCAACTGGTTTTGAAACTTTAATAGGTTGGTTATTTTTAAAAGACCCTAAAAGATTGTCTAAAATCTTTGAACATTTAGATTATAAATAAGTTGATAAATCCATGAAAAATTTTTCTAAAGATAATTATTCAAGAAAAAAGAATCCGAGGTTTAATGGAAGACCACAATCAAAAAATAATCATAGATCTAATAATTTCCAAGAAGATAGATTTCAGTCAAGTAAAAATAATAATTATGAAAAAAATAATTTCAAAAAAAGAGATGACTACAAAAGCGACAAATATACTTACATAAGATCAAAAGAAAAATTTAGAGATAATATTGATCAAACACAAGGAAAAATTTCATCAAACAGCTTTAATACAGATAATTTTGGTTATAAAGGTTCCAAAAATTTTAAAACGAGTACTAACGATAGAAATTTTGAAGATTGGTTATGGGGCAAGCATTCTGTTTTTGAAGCTTTAAAAACTGAAAGACCGATCAATAGAATTTGGTGTACTTCAGAAATATTTTCCTCAGAAAAATTTTTTTTATTATTAAAAGATCACAAGTCTAAAGGGGTATTAGTTGAGGAAGTCTCTTGGTCTAGATTATCTCAATTAACTAATGGTGCAGTACATCAAGGAATTGCCTTACAAATAGCTTCTTCTAAAACTTTATCTTTAGATAAATTAATTAATATATCCAAAAGTAAGTCCAAAAACCCTATTTTTGTTGCATTAGATGGGATAACTGATCCGCATAATTTAGGCGCTATTATTAGGTCTGCAGAAGCTTTTGGTTGCAAAGGTATTATTATTCCTCAAAGAAGATCTGCAGGTCTAACTGGAACAGTTTCAAAAGTTGCTGCTGGAGCCCTAGAGCATATACCTGTAAGCAGAGTTATAAATTTAAATAGAGCACTAGATGAATTAAAGAAAAATGGGTTTTTAATTATTGGATTATCAGGTAATGGGCAAATTCCTATTTCTGAATTTGATCAAAAATCACCATTAGTCGTAGTAGTTGGAGCTGAAAATAAAGGAATATCTTTGATTACTCAAAAAAAATGTGATTATTTGCTCAAAATTCCTCTTAAAGGGAAAACTCCGAGCTTAAATGCTTCCGTAGCAGCAGCTATTTCTTTCTGCTATTTGTCAAAAAATTAATTAAGGTTGTATTAATTTTTATCTCATTATTTCAATATTTTTTTTTAATAATAATTTATTGAATAGTTACTACAAAACTGTATAATATCTTACATGAATTAAAGGCCTTAAATAAAACCTAAAAAAATTGATTAGAAATTTTGGAAACAAACTTGGTTTAGCCTGGTGGGCAAAAGTGGTTACAGGTAATCCCTCTGGAACCTACTGGTATGGTCCGTTTCTCACTAAGCGCAGTTTAAATGAAAATTTAAAAGATTTTATTGATGATCTATCTGAAGAGGGTGCAAAGGATATTAAACATACTATTATGAGATGTAAAAGAGAAGAACCCTTAACTGTTTGATAATTTTATTAATCTTAAACACTCTACCTAGATATGGACTTTAATTCTTTTCGAAAGAAAATTAATAGTGGAGATGCTTCAGTTAAGGAATTAGTTAATGAATTTTTTTTGAAAATTGATTCATTAAATCCAAAAATAAATGCATATACTTGCTTAACAAAACAAATTGCGAATTCTCAATCTGAGAAAATAGATAAATTAATTAGTGATAATAAAAAACTCCCCCCTCTAGCGGGACTACCTATCGCTATAAAAGATAATATTTGTACCAAAGGAGTTGTTACTTCTTGTTCAAGTAAAATGCTTCAAGATTTTGTATCTCCTTACGAATCTTCCGCATCAAATAAATTATGGAAATCAGGTGGGATTTGCTTAGGAAAAACTAATTTAGATGAATTTGCAATGGGAAGCTCTACAGAAACTTCCATATTTGGTACAACCTCTAATCCTTGGGATATTAGTAGAGTTCCTGGAGGAAGTTCTGGTGGTAGTGCTGCTTCTGTAGCTGCTGGTTTATGCTTAGCAGCTATTGGATCTGATACTGGTGGTTCCATAAGACAGCCGGCATCTTTTTGCGGAGTAGTAGGTCTAAAACCCACATACGGAAGAGTTAGTAGATGGGGACTAATTGCTTTCGCAAGTTCACTAGATCAAATAGGTCCAATTACAAATACTGTTTCTGATGCTGCTGAAATTCTTTATTTTATCTCCGGTAAGGATCCCCTTGATTCGACATGTCTCGATAAACCTGTACCAAATTATTTATCAGATTTAGATAAATCAATCAAAGGTGTAAAAATCGGAGTTATTGAGGAATGCTTTAATCATCCTGGTCTTGATCCTGAAGTAAAATTATCTGTCCAATCTAGTATAGAGAGATTCAGATCTTTGGGGGCTGAAATTCATGACGTAAGTTGTCCAAGATTTAATGATGGTATCGCAACTTATTATGTAATTGCTCCATGTGAGGCTTCGGCTAATTTAGCAAGATATGATGGTGTTAAATATGGATATAGATCAATTGGAGATGCTAATCTATTAGAAATGACATCCAAGAGCAGAGCCGAAGGATTTGGGGATGAAGTACAAAGAAGGATTTTGATTGGTACTTATGCTTTATCTGCTGGATATAGTGATGCATATTACAAGAAAGCTCAGAGGGTAAGAACTTTAATAAGAATGGACTTTGATAAAGCCTTTGATCAGGTTGATGTTTTATTAACACCGACATGTCCTACTACTGCATTCCTAAAAGGTGATTTTTTAAATGATCCTTTGTCTATGTATTTGTCCGATCTTTTAACTGTGCCAGTCAATCTTGCTGGACTCCCAGCGATTAGTATTCCATGTGGATTTGATAAAAAGGGTTTACCTATTGGTCTGCAATTAATAGGAAATGTTTTGGAAGAGCATCGAATATTAAATGTTGCAAATATATTTGAAAAGGATGCAGAAGTAATGAAGAGCAAACCTAATATTGAAATTTGAATTAATAATTAATTTGTGTGAGTAAAATATAGAATTTTTTAAAATATTCTCTATCTTGTAAATATAAATTGGTCAAAAATGGGATTTGTTCCACTACATAATCATAGCGATTACAGTCTTCTGGATGGAGCAAGCCAAGTTTCGAAAATAGTCGATAGGGCTTCAGAACTTGGAATGGAATCCATTGCCTTAACTGATCATGGAGTAATGTATGGTGTTCTTGATTTAGTAAAAAAATGTAAGTCTAAAGGAATAAAACCAATTATCGGTAATGAAATGTATATTATCAATGGATCCATTGATGATCCTCAACCAAAGAAAGAAAAAAGATACCATTTAGTTGTATTAGCAAAAAATCATACAGGTTATAAGAATCTTGTAAAATTAACCACAATTAGCCATCTTAATGGAATGAGGGGTCGAGGTATTTTTTCTAGACCCTGTATTGATAAATCACTTTTAGAAAAATATAAAGATGGTTTGATTATTGCAACAGCCTGTTTAGGTGGCGAGATTCCTCAAGCAATCTTAAAAGATAGAATTGATGTTGCAGAAAATATTGCTTGTTGGTATAAAAAGTTATTTGGTAGTGATTTTTATCTTGAAATTCAAGATCATGGCTCTATAGAAGATAGGATAGTAAATGTTGAATTAATAAGAATCGGCAAAAAACACCAAATTAAAGTTATAGCAACTAATGATGCTCACTATATCTCAAACATGGATGTTGAAGCACACGATGCATTACTTTGTGTACTTACTGGGAAATTAATAAGTGAGGAAAAGAGATTGAGATATACAGGAACTGAATATATTAAAAGTGAGGATGAAATGCTTAGATTATTTAATGATCATATTGATAAAGAATCTATAAGACAAGCAATCAATAATACAGTAGAAGTTTCAAAAAAGATTGAAGAGTTTGAATTGTTTGGTTCCTATAGGATGCCTAAATTTCCATTAAAAGAAAAGAGTGATGCCTTATCCTTTTTGACGAAAATATCCAAAGAAGGTCTTTTAAAAAGACTTAACAAAACTGATCTTGATCAAGTTGATGAGATTTATGTAAAAAGATTATCTTCAGAATTAAAAATAATTAATGACATGGGCTTTCCAGATTATTTTTTAGTTGTTTGGGATTATATAAAATTTGCTCGAGATAATCTAATACCTGTTGGTCCAGGGAGAGGTTCTGCAGCAGGTTCACTCGTAGCATATTCTCTTCAAATTACAAATATTGATCCCGTTAAACATGGATTATTATTTGAAAGATTTTTAAATCCTGCAAGAAAGTCTATGCCTGATATAGATACTGATTTTTGTATTGATAGGAGGAATGAAGTTATTGATTATGTAACAAATAGATATGGCGAAGATAAAGTTGCACAAATAATTACCTTTAACAAAATGACATCCAAAGCTGTCTTAAAGGATGTTGCCAGAGTATTAGATATCTCATATGGAGAATCGGATAAGTTGGCTAAGTTAATACCTGTTGTTAGAGGAAAACCATATAAGCTTAATGAAATGATTGATAAAAAATCCCCTAGTCCTGAATTTAGGGAAAAATATTTAAAAGATAGTAAGGTAAAAAGATGGGTGGATTTAGCATTAAGAATTGAGGGAACTAATAAAACCTATGGAGTTCATGCAGCAGGAGTTGTTATAGCATCAGAGCCTTTAGATAAACTTGTACCCCTTCAGAGAAATAATGAAGGACAAATAATTACACAATATTCAATGGATGACATTGAATCGCTAGGCTTATTGAAAATGGACTTCCTAGGTCTTAAAAATCTAACAATGATAGATAAGACAATTTCTTTAATAGAATCATCTACAGGAAAAAAGCTTAATGTTGATGAATTACCTCTAAATGATATTAAAACTTTTGAACTTATTGGAAGAGGAGATTTAGAAGGAATCTTTCAACTAGAATCCTCTGGAATGAAACAAGTTGTTAAAGACTTTAAGCCAAATTCTCTTGAAGATATTTCTTCTATTTTAGCTCTCTATAGACCAGGACCTCTTGATGCCGGTCTTATCCCAAAATTTATTAATAGAAAAAATGGTAGTGAAAAAATAGATTTCCCTCATCCCTTCATTGAATCCATTCTTACTGAAACATATGGAATAATGGTTTACCAAGAGCAAATCATGAAAATTGCTCAAGATTTGGCAGGCTATTCTCTTGGAGATGCTGATTTACTACGCAGAGCAATGGGTAAAAAGAAAGTATCTGAGATGGTTAAACATCGTAATATTTTTGTTGAGGGTTGCTGCAAGAAAGGTGTAGATAAAAAAATTTCAAATGATCTTTTTGATCAAATGGTTTTATTTGCTGAATATTGTTTTAATAAAAGCCATTCCACCGCATATGGTGCAGTTACTTACCAGACTGCTTTTTTAAAAGCTCATTTCCCTGTTGCTTATATGGCTTCTCTTCTGAGTGTTAATTCAGGTTCTAGCGATAAAATGCAGAGATATATTTCGAATTGCTACTCTATGGGAATAGAGGTTATTTCCCCAAGTATAAATTTATCTGGCATTGACTTCACGGTTAAGAAAGACCAAATTTTATTTGGATTATCCGCTATCAAAAATTTAGGCGACTCAGCCATAAAAAATATAATAGAGAACCGTGATAAAAATGGAAACTTCAAATCATTTCCTGATTTATGCGATCGTTTACCTTCTAATATTTTAAATAGGAGAAATATAGAATCATTAATTCATTGTGGAGCCCTTGATGAATTTTCTGAAAATAATAATAGAGCTCAACTCTTTTCCGACCTTGAATATGTGATGGAGTGGGCATCTTCCCGTCACCGTGATCGTATATCTGGACAAGGAAATTTATTTGACTCTATTAGTAATAATAATAAAGAGTTTTCTCTTTCTCAGCGTTCTATAGTTGAAGATTATTCACTAACTGAAAAGCTTAAATTAGAAAAGCAACTTTTGGGTTTCTATCTATCAGATCATCCTTTAAAACATATTGCACAACCAGCTAAACTTATTTCTCCTATGAGTATTTCTCAATTAGAAGAATCTAATGACAGAACTAAAGTTTCCTTAGTTGGAATGATTCCTGAATTAAAGCAAATAACGACTAGAAAAGGTGACCGAATGGCTATTGTCCAATTAGAAGATCTTTCAGGTAGCTGTGAGGCAATCGTATTCCCAAAAACTTATTGTAGATTATCTGAATTTCTTCTAACTGATACCAGATTATTAGTTTGGGGCACTATTGATAAAAAGAGTGATAAGACACAATTAATTATTGATGATTGTAGAGAAATAGATAACTTGAAATTACTTGTTATTGACCTTAATAGTTCCCAAGCATCTGATATAAGAATTCAAAATTTGATAAGAGATTGTTTAGTCAAATTTAAACCGGATAGAGATAAATGTGGAAATAAGATTCCAGTATTAGCAGCTGTTAAGAATAGTGAATCTGTAACTTATGTTAAGTTTGGAGATCAATTTTGTGTTGGAGATATTATGGGGGCTTCTAAATTACTTACAGAAAAATCCTTCAAGGTTAATTTAAAATCTTTAGTTAACTGATTTACTTTTTCTGATCAAAGTTTTGAGATGCAGGCCTAAATGCTGCTTTTGCTCTTTCAATATTTAAAGGTATGTTTTCTATCCCAAAAAAACTTCCGGGATCTTTATCCCAACTTGCAGACAATATTCCAAAACTAAGACCTCCAAGTCCCAATAAGAAGAATAAAGCTGAAATTGCAATTGTTGAAGAGGGAGGTATTTCAGCAATATTTCTTGTGACAATAATATAACTTACTACAAATACTGACATACCCATAACTGTAGGGATTCCTGCTGTAAAAAAGATCCTTTTGGCCATCCTGTCCGCAACATATTTTGGAATGCCTGTTGATTGTTTTGTTTTTGGAGTTATTGTTGGAACTTTTTTTTCTATATTTCTAAAAGCATCACTTTCAGATATTTTTTTCTTTTTTGAAAAATTTTTCTTTTTACCTTGTTTTTTCTTCATTTATGGAATTCATCCTCTGATTCCAATCTTTTTAATTATTTTTTGATAGTTTTGGGGATTTTTACCTTTTATGTATGAAAGTAACCTTTTTCTTTTTCCTATCATTTTTAATAAACCTTGTCTTGAGGCATAATCATGAATATTGCCTTGAAGATGGTTGCTTAATTTAGAAATTCTCTCAGAAAGCATTGCAACTTGGACCTCAACAGATCCAGTATCTGTAGCATGTACTTGATGAGATTCAATTAGTTTTTGTTTTTCTGCTGTATCGAGTGTCATTAAAATTAACTACCTATAATCATATTACTACTTTATTGGCCTTAATTACTATTATTGTTTATCTAAATAGTTCATAGCTTCTTTTAACAAATTTTCAAAAGTAAAAGTAATATTTTCAAAATTAGACTTTTTACTATTTTTAAGATCATTTATAAGCTTAGGAAATATGTTCTTAATATCCTTCTTAGGATAATTTAGAGATTGAAGTGTTAATTCAATATCTTCAAAAATTGAATGTAATTCTCTATTTTCAAAAAGAAAGTTTGTTTTATTAAAATTTTCTTTTTCGATTTGTTTAGTATTTACTTTACTTTTTAATTCAAGTATTATTCGGTCAGTCATTTTTTGTCCAATTCCTTGTACTGAACTAATAGAATTTTTATCATTACTGGTTATGGCATATATTATTTGATTCAATGAAAACTTATTCAATAAAGACATACCTATTTGAGATCCTAGACCCTTAACATTTAAAATTTGATTAAAAAAATCTCTTTGATCCTTTGAAGCAAAACCAAAAAGCATATCAGAATCTTCTTTTTTAATATGTTTTAACCATAGTATTATTTCTTTTTCAGGAATTTTATTTTTTTTAATATCATCAATAACTGATTCTAAGGTTTGTATTTCGTAACCTAATCCCTGGCAGTTTATTAAAATATAAAATTTTTGATTAGTTTGCCATGAACTTACTAATACTCCCTTAATCCAACTAATCAATTAACCACCATCCACCTGACATCCTATAGCCGCTCCAGTAACTGCACCTAATGGAACAGCCCACCAACGACCTTCTTTTCTTGAAACTGCACCACCTATTCCACCTCCAAGTAACGCACCTGCTATCTTTCCATCAGTACAATCATCATCTTTGAATTTTGCTGATTTATTACCTCCGCATGGTATTTCAACATCGACCTCATAATTTCTAACATACCCAGGACTTGATTTTGTTCCAGGAATATATTCTTCCCTATATTCAGTCCTAGTACATGTAACTGATTTAGGGGTAGAAGCATTAACTTGTAGAAATGAAAAACTGAATAATGCTAATAAGAGATACTTCATTACAAACTTAAACTTTTCTGTATTTTAAATCTTTTTGAGTATTTTGCTAGTAGAAATAATAGTTCCTAACAAAACAAGTAATGAACCTATTATAAATTTCATATTTATTAATTCATTAAAAAACAATATACCCCATAAAGAGCCAAAAAATACTTGCAAATAATTTATCGTTGCTGCTTCTGAAGTTTGTAATTTCTTAATTCCAATTGTTAGAAACGTTTGCCCGGCTTGCGTAAAAAGCCCAACACCGATGATCCAAATTAAATCAACAATATTTGGTGTAACCCAATTAAAAAATACTATTGGAAATAATGTAATAACTGAAATTAATGGAAAGTATTTAATTATTATAAAAACATCTTCTGTTAATGATAATTTCTTTACTGTTATGTAAGCCAGTGATGTTGATATGGCTCCAAGAAATGCTACTCCTACACTTAAATTATTAAGCTCGATGTTTAAGCTTGATAATTGTGATGGATTTAAGATTATTAATATTCCTAACCAACCTGTTAAAGAAGCAATGATTAGATTTTTAGTAATCTTTTCATTTATAAGAATTCCAGCAAAAATAGATATGAATATAGGGTACGTATATTGAATAACAGTTGAAAGATTTAAAGGCATATTACGAATAGCATAAAATATGCAAATTAACGCTAATGTTCCCAATAACCCTCTTAAAATTAATAATGGTTTGTTTTCCCCCCATGGATTTAAATTCCTTTTATTTATTATCAAGGATGTTATGAACAAACTTAATAATGACCTAAAGAAAACTAATTCATATATCGGTATTCTGTTATCAATTTTTTTTACGCAAACAGTCATAAGGCTGAAAAAAAATGATGCCAATATTAAATTTACTTTCTTGAATGAATTATTATTTTGATTAAAAAAATTGATAAGCATTACTAATAATATTTTTATTGTGAAAATATGTAGATTCTTTTATATTTTTGACCTATAACAAAGTCAAAATTAGGACTTCTTTTTAGAAAATCACATAAATGAAACCTTCGATACATCCAAGAACTATACAGGAGGTAAAGGATAAAGCAGATATTGTAGATGTTATCTCTGAACATATTGTGTTAAAGAAAAAGGGAAAGGAATTTGTTGGAATATGCCCTTTTCATGATGATAGTAAGCCATCTATGACAGTTTCTCCAACAAAACAATTTTATTATTGTTTCTCGTGTGGAGCTGGAGGAAATTCAATTAAATTTTTGATGGAGTTTACACGTAATAACTTCACTGATGTAGTTCTTTCACTGGCAAAAAAGAATAATATTAATGTAATTAATGTTGATGGGCCTCAACAAGAAATATATAAGAAACAATTATCAAGAAGAGAGGAACTATATAAGATTCTTCGCCTATCAAAAGATTGGTTTAAGTCTCAATTAAATAATTCCTTGGGTAAGGAAGCTCATAATTATTTAATTACTAAAAGAAATTTAAATATAAAAAATATTAATGATTTTGAATTAGGTTATGCTCCCAATTCATGGAATGATTTATTCAATTATCTTTCAAAAGTTGAGAAATTCCCTTTAAAGTTAATTTTAAGTGCTGGTCTTGTTGTCTCAAAGGAAAATTCCGATAAGGTTTACGATCGCTTTAGAAATAGATTGATTGTTCCAATTTATGATGTACAAGGTCGTGTAGTTGCTTTTGGAGGTAGGTCTCTTGATGGTCAGGAACCAAAATATTTAAATTCTCCAGAATCTGAAGTTTTTGAGAAGGGTAAGATGTTGTTTGCATTTGATAAAGCTTCTAGCAATATTAGAAAAAGTGATAAGGCTTTGGTAGTTGAAGGTTATTTTGATGTTATTTCGCTTCATTCAAAAGGTATAACTAATTCTGTTGCTTCCCTTGGAACTGCATTAAGCAAATATCAAATATCTCAGCTTTGTAGATGTACGGATAGTAAAAATATAATAATTAACTTTGATTCCGATAATGCAGGTAAATTAGCTACAAAAAGGGTTATAAGCGAAGTTGAAAGTTTATCTCTTCATGATCAAATAAACCTAAAAATTCTTCAAATAAAATCATTTAAAGATCCTGACGAGTATCTCAAAAATAATACTCCAGAGGATTATTTTAATTTAATAGATAATGCCTCTTTCTGGATTGATTGGGAGATTGATCAGATATTTGATAACAAAGACTTATCTAAATCTGAGATTTTTCAAAACGTTATTTCTTCAATAGTAAAGTTATTAAGTAAACTTCCTCAATCTGCTACTAGAACTCACTATTTGCAAAAAGTCTCAGAAAGATTAAGTATGGGCCAAGCGAGATTAGCTATTAAATTTGAAGAAGACTTAAGAAATCAAGTAAAAGGTTTTCGTTGGCATGGGAGATCAAAAAAATTTGAACAGCCAAATGAAATTAATCAGCGTGAAAGAAATGAATCAGAGATTATTTATTATTATCTACATTGTCCTGATCATAGATTATTTATTAGAGAACAATTGCTTGAAAGAGAAATAGATGTTTTCAATACTGAATATATTCGTCTCATATGGGAATCTATTTCCACAATAGAATTAAATAATTTAGGGGCTAATTATTTAGATGATTTGAAAAACTCTCAGAATAAACAATTATTTGATGATTTTATTTCAATTAATTTAATTTCACTATTACCTGATCACTTAGCTCTTAACAATCTCGATATTTCAAATAATATTTATAATTTTACTAATCCTGATGAATTATTTTTAACTAATTTAAAAAATCCTAAAGATAATCTTCTTGGAACTTTATCTCTCCTTGAAAGATATAAATCATTAAAAAGATGTAGACATCTCATTGAATCTTGGGGTTCTCAAAGAGTTAAAACTTTAGAAAACTGTATTTCTATTTTAATAGATAATGCGTCCTCAGAATCCTCTGAATCTAATAGAGAAATTGATGATGTCTTTAAGGATTTAAATTCTGATGCTATCAAATTTCAAGAATTGTATTACTTAGAGAGACAGCATATCAATCTTCTCGATAAACAACGTTGTGGAAATTTTTCTCTTAATGAATAAGTTTTTAAGAATTTATAAACAATATCTTTTCAATATTTCTTTTACTTTTCTTGGTTTGTCTTCCATAACATAAGCCTCTAATTCTTTATCTAAATTCCCAGAAATTTTTACTGAAGACTTTAATGCTTTTACTTTTCCTTCATGAATTTTATCTTCTATATTTTTTATTACTCCCGTGGGTTTGTTGTTATTGCATGACTGGACTAGATGTGTTGCCTCATGCCTTAACGCTCTTCTTATATAAAGATTTGTCTTGTGATTATCGTTATTCCTTCCCTCTCTATAATTTCCCAATTTCTTCGCATTCTGAGTACAAATAACGATTGTTTTTTCTCTTTTTTTATAAAAACCAACGAATCTTTTATCTATTTGACAAAGCGCGGTATTTTCTTCTATTGAATGATTTGATTTATTAATTAACTCTATTATTTCTTTATCGAGTTTGTTTAAAAATAATATAAATTCCATTTTCACCTTTTTATATAATTATATTCGGGATTTTTTTTATATCAGTTGTAGATCCTGGACTTAATAAATTTCTATTCATTACCCAGTCTTGTGGCTTTTTTGCAATTCCCCATGTAATTGCTTTATTGTTAAATTGTTTATTCAAGAAATCAATTGTTTTCATAAGACTTATTGATTTTTTTGAATCTTCTTGAGATTCCTGATTGATAATCGATTGCTGTAAATATTTGCAATCAGTTAAATCCTGCATTAAAACTCCAGCTTTTGATAATTTATATTCAGGAGAGTAAATCTCTTTAGATAGAGCGACTACTGTTTTTAAAATAATACTTGTGTTATCTGTTGCTTTTATAAGTTTTTTATGAGCACTTTTTTGATAAGCATGATTTGAATAATGGCTAGTTCTTGTAAATACTGTGATGGCAGATGATTTTAATTTTTGACTTCTCATTTTTGCGGATGCTTTTATTGCATAAATTGCTAATGCTTGAGTCAAATCTTCTAATTTTGTGATTGGTTTGCCAAAACTTCTACTTACTTGAATCTCTCTTTTTGGCTTCTTAATTATTTCTATCGGAAGGCATTTATTGCCTTTTAATTCCAATTGCAATCTTTTCCCTACGACCCCTAACTTCTTAATGATTTCATCTTGATCCATATCTCTTAATTCTTTTGCATTTTTAATGCCTTTCCTTTTTAACCAATTAGATGTTTGTTTACCAATCCCCCATATATTGTCTACACTAATTTTTCTTAAGTAATCATTTTCATTGTCGATTCTAACTAAATCAAATATTCCTGCTGAAGAATTAATATTTTTAGCTAGCTTATTAGCAATTTTTGCTCTTACTTTATTTTCGCCTATTCCAATTGTTAAAGTTATTCCTAAATTCTGATATATTAAGCATCTTACTTTTCTTGCCCAAGGATGTAAACTTTTATCCTTAGGTCTGTGGATTGAGACAAAGGCTTCATCAATAGAATAAACCTCTATCTTTTCAGAATAATCCCTTAATAAATTCATTAATCTCCTGCTCATGTCACCATAGAGCGAGTAATTTGAACTTAAAACTACGACCCCTAACCTATTCAATCTTTCTTTGGCTTTAAAATAGGGAATTCCCATTTTAATTTTTAATGCACGAGCTTCAGGACTTCTTGCGATAACGCAGCCGTCGTTATTAGATAAAATTACTACTGGTTTATTCTTTAAATGCGGGTTAATACTTTGTTCACATGATGCGTAGAAATTATTAGCATCTATAAGAGCTATTGCTTCAGCGCTGGGGCTTTTGCTTTTCATAAGTAACTATGTATCGAATAGATTACAACTCCCCAGATTTGTATATCAATATGATTTCTAAAACTGAAGTCTGGATAATTATGATTTTCTGCTTTTAAATATAATTCATTATTTTTTATGGATAATCTTTTTATCGTAAATTCTCCATCTATCATCGCAATGATAATATTACCCGGCTTAGCAGTTAAACTTTTATCTACTATGATTAAATCTTTATCTTTAATTCCTGAATTTATCATTGAGTCACCTTTTACTCTAAGAAAAAAAGTACTAAAAGGATTAGATATTAAATGCTCATTTAAATCAATATTTTCCTCAGTATAGTCATCTGCAGGAGAGGGGAAACCTGCAGATATAAATTCACTTAATAATGGAATTTTTACCTTTTTAAAAGTCGAATCGGAAGAGAGCAAGGCCTTAAGTTATAGTACATATATACTATAATTTAAATTATTTAAATTGTGTTTATTTTTAAAGTTTTATATACGAATCTTTAGTCTTCTATATTTAAGTACGATGATAAGGAGAATTATTCGAAATACAAATAGCTCTATAAATTTGTTCAATTAAAATTAATCTTGCAAGTTCATGAGGAAAAGTAAGCGGAGAGAGGCTTAGTAGAAGATGAGATTTCTCTTTAATATCGAGGGGAATCCCATCAGCGTCTCCAATAAGAAATTTAATTTTTTTATTTTTAAAATTTAAAAGTAAAGAAGTTAATTCAATTGAACTAAAAGATTCACCTTCTTCAGAAAGGCAAATAATAATGGTATTAACTTGATTATTATCTATATTAAAACTCTTGGATTCATTAATGATAAGATCAGGCATTCTTTTTTTATATTGATTAATTCCTTCTTTTATCCAATTTTTTTTTATTTTACCAATAGCATTAATTGATAATCTGTTAGTCTGCAACATTAAAAAAAATAAAAATTTTTTTATTCATCAAGAAGATAATTAAATTCGTCATATAGTTCATCTTCGATTGATAAATTATTTGAGTAATTAGTTTTTTTGGAATTTATATTATGAAAACTGTCCTCACTTTTTTTTAATAATAGATTTTCTTTGGATGTCTCGTTTAAATTTTCAGAATTGTCAATTATGGAATAAAAAATTTTGGATGGGTTCTCAACTTTGGAATAATTATTAGATTCTTGAGAATTTTTATCTGTATGATGGTCATTGACAGAATTGTTTTGTTTATTAAAAGTTTTGAGTTTACCTAAATTTTCTTCGGATAGGCTCATATTATTTAATATATTTATAAATATATATTTAATTTAAACATATTATTTCTCTTTTGGATGAATTCAAAAAACTATCATCAGAAAAAAAGATTTGGTCAACATTGGTTAGTAAATAATCTAATATTGGAAAAAATAATAGAAGAAGCTAAGCTTGAAGAAAAAGATTTTATTCTAGAAATTGGTCCTGGAAGAGGAGCTCTAACTTCGAAATTGATTGATTCAAAAATTAGTAAATTGCATGCAGTTGAATTGGATAAAGATTTAATAAACCATTTAAATAATAAATTTAAAAATGATAAAAAATTTTCACTTCAACAAGGAGATATTCTATCAACAAATCTTGAGTCTATAAATAATAAAATTACAAAAGTAATTGCTAATATTCCATATAATATTACAGGTCCATTGCTAGATATTTTTATAGGAAGATTAGGCATAATTAGTAAGAATAATTACAAGAAAATAATTTTCTTAATGCAAAAGGATGTTGTAGATCGGATTTTATCTAAGGATGGCAATAAGAATGCTGGAGCTCTTAGTGTGCGGATGCAACTTATTTCTAAAGTAAGAAGAATATGTGATGTGCCGCCATCTTCTTTTAATCCGCCTCCAAAAGTATTTTCTTCATTGGTTGTTTTTGAACCATTTAAGCCAGATATGCGTTTAGATATTAAATTAGAGAAATTTATAGATAAACTTCTTCGAATTTCATTTAATTCAAGAAGAAAAATGATAAGAAACACTCTTAATTCAATACTTTCAAAGCATGAGATGAAGCAATTGTCTGAATCATCTGATATTAGCTTTAATTTAAGACCTCAGGATATTTCCGTTAATAAATGGATTAAGCTTGCAGAAGCTTGCATTAAAATAAAAGATAAGAACTAGTTAAATGTCAAGATTACCTAAAACTAAAATTTGTGTTAAATCACCGGCTAAGATAAATCTCCACCTTGAAATTATCGGAAAAAGAAAGGATGGATTTCATGAATTAGCAATGATAATGCAGAATATTGACCTTTCTGACTATTTAGAATTTGAGAATAATAATATTGGCAAGATTGAATTAAACTCTGATTGCGAAGATTTAAGTCTATGTGAGGATAACTTAATAGTAAGAGCTGCGAATGATATAAAGAAAATATCCAATAATAGGAAATTAGGAGTTAATATATTTTTAAAAAAAAATATTCCTATCGGAGCAGGTTTAGCGGGGGGTTCTAGTAATGCAGCTGCAACATTAATAGGACTTAACAAATTATGGGATTTGAAGCTTGATTATGAAACTATTCTTTCGCTATCAGCCAAATTAGGTTCAGATGTACCATTTTTTGTAAAAGGAGGATGCCAATTCTGTTTTGGAAGGGGGGAAATTCTTGAGAAATGTAATCCCAAACTTGAATATGGTGTAATTCTTTTGAAAAATCCTGAAATTTCAATCTCAACTGCAGATACTTATAAAAAATATAGTGAAGAATTTTTTACAAATAATCATACTGATTTTGAAAAAATTAATTTAATCAGAAATTATTTAAGAATAAATGGATTCAAAAATCTTAAATATCCAAATCAAACTATCAAAGTGAAAAATGATTTACAAGTTATTGTTGAGAAAGAAAATGATTCAGTAAGGAAGGCACTATATCTACTTTCAAATTTAAAAAATAGCTTTTCATATTCAATGAGTGGTTCTGGTCCAACATGTTTTGCTCTTTTCCAGGATATAAATAAAGCTAATGAAGTTTTTAAAAAAAATCAAAAAATGTTTAATAATAATGGATTTGAAGCTTGGGTCTGTAAATTTATTAATAGTGGCATTGCCTTTTTATGACAATTATTTATTTCTCATAAAAATGTATAATAATAAAACTTCAACTAATGAAGAAAAAATTGATAATCAATATATTCCTGAAAAAGGTCCATTAAGTTTTATATCTGGTTCATTAACAAGTTTTTTACTTTGTATATTTTTCTACTTTATAAGTAATAGGATTGCAATTTATTTTGCGATACATAAACCTTCCAACTCGTCTGAAATTGTACAAAGTATATCTTCTAGTATCAATACGTTAATTATTGGATTATCGTTCTTATTAACATTTTCCTTTGCTTTTATTGGTTTCGGTCTTTTTATTGTATTTATTCGAAGTTTTTTGGTAAAAAAAAATTAAAATATTAATATTATTATTAAAAAGATACTTTTTTAATGTCTATACACGACTTGGGATTACTAATACTTTTACTCTCTCCAGGGATGATTTTGTCAATATTACTACTTATAACTTTTGCTGAAGGAGGATAAGTCAACCTTGATGGTATAAATTTATATATATGATTAATTAAGGAATTATTCGTGGCAGGTACCTTATTATTTAATGCTTTGAAAGAAGCAATTGATGAAGAAATGGCAAATGATGTAAATGTTTGCGTCATGGGAGAAGATGTCGGTCAATATGGTGGTTCTTATAAGGTGACTAAGGATTTATATGAAAAATATGGAGAATTACGTGTTTTAGATACTCCAATTGCTGAAAATAGTTTTACTGGAATGGCTGTTGGTGCAGCCATGACAGGATTGAGACCGATAGTCGAAGGTATGAATATGGGATTTTTACTTTTAGCCTTTAATCAAATATCTAATAACATGGGTATGCTCAGATACACAAGCGGAGGTAATTTTAAAATACCTGCAGTTGTGCGCGGGCCTGGAGGTGTTGGAAGGCAACTTGGAGCTGAACATAGTCAAAGACTTGAGGCTTACTTTCATGCGGTTCCTGGAATTAAAATTGTTGCTTGTAGTACACCTACTAATGCAAAGGGACTAATGAAAGCAGCTATAAGGGATAATAATCCTGTTCTATTTTTTGAACATGTACTTTTATATAATTTGTCTGAGGAATTGCCGGAGGGTGATTATATATGTTCTTTAGATCAAGCTGACTTAGTAAAAGAGGGTAAAGATATTACAATACTAACTTATTCAAGAATGAGACATCATTGTCTGAAGGCAATTGAAGAATTAGATAAGAAAAATATTGATGTTGAATTAATTGATCTTATAAGTTTAAAACCTTTTGATATGGAAACAATTTCAAAATCAATTAAAAAAACTAACAACGTAATTATTGTCGAGGAATGTATGAAGACAGGTGGGATAGGAGCAGAATTGATTGCTTTGATCACTGAAGAGTGTTTCGATGATCTTGATAATAGACCTATAAGATTATCTAGTCAGGATATTCCTACTCCTTATAATGGAAATCTAGAGAATTTAACAATAATACAGCCTCATCAAATAGTTGAAAAAGTTCAAGAAGTAATGAATAGGAGCGTTTAAAAAATGAAAAGAAAGCAAGGCTGGCTTTTTTTTATTATTTTCCTATTGACTTTTTCAATTTATTTATTAATTAACTTTCCTCTTCAATTAGGTTTGGATTTAAAAGGTGGTTCTCAACTAACTCTTCAATTAGTTAAAGAGGATGGGAATGTTACTAATGAGGAATTAGAGGCTGTAAATGCAGTTTTAGATAAGCGAGTAAATAATTTGGGAGTTGCTGAGTCTAACTTACAAACACTAGGACAAGATCAATTAATTTTGGAGTTACCAGGTGAACAAAACCCTTTATCCGCATCTAGAATTTTAGGTAAAACTGCTTTATTGGAATTTAGAACTCAAAAAATTAATACACGTTCAGAATTAAATAATCTTCAATTACAAAGATTTAAAATAAATGATTTAATTGATCAGTTTAATATCGCAAATAAACGAAATGATGTTGATTTTTTGATTATTAAAGATAACCTTACTGAACTAGAAAATGAATTAAACTTTTCTTCTAATAATCAGGAATTATTTAATAAATTGATTGATATAAAAAAATATATTAATAATCAAATTGCAAATTTGTTTAATAAAACTGAACTATCCGGGAAAGACTTAATAAATGCTGGAAGAAGGCAGGAACAAACTAATAATAATTGGGAGGTATTATTATCTTTTAGTAGTGAAGGTGGTGAAAAGTTTGCTGAGATTACTAAGTCAATAGCAGGTACTAATCAACTTTTATCAATAGTTTTAGATGGTGAATCTATTAGTGAAGCTAGTGTTGGAAGTCAATTTATAAATACTGGTATTACCGGAGGATCAGCCACAATTAGTGGAAATTTTTCAGCGGAGAATGCTAGAGAATTAGAAGTTCAACTTAAAGGCGGTTCATTACCTTTACCTATCGAAATTGTAGAAACTAATACTATTGGTCCTTCGCTTGGGTCAAAAAATATTGTTAAGAGTCTTTATGCTGCTATTTGTGGATTAATATTTGTAGGAATATTTATGATATTCAATTATAGAATTTTAGGTTTAGTTTCTGTAATATCTTTAATTTTTTATGGTTTTTTTAACTTGGCTCTTTATTCCCTAATACCTGTCACATTAACATTACCTGGAATAGCAGGATTAGTCCTAAGTATTGGTATGGCAGTAGACGCAAATGTTTTAATATTTGAGAGAATTAGAGAAGAACTAATAAATGGCAATAGTCTTATAAGATCAATTGATAGTGGTTTTAAAAGAGCTAATTCATCTATCATCGATGGTCATATTACAACCTTTGTTAGTTGTTTTGTTCTGTTTATATTAGGTACAAATTTTGTTAAAGGTTTTGCTGCAACACTGGGTATTGGTGTTGGGATAAGTTTATTTACTTCATTAAATTGTTCCAAAACTATCTTAAGATATTTAACTACTTATCAATCATTGAGACAAAAGAATCTCTACTTAAACAAATCTAATTCTCTCTAATTAAAAATTATTTTTTATTTTATTCATGACAACATTTAGTTTTAATTTAATTAAAAATAAATATAAAATATTTGGTTTTTCTTCTTTTCTAATATTGTTAAGTTTAATAGGTATTTTATATTCAACTTTTAATTCATCTGTTAAAAAACCAATTAATCTTGGAATGGATTTTATTGGAGGAAATGAACTAAGAGTTGAACGAATTTGTGAAGAAGATTGCAATAATATATCTCCTGATATAGTTATTGAAAAACTAAGGAAATTCTCTAATAATAAAAATGTCTTAAATAATATAAAATTACAAATTCAAGATAACAATAGTTTAATTTCTATTAGGACCCCTTATTTAACAATCGAAGAATCAAATAATTTAATTAAAAATGTTGATAGGATTTTGGGCCCTTTAAATTATGAAACTAAAGAGTCGAGAATAATAGGACCAAAACTTGGAAAGAAACTTCTTACAAATTGTGCTTCTTCCTTATTGGTTTCATTATTAGCTATATCCTTATATATCTCTTTTAGATTTGATAAGAAATATGCATTATTTGCTTTATTAGCTTTGTTTCATGATCTATTTATTGTTTTTGGTATTTTCTCTTGGTTGGGTGTTCTATTATCTATCGAGGTAAATAGTTTGTTTGCAGTTTCATTATTAACTATTGCAGGCTATTCAGTTAACGATACAGTTGTAATTTTTGATAGGATTAGAGAAAATCTCAAGAATAACAAAGATAACTACAATACTGCAATTCAAACCTCTGTCAATGAATCTTTTAGAAGGACATTATTTACTAGTATTACTACCTTAATACCATTACTAACTCTCATTATTTTTGGCTCTTATTCACTCTTTTGGTTTTCATTTTCTTTATCATTAGGAATCTTAATTGGTAGCTATTCAAGTATCGCATTAGCTCCTTCATTTTTAATTAAAGATTAAACTATTAGATTTATCTTTATGAAAATAAATTACTATTTAATTTTATTATTTTCTTTGGTTCTGATTGATCTATCAACAGAATTAAGAATTCTAATTGATCATTTTACATTTAACTCTTTATATTTTGCTTTTTCTAAACATCCACTGTCTTTCTTTATATTATTTTCTTATCCATATTTATACAAAAAATTAACTAGATAATATCCGTTGCTTATTATTAGTTATCTCTTTTATTAATACTTGAATAACAACTGCAATTGGTAACGATAATATTAACCCTAAAGGCCCAAATATAAAAGTAAATCCAAATTGAGATATTAATGTTAAGCCAGGAAGTAAATTAGTTTTTTTCTTCAAAATTGAAGGCATTATTAAATAGCTTTCTATATTTTGAATAATTATATAAGAACCTAAAACAGCTAATGGTTTCCAGAAATTATCTAGAAGAGCTATTGATATTGGAAATATTCCACTTATAACTGGACCGATGTTAGGAACTACGTTTAGAATCATTGCAATGATTGCGTTTGAAACTACATACTTTACATCTAAAATTGTTAGAACTATTAAAGATAGTAAACCCACGGATAATGAACTTATAACCATTGAAAAAGTCCAGTTTGTTAATGCTATATTGCATTTATCTAATATAAGTCTAAATTTATTTCTATAAACTTTAGGTATTGTAAGTAATATGCCTTCTTTGTAAGCTTTTGGTTCAATGGATATCATAAGACTAACTACTAGTACAAATAATATTCTTATTAATCCAGATCCAAGGTTTCCAGCTAAATTAATTATATTTATAAAACTTTCTTGAATTGCTTTAGCAATAGTTGCACCATCTGGGATGGGGACTACATCATTAATTAGATTGAAAATATCTATTATGTTTTCAGATTCTTTACCGTAAAGTAAATCATTAAATTTGTTTAAATTAGAGTTTATCAAGATATTAATTCTTGATAATCCGTTTGGAATATCAATTAATATCTCATTAAATTCTCTTATGAATGGAGGTAAGACAAGAATAGCAACTGTAAATATGATGAATGAAATAACTACTAGAACAATTAGTAAGGAAAGCAACCTTGGCAGTTTTAAACTTATTTGGATTTGATTACATAAATTACAAACAACATTAGATATTACTAATGAGCAAATTATTAAAAGAATGAAATCTCTAAGAGTCCATATTATTAATGAGCTAATTGTTAATACGGCAAATTTAAAATAAAAGGTACGATTCAATTTTAGAAAAAATCTGCTTATTTCTTTTCAGAATATCCTAATCCATTTGATTTGGCATAACTATTTGCAAATCTCATAAATCTATCAAAATCGAGTTTAGTTTTCCATATATAAATGCCCTCTAGAAACATTGGTTCGCCATCAACAAATTTAACCTTAACTTCTCTGGTTAAAATTTCCCCTTCTGAATCGATCATTCTCATACCTGTAATCTCACCATCAGCAACTGAAGATAATGCTTGAGGTTTTTCGAAAATAAATATTGCCTGTCCAGTAGTCCCGTCATTTCCTCTTGTTAATCTAATTTCTGGAACGACGGGCTCATCTACACCATCATAGAATTGAATTTTTGCTTGTTTATCAGCTGCCATAGTATTAATGATGTTAATTTTATATTTTAGATAATAAAAGCAATTTCCGTTAAAATTTAAAATTTTATAGTATCTTTTATTAATTTCAAGGCGATTTGATCATCAAATACATCTGTCAGATTTATTGTTTTTAGGTTATCTTTCCCAATTTTTTCATGATCATAGCATTTATCATAATATTCCAAAACTGACATGCAAACAGATTTCCAATCTTTATTTTTTATTGAATCCAGAGCAAATTTTGTTCTTTGAGGCCCAAGTCTTTTTTTTATTCTAATGACAGCATCCATTAGATCTTCTTCCTTATAAATACTATATGTTTTAATTAATTCTTCTAGACGATTTGATTCGCTTTTTATGATTTCGATTCTATCAGCTGTTTTCATTTGTCTGAAAAACTCATACGGTATTTTACATTTTCCAATATTTGCACTTTCAGCTTCAACGAATATTTTTTTATTTCTTTTAAAACTTTGTAATTCCTCTGCTATTAAATTTTCAAATTGTTCATTTGAAGGTTGATTTTTCATGCCAAGACTCCCAAATGTACTTCCTCGGTGGCATGCTAATCCCTCTAAATCAATAATTTGATAGTTATTTTCATGAAGTAGTTTTAATAATTTAGTTTTTCCTGTTCCAGTTTTACCTCCTATAACAACTAATTCCCAATTCCTATTAAAACTATTTAAAGTCCATTTTCTATAGCTTTTATAACCCTCTTTTAAAGTAATAGTATTTAGATTATATTTTTCTAAAAGCCAAGCTACACTTGAAGATCTCATCCCACCTCTGGCACAATAAATTTTTATTATTGGTTCTTCATTTTTTTTTGGTGTATTGTTGTTTAATTTATAATAATTTAAGGTTTCTATTAAATTTTTTACTAAACTCTCTATTTTATTCGCTACAAATTCCAACCCTTTAATTACTGCTTTTTCTCTTCCATAATTCTTGTATATTATTCCTATTATTGATCTCTCTTCATTATCAAATAATGGAATATTTTTAGAATTTGGCAAATGTCCTTTATAATATTCACTTGGACTCCTAACATCGATAAGCGGTCCTTTAAACTTCCTGAATTTCTCTAATTCTTCCTTTTTGGAGTACATGGATAGTTTTAAAATTAGATTGACTAACTAGAAATGACAAACACAGATCAAGTTGAATATCATAAGAGTACATTAAATTTAGTTAAAAAGTTTGTTGAATCAAATCAAAGAAAAAGGATCAATTTATTATCTGCTATTGAATCTGAAGTGGATAACTTGTTTCTAATTGGTAGAAAACTATTTGATGATTTTAAACAAGATGGAGATGATTGGGCACCTGGTTGGTTATTGCAAGTATTAAAAAAACATAAGCCAATTTTTTTTAATGACAATAAATATAATAATTGGTTTATTACTTATTCAGATGAAAATATTAATTACGACGAATTGCAGTTAAAATTACTAGAACAAAAATTTGAAGATGCTGATAGGATAACAAGTTGTTTTTTAAGAAAACTGGCTGGTAAGCCTGCTGAAAAACGTGGATATGTTTTTTTTAGTGAGGTTAATAATATGTCCGGTACTGATCTTCAAACTATAGATAGATTATGGAGTGTGTACTCAAATGGTAAATTTGGTTTTTCTATTCAGGCAAAGATTCTTAAGTCAGTTGGAAAAAAATATGAATTGTTATGGCCAAAAATAGGATGGAAGAATGACGGATATTGGACGAGATACCCAAATGCATTTAGTTGGTCTTTGAATGCTCCTGAAGGACACATGCCTTTGATCAATCAACTTAGAGGCGTTAGACTAATGGATTCTATACTTAGACACCCAGCAATTTCATCGAGGCATAATAATATTCTTTGATCTAAAGCTCTTTAATAAGTTAAAATATAAATACTATTAATAAATATTTATGTCCTTTTTTCAGGGCAAAATTCTCTTAAATTTTATTATAAAACTACTCAATAGACCATCTATTAACTGGTCAAATTTTGAATTATGTTCATCATTGCAATTAAGTGATTTTGTAGATTTATTATTAGAACCAATAAAGTCTTCTCACAATAGTTACCGCACAAAACTTGGGTTACATGAGGCTCTTATAAATGCTGTTACTCATGGTAATAAATTAGATCCACATAAATTAATAAGAGTTCGAAGAATTATCACTCCTAATTGGTGCGTTTGGCAGATTCAAGATCAAGGCAATGGTCTAGAATTAAAAAAAAGAGTTTACAAATTACCTAAAGAGGTAAGTTCATTTAATGGTCGAGGTCTTTATATAATTAACGAATGTTTTGATGATATTAGATGGAGTAATAAAGGTAACAGACTTCAATTGGCTTTAAAGAGATGAATGTTTACTTGGGCATGGTTTGTCAACATTTATTCCTTTTAACCATTTAATACTTTCTTCTAAATAATCTATTACAACTTTTTCATTCTTAGATATTAGTAACTGACATAATGCTGATGAAATAAGTTCTGCAGATCTATTTGTTTTTCTACCTTTGAGTTTGTGCCAATCAAGGTGATTTATTGTTAATTTGTCATTCAGTTTTTGGGCAAGCTGAATAATATCTTCATTACGATTATTCATATTATTAATGGAGGATAATTTATTTTATAGCAGACCATACTTTAGTCATAAAAAATGATTTAGATTTTATATTATTAAAACCTATTTCTTCAATTTTAGTATTAATGTCATCTTTTATATAATCACAATAAAAAGGTTCATGAAATGATTTATGAAAATTTTCCATTATCTGTATGAAATTTGGAGAATCATTTATTTGTATTGAATCTGCAAGAACTAATATTCCGCCAGGTTCTAGAACTCTAAAAAATTCTTTCAATACTTTTTCTCTCACAGTTCTAGGTAATTCATGAAATAAATAAACACAAGAAATTCCTTGAAGGGTATTTTCCTCATAAGGTAATTTTTCAGCGTTACCTTTAACTAATTCAATTAAATCACCATCTAAATTTGAAATAAATCTACTTGCCTCTTTCAAGTATGATCCTGACAAATCAAGACCAATAATTTTTTCTTTAGGGAAAGCTCCTCTTAATTGTTTGAGTGTTCTTCCGGAACCAGTAGCAACATCAAGGATTTTAATGGTACTTTTATTTCTGTTCCTAAAATTATTCAAACCTTCTTTGAGAGGCTTTATTATTCTTCTTCGCATGGAATCGGCACTTCCATTAAAAAGTATTTCTACCTGCAAATCATAAATACTTGCGGAGAAATCAGATAAATATCCATCTGTTTGATGATGAAAATTTCTCAAATAATATTGTGGATAGTTTGTAATATCTATATTTTTGGGAAGATCCTGAAAATTTTGTTTTCTTCTTCTATCCCATGTGTTTGGCATATCTAGCCAAATTTTTGGATATTGGGTTAAATACCTTAGCCAAGGCTCATCAAATAATAATTTTTTAGGGTAAATATCCTTTTCAGCATCATTCCAGTCTTCTTCTCTTAATGAATCCATTGAATTTTGAATATCTATCAAAAGATTTTTATCTACTTTGAAATTCCCCAGTTCATTATCTGGAAGTATAAAATTCATTATTCTTGTACTTAATTCCTTATGAGCTAATCCCGCAATACTTTTGCCTTGTTGGAGAGTTTTGTAAGCGATTTTAGAAATTTGTTCTCTTGCCATTTTGAATATTACTTATATATATTCCAACAAAAAAAAAACCAATTTGAGAATTATTTGTGATAATTCTCAAAAGATTTTTTTAAATCACTTTTATTTTAATTTTTACTTAAGCGTCATAGTACATAAAGAATTCATGAGGATGAGGCCTCTGTCTTAGTTGTTGAACCTCTTCATATTTAATATCTATAAAATTATCTATGAAGTCTTCAGTGAATACACCACCAGCCAACAAATAATCTTTGTCTGCCTTAAGTGCATTAAGTGAATCGTTAAGAGATGAAGGAACTGTGTCAATTTTGGAGAGTTCTTCTGCTGGTAATTCAAATAAATCAACATCTACTCCATCACCAGGATCAATTTGATTCTTAATTCCATCAATACCCGCCAACATCATGACTGAAAAAGCTAGATATGGGTTAGCAAGAGCGTCACCTGATCTGAATTCTAATCTTTTAGCCTTTGGGCTAGGACCAGTTAAAGGAATTCTCACAGCTGCTGATCTATTACCCTCTGAATAAACTAAATTTACTGGAGCCTCAAAACCTGGAACTAATCTTTTGTAGCTATTAGTAGTTGGATTAGTAAATGCGAGAAATGATGGAGCATGTTTCAATATTCCTCCGATATACCATCTGGCTGTTTGTGAAAGATTCGCATATGAACCTTCACCAAAAAATAATGGCTGACCACTTTTCCACAAACTTTGGTGAACATGCATTCCTGTCCCATTATCATTAAAAACAGGTTTAGGCATAAAGGTAGCTGTTTTACCATATTTTTTAGCGACATTCCTTACAACATATTTGTATGTCATTACGTTATCTGCAGCATTTATTAATGAGTCAAATTTCATACCAAGTTCATGCTGTCCAGCTCCTGCCACTTCATGATGATGCTTTTCAGTTGGGATACCTAATTCACCCATAAGTAAAAGCATTTCGGATCTAATGTCTTGTGCTGTATCATTTGGAGCTACAGGGAAATAGCCTTCTTTATATTGAATTTTGTATCCTAAATTTCCTCCTTCTTCTATCCTTCCAGTGTTCCATGGAGCTTCAATAGTATCTACACTATAAAAACAACCACCTTCTTTAGAGTCATATCTAACATCATCGAATAAGAAGAATTCTGGTTCGGGTCCAAAAAAAGCAGTATCTGCAATTCCAGTAGAATCTAAATATTTTAGTGCTTTTTGGGCTAACGACCTTGGACATCTATCATAAGGTTCTCCACTTCTTGGCTCTTGAATAGAGCAAATCATGCTTAATGTTTTATGTTTATAAAAAGGATCAATCCAAGCTGTTGTTGAATCAGGAACCATAGACATATCTGAAGCATTAATAGCTTTCCATCCTCTTATGGAAGATCCATCAAATGCTAGACCTTCAGTAAATGAATCCTCCTCAATCATGTCAGATGTCAAAGTAAGATGTTGCCATTTACCATGAATATCTGTGAATTTTAGATCGATGAGTTCAATTCCTTCATCTTTAATTTGACTTAGAACATCTTGGGGAGATTTAGCCATTGCTTTTTAAATACCTCTAATAAAATTAATTAGTTGATGCGTCAAATTATGTATCAATAGTTACCTTTCTAAACACTTAGCTATTTCTTTCAGTGTTTCAAGTTATATGTTTACCAATTGTTAACTAAAATATTTAAATTGAATTAATTTCTTTAAACATTCTTCGCTTTAGTGTAGAAATTAGTTTAGGTTTAAAGTAACGCATTAAAAGGTTTTGACAGAAACAAAACTCATTTCCACTTTAAATGAAGAAAATTTACCTAATCTCGCAAAAACTTTTGTTCCCTCAAGACTTTTATTAGGTCCTGGTCCTTCAAATGCTAATCCTGAAGTTCTTAAAGCTTTAGCTCTTGATCCAATAGGGCATTTAGATGAAGCATATATAGAATTAATGTCTGATGTACAAAAATTACTAAGATATACATGGCAATGTAATAATAGAATTACATTGCCAATGAGCGGTACAGGTAGCGCAGCTATGGAGGCGTGTATTGCAAATTTTATAGAACCAGGTGAAAAGATATTAATTGCAAAAAAGGGATATTTTGGTGATCGCTTGATAGACATGGCCTCGAGATATAAAGCAGAAGTGATATCAATCGATAAAGAATGGGGAAATGCCTTTTCTTTTGAAGAAATAAAATATGCAATTGAAACTAATAAGCCAGCGATATTTGCTATTGTTCATGCTGAAACATCTACTGGTGTTCTTCAGCCTCTCGAAGGTATTGGTGAAGTATGTAGAGACAATAATTGTTTATTTTTAGTTGATGCTGTTACATCATTAGGTGCGCTTGAACTTTTTGTAGAAGATTGGAAAATTGATCTTGCTTATAGTTGTAGTCAAAAAGGACTAAGCTGCCCACCTGGATTAAGCCCTCTTACTATGAGTAATAGAGCTGAAGATAAACTTAATTCAAGAACTTCTAAAGTACCAAATTGGTACTTAGATTTATCATTATTAAATAAATATTGGGGATCTGATCGCGTTTACCATCATACAGCTCCAGTAAATATGAATTTTGCAATAAGAGAAGGTCTACGATTAATAGCAGAAGAAGGTTTAGAAAATATTTGGGCAAGACATAATTCTAATGCAATTAAATTATGGAAAGGATTAGAAAGTCTTGGAATGGAACTACATGTTTCTAGCGAATTTAGATTACCAACACTTACTACAGTAAAGATACCTCCTGCTGTAAATGGAGATGCATTTAGAAATCATTTGTTAAAAAACTTTGGAATTGAGATAGGGAACGGATTAGGTGCTCTATCCAGCAAAGTATGGCGTATTGGACTAATGGGATTTAACTCTAGGGAAAAGAATGTGGATCTATTATTAAATTTATTTGATTCTGAGTTAAAGAAATTTTCTATTTTTGATTCCTCAAATTTTTAAACCACATTTTTATTACATGTTTACAATCTTTACCTAATATTCCTCCAATTATATTCATCTTATGATGAGCGCTTTCATGATTAGATAAATCAATAGTGCCTCCGAATCCACCTCTTTTATAATCTTCAGCCCCATATATAACTTTACCCATTCTTGCTTGAACTAATGCTGCTGCACACATTGTACAGGGTTCTAAATTAACAATAATGCTGCATTCATTAAATCGCCAATCATTTTTAATCCATGCAGCTTGCCTAAGTGCTATTAATTCGGCATGCCCTAATGGATCATTATTAGTTTCTCTTTTATTGCTACCTCTACCAATACATCTACCTTTTTCATCTATTATGTATGCCGTTATTGGTAATTCCACCTTCCCTACTTCATCAGATCTTCTTAAAATTGATTTCATCCATTTAATATAATTTAAGTTATTAGTTTCTTCATCTTGAATTACCTTATCGTCATTCATTATTATTAGGAAATAATTACTTATCAATATCATAAATTACCTTACTAATAATTTTTAAATAATGACTGAAGATTCGATTAATAAAATAGAAAAATTGTTTCCAACCTATTCAGAGAGTAACGATAATCTGCTTGCTCTTATAAATAAAACTTCTCAAATTATATGCAAATGGTTTTCAGATGCTGAACAAATAGGACCATTACCATTTGATAGTAACTTCAAGTGTTCTGTTCCGGATGAATTTGGAAATTCAACAGATGTATTATTCTCTGAGATTGAGAGTCTTATTTACGGATCTTTTAATCCAGTACATCCAGGATCGCTTGCTCATCTAGATCCTCCACCTTTAAATATTTCTATTGTAGGAGATTTAATCGCCGCGAGCTTAAATAATAATCTTCTTGCACATGAATTATCCCCAAGTATTTCTCTTCTTGAAGATGCAATTTGTAAGTGGTTTTCAAAAAAACTGGGTTTTAATGAATCTGCTGGAGGAATTGCAGCAAGTGGCGGAACACTAAGTAATTTAAATGCACTTGTAGCAGCGAGAAATCATGCTGGTCTTAACGCAGATCAAAACGCAATTTTTATAATAAGTGAAGAGGCTCATTCATCATTTGACAAGATTTGTTTAATTATGGGCCTAGGCAAAAATAATTTAATCAAGATAAAAACTGATGATAATGGTTGTATGGATATAAGTGATCTTAGAAGCTGTATTGATAGATGTCATGATGAAGGGAAAAAAATATTTAGTATAGTTGCAACACTTGGTACTACAATACAAGGCTCCATAGATCCAATTGAACACATAAGCAGAATTTGTAAAGATAATAATATATGGCTACATATTGATGGCTCTATTGGAGGTATTTTTGCAATTACTAAAATTCCAATTAAGGGCATAAAAAATATTAATTTTGCTAATTCGATAACTATTAATCCACAGAAAATATTGGGGATTACAAAAACTTCATCTATCTTATTAGTATCTGATATTAATGTTCTTAAAAATACATTTAATACAGGATTACCTTATATTTCCTCAAAAAGTAGTGTGCTAAATAGAGGTGAATTAGGTATTCAAGGATCAAGACCTGCTGAAATTATAAAACTTTGGTTAGGCTTAAGATTTCTTGGTATGCAGGGAATAGAGCATATATTACATTCATCTATTGAGAAGAGAAAATACTTTGAAAAAAATTTAAATATTGAAAAATACGAATATTGTTCGGGACCTTTACACATAATTTCATTTTTACCAAAAGGTATGAATAAAAAAGAATCAGATGAATGGACGTTGAATAAAAGAATGGCCCTGATGAGTAACAACATTATGCTTTCTAGACCATTATTTAAGAATAGATTTTTTTTAAGAGCAGTTTTAGGAAATTATAATACTAGTGCAATTCATATTAATGAACTTTTAAAATTACTTGATTAGTTCTTATGAATATTGGTAAATCAAAATTAGTTGCAATAATTGCAGGCTTTATTTCAGTAATAATATGTATTCTATATTTATTGTTAGTAACAGTTTTGGACTTTAGATCTCTCTTAAATGAACAAATAATTAGTCTTTCTGAGAATATGGCGGTAGTTTTCTTTGAGATAGGTTATCTTCATTAAATCTAATTTTATTCATTGCTTCTTTAATAAATTTATTTAAGTATTTTTCCCGTTTATTTAATTTGTAAATATTCTCAATTACTTCATCTAATCCACCATCCCCCCAATTTTGACCATTATAAAAATATTCTATTATTGATAAACCAACAATTCTTATTAGCCAACATGAGGTTATTGATTGTATTGATTTTGAAATAAAGATAGTAGAAAAATTCGATGATAATGATGTAGTGATAACGCTAAGACCACCTTTTAATATTCCAAGTTTTGCAATAGTACTTAGTAATGATTTTGATAAATCGAGTGCTTCACTTTTAGTAATTTTTATATTATAGATTTTTGAAAGCTCAAGGATCATTTGAACATTTACAGATGTGGTAGTTATAAAATCAACAACAGGCAAGGGGTTTACGAGTATTACTCCTCCAGTAATCCATGTATATTTATTTATTACTTTATTAGCAATTAATTCTCTCTGTTCGGAAATAACTTTTTTACTAATTAAGCCTAATTTATTACATTTAAAAAGAATATTATCAGCCAATAACTCTTCGCCATTCTCATCTAGTATTTCTATTATTTCTTTAAATAAATTACCTACATCAGGATTACTTTTTAATGAATTTAATGAGTTATTTTGAAGAGAATTAGGATATGCAGTTGTTTTAATAACAGAAAATTTAACTTTTTTTGACGATGTAATTGATATTATATTCTTTTTAATTATATTATTTTGTTTTTCTGATCTTAAATCGCACTTATTTAATACAATAACTATTTTCTTCTTTAATTCTGTTAGTTCTCTAATTAAGAAGAGCTCATATTTATTAATGTCCTGATCTATTACAAAAAGGATAAGGTCAGATCTTGAAGCTTCAATTATTGTTGATTTTTCTCTTTTTTCTCCTTCTTTTGAAGCCTCAAATAAACCTGGCGTATCAATTATATTTATATTTCTTTTTAAGATAGGTATTCTTATTTTGTAGCTTGTTATATTTTTTGTTGTGCCAATTGTTGGTGAAGTCTTACCGATTAAGTTTTTTAATAATGCTCTTGCTATTGATGTTTTTCCAGAAGATCCTGCTCCAAATAAAATAACGTTATAGTCTCCGTGTTTTAACTGTTCTGATAGTTTATTTTTTTCGTATATTAATAGCTCAGCTTCTACTTTATTAGTAATCTTTTTATTAATTTCTTCTATTGTTTTTAGGCTATTTATTGCAGCTCCATATTTATTTTTAAAAGTGTAATTATTTTTATTTTTAAAAATAATCTTATATGCAAC
>QCMG01000013.1 GCA_003213955.1 Prochlorococcus sp. AG-418-M08
TTTTATTAGCATGATGTTATAATTCTAATGTATATCTATTAACCTTCTAAAATGAAACTTATTCCGATGGGTTCAAATATGAACCTTACAGTAATTAATTCTGATACAGAATTATTCTTCTCTTATAAAACTTGTGTAGCTGGTAAAATTAAAGGCCAATACTATAGAACTAATAGATGGTATAGCCAAACAACAACAAGACATATAAATAAATATTTAGGAAAATTAAAATATATAGAAGTTGAACCTAGTTTTTTTGAATCAATAACAGATAATAATTATATAGATGTTACACCAGTTAAAAAAGAACCTTTAGCAATAATAGGAAATTAACATGAAATTTAGCGAAAAATATTACAAGGACTTAAATTTAAGTCCTTATCAACATTATATAAATAATGTTTGGTTTATTAATACACTTGATAAACTCAAAGATACTGGAAAATTATTTATTCCAGATTTAAACAAAACATTTAATAAATTTGGGGATGAGATAAAATGAATTTCAACAATAACCAATTAACAACTATTAAAAAATTAATAGATGATAGAATATATTTTTTAAAAGAAAATATCTTTTATTGTCAGAATGATATAGATTATTATTCAACTAAAGAAACAGAAAAAGAAGCTAATAAAAAAGCAATAGCAGAAGCAATAAAAGAAAAAAATAATTTATTAGATTTAAAAAATAACATTTTAAAAAATCATGAATAAAAAAATTAAAGTATCAATTAACGATTATTGGGATTATTTTTGGCAACAATTTAATTCAGAATACTATGAATGTAGTCAGGGTTATGCTGATTATGATGAATGTTATAAAAGAACAAAAATATTAGTTGACTCTCAGATTGAATGTTAAATAAAAAAGAGAAAAGAGAATATTTTTTATTATGTGATTTAATTTTAAAAAACATAAAATTAAGTGCTGAAGAAAATAATAGATTTATTTTTTTAAATTTGAAAGAAAAATATAATTAACTGAATGGTTTACAATAGTAAACATTTATGTATATAATATTTGTATATCATATAAATTCTTATGAAACTTTCCAAAAAACAAAAACCCATGAATGGGTTAATTTTTCAATCAATCATGGGAGAATATCTTATTGATTGTAATGAATACATGGAGAACATCAACATTCAAAAAGCTGTAGCTATGAATGATGAAGTTATGCTTAGAAAAATTCTTGAATGTGAGTATTGATTATGTTATACGAAACTTACGAAAAAATTTGTAAAAGGCATAAAGTTAAGCCTACTCAAGTTATTGCTGATGGCAATATTGCTGAGATTTTAAAAAGAGATCAAAGTAAGCATCTTGAATATCATGAAACACTTTTAGATGAATATTTAAAAGTTTATTATTACAATGGTAAACCATCATGAATAAAACATTTATAAAGCATAATGATGCTGGTCATGGATGGTTAGAAGTCAGTTATAAAGACGTAACTGACTTAAATATTCAGAATGAAATTTCTGAATATTCATACATAAATACAACTATTGAATCAATTTTCTTGGAAGAAGATTGCGATTTAACTTTATTTTATAATGCTTATAAAGCTAAATATGATAAAGAATTAAAATTTCAAGTTATTGAAAAATTTGAAATACATCCAATAAGAAATTTACCTAGTTATACAAGTTGGCAATTTAACCTTTATTGGAATCCATTAAAGGGAAAAGAGTTAAGTGATTATTTAGGGAGAATGAGTAATGGGTAGAAAAATGACTAAATTGGATAACACAAATAAGTTATTCTTACATACACTTGGGAATCAAGTAGGTAGAGCAAAAATTCAAAGAAATAGAGATATTAAAAAAAATAGATTTATTAACACTATTAAAAGTATTAAAAACAATGGAAACTAAAAAACAAAAAATAGCATTAATAAATACTTTGCTTAAGTATTATGATGCACCAAATAATGAAGTCTCTAACAGACTAATGAGAGATATTGAACACTTCATTATTGGTCTAACTATAGATAGTTGGAATAATTGTAATGACATAGCTGAAAGACTTTATTTAAAAGGGAAAAGAAGCTATGAATAAATTAGAATCAACAATACCTTTTGATGGTTTTTATGAATCATTTATTAGTGCTGATATAGAACATCAAATAGGTCAACAAATAGAATGGGATTGTGATATATATGACTTAAATGAATCTGAAGAAGAAATTTTATATAATAATTATTTAACTGTTAATACATCATATTTTTATAATCAAATTGCTGAACATTATACAGATTTATATATAGATGCACTTAATGAAAGATTAGAAGGATTTACATTAAATGCTAAATTTAGTCTTTTAACAAGTCCTAGAGAATATAACTTTGAAACAGATAGAATATTTATAGATATTGAAAGAGATCATGCAATAGATTTTATAAAATATATAATTAAAAACTACAAAAAAGAATTAGAAAATAAGATTAAAGAAAGATTTACAAGTAGATCAGGTTTTTGGTCACACTATAAAAATGGATTAGATTTATGGACTAAAGATTATTCAGAATGGGATCATAACCAAATTGGTACTTGTTTTGAATTATTTGATTTTGATGAATTACATTTTTATGAATCATTATCTGAAACAATAATATTTAACTTAGGAAATACGTTAGGGAAAGATGGTATAGATTTATTAGATAAGAAACAAAAAGAGATAGATAAAAAAGAATTAATAAATAAACAACAACTAAAACTAAATTTTAATTAATTATGAAACATAAAAAAACCTATGAATCAGTTAACAAAAAAACTGGTAATAGAGAAATTAAATTTTTTTGTGATATTACAAAAACTTGGCAAACATTAGAAATTAAAAAATTATGAAAATTAAAAATGATGAGCAAGCATATCTTCATGCTGTAGTTCTTTCTATAACTGCACCAACTGAAGAAGAAAAAGAAATTATGGAGAAGAATAATGCTTGATAAAGATAACTGGGAAGAAAATAAAGTTGAAGCTAAAGAGTTAGCTCAAGAATTTATTTATGATGAAAAAAGAAAAAGTGAGTGTATTAAATATTTCATAGGTCATTTTAAAATTAGTCAGGCTACTGCTTATAGATGGTATGACAAGATTTATAATGAACTATCTATACCTAGTATTGATAAAGCTAATAAGTTAGCTGAATATAAAGCTCAAGTAGAGCAACAAATAGAAACATCAATGAAAGATATAGAAAAATTACCAATAGGAGAAAAGATAGAATTATTTTCAAAAATAACAAAACTTAAAAAAGAACTTAGAAAGTTATGAGAAATTCCCATGAGAATCACTAATTAATTAGCTGGCATTACTAGCGTCTTGAAAAGTATAGTTTTTAATTTCTTTGAGATTAAAAATGGTAGACCTCAAAGTATGTAAGTCCAGTACTTTCCAAATACGAAAATTCGGTAACGAAAAATTATGTCTAAGTATTTTAAATTAACTGTATCGTCAATGACAATGCACGATTTATACATCAAAGCACCTGATGATATAAGTGAAGATGATATTCATTCAAATTTTAGAAAATTTGATGGTGGTATGTTCACTACTGATGATGATGGAGATTGGGAATATTCCAGTACTGAAGAAATAGATGAAGAAGATTTTAAAGAAGAAAGTTGTAAATGTAATTGGGAGGATAGATACCAATGACTAAAAAATATCATGTACTTATGTCTGAGATACATTCAGTTTGGTACTTAGTTGAAGCTAAAAATGAAAAAGAAGCTATCAATAAAGTTTCTTGTGGAGATTACATTGAAGCTGAAGATGAAGGTTGCGAAATGGGTGGTCAAGATTTTTGTGAAATAGAGGAGTATGAAGATGATTAATAACCCATTACCAGATCAAGTTATGCAAGAAAATGATGAATATTATTTATCTGAACAATTTTATGAACATTGTAGAGATAAAGCTATAGAAATAGCTGTAAAATCTAATTTATTACCAGAATTGATTGATGATTTTATAGAATATTTTACTGATATTTGTTCTGAATCAGATGAAGGTTTTAGTTTGATAAATGATAAAAGTTTAATTGATGATTGGTGGGAAGAAAATTCAGATATGTATGAAAATCCATCACCTTATGAAGATTATGAACCTACAGATTATGAAATAATGACTAATTAATTATTTTTTAGTTTTATCTAAAAAATCATGTATAGCTTCTCTAATTAAAAAACCTATTGAAAGTCCTGCTTTTGATAGGTCTTTTAATTGTTCATATTCATCTTCATCAACAGAAACACTAATTCTTTTTAAATTTTTACTCATAATTAATAATATTTATATATCAATATACTATCAGATTGATGCCAAAACAATTATGAATGGAATTTTTTAAGAAAAAGAAAAGAACCAAAAGAAAAAGAATATAATTAAATAAATAAATATTATAAAAACTATATATGTATTAATTATATATATATATATATATATATTATATATTATATATTTAATAATAATAATGAATGGGTTTTTTCATATTTTAATTATACAGCATTAGTAACAACCTCTTGACACATATAATGTCATGCTACAATAATAAATAATAGTTAGTCTGTATGAATGGCAAAAACTAAAATTACAATGTTCTTAGATCCAGAGCTAATTGAATGGCTTGATCTGAACAGAGATGAAGAAACTTCTAGGTCTGCCTATCTTAGGATCTTGATTAGAAAAGATATGAAAAGTAAATCCAGAAGAAAAACTGCACCTGTAGCAACTACAAATGATAAGTTTAGTTCTCCTGTGATAACAGCAGATTTAATTCCTGATGATTTAAAGGATTATGCTGATTTGTTAATTGAATGGTGGACTATAAGAAAGCAAAAAGGTGGATCATGCACTACAAGCGTTGCTAACCGCATCTTTAAAACTCTCAGGTCATTTCCATCACAAGACAGGAAAGAAGCTCTTGAGAAAGCAATTACAAGTGGCTGGAAAGACATCTACCCACTTAAGAAGGGTTACAAACCAGAAGAACCTAAAAATCATCCAAATCAGAAAGTATTCAAAGCTAGTGAAGTTGTACTTCCACCAACACTTGCTGAATTGAATGAAAATAATGCTAATAAGTTTATGGAGGACTTCTAATGGATAAGAATGAAAGACTTACTTGCACACCATATACAAAGCAAGATTATGAGATGGTGCAATTATTATCTGATTTATCAGGCAATACTTTGTCCTCTGTTGTAGGTCAAGCATTACATGAATGGTTAAAAGATAATTTCACTAATGAAATTGAAAGACACCAAAAGGTAGAACACTTACTTAATGAAACAGGCATACCAAACCATTTACATGATTTTGGAGGAGATCAATGATTACTAACGGAGCAGGTACTACCGAAAGACAAAATGAATGGACAGTTTTCTCTGTAATGAATGATTATTTATCAGATGGTAAGTTATCAAGACGTAAAAGAGCATTTATGAAAATCAATTATCTACCTATGGTTAGAAAAGAACTTATAGATTTTAATCAAGAATTATATAACTACTTAGGAGAAAAATAATGCAAAAACTATTTGATATTTCTGTCATCAAAACTTTGAAAGATGGTATTACAAAAGGTAGATGGAGTCTTGAAGATTTAGATGAGCCACCCCCAGGTTGGAAAGAAGTAGTAAATAACTGCAAAGGCAACCCTGCTTTCCCTCAAGGTTATAAAGGTGTCAAATATCAGAATCTTGCTAGGGTTGAAGAACCCAAACCACCAGAGGAGAAAGTAGAACTTACCAATCCCAAAGACCTTCCACCAGATTTCTAATGAAAACTATCGAATTATTGAAACCACTTCCTATCAACAGAGATGAGGAAACACATAAGTATCTCAATTTAGAGACAAACCAATGGTTATCTTATTCAACTACTGAAGTTTGTAATGAACTTACAGAAGAAGCCAAAGAAAATATTGAAGCCTACAGGTACATCTGGCAGCCGAGAGGAGAAACAGTACATGAATGTTTACAGGAGAAGATGCTTGGCAGTACAGAAATAGATCCAAAAGACTATGGAGAATGGGTTGAACCATTACTAAGCCATGAACTATTTACACATTTTGAACCAATGGCAGTTGAACTTATGATGTCAATACCTGATAAGTCAGTTGGAGGACAACTTGATTTACTTGGTTATGACACTAAGACTAAACAAGTTAGATTGATTGATTTAAAAACTAAAGGTAGTTCCAAATACGACATTAGGAAAAGAGGTAAAGATGGAATGATTCATTTGGAAGATATTGATATGTATTGGAAAGAACCTTATTTAACTGATAAACAATTAGGTTGTTACGTTGAGATGTTGAGATTAAATTACAACTTAGTACCAGATGTATGTAATACGATCTGGGCTTATGAAGGTAGATGTATCTTGAATAATGAGCAGCCTACTGAAAGATGTGAAGCTGCATGGCAAGAAGCATGGACTAAATTTGAAGCAAAACAGGAGTTATTTTAAATGCCACAATTTCCAAGTGATCCATACGAAGGTCAGGTCTTTTATGATCCTGATGCAAAAACAACTTATGAGTTCTGGATTCCAGCAGAAGATGATTATTTTTGTAAGAAGTTAGGTATTAAACCCAAATGGGTAGTAAAAAGTTATGAAAGTGAATGTGTTACTGCTTTATTTTCTAAAAATCCCAAGAATAAATACATGGCTTATAACAAGTTGATAGATCAGTTTGGTTATACCGAAGATCAGATTACAGACCTTATGGAAGAACTTAAGCAATGACAAGACAACAAAGGATTGAAGCTGCTGAGAAGCGAATCCAGGAACTTAAAAAACTTATTGATGAATGGACTAAAAAACTATGAGATATATACTTGATGTCTCAGGACATGACCTAAAACTAATTAGAGCTTCTATTGTTAATTTTCAGAGATCATTAGAACTTTCAAATCATGCAGAATTTGATAACTTAATTGACGATCTTGATGAATGTTTTTTAAGAATATCAAGAATAAAAAAGGAACAGCTTAAAAATAAAGTAATGAGGAAATGGGGTCGTAAAAAATGAAATGTTTTTACAAAGAACTAAGTCAGAGAAAAAAGTATTTAATCACAGAATTAAATAATCAAATTGCAAGTATTGAATGGCTATGGTTTCAAAAAGAAATATCAGATCAAGAATATAAAGTGCAGTTTGATGATTTGGAAAGACGTATAGAGGAACTACAAGGATGAGTAATCCTCAGAAACGAAAAGGAGATAAAGCTGAAAGAGAAGCAGCAGACCTTTTAACAGAAGTTACAGGCTTTGAATGTAAACGTAATCTTGCAGCAGGGATTCCAGATGACGTTGGAGACATATATGGCATACCAAATTGCGTAGTACAGGTGGCAGACTATAAAGACAAATCCAGGGCTTGCCTTGTTAAGCCTAGAGAAGTAGAAACACAGAGAGAAAATGCAGGAGTGGACTTCGTTGCAAGCATGGTCAGGTTCAGAGGTGGACAATGGAGGATTGTGTTAACACCAGAACAATTCAATACTTTGTTACAGGCAGCATTGCAATAAGTTTACATTCTTGTAAATAATAATGTAATATAAAACAACAGTAAACTTTTTACTTTATGACCACAGAAAAACCTAAGTCTTTAGCAGATGCTCTCAGGTTATTCCAACTTAAAGTCAAAGCTGCACCTAAAAGTGGCTTTACTAAATTTCCAAACCCAAGAGAGTACTCAAAGCTAGAAGATGTCTTACAGATTGTGCAATATGCACATGAACTTGGTATCTCTCATACTCAAACTGGTAAGTACATTATTACTGAACAAGGGGATGTTATTGATTTATTAATAACAACTTTGCATTTTGGTAATGAAAAACTTGAAAGTGTTGATAGATTACCACCACTTCCTACTGGTAAAAACACTAGCCAAGAAGATGGCATTAGAAGAACGTATTTAAAAAAATATGCACTATCAGCTATTTATGGTATAGGTTCTGATGACGATGATGATGCTAACTCATTAACACCTGCTCCAGAAAAAGAAAAAGGTACAAGATCAACACCGACCAAACCAAAACAGAAACTTGCTCCTGTATCTGAAAAAGCTAAGACTAATCCTCCGATAACTACAGATGCTAGAAATGCTATTATGGATAGCCTTAAGAAATTAAATGCTTCTAATCCTGATAAGGCAAAAGAAATTGGAGAGGCTTTCAAGAAAGAATTTAATGTTCCTAAAGTTGTAGGCAACATTACTGAAGCTAGGCATGGAGAGTTCTTGGCTCTTGCTATCTCAAAAGTAGAGGAGAGTCTATGACCCCAGACGAAGTTAACAATGCAAAGGAAGAGGTTTTAAAAGAACTTCTCCTTCGCAAAAAACAGCAGAAAAAAGATTGGAACAGAAATGTTCTAAGCGTCAGGACTAATGACGAACTCGCTGCTAAAATAAAGGTTTACTGCGATAAAAACAAAATCTCTTTAAACCAATTTTTAAATACATTACTAACCACTTTTTTTAAATAATTATGGCTGACTTTAATCCAGCACTTCCATTGCCTATCAAATGGTCTATAGGCGATGATCGTTTTAACGAAGGGCAACAGGTCTTGAGTTTAACAATTCCTGTTGACTCTGTTACTCATTTAATAGATCATTTACAAAACCTAGTAGATCAAAAAGCTAAAGATGGAGAAGTTTACGACTTTAACAAAAAAGAGAAAGTTAAAACAAAATGTGTTCAAATTTACTCTAAAGCGATGGATGGACAGTTCGGAGTCTTTGGCAATATTAATCCACAAAAGCTTGAACGAGAGGTAAATGAAGAGTTACCTTTCTAAGCCTAAAGATGAATATTTAGTTAAAGATCCTAACTTAAATATTCATTTTAAAATTGTTAATGGTGTACGCTACTGGCTTACACCTCCTCCTTTCAATTATAAAAAATGACACCAGTAAAAAAATCTATAGCTAAGTTACGCAAGCTTAAAGAAATAAGACGTAAAAACTTAGAAAAGAATTTTATAGATATTCAAATGAAAGGAATGGATCATTATGTCTTTATTAAAGAAAATGGTAAAGCACAGGTGGTTTACAAGGATGGACAATGGGTTGCAGAACATATAAGAACTGCAATTCTTAAATTTAATTATGAAATCGACAAGATAGATAAATTACTTATCAAAGATTTTACTGATGAAGAGATCAGGGAATATGAAAAAACTTCTTAATAGGATTTCTTGGCTTTTCTTTTCTTAGTTCTTTTACAACCAGGTTTGCTTCAAGTTCTATCAATCTACCTAACATAGATGCTAAGAACATATCTTGCTCTAATTTATGCCTTACGAGATGAGTACAATACCTTTTAATATCAATCACATTATCACTTGCCATAATTTCTCTACAACGCATTTCAACATCTAATTTCATTTCTAAAGGTGCTGGCTCAATGTCGATATTGAGAAATTTTTTGATGTCCATGTTAGGGAAAGAGTTGTTTTTCTAAAATTTCAACTGCTTTATCGTCTAAGGTATTTGTAGTTTGTTTTGCTATTGATTTCAATAAATCTACGACTAATCTTTTAACAGCAGTTGTTGTTAAAAAGGTCATTAAGATTGGTTTTAGAATTTTATACATGGAATAAATATGTGTTACTTCCCAAACATAGCTAGAATGCTAGTATTAGACAAGAATCTTAACTTTTATGGCTGAAGAGAAAGAAGAAAAAGAAGGTGCTGATTGGGGTGATCTATTTGGTCACGCTATTAGATTTTTAATTTTGACCTGGAGTTTGTCGATGATGACTTTAGGGTACATGGGAAGGGTAAGAATTGATGGAGCGTTTACTGCTGGCTTAGTAAGTGGAGTGCTAGGTAGCTATGGAATCTCTGTTGGAAACAAGAAAAATGGCAATTCTCCTAAAATAGTGGATAATAGTAAAAACAAGGTAGGTATCAAATGAAAAAACTATTTGCTTTACTTCTATTCTTACCATCTGCTGCGTTTGCTGATATAAAACAAGAGTTTGTTACTTCTGCACAAATTTCTATTGACTCTCCTTATGTAATTACAAATGCTGCTCCTAACAGCTACAGCATAAGCGGAAATAATATAACTACTTCTACAGGATCAGGAGACTCTCAAGTTACGAATGGAATTGGTGGTCTTAACTTAGCAAGCATTACCAACGGACTAGCTGGAGTTACAGCTACTAATACCTCTGTTACAACAGCAGGTTCAGCCTTTAGTTTTAGTGAAAGTTATCAAGCTGGAGATGCTACGCAATCTGCAATCACTCCATCTAGCGGAATAGCAACTCTTCCTGTTCTTGGTGGACAAACAACAGTAATTTCTGGAGGCACAGCAGGAAGTTTAGCTTTAACATCTGTTTCATCAGGAATCCATACCTGTACTGCTGGAGGATCTGGTACGAGTTGTATAGGTTCAACAACAGTTCGTATTACGATTGACTAGACTTTTTTGGTTAATTTTATTAGCATTACCTTGTAGGACATTAGCTGTTCCTGTTGTACCACAATTTCGTTCGGGTAGTTCTCAGACTAGCTCGACTACTGAATCAGTAATAAATGAAACCATCACAAGTCATCAATATCGCACAGGATATTCTTATTCTGCATCAGGACATAACATTGAAAGTGCCGATACAAATAGCTATATCAACCCTACAGCTACAACTCTTACAGAACAAACAGTTGGAGGGGTAAGTTTTAGTTGGACTTCACCAAACTTAGAAGCTGTACCAAGATGGAAGATAACAACTCCAGGTTCAGCTTTTTCTCTCCAAGAAACTCTAATCACCCCAGGGTTAGACACAGTAACTACAATAACAAGAACAATAAATTCAAGTACAACAACAGAAACTACAACTACGTTTGGACAATAGTTTTATTACTTTGTCCTACAAAAGTTTTTGCTAATACAACAGTTGCAAGTCCTAGCTCTAATGCTCAAGGTGTTGTAAATAATAATGCAACGATGATAACTCCATCAGCAATGCCTTCTTTCAGAATGAGTCAAGGTATAGTCTGTGCTTCTCCTAGTCTTACAATTACTCCCTATGTAACAGACGCTCACACATTTTCATTACCCAGAGAAACTGTTACCAGACAAAATATTTATGATGAAACTACTGGAGCGATCAAATATGTGCAGGAAACTCCTAGATTTGAAAAAGAAAATTTTAACTTAAATTATGGTATATCTGCTCAAATAAATATTCCATTAGGAAAATCTCCTGCTCTTTGCCATGAAGCGACCCAAGTAAATATACAAGCTCAAAAGTTATTGATAAAGAAAACTAAAATGGAGATTAGTCTTTATCGTTTGGAGATGTGTGCAAAACAGGCAAAGTTAGGTGTTACTTTCAAGCCTAATACTCCTAGTGCTATTACCTGTGAAGATATTGTTGTTAATATTCCACCAAATCAAGTTATCCCACATACACACGAGTTAAAGACAAAAAAATAACCCCACATTGACTAATACAGAGCGGTGGCTGTTTTATCAGCACGATGTAAAAGTTGTAAGGTTAAAAACATTAGTCCTGGGCTCACTACCTACTCGTTGGAGTAGAGGCTGTCAGGTAAGCAATGCTTGTATATCACATTAGCATCAATTTAGGCAGTAGACAAGCACGGGTATTAACTTGCCTACCTAGACACCCTATCCTTTGCCATGTTGAATAAGGTAAATCTATTTTACAACAAGACATAAAAAAATAGGTAAGACCCTTCCAAACATCTTACCTATTTCTTGTGTTGCAATGGGATTCTTGGATGAATCACATTTAGTATAGCAGTAAATCAGAAAATAGAACTTGCATCAGCTACTATTGGTTCTTCTTTAATACCTGCTGCTTGTTGTGCAGCCATGTATTTTTCATACTCTTCATACTCTATTGCCTCAAAGTATTTTTCTTTAAGAGCATCTTCAGCTTCAGCAAAGTAGGCTTGTAAAGCTTGTCTTACGATTGAAGAGATAGATGTACCAGGCTTGGCATGATACTTCAATAATCTATGCTGATGTTTGGTTATCTGAACTGTTAATCGTGATAGATTTTCATTCATTGGAAATAAGTGGTTAAAAACATTGTAGTATCAATTTGATGTCATAGTCATTATCTTATTGGTTGAAGGCAATTCAATAAAATCTCTGAAAGGATCATCTTTTGGAGTTCTTATATATTGAACATCTAAACCAACCATAAAATGATGGGCTGCTCTAACAGTAAGAGCAAAGGCATCAGCACTACTCCAGTAAGACCTTTTTAAAGCAGCATCACAGGACTTGTTAAAGATAATCTGTGCTGCTCTATCACATGGTTTAATATCTCTATCAATACCATCAATAGGACTAGCCATACCAGTAGTGACAATATTTAACCAATGCAATGCTCTTTCTTTGGGAGACATCGAATGATCGTATTTTTTATTTTTTCCAGATTGATTATTATAAGTCATTTCAGCATAAATTTTTAATGCTGCTCCCAGAAAAAATGATCTGACTCTACTGGTATTGGTAGGACATACTTTACTCATTAGATAAAGAAACTGATTATGTTTTAAATAAGTTTCCGAAACTAAAGCGTCATGGCATGGTCTTGCATACTGTTCAGTACCAGTAGTTTGACCAATGTTAGCCATTGCGTGTCTTATGGTTGCACAATCTCTTCTGCTAATCCTGACACCACTAATAGTAATACGATCAGACATACACCTAGACTTGCCAACATCCATTATTTGTTTGGATTTAGTAGGCATATTTTTAACAACAAGGAAGGGTTGTGTCATTCCTGTTTGAACAACAGCAAGTAATCTATGCTGACCATTAACCAATATGCCATCTGTATCAAAACAAATGGCAGAATCAGATAAGATGAAACGACTATTTTTCATCTCTCGTTTTAACTCTTCAAGATTATTTCTACTAATCTTGCGATTATTTTCAAAGTTTTTCTCCAGATAAAACTGTGCTTTTTCTGGAGTAATAAATTCAAGACAATAATCTATTTTTTCATAAATAGAAGTCATACTGCTTAATTACCATTATTGAGAAGAGCATCTTTAAGTTGTCTATTAAACTCAGCGTTTTGCTCTGGGGTTGCCATCTTTGGCTTTTTTTGCGAATCTTCGTGAGCACGAATCATCTCATAATCTTTTTCAAGTTGTTTAATTCTTGCAAAAATAATGTTGCCAATTTTTTTTAACATTGTGTCATGTTCAATGCCTAAAGTATTGATAGAAAGTTCAAAAGAATTTAAAAATTTATGCCCTGACATTGAATATTCATCAACGCTATTTCGATCTGATTTATAAAATAAATGAACTTTATCGTTCAAAATATCATTGTCAAAGTAAAATTCATCATTATCTTCAAGATGATGGCTTGTTTTGTTTTGCATGGAAAGTTTCATAAAACCCCGTAAATGTTATTGCTTTCATAGTTTATCACTAAAACGTCATCACTTTATATATGTTTTAAAATCGTAACAATGTTACTTTTTCTTTTTTGTTAGCTTGGTAATTACTTGTTTTACGATAGGGCGGACAAGTTGAAGTACAAGCGGTGCAGAAGCACCAACCAAAGCAAGGCTAAAAACCCCAACAAACTGTGGAGCAGACGGAATGAATTGTTCTTTCCACTCAACTGCTTCATAGAGAGTTATACATTCACTTCCATCTTGCCCTCTTTCATGCCCAATAACACGTTCTAACTTTTTATCGTTACGAAAATCTCCAACTCTCTGGTCATTTTTACCAGGACAGGGAGGAAAAGGTGGTGGAGGGTCTGGTGGTAAATCAGGAATTTTTGGCTGTTCTGTTTCTGGTAAAGGAGGTGGTTCATTTTCTATAGGAACTTCCTCAGTTATTATTAAATTTTCTGGAGAATAATCAAGCGGTATAAAACTAGGAAACGGAAAATCACAGGTAGTATACACACCATTAGGATCTTCTAATAACAAATTACGATTACCAGTATTTTTTATATCTCTGTGTTGATAAGTGCAACCAGGAACATCAATCTCAGGTGGTTTTGCTACTTGAATATAATGTGGACTATATATTTCTGGAACGTCTGGAATATAAATCTCAGGAATACTTATCTCAGGTATCTCAATCGAAGGCATCTCTTCTTCTGTAAACCTCTACATAAGACTCACATTTAGGACAAGAAAAATTACTAACCATTGAATATTCTTGGTATAGAACAGGTTGAAAATCCTCTTCTATGTCAGCATCTCCGCCCCAAATCAATTCAGTTTTACAATGCCAACAGTTCATTTAATAATTGGCATGGATGGACCAGTGACTTTAGGTAATCCTTTTTCTAAAACTTTAGGCATCATGCTCTGCACGTTTCCAAGTATCTCATTCATAACCTGAGACTTAAAATTTTCTGAAGTTACATACTTGTAACCTAAGTACGCTCCACCACTCATGGAAGCTACCATAAGAAAAGAAACAATACTTAGAATATTTGCAATTTTTTGAAACATGATAAAAGAAGTTTTTGCAAAAGCATTAGTACCTGTAACTATTATAACCTTCGCAGGAATCTGTGCATTAGCACCTTTATATGTGACTATGAGCCTGGTAACAAGGCAGATGCAGGATAAATCTAATTAACTTTTTGCTTTTTTAGCATCAGAAGGTTTGATCTCTTCTTTTTGATTTTCTGTTGATAATAATTGTGCCTGTGCATCTTTCACACCAATTATTGCACCTTGATACCTGTCCTCATTTTTACAGGCAATATCATAAGCATTTTTTGCTTCTTCTTTTTGTTTTTGTATCATTACGAGTTGTTCCTCGTATTTTTTAATAAGTGCGTCTAGTGGATTTGTCATGCTCCTACCTCTATCAAAAATATATAGCTAGTATTTCCAACACTATTATTCTTATTATAAAAAGCATATGTTGCATTACTCATTTTTGCATATTGACATTTATATGTATAAGTTGTTGATGCAGAAGTACCAGTATCATAAAAGTTCATAGTAGGTAGTAAAAATTTAGTATGTCTATGTCCACTTACATTACCTTCAAAAGCACCAAAAAAAGCTTCTCTTAATTGCGTTGAATCTCTTAGTAAATTAAATTTTCCATAAGAGTTTTGTCCATTATCCGCTTCTGCTCCTAGAGCAAGATTTGTTATAACGAAAACCCCTGCATGAGAACTAGATGTTGTAATATTAGCTGTTAAACCTGTATCGGCATAAGTTCCTGATGTACTTTGAGCCTGAGTGTTATTGCTACCTTGAACAATTTGAAGAATTTTTCCACCACCAAAACCAGTTGCTGTTCCAGAGCAAGTTACATTTGCAGGGAATGTAGCGTTACCAGAATTATCAAGAGTAATGGCATCAGAAGAAGCTCCTGTATGCCTAATACTGTTTACAATTAATCTACTGGTCATGCTCCTATCTCCAAAAGTGTCATATAAGAAGCTGTACCATCATTACTTACACCAGTTAATGCACTATTGTTACCATAAGCTGCACCTATCATGGTTTTGTATGTGGTCGCAGAAGTTGTGCTTGGACTATCCAAGTATGTTGTATTAAACTCTCCTTGTATTTCTACATAAGTTGCTCCTGTAATATTTAAATGAATCTTATAAGGGTCAGACCCATTGATGTCATTTGTAAGTTTAGTAGAGCCTCTATACAAGGTAATTGACCCTCCTAAAGATGAACTTGATCTTCTTACTATATAATGTTGAGTAACAAAAACTAAAACTTTACTGCCTGTGGCTGAAGGTGTAATTGTTGCTGATAATCCAGAATCAGCAAAAGTAGTTCCATAAACAAATGTTGCTGAAGTACTGGATGCAGTAACAGCTTGAAGAACTTTACCGCCAGCTACACTTGCAAACGATAAATTTCCTGATCCATCACTAACAAGAGCTTGGTTGGCACTCCCATCGCTTTGAGGGAGCTTAAACTCAACTTCACTAGCTGATGGTGCAGAAGTTGGAACTGCTATTGAAACAGAATTACCACCAGAATGTACTAATTTAATCTTTCCTGTCATGCAGCTATCTCCATTAAAGTAAAAGTTGACGTAGATAAATAATCAGATGTCCTTGTTGAATAACTACAATTGACGTAAGGATGAGATGCACCATTACTTTTTACTTGTAATTTATAAGTAGTAGCACTTGTGGTACTAGGAGAATCAAGATACATAAAAGAGCTATGTTCACTACTGTCTCCTCCACTACCATTGTTATATATACGCATTGCACTATCTGAACTTGTTGGATTTCCTATTGCAGTTGAACCTCTTAATATCTGTGCATAAAGAGCATAATTATTTTTATTAAATACAAAATCCACCATAACTAAAACTTTGCTAGTAGTAGCTGAAGGTGTAATTGTTGCCGATAAACCAGTTATGTCAGTATAACTTGTTCCAGTCACTTCTTGACCATCAGTTTTAGTTGATTGAATAACTTGAAGAATTTTACCACCAACACCACTTGCTAGTTTTGTGGCAGTAACAGCATTTGAGGCAAGCGTGTCCGCATCTACTGTTCCATCAGGTAAGCCGCCAACTGCAAGTCCTGTAATTACTCCTGTTTGTCCGTTGATTGATACTGGCATTAGACTATAGTAAACACCGATCCAGAGGGTATAGTTAAAGTATAGGTCGCCATTGAGAATGGTCCAGCAGCTAAACCATTTTTATTATTACCGATTGTAATATTCCCTGTTGCTGCTACAGGATTTTGAAATATACCATCAGTTTCTCCTCCAGCCGATATTGCATTTGTAGAGGCAGCAGTTATTCTTCCCTGGGCATCAACTGTAATAGCTGGTATTGCGGTAGCCGAACCATAACTCCCTGCACTAACAGAGGTATCAGCAAGTCCAGCAGCTTGAGCTTTAGTTAATCCCATTATCCTGAGTACTCCGTAAGTGTTAAGGTAGCGATTGTTGTATAGCTTGAATCTCGATGAACATAACACGCATTATTACCTGAGTAAATATATCTTCTACGAAATTCAACTGAATACGTTATTGCTGCTGTGCTGTTATAAGTTGTGTCCCACACATCAAATGTAACTGGATATTTCGCAATACCACTCCAATCTGAATATTCCATAAGACCTAAAACAGTAGCTGTACCACCGATAGTTCTAGTAATTTGTAGTTGTGCTTCTATTCCTTTTCCTCCACTCGCACCATTGGTACTCAAAGAATCCATCCATACAACAAGATTTGCTGACGCTTTAATTTTGTTACTTGCTGAAGTCGGAGTAATAGCTTTAGTTAATCCTGTCGCTGCAAAAGTTGTACTTGTACTAGCTACTTGGGTTGGAGGAGATAATTGATGTACTTGAGTTTGAACAGCAACTCCACCACCAAATCCAGAAGCAGTACCAGAGCAAGTTACGTTAGCAGGGAAAGTTGCATTTCCTGATCCATCTAAAGTAATCGCATCTGCTGAAGCAGAAGTGGATCGTATAGAGTTGGTTATAAGTCTGCTCATTATGTGTCTCCTAATCTCATAAAAATAAATTGTGTTAAATAACCATCACCATATAAATAACTACTACCAGAAACTCCCGAAACAGTAAATTTTACTTTTACGTTACTTGTATCTGTTACATCTATAAATGAAAAACTGGTTGCTTGGTTTGATTGTATTGTACCAGAACCAGAACCAGTGGCACCATTAGCAGCCCTCCCATGCTTAGTATAAGAACTATTATTAATAGTTACCATTGTATCGACAAAAACTGAATCAGCATTATGTATCTCAGCGTGAGCCTTACAAATTACTAACCATTTTCCTGTGTTTGGAAAAGAAAAAATACCGCTAGACTCGGTCATACCAGTACCAATTTGTGAAGCACCACCAGTAATATTATATCTTTCTAACTTGGCTGATTCTATGTCACCATTACCTTTAGTACTGAGCATATTCCAGATGTCAAATTCTGTAATTCCCGGAACTACAGTTGCGATAGTTGCAAAAGCTAAATTACCAGATCCATCAGTTTTCATGTACTGACCAGCAGATCCATCAGATTGAGGAAGTTTAAAAGTTGTATCAGATGAAGGGTTGTTAGTTGGAGCAGATAATATAACTCCATTTCCACCACTATGTAATAACTTTATCTGACTCATATTTAACTAGGTTCTGTTGGGAAAGTAACAGATGACATACTTAATGTACCATCTGAATTTAAAGTTGGCGATGCACTAGCTGGTAAATCTCTTAATGCCTGACGATATGTTTTCCAATCATCTGCAAGTGTTAAATCAGAACTAGCTCTCCAATCGGTAGCAGCTAATTTTCTATTTCTTTCATCTCTTAAAAGTTTCATGGGTTCTGCATTATTTAACCTTGTAACTTCTGCATCTATCGCAGATTCAGTTGGTTTGGTAGAACTGTCAACCCAATTTAAGCCAGAATAGTCTGTACCTGTCCAAGTCCATTCTGCACCTGGTTTTAAACTAATTAAAGCATCAATGTTCTTGTAAATCATAATTTTAAAACAGCTATACCATTATTATATATGTCATTAATTTATGTGTCTCCCAACTTCATAAATAATATGCTTGTATAGTTTGAATCAGCATCATAAGAAAGGTAACTGCTAGTAGAATTACTTTCAGCATTAGTTCTAAGTTTTAATCTAAATGTACTTACATCAGTTACGTCTAGTATAACTGCACCCATACAACCAGATAAATGACCAGTACTACTGATTCTGCTTCCAACAGAAGAACTATTAGTACAACAATGATTCCAATTACTACCTGAGTCTGTACTTTGTTCTAGAAAAAATTGATTATACCTTTCATCAACATTGTGTACGTTATACAAAATTACGTCAACTCGCCAATATCCTGTAGAAGAAAATGTAAAAATTCCAGAAGATTCACTGACATTTCCATTAAGACTTGCTCTTGAATTATTAGAAGGTCTATACCACCCAGTTACAGGGTTAGCATCGCCTCCATTAGATGAATTTAAAGCATATTGGTCCGCAACAGTTAAACCACCAAGACCAGAGGATTTAGCACTTGTAACCGCATTATTAGCCAACATATCAGTATCTACAATTCCATCAGGCAACCCTCCAGTAGTTATTCCTGATATAGTTCCATTTCCATTAATTACAATTGGCATAATTTTACCTCCTAGACAATAACATAGCGTGAACCTGAGGGAATGGTAACTGTTACCCCACTTGCTATTGTTATATCCCCTGCACTAACTCCTGACTTGTTTGTAGTCATAGTGTAATTATTTGAAATTGTTAGCGAGTTTTCTGTGATACAACCATCAGCAACTTGTGATGAAACTCCTGTAAGACCAGATCCATCTCCTGCATAAGCTGTTGCTGTTAATGTGCCTGTAACAGTAGCTCCAGTATTTGAGGTTTCGAATTTTTTAGAGTTATTAAAAAATAACTCTACTGCTCCGTCATTATTAAAAATAGCAAAATTCTCATCACCAGCTTCCGATCTTATAGTGACATCGTTACCATCAAGGTATAAGCCACCTGTTGTATTTGCAATTCTAAAAAACCCAGTATTATTGAGTAAAAATGAGTTAGAACCACTATGATAAATCTCTAAATCATTCCCTGCTCCAAATCTAATTTTTTGGTTATCAACAAGGTCAACATTCGTAGCCAGATCCGTTCCAACAATAGTTCCATCAACTATCTTTGCACTTGTTACTGTATTATCGCCTGGTGTACCAATCGCAATCGTAGCTCCCATATTAATAATGAAATATGTAGCACCACTAGGAGGAGCAGAATCAAAGATAATATCTGTACCGCTAACAACATAGCCCTCTGTCATGTCTCCTTGACCAGTTCCGTCATTTGGTTGTTGCATTACACCATTTATTGACACTCTTAATATTTCTGCATTTGTTGGGGTTACTGCTGTGCTTGTTCCTTTAGTAACTAACTTAAATCTGTAAGCAGATCCGTTAAATGTTGCAGAACCACCCCCCGTTCCAGAAGATGATGCAATATCTAATAAATCTGCTGTTCCTGTAGCTGCTGCACCACCAATCTCACCCCAAGCACTTCCGTCATATCCTTCAAATTCCGTTGTTTGACTATTGAATCTAAACATACCAGCAGAGGGAGAGCCTGGTCTTTGAGCAGTTGTACCAGAAGCAACATCAATAGCTCCTGTTCCTGTCATCAAAATATTGTCACTAACAGTAAACGTGCCAGTAACGTCCATATTTCCAGTAACACTTAAACTGGATAGCAAAGTTCCTGTAGCTGTTGCAGAGTTTGTTGCTATTCCATTTCCCATCAGGGAATGACTTGAGCATTGATAATGAATTACTATTGGTGTCGTATCGCCTACAACGATCTGTGTATATGCACCACTAGAACCAGCAGTTCCGTTTGTTGTTACGTTACTTGTATAAGCTGTAGTCTTATTAGACTCAAGATAAAAACGCAAAGGATGACCACTATTAGTATTATCTGATTGGTCAAACTTATAGGTACGACCTGGTGTAAGAGTTAAAAATGGTGCTTCTTTACCATCAATTACATAGCCATTACTAGATCCACTTCCGTTATATCTATGTGCTGCTGTTTTAGTTGCTACTGTAACTGTAAAAGTTTTTACCGATCCAGTATAGGTAGCCTGAGTAGAAGCAAATCCTCTTATATTGCCATCATTACTGAGAGTTAATGTTCCTGTAAAACTAGGATCTGCATTTTGACCAGGTGCTACCCAACTAAGAACTCCAGAGCCATCACTAGATAAGACATATCCACTAACTCCTGTATCAGCAGAAGGTAAAGTCCAAACTACATTTGATGAAACTGTAGCTGGAGATTTAAAACCTACATAATGTGATGAATCAGAATCTAAATATCTAAATTCTTTTTGACCAGAAACAGAAATATGCTCACTACTCGTCCATGAATCTGTGGCATTTACCCAGTTAAATGTCTTATCTGTAGCACCCTTAAGAGTTAATCCACCTCCATCAGCAGTTGTATCAGATGGTGTTGTAACTTTACCAAGAGTAATATTTTTATCTTCAACATCAAGATTGGTGGTGTTGATTGTAGTTGTCGTTCCGCCAACTGTTAAATCTCCAACGATATTTACAAGACCAGCAGAATTGATTGTCATTCTGCCACTTCCACCTGTACTGAAGGTTAAGGTATCTGATCCTCCACTTATTCCTGTATTTGGATCGGAATTAAAACTAAATGATGGCAAGGAAGCAGATCCATCAGGTGCTTTACTTAATAAATTTGCGTATGTAATTTTATTGTTTGAACCTGTACCACCACCACTAACATCAACGATAGGCAATATATCGGTGCTTGCTGGTGCGGTTAACGCTGTTAATTCTGATATTTTTTTATTTGTCATAATTAGAATTTAATTACATACATAAGAGCATAGTTTTTAACACGAACTTCCGTTCCACCATCATTTTGTATTGAAATACCTGTTGTTGCACTTTGAATAATTGAACTATTTGTTCCTGTGGCATCATTTCTAAATGTTAATGCTCCAGAACTTCCTCCAAAGTTACCACCCCAATTACCAGCAGTATGATTGTGACCAGAATCATTTATTGAGTGATTGTGAGATTTGTTTTGATCTGATTGACTAGAAGCAAATGATCTTCCACTATCAACACCAGCACTATTATCCCAACCTCTTACAAATTGTCCTCGAAGATCAGGAAGATTAAATGTTGAAGAACCATCTCCCACTCCCCATGTTGTTGATATTGCACTAAATAAACTTGCATAAGTTGATCTGCTGACAGCAGCACCATTGCACTCTAAATAACCTGTTGGAACTGTAGAAGTCGCAAAACTAAATACTGACCCTGCTGGAACTCCAGCAGCAATTTCTCCCCATGCAGATCCGTTATAACCTTCAAATTGCGTAATCGTAGTGTTGAATCTTATATCTCCAGTAGCAGGGGTTGGTCGTTGTGCAGTAGTTCCTGTCGGTAACTGTAAAGAACCAGTACCAGACATTACAATATCGCCACCAGAAGTTACAGTTCCAGAAAATGTAGGAGATGCTTTTGTTGCAAGTCCTAGATTATTTGCATCTGTTAAATCTCCTAGTGTTAACCAACCATTATTAGCAGAATTTCTTATTTTTAATAAATTATTAGCAGTATCAGCCCAGATTTTATAAGCAACAGTAGTAGAAGGTGCAGAAGAACCACTATTAGATGATTGAATATCTCCAAGACAAACATTCAAATCTGCTCTAAAACTACTGCCTACAGCATTGGCTATGTCAAAATCGTGACCATTACTCATTTATGTGACCTCCTTTCCAAAACCTGATGCAGCCCATACAAAGGATCTTGCAACTGCGGAACTACCATTTTTAAACGTCACTTGAAATCCTGTCCTACTTATATTAGCAAGTTCAAAGAAATCACCTGTTTGTTGAGTTGTTGGAGTCACTACTACAGTTGGTGCTTGTTTAAATGTTTTTGTGAAAGTTACAGTATATTGTGACGATCCAGTAGTAACTGGAGTCGAGATAGATTCTGTCCTTCCTTGTAATTCTAGTGTAGCTCCTAATTCAGTTACAGCTATATTTTGGTTTGTGTCACTACTTGTTAATATTGCCTTAAATTGAAATCCTCTACCAGTTATCAATACGTTACTAAATTCTTTGTAATCACTCCAAGTAGGAGATCCTGATGGGTTGTCGTTAGTTGACCTTACATAGACAGCAGCATTACATTTTGTAGCTTCTGTCAGCCCACCAACAGCATCAATATATCCCCAAGTATCAATTAAATCAGTTCTAGAGTCCCATAAACTATTTAAAACAAAATTACTTGCTTTTAAAATTTTTCTTAAGTTAACATCATAAACTTCTGTTAAATCTATAGAGTTAGCAAAAATATATTCTCCTGATGTTGCGGTTGCATTACTGGTAACTGTGAGTTTTAGAGCATCTATAGAAGCATCATAAATTGTATCGGTTTTAGACCCTGTAAAGTTTGCAGTATGTTCATCAACACTTCCTACAACAAGTCTTTCTGATGGTGCAGGGAGGTTAGTTGTAACTCTTGTATTGTTCCAATCGCTATCACTAGAACCAGGTGCAGGACTTTCTCTACCACCATCATCTTCAAACTTGATTAAATAAGTACCAGAAAGTAAAGGAACTATTTTTTGTGTCTGGTTTCCAGCAGCAGCTACCACAATTTCCTGTGAATCTTTCCATTGTGCTCCTGTTGTAAGAGAAGAATGTCTGATAAGAGTCTTTCCTCCTAACAACACATCAAGTTCTGTGGCACGATTCCAACTTAATATTGCACTTGATTCATCTATGGGTAATAAGCTGACACCACTTACATTAGTTGGCAAAGCAGTTTTTCCTGCTGCTACAAAAGGATTTAATGAGTTGGGTAGTGTTGATCTTAGACCAGAAGCACTAACGCTATAAACTTCAATCGTGTAATTACCAGCAATCGTATCTAATATTTCATAACTCTTAGCACCTTCAACAGAACGAGAAGTATAGTTACCCTGCTCATATCTCCATCTGACATAAACATTATCAGTAGAGGTAGTCCAACTTACAATAATTTTTACTCTTGCAATACCAGTATTTTCATAAATAACTTCTTCTGCTGTAATGCCAGTTGGAGAAGCAGGAGGTATATCTAAATTAGTAATGTCTCTTGTTGTAAGAGCAATTCCGCTTTCAATATGATTATATTTTCCAGAATTATATTGACTTGCTGTAATAACATTATTAGTTCTGTTTTCTTCGCTGATGGTTAAAACTCTCCAAGTAGATGTAAGTATGTCTGTTGTCTGATAAATCCAAACACTATTGACATTAGGAGCAGAAGTAAAAGCACTTGATACTGTTATGACATCTCCTGATATACCGCTTACAGGTTTATTTTCTACTGACCCATCAGAAAGAACAACGGATAAAGTCGAACCAACAGAAAAAGATAATCCATTTGAATCATCTACAGTTATATCAGTAGTTGTAGCAGCACTTATCCGACCACCTCTACGTTCTCCTGATCTTACAGGATCAGCTATTTCTATGATTTGTCCAGGTCTGACAATAACTCCTGCATCTATTGAAGTAGAAAATGTAACCACTTCTCTTTCCACATTTTCCATGTAGAGCAACCATTTTGCCAAACGATTCGCTTGCCCTCTACTCGTACAGGCAAAGGCATCTATATTCTTTACAACACTTCCATATCTAGCTTGGTTTGCAGTATCTATAACTTCTTCATAATTAACATCTCTAAGTTCTAAATCCAAATATTTAGCAACTACAACTGTAGGTCTAGTTCTTTGAGATGTATTTTGGTAAGTAAAACCTGGTGGCATTACATTAGCTAAAGTAAACAAATAACTGGAATCTTTTGGAGAATCCTGTGTAATAGTCAAACTACCAGTTTCGTAATATGGCATAGCTCTAAAGACAGAACACATCTGATTTATTACGTTATAAGCCTCCTGTTGATTTTGGATCGCTACATTACAACTAAATCTAGGTTCTGTTGTGCCAGCACCAGTACCATCATCTACCTGTGCAGAACAATAAACTGATGCTGCATAAAAACTAAACTTATCTAAACCTGATTCCTGTAAATGATCTCCCAGCCCGTACCTAGAGCTACTGAGCAAATCGTATAAGCACCAAGCAGGATCATTTGTATATTGAGCAGCACCAAGCGTTCCATTAAATACTCCTGCATAAGATAAGCTGCCATCAGAATTAACAGTAGCGTTATGAGGAATTTTTACTTTTATACCTTTTACTAAATATTTTCTAGTAGGAATAGATGTAAATTGTTCAGCATCAACTTTTAATCCTACTAATGCACTATTCGCATAAGTTCTTTGGTCATATTTAATTTCTACATAACTGTTAAATTGAATTTCATTAGCTAATTTACTGGAAGCACTATCAGCAGTAATTCTGGTAACTTTAATATTGACAGGAAAAGCACCATCTAAATTTATTAAATAATCTCTTTGGTAAACATCAGGAGTTCTACCCGTGATAGTTCCTGCATTACCAGAAACAACAGTTGAATATGACCCACCACTATACTGAACAGCTATCTGTAACTCAACTTTTGTGCCAAAAATATCTCCTTTATCACTTAAAGATTGTAAAGCTGGAACAGTAATAGTTACTGAAACTGCATCAACATCTGAATCAGTAATCTGAACAACTTTAGGTGTTGCCTGTGGAACTGTAGAAAATCCTGTGGCTTTTGTAGTTTCTACATTTTTTGTTATTGGAATATTAGTTTGACTAGAAGTACCAGTTCTAGCTTCAAAAGTTACATCTTTAAAATTAAAAGTACCATCAGTAGCCTGTAAGGGTGTGTTGTTTAAAAATATAGACTTTGCACCATCTACTAATCCCTCTATTTCTCCTTCGCCAATTAAATCTAATACTTTAGCAAATTGTTTAGAATCTAAATTATCTTTAGCTTCGGTAGGAGTACCACCGCCTCCTCCGCCACCTTTTCCTCCTCCGCCACCAGAACCTATAACTTTACTCATACTTCCACCTGTGCAGTTTCAATACCAGCAGATATTACTACTGATCCAGTTAAAACTTCGCCATAAATAACAGGAACAGCTACACCAGCACGACTTGTATTTTGTATGCCACTAAAATTAAATGAATTTCTAGGATCTTGTTCTCTTTCCGAGACAGTAGGAACAGGAGTAAGCATGGTAGCAATTCCTTGCAATACTAAAGAAGCCCCAACATATACAGCAGCTTGAGCAGCAACAGCACCATAAGATCCTACGCCAGCAATAGTACCTGTTTGAAATGTTAAACCACTAGCTCCAAGACTTGCACCACCTGTTAAAAAAGCAGCACCAATTAACGCTGCTCCAAATAATACCCTACCTAAACCCCTGCCACCTTCTCCTCCAACTACAGGAATAATCTTTATATCCTCCTGTCCATTTGGATAATGCAATTCTTTTTCTTCTAACTCCCAATCATTAATGGCAACTTTATAGTATCTATCTGCCATGTGTTTTTCTAACTGTGGAAAGTTAACCATTAAAAATCTTATTGCCTGTGCAGCATTATGTACTTCAGCTTCAAAAGTCTTTTGACCCAGAAACTTTGCTAGTTCTCCGTATAGCTTAATTTTACGCAGCATAACGAATCCTTTTACCTATACATTTTAACAGCCATTCATCTAATAGATCACGACTTGATAACCTATTTTGTAAATGATGTAAAACTGTTTGCTGTCCTAAGTAAACACCAATATGATTTAATCCGCTACTACCTATTGACATTAATAATAAATCTCCATACCTTAAATCTTCTGTTGGTAACAATTCTCTAAATCCTGTTTTTGCAAAACAATCAGCAAACATTGGATTTTTTATAAATTCTTCTGATGATTTTGGTCTAATCCAATCTATAAGTTCTATTCCTAGTTCTTCTTTATACCAATCTCTACATAAACTCCAACAATCAGTAACACCCCAGACCCATTTCCTACCAATTATAGGAGCTTTATAACCGCAAGGTTCGCAATAACCCCATTGTTTTAAATTAGGTTGAACAATCCACCATTTTAAATCTGACTTTTCACACGCTACTCTATCTGCTTCACTTGGATTAGGACTTGTAACAGGATGACTATGGACAACAGCAACTATCTCTCCTTGATCTTCCGCTTCTACCCAACAATCTGCATCAATAATGAATTGATCTGTGGGTTCAAAAGCTAAATTTTTACAAGGAAAATATACTTCTTTACCTTTTTTAACTAACAAAAGACCACAAGACTCTCTTGGATCTTCTTGTACTGCGTGTTCAAGTGCATCATCTTGCCACATTATGAGAAAAACGTACCAATGCCAGGGAAGTCTGCTGGTAATACTTGTCTTTTTGGTAATCTAACACCATCTATATCATAAGTAGCAGCTAATTCAAATTCAATTATGTCTCTATTTTCTGTAGATTTTCGATCAATTATAAAAATTTGCTCATCAAAAGTGGCAGTAGGATCTGGAGTACCAAATGGATTTATACCTTGATCCATGTCTATTGCAAAACCATCTTCTAATAATAAGTTTGAACCATTTTCTAAAAGAATTTGACCACCTGTAAAGTTTGCATTATCAACATATCTAGCTAAAGTTCTTACTCTTGTAACTTTTGCTCCTTCTAATCCTTGAGGAAGTGTAAGTAATATTGTTGTAAAAGTTCCTAAAATATTAGATATTCTTAATCTTGGTCTAGGAGTTTGTTTGCCATTAAATTCAAAGCCTTCAGCTTCTATCGGCATTTTTGTATATTCAATATTATTAAAGATTAAATTATTATTTCCATTAGTATTCGTTCCATTATGAAAATAATACTTTGTATTAGATCCATGAATAGCGGTAATTAATTCAAGCTGAAAAAGCTCAACAATACTACTAGGATTTATTTTCTGTAGTTCTGATACAGGAGTAGTCATTAAGGTTCAAATACTTGTTGGAACGTCATGTTTAAACTTGCTCTGTTTACAAAAGGTATTCTTTTTGTCCATTGAAGGCATATCCATTTATAAGCAACAGCACTACCAGGAGGTTGCCAATCAAAAGAAGCACCATCATCTGATCTCGCTTCAAGGAAGGTTTCTATCGTATCAGATTCGCTTTCGCTAACATCAAAAGTTAAAGACCAAACATAGGGTCTTGTATTCAATCCAAACTTAATTCTATGCTGGTAGCCATCATTAAATTGCGTGGCTCGTATTTGTGAAGATGTTGTTTTTTGAGCATTATACGAAGGATTTATAGAAGGAAAAGTAGCCATTATCCTAGTAAACCTCCTGGTCTTTTCTGTTTAACTAATTCTGATTGTATAGCAACAGAAATTAATTGACCAAGTTCTCTACCCTGTTGTTCATCTCCTTCAACAGAAGAACCAGAAGCATCTACGTTTACTACGATATTTGTTGAACCGCCAAGCATTTCGTTAGGTGTAATCATTCCTGATACTCCTGGGCTAAACATTTCTGGACCACGTTCTCCAACAATATAACTACCTCCTGCCATTACAGGACCACCATTTGCTCTTACTCCAACTGTCCTATCAGTAAATCGACTTGGAGTTTTTACATCATATAAACTTTGTCCTTTTTTAACTCCATAAGGATTCGGTATAAATATATTGCTTAATAAACCCAGTAAACCTTGTTGTAACTGATTAGCCATCATTTTTGCAGCAGTATCTAAGAAATGATCTGCAATACGATTCAGCATATTTCTAAACGCATCTGATACAGACATTGTTCCTTTTATAATTCCCTTAAATGACTCTTCAAATGAATTTGCCATTGTTTCTGATAACGTCATAACCATGTATATTGGATTTGCTAATTTTTTCATTTCATCTTGTAAATCTTTTACTTTATCTTCAATAGCAGAAAAAGCTAAAGCTCCTGATTGTCCAAATTTGCCTTGAGCTTCATTAACAAGACCAAGCATTTGTCTTATTTGTTCTAACGCTTCTTTAAAATCTTTCATTCTCTGATTTCTGCCTTCCTCAAATTCTTTTTGTAGTTTATTTGCTCTATTTTCTCCATATCTTGATGGATCGCCACCCCCTCTAAATAACAACTCTTCAGCAAGATCTCTAGCTCTATCTCTAAATTTTATTTGTTTTGCTTGAGCTACAGCAATATCATTTTCTGCTTTTGCTCTAGCCTCTGCTAACGCTAATTCAATAGTTGCACTATCAGTAATTAAATTTTGATTTAATAATTGTGTAGCAACTTCATTGCCTATTTTTGTTCTAGCTTCAAAAATTTGATTAGCTAATTGAGCCTGTCTATTTGCACTAGCTACACTATCAAAAGCTCCAGCATCAGCACCAAAAATTTCTGTTAAAGATTTAGCAATACTTCCAGAACCAAATTGTGCAAAAGCTCCTAATACACCAAACGCTTCTTCTTTTGTTATTCTTAAGCGTTTTGCAACTGCGTCTATATCTTCTGAAGTAAGTTGAGCACTACCACCTACATCTGAAAAACGAACATTTAGAACAGCTAATGATTGATTAAATTTATCATTTTTATCAATAGCAGAACCTATTGCAGTACCAAGAATAGATAATGCAAAACCAAATTGACCACCTATAGCTCCACCAGCAAGTCCACCAAGTCCACCACCAACTGCTGCTGCTCCTGTCTGTCCAAACAATAAAGGAAACGCACCACCAATAATTGCACTACTAGCTGTGCTTCCCAATCTTCTTCTTCTTGCAGTTCTAGCAGCTAACGCTTCACTTTCAGCAAGTTTTCGTGTTGCTTGTGCTTCTTTAATTTTTAACCTTACATTGTCTCTACCTATCTTTCTTGATTGATTTCTTTGTTTAACTTGATCTTTTAAATTTTTAGCACTTCGTTTCTCCATTTTTTCTAAAGCTGCACTTAAATCTTTTCTCTCTTGCAGACCTTTATTTAATCTTTTTTCAATATTTACACTTTTATTTTTTGCTTTTATATCTCTTTCTGTCATTTCTGCTAATTTACTTGTTAAAGCAAATCTTTCTTTTATTATTCTTTCTGACCTGCCCTCAATACTTACACTCTGACCAAATAAACTCCTTCCAGGCTCTATTGATGACCTCGGTGGTAGTGGAGATCTAGGAGGTAATGGAGAAGATAAAGCAATATCTGATCTAGGAGGTAATCTTGAAAATAAATTAGAAGAAACTGCTTGTCCAGGTCCAATCGGACCGCTATAAGCAGTTGCACCTCTAATTGATCTACTAAAAGCAGCAAAAGAATTACCAGCAGCAGGATTTAATGGCTGTACTGGTCTGCGTTGTCTTAATTGCTGATTTCTTCTTATAGATTTTTCAGTAGGAGACATTTTAGTTCCTATTTTTAATAATTGATTACCTTTTTCTAACTCTTTATTTAATTGTTTTTGTGCAGCAACCAGTTCTTTTGCAGCTTTTTTTTGATTAGATGTACCTATAGCAGCTTCATTAAAATTTTTTTTTGCTTCACTTACAGCTTTACTTAAACTATTAAAACTTCTAACTACTAAATCATTATTTTTACCTAATAACTTCATATTTATAGCTACTACCTTACTTATCTCTTCTGTCTCTTTTATTTTTTTATTAAATGCCTTTAACCTCTCCGCACCTTTTAAAGCAACAGCAATATCAATATTATAATTAGCCACTTGCTATAAAAATTAAAACATTTTCTCTATATTACCTCTTTTTACCTCTTAAAGCACTAGATCGTTGTGCTTGTTCTTTTTGTTTTTCATATTCTTCATGCTCAATCTCTGCATAAGCAGCCCAACCTATCATCTCTTCAACAGTAAGAGTCTGACATAACTCAGCCACAGTTTTATGTAATTCTTTTGCTAGAGAAAATAAAAACCGCCAATCTTTATTAGCTTTTTAAATCGGCTTTAGCCTGTTTTACCTCCTTATCAGCACCAGCATTAATCATTGCTAATTGTATTTCCTCAAGAATAGTAAGTTCAACCTCTCTTCTAAGAGATGCTTTATCTCCATCTTGAAAGATTCTTTTACCATCTTCATCTAATGCTTTTTCAATCATCATCTGTAAAGCGTAATCATTAACATCATCTGATGCTTTTTTCTGTATTGCTTCTCTTTCTGCAATAGTTAAAGGATGCCAATAAACAGTAAGAATAATCTCATCATCTTGTTTAATGTCATGTTTATAAAGTTGAGAGACTCCAAACTTGTTTTTTAAAAGATCAACTGCTCTAGTCATGTTAATGTATAGCTATTAACACTATACTAGGCATTGGCAGTAAATTGACAAGATATTAAGCCTAAGAAATGTGAAGAATCATTTAATTCAATAGGAGCAGGACCAACAATATCTAATACTCTAGGATCACAACTAAACGTATCACTATAACTAGAATCATTAACAGAAGTAAGCCCATCAATAACAGCTTCTCCTATCGCAGAAAGAGTTGCACTACCTTTTCCTCTAGGAACATAAATATTACATTGAATAACACCAGAATAAAAGTCTTGCGATGCTCCCTGTGTTTGTGTTGTTGCCTGTGCGAAATCAACTGACATAATAATATATTTTTTAGTTTTGCCAGGAGTCTTATAAACCATGTTGTCATAAACCATTTCAACAGTATTATCTGCTGCTGCAACTGCATCTGTTACTGCCTTTTCAAAAGCTGCTCTGGTGTTAACTAAAGTCATAGATTAGTGTAATCAACAAATTCTCTTTCTGGATCAGCAAATTGTCCAATACCACCTTGACCACCTTTAAACTGTTTAGCTCCAATGCCAATTTTAGGTTTCTTCTCTGTAAATATTGCATTTACGAGTGGTCTAATTCTTTCTTGAATATATTGAGGAATCTGACTTCTTCTAGAAGCTAAAGCACTAGCAGCATATTCTGATCTATTTCCTATATAAACTTTAGAAAAAAGTTTAAAATTAAATTTTATTTTATTTACAAATCTAGGTTCAACAAATGCTTGTGGAGATTCCTTTCCTTCATATGAAGGTTCTATTTCACTCCAGGGAGCATAATTTTCTCTTGCCTGATTTGGTCTGGGTCTTTGTGTGCTAGCTGTCCAACTTGAAGCAAAGAAGCCAGTATCAATAGGACTTATTGGATCTTCTTCTCTCGATAAATCAAGCAATGCTCCCCGTATAAAGTTATTAAAATCCGCTTCTAAATTTTTATTTAGATCAGAACTTGCATTTTCAATATTTCCTCCTTTAGCCATTAGAACCTCACTAATAAAGTAAACAGATAAGTCTGTCCACCCTGTCTTGTATCTATATTAACTATCTGTCCTACTCTTGTAGATCCAGCATAAGTTAATGTAACTTCGTCTTGAAAGTCAGGTTGACTATCTCCAATAAGATCAGGTGTTATATAAACTTTTGCTTCTCTTCTTTCTCTACCATCATCTTCTCTAGAAATTACAAATTCAACAGGAGCTTTGATACTATAAGTCGTATCGCTTGTAGAATATGCACCTGTAGCTGTGTTGTAACTGCCAGATGCTTTTCTTGTATAGACAATAGAAGAATCAAAAGAATTTCCTAAGTCAGAAACAATCTGTTTAGCTACATTCTTTAATAATGAATCTAGTTGACCTGCCATTATCCTCTAACCACTCTCATTTGAAAACTTCCTGCTCCACCTAGCATATATGCTCCAAGATAACTTTGTAACCACGGGTAAACATCTAAAATATTATTAACAGAACCAGTTCCCTGACTATCAGTATTATATTTAACCTGTATATCTCCTAGCTTTACTTCACTAAAGTTTCCATCCTTACCAGTAGTACCAGTAATAGCATCTGTATCATTTGCCAATGCTCTAGCTAATTCATATTGTGCATATTTAATATTATTTGGAATTGTAGAACAAGCTAATTCAACACCATCTACCTGATAATTATTTCTAGGAAATCTTAAAGCCTGTCCATCATCGCATCTATCTCCATAAAATACAAAGCTATCAATCCATCTAGTTGCCGATATTAATGCTCTATTTTTTTGGTCATCTGTTTTACTTGTCCAAGTTGAAGAATCTGGAACTGTCTCAAAATAACTATTAGCTTCTGCCAATGTGACATAGCTGTTAGCATTTTCTCCTTTTACAGTTGCATTTATGGTAGCTGCCACGATCTATAAAGTAATTTAGTTTTATTGTAGCGTAAAGAAAAAACCCCACCAATAATTGATGAGGTTCTTTACTGCTTTGCTTTGTAACTTAATACTACTAAGGATTAGTACCTGTATCAAGTGGGGAGTTAACAATAAGTTCAACTATAGGAATTAAATCAGCATCGTATGTAATTCCCCAGTTATTATCGTTAGCTAACTGTGCGTTAGTTGGGTTATCTGTGGCAGATGTCCACTTAGTTCCCATAACGTGATAAGCACTATGGTAATCAACAGACATAACATCTTGCTTAGATAAGATGTTTCTATCTGATTCAATACCTAGAGGAGATTGCTCACCTTCAAGAATTGTTCCTGACTTAATTAAGTAGCAACGGAACTCTTTTTGATGACCTGTTGTACCAGGAGCAACTGTATTAACTTGAGAGTCAATAACAACATTCATTCCTGCAAACTGACCGATTGATGTTTCAGTAACACCAACACCACCACCACCCCATTGGATGCCAGTTCCAGTTGATAATGCAGAAGTAGAGAAAGTTAACATACCAACCTGATATAGGTAGTAAGCAACAGTTGGGTGAATTACTAGAGTATCTAGCTCTTCGCCTCTTTCTCCAAGAAGGTTTCTTGCTCTTGCAACTGTAGAAGCTGTTAAGAAGTTTGCTTCAGCAGCACCAGAAGCAGCACCTACACTTAAATCAAGTGCGTTTGCACCTAATGGTCCAAAAGTAGATCCAAACAAACCATCTAACAAGCTAAATAGTCTTGCAGAGTTTAGCTTGTTGATAGCATCTGCAATCTGGTTTCTGATGTGACCCATTGGATCTTCACCAGCAGCCAATACAGCCACATCATCAACAGCATACGCAAAACCTCTATGACAGATAGTTGCGATCTGTGTTCCTGTACCAATCTTTTGTGGTGTCAAATAACCAGAGTTACTTGTACCCCAAGTTGCTGTACCATCTAAAATTTCCTCAGTTGGAGCGATTGGGTTAAACTCTGGAACTTGGATTCTTGTTCCACCTTCTGATGCGTCAAGAAGTGCGTTACGCACAACAGCACCAGATTTAATAAATGCACTACGTTCTTTAATTGCTTCAGAAACGTATGTGCTGAGATTATTTCTTTTAACGATGTCCGCTAGTAGGACACCGCCAGAATAATTCTGAAACGGAGCAGCCATGAGAGCTAAATTAAAAAATAAATTTTACGTTTCCAAGTCACGGACTTGGGTAACACTTTTCAAGCCACAGACTTGATAGTAAATTCTTAAATCACGGATCTCAGAAAGTACTTTTTTTAGATGTTATTGAGCCTCTTGTTTCAGCACGGCTGCAAGTTGAGGGTCTTGTTCTGATAATAGCATTTGTTGAGTGAGGTTGCCCGTTTTCCAGGGATTTACCTGACCTGTTCCAGTATTTGCAACTGGGCTTGGTTTTGCTCCCATTCCTGCTGCACTACTAGGTTTAAAATGATGTTCCCAACCACTACCAGGGTTTTTAAGACTTGTAAGATAATTACCTAAATCTTGTTCTACTCCACCATTAAGAACAACTACTTTACCTTCAGCATTTTTTTGTAACTTTCCTTGCAACAATGACAAAGTTTGCTCTGCGTTTATTGCACCAATATTACTAATCGCTGCTAATGCCTCAGTTTTAGTGCTTGCAGCTTCATTAGAACTTTTCAGATCTTGTATCTGTTGTTTTAAACTGTTTACTTCATTCTGCATTTCTTGGTTTGTTTTATTAGCCTCTTCCCATAAAGGTTTATACATTCCCTGATCTTCTAATGCTTTATTTCTATCGTCATAATATTGACCTATTTTACTTTTAGCATTTTTAAATTTTTGTTCTGCTTCTTCAGCAGCTTTACGCTGTTGTTCTGCTAATTGCTCTGCTTTTGCAGCACGATCATTTGCTTCCTTTAACTGTTGACCCAAATCATTTACAGGTGGATTTGGCATAGTAACTTCTGGTGCAGAAGTTTCTGGTGTTTGCTCAATTACTTTTTCTTCGATTGCCATTAATTATTCAGATAGAGGATTAGTAGTTTTCTTTTTAGTAACTTTTTTCTTAGTTACTTTTGGTTTGGGAGCAGGAGAAACTTTGGGTTCAACTGGTGCAGTTGAATGTATTAGTTCTACCTCTTCCCATTTGTAAGAACCATCGGATTGAAGTACCCGATCTAGGGATTTAGACATAAAAGTGTATGTACTTATATATCATCTTATCAAATTATTCAGATTTAGCCTCATTTGATGAAGGTAATACTTCACCTTGAACTAAAATATCTCTAAATTCTTCTCTATCAATGACTTGTTGATCGAATAATGATGTTAATGCTGTAATATCTTGTCCAATTAATCTTTCAATATCAAAATCTCTACTAATCTTTACTTCTGGTGGTTCAATACCTACATATTGAGCAGATAAATTAAATGCTTTCTGTAATTTCTGTTCTAATTCCATAGAAACCATAGCAAGCATAGAATTTGTATCAACACGATCTAATCTTCTAGCATCAGCAGATTCAGCTACAAATTTTTGTTGTGACAAAGTACTAATACCAAGAGTAGCCATTTGCATCTGCAATTCTTTTATTTCTGCGGATTGAGCTTCAAATGCACTACTAGCAGGTTCTACATAATAAACTTTATTACCTGGTTGAGTTGCCATTGCATAATTAACGGATATAGCTAAATCTTTGGTTTGATCGTCATATCCTTCCATTACTAGCATTGGTTGAGATGCAACGTGCAAACTATGTATTAAGTCAGCTTGTCTTTGAAAATGTGCAAGATTTAAGTAAGCAATATCTAATAAAGGTGGTTTGCTAACTAAATTATCTGTTTTGCCAGAATAAATAGTAACTAATGGTATTTCTCCAAGAGAAAAACTACCAGATTCTACCTGTCTATAATCTTTATCTGCTGAACCTACTTCAAAATCTCCTGCTGTGCTGCCATCAGCAACATCATACATTTCTTCAATTTGTTCTTTTTTGCGAAATACTCTATAACTTCCTGGTTCGATTACTCTTATCTGGTCAAATACCTTTTCTCCAAACTGACCACTAGGTAATACCGCTTTCTCTGCTATTCTTGCCTGTATTAAATTTCCATAATTAGATTCTCTATCTAATCTCCAACCATATAAATTTGTAGGATCTACTTCAATCCAATATGGTCTGCGATTTTGTTGCCTTTCTTCTGCAAGTGTTAATGCACCAGAAGGTGCAGGATAATCAACAAGTATATGACTTTGACCATAAGTAAGAGAACACATTAATATTCTTCTTGCATATTCATCTAAATCCGAACCACAGCCATCAACATTCATCTTAAACATTTCTGTCCAGTATGGATCTCCTATTAATGTAATAGGTTTTCTTAAAACAAGACCTGCTGCTGCTCTAATTAATCTTTGTGTAAATGGACTAAATACTGCTCTGTTTACTCTTGCGAGATACGCTTCATAATCTTCTCTTGGTTCTAAAGGTAAAAATGCTTCGCTATTTGTTCTTAAATAATCTGTTCCTTCGCTAACAGCTTTCATTATTTCCCAACCCTTCATCATGTCTAAAACTGCTCTAGTTCTAGTAAAAGGACTATCAACTCCACCTACTGAAGTAGATGAAACAATGTTGGTTCGTATTGGACCTGGGATTGCATAAGTCATTTACGACACCTCCATTTTTTTAATGCTAAAGCTTTTCTAGTAGGTTTACCATTTTTTTCCATTGGTCCAGGCATCCCAGACATTCTTGCACAAAAAGATTTACGTCTTTTGGCTGCTTTACTACCTGGTTTTACCTTACCTGTAACTGGAGCTTTTAAATTACTGCCAGTAGCACGATTATATTTAGCCCTACCTTTCGCAGTTAATCCACCAGATTTAGATTTCTCTCCTCTACCTACACTTAAATTTACCTGTTTACGTTTAGCCATTATTTTCCTACCTTTTTCATGGTCATATTATGAGCTTCAGTAAAAGTTTTACCTTTTAACATAAGTCTTTTCATTTCTTCCATGTGCTTTCTAGTGTGCGTATTTTTCTTCTTATGCCTAGCTAGTGCATCTTCCTGTCTTTTAGTAAGTTCTTTCATTTCTTCTTCCTCTTTTTCTTGGACTTTAACTTTTTAAAATCAGCACCAGTAATCTTATCCCGTGGCGGAGCAACCCTAGCGAGTTTACGCTGTTTTGCTGAATAAGATTTTTTAGGCATTAGATAGCAGAAGTAATAGCACCAGTAGTTACAAAACTAACTGATACTGTAGAAATATCTCCAACAGTAGAACTAAAAGAAGTTCCTGTAATAATTCCGTTAAAACTAAGTTTTTTAGTGCCTGATGTATCTAAGAAAAGGTTAAATGCAGCATCACCAGCATCTTCTGTTGTTAATACATCACTAATAATTTCAGCAGTATCATCTCCAGATGTAGCTGTATAAAGAAGATCAACAGTTCCAGAACCAGAAATTAAACTACCAACAAAACTTCTTGATGTCGCACCATGAGAAGTAGTCTCTAATGTGTCCTTTGTTGTATCTAAAGTCCAAGCTGTTGTAGAAGCTATAGCTCCAACTGATCCAGTTCCGTTATCAAATGATACAGAGCCTTCTTCACCACGAAAAAATGCCATGATTTCAAGAAAAATTTACTTATAACAATATATTACCTTGAAACTGCAACTTTCACAGCTATTTCTTCTTCTTTTTACGTCTATGTTGATAACTTATCTTTTTACTACCAGTTTTTTCTCTTTTAAACCTAGCTTTTTCACTCGCTGACATTTCTGAAGCTGTCTTAGGTGTCTTACTTGATACACGTTTACTGGGTCTGCAAGCTGGATAACCTCGTTTTTCGCCCTTAGAACGACCACAGGGTTTACCTGTCTTTACATCAACCCATTTTTCTTTAAACCAACGGGTTAAACCGCCACTACTTCTTGCCACTTTTTTTAGTTCCTTTGCGATAAGTACCACCACGTTTTTTATACTCTCGTACAAGCCACGCATTAGCATAAGCAGAAGGATAAACAGCAAACTTACGTTTAGCTTCTGACTTTACTCTTGAGTATAAAGCTTTATTTACAGGAACATTCGCCACGTTTTTTACCTCCCTTCTTTTTCTTCTTCTTTTTCTTAGTAGTCGAATGGTACATAGTAAGAATTAGGTATCTTAATATATTCTAAACGAAGTTTGACCTAGTGTCTCTGGTTTTGCCAAATTAAATTGCTGTAGACAAAGATAACCAAAAGCATCAAAAGCATGGTCAACTCCTAAATTCTTATTAGGTAAACCAGTATTCGGTGCATAAGTTAGTGTTCTAAGTGATTTTATTAACTCTTTACATCTTGGATGTATAAATGTTCTCTGATCTCCATTTGCATCAAGTAATGCAGTATTAACAGCAGTAATCTTATCTCTAATTTTCCAGGGAGATTTTGGACTTAAAACAGTAAAACCATTACGTCTAAGGATAGTATGATCAGTAACACCAACTCCACTTGTTTTTCTTGCACTACCCGTAGGATCAGGACAGGCAATAACTCTTCGATCAACTCCATACCTTCTAACAACCTCTTCTGCGAAATCCCAAGTGGTAGCACCACCTGTTAGCATGATCTCATCAAACACATAGAGGTTATTGTCATGCTTATATGCACAAATTCCAGCCATCGGATCTACGTTAAAGTCCAATCCTATTAACAAAGGAAGCATATTTAGATCCTGTACTTCCTTGTCAATATTGTCATCACTAAAACTAACCGCTACCAAACCAGTAAGATTCTCAAAACTAGCCTCAAATTCCTGTCTAAATGTCCTTGCATCTAACTGCCCTCTAGCTGCTTCGACTTCTTCTGCTGCTACATTACCCCCTTGAATAGTAGTAAAACTCCACCTCTGCCAATCATCCCACTCCTGTTCTCCGCAATAACACCACATATCATAAAACCAACTGGCAGTACCATCAGGAGTAGAAATAAACAAAGCCCATCCCTGTTTATCAGCTAAAGCAGGTCTTATAACTTCAGCCCATACATCTCTATCCATAAATGCAGCCTCATCTAAAACAACACCAGCTAAACTTCTTCCCCTCAATGCCATCGCATTTTCTGTTCCTTTCAACTCAATAGTCGATCCATTTATCAATTCCAACCTTAAATCTGTTTCATTTTTACTCTGAACCCACACCTTTGGCACTAATTTCTTCAACTCCTTCCACGCAATATCCTTTGCCATCCTATAAGTAGGAGCACAATAGAAATATACCTCGCCAGGTCGATTGATAGCTCCTCTGAGCAGTTCGATACAGGATAAATATGATTTACCAAACCTTCTTCCTGCAACCAACACCCGAAATCTTTTATCACAATTAAATACCTCCCCCTGTGCATACCTTAAGCTAATTTCTGGTTTGTTTTTTACCGCCATACCCTAAAAAATAACACAAATCCGAATAAGTACCCCCTATTTATAGCCTATTCCTACATTTTTAGGTTATAGTTCCAGTAACAACCCTTTACAAGATCAAGTCCGTGGCTTCTTCTACATTTCCAGAGAACATTAACAATAATCCAATAGCTAAACCAGAAAGAAAAAGAGTCCGTTCAGCTTTCTCCGATGTCCTAAAGCGTTCTCAAAGACTTTATGCTCGTCAACTAGAAGGAAAAACAACAAGACAGCTAGTTCTAGAACACGCTTCAATCGAAGGAGTTTCAGAAACTACAGGTTGGGAAGATTGGAATAGAGTGAAAGTTTGGAATAATGAAGATTGGGAAAAAGATAGAGAGAATCTTCTACCACGCTTACAAGCCATGAGAATACGTTTATTCAATAAAGCAGTTAAAAAGGGTCAGCTACAGACAGCAGCACAGATTCTAGACTCTCTAGGCAAGGTTATAGGTGAATCCATAGAGACAGTTAATATCCAAGCTCCAGAATTATCTATTCGTGTAGAACCAAAAAATTAACGGATATATATTTAAGTTCCCCATGGCCTTTTCCTAGCAAAAAAAGTCCGAAATAGTTCCCCATATAAAAAGTCCGAAAAAGTCAGAATAAAATATTGTAAGTCCGAATAGGTTAGTAATTAAAAAATATATTAATAGTCTGATTAAGTCCTTTATTGTTTACTATTATTTGATATAATGGAATAGGTTTAGTATGACTTTAAAATTATGATTAAATCTTTTTCCTGATGTAGCAATACTTAAGGGAACTAAAGCAAATCTATTTTATAGAATCACTAAACCAATAAAAACAAAAATTATTAATTAACCTTCCAATGCCTAAACAATTAAAAACCAAAAACAACAATAGAGAATCCTTACAAATTAAGGTAACTATTAAACCAGAATTAGCTGTTCTTTTAGATGCTGCTATTGCATTAAAAAATCCTGATTTATCAAGATCAGCATTTTGTAAAATGTGTCTTACTAAAGAATTAAGAACAATTACTTTAGGAGAATAAATTTATGAAATTTATATTAATTCCTTATTTATTTTTATTCTTAATTCTTATTTAAAATTATGGCTATTCCAGTAATTCAAGGTTTAACAAACAATGAAAAAACCTTTTACTTATCCTTTAGAAAAAAATTACTAGAGGATAAAAAAATTTATCAGCAAAGCATTAAAAGAGGTGAAACTCAATACAAAAAGAGTTTAACCGCAACTAATAAAAATTTAAAATTATTAGATGATGTTATGTTATTTCAGAAAAGTGAAGAGGATTTGAAAAAATGCCTATAGAAATTATTAAAAATAGAAAAGATAAAATCATTCTTGGTTTTATTTTTGTTTCTGCTGGTTCAACTTGGTATTCATCATCAACAGAAGCTCCAGAACTAATTGCACTTAAAGCAGTTAAAGAGTGTAAAAGATCATGGAGACATCTTTTTAAATGGAAACCAGAATCTAAGTTTTATGTTCATTTTTATGATATTTCCAACTGCAAATATGGTTGGTCAATGGATGATTCGGGATTACATCCAATATTAAAAAATGGACATTCAATAAGTAAAAGAAAAATTAAATGTTTAAACACTTTAATTATTTATGTTTGATTAATCCTTTTAGGGTAGTTTCAAAACTACCTTAAAAAGATTAATTTTTATAATTAATCTATTTAAAAAACCTTTCAACAAATTTAATTATGACTAAATCAATTACAGCTCCAGAAGTAGAAACATTTAAGTTTTCTGCTGTCACTAATTATGAAATTACTAATAAAGATTTAATTGATCTTTTGATTACTGCGGGTCAAGGTATTTCATATTGGGGAGAAGTTTATGTGAACTTTGAACCTAATAAACCATACGAAAAAGGATATTTGAAAATTGAAAGAGAAGGCGGTATTTATATTAATACTAATAATATAAATTATCATTCTTGTTTATTTTGCTTAGATTATAATTGCTTTGAAATTAACGAAAAACCAGAAATAATAAATACTAAATCAATAAAAGATTTTATTGATACTATAAAAAATATTATTGAAAATCCTAATACAAAAGGAAGTTTAAGAAATTCAATTATAGATAGTTTAGCTTCAAAAGAATACGGATATTTAGATGCTGCGGATATGGA
>QCMG01000014.1 GCA_003213955.1 Prochlorococcus sp. AG-418-M08
CCACTCAACACTAAATTTAGGTGTCTTTATGACACTAGGTCGCAGGTTCGATTCCTGTAGCCCCGATCAGTTATTGCAGTAGGTTTGGGGTATTGATTAATCGTCTTAATATAAGATTCGCCCCTCCAGTAGCCCCTCCTGATCTATAGCTTGCTATTACTTGCACCTATTGGGCTCCTTTTGCCCTTCTAGTCATATACTTTCTCCTGGTCTAATATCTCCCTCTTATAACTCTCAGCAAGCTCATCATTATATCTGCACTCTTCAATTATTTTTACTATCTCGGAGATAGCTATAGTTTTTCGATCTTGCATCATTTAATAGTTTTTTTTAAGCAGCATCATATTCATCACGATCTTCAAGCTCTCTCATAAATCTTTTATCTAGTAAGTAGTTATCTATAAGCTCTGCTGCCATTACTATCTCAGCAGCAGGTTCTTGAAGATCTTTGTCTAATAAGTAATTGTCTATAAGCTCTAGATTGTTATTTTCTTTAATTTGTTTATCGCTGTTTAATAGTTCTCTTATGTAGTTATATACAAGCTCTTGATCGTATCCACTTTCTCTAATTTCTTTCAACATTTCTTCTGGAATTTCCATAATCGTCAATCCCTTAAAAACTTATCTATATCTATAAAAACGTATTTCAAATAAAAATCAAATATTATTTATAGAATTAATTAGAAGAAAAATAATCTTTGATATTTAATGTTGCGACTTCTTCCGTTACCAATTTTTATTTGCTTTTATCTATTCTCTTGGTGGAGATGTAAAAAAAATATTATCGCTAGTGATAAGCAACTAAAACCTTGCATTGATTGGGCAAATATAAAAAATTTATCTCTCCCACCAAAACCTTCATTTGTCGAGTTTTATTTTGTTTATGTTTCTTCTTTTTTTAAATTTCCTTTTGGGTTAATTATTCAACAACTACCTTTCGCAAAGAAAGTAAGATATTACGAAAGAGAAATGAAATTAATATTTGATAAATGGAATTTAGAAAAAATTAAAAAAATAATTAACTAAATATCTATCAAATCAAAAGAGCCCCTCAGAGAGCCACTCCCGACTGATATCATGCTATTTCAAACAAAATCAGTGCTAATTTTTCTGTCTCAAAAATGATTAACTATTAGATATTTTATCAGTAATATCAATAGTTCTTAGAAATCTCTTAAAAACATCTCTAGTATTTTGGGAGCACTAGGTCGCAGGTTCGAATCCTGTCGCCCCGACTTTTTCAAAACCAAGTTATGCTGGCGAGTTTACCAAATCACTTTTTTATTGCTGATACTCTCAAATTGAGGAAGTGGCACTCGTTTGATCTACTTCGATCTACTTCGATCTACTTCGATCTATTTTATACTTATAAACCGATATGGATATATAAATAATACTTACAGATATTTTTAAATCTAATATGGGTTACATCATTATCAAATGGATTTAGAACTATAAATTCCTGACCAATTTAATATATATATTTTCAAGATTTTCTGTAAATTCTTTTGTATCAAATAAGGAGGACTTGGTTCTACTTTGTTTTAAACGATATTTCAAATCCTTTAAATATTTGCTGTTGGTTGCAATACTGTATGCCTTCTCTTCATATTCAACATCATCTTTAACTATAAGTTCTTCCAAGCTTAAGGAAGTCAAAAGACTAGAACAGACTCTTGCCGAAAAACTTTTTCCTTGTTTAGTTATTATAGGTACTCCTGACCAAAGAGCATCTGAAGCTGTGGTGTGCGCATTATAGTTAAAAGTATCAAGAAAAAGATCAGCACATTTTATTCTTGATAAATGATCTTCATTGCTAACTCTGTCCGCAAAAATAATTCTTGAACTTTCTACACCCCTCTTTTCTGATTCTTTTTTTAGATTAATCGCAGAATAATTATTAGATTTATATAGCCATAAGACACTATTTTTAATTTTCTTTAATAAGCTCATCCAAATATCAAACTCGTTTGACGTAATTTTATTATTTGCATTGAAACAGGCAAAAACAAACGCATTTTCTGGCAACCCAAGCTGAGTTTTCCTAATTTCTTTCTTAGACGTTTTCCTATTAGTATCATTACATTGATAACAATTAGGCATATGAATCACTTTTTCGCTATAAAATTTTTTGAATTTATCAGGGATAATAACTTTGTCAGCAATTAAATAATCTATACAGTCAGCTCCTGTAGATCCCGGATACCCCAAGTATGAAATTTGAATAGGAGCAACTCTCAAAGAAAAAATTGAAAGCCTCATATTTTTTGTATATCCCATAAGATCAACTGCAATATCTAAAGTATCTTGTCGTGCGATGCGAGCTGCATTTTCGTCAGAAAGGTCTGATATATTTCTAAAAACATTTACATTCTTTTTTAATTCATCTGTTAATTCATCTTCTTTTGAGTTTATTGAATAAATATAAATATCAAATTGTTCTTTATTATGTAACTCGAATAATCCTTTTATGAGATACATCACTGCATGTTTTCGGAAATCTGCAGAAAAATAACCTACTCTAATTTTCTTTTTTGGGGTGTATGAAATACTTTGTGAAGCCCTTTTATATTTTCTTTCAAAAAACTGTTTAGCTCTTTTTAAATGATTACTAGGGTTATCCTCCAAAGGCAAAAGCTCAAAAGGACAAATCTCTTGATCCAAAGTGTCAACTTTATTTAAAGTATCTTGGATATACTTAGGTTCAGACCAATCACAAGCAAATGATTTACATGTCAAAAGACTTATTTTTAAATGAGCAATTTGGGGCTGTAATTTAATTGCCTTTTTATAGACCTCAATTGCATCTAAGTATCTGTTTGTTTTTTGATACAGTCCACCCAAATTTGATAATGCTTTGTAGTTTTTAGTATTTAATTTTATTCCTTTTTCATAGAGCTCAATAGCCCTAATAAAATTGAATAAATCTTCTTCAAACTTCGCATAATTAAAAATTAGTAACTCTGATTTAGGATTATTATTTATAGCCTCATCAAGTATTAACCTTGCTTCTTTTATATCCCTCAATGAAAGATAAGAATTTACCATTCCAAAAAGCAATTTAAGATTATTTTCTTTACTCAGTGATTTTGCCTTAGTAAGATATTTAATTGCCTCTTTATGATTCTTTTCACTTATTTCAATAAATCCTAAATTGAAAAAAATTTCATAACTTTGATAACCACTTTTTAAAAGCTTTAAGTATAAATTTTTAGCTTCTTGGGTTTTTTTATTTTTTAAAAGATCTTGAGCATGTTTTTCATCATTAAAGAATTTTAAATATCTGGTATCTTTTAAAATCTTTTTTTTAGGTGCACTACCAAAACCCTTCTGCATTATTTTTATTTATACAATAATCTTTAATTATTAGATGTATTTTCCATTAAGTCGATACCAATCAAAAGTTTTTTAAAGTAACTTATATATTTTTAAAAATATTAAATTTTTGGATCATATTTTTAGCGATCTCCTTGGCATTAGGCACTAGGTCGTTAATAGAGGCTCTTAGCTAATGTACATAGTATATAGTGATATATGCTTTGTGCTAGTTTGAGACTCAATCCCATTAGCTACATTTACCTCTAACCTAATTATAGTAAGGAATAAATTAAATTTTTCATTTGATATATCGATTGTTTTAGGAGCACTAGGTCGCAGGTTCGAGTCCTGTCGCCCCGACTCTAATAATCTAAGTCATAGAGAAATGTCACAGTCTTTCATTTTTATTGCGAAAAACTAACACAGTAATTGCCGTCAAAATAATTTCAAAAATTAATTAGTAAAGTACTTTTTAACGACACCGCAAAAAATAAAACTGCTATTTATGGTTTAATTCCTCATCAATGGCCTCAAGAATAATTGCTATCCTTATTAACAGATGGTAATAAAGTACTAATGAAAGAACTAGAAGAAAATACGATTGAACAAATTAGAACTCTCCTTAATTATTTGGAGCAAACAGATCTATTAAAAAATAAGGAAATTCTTAGGTGTCTAGATGTAATAGCTAGGGAGTATGGAGGAGAAGTAGTAGATAAAAATTAAATGGCTAATCCAGACCAAAAAACAATATTTCTAGAGCAAGCTTATGACGAACTTAAATCAATTTGCTCTAAATTCCAAGACGAATCTGGAGCTACAGATATGGAAGTAAAAACTCTACTAAGAGAACTTGCTAGGGTTTGGGGGGAAGATATTGATAACGATAACGATTACGACATAGATTGGGAAGTTTAAACTTTTTTGCACAATTAGCTCTTTTCATTACTTTCTCAAAATATTATTTTTTATTGGTAAATCAGAAATAAAAAAAGAGCAAAAACAAACCTATTTTTGCAAAAAAAGAGATAATTTTTCTAAAAATTTTTTTATGGAAAAATAAAAAATTTATATTATTTGATAGAGACAGATCAAGAATTAAAGTTTTTGAACCGTTCGAATATACTTCCAAGCCTTCCCTATCTAATGATCTAATGATGATTTCTTATGGTTGCGTTTAATAAGAGTTCAAGTAAACCAATAATAAAAGGTAGCAGAGTAGAGACTATAGAAAATGCGCGAAAAGAATATAAACAGCTTCTTGAAGAAGGTTGAAGGAGATCCAATATTTTTAGGAGTTATTTTTAAGGATAAAAGTCCACTTTCCAACGCATTACACAATAATTCAAAGGATTATATCCATTGCAATTCCAGAATTTAAATATTTTTATAGCGAAATGGTGGAAAGCAGAATCATTGAAAAATGCCCAGCTAAAATAAATAGCAAATGCAGTTACAACGAACGCAGCATATTGAAGCCAATGCTTTCCAGACTTATCAACACCATTTTTATCAAAATTAGTATTACTCATTTAAAGGATTGGATATGCTATCCATCCAAATAAGGAGTAGTTAATAATGACAGCCATGAAGCCTATCATTGCAAGCCTTCCATTTGTTCTTTCAGCAATATACCAATATGTATTTGGCCATTCAAATTTAGAAGTATTGGGTATTTGATCTTCTGAAACTGGTATCTCTTTAGAAATATTGTCCTGATCAAGATAATAATTACTATCTGGGAAATAGCTTTCGCTTCGAATATTGTCTTCTTTCTTTTCAATCATTTTTTTTAGGAATTTGAATATTACATGCATTTTAAAAAGTAAAAAGGCTAAATAGGTTAAAAAAAAATTTATTTCATCAATCATTAATTAGATAATTATTTTTTATTGCCGTCAAAGCTCTCAAATCTATAATGGTTCAAACTGACAAATCAGGAAATACTTTTCAAAAGGATATTTTTTCTAGACATAGTGCCCTATGATATTTCTTAAGTGCTTTAGTAGCATTGGGTAGCGGGTTAAAATTTTGTCGCCCCGACTTAATTAATTAATTCATATAAAAAGTTTCCTGACTATCATTTTTATTGCTTTTACTTATAAGCACAAAGACGCCAACAAATCACAACAAATATATACAAGTTTTTCATTTCTCATAACCAGTTAATTCAGATAGATTCTTTAAGGTTTTTACCCCAATAATTATTTCTCCATTAATTTCCCAAGAGGGAAACCCCTCTATTTTTTTATCTATACATAACTGTGTCTGACTATTTTTCCCATCCCTAGCACACTCAACTACATTAAGTTCTTTATAAGCCTCCTTACCAAAAAGCTCACTTTGATCACGGCAATTTGGGCACCAATAGGCTGAATATTTAACTACCCCTTTCTTTTTAAGGTGCTTTGCAATTGCAATAGATTCATTTGTACTCTCCGAAGTAACTACAATTTCTTTAGGACCTTTTAAATGCCCACCATTCACTGCACTAGAAAAAGTAAGACCAATTAATATTGGGAGAAGTAACCGTTTCATTTATTTACCAAGTAAACACTTAAATAATTTCCTTCTATTATATAGCTTTTCTCTTTTGGTTATCTAACTATTAGTCTATTAATTCCCCATTGTTTGAAAGTTGATCAATTTCCTTCATTTCAATCTTTTCAACTGAGGTAGATACTTTTTCAAAAGTGGCTAACAACCACCTTATCAAGTATTAAAGAAACAGATTAAGTATTAACAGCAGTTGGTAAAGCGATGACAGTTAATAGCGAGAGCTTTAACCCTATCATTAAACTATTTCATCTGAACTTTAGGTTCATAAACAGCACCATTGCATACTGCAACAGCAAGACTTTCTTTTGCTTCTTTATCCCAACCTTTTAAATCAATTTCTTTTTCATTAATCCAACGTACTGTTTTATCAATACAACGATTCCAGTAACCAGCTTTTTTTGAAACTGGTATTAAAGAAATTGCAATTAAAACTATCGCAGCAGTTGATGTAATTACACAGTATTTGATGATTTTTGGACTTTTATTAGGTGACATATAAAAAGAGAGGGCATACCCGTTAAGTTTAGATCGACTGTCAATCAAAAAAATTATGTAATTTATATTTCATCTAATAATTCTTTATTTGGACAAATTTGGCAACATCACCTAAGTGTTATCTATCACTTGAAAAATATTGTCGCTTTATAGCTGTTAAGTGCTATTGGAGCACTAGGAGGCAGGTTCAAATTTTTATGCCCAGACTCTAATAATTCAATATATATAGGTATCAAAACCTCCCTTCTTTATTACCTATTTGTCTCATTTTGCGTGAGGGTAACTGTAAGTCTAATTCATTTGATCTTCATTGATCTGGGTTTTGCCTACTAGGTAGCTAACCAAGAGGAGATTTTTGATTAGTCAAATGTTTTTGAAGAGTTTTCAAGTAATTCATTTAATTCTAAAATTTCTTCTTTAGTAAATTCGCGATATTTTCCTATTGGTATGTCTAACTTAATATTCATAATTCTCACACGCTTTAATGATTGTACTCTGTATCCTAAGGACTCACACATTCTCCTAATCTGGCGGTTAAGTCCTTGAGTAAGTATGATTTTAAATTTTTTTGGGCCCAATTTCTTTACGAAGCAATTCTTAGTTATTGTGTCTAATATTTCAACTCCATTACTCATTGTTTGAATAAAGTCTCTATTAATCGAACGATTAACGCTTACAATATATTCTTTTTCATGATTGTTTCTTGCTCTGAGTATTTTATTTACAATATCCCCATCGTTAGTTAAAAAAATTAATCCTTCACTGGACTTATCCAATCTTCCAATAGGAAAGATTCTTTTATGGTATTTAATGTAATCTATGATATTGTCAGGTTCTACTTTCCTATCTGTTGTGCAAACAATTCCAACAGGTTTATTGAAAGCCAAATATATGTTCTTTTGTTTTGTTGATTCTCCTATTCTTTGACCTTCAACTTCCACTTTATCTCCTTCCTCTACCTTGGTACCAATCTTTGGAGTTCTTCCATTAACAGTTACTTTCCCTTCTTCAATTAGTCTGTCTGCTGCTCTTCTAGAACAGTAACCCACCTCACTTAAATATTTATTTATTCTAGTAGCCATTTTTCAAATTTACCCTTTTATCTATTTACTACTTTTCCTCCATACTTTCTAGCTTCTTTATATAATAGAAAAATCATTTCTTTATATTTAAGTTTCTCTGTTTGCTGCATATATTCTAAAACATCACATATTTGATCCTGTGTATCTTCATTAAATTCTGAAACTGCCATTTAAATTAGGAGTAATAGCCCCATCAAGTTTAGATCAAGCATATAGATTGCTAAATGAAAAATGTATGTTTGCATAACTAAAATATTTTTTGATCGATCTATTTGATGCCTTAGCACAAAGACGAAGATTCAAATCCTATCTCCTCGACTCTTATTAATTATAGTTTTAGAGGATTTTCCTCGCCTGTCTTTTTATTTTCTAAAATTTAACAGAAAGTAAAATGGACAAAATTGACTCAATATTAAAGAAAAATAATTAATTAAAAGGTGAAGTATTATTGGTTGGAGCTATTAGTAAGATTTCGAAGACAATTCCAGTTAAAGCTATAGGTAATACCCAAATACCAATAAATCTATGATCAAAAAATCTTAAATGATCTTTACCTTTAAAAACATTTTTTAAAGAAGTGTATAGAGTTTCTGGTTGTTTGTAAGACGGACCTGTTTTTGATGGTGAATAAGGCTTAATAAAAGCGGATGCTGCATAAAACTTTGAAATTTTATTTATCAAAAAAATAGGTAAAACCCAAATAGAAACAAATCTTGCCCCTAGCCACTGTCTTGCATTAGGGAGGGCATACTCTTTGATCGATTTATTTTCAGGAATTCCTGATTCCAAATCCTTATAAATATCTTCTAAAGTCTTTTCTTTGCTTGAGTTACTTGTCATTTAAATTTCTAATTGGTGTATATTTTATGAATTTAAAACTTTAATAAAAATATTCCTAACTACTAAAATAACTAAAAAGTAGTTAAGAATATTTTCTTTGGCTAGGTTCATAAAGACGGAATTTTCCGTTGCAGATTTGCCAAATATCTACAACTACTTTATAGATAAAAAACCAATTTATTAAAAGTAAATAATATACAAATAAATGAATAAAATTTAATTTTAAAAGTTATTTATTAATACATTTTTTTTAAATATAATTTTTATTTCATTTGAAATTAATTTAAACCTCATTTTCTAAGATTGCGAAAAAGAAAATGAGGTAAAAGAGAGGTTCTCATTACAAACCGAAGGTATCAAAGCTTACGGCTAGTAGATTTCTCTAGTTTCTACTAATATATTTATACCTTGACTTACTTAATTTAGGAAGATTTATTTTATACAAATAAGTGTTTTATATTATATTGATTATCTTTATTAAAAGCTAATCAATATATTTACAAGACTAATTGAAAGCTGAAAAAAAGCATAAAGGGAAACTGCCAAAAATAAAAATTGTTCTAAAGGAATCATAATAAATAAGAATTGTTTGAAATTTGTTTTGTAAATTAATTTTTTGTAGTGAAGATGTTCTCTAGTATCAAATTTCCACTTAACCGAGTATTTTTTGTATTCTTTTTATTAGGTTGGTTAGTGGAGAATGAATTAAAAGCCCCCCATCTTTTAAGAAAAAACAGAGTATAGAAAAAAGCAATAATAAAAGGAGCTCCTACAACTAGATATCTGATATCCATTCAAATTTTCCTAATTAATAAGATTTAAACTGCATTGCCAAAATTGCTCCAAGGAAGAAAACAGTTGGAATCCCTAAGGCATTTACAGCTGCAGTTCTAACAGTAAATACGGGGTAACCTTCCTCAGGTCTATTTGTATTTATAATCGATGAATCTTCCCATACTTGATAGTTTTTAAAAGGAGCTACACCCTTTTTAGGTAATCCGAAAGGGGTTAGTCTGAATACATCCCATTTTCCTAACCAAAACACAGTAAATATCCATGCGATAACAATTGGTGCAATTACAAGTAAAACTCTAAAGTCCATTTTTATAAATAGTTAATTTGTTATTCATTTTGCCTTTATTTATAAAAATTAAAATTGAATCTTTAACTTTTATTTAATTAAAAACTCCTATTAACAGTAAGTTTGATCATTAGTCACCATAAGGAATGATTTATTGATTTGGTTAAAGTATATTTTTTAAACTTTGATATTTAAATTTAATGTAGATTTGAATTAATCTGAAAAATTTTTATGGAGACATTTAGATTCCTACTTTTTGGTATTGCAGGTTTTAGTTTAATCTTTTGGGTTGCTGTAATAGCTTTGTGGCATACCTATATGTTCCCAACTTTCTTTAATGAAGACAAAGTTTTTAAGTCTGTTATTACTAAGGAAAATTCTCTTAAATCAGAACCAATTCTTGGTAATTTAGTTAACAGCAATAACTTCATAAGTAGGCAAAAATATTCAATGAAAAATCTTGTTATAGCTGACTTTTCATCTATTCAAGATAATTTTAAACTGAATAAACTTTACACTACTGTAATGATTGGAGTTTCATTTGCCACTTTTATTTTTCTGACCTACGGATTAAGCAGTTCTATTACAACAGTAGGTTAAATGGGATCAATATACACTTTAGTTTTTATAACTTCTTTCCTTTATTTAATCATTAATTCATTTAATGATTTCAAATTAAAAAAATAAAAAAAACTAATTTTTTTTACCATCTAGTAAGAATTTTCTTCTTATAAAAAAGAATACTAATGTAGTTATTATCATAATAGGCGGATGAAATGATATCGAATTCAAATAGTCGTAATAACTAAAGTTTTCCAATGACTTGACCGATAATTTCCTAATGACTATATCTCAGGTTCTTATATTTAATTGATTTAAATAAATCAAATCAATGTATAAAATGAAAGAAAGAACTGTTTCTAAGAAATTCTTTTTCTAATTCAGATCAAATGTTGCTTTATATTCCCTAACAAGCTACGCAGAAAGAAGTACAACAATATTTATATTCTCAAAACCTTGTGGGACACAATATCTATTCAGTGCTTTTAGAGAGAAATATAGTAAGTTCGAATCCACTCCCCCTTATCAGCAATGAAAAATTGATGGTAAAGCTTTTTTAAGATTAATATTTATAAAATCCAACATTTTTTTTTATCTCTCTATAAATTTAAATTATAATTTAAAGAGAATTTTTGTTTTAAAACGTATTTACTCTCAAAATTATTACCCTTAATTTTTTCGCCCTTAGGGATAGTTTTAATACTCTTATTGATTTTCTTTAATAAAAGAAAAGTAAAATTTATTTATTCAGCATTTGTTTTATTAATTTTTTTTAGTAATGGTATTGTGGCTAGTAGTTTATGGAAATTATTAGAGTCTCCTTTGAAGAGATTAGATTATTCTGAGGTAAGTTATTCTGATGGAATAGTTGTTTTAAGTAATGGAAGACATTTGCCTCCAGGTAATTCAAAAATAATAGAATGGGGCGATCCAGATAGGTTTCTTTCAGGAATAGATCTTTATAAAGCAAATAAATCAAAGAGATTGATATTTACGGGTGGATTAAATCCTTTGAATCCAGTTTTACCTCTAGAAGGTGATATTTACATTAATGAAGCTATTACAATGGGAATACCCAAGAAAGATTTATTTACTACAAATGCAGTTACTAATACTCTTCAGGAAGCAAAGGCAGTAAAAAAAATTCTTAATAATGAAACAAGCTCAAGTAAAAAAGAGGTAATCTTAGTTACAAGTGCTTTCCATATGAAAAGGGCTAAAAAAGTTTTTGAGAAAGAAGGGATAGTAGTTCAACCATTTCCTGTTGATTTTAAAAGTAATAAAAAACTTTCCTCTACATTAAGGAATCCCTTAAATTGGTTGCCTAGTTCTTCATCTTTAAATTCAAACTCTCTTGCCATTAGAGAATTTATTGGGAGGATTATATATAGAGCATGGTAATAGCTAATTAACTTAACTCGTTCCTATTAATTATTTGGCGATGATTTGCTTACCTTTAAGTTTCATGCAAAATATAATTCAGACTTAGAGGTAAAGACTTTAAAATTTATTAATTTAAATGTACTTGTATTAATGATAAAGAATGGATTTTTTTTAATTGGATTCTTCTAAAATCTAAAATACATATTTATAAAAAATGTAAACACCTTAACAAAAATATAGAACATAATTAAGCTTGGTATTATGTTATCGAATATCAAATTGAACTGAAAAATTAACTTTTAGGATGGACTTAAATCTTTGCAAGAAATTTATCTTGAAATACATACCGTTAAAAGTTGTTGATAAATTTTTCTATTATCAGTTTTTACTTATAGCCCCATTTTTAAAACTTTACACGAAATATACTGGAGCGAGTTTACCAAAATCTAGAGAACATTTAAAAAAAGTAGGAGTTTATCCCATTTTAGATCACTATTATCAGCCATTATTTAATGATGCGAGATTAAAAAAATCTTTAAGAGAACCAAGAAATCTGCCAGGAATTAATTTGAATCATAATGAACAAATTGTCTTAATGAAAGAACTAATTTATAGAGAAGAACTTTTAGATCTAAATCTAACTAAAATACCTGAAACATTATACGATTTTGATATAAGGGGGGCTTTCAAATTTGGTGATGCAGAGTTCCTTTATCAGATGATAAGACTATTAAAGCCAAAGAAATTTGTTGAAATAGGCTCAGGGAGTTCAACAAGAATTGCTTACCAAGCCTTGAAGAAAAATAAAGAAGAAAGTAATGTTAAATGTGAGCATATTTGTATAGAGCCATATGAGATGCCGTGGTTAGAAGATATTGGAGTAAAAGTAATCAGAAAACTTGCGGAGGATTGTGATGCAAGTATTTTTTCTAGTCTAGAAGAAAATGATATTCTTTTTATTGACTCTTCACATATAATAAGACCTCAGGGTGATGTGTTAAAAGAATATCTTGAGATAATTCCCACCTTAAAAAAAGGAGTTTTTGTTCATGTTCATGATATTTTTACACCAAGAGATTACTTAGACGAATGGATAAGAGATGAAGTTTATTTTTGGAATGAGCAATATCTTCTTGAAGCCTTATTGTCAGATACAAATAAATATGAAATAGTTGCAGCACTAAATTACCTATACCATAATAATTTCAATGAACTAAAAATAGTTTGTCCATACATTTCAGAAGGATTAGAGCCAGGTTCTTTCTACTTTAAAATTAAAGCTTAAATGTTTAAAATTGCATTTATTAAAGAAGCATGTTATCAAGATCTATGGGTCGGAGATAATAATGACACATCTTCAGATCTTATAAGGTCATCCTTACTAAGAACTGGCCCAATAGGCTTATTAGAAACATTTGGAAGTGATTTTTTTATAGTAAAAAGTAATAATTCAAAGGCAGGTCAAAAGATTAGATTCTGTCAAATACCTAAAAATTTAATATCCAAAGAAGATTATAAATTAATTGAAAGAACTAAGATAAAAATCAACTCCTCTAGACACCCCTTTAGATGTCCAAATGATTTTTCTTATGATGTAGAGAAAATAAATTGGTCAAAATACGATATTGTAATAAGCCTTAATTTTGCTGTTCCAATATCAATAAGAAAAGTACATCCTGAAATTTTATGGGTATGCATGACTGGAGAAGGCAGATTTCCTGTTCAAAGTTCATGTTGGGATTACTTTATTTCTCATGATTATCCAAATACGCCTGTTGCAGAACTTAAAATAATTAATATGCCCTATACATTCATACCACCTAGATATATTTTTGACAATTTCAATACTTCTAAAGATAAAAAAGGGATTTATATAGAAATCAACAGCAAAGGTAATCAATTAAAGAATCAAACTTTGTTTAAAAAATTTTACTCATTAAATTTAAATTCTGAATTTCATTCTGAAGATATTGAGAAAAATTTAAAAAAGATTTCTTCATGCAAATACTTCATTAAATTAGGTGGACGGCCAGTTAGAGGAAATAGTTTCTTGGAGGCAATGTCAGCAAGATCTCTATGTTTGCTTAATTTCAAAGATTGTTATGGAAAAATTCCTTTTCACCAATATTGTTACTTTAAGGATGAAAAACATTTAATTGAAAAACTCCAATTTCTTGAAAAAAATAATGAATTTCTCAGTGAGCTATTGAATTATCAAGATTCAATACTTAAAAATATGATTGAAAATGTAAAAAATCAATTTGAAATTGCCCTCTCAAATAAAAGAAAGTCTTTGGGTTCAAAAATGTCTAAAAAAAGTTTAAAAAAAACTGGTATCAAGTCAATATTCAAGAAATCATTACAACCCATAATTGGTAGAACTTGTTATAACAGCCTTGTTAGAATAAATGATCCTACCCTCGATCTAAATAAATATCTTCCTTCCTTACTAGAGTGATTTGGTGATGCATTCCAAAAAAATTTTCCATTATTGCGACTTAAATTCTCTGAGTATTCATGCATTAACCTTGAACCTCTTAAACTTTTGAATGCTACCTTTTGGGCTTAACGCATTAAGATAGATTTTTGACGATCTTAAATTCTGCCTCCTCAAAAAAAGAGGCATAACTTTAATTTAAGAATGTCTTTGATCTGCTTCAGCGCTTTTAAAAGCTGTTTATTCATTTAAAGTTCTTTCATTCTTTAAGGCAAAAAACCGGTAAAAGAGTCTATATTTATTGTCTAGTGAAAGCTAATTAAAAATATTCCCCCAAAATTTATTCCATTAAAAATAAGAGAAAATAATACAAACTATTTTGAAGGGAATTATTTTTATTGATTAAGATTATTTAATTGCAATAATCTCTTAATTTTATTCTTAATTCGTGCAGGGATATCCCTTCTAGCACGTATAGCTGCACCTCCAAACTTGTAATCAAATTGATATTGATCTGCTAGAGCATGTCTAATCATAAAAGTAGGATGTACTATATCTCCAATACCTTCATCTATAGACATTGGTTCCTCTTCCCATTTTGTATGTGCAGCATCAGGGCCAAATCCAATATTACTGATTAAATTTTTATTTGGGGTTGCAATAAGAGCATTATTAATTACACATTTCAAACACCATTGATAGCACCATGTATCAGGTTCTCCTCTGGAAAATAAATTTTCCCAAATATCGCTCCAATATTCTTTTTCAAGAGGATCATTAAATATAAAATCTAGCATTCCAGAATCTTTTAAAACAGGCCATTCTTTTAGTTCAAAATCATACTTTTCCCAAATATTTCTCCATCCTGCCCATCCCCACAACAAAGGAAATCTTCCAAAATAATAACTTCCATCTCCTCTCCAGTTGCCATTCTGAAAATTACTTCCGCTTATACACCAAACTCGATTATCTGTTCTATATTTCTCCAATAGCTCTTGGCAATAACGAAAAAAATCTGGGTGAGGCAAAGTATCATCTTCAAGAACTATTCCCTCCTCTACATTTTTAAAGAACCAACTTATAGCAGTTGTGCATCCTAACTTGCATCCCAGATTAACCTCTTGTCGCAACCATTGGATATTACATTTCCAATTAATATTTCTTTCTATAGTTGATCTAGTTTCTAAAACTTTTTGACTCTCTACAGGATTACCAGGGATAGGGCCATCACAAGAAATAAAAAGATTTTCTGGCTTAATCAAACTTAAAGCTTTAATAACTTTAGAAGTCTGTAAAGGCCTTCTCCAAGTCATTAAGAGTATTGGAACAGTAAATTTCATTCTAAACAATCATTTTTATAGTAATTTTTTTCAACTGTAGTTGAATTTAATCCCGATAAATAATTATAACAAGCCATACATATAACATTTGTTAACATCTTTCAAAAAAATTTAAATTTAGATGAATTCAATATTGACTTAAAAATAATTCTCTTTTTTTTAATTTCTGAATTGATCAAACTTAGTATTTTTTTTGAGATACCTTCTTGTCCATTGCTCAGAAATGCGTCTCACCAGTAAATAAATTTAGAACGGATTATTAATGTTCTAAATGCACTATTAAATTTTCAAATAAAACAAAATTTTTGCATTTGTAAAACCAGTAAAGGTTTAGAAACTCTCAGCTGGCTTTTTATTTTTGAGTTTTAAATCGAATAAATTTTTATATTAGGAATTTTCAATACTTTGGTTTTTCTAATATCTCTTGATTTCTAAAGGCAACTCATTGACAAGAGATTTCCTTAACAAAAGATGTTCTTATAAATACTATTATTTGGGTAACCCTCTTATTAGATTAGGTTCTGAAACTATTTTAATTTTCTTATTTAAGAATGCCAAAAATCCTTTCTGCAATTACTAAATTTCCTTTTTGACTAACATGTACAAAATCTGTAAATACTGGAAAATCAACATTTAACCACTTACTTCCATCTTTAATTGATGAGCAGAAGTCTTCATCTTCAATACAAACCTCTTTCATTTTTCTACGAATAGCCTTATAAACATTATTAAATTCATATTTATGAATTCTGTGTCGATCTTTTTCCATTAAATACTCTAATGGTGAAGAAGATGAAAATGTTGTGGGCTGCAAAATTGCTAAGAACTTTGCACCTTTAGACTGAGCTATTTGATAGCTTAAATACCAATTATTAACAAGATGAGTAGCAATCTCTTCATGCCTTACAGGATTGTTTAAACAATTACCCTTTTTTTTATTCCCATAAGAAGCTTCCTTATTTACTTCAGGTAATAATTTATTTATTAGTAGAACATATGGCCTTAAAAGTGTTTGAGTTATTTGGCTATATTTATTTTTTAAAAATTTAATAACATCCCTCTCTTTCGAAATTCTATCACTTATATACTTAGTCATGGAATGAGTCGGGATTGTATGGGCAAATTCTTTGCATCCATGCAAAACATCATTAACACCATCATAAAAAACTATTTGTTTTGGATTATTGCCATCACCAATAATACTTATTAAATGATTAAGTGATTGCCTTGAATTCCAGTCTACAACTCCAAAATTTTTAACACCTGAATTCGTTAATTTAGCAAATTTGCTAGGAATTGTATGATTATCTTCTGCATCTAGTCCAAATATAGTTGATCCTCCAAAAAACCATGTAGAGTCTTCCAAAATATCATTATATGATTTTCTACTTGAATATTTGCCCTCTATATTCACATAGTTACCCTTAATAGATTTAGGTAAAAATGCTGTAAATGGATTATATTTGGACTTTATCAAACTTTGCTCTTCTCTAATTCTCTTCGCAACTATAGGGTCATTAAATGCAGGATAACTTGCTCTTTTTAATTCATATTTAGCTGCACTTTTTTTGATTTTACTGTAAGCACTTAGTATTAATGAAGGAGTCGATAAAAAAATAATCAGTAAAATTATATTTATTGATATTAGTTTTCTTCTTCTGTTTAAGGATTGCAATATTTTCATTTTAAAATGGGTACAAATAGTTCAAAAATTGAAAAGTCATTTAGAGTTTTAGGATGAATTAAATAAATTTTTTCTTAGTCTTACTAATTTCTATTTTTCTTGCGTAATGGAGTAAACATTTGCTTCATTTAGTTTTGGGGTAAGAATAAAATATAACCTTTGCCAAATGGATCCTCTGTAGATCTCCAGTTTGATTGCCTCAACAACTTAGACATTTTAATATAACTGTCATTTTTTTTATCTAATACCGCAAAAGAAGCATTATTTATAAGAGTATCAAATCTCTTCTTTTGAGTCAAAGCAAATCCAACATTCAAATGTGAGCGTGACATGAAAGGCGACATCAAATTCATATCAGAAAGAAAATACTCATTATTCGATTTCTTATCGGGCACATATCTCTTAAAATCGCTAAGGATATTATAATTTGAAGTTTGTAATGTCTTGGAAGAAATCATTTTAAGATCAAAATGTTTGAAAATAGTTCCAAAAATAAGAGTAAGCGTAAAAAAAATAAATGTTAGTTTAGTTATAGATTTGTGGAAAATAAAGCTATTGGAATTATAAGCAGAAGAAAATAAATATATAAATGTACAAATAAGTGCTGGTGAAAGGATTGATAATGTAGACCAACTTGCCCCACTAGCATGTCCATAAACAATTGAGTTAACTAATAGTCTCAGTAAAATTAGGAATATTGCTAAAAATAAACTAACAATTAAGTTCTTCTTTTGATATTGCTTTGATATTGTTATTAACACTAATGATAAAAGTAACCATACAAACAAATAAGTGAAGGGATAAAATACATGTTTAAAAATTGATGCATAATTAATATCTGTAATACTTATCATGCCTGACATTTCACGAGCGCCGTGAGCACCGTCATTCATAGATCGATAATAAATTAGTGTTAATATTGAGACAATACTAGAGGCGAAATATACAAAACACATCTTAAAAAAATCCTTAACATTAAGCAGAATTTTTGAATTTGAAGATAGCAATGCGAGAGGGACAAGAAATAATGACCAAAGTATAAATTCCTCTTTTGTTAGTATTATCATGCATAAAGAAAGAAGAAAGTATTCACTGTTATTATTTTTAGCTGCTATGAAAAGGAATATTATTAAAGGGATGGCTAAAATGTCTGCTTGGAATAACCATTTTGAATCTATTCCATTAGATGAAAAAACCTGAATAAAGAATATGGAACCAAAAATATATGAGTAAAATCTTGGCAACCCATGATTTCTTGACAATATGGTTACTAGATAAGAACTTATTGAATAAATTAATATAACTACTATTCCCAGAATATAAGGCGTTTTAAAGATGTAAATGATAGGTGAAAGTATTAACAGCGTGATAAAAGAATGAACACCCAACAAATATTGGGCATCTGGCCCCTCATATGTTCCATATCCATTTATGAAATTCCTAAGGAATGAATAAATGGTAAATCCATCATTGGTATAGTACAAGTCGTGCCATTGATAGTTAAATCGAGTGATCGATAATATCAGAGCGAATAGGATGCCAAAAATTAGTATTCTTAAAAAAAAGATATTTTCCATACTCTTAATAAATTCAGTTTTACTAATTCCTAAAATTTTCATAATGAATTATTGAATTACTGCTATTATGGCTTGATTAAATGAATATTAATATTGATGATAGTTATTGTTAAAAGTTAAAATCTTTTTCTAGGTATTAAATTTTAACCTCTGCTTCAACTATAACCATGGTTCGACTTTAATATATTTACTAATTTTGTTACAAATCAGGAACCAAAGAATAAAAATTTATTTATCAATAAATTTTAATTAATTTAATTTAAATCAAAACATTCTAAAATTTTCCAAAGATTTATATCCTCATCAACTTCAACTAAAGCAATTTTTGACATTTCGATTGGTTTATTTAATTCAGGTAATTTTGAAATCAATATTTCTTTTTTGCTTATTTCATGATTTCCATAAGACAAACTAATATGAGGAGAATAATTATTTTCCAAATCAAATTTATTTAATTCGTAAATATCCTTTCTTAGTTTTTTAAGACTTCTTGAATTTTTGATTGAGATATAAAATGATTTAAATACTTCCTTTTTAAAATCGTATCCATTGACATTCAACATAATTACAGAATTACTCTCTCCAAAAGTTTTTAATTTGTTTAAAAAAGTTTTATCGATATTCAAATAAGGTCCTGTAAGAGTTATGTGAGTTTCAAAAACTGGGCTTTTTAAGTAATTTTGTACTTTAGCTTTTATTTCATTTAAAAGATTTGTCTCTTTAGAAGGAAACATTCCCCATACCCAAAAACCTTTTTTTATTCTCATTTGATTAATTTATTGAATATACACTCATAAAATTTACAAGTATATTTTTTTTAAATAAGAACTAATTAGCAATCGTCTCACTTTTTTATTTAATTAGTAATTACACTTATATTAGGTGAAGAATTTTGGCACGAATCAAGATGCAGGGTCAAAGCTTATTGCATTTACATATATTAATTCATAGAAATGTTTTCAAGTATCTCTTTTTCATAGATTAAGGTTATTCTCTTTTTATATGAACATATAATAGAGAAAAAATTCATTAAAAATACATCTATAACTATAGTAATAGAAACTTCTTTTATTAATGACTAATAAATTTTACGAATGGTGGAAAAATCATAGAAGAGTAATAACTTTTGGAGGCTTTTTAACCTTGCTAGGTTTGTTTGTTTATCCAGTTATAAAAGAAGCAAAATATAAAAATACATGTATAAAACTCTCAGAAAAAGGTGCTTTAAATAAATTTAATATCGACAATATTGAAAAAACACTTTTGAAAGAGACTGGTTTAACTATTGAGGAACTAGCAAAAATAGAGGGTTTTAAAAATTGCGTAAAATGATACGGTAGTTATCTTTTCCCATAAAAATGCCTAATTTCTCTAATAAAAGAATTATCTACACATCAGTATGATGCTCCAAAAATACTAAAGAACTATTTTTTTTATTAAGGATAATTAAAAACCATTTAATATAAATTTTAAATTTAAAAAAATGTTAAAGATTTACCTTTTTAAGATTCAGTTAATTCTGGTCAAATAATATTTATATATCCTTTAAAATTGAAATAGTTTATCTTTCGTTCTCCCTTATTCTTTTTCATACATTCTATCCCTTATTTTTTGGAAAGGCTTTATCAATATAAATTAATAATAAAAGCACATTAAAAGATATCCTTTGTAAATTACTCATCCAGTACAAATTCTCACTCAACATTAATTAAAAATATTTTTTAGAATAGAAAAATAAAATTTTAGAAAATTGAGTAATTCTGATTTTGATGAAAATGGTCTTGATAGCACGGGGACTCACTGGCTTCAATACGCTGCTTTTGCATTTTCAGCTATTGCTATTTTCACTACTTGGGCTTTCTTTTTTGATTATGAATTTCATAAATTTGTATTAAATATCCTTAGAGTATTAGATTGCAGTGGCTTTAACTGTAACGGTGTTTAATAAAGTTGAAATGTCTAATCCAGATCAAAAAACAATATTAATCGAACAAGCATCAAAATATATCCAAAATATTTGTATAAAATCAACATGAATCAGGCTCATCAAATTCTGAGATTAAAGAGCTTCGAACAGAAATAGCAAATTTATGGAAAACTGAAACAAAAAATAAATTTGGGTTTCATTAAAACGAATTATTAATTAAAATTTTGAACTAAAAATCATGAAAATATGAGTAATAAATAAAATACATGTATTTTGCAATTAAAAATTATTTGTTCCAACCTTTTTTAGATTAATAGATTATCCATTGTGCAATAACTTTATCTTCTTCTCCTCTTAATTTATATTTGTAACCTTTCATAGATCCTATTCCATCATTAGCAATTCATTACTATTGAATACAAATCTGCTATTCCTCTTAGTTCTAGATCTTAAAAATTTAACGTTTTTGCTCCTTTAGTGATAACTAACCCTCCTGTCACATAACGACCAGCACAAACTTTTTTAAGATAGTTACACTATCTCTGGTATTTGAAACTAAGGAATACTTATAATTAAAAGAAGTTTAAAAAAGAATATCAAAATTACTCCCGCCATTAAAAATGATAATTTTAATATAGATTCCATAGATTAACTAAATAATATTTCTTAATCCCATAAAGACAAATCGGAGTCCCCAGAAGATCTCTGCATCCAATGTATTTTCCAATTAACTCCCTCTTTTTTAAAAATAGAAGTTACAGTTGGCAAATCATCATTAAGAGTTCCTTTGTAATAAAATTTAGCTCCAAGCGTAAAAACACACATTGCTACATCAACGCTAAGAAATTCAAACTTATGTATCTTTGTTATTTCAGCTTTTTCTTGAACTACATCACCAGAGTTCATCATTTCTTCAAATCCTTTTGCACTAATAGGATTTCCACTTGGTCTTATAAACAAGAAGTCTGAAGTTGCATTATTTACAAAAAATGAGCCCATCTTTTGTGGAGTAGCAAGTTCATAAAGTAAGGAAATAATTTGTTCTTTTTCAGACATTGATTAAGGTTTTCATAAAGTGTTAAATCAATTATGAATAATCTCTTTAAGAAAAAACTTTATGTCAATGAAAAAGAACAATGCAATTAACTATTTTTGTACTTTTAACTTTGAACCATATTTAATTTTTACTAGATAAGAAGCTATTAGAGATAGCACCAAAAAAAACAACAAACTTTCCAAAGTGGATTGAGGCATGATCATAAAATTTACTATGGGGAAATAACTATATATACATGAAAACGAACTTTCTAGAAAAATCAAACGGGTTTGTTTCTATTTGAGAAGTATTTCTCTGATCTCCTCAATGCTCTTATAGCTCCTTTGAAATCTCCTTTACGATATTTTTCATCACTTTTTTGTTCTAATAATTTTACTATCTTATTTATTTGTAGTTCATCAATTCTTAATTTATGATCATTTATTAAATCAAATTTGGAAGCATATATATTAGATAATTCTTCTTTGAATTTTTTAATAATATCTTCATCACAATATTTAGAGTTTAATAGTGACTTTACTTCTCTTTTATCTTCTATTGCGCCTTTATAATTTCCTTCCTTAAATTTTCTCTCACTAGACCTAGTCTGGTTAACAATATTCTCAATAAATAATTTATCTGAATTAATCATTATTAGACTTTTAAAATAGATTAAGAATAAATTTACCAAATGATCTTATAAATATTTTTAACCATTAATATCATTCTCAGCCACAAACAAGTCCTTTTTCAAGAAGTAAATCATATACTTTGAAACTTTTTGTTTTGCCTATTTTTGTAGGTTTATGGATATCTAAAATTTCAGCAAGGCACATTATCCAAAGAGTTCCTTTTTTTAAATTAAGATTTTTGCAAATATGAGTAGGGGCAGACTTGAAACAATCAAAATCTCTGGATATATTCATATTCATAACCTGAGTTTCAAGTTCTAAGCTCAAAAGTTCTATTTCTTGATTAGAAAGAGTTGAACCAAAAGAATAAGAATCTATTAACAATTGATAATTCATACAAAATAAAGCAAACTCAAAATTATTCAGACATATGATGGGTTTAACAGATCCATCGGGTAATTTTTGTTCCTTCATAAATATGCCCAGAAGCTTCAACAATTGGAATTGTTTCGGGATTTATGAATATTTCGTATAAGACATTTTCAGAACCTTGAAATATTACTATTGCTCTTTTTGGATCAGCTAAAGATTTTCCAATATAAAAAGTCTTCACACCCATCTCCTTAAACATTGCTTGTTGTTCGGGTGATTTCATATAAGCTTCATATTCTTCAAATGTATTACTAATTTTAAAATCTAGAACTGTTGTTTCAATAGCCATAAAATTAATGAATTAGACTTTTACGATTTTAAATCTATTGTCAACAAGATAACTTTAATATTTCATTTTTTAAAAGAGCTTAAATATTTTGGAAATACATAAATATTAAAAAGTGAGTTTTTATTCAAAATAACTATTAATTATTTTTGTATATGAGTTATAAATCAACTATAAAAATGGTTTTTTATTTTGGACTCGAAAATTTCTCAAAGAGAACAATGGACAAGTAAGCTTGGATTTGTTCTTGCCGCTGCTGGTAGTGCTGTTGGACTTGGCAATTTATGGGGCTTTGCTTACAGGGCATCTCAAGGTGGAGGAGCTGCTTTTGTTGTTTTATATGTATTAATTGTTTTAATCGTTTGTCTTCCCGTTTTTGTAGCTGAAATGGCTTTAGGAAGGAGCGCTATGGCAAGTTCATTACTTGCTCCAGTTAAGTTAGGAGGAAAGAATTGGTACCCTTTAGGGATACTTTTCTTCATAGCCCCTTTAGGTATAGCTTCATATTATTCAGTGATAATGGGGTGGACTGCAGATACTTTATTTCACTCATTATTTTTTGGATTACCAAAAAATCTAGGGGAAGCTGAGAATTTCTTTGGTGCTATAAGTAGTGGAAGCAGCGTTTTATTAGGACATTTATTAAGTCTTATACTTACTGCAATTATAGTTTCATCGGGAATAAAAAAAGGTATTGAAAAAGTTACTAGATTCTTTATGCCTGTACTTTTCATAATTCTAGTTTTTCTTGTAATTTGGGCCACCACCCTTTCAGGGGCATGGGAAGGATATAAGACATTCTTATTTAAGTTTGACTTTACAGAACTAAGAAACCCTCAAACAATAAGAAATGCATTTACTCAAGCATTCTTTTCTTTAAGTTTAGGTATTGGAATAATGGTCACTTACGCCTCCTATTTAAATAAAAAAAGTAATTTACCTAAATTAAGTATTGGTGTCGCTTCATTAGATACCTTAGTAGGATTAATGGCGGGCTTAATAACTTTTCCAATAGTTCTAACTTTTGGATTAAGTGACGCCATTTCCGAATCAACTGTTGGAGCATTATTTATTTCCATACCAACAGGATTAGGTACTTATGGGACTGCAGGGAGATTAGTGGCTGTGGCCTTCTTTGCTTTAGCTTATATTGCTGCAATTACTTCTTCAGTCTCTCTATTGGAAGTTCCAGTTTCTTCATTAATGGATAAATTTGGATTTAAAAGAAGTAAATCTGTCTTGATCATCACTCTATTTCTGTTTTTAGCAGGAATTCCCTCAGCATTAAATTTAAATATACTTGGAACTGTTGATTCAATTTTTGGAGGGGTACTGCTTATCTTTGGAGGATTCCTCGTCGCATTCTTTATGGGATGGGTAGTACCTGGAAAGTTTGATGAAGAACTTTATACTTCAAAAGTAGGGATTAAAATGACAAGATATTTAAAATTCATGATGAAATGGGTTTCTCCTCCAATTATTGCTTTTGGATTAGTTATTAGTATTTTTGACTTACTAAAAGGCTGGGTATCTTGATAGCACCAACAATAAATATCATTTTATTTAAAAAATTAATTATTTAAATTCACCTCAGATGATAGATATTAGCTTTAAGAAATTGCATAATACATCTAAGTATTCGTATTTGCTAAGGTTATTGGCTAAAAATATAGAAACCTAATCTTAAAAAATGTCATGAATTTTTATTAAAAAAATATGTAAAAAATTTTTTTACCGAAGATTTTTTCTTTGCCTAAAATTTTACCCTTGATTAAGTTTTTATTCAGCTAGTTTTTTATAGAAAAGTAAATCACATTAAATTTTAATTGATAAAATTAGAAAAAAGTAATAATTATTCTTTATAAACAGGCAATTTAAATTCTATATAAAGAATAAGCAGCAAAATTAATGTTACCAAAATCCGAACCATCAACATATAAAGAAACTAAAAACTTTTCTGAGTTTTCACAATTAGCAGATTTTTCTTTAGTGAATTCTCTTAAAGCTGATCCTCAGTCAACAAATGATGGTAATGATCATAAGCCTAGACCAGTTTACTCAGGTCATTATGTTCCTGTAATTCCAATACCTATTCCAGAACCAAAATATGTAGCGCATAGCTCAATATTATTTGAAGAATTAGGATTAAGTCCTGACCTGACAAAAGATAAAAAGTTTTCAAGTTTTTTTTCAGGCGATATAAAAGTCGCAGATTCCCCAATTAATCACTTTGGTTGGGCAACGGGGTATGCATTGTCTATATATGGTACTGAATATGTACAGCAATGTCCTTTTGGAACAGGTGATGGATATGGAGATGGTCGAGCAATTTCTGTATTCGAAGGTTTATTTAATGGGAAAAGAATGGAGATGCAACTCAAGGGAGGAGGTCCTACACCATATTGTCGTGGTGCAGATGGTCGAGCTGTCCTAAGATCAAGTGTTCGTGAATTTCTTGCACAAGAGTTTATGCATGCCCTAGGAATTCCAACTTCAAGATCTTTAACACTCTATGTATCAGGAACAGAAATAGTTAGAAGGCCTTGGTACACAAAAGGTTCTAAATATTTTGAGCCTGATATCATGGTTGATAATCATGCCGCAATTACTACACGTGTCGCACCATCATTTTTGCGTGTAGGTCATCTCGAACTCTTCGCTCGTAGAGTTCGAAGTAATTCACATGATGACGCTTTTAATGAGCTTACAATTATTGTCCAACATCTTATAGATAGAAACTATAAAGAAGAAATCGATCCTAGTATCTCATTTAATGAGAAGGTAATTAAACTAGCTTATATATATAGAAAAAGACTTATATCACTAATAGCTAACTGGATGCGGGTTGGTTATTGTCAAGGAAATTTTAATAGCGATAATTGTGCTGCAGGAGGATTTACTCTAGATTACGGTCCTTTTGGTTTTTGTGAATTATTTGACCCAAGATTTCAGCCCTGGACTGGAGGTGGAAAACACTTTTCATTTTTCAATCAACCTTTTGCTGCCGAAATTAATTTTAAGATGTTTTGTAAATCTATCCAACCATTACTTTTAAAGAATAAAGAAGACATAGAAAAACTAGATCAAATCAAAAATGATTTTTCTAAATTAATGGAAAAAGAAATGCAATTAATATGGGCAAAAAAACTTGGTTTAAAAAAATACAACGCAACTCTTACCAACGAACTTTTCAATCTTATGGTTATCTCTAAGGCTGACTTCACTATTTTCTTCAGAAAACTTTCTCATATACCTGACAATATATCTTTTTTAAAAGATAGTTTCTATTTACCTCTAACTGAAGAACTGCATGAAAAATGGAATAATTGGCTTAAAAAATGGCAAGGTTGTATAAACACATCTAGTAACCCTAAAAAAATATCTCAATTAATGAAAAAGGTAAACCCAAAATATACTTGGCGTGAATGGATGATAGTTCCTGCATATGAGGAGGCTGACGAAGGGAATTACAACTTAATTAAAGAATTACAATCTATCTTAAGTAATCCATACGAAGAACAATCCTGGGAAATATCACAAAAATACGATCGTCTTAAACCAAAAGAATACTTCAATAATGGAGGAATATCTCACTACAGCTGCTCTTCTTAAAGCTTATTTTATTTTTTGTATAGTTTTTCTAGATACTCAAATTTTTTTCTTAATTCTTTGTCACTTTCATTAATTTTGATATTATTTTTAATTAATGGAATGATCCACCAAACTTGTAGACCCAAAAAAACCAATATAAGAAGTAACAAATCTGTTGTTCCAGGGGACATTAAATTTCATTGTTTTTTGAATTAGTTGATAATAGCAATCCTTTATAACTTTTAAAAATTAACTAAATAACGCTGTACGGCAACCAATTCAATACTGAGTTCCCTTCCCTTTAAGATTATTGCTTTTTTGATAAAAGTTAATTTTTTATTCTATCCTTCCTTATCAGACATGCAAACATCCTCAATAACTTCTTGTATTGCTAAAGTTACTTTCTGAAGCTTAAACTCTAAGCCCTCTCGGTGGTTAATTGATCAAAATAATTATTTTAATAATTAAAGAAGAAATTTCTAGGCAGTAAATAAGTAATTAACCCAATAAAACTATTGACAAAACAGCTAGTAGAATATACAAATAGTACAGGTGTATTATCTATTCAATGACAGCTGGAGAGGTTAATGTTTGGTCTAATTTTTCTTATGGCAGTAGTATTGATACGCCCAACGGTTGCCTTCTTAATGCTGAGGGTAGCAGACTAATTTTCTTTGAAAGATCTACAAAATCACCAAAGAGCAATACTAGGATCTTCACACATCTATTTTATACAAATCATTTGGGAGAGCCAGCAGGGTTAAAATCTACAAGCAAATTCCGGCTAGAAGAAGCCTGGGAAAAATGGAATGAACTACAAGAACAAGGATGGACAAAAGTATCACACAATTATGGCTAACCAGAATGAGTCTTATATATTAGAAGATTGGATCAATCCAGTAGATGAAAGCTTACCTTAATAAGCTTGGAATACATTAAAACTAAATTTTTATCGACAAATAATTAATCATCAAGAAAAAAGACCATTCAAAATATCAAAATATTTCTTGAGGATCAAGACAAAAGCTATAAAAATAACCATACTTTATGACATATATGTATTAAAAGTGTTACAAAATCTGCAGAAAACGGCCATTTAACGCTTTTAACTTTACATTGCTTAATATTCATGTTACATTTATTAACAATTACATAACTAGCAATGGCTAATTCACAAGTAACAACAGAATCAGGCGGAAGGCAGAATATGTTTCCTGCTGAAACCCGTCCATATATTGATGAGTCTGTCTCATATGAAGGCTATCCTCAAAATGCTGAAAAGGTTAACGGTAGATGGGCAATGATCGGTTTTGTAGCATTACTTGGTGCATACATTACAACAGGTCAAATCATTCCTGGAATCTTTTAAGAATGGAACCAATTTCTCCTGAACTTTATAAAAAGCTAATTAAAGCATATAAGTCTATCAGGCGAATTTAACTTCTAGTAATTTCTTTCACGGTAACATTGTTCTCTTAAACCAATAATTAATTACAAGAATTTAAAAACCTAATTTTATCAAACAAAAAAATGACTGAAACAAACATCAAAACAAAAAAAATCGAAAAAGAAAAAGTTGTTGCAGAAACACTTAATGGAAGATTTGCAATGATTGGGCTCATAGCTGCAATTGGAGCATATCTAACTACTGGACAAATAATTCCAGGCTTCGTATAAGACTTACTTAAATCAATTACTACAAATTCAATGGAAAACTCAAAACCTAACTACTGGCAAAATGCTGAAAAAACTAACGGAAGAATGGCAATGATGGGCTTCTTCGCACTAGTTGTAAATTATGGTTTATTTGGCTGGATAATACCTGGAATTTTTTAAAATGAATCTAGATATATTCCTCATTTCTTTCTTCGCATATTTACTAGTCCCAGTACTAATGATTGCGAAAGGTAAAAAAGCAGTTAACTAAAATAATGAATTTAGGCTTACTCTTTCTCAAAATTAATACAATTGGAGTGATTACTCTAGCTGAATTAGATTGGATTGCTAACAATCAATCGGATTTCTCTAGATTAGACATGGCATTAGTTATTAAAATTGGTCGTTTAATGGATTCAGGAGTTGTAGAAATTGATAGTAGATTACCGGTCTAATATTTTCTTATTTTAAATAAATACTTATGTGTGCTTGCTAAAGGAACTTAGTAGGCACTTATTTATTTCATAAGAGGGTTATTAAGAAAAAAAGAGATCGTTTTTTAGCTGTAAACGACCTCTCATTACCTAATTCTCACAAGAAAAATTTCAAGTAAGCATACAAATCTTAATTTATTTTGATTAAGTGTAAATACGTAAATATGCCGATTTATTTCTATCTATTTAAACCACCTCTTTTAATCCATAGAAACCAAGTTATCCAAATTGGGGGAAGAAACTTTATTAAAGATCTAATTTTATATATATAAAAAGGAGCAGCGTCAAAAAGAATTAAATTCATGACTAATGATGATAATGATAGCCAAATGGCAATAATTAAAATATTTGCTCCCAATAAAGCGAACTTATTTTGCTTAAATATTTTGGGCATAAAATGAAAAATATATTCTAAATTTTAAATCGGTATAATATATAAAGGTTATTTTTTCAAAAAAACTTCAAATTTAAAATCCATATCCAAAGAAAAAATATACTAAATCTTATTCCCTCTCCTAATAAAATTCCAAAAATAAAAGGTGGGAAAAAGTATATAAAGAAAATCGAAAGTAAACTAAAAAGAGCGAAAGAGCCTCTTAAAATAATATTTTTTCTTCGTTTTTTTCTTAGCTGTTTTAATAAATTCCACTCAAATTCAATAAAACTGTAAAACTTTTCAGAAAATACAAATAAATATTTCATGACCGCTTATTTATATTTTTAATAGAATCTTTCTGGTAAGTATATTAAAACCAGACCAAGTTGCAGATCTTTTTTGAGCTGCCTTTATAGTTTCCTCTTTTGCTCTTAATTTTAATTTATATCTCTTTAATAGTTTCCTATAGGGTATTGAATTTCTAGAAACACAAGTTTTCACTATTTTTTCCTCTTTTTTTAATATTTATAAATTTAATTATCAATATTAGCCATAAACTTCAGTTCCTTTCTCAGAAAGATAATAAATTCTATTCTCTGAGCTTACCAAAAAAGTTAACCCTTTATATTGGGATCTACCAAATTTAATTAATCTATTCTTATGTAAATACTAATTATTAGTATTAAAATCAGGATTATTTTCTTGTTCTTTATAAGTGGGTATTGAAAGTGAAAAACTTTTTCATCTTTTTAATCGATTATATTTTTTCTGATAAATCAATAGAAGATAAATAGCTTAAAAAATACAAAAATAGAAAAAGGATAAATAATAATTTTGACATTATCAACTTTTAAAGAATTTTCTAAATTAATAACTTTCAGAATATAGTAAAAACTTTTAAATACTAATTAAATCTTATTTTTAGAAGAATTTTTCTTAGATACTTTAAGATTACAAAAATAAAAGATTTTAAATTCATCTTGAAACTCATTTAGTTATTAATATTTAAATTTTTTCTGCAACTAATACGATATTTTTTCCAAATAGATATTTTATTCCTAATTTATCAAGAAAGTTTGAAACAGGAAAAATATATTTATCATAAAAAATCAGAGACTTTTTAGTAGCAAAATGATGGTTAGATTTTTTGTTAATAAATTTCCAAATAAGTGTTACAAAGAATCCTAAGCAATCTGCATAATATATTTCTAAAATTTTAAATCCCAACAAATTACATTTATTTCTTAAGCTATTAATTTCATATCGCCTATAGTGACCAACTGCCTCATCTAAAGATGTCCACAAACACATTTTTGCTGGCAAGTAAAGAAAAACTCGTCCTCCAATTTTTAAATGATCTCTTATTGTAATTAAAGTACTTGTGTCATCTTTTATATGTTCTAAAACATTTGAAGAAAATATAAAATCATGTTTATATGAAACGGATTTCAAATCCTTAACACAATTAAATTTCCTATTTTTAAGAATATTATTATTTTCTTTATCAATTTCTATACACAATGGGTTTAATCCAAATTTGTTTCTGAAAATTAAAGATAATGTACCTATACCTGCACCAAAATCAATAACTTCAGAAGAATTATTTCCTATTTTCCTAAAAGCATTTTTTACTATCGAATAATTATAATTTTTCATTACTTCCATATCTATGAGTTGTTGGTTACCAAAATATTCTGAATTATGTTCGTTTTGCATTTAATAATTTTTTTAATAGTTACTACAAATTGGCATTCTATTGAATTCTATTTAACATTATAAATTCATGAATAATATTTTTAGGTTATATAAATTAAAAATAGTTATTTTTTTGGAAATTAAATTCCCTTTTAAATATTTATATTATAAAGTAAATACAGACATAAATTTATATCGTATTCCTTAAAACTTTTAACATTTTAAATGATAAAACTTTCGATAATTGTACCTGTTTATAATGAAGAAAACACCATAATAAAAATCTTAGAAAAAGTTTCTGAAGTTGAAATTGAGGGAGTAAATAAAGAGGTTATCGTAATAGATGATTGTTCAACTGATAAAACATTAAATTTATTAGAAAAAAATAAATATTTATTTGATGAACTTATTAAACTTTCAAAAAATAGTGGCAAAGGAGAAGCGGTAAAAAAAGGGCTTATGAAAGCATCTGGACAATATATATTATTTCAAGATGCAGACCTTGAATATGAACCTAAAGATTATAAAAAACTTCTTGAACCAGTTTTGCTTTTTGATGCTGATTTAGTAATAGGTAGTAGATTATTGGCATCTCAGTTGACTAGGGTTTATTATTTTTGGCACAAAGTAGGGAATAAATTTATAACTTTCTTATTTAATATTATGAATAATACTACTTTTACTGATATTTACAGTTGTTACATAATTTTTAAAGCTGATTTAATAAATCCAAATAACTTATTAACAAGTGGATGGGAACAACACGCGGAAATACTTTCAACGATAGTATCAAAAAGTAGTTCTTTTTATGAAGTTCCAGTTAATTATTATGGAAGAACATATGAAGAAGGTAAAAAAATAAGACCTCATAATGCTATAACTGTTTTATTAACAATAATCTTAAAAAGAATTTTTCGTTAATTTTAAAATACTTTATGGCTTCCTCAAAAATTACACCTTTAACAGATGAAGAGATGAAGGATTGGCCAAAAAATCCATTAGTCAATTTAGAAAAACCTTTTATTGATTTAAGAGGATCGATTCAGCCTTTGGTTGATTCAATAATGAAAAGTGCTGTTATGATTCATTCAAAAGCAGGTTCTTTAAGAGCTAATCATTACCATAAAACAGACTGGCATTACTGTTATGTAATCTCTGGAAAAATAAAATATTACCATAAAGAATTAAATTCAAATAAAGCTCCAGAACTACTTATCGTAGAAAAAGGTAAAATGGTTTTTACTCCCCCTTTGGTTGAACATTGTATGAAATTTCCTGAGGATACTTTATTTTTAACCCTCTCAAGAAACCCTCGCGATCAAGAAACATATGAATTAGACGTTATTAGAACAAACTTAATTGACCCTAGTAATTCAATTTCTTGGAATCCCGAAGATTAAAATGAAAACAGAAAAAAAGGCAGTATGTAGATTATGTAGATCTTCACAAATTGTTTCCATACTTAAATTAGCTTCAACTCCTCCTGCTAATGCTTTCGTATCAAAAGAAAATACGAAATATGAACAAACAAAATATCCATTAGAGTTGTTTTACTGCGAAAACTGTACTCATGTTCAACTTATAGAAGTTGTTAATCCAATTGAACTTTTTGAAAATTATGTTTATGTATCAGGTACTTCCTCAGTTTTTGTTGAACATTTTTCAAATTATGCCAAAACCATAATAGAAACTTATAAGCCTTCACCAAAAAATTACATACTAGATATAGGTTCAAATGATGGGACTTTACTTAAATTTTTTCAAAAAATGGGTTATTCAACAATTGGAGTTGACCCAGCAATTGAAATTTCAAAAAAAGCACAAGAGGATGGAATTCATACGATAAATGAATTTTTTAACTTAGATACTTCGATCAAAATAAAGGAACAATATTCAACGGCTTCCTTAATTACTGCTAATAATGTTTTTGCTCATTCTGATGATTTAATAGGCATCACAAAAGCAGTAAAAAATTTGTTATCAAAAGAAGGTTTATTTATTTTTGAAGTTTCATATTTGGTAGATGTTTATCAAAAAACTTTATTCGATACTATTTATCACGAGCATCTTTCATATCATTCTGTATTACCCTTAGTTAAATTTTTTCAAAGACATGATATGGAATTAATTGATGCTTCAAGAGTCAATACTCATGGAGGATCAATTAGATGCGTAGTAAAGAATATTGAAGATAAAAGACCAATTAATAATTCTGTTCAAAATCTTCTAGATTTAGAAAAATCTCTTTCATTAAATAAAAAAGAAACATTCATTAATTTTGCAAATAATATCAAAGAAAGAAAAAAAGAACTCAGAAATTTTATCAATAAAATAAAAGCTCAAAATAAATCAATAGCTGGATTTGGAGCTCCGGCCAAGGCTACAACTCTTATGTATGAGTTTGAGCTTGAAAAAAATGTTTTGGATTTTATAGTTGATGATAGTCCATTAAAACAGGGGCTTTTTAGTCCAGGACTGAATATTCCAATTCTTCCCTCCTCTGCAATAAATGAACTAAAGCCTGATTATTTATTAATTCTTGCTTGGAACTTTGCAGATTCTATTATCAAAAAAAATCGTGAATTTATTGATTCAGGAGGTAAATTTATTATTCCCCTTCCAAATTTACAAATAATTTAAAATGAGTGAATTTTTATTATTAAATGACATTCAGCAAATAGTAGAGAATTTAAGCGATGTTTCAAATCAATTCTCAGGCAAAACTGTTTTGCTAACTGGTGGTAGAGGTTTCTTAGGAAGATATTTTATGGAAATTTTTAATTTTCTAAATGAAAAAGTTCTTAAAGATAAAGTTAAAGTAATAGTCTTAGATAATTTAATTACTTCAGGTAAAGAGGGTGCTGAAATACCTATTTATAAAAATATAGAATTTATAAACCATAATGTTATAAAAAAAATCTCCTTAGATAAACCAGTTGATTTTATAATTCATGCTGCTGGAATTGCAAGTCCATACTATTATCGAGCCTATCCACTAGAAACATTAGAAGTTGCTATAAAAGGGACTCAAAATATGCTCGAATTAGCTGAATCAAATTCTGCAAAGCTTACTTTTTTTTCATCTTCAGAAATTTATGGGGACCCTGATCAAAAAAACATTCCTACAAAAGAAAGCTATAGAGGTAACGTATCCTGTAGCGGGCCTAGAGCATGCTACGACGAGAGTAAAAGAGTGGGTGAAACCTTATGCAACATTTATCACAATTTAAAAGGTATATGTACAAATACTATACGTCCATTTAACGTTTTTGGGCCCGGCATGCAAGAAACTGACTATAGAGTTTTGCCAAATTTCACGAGTAGGATAAAAGGGAATATACCATTACAAATATACGGAACTGGAAATCAAACGAGAACCTTCTGTTATATCACTGATGCTATGGAGGGATTCATTCGTGTAATTTTAAATGGTGTCCCTGGAGAAGCATATAATATTGGAAATCCTGAACCAGAGCTTTCAGTAATTGAGCTAATTGAAAAAATAGAACTTATTTTGGGAAAGAAAGTTCAATATCATAAGGTTGATTACCCAGATAGCTATCCTGCAGATGAACCCAACAGAAGATGTCCAGATATACAAAAAGCAAAAATTCAAATTAAATATAAGCCCAAGATTGATATTGATGAGGGCCTTAAAAGATATATCAATTGGTCTGACAGAGTATATACAGGTAAACAATAAGTGTCCGATGAGCTAATAATTGGACTTATAGGAGCTGGGAAATGGGGCAAGAATTATATAAATACCCTAAAGAAATATAAGGAAGTTTCATTAAAAATAATTGCTTGCAGAAATTTAAAAGAAAAAAGGAATTTAGTAAAAGATTATAAAGTAACTGATAATTGGCATGATATAACTCTTTCATCTGAAATTGATGGAATAATTATCGCTACTCCTCCTAAAACGCATTTTGAAATTGCATCAGAAGCCATTAAAAATGGAAAACCTGTCATTATTGAAAAACCACTTACATTAAACCTAAGAGATGCCAAATCACTTTTAGAGCTTTCAAAAAAAAATAAAGTAATTGTAAAGGTTAATCATGTATACCTTTATCATCCTTTATACAGATTATTAAAAAAACAAATCCATAAAGAAACCAACTTAAAGTCAATTTACTCTATAGGTGGAAATTATGGGCCGTTTAGGAAAGATGTATCTCCTCTTTGGGATTGGGGGCCACATGATTTATCGATGTGTCTTGATATCCTGGGTGAATATCCAACAAAAATAAAAGCAAAAACTATTAAAAAGGATTTTATAAATGGCATAGAGTCCTCTAACCTCAAAATATTTCTTGATTTCAAAAATGAAAAATATGCAGAAATTAATATTGGTAATCTAATGGAGAAAAAAACAAGAATTTTTAGATTAAATTATGAAAATAATTCATATATTTTTGATCCAATAAACTATAAAGATATAAAAGAAAAGAATTCTCTTAAAACAAATCATGTTAATCAAGATAAAAAAAATATTGATATAAATTCAGGAAATAATCCATTAGAAATATTAATTGATGAATTTGTAAAGGACATATCGTCTAAAAGCTTTAATATGAAAGATTTAAATTTGGCTATAAATGTGATTAACTTACTTGAAAAAATTGATAATCTTTTGAAAGATGAATAAAAATTTTTTCATCATAATTTTTATAAAAAACTTTTAGAACATTATTTTAATGTAAGATTAATAAAGTTATAAATTCCATAAATTTAATATGTTGATTTTATAAATATGGAATGGGATCTATTTCTAAGAAACATAAAAAGGCCTTTATCGATTATTGTTATAGGATCAATAATTAATGATAAATATGAAGAAAAAGCTTGTATTAAGATATGGCAAAAAGTAATTCGAAAAAAGTTAAATACAAAGTTAAATACAAATTTAAATATTATTAATTAATTAAAAAAATGCAATTAAAAAATAAAAAAAAACTTTTTATACTCTACGGATTTATAAATTTTTTAATTACTAATATCATACTTCAATTATTATTATTAATTTTATCTACTATTTATGCAACCTTAATAAGTCAAGTATTCAATCTTTTATTTGGATTTTATTTTTATGGTAAGAATGTTTTTAGAGTAAATATTTTAAAAAGCTCTCACTTAATAAAATATGTATTATTAAATATTTTACTATGGAACATAAATTGGTTATTGATTGATCTTATTAGTGCAGAAGATTTATCCAAAAATATCGCATCATTGATATTAATTACCCCTTTAGCTTTAATATCTTATTCATGCCAGAAACTAATCGTATTTAGAAAATAAAATTTCAACAACCGTTTTTTATCAACTCTTGACTTGAGTCAAGAAAGAAGCATAATGATTTATTTATTTTTTTAATATGGGAGTTTGAACTATCCCTTATAATTAATCCCTTATTCATAAAGTAACTGAACTCTTTGGGTGCTATTAAAAAAAGATTTGTATTTGGATTATTTTCCTCTATTTGTTTCCAAGAATTTTCAAAATTGATGCTTGGGATTATTCTTTTAATTCCTAAAGTATTATTTTCTAATTTAATATAATCTCGAGTTAAAGATGTTCTACTATATTCTTTAGAACTTATCAAATTATTAATTGGTAAATCATTTAAATTAGATACACTCCATATTGTAAATAAATAAATACATAATATACCGTAAAAATAAATAAAAATTTTCAAAAATCCAGCAAAAGACTTAAAAGAATAATTACTAAAACTCATTGGACTTGAAAAAGCTATTACTACTAAAGACAAAGAACTAGCGATGGCAGTGCGCGAATATGGAATAGATAAAGTCCATATAATAATCCATAAAGTCGGCACTGCAAGAATAAATTTTTTGTAATTTTTTAGAGAATTTAGATGAAGAAAAGTTAGTAAGGAAAAAGGGCTAAATGCAAGAATTGAGACCATCATTCCTTTAGGTCCAAAATAATTAAGAGGTACTAATAGTTTTGAAAATAGATAATTTTGATTTTCAATTTTTGTTAAAATAAGACGTATTGGTTCAAGTCCTAAAGTTGCATAAAGATAAGTAGCAATTGGCTTAAAAATTAAAGGTATGTTTCTTAATGATAAAATTTCCTTTATTTCAACATAATTTAATTCATAAATACTATTTTTAAAAAATGTTGATAAGAAACCAGGGGGAGACAGCCAAAAAAAAGGATTTGCGAAATATTTATAGTTAATTATAAAAATTATATAAGATACGATCAAAGTAATTAAAAGAAAACTCAATTGAAAAACAGGTAGAAATGAAAAAAATTTAATTAATTTAAAACTAACTAAATAATCCCTATATTTAAATAGATAATATATTAGTAATAAAAAACATATTAATAAAAACGATAAAGATGAAAGTCTAATACTTACACTAATAAATCCAATAAAAACAGAAAAAAATGATAGGCAAATTTTTAAAATCTTCCCTTTAGCAAGGATTGACAGAAAGACTATGTAAATTCCTATAAATTCAAAAAGAAAAACATATCCATCATGTTTTCCAGAAATAAAAACACTCCATACATCAGGTAAAGTTAATATCACACAAATAAGAAGAAGGCTTTTTTTAAAATTGATAACCCCTAAATTAAATGCCATTTCTATACTGGTAAAAATAACTAAAAATAAAGAAATTAATTTTGTAAGTCTTAATAAAGACCAATTATTTGTTAATTGAATAAATGTGGCGTCAAAAAATGAAGCCAATGAATCGCTTCTTAAAGCCATACCTATTTCATAAAATTCAATTAAATTAATATCCTGTAATCTTGAAATTTGTAATGAGTCGTAAAAATATTGTCCAAGAGCATCTCCATGAGTCAAAGGCAAAAAAGCTCGTATGATTAAACATATACTTTGGATAGTAACTACAAGTAAAAGTGAACTTATAAGAATATCTCTTTCTTTTAGCGAGGTTCTCAATGATTTTCTTAATTGATTAAAGAACAAAAATAGTTCAAGGCTAAAGTCTTTTATATTTATGAAATTTATAAAAATAATAGTTATAAGTAAAGGGATAAGGATTTTGAAAGATAAAAAATTAAACCCAAAGAAATGACTTAATAAATTAAAATCTGCTATTACTAAAAACGAAAAAATAAATCCTAACGATAATGATAAAAATATTATTTTTTTTACATTTAGATTATTTTTAAAAATTTCATTAAAAACTTTGTTTATATATCCAGCAAAACTAGCCCACAAAGAAGTAAGAAAAAATA
>QCMG01000015.1 GCA_003213955.1 Prochlorococcus sp. AG-418-M08
TATTCCTAAAAGTTCCGCAATCTTTCCTGTGGCAATTTGAAAATGTTGAATGCCAAGATTTCCTGTACATGCATTTGCTTGACCAGAATTAATTAGTATTGCTCTCACAAAACCTGAAGTTGTTTTAATCCTTTCCTCACAAATATCCACACAAGAAGCGCGAACTATTGATTGGGTAAACATCCCACTAAAAATACTTCCTTCTGGAGCGAGTATTAGTGCTAAATCTTTTTTATTAGAAGCTTTTAAACCAGCAGATATCCCAGCAAAAAGAAACCCCTTGGGTGTTACCTTACTGTCATCAACAAACGACCAATTGGAATCTAACTGGCTCAAATTTTTTGGTATTTAAATTCATACTAACTACTCTTTAATACTAAAGAAACTACGTAATTAGATTATTATTAATTATATGGATATAATTCAAAAATCAAAAAACAACCAAAGAAGAATTGGTTTAACAGGAGGTATTGCAAGTGGGAAGACAACAATAACTAATTACATTAGAAAACATAAAAACATACCAATATTAGATGCAGATCATTTATCAAGAGAATTAATCAAACCAAACACATATGCATATAAAAAAATTTTAGATTATTTTGGAAATAAAATTATTGATAATAAGAACAATGCAGAAAGGGAAATAAACAGAAAACTTTTAAGGAACATTATTTTTAAACATTCAAAAAGCAAGGTATGGATTGAAAAACTGCTTCACCCCTTAATTAAAGAAAAAATGTTAGAAGAATGCAGTCAATACAAAAATAATCAAACTATAGTATTGGTTATTCCATTATTGTTTGAGGCAAAATTTGAAGATATTTGCACTGAAATATGGCTAGTTAAATGTCCTAAAGAACTACAAAAAAAAAGACTTATCACAAGAGATAAAATTAACGAAAAAGAAGCATTTGCATTAATAAATTTACAATTAAGTTTTGAAGAAAAAAGAAAATTTTCAGATATTATTTTAGATAATTCAGATGATCAAAATAAATGGATCAATACGATAAAAGAGATTCTTTAAGCTTTAGCTATTCAATTTTTCCATAAGAAGTTTATTTGCAAGTTTCGGGTCAGCTTTACCTTTGGTTCTTTTCATAAGTTGACCAACAAAAAAACCAAGTAACTTATTTTTGCCACTTTTAAATGCTTGAACTTCATTTGGATATTCATTTATAAGTTCATCAATTATTGGTAAAATACTTGAAGAATCAGATATCATTGCCAACCCTTTTTCTTCAACTAATTTTTTCGGAGAAATATTTTTTTGAATAAGTTCAGGTAAAATTTCTTTTGCAATTTTTCCACTAATGATATTTTTTGAAATCATGCTGATCATTTCAGCAAGATTTTCAGGACTAAGCTTTAATTCACTAAAACTTAGTTTGTTTGATTTTAAATAGCCCACAATATCACTTGTTACCCAATTTGAAGCTAGTTTGGCATCGGCACCATTTGCTACTGTTTCTTCAAAAAAGTTTGCCATGCTTATTTCATCAGAAATTACCCTTGCATCATATGCAGACAACCCAAATTGACTTACATATTTATTTCTTTTCTTTGAAGGTAATTCTGGTAGTTCTTTAAACCATATTTCTTTTTGAGCTTTTGTTATTTCAATTGGACCTAAGTCAGGATCAGGAAAATATCTATAATCACTGCTACCTTCTTTTAATCTCATACTTTTTGTTAATTGCTTAGCTTCATCCCATAACCTTGTTTCTTGGTAAATTTTTCCTCCATTTTCATAAACTTCTATTTGTCTGGCTATTTCATAATCACAAGCCTTTTGAATTGCAGAAAATGAATTCATATTTTTTATTTCCACTTTGGTACCAAAAGGAGCATTAGGTCCTTTTCTAACTGAAATATTGACATCACAGCGTAATGAACCCTCTTGCATATTACCGTCTGATACTCCTAGATATCTAACTGTTCTTCTAATCTCTGAAGCATATTCAGATGCCTCTTTACCTGATCTAATATCTGGTTTACTTACAATCTCACAAAGTGCTATTCCGGCACGATTGTAATCAACTAAAGAATATTTAGAGCCAGCTAATCTATCACTACCTGAATGGACTAGTTTTCCGGCATCTTCTTCCATATGTAGCCTTTCTATACCAATTCTTTTGATATAAGGTTCTTTGTCCTTTTCAATTATTTCAACCTCTAACCAGCCATTTTCAGCTAGTGGCTCATCAAATTGTGAGATTTGATAATTTTTAGGCAGATCAGGATAAAAATATTGTTTTCTATCAAATTTACAATGTTCTGCAACATTTAAATTTAATGCTAAAGAAGTTTTTACAGCATACTCAAGAACAGTCTCATTCAAAACTGGAAGTGTTCCTGGTAACCCACAAACTACAGGATCTATATGCGTATTAGGTGCATCACCAAAAACTGTTGACGCAGATGTGAATATTTTACTTTTTGTATTAAGCTGTACATGAGTTTCCAAACCAATCACAGCTTCCCAAGATTCCAAATTGTTCATTATCAAAAGTCTCTTTATTAATATTATTGGATATAAAGGAAAAGAGGACCAAAACATAAATAAAAATATTAATTATTAAATGGCACAAGAAACAAAAAATTCAATATTAATAATTGGCGGTGGACTTTTAGGTTTATCTATTGCTTATGAATTTTCTAAAAATAACTTTAAAGTTTTAGTTTTAAGCAAAAACAGAAATGAATCAGCTGGATTTGTTGCTGCAGGAATGTTAGCTACTCATGCCGAAGGGCTCGAAGATGAATTACTAAAATTTGGCCAAGAAAGTCAAAGTCTAATTCCAAAGTGGATAAGAAGTATTGAACAAGATAGTAATATTAAATGCGGTTTAAAAAAATGTGGCATAGTAGTTCCTTTTAAAAACAAAGAAGATCTTGAAGAGTTTCCCACTTATGAATATGGAAAATATTTAAATCACAAAGATCTTCAAACAGAAATTAATGGAATGAATTCTATTTGGAAACATGGTTTACTTTTTGAACAAGATGGTCAAATAGATAACCGAAGAAGACTGATGCGTGCTCTTGAGAGAGCATGCTCCTTGCATGGAGTCGAATTTCAAGAAGGATCAGAAGTAGAGGATTTGACATTCGAAAAAAACAAAATTACAGGTGCAACAGTTTTATGTGCCACTGGGGAACTAAAAAAAATTAACTGCGAAAAAGCAATTATATGCAGCGGTGCTTGGAGTAAAAAAATTTTTAAAAAGATTCCAGTCTTTCCTATAAAGGGACAAATGCTATCAATACAAGGTCCAACAAATTTTTTGAAAAGAGTTATTTTTGGTCCAAAAACTTATCTAGTTCCCCGTGATGATGGACTTATTATAGTTGGAGCGACAGTTGAAAAAGATGCAAAATTTAATCAGGGTAATACTCCTAATGGAATAAAACAACTGCAAGAAGGCATTCGCTCCTTATTGCCAGAAGCTATTAATTGGCCACAAATGGAACATTGGTGGGGATTTAGACCTTGCACACCAGATCTAAAACCAATAATTGGAAAATCAAAAATTGAAAATCTTTTTATAGCTACAGGACATTACAGAAATGGAGTTTTATTTTCTGCAATAACAAGTGATCTCCTTTTGAAAATAGTTCAAAATAAAAATCTCAAAGAAATTGAAAAAAGCTTTTTAGAAAAATTTAGTTTAGATAGATTTGCAATTTAAATTTTAATTTTCAGAGCGCCATTTCGAATCAGAAGTTTCCCATTCACATAATTCCTCTTCGTTAAACCATAGATCAATTTCAAATTTTGCTGTATCTTCTCCATCAGAACCATGAATAATATTCCTCCCAATATCAATAGCTAAATCACCTCTAATTGTTCCAGGCTCTGATTCCAGAGGTTTTGTTGCACCTATTAGTTTTCTAGCACTCAAAATAACTCCTTTGCCTTCCCACACCATTGCTACAACAGGACCACTTGAAATAAAGTCTACTAAATCACCAAAAAAGGGTCTTTCTCTATGTACTCCATAATGATTTTGAGCAAGATCTTTTGAGGGAATTAATTGCTTTAATCCAACCAATTTAAATCCTTTTTTTTCAAATCTGCCAATAATCTCAGAAACATATCCTCTTTGAACTCCATCTGGTTTGATTGCAATAAAGGTTCTCTCTTTGGTCATTTAGTTAATAATCACTCTATGTATATTCAACTTTTGGGTGGTAACTTGGCAAGTAATCATTAAAATAAAAGATATTGTTTTGAGTTATTTTCAAAAACATTTTTTAATCACTAAGACATAAATTGACCAATTCTGAGCCAAAAAAATTAAAGAATATTTGGACTATTGAAGATAGTATTTCGACTTACAACATAGACAAATGGGGAGATAAATATTTTTCTATAAATTCCAAAGGAAATATATCAGTAACTAAAAACATAAAATCTGAAAATAAGATTGATCTTTTTAAGCTTGTCAAAGAACTTAAAAGTAGAGAAATAAAACCTCCATTAATAATAAGATTTAATGATATCTTGAAAGATCGCATAAATGCATTACATGACTCTTTTTTAAAAGCAATAAAAACCTATAAATATAAGAACATTTATCAAGGCGTTTTTCCTGTCAAATGTAATCAACAGAAAAACGTCCTAGAAAAGATAATAGAGTTTGGTAGCCAATGGAATTTTGGTTTAGAAGTAGGAAGTAAATCAGAACTATTAATTGGCCTTGCACTTCTTGAAAACCAAAATTCATTATTAATATGCAACGGATATAAAGATAAGAAATATATTGAGATTGCTACATTGGCCAGAAAACTCGGCAAAAACCCAATAATAGTTATTGAACAACCAGATGAGGTAAAAAGAATTATTAAAGCAGTTCAAGAACTTAAAGCGACTCCATTGATAGGAATTAGAGCAAAGTTATCAAGTAAAAGTAGTGGTAGGTGGGGTAAATCTATTGGAGATAATTCCAAATTTGGATTATCAATCCCAGAAATTATGTCGACAATAAAAGAACTAAAAGAAGCAAATCTGATCAACGAAATGAAATTGCTCCACTTTCATATAGGAAGTCAAATAAGTGATATTGCTGTAATCAAAGACGCATTACAAGAAGCGAGTCAAATATATGTTGAACTATGCAAACTAGGAGCCCCAATGGAATATATCGACGTTGGGGGAGGATTAGGGATAGATTTTGATGGAACTAAAACCTCTTCCAACACCTCTACTAATTATTCTCTTCAAAATTATGCAAACGATGTAATTGCAACTATTAAGGATTCATGTGAACTAAATAATATCAAGCATCCAACCATAATCTCAGAAAGTGGAAGAGCAATAATTAGTCATTGTTCAGTTTTAATTTTTAATGTCTTAGGAACAAGCCGCGTCAGTTCCAAACTACATAATTTTGATAAAAAAAATCAACAATTAATAATTTCAAATTTACTTGAAACTTTCTATGAATTAAAAAAACTTAAAAATAAAAAAATAAATTTATCTCAAATAATTGAACTATGGAATGATGCAAAAAAGTTTAAAGAAGATTGCTTAGTCGCTTTTAGATTGGGATTTTTAAGTTTGGCAGAAAGAGCTTATGCCGAAGAACTTACTTGGGCTTGCGCAAAAGAAATTTCTATTAGCTTGAATAATGATGAAATGAATCACCCTGATTTATCTGAAATTGCAGAAACTCTTGCATCAACATATTATGCAAATTTATCTATCTTTAAATCTATTCCAGATAGCTGGGCAATAAATCAGATTTTTCCAATAATACCAATTCATAGGCACTTAGAGGAACCGCTCTATAAAGGCAACTTTGCAGATTTAACTTGTGATTCAGATGGAAAACTAAATAATTTTATTGATGATGGAAAAATTAAATCATTACTTAATTTACATAAGCCAGAGGAAAATAAAGATTATCTAATTGGAATTTTTATGACTGGAGCCTATCAAGAAGCATTAGGAAACTTACACAATTTATTTGGCAATACAAACGTTGTTCATATAGATATAAATCAAGATAATTCATACAAGGTCAAAAATATTATTAAAGAGGAAAGTAAATCTGAAATTTTACAATTATTAGATTACAGTTCAGCTTCTTTGGTTGAATCTATAAGAATTAATACTGAATCAGCAATTGATCAAAAAAAATTAACTATTGAAGAAGCAAGGAAATTAATGGATCAAATCGAAATTAGTCTCAGAAAAAGCAGTTATTTATCAGAATGACAATCTAATGTTTTTTGCAAATGATTTTTAGCATAATCTAAAGCAACACTTAACTGATCAATATCTTTAGCACCTGCTTGAGCAAAGTTAGGCTTTCCTCCTCCACCTCCCGAACAAATTCTTGCAATCTCATTAATTAATTTACCTGCATGCAATCCTATTTTTACTGCATCATCACCTAAAGAAATTACAAATAACAATTTTCTATTTTCTGGATTTGGTATTCCCCCAAGAATAACTATTGCTTTATTTCCTAAATGAGAAGTTAAATTAAGTGCTGCAGATTGCAAAGAATTGCCATCTAAGCCATCAATCTGATTTACTAAAATTGAAAAAGAATTTACTATTTCTGCGGATGATTTTATAGAAGAGTATTTAAAATATGCAATCTCATCTTTCATTTTTTGTATCTCTTTATTCTTATTAATAAGCTCTGCTTGCAAATTATTAACCCTTTCAAAAAGTTGATTAGGATTTGCTTTTAACAAATCACTTAGTTGATTTACTAAAGCATTTCTATCACTGAAATAGTCTAATGCTGATTGGCCTGATAATGCTTCGATTCTTCTTACTCCGGCTGAGATTCCTTCCTCACTAATTATTTTGAAAGAACCTAATTCGGATGTAGTTTTAACATGTGTGCCACCACAAAGTTCCATTGAAACTCCTGGCACATTAACAACGCGCACTTCATCATCATATTTTTCTCCAAACATGGCGACTGCGCCCTTTTCAAGAGCCTCACTCTTGGACATGTTTTTTATTTCTAGGGCATGATTTTCCATAATCCAAGAGTTAACTAAAATCTCAATCTTAGAAATTTGATCTTTAGAAATAGGATTAGAGGAATTAAAATCAAATCGTAATTTATTAAAGGCTACTAATGAACCTTTTTGTCCAACACTTTCATTAACAACTAATTTAAGTGCAGATTGTAATAAATGAGTAGCTGTATGATTTGCAGCAGCCTTAGCTCTATTAGAGGAGCTAACATTAGTCTTAACTTTTTGTCCAATAGTTAATATTCCTTTTTTGATCGTTCCATAATGTAAAAAAACATTTTTCTTTCGAATAACATTATCAACCAAGACCTCTACATCTTTTGAAAATATCGTTCCAATATCACCAACTTGCCCGCCAGATTCTCCATAAAAAGTTGTCTGATCAAGAACAATTAAAACTTTCTGACCTCCACTTGCTTGTTTAACTAATGTTGAATCCAAGAATATACCCTTTATTTCAGCTTCCGAAAGAAGTGAACTATAACCATTAAAAACAGTTTTGTTAAAAAGGTCTATTTCTCGCTCTAATGATCCCTCTAATGTCAAATCAATATTACTTGAAGCAGCTTTAGCTCTCTCTTTTTGTGCATTCATTTCTTCTTCAAAACCCTTTACATCTACACTTATACAGTTTTCTTCAGCAATTTCTACAGTAAGTTCTAGAGGAAATCCATAAGTATCATAAAGTTCAAAAGCTTTAAAACCAGAAATTAATTTCTGCCCTGAAGAAATTAACTCATCTAACAATTTCTCTCCTCTTTCAAGAGTTTCCCTAAATCTTATTTCTTCAATATTTATCTCATTCAAAATTAAATCATTATTATTTTTTAAATCAGGATAATTATTTTGCATTAAGTTGATCCCGACAGTAGCAATATGGGGTAAAAATTCATTTGTTATACCTAATAATCTCCCATGTCTGACCATTCTTCTAATAAGCCTTCTTAATATATATCCCCTGCCGAGATTACTTGCTACTACTCCATCAGAGATTAAATGAATAACAGCTCTTGTATGATCTCCAATGATTTTTAAAGAAATTTTGTTTTTATCATCTGAAGAAAAATAATCAATATTTGCAATCTCACAAATTTTTTGAATGATAGGAAAAATTAAATCTGTCTCATAATTATTTTGCTTTTTTTGTAGTATTTGAGCCATCCTTTCAAGACCCATTCCTGTATCAATATTTTTAAATTTTAAATCTGTCAATTTTCCATTAGGATCACGATTATATTGCATAAAAACAAGATTGTAAAATTCAATAAAACGATCTCCATCTTCTAAATCAATATTCTGCAGACCCTTTTCAGGATGAAAATCATAATAAAGTTCTGAACAAGGTCCACATGGACCTGTTTTGCCAGATGACCAAAAATTATCTTTCTCACCTAGTTGCACTATCCTATCTGGATGAATACCAATTTCATCTCTCCAAATTTCTGCAGATTCTCCGTCTTCATTAAAAACACTCACAATTATATTTTCAGCAGAAAGTTGATAAATATTAGTAACTAATTCCCAAGCCCATTGAATAGCCTCTCGCTTAAAGTAGTCTCCAAAGGAAAAATTACCAAGCATCTCAAAAAAAGTATGATGTCTAGCTGTAACTCCAACGTTTTCTATATCGTTTGTCCTGATGCACTTTTGGCTAGATGTGGCCCTTTTTGATGGTCTTTCTTTTAAACCTAAAAAAACTGATTTAAAAGGTAGCATTCCAGCAATTGTGAGCATAACCGTAGGATCATCTGGAATCAAAGATGAACTTGGAATGATTTTATGTAATTTTTCACTGTAAAATTTTAAAAAAGCATTTCTTATCTCATCTCCAGTAACTATCTTTTTAATTAGTTGAGATGTCATTTATCAAGAATAAAGAGAGTGAAAATAAATAAGAGCGTAGTTTCGGTAATTCCACAAAAAAAATCACGCGGATTTATATTCTATATAACTAAAGTTATTTTATAAAGCTAATCATTCTATGATAACCTCTGCGCAAACAAGTAATTCGAAATTGGCACAAATCGATAATAGGTTGTCAGTTCAAACTCAAAGGTTTGCTGAAGATTCTTATGCCATTAGATCCTTAGATTGGGATAGAAGTAGATTTGATATTGAGTTTGGTTTAAGAAATGGAACTACCTACAACAGTTTTATCATTAAAGGTCAAAAACAGGCAATAATTGATACTAGTCACTCAAAATTTGAGAAGATATGGTTCGAAGAATTAGTTAAAGAAATTAATCCTCAAGAAATTGATTATTTAATTACAAGTCATACAGAACCTGACCACTCTGGATTAATAGGTAATCTTTTAGAGTTAAATGATGAGATTATAGTTGTGGGTTCCAAATTAGCACTCAAATTTATAGAAGACCAAATACATGTTCCTTTCAAGCGTCAAGAAGTTAAGAGTGGAGAATTTTTAGATCTTGGGACAAATCCTGAAAGTGGATTAAATCATAATATTGAATTTATTAGTGCACCAAATTTACATTGGCCAGATACAATCTTCTCATATGATCACGGAACTAATGTTCTCTACACATGTGATGCCTTTGGACTTCATTATTGCTCTGAAGAATTTTTTGATAATGATCAGAGAGAAATATATGATGATTTCCGTTTTTACTATGATTGCCTAATGGGCCCAAACGCGAGAAGCGTTCTTCAAGCTATTAAGCGTATAGATAAGTTGCCTGAGTTAAAAACTATAGCGGTTGGTCATGGACCTTTGCTGCAAAATCAAGTCAATTTTTGGAAAGGAAAATATCTTGAATGGAGTAGTAATAAAAGTAAAGGTAATGAATTTGTATCTGTTTGCTATATAAGCGATTATGGATATTGTGATCGACTTAGTCAAGCTATTTCTCACGGCATAAGTAAAGCAGATGCACAGGTTCAATTAATTGATTTAAGATCTTCAGATTCCCAAGAGTTAACAGCCTTAATTTCAGAATCTAAAGCAGTAGTAGTTCCAACCTGGCCAGTTAATTCAGACAATGAATTAAAAGAGTCCCTTGGTACTCTCTTTGCTGCTTTAAAACCTAAACAATTTACTGCAGTTTATGATGCATTTGGAGGAGATGATGAACCCATAGATTCTTTAGCTAATAAATTAAGAGAATTAGGGCAAAGAGAAGCTTTTTCGCCTTTAAGAGTTAAAAAGATTCCAGATCCTATTATTTATCAACAATTTGAAGAAGCTGGAACTGACCTAGGACAATTAATTAACAAAAAGAAAAACATTGCTTCAATGAAAAGTCTTGACTCAAATTTAGATAAAGCTTTAGGCAGACTAAGTGGAGGTTTATATGTTGTTACAGCCAGCCAAGGAGAAGGTTCAACATTTAGGCAAAGTGCAATGGTCGCTAGCTGGGTTAGTCAAGCAAGTTTTAACCCACCAGGCATAACAGTTGCAGTAGCAAAAGATAGGGCTATTGAGTCTTATATGCAAGTTGGCGAAGGTTTTGTTATTAACATTTTGAGAGAAGATAACTATCAAAAAATGTTTAGACACTTTTTAAAAAGGTTTGCACCTGGAGCCGACAGATTTGCTGAAGTAGATATAGTAACCAATATCGCAGATGGCGGACCAGTATTATCCGATTCTCTTGCGTTCTTAGATTGCAAAGTAAGCTCAAGATTGGAAACTCCAGATCATTGGATTATTTACGGTATAGTTGAAAATGGAAATGTCTCAGATTTATCCTGTAAAACAGCAGTTCATCATAGGAAAGTTGCAAACCACTACTAAACAATAAATCTTCCAAGATGTCAGAAATTAATACAAGTTTACTTTTAGAAAATGAAGACTTATCAACATTTGAAATTAATGAAAATTTTATATGCATCAGATTCCTAGATCAAAATAAAGAAAGATTCGAGCTTGAATTTAATCTTGAAAAAGGAACATCTTTTAACACTTTTCTAATAAGAAGTAATAAAGAACTTTTTATAATTCACCCTCCTGAAACAAGATATTCAAAATCAATAAATAAAATAATATCAAGCTTATTTGAGGTATTTGACTTAAACAAAATTAATATTATTACGGGTCATATAAATCCCAAGATTATTGAAACTATAAAAACTATCAGTAAACAATTTATCGACATAACTATCACTTGCTCGAATCCTGGCTTTAAGCTTATTAGCGAACTTTGGAATCAAAGAAATCCAAATTCAACAAATTTTATTGACATTAAATTACCTTTAATCAACGTCATAAAAAAAGAGCTTAGTTTAGAACTAGAAAACAATTTTTTAAAACTTATTCCCATACCAACTGCTCGCTGGCCCGGTGGATTAATAGTCTATGAAAGTAATGAAGAAATACTTTTAAGTGAAAAAATTTTTTCTGCTCATATAGCAAGTGAAAATTGGTCTGAGAACAACCGAATAAGTACAGAAATTGATAGAAAGCATTTTTATGATTGTCTTATGGCACCAATGTCTAATCAGATCGTAACTATTGTAGAAAAAATTTCTGAACTAGAAGTCAAAAGTATCGCCCCTCTCCATGGACCAGCTATAGAGTATAGCTTAAAAAGCTTTTTAAATGACTACATTAGATGGGGAGAAAATCTTTCAACAAATAATCCCAAAATTGCCTTAATATACGCTAGTGCATACGGAAATACAGCTTCAATAGGTGATGCATTAGCAAAAGGTATCAATAGAACTTCGGTAGAGGTTGAAAGTATTAATTGCGAATTTACATCAAATGATGAACTTATAAAATCTATTCAAAATGCTGATGGGTATCTAATCGGTTCGCCTACTTTGGGTGGACACGCTCCTACTCCAATCGTCAGTGCTCTTGGAACTCTGTTATCAGAGGGTAATAGAGATAAACCTGTAGGCATCTTTGGTAGTTTCGGATGGAGTGGAGAAGCAATAGATTTGCTTGAAACAAAATTAAAAGATGGTGGCTTTAAATTCAGTTTTAATCCAATAAGAATAAAATTTAGCCCTAATAAACCAAAAATAAAAGAGCTTGAAGAAATTGGTACGCATTTTGGTAGAAAAATTGTAAAAAAAGCAAACCAAAAAATTAGAAAATCAGATACTGGAATGATATCTAGTAAAACAGATCCAACATTTCAGGCTCTTGGAAGAGTACTTGGTTCTTTATGCGTTCTTACTGCCTCCAAAGGGAAAGATGAAAATAATGTAAAAGGAGCTATGCTTGCATCTTGGGTTAGTCAAGCAAGTTTTTCTCCTCCAGGATTAAGTATTGCAGTCGCAAAAGATAGATCAGTGGAATCACTCCTCCAAATAGGTGACTCCTTCGCCTTAAATATTCTGAGTGAAAAAGATTTTAAAGAGCCTTTAAAAAGATTTACAAAGCCTTTTGCACCTGGTGAAGATCGATTTGAAGGTCTAAATATTGAACTAACACCTAATAATCAAGTAATAATTCCTGATTCATTGGCGTGGTTAGATGCTTCTGTCAAAGATCGGATGGAGTGTGGGGATCATTGGTTAATATATGCTGAGGTTCTACACGGCAATGTACTAAAATCCGATAGCCTTACTGCTGTTCATCACCGTAAAAGTGGTGCTAACTATTAAACTAATTTATTTAATTTATGACTGATTCAAAAGATTTAATAATCATTTCGGCAAGTTGTGGCAAAAATTTAGAACTTTCACAAAAATTTCTTGATAAAAGCAATGAACTTAAACTCAGTGCTGAAATTTTAGATCTTACAACTGTTGATATTCCATTATTTAATCCACGAATTCATAACAAGGAAAATATTCCTATAGAAATAATAGAAATTAAAAAAAAGCTTTTCTCAATAGAAAAGTGGATAATTTGCGCACCTGAATACAATGGTTCAATACCTCCCATTCTCTCAAACTTCATAGCTTGGCTATCCGTTTCAGGAGATGATTTTAGGAATTTATTTAATGGTCAACCAATTGCAATTGCTACTTTTTCTGGGGGGGTCGGTTTAGAATTATTAACCTCATTACGTATTCAATTAGTACATTTAGGAAGTCAAGTATTAGGTAGACAGTTATTATCATCATTTAGCAAACCAATAGAAACAAAAACAATAGAAGATATAATAAAAAGGCTATTTCAAATGAAAAAATTGAAAATTTAAGTGGCATAATATAAAAAATTCAAGCCTTTTTTACTATTTATTTTTATTCCAGACTTTTAAAATTTCCTTAGCCATAGGTAATGCATGAACAGCACCTCCTCCTGGTGTATTTTGTGCAAAGGCGACTATGAGTAACTCACTTTTATCTGAAGGAGTAAAGCAAACAAACCATGCATGATCTGAACCTCCTTCACCATCTTCAGCAGTACCCGTTTTGCCAGAAACTGGAGGCAAATTAGAAACTCCATAATTAATAGAAACTCCTGTTCCTGATTCAACTACCTTTCTTAACCCATTTTTTACTAACTGAATGTTGCTTGGATCAATATCAATTTTTTTTGGCTTTTGATTTGAAAAGGGGTGACCTTCATTTTTAGATAAATGAGGGGTTACTAAATAACCATTATTCGCAATTGCAGCATATGCACGAGCTATTTGAATAGGCGTTACTTGAACGACAAATTGACCAATCGACATACTGGCTATATCCTCTGGAACCCAGGGGGTTCTGCCTGGTTCACCCCATCCTCTTCCGTCCTTAGCCCATTTACTATTAGCAACTAGACCAACGTTTTCTTGTTCAGAAATTTCGATTCCAGACAATGAAGCAAAGCCAAGCTTTTTTGAAACATCATAAATTTCATCTACTCCTACGCCATAGCCAATCTGATAAAAAAAAGTATTACTTGAAACTCGCAAAGCATCTTCATATCCTATTGTTCCGAAGCCTAAATCATTATGTTCTCTAAAACATTGACTTCCATATTTAATGCAAGGTTTTGTTTCTAACAAAGTTTCAGGAGGGAACCTTCCACTTTCTAAACCAGCGATTGCGGTAACAATTTTCCATACGCTTCCAGGATCGTATGCATTTAAAGCTCTATTGAATAATGGTTTAGTAGGTGAATTAAATAATGCATCATATTCTTTTTGAGGCTTAAAATCTTTAGAAAAAAAATTTAAATCAAAAGTTGGTTTACTTGCCATTGCTCTTATCGCACCATCTCTCGGATCCATAACTATTATTGCTCCTCCATTTTTGTCTTTAAGTACTTCCTCTGCAATTAGTTGCAAATTCATATCAATAGTCAATTCAACGTCTTTACCTTGTTTTGAGGGTTTAATACCTAAAGATTTTATAAATGTACCCGAAGAGTTTACTTCAATCATTTCTCCTCCCCATTCGCCTCTAATATGATCTTCAAAAACAAACTCAATTCCAGTTCTTCCTATTAAGTCATTTAACTTATAACCTCTTTTAGACAAAATCTTAAATTCTGAGTCTGTAATAGGTTGCGTATAGCCAATCACATGAGAAGCAACATTTTTGTAAGGATAATTTCTAATCATTCTTGAAGAAATTTCTAAACCATTCAGTTTATTTTCATTTTCTTTAAATTTGATAACTTGATCTTCTGTTAAATTATCTAATAGGGTAATCAAAAAATTTTTATTTTTTAAACCATCAGAATATTTCTTTTGAAGAGAAGAAGATGAAATATTTAATAATTTAGAAATCTTTAATTTATATTTTTGCCATGCTCTTTCATCAATGTATTGAGGCTTAAGTATTAAAGAGTATTTTAATCGACTATCCGCCAAAATAAATCCATTTTTATCAATTATTCTGCCTCTAATTGGTTGGGTGGCTATCAATCTAATTCTATTTTCATCGGACATTTTTTTATAAGTCTCATTATTTACTAATTGCAAAAAAATTAATCTAATTAATATCAATAAAAAAGTACAACTAGTAATTAAATAAAAAACGAAAGGCTGCCTTTTAAATGCAGGAAACTTATTATTGAAATTATTATTTTTCAAAAAATTATATCTCTTTCTCTAAAAGAATTTTTTCTAACATATTAATTGTATCTTTTATACTTTTTAATTTTTGAATTAAGGATTTATAATCATTTAAAGGGTTTTCTTGATTGAATTCCAAATTTGACATATCTTTTTGATCTTTTTTATCCATATAGATAATGATACGTTAATCAAAAAAAATTTCTTTTAATTTATTCTAAATAATATATTAAAAATAATCAAAAAATACTACTGAGTACTAAAAAAATAATTGTATTTAATCAAGCATTTAAATTGACTGCTCTAGATTTTGTTCAAAATAAGGATTACAACTATTTTTTGAAACACCAAAAGACCAACCAATAAATGCTGATACAAATATAACGACAATAATAGGAAGTAAAGCTTGCTGAGTATTTTCAAGAATTAACCATTCTTTCCAATTCCTAATGAATCTATCTCTTAAAAATTTTCTTTTTTCACTTTCTTTAGCTCTAGCTTTTTTTGCAAAAGACTTTTTTACCCACTTTTCAAAAGGTATCTTTTTGGTGATTGCCATTTTCCTCTCAACTTCTAATAATTGCCCAGAATTAAGCTGAGGATGAAAAGTACTTATAAGCTCAAGAGTCTTCAGAAACATTTCTACACTTGCATCTTTTATGAGCTTTTGATCTTGACTTAAATCAGTCCAGTCAATTTCAGGATAAAACCTATTTCTGTTTGGCTGAATTTGCTCTTCTGACATTTGTCCAGGTTCTCGTAACCATCTATTTGTATTTTCATCAAATCTTCTCCAATATAAAAATGGATTAATAAAAATTGTTTTTCCTGCAATTTTGACAACATCTTGTTGTAAGTGACTGCTAATTTTATTATCAGGACTTTTCGACTTAACCAAAACCTTAAATTTTATTCTCTTATTAAAGATTATCTTTATTTAAAAATTTTTCCAGACATATCAAATAATATTATTTGTTCAGTATCATGATTTATTTTTTGACAACTGCCAACGCTTTTTTAAATAATTACAATATTCGCATTTCTGAGATGATCGAGGAAATTCATTAGATCTTAGTAGCTTTACTGTTTGAATAACTTTACCTTCTACCCATGATGAGGAGCAATCTAACTTAATAAAATGCACGTCAAATTTTAATTGATTATTAAAAAACTTTTCATTCTTTTTAGCATTAAAATAAAGAAGATAGGCTTCATCCGCAACTTTGAAACCATTTTTTCTAAATAACCACTGATACATTTCTAATTGTCTTTTATATGATTTTGCATAATCATATTTATTAAAAGTATCGAACCAATCAAAATTATTTTTTGATGTTGCTTTTACATCAACAATAATAAGATCTCCATTTTTTTTTTGCCAAATATCATCGACCGCGCCGCCAAAATCATAATTATGATCAAATGATTTATATCTTATCCCTTTTAAATTATTTCTCCAAACATCTATATCTTTATGTTTAAAAGGAACAGCTTCTATATTATGTTCAATAAATAAAGGATGAGGCTTCTGAATATTGCGATAATAATCAAACTCATTTTTACATAAATTATCTACAGCGATATTTAAAGTAAATGGTAATGATGGAGGTTTTATTTTATACTTTTTATCAAGAACACAACATCTAGGGCAATTAAGATATTTTTCAACTGTAGACCTACTTAATTTAATAACTTCATCCATAATTATTTCGTCAGTAATTTAAAGATATTAAAATTATAAAATTATTTTTTAATCTGACTCGATAGTACTTAAGAACGTAGTTATAACAACCTATTCAACGACAATTTAACATATTAGTACACTAGAATCCTTACGAAGTAAAATGGACGCATAATAAAATACTAAAAATTCAGGAAAATATTTAATTAATCAGTCACAATAGATTAAACAATTCTGATTAGTTGGATGATCTTTACATTCTTTATCCCAAAAGTTTTGAAAATCTAGAGAGCACTGCTCAAATTCTTTTGGAGTTTCATTCAGATTTAAACCTGCATAATTAAATGCACTTAGGTATTTTGCAAGGATATTGAATTGATTAAATAGTTTCATAAGACCTCCTAGATCTATACCTTATATTTTCCACATACACGCTAAAAATATAAAGAGTATTTTTACCCGAGTAAAATTTTTTTATTTTTGTTTAGAATGTCTTTTCTATTGATTTAGATGTGAAATAACTCAGTACTAAAAAGGTATTAAAAACTTTTTACATACTGAAATGCATGACTATAATTAAACAAATTCACTGTTTATTTGAATGAGTATTTGCGAGCAGCATATTTAAAAAAAAAGACCTCTATTTCTAGAGGTCCTATTATTTTTTACTAAACCAAGTGTTTCCTTGTTTCCACTGCTTTAGTAAAAGATTCCTACACACTACGTTCAAGATATGACATATATTTCTTTTTCGTGGAAAAAAATAAACATAGTTACTTTTTTTTCATATATGCCAATTTCGCCTTTTAAAACTTAATAAGTTTTAAACTGAATAATCGTTTCAAAAATATCAAGTACAAGATAGAGAGAACAAATCTATATAAATCTAAAAATTAGTATAAGTAGATAAAAAAAGATACTAAAAATATGAAAAGTAATACGGTATACTTTTTGAAAAATTTCAAGATTTCTAATAAAATAATAATTATTAGTAAGTTTTGATGTCAATTGAGGTCAAGGGTAATAAATCATCTATAAAAAGTAGCTATCGTCCCGAGATTGATGGTCTCCGGGCATTTGCAGTAGTCGCTGTTATCATAAATCACTTCAATAAAGAAATACTGCCAAATGGTTACCTTGGGGTTGATATCTTTTTTGTTATCTCAGGATTCGTCATAACATCATCTCTTTATCAGAGACCAAGTAAAAACTTTAAGGATTTCATCAGTGGATTTTATGAACGCCGAATAAAAAGATTAGTTCCAGCACTATCAGTTTTTGTATTAATTATCAGCATTACAATCTGCTTATTCGATCCAAGACCAGGTGTCTCTTTGATGACAGGTTTGACATCTTTATTTGGATTATCAAACCTATACCTATTCAAACAATCAACAGACTACTTTGCCTTGTCAACAGAACTGAATGTCTTCACTCACACTTGGTCTCTTGGTGTTGAAGAACAGTTCTATATCCTATTCCCTTTCCTAATTTGGTTTACTGGATTTGGACGCCAAACTAAGAATGGCGCTCGCAATTTATTTCTTATAGTTGGAGCACTTACAATTGCTTCGCTAATTAGGTTTCTCTATCTCTATATAACTAATCAACCCGCGGCTTATTTTTTAATGCCAACAAGATTTTGGGAAATAGCATCAGGATGTTTACTCTTTATTGGATTTCAGAAAAATAAATCTATTGAAAAGTTCCTTGAAAGAGTACCACCTATTTTAGTACTTTCTTTGATTCTCGGAGTGATGTATCTGCCGATGTCTTGGGCAACAACATCTACAGTTGCAGTGGTTTTTTTATCTTTGGTTCTCATTGCCTCTTTAAAAAAACCAACTGCTGCATACAAATTCTTCACCAATCATAAAGTTGTTTATATAGGTCTCATATCTTATTCACTTTACCTATGGCACTGGGGTATTATCTCAATTAGTCGTTGGACTATTGGGATTCATTGGTGGTCAATTCCATTCCAAATTGCTCTGATATTGGGTAGTGCTATCGCTTCGTATCAATACATCGAAACGCCACTTCGTAAAAGTGATTGGTTTGGGAAACGTTGGAAAACGCTAGCAATTAGCAGTGGGGTTTTGATTACTCTTTCTGGGGGTCTTATTGCCCTTGGACGACCTCTGAAGGGGAAAATCTACTTAGGTAACAAATGCACTCCTTATCAGTATGAAACGTGCTCATCAGCAGATCGCCCTCATAAACCAGTCACTCCTTTTATTACAGGTACAAAAATACAGCGCAATGAATGTTTTCTATACAAAAATCCAATGAAAACTGAAGTAATGGAATTATGTACAGTTCTTCCAAAAGTAAAAAACATTCCTAAAATTTTCATCGCAGGTAGTAGTTATTCTCATCATCTCTCTCCAGTTTTTGAAGATTTGAGGAATGAATTTGGAATCGGTATTTCAATGATTACAACTGCAGGTTGTGATATAGATCAATTACTTATCAATAAAAATCTTGATGATAATTGTAGAAAAAGTAACAAAAATAAAATCACATTTATCGAAAAAAATGCAAAAGAAGGAGATATTTTATTCACAACTATTACTGACACTAAGACGTTTGACCAAGATTCTGTAGAAAAGATTACTGAAATTGCTCGGGGGAAAAAAATGAATATTGTTTATTTGACACCAATACCTCAGTGGGAGCGTCTTGATACAGTAGGTGATCAAATATGTCAAGATGGGACTGGGGTAGAATGGTTTAGACCTAAAGGGATAAGAAATTGTTCTAACTATTCTGAAATCAGTAGAAAAGTTTATAAAAGAACAGCAAAAAATAATGAAGTATTAGATTCATTGAAAAGTATCGAACAACGCAATCAAAACTTTCATGTCTTCCCAATTCATGATTTGCTCTGTGATTCTTCTAAGTGTCCAAGTCATATAAAGAATATTAGATTATATAGAGATAATTTTGGACATATATCTTTGTATGCTGCAAAGCAATACATCAGTTCCGAGATAAGATCTTTTCTACTTCAAAGAAAACTTATCAAGAAAATCGTTCCTTGATAAGAAAAAATATCTGGCAATTCTTATAAAATTCAGAACATAAATTGATAGAATTCCTTATTCATTTGCTTCACAAAAAGTCCAAGAAAAAGATAATAAACTATTCCATATGAATCTAAAAATTAGTATAAGTAGATAAAAAAAGATACTAAAAATATGAAAAGTAATACGGTATACTTTTTGAAAAATTTCAAGATTTCTAATAAAATAATAATTATTAGTAAGTTTTGATGTCAATTGAGGTCAAGGGTAATAAATCATCTATAAAAAGTAGCTATCGTCCCGAGATTGATGGTCTCCGGGCATTTGCAGTAGTCGCTGTTATCATAAATCACTTCAATAAAGAAATACTGCCAAATGGTTACCTTGGGGTTGATATCTTTTTTGTTATCTCAGGATTCGTCATAACATCATCTCTTTATCAGAGACCAAGTAAAAACTTTAAGGATTTCATCAGTGGATTTTATGAACGCCGAATAAAAAGATTAGTTCCAGCACTATCAGTTTTTGTATTAATTATCAGCATTACAATCTGCTTATTCGATCCAAGACCAGGTGTCTCTTTGATGACAGGTTTGACATCTTTATTTGGATTATCAAACCTATACCTATTCAAACAATCAACAGACTACTTTGCCTTGTCAACAGAACTGAATGTCTTCACTCACACTTGGTCTCTTGGTGTTGAAGAACAGTTCTATATCCTATTCCCTTTCCTAATTTGGTTTACTGGATTTGGACGCCAAACTAAGAATGGCGCTCGCAATTTATTTCTTATAGTTGGAGCACTTACAATTGCTTCGCTAATTAGGTTTCTCTATCTCTATATAACTAATCAACCCGCGGCTTATTTTTTAATGCCAACAAGATTTTGGGAAATAGCATCAGGATGTTTACTCTTTATTGGATTTCAGAAAAATAAATCTATTGAAAAGTTCCTTGAAAGAGTACCACCTATTTTAGTACTTTCTTTGATTCTCGGAGTGATGTATCTGCCGATGTCTTGGGCAACAACATCTACAGTTGCAGTGGTTTTTTTATCTTTGGTTCTCATTGCCTCTTTAAAAAAACCAACTGCTGCATACAAATTCTTCACCAATCATAAAGTTGTTTATATAGGTCTCATATCTTATTCACTTTACCTATGGCACTGGGGTATTATCTCAATTAGTCGTTGGACTATTGGGATTCATTGGTGGTCAATTCCATTCCAAATTGCTCTGATATTGGGTAGTGCTATCGCTTCGTATCAATACATCGAAACGCCACTTCGTAAAAGTGATTGGTTTGGGAAACGTTGGAAAACGCTAGCAATTAGCAGTGGGGTTTTGATTACTCTTTCCATTAATTTATTTGCGCTAGGTAAACCTCTAAAAGGAAAATTATTTACTGGAGATCAATACAATAAATGGAATATGCAATTTTTTAAAGATACTAAAATCATCAACAGCAAAACCCTTCCAACAATTTATCTATTAGGTGATAGTTACGCTGGTCACTATGGGGCAATAATTAATCAATTATCTGACAAAAAAGAATTCAATTTCATAATGCATCCACAAGGGAGCGGACTTAAACTGTTGAACAAAAATATGCAAGAATATATCCTTGCCCCTTTACGAGAATATAAAAATAAATTTAAGAAAGGGGACGTTATTTTATTTGCCGCAAAAGAAGATAAGTACCATGAAGAGGGACAAAACTGGACGAAAGAATATTCAAGTTTCATACAACAAACACAGAATATCGGAATGAAATTCATTCTGATTTCTCCAACTCCAACTTTTTCAAAAGTGAAAAAAGGATTAACCTGCCAAGAAGAATGGTACCGTCCATCATGGGCGATATCTCCTCTTTGTTTTTCACAAATTAATAAGAAAGAATGGTTTGCATCAAATATTGAGCCTATTAAAATGATAGAAAAGTTTCTCTTAACAAATCCAAAAGTTTACTATGTTGATGCTTTTTCCATACTTTGCCCAAATCAGATCTGCAAGAATTATGAACAGCATGAAATATTGTACAAAGATGGACATCATTTAAGTGCATATGGGGCAATGAAAGTCATGAAAACTATTGAAACGTTTATTAGATCAAAATAATATATCACTCACCGATTAATATTAACCAGAAGAAAAAATAAACCTTTCTTTTTATTCTAAGTCTATAAAGCTAACTTATTTTTAATGCACAAAACCATTGATATAAAAACATCAAAATAGTTGAATTGTAATATATCCTTTTCAGCTGACTATCAACTAAGCATGTTTCCTTGAATTTTATGAATTTGAAATATCTTTAGAATAGCCTGCTTCTTGATACTTAGAATCAGTATTTATATCCCAGAGGTTTGGGGTTTTATTAATTGCAACTGACTCAGCAGACATTATGCCCATTAAAAGAGAATGATCCTGATTATTATATTTGAAAGAACCATATCTTCCTATAGGAATTAAACCCTCAATTTTATTTAAGAATTCAATAACAACATTAAGATTTTCTTTATAACCAGTCTCATACATTGGATAACATTTTGGTATCTTTACCAATTTTCCTTCCAGAATCTGTTCTTCATTTACCAACCCAATTTGTACAACTTCTTTAGAAGCAAGATTTATTAAATCTTCTCCTCGCATATTCCAAATTTCATCATCTTCAAAACACCAAAACTCCAAACAAATGACTGTAGTGCCATTTTGATTAATAATATCTGGAGACCAATTTCTAAAATTTGTTATCCTTCCGTGTAAAACAGTTGGATCATGAATATATAACCACTGATCAGAAAAAATATTTTCACTATTAATTAAAAGATATACCAAAAGAGTATTTCTGAATCTTAATTTCTTACTAGCTAAAGTAACTTTTTGTGGGACATTTTCAATACCTGCAATCAAAGAAGTTATCGGCATTGAAGAAATAAGCCATTTACAATTATGTTGATCACCATTTGCCAACTCAATTCCAGTTACGCGATTTTTTTCAATTAGTATCCTTGATACCTGTGAATTAAATATAATTTCTTGTTGATTGAATTCCTCTATAAAATTCTTTAATTCATCATAAAAATATTGATTCCCAATACAAGGATATGCAAATTCATCTACTAAAGTTTTATGTTTATTATTGAAATCAATTTTTAAAGCGTTTTTTAGAGCACCTCCAAGAGTTAATTTTTGAATGCGTTGTGCAGCCCAATCAGCATCTAATTCTAAGCATGATTTACCCCATAATTTTTCAGTATAAGTTTTAAAAAATGTTTTAAATAATTTATACCCAAATCTATTTGAAAGCCATATTTCCATTGAGCCATCTTCTTCAAGAGGTAAAATTTTAGACTTAAAGTAGCTGATTAATGAAATAAATGAATTTCTTAAACCTAAATTTTTTAAAGCATTAAAAGGTTTTAAAGGATAATTAAAAAACTTATTTCTAAAATATATCCTGGTTTGTCTTTTCACCATTACAAAATTTTTTTTAACATAACGATGCCAAAAATCAACCACAACCTTATCCGAAGAAAAAAATCTATGAGGGCCGAAGTCTACAATATGTCCCCATATTTTCATACTCCCAGCCATACCACCAACTTTTTCAGAATATTCAAAGACTTTAGTTTTCTTATTGAGTTCTGCTAATCTTGCAGCTGCAGCAAGACCAGCAGGCCCTGCTCCAATAACAATAATTTTATTATTTTCTTCTTTCATCTAAAAAATTTTTTTTATCATAATTGATTTGATTGCCCCAACTTTTAGTATCTTAAAAAATTCATATTTTTTTATTTTTTTAATCAAAAATAAAATTACAATAACTAAGGAAAATCAGTATAGTTCCTTGAGGCAATGAAAGTCAGCAAAACTTTTGACACCTTTATTAGATTAAAATAATCGCATTAAGTTTTATATCCTAACGCTGCTATTTCTATCTTTATAATGTGAAATTACGTTTTTAGTTAAAAAACATATTCTATAGTAAGTAAGTCGATAAGTTTTTTTCAATTAAATAATAAAAATTTATAAAAATGATAACAATATCATTGATATGCTTTTTGGCTTTCTTACTTCAATCTATTTTTTTAATTTATTCCAAAAACTATCATTTTGATGTAGACCAATTCATGTATGTTGGTAGCAGACTTTTAGAAGGAGAATTGTCATGGACAAAAGAGTTTGACGATAAGTCTCCAATCTTACAATTAATTTTTGCTATACCAGCTTTTTTTAAAAGTTTTGATGTTTGGATGCTAATTAATATAGTTTCTTCTCTTATAGGTGCTTATTGTCTATTTTCAATATCTAATAAAATACTTAAAAGTATTTTTGAAAAAGAAAAAAATATTTTATTTAATATTTCTATATTATCTGCATCTATTTATTTAATGCTCATATCTAATGTTGGTTCAATGTCTCATATTAATGCTTTTTGTACTAATTTAATTCTTGCATCCAAATATTTATTATTAGAGTCTTGTTCTAAAAATAATATTAGTTATCAGAAAAAAATAATTTATTTTGTTCTCGCTTCGACTTTAGTATCTATTAGTGTTTCTATTAGACCATACTTTCTTTTAGCCACACTCTCTATTGGATTATGGATATCTTTAAGAAGTTTTAATTTTGATAATTTAAAAATAATTAAATTTTCTTTTATATGGATAATCGTAACCTCATCTTTAGTAGCAATCATAAATTTTCTTCCTTTTGTGATTACAAATAATTTGAATAGTTTAATAAGTACCATAAAAATCAATTCAATCGAATATGTAAATGATTCCTTTTCACAAACTTTGATTAGACAATTAATAGAATTAAAGAAAACACCAATTTTAACCTTTTTCTATAGTTTCCTTTTTTCCACTTTGTTGTTTAGACACATATTCGTAAGAGATTTTAAAGAAAAAATTTCAATAAGAAATATTGAATTATTCAAAATCGATATTGATCTGCTTTTTATAGGAGTAATATTTCCACTACTAATAGAAATAAGTATTCTTAGTAGACATTTCTTTCCAAACTATATGATATTTTTTGCTGGATATGCTTCTATATCATTTGGACTATTTTTAGGCTTATTTAAGAAAATTACTCAAATTAAATTAAGTCATATATCTAATATAATCATAATATTTTTGATCCCTGTTATTATTTCAGGAACTGCATTTTCACAAAAAAGTTTTTTTTCTCAAAAAGCGAATGACCTGAGAAATAATCAATTTAAAATAATAAAAAATTTCATAAAGAATGAAAGAGCTTTAAGAAAAGATATAACTTTTTTATTTCCTTGTAATAATTTTTTTCATTGGAAACTTTCTGAATCAAGACATGGTTTTCCAATGGCTGCAGTTTACAGAAATATATCTCAAGGAAAATTAGACGAGTCTTTAGAGAGATTTCCTAATTTAAAATTCAATTATATAATGACAAAAAGTGAAAACTTATGTGATGTTCTAATTGAGAAAGGACCTGATCTTATCTTTACTAATAAAAATATGGATGGAAACTTTACCTATGATTGTTTAGAGAAGAGTAATAAATATGCTCTTGATAAAAATCAAAAAGCCCTAGGTAAAATAAAATGGCTTGTTTTTAGAGTTAAAAAATAGAATTTTTTAGAATAAAAAAAGAAAAAAATTTCATATATGATCGATATGTGACAATAATCGGGAGATGTTTTTATATGAATTTTGTTACTTTTTTTTAGATTATGTCTCACACATAAAAATTGAACATTAGATGCTACTTTTGATGATCCTCTCTTTAAAAAAAGGCAGAATATGATAAAAATTTAGATTATCGGTTAATAGGTTGCATTAATTCTGAAGGAAACCTAAGGGCAACTTATTTTTTTAGACTATAACTAATTTTATGACATATTCTTCACTCCCACTCTATAGGCCTGAAATTTAAGCAAGGAAAAAGGTCATTCATAGCAATACATCTCAAAGCATAATTTTAAATATTATCTAGTAAGAAACCCATTTGAAATGAATTTTTCTTGACTATGAAAGGGTTTCTACCCTGCTTTTCATTACCACTCAATAAAACTTAGCGGTTTTAATCTTTGACATATATTGGTATAATTGACTTAATTGACAGCAATAATTTCAACTTAAAATTAAAAATGTATAAGTTAAAAAAATTCAAAAATGAAAGGTTTCGGAAATGAATTTGAAAATAAAAAACAAAAAATAAAAATTGATAAAAATACCGAAAAACTAATTAATCAAGCATTCTTATCTCACTCAAAAGGAAATATTAAGGAAGCTTTCAAATATTACAAATATTGTATCGAGGCAGGAGTGAATGACTACAGAATTTTTTCTAACTGCGGACTTATTTTAAAAAATTCAGGCAATTTAATACAAGCAGAAAAATTGCTTAGAAAAGCAATGGAAATTAATCCTAATTCTGATAGTGCAAATACAAATCTTGGATCTATATTAAAAGATCTTAAAAAATTTAATGAGGCAGAATTATATCATCGAAAAGCAATAGAAATTAATCCTAATTTTAGTCTTGCATATGTAAATCTAGGAAATGTTTTGAGAGAATTGAAAAAATTTCAAGAAGCAGAAATAATGCTTAGAAAAGCAATACAAATAGACCCCAAATCAAGTATTGCGCACGCCAATCTTGGAGATATCTTAAAAAACAAAGGGAAATTAGAAGAGGCAAAAATATTACTTCGAAAAGCAATAGAAATTAATCCATCATTAGTTAAAGCATTTTATTCACTCTCAAAACTTTCTTTTAATAACGATGATATTAGTTGGCAAAAATATTTACTTTCAGAAAAAATTTTAGAACAAAAGAATGAAAAAGATAAAATTGAAATTTACTTCGCAAGATCAAACGTTCTACATAAAGAAAGAAGATATGAAGAAAGTGCTGAAAATTTACAAATTGCAAATCAACTAAAACTTAAGATTTATCCTTCAAATATTAATACATTAATAAATCGATCAAATTTTTTATTAAATAAATCAAATACTAAAAAAAATATTAAAAACGAGAAGAAATACCCTTGTAGTATTTTTATTGTAGGAATGCCAAGAAGTGGAACCACTTTAGTTGAATCAATTATTAGTCTTAATGAGAAAGTACAAGATCTTGGAGAAATTAATATATTTGAAAAAGCATATCAAGAAAGCATAAAAAACGATGAAAAACTTTCCTTAACTGATTTATATTTTCAAAAAATAGAAGAATTAGGGATAAATTGTTCTATTACTACAAATAAATGGTTATATAATTATCTATACGCTGGAATTATTGCTAATCAAATCTCAAATTCAAAAATAATACATTGTTTAAGAAACCCTTTAGATAATATTCTATCTATTACAAGAGCAAATTTTTCAACTGGAAATTCCTATTCCTCCTCATTAGTAGATTGCACCAAAGTTTATATAAATCAAAAAAAAGTAATGAATACTTATAAGAATCTATTTAGTTCAAGTATTTATGAAATGGATTACGATTTATTGGTAACTAATCCAGAACCAACAATTAAATCATTAATTAAGTGGTTGGGATGGCAATGGAATGAAAATTATTTATCTCCCCATAAAAATCAAAGAACAGTTTTAACTGCAAGTGATGTACAAATTCGATCCCCAATTAATCCAAAATCTATAGGAGGATGGAAAAACTACAAAAATATGCTCAAACCTGCTATTTCAATATTATCTGCAACAGATCAATTTAAAGACTTAATCTCATAAATACTTTTAGTTTCTATTTATCATCATGTAAACAACCTCAGGAAAAATTGACTTTATACTATTTTTCATCAAAGAGAGCGAAAAGTTGCTATTTAAAACTCACGTGAAACCTCTTTTTTTATTGCTATGACAGGGTTTACAGCCTATTTCTTACTCCCACTCAATAGTCCCAGGAGGTTTACTAGTTATATCGAAAACAACTCTGTTAACCTGAGAAACCTCATTAACAATTCTATTAGAAATTCTCTCTAAGGTTTCATAAGGAATTCTGGACCAATCTGCTGTCATGCCGTCTTCACTGGATACACATCTCAAAACAATTGGCCAAGCATAAGTTCTTTTATCACCCATTACTCCAACAGTTTTGACAGGTAGAAGAACAGCAAATGCTTGCCAAATATCATTATATAAACCAGCTTTTTTTATTTCATCTCTCACAATCCAATCTGCATCTCTTAAACAAATTAGCTTTTCATCAGTTACTTCACCCAAAATTCTTATTGCCAGGCCGGGACCAGGAAATGGATGTCTTTTAATAATTTCATCAGGCAATCCAAGAGCCTCTCCAAGTTTTCGAACTTCATCTTTAAAAAGTTTTCTTAATGGTTCAACTAATTTAAATTGTAAATCTTTTGGCAAACCCCCAACATTATGATGACTTTTTATTTTAACTGCAATACGCTCACCAGTCTTGGGATCTAAATTAGTGCCAGCACTTTCAATAACGTCTGGGTAAAGAGTTCCTTGAGCCAAATACTGAAAGGGGCCTAGTCTGTTACTTGCCTCTTCGAAAACTCTAATAAATTCTCCGCCAATAATCTTGCGTTTTTCTTCTGGATCAGTTACTCCACTTAATTTTTGAATAAATCTCTCCCTAGCGTTAATATATTCAACTTTTATATGAAATTCTTTATGAAAAAATTTCATTAAAAATTCAGGTTCACCTTTTCTCATAAAACCTTGATCAATAAACATACAAGTAAGCTGCTTACCAATAGCTTTATTAAGAAGAAAAGCAAGGGTTGACGAATCTACTCCACCAGATAGAGCAAGTAATACTTTTTTATCACCTACTTGTTCCTGAATTCTCGGAATTGTTTCATCTAAAAAAGTTTCAGTAGTCCAATCCGCTTTACATTTAGAGATAGAATAAACAAAGTTTTTAATTATCGTCATTCCGAATTCTGAATGAATAACTTCTGGATGAAATTGAACACCAAATAGTTTCTTTTCTTTATTTGATATTGCAGCATGAGGAGTATTCTCAGTATGAGCAATTTTCATAAATCCTTTAGGTAAGTTTTTTATAGAATCTCCATGACTCATCCACATAATTGATTTATCTTTTACACAAGAAAGTAAATCACTGACAGAGTCAATAATTATTGGCGCTCTTCCATATTCGGCTTTATTTATTGCTGGAGTAACAGTACCTCCTAACTCTTTGACCATTAATTGCATTCCATAACATATACCCAAAACTGGAATACCCAAATTAAAAATCTTTTCATCACATTTAGGTGGATTTTCTTCATATACAGAATTTGGTCCGCCGCTCAAAATAATACCTTGAGGATTTATCTCTTGGATTTCCTGAATAGAAATTAAGTTAGTAACTACAAGAGAAAATACATTTGCTTCTCTTATTCTTCTTGCAATCAATTCAGAATATTGAGATCCAAAATCTAAAATTAATATTGAAGGATCTCTTTCTTTTTTTAATAATTTTTTATCCATGTATAAAAGTTACCTCAATTCATTTGCAAAAACATAAACACCTTAAATTTAGAAACCTTTAAATGTAGAAATATAATTTTTCCCATTTTTACCAGACCAACGTATATTTCTTTTTCTATCAAAAATAATAGCTGCAACTTGCATATCTGTTTTTGTGTATCTATTTATGTATGCTAATGAACGCTGTTCAACAGTATCAGCTAATTTATTCCATAGTTTGTCAGCCATAGATAAACTTAAACTGGAAAGAAGCAACAAAGCATCTTCAATATTATTTGCTAGAGACAGTTTTGAAATTATCTCTAATGGAACTTTTTCTTTAACCGCCAAATAAATAAGGATTTCAATTCTCGCATCAGCTAAATGATTATGAGTATGAAAAATGCCCCCAGCTAATTTAATTAATTTGCCATGATAACCAAAAAGAATTACTGTTTTTATTTTTTTTAATGCTGCATCAACTAATAATGGTCCTATCCAATTTCCTACCTTGATAATAGGAAACTTTATATTGGAACTTTTAGCTAGATTTAAACCATTTTCACCGATAACAAAAACAATTGTTTCACAGAATTCAATAGAAATAATTTCTTGTAGTTGAGCTTTTGCATGTTTTAACTGATCTGATGAAGCACTAGAAAAAGTTTCTGCACTAGTCCCTATTATTGATAATCCTTCAACAATTCCAAATGATTGATTACTAGTTCTTTCCGCAAGAAATTTTCCATTTGGTAATATAATTTCTAAATTAAGCCTATATCCTTCAGGAATAATCTCTAATAAATTTTCAAATAAGACTTCCTTTGCGAAATTTGAAATACAAATTTCTGAAGTTTTTTGATCAATTCCAACACCATAACCTGGAATAATATTTATTAATTCTAATGAACTATTACTTTTCGCATAATTCTCTTCTAAAGAAGCTATCGTCCATATTTCCAAATTTTGAGTAATATCAAGATCCAAACCAGATTCAACGAAAGAAACGCCAAGAGCATTAGACCCTCCATTAATTAATCCAGACGAATGAACCTTAATTTTTATTAGATTTTTATCTTTTGGAATTTTTATTAATTCATAGTCTTCAAATGGTAAACCTATTAATTTTTTTACAGCTGACCTGGCAGCTCCAGTAACCCATAAAGGTAAAGAAAATCCTTTTTTCAAATCAAGTAATTGAAAAATATTCTATGACTACTAATCTTAGAATGACCTATCAAATATAAAGTGGCCATACAACAAAAATTATCATTGATGATACCTGGTCCCACACCAGTTCCTGAAAAAGTTTTAGAAGCATTAGGAAGACACCCCATAGGCCATCGAAGTAAAGATTTTCAAGATCTTGTTGAAAGCACCACAAAAAATCTACAATGGTTACATCAAACAAAAAATGATGTTTTAACAATTACAGGTAGTGGAACTGCTGCTATGGAAGCAGGAATAATAAGTACATTAAGCAAAGGAGATAAAGTTATTTGTGGTGAAAATGGTAAATTTGGACAAAGATGGGTAAAAGTTGCAAAAGAATTTGGACTAGAAGTAATCAAAATTGATGCTGAATGGGGTTCCCCACTCAATCCAGAAAATTTTAAAGCAATATTAGAACAAGATGATAAAAAAGAAATAAAAGCAGTTATTCTTACTCATTCAGAAACCTCAACAGGAGTAATTAATGATTTAAAAACGATAAGTTCTCATATTCGCAATCATAATAAAGCTCTCTCTATCGTTGACTGCGTAACAAGTATAGGAGCCTGTAGTGTTCCTGTAGATGAATGGGAACTAGATATTGTTGCCTCTGGATCTCAAAAAGGGTACATGATACCCCCAGGATTAAGCTTTGTATCTATAAGTGAAAAAGCTTGGCAAGCTTCAGAACACTCTAATTTACCTAAGTTCTATTTAAATTTGACATCATATAAAAAAAGTCTTAAAAGCTATAGCAATCCTTACACACCAGCAGTTAATTTAATTTTTGCTTTAGATGAATCTCTAAAAATGATGAAAGATGAAGGGCTAGATGAAATTTTCAAAAGACATAAAAGACACAAATTAGCAGTTAGTGAAGCTGCCAAAACTCTCAATCTCAAATTATTTGCCAATGACAAACATTTAAGTCCTTCAGTTACTGCAATTCAAGTAGAAGACCTAGATGCAGAAAAGTTTAGAAAAATAATAAAAAATAAATACGATATTTTACTTGCAGGAGGACAAGATCACTTAAAAGGAAAAATATTTAGGGTTGGACACCTCGGTTATATAAATGATAGAGATATAATTTCAGTAATAGCTGCTATAGGAAATACATTAGCGGAGCAAAAAAAGATATCTCCTGAAAGAGTGGGAGAAGCTCTAAAAGTAGCTTCTTATCATTTAAAAAAGGACTTAATTTAAGTACCTGGCTCCTCAACGTTGCCACCTAATTCAAATATCTTTTTTCTTAAAGCTAACGATTTCTCTTCATCGCCCTGTGTTTCGGCAATAGCAAGAGCAAATTCAA
>QCMG01000016.1 GCA_003213955.1 Prochlorococcus sp. AG-418-M08
AGTCAATTTCTTTATTAATACAGCCTTGCGAAGAAACTTTTTTGCAAAATTCTTGTATGGGAGAATTTCTCTCTGAAGGGACCGCATCCATATAAATAATATTGTTCTTGTTGTTATTAATAATTTCATTAATTATTGCATACTCTATTCCTTTACCCATAACTCTGCAACTCATAACAAAATCAATTACTTTTGATTGATTTTTTGACTTTTCAAAACTAACAAACGCTGTAAGTCCTGAATCTCCATATCTATCAGAAACAGAAAAAGTAAGACATGAAATGTGAGACTGACTAGCCCAATCAGATAATTCTTTCTCACTCATTCTCCTAGTCTTTAAATTAAATTGATTGGTTTTATTTAATAATTGAGTAGATCTTTGAAGATTAAATTTATTTAAATTTTCTACTTTTACTAAAAGCTCAAGAGATTCTAACCAATCCTCAATTTTTCCAAATAATTTAATTGAATCTTTTCTTTTATTTTCATCAATATAACTTTTAGCTCTTTCTTTATCTTCTTTTGTAGTGCCAAGTGTTTCAAAACAATTTAATGAATTCAATATTTTAACCCATTCAGAAACATCATTAGGAAGCTCCGGGACAAGTACATCTGGGATTGCCTGCTTTACCCTTGCCCTTTCTGTGGGATTATCATCTAAAAAAACTGCAGAGGAAGCATGAAGATTCAATTCTTCTAAAATTTCTACTACATTTGAAGCCTTATCATGCCAATTAATTTTCTTTGAAACAAAATCATCCTTTTTTAAAAGCATATTAGGATGTTTTTCTATCGCTTCAATAGCTACATCGTAATTATTCTTGCTGGAAATTGCTAAAAGAATACCCCTATTTTTGAGTGCTTTTAGTGACTTTTGTAATTGTAAATGAGCTTCTCCAAAGGGGTTGTTACTCCCAATTTTTATACCTTCTAAACCATCATCACCGATTATCCCGTTCCATAAAGTATTATCTAAATCGCATATAATGAGTTTTCTTGAGGCTTGCACTGAGGCTTTGATTATGGGTATTAGGTTTTCTGAAATATACTTGATGTAATCCAGCGAATATCGTATTCTTGCCATTGCATATAGCCTTGGATCATGAATAGGATTAGTAAATCTAGTTATTAATATATTTTGATCAATTAGATGAAAATTATTATTACTTTTGAGTAATTCGGAAAGATGTATATTCATGCGTGATAAAACATCAGATGCTCCTTGTTTTGATTTATTAGTTAAGGAAAGTGGAACATAACATTCTTCAGGAATAATCCAAGAAAGCATAAATACTTGTTCATATTCTTTGCATGCATTATTTATTTGACTAGCAAACTGCTCAACTTCTTTAAGAATTGGCTCTAATTGAATAGCTTCAAATGAAAGAAGTTTACCAAAACTTGGAATTTGGGAATCTGGAGAGGTCCATAAAAAAATTGATTGGGCCTTTGCTTTTGACAATAGAACCTGACTTACTTGATTAAAAGGAGCAATTTGACATTCTATCTCTGACTTAGAACTACGATTTATATATACGCCAAGATAATCTACAACTGAGTCAGCAACTATATTTAATGTTAATTTTTTCATTTATTTAAAAATATAAAATTCATAATATCATCATTAAATAAAAATATTAATTATTGCTCTTGAGGTATTATTAACTTGAATTACTTACTTTTTAGGGGTTTTTTTAATAGAAATCAAAAAAAGATATTGTAATATATAACTTCCAAGGGTTAACTTAAGCAATCTGGGCAATCTCAAGAATATTCAAAAGAGGCATCTATACTTTAATTATTAATAATGTAAATTTGATAAAGTTAGAGACTAGGTTATTTTTATACTTATAGGCGCAATTTTATAAATTGTTTATTTTGACGAAATTAAAAAAAATATTGAATAATAGAGAAAAAGTAATAACTTTTTTATTTATATTTTTAGTTTTAATATCTCATTCAATTATTTCTTTGTTTCATTTTCACGAATGTGACTCAAGTGATGTTTATAAATATTTAACTGATTCTTCAATATTTTCAAGAGGTCATTTTATTGGTCATATATGGAAAACAGGGTTTATTTTTGCTCCACTGCGAATTTTGTTTGCTTTAACTGTTTCGATTATTCCTTTTAATCATATAAAATCCTTAATTTTATTTCCTTTAAAAATGACATATCCTCCTTTGGAGGGTTTTATGTATGGGCTATATTTACCCGATCGTTTTGGATTGTTTTATGAATATGCTTCATTTATAAATATAATTTTTTTTATTTCGGTAATACTAATATTCTATCAATCACTTAAATTTGTAGGTGTTTCAAAATACATATCATTTCTTTGCTCGTTTGGTATGCTTAGTTTTTATTCTATAAATTCATATACCTATCATTTAGGAAGTACCATTTGGTTTGTCTCAGGGTCATTGATATCTATTTCTTCAACAATATTTTTTCGTAATAAGTTCTCAAAATATGGATTCAGTCTTGCTTTAATTACAAGCTATCCCTCTATTACCCACTTTCTTACTCATAATATTTATTTTTATATCAAGAGGGTTTTTACAAAGGAGTTATTTTCAAAAAATAAGAAAAGAAATATATTAATTGATAAATTACTTGTTGTAATTAGTTCGAACAAGATAGGCTTTTTAACATTTTTATTTATAATTTTATTTTTTTTTCCTTTTAATAGCGGAAACAGAACTGATTTTGACTATCGGGGGTTTTTGACTCCTTTTGCTTTTTTGCCTCAGTATTCAAAAATTAGTGTTTTTACACTCGTAACTTCAATCTTGTTACTTGTTCTCTGTTTCTACACCATATATAAAAGATTAATAAATGATATAAAGATTTCGATTCCATATAAAAACTCTAAATCTTTAAAATTTGCAATTGATATTTCAATAATAAATCTAATTTTTATAGCTCTCTTAATAAGTATTGGGCAGTTGTCTTTTGGCTTAACTAGACATTCACTATTCATTACACCATATATTTTTTTCCTAGTTGCAGTTGCTTTGCAATTAATATATTTAGATTTGAAACAAATTAATTTTAGAGTATTGCTAATTAAAAAAATATTTAGCATTTCATTACTTACATTTTTGATGACCTTGTCAATTTATTCATCTTATTTTCGATTTGATCCACTTAAAACTGGAGAAATCCCATTGAATATTAGAGAGTTCGTTGCTAAAAATAATACTAATACAATATCTTTAGTTGATTGCGATACCCATTATTTATATAATGATTTTTCTGAGATAAGGGCAACATATAATAAAAAGGATCCTCAAACTTATGTTCCAATGAATTTTATTGGCACAAGATTATTAGTTACTCAAAGTATAAAAGTAATTGAAAATTTTTCATTCGATTTAAAGAAAGGCGATGAACTTATAACTAAATATAAAGATGTTAAAATCACTCTTGCTGAGGAACCTTACTTTAAAGAAAATAATATATTTTTTGACTCTATGAATTTTAAGAAAGATTCTTCTCTATATGCAAAAAGAGATAATCAATTTAGCAGATCTAATAGCATTTATATTTTTCCAATAAAAGTAGTTACTTCTAGTTAAAAATTATTATCTTGAGAAATCTAAAATTACATTATCAGATGTCTATAGTTTTTAGAAAAATCCCCCTTATTGATAGGTGGATAATATCGAAATTAATACCAATATTATTTTTTTCAATTTCTGCATTTACTATCGTATCTCTATCAGTAGGAGTAATGTTTGATCTCATAAGAAAAATTGTTGAGTTTGGATTACCGATCCTTATAGCTTTAAAAATTTTTCTTTTAAGCCTGCCTGGATTTTTGGTTTTAGCATTTCCTATGTCAGTCTTGCTTTCATGTTTACTAACTTATGGTAGCCTTTCCTCAAATTCAGAAATATTAGCTTTAAAAAGTTTAGGAATTAATAATTATCGAATAATTTTCCCCTCTTTGCTTCTGGCAGTTTTTATGACATTTCTTACATTTACTTTTAGTGATAATTTAGTGCCTATTTCAAATCGCGTGGCTGCTGATTTATTGCAAAACAGTTTAGGTAAATCAATGAGAACAGAGAAAGGAAGATACAATATTTCATTTTCGAAATATGGCTCAATTATAGATAGTAATACTAATAAACCTACTGATGGAGCCTCGCATTTAACTCATATTTTTTATGCAAGAAGATTCTTAAAGAAGATTATGTATGATGTAACAGTTATTGATTTTTCAAAAAAAGGAACAAAAATATTAATAACTGCACAAAATGGTTCATTTGATGATAAATCAAGTAGTTGGAAATTTAATAATGGAAAGATAATGGCTACTGAGGATGAGGGATCAGTCTCAACTATTATTTTTGATAGATATATTTATCCATTTGATAATGGTCCATCTAAACTAGCTGAAATCCCTCGTGATGCTGACAATATGACAATATCTGAGGCTAGAAAAGCTCAGAAAATGTATGAGATGTCAGGAAATATAAAAGAATCTAGAAAGATGAAAGTCAGAATTTATGAAAAGATGACATTACCTATGTCTTGTATAGTTTTTTCTTTGATAGGAAGTACTCTTGGGATAAAACAAAATATTAGGTCTTCAAAGAGTCAAGGCTTTGGTATAAGTATAATACTTATTTTCTTATACTATTTAACTTGTTTTGTCTTTAGTTCAATTGGGATTATTGGTATTATTACTCCATTTCTTTCGGCTTGGATTCCTGTACTTATGTTTTTAGGTTTTGGAACTTTCTTATTATGGAAATCTAATAGAATTTAGTAAGTTATTAATTTTTATAAAATGATATTCTCATAAAATTTTACGTTCATAGAGAAATAGAGATAATAAATTTGCTAATTTATTGAGTAAAAAAAGAAATCAGTCAAGTTTCTAAAAAAATCACCTAACCAAAATTTGGCTATTGCAATTAAATGAGATATTTGTTTAATTTAAAAAAAAAACGAAGTTATGGCTTCCAAAACATTGGGTAGAAGTTGTAATTGTATTCATTGCAAGCAAAAATTAGAACAAATTCAACGTTCAATAGTTTACTGGAATAGGATTACTATTAATAAATTAAATACGTAAATTTTTTGGAATAATGGAGTTTATAAAAGATATTATTTCAACTAAATAAAAAATACTAAAACAACTACAGCTATATTAAGTATTAAGCCTAAAGTTTTAGAGTTTAAATTCATTATTATCTCGCTTTTTTATTATTGCGGTAAATCTTGTTCTCTCTATTCAGAAGCCACAAAATAACGAATATACAAAGAGGGATAAGTACGAAATCTAAGGACATTTTAAATTTAATTTGTATCCTTTTTTAGCAAAAATATTATTTTTTGACAGCTAAATATCTAACAAACAAATTTGGAGTCTCAAACCTTGTTCCAATGCTTTTCTTAGGGGCTAATCTATATCTATGATTATTGTGTATTTTTAATTTAAAAGCATTAATTTATTACCCTCAAAACTAATTTATTACTTGGAAAATTAAAAAGAGCTTGCTCGTATCCCTACCAGCAAACTCTCATGACGATTAAGTTAGATTCATATTAGCTAAACCTAACCAGCTAAGCACTTCCTAAATGCCATATCTATATAATAGTGAGTAGAATTACTTATTGTGAGTATAAATGCTTATATAAATTTAAGCCCCCTTTTTTTTATTGTTTTGGACTTGTCCCGTAACAATTGGAAATTTATATAACCGTATTTGATATCGATACTTAATTCTTTTAATTCCTTTATCAACACTTATATTACATATCTTTCAAATAATTTACCGATGATTTCATCATGAGGGTTCAGCTTTACATACCTTAATATTTATGTTACATTTGTTAACAAATATACAAACGGTTATGTCTAATTCACAAGTAACAACAGAATCTGGCGGAAGGCAAAATATGTTTCCTTCTGAAACTCGTCCATATATTGATGAGTCTGTTTCGTACGACGGTTACCCTCAAAATGCAGAAAAAGTTAACGGTCGTTGGGCGATGATTGGTTTTGTAGCATTGCTAGGTGCATATGTAACAACAGGACAAATCATTCCAGGTGTTTTTTAATGAGCCCACTTTCAGGTTTCTTGATCTTAATTGTGTCCATAACTGCCTTTGTTATTGCATATTTAACAAAACAATTTCAAGAAGAAAATATAACTTATTTAAATATTAATAGAATAAAAAACACAAACACAACATCAAAAATAATTGAGAATGAAAAAGTTGTTGCTGAAACTCTTAATGGCAGATTCGCAATGATAGGTTTGATAGCTGCAGTAGGTGCATATTTAACAACTGGTCAAATAATTCCTGGTTTCGTTTAGCAATTTTAACTTTTTTATAAAAGCTAATTTGAAATATTTATATATGACTTTTTACTCAATTTTTTATTGGAAAACACTTTTATCGAATGTTAAAAGATTGTTTCTATTAAATTATTGCTAAATAATTAAGACTTTATAGAGTAATTAGAATTATCTAAGATAAATGCCGCGAAAGTATTAAATATCAATCATAATTTTTTTAATGGTACGAATATGACTGATCCAACTTTTTATCTCTCAATGCTTCTTGGCTTAATGGGCATATATACTTTAATATCTTCTTTTGGAGATGACGATGATGATAACGGTGGGGATGGAGAAGGATTCATTAATAATTTAGAGTTTGCCAAAGCATGTAATTAGTTTTTAAAACAATTGCTAAATGTTAATTACCAAACTCCTTATTAGTTAATTTATTGATTACTTTATCTAACCATTCCGTATTAGATGCAACCTTTTTTTGCTTTGGATTTTTCTTTTTTGTAGTCATGAATATTTATCAAATAAAATTAAATTCAATTTAGGACGGATATATTAAAAATCAATCTGCAAAATTTACATTTTTAGGTAAAAAAAGAAAATTTTAGTAGCAATAGAAAAGACAATCTTTTTTAATAATAAAAATAAGGAATCTTTTATAATCTATTAGTTTAAGAGGAGCAAATTATAAATTGCGTGCATTTAATTTGATTGTTATTTAGTAATCTTAATTTTTTTCGAGGGAAAATTAAGAATTAACTAAATAATTTCCCGCATTTTTAGTATGTATGAATAAGGATTTCCTTAACGCATGATTGGAACCTCATCTATTTAATACTGCTGTTTGTAACCTTTTTTAGTTTGAGTAAGTCTAGCTCCAAGATAGGTTAATAAAATTAGCCAGAATAAAATCTCCAATCCGAGGTACGCCATCTGATTCTCCTCCAATTATTTGATTCAACTTTAATATGCTTTTTATTATTCTAATAGAGTTTTTATACTGATTAAAACTAATTTTATTTTGATAATAGATTTTTAATATGTGTTTTTTAGTAGTTATATCTAATAGAACTATTGTCATACGCAAAATTAATAAGCCTAAAACTACTGGAGGAGTAGGATAAATTATTTTTATCGATTCATCATATATGTAATAAAAGCTGAGAAAGTAAGAAGTTTAAAAAATACAAAAATTGGCATAATGTTTCTTACTTTTAAGGCAAAAGTAGAATATTTATTGTGATTATTCATGTTTCATAACTATTTAGGTACAAATAAAAAATTACTTTGAACAATAGTGAGTAAAAGTACTTTCAAAATGATGAACTAAATTTTTTTATTCTTATGATTTAATAAGGTTGGGATGTAAAGGAATTAATAAAAAAAACTAAAAAACCAGATTGTAATTTACAATCTGGTTTTTTAATGTTCCAAAAGTTGTTTAGATGAATCCAGGAATTATTTGACCTGTTGTTAAATAAGCACCTATCAATGCCACGAAACCTAGCATTGCAAATCTGCCGTTTAACTTTTCAGCTACAATTTTTTCTTTTTCTACAATTTTTGTTTCGTTATTCTTCATTAGAACCAACCAGGAATGATTTGACCAGTTGTTACGTAAGCACCAACAGCTGCTACGAAACCTAGCATTGCTGCCCATCCATTAAAACGTTCTGCTTCAGGTGTCATGTTTTTAAAAGTAAATTATGTAAATAAATATAACATAAATATTTATTTTTGTAAACAAATTGCTCATATTATCAAATAATATCTTTACGGTGCTACATTTTTGTAGCGTATATGTTTCATTTTGCATTTATTTATCTGTTTTTTCTTAAAAAAAAATTAAAGGCTTTAAATATTTACTCTTGTAATTGTTGACCTCTTGTTAACCAGAGGTTATAAATAATAGTACAAACGTATTATTAACGTAATGGTCAAAAAAATAACATCAACCTCTCCCTTATTCAAGAAGTTTCAAAAGCTTCAAGATGAATGGGAATATATTGATGATCCGACTTATTCTAGATCGATTGGTAGCCATGTTTGTATTACTTGTTCAAAATTTGATTACTCAAGTCAGGCAAGTTGTGGTTCAATTCTTTGTTGTAATTGGCATCAAAAACTTATTTTTCACGGACAACATTTAACTCATTCATGCGAGCTGTACCAAAAAAAAACAAACTTTGGTTTTCATAAAACAATTAATTACATATCAAAAGCCGCATGAAAAACTTAAATTCAATTAAGAAGAAAACTGCTAAAGAAGAATTGAAAGTTCCAGTTATTGGTCCATCAATTTTATTAGCAGAATCTTTTAATGCTTTAGTTATTCAAATTGATCAATAATGTAAATATGAATCATAAAGAATTAGTTGATCAAGTTTTCCACAATATCTTTAAGCAAAGTCAAAGGATAGAGAGTCTTAATTCATGGTATGCAATGAGAAATTATCTAGAACAATTGGATAATATTCAACTAAAGGCAATGCTAAAGAAAAAATAATCTTTCTTACAAATAAACTCTAAAATTAATTTTATTTGATTTCCTCTCTCAAAAGAGTGGCTTTATTTAAATTTCGATCAAAATTAGTGAAGACTAATTTAATTTTTTTCTATTTTAATTTTTTCTTTCAAATTAAGTGAGCTTAAGAATTTTTTTATATATTTAACGCTTAGACTTCTCGTCAAATTTAGTTTGAAGTTTTGCTGCTTTGTGCAATAAACCTACGGCCTCTTTTCTCCCAATTGCTATTGAAGCTTGATGCAATAATTCTGCATATTTCTTGTTTAATTTTTTCATGTGATTTTACTTTATTAATAAAGGCTAAATAAGAGATTTAATTCTTTTATTAAAAATAAAAAGAAATTTAAGATAAATATCTATATCAAAAAATTTGACCCTTTCAATTAGGATTGTTTTTAGAAATTCTTTGACTTGGAAAATATTAGTTATTCTTATCTCAGCCCGAGATACTGATATTATATCATTAATCCATTTCTAACTGTGATTTAAGTTGGCTTTGATACCTCATAGTAAAAAACTTAATCGATCCTTAGGATTTAATTTATGGAAAAACGCAACTATTTTTTAAATCCCTTTTCATTTTTTAATTAACGAAATTCTTCCTTTTTTGTTTTTTAAGAATAACTATAAGCTACTTAATTTACTAAATAAGATCCTCATTTAAGTTCTAAATTAACTAATATTGTTTGTAGAGTCAGCTAGTAGGGATACAGGCTGACTCTTTTTAGTTTCCTTTCCTAAAAACAACAAAGAGAAGTATATAACTATAGTTAAAAATTTTTTCCTTTTTTATAACTGAAGAATATTCTTTCCCAAAATTTTTTTCCAATATATAGCTATAATCATGTAATGATACTTTTAATTACTTTATCAATATTATTATTTCCGCCTAAATTCTTATTCAATTTAAAATATTAAAGACTTAATTTAATACTCTTTTTATTTAATCAAATAATTGCTATTAATGAATTAGATAAGAAATGAATTATGTCTTTTACAACTTATTACATGCACTTAATTTTTGCCAGCTTTCCTCGCTTATTTAGTTCTAATTTAATTCTTTATGTTTTACCAGTGTTATCTGTTTCAATCTTATTCTTTAGTTTCAAAATAATGTTTTATAAAGCTCCAAAATTAAGAAGAGCTAAATAAAAACTATTTTGGATAACAGACTTTTTTTCGCGACAATAAGAAATAGAGAGTGAATTGGAAAATTATTATCAGAAATTCTTCCAAATAAAGGATTAATTTTGGAGATTGTTAGCGGTAGTGGCGAGCATGCTGTTTTATTTCAAAAACGATTTCCAGAAATAACTTGGAAAACAAGTGATCCTGAACACATTCATAGATCTAGTATTAGTTCATGGATTTATCATGAAGAATTAAATTTTATAATGCCTAAACCTCTGGCGATTAATGTGAAGCAAACGCCTTGGAAAATTCCATCCAAGTTAAGACTATTTCTGAAAGCTATTATATCTATAAATATGATCTACATAACCTCTTAGAATTACACAAAATCTCTTTTTAACGAGTCTGGTAAATTATTAAAAAAGTGATAAATTTTGATACTATATGTACCATTTAAAATTGAAAGTAAGCATTACTAGTCCAAGCAATGATTTATTTGATATGTCCTTAAAAATGCAAAATAAATCCTAGGGGATCAGAGATTTAGGAAAAGTTAGTAAAAAAGCAAATAAGCATGGTTTCATTAAAGAAAAACTTATTCTCATGCCAGCTAATAACTTTTCTGTAATTTATAGATGAATTTGTTTTTAAATATTGGTTTTAAATAATTAATTTTTTTCAACACATTATTTTTCTTCTGAAACTACCCTGATAACTTTCTGCTCCATTCTTTATGTTTCTCATCTAAGTCTGATACTTTATCTCCTAAACTTAATTGCTTTTCTAATAATTGTACTTTAGTAAGAGTTACTTCCTCAGAGTAAAACTTTATTGGTTGCTTTCCGTGTAGATTGTCTCCACTCATAACTTAAAAAAGCAAAACCCTTCAAAGGAGCAATAGATGTAATTAATTTTTGCATAAATACAAAATTACCTATTGCATTAGTAACAAGTAGTAATAGTGATAGCTTTAAAATTAAAAGTTCAGTAAATCCTTGGTTAAATTTATTCACAACAAAGATTCTTGGAGATGATAAATCTATTTCTGCGGGAAAGCCATCACCTGATCCCTATCTAAGAGCATTGAAATTATTGGATGTAGATCCAAACAAAACATGGGTCATTGAAGATTCCTATGCAGGATCTGTATCTGGATTAAAGGCGGCATGTAATTTAATGTTTTTTTCAAAAGATATTGAGATACTTAATAAACTAATATATGAATTTCCCCAAGAAAAGATTCAAAAAATTAATGAGTTATCAGAAATTATTTATTACATGAAATTATGCAGAGGATTTAAACTAATAAAATAAACTTAAATGAATTCTAACCCTTAATCTAATAATTAATATGTGTGGAAGCTTTGAACTGAAAACTAAATTTGATGAATTACCAAAAGTTTTAAAACAAGAATATCCAAGAGGGCTTGATACTAAATATGAAACTCAAAATCTTATTAGACCTAATGATCCAGTCCTAGTACTTAAGAATGAAGGAAAAATTCAAACTACTTTTATGTCATGGGGTCTTATATCACCTTGGGTTAAAGAACCTTTTGAGAAGGGAAGGCCTAGACCATTTAATGCAAGATCAGAAACTATTGAGAAGAAAACATTATTTCAAGCTAGTTGGAAACATAAAAGATGCTTAATACCATCAAGTGGTTTTTTTGAAAAAAAATATCGTATCAGGAAACAGAATTATGAGACCTTTTGGTTGGGAGGAATCTGGAGTAAATGGGCTTCATCTAATGGCGCAGAATTAGAAAGTTGCTGTATTTTAACAACTGAACCAAATGATTTAGTAAAACCCATACATAATCGCATGCCAGTTGTTGTCCCTAATGGATACGAGGAAGAATGGACTGGCCAGATTAAGGATGCTGATGAACTGAAAGGTTTAATACCCATCATCATGGGATGGTCATCATCAGGGTGGATAAAAGAAGAGATTGAAAAACCCCCTATTCATCAAATGAATTTATTTTGAATTAAAAAGTTAAAAATATTTTTTCTTATTGAAATTTATTAAGTTTATTTGATGCGACTTTAAGTCTTAAATAGGTTTAGATTAAATCTGTTTAAATCGATGGTAAAAGTAATTAACAGAAAAATTAGATTTTTAAGATGGCTAAATAATGGTCTAATTTTACCTCTTTCTGCCTTGGCAATTACTTCTACTATTTTTCTTTATTTAGTTTTGTTAATCGCTATTAAATAATTTTTCTTGGTTCATTTATTCACCAAGAATTTATAATTTATAAAAATTTGAAGTTTATTTATTTTGAAGAATTTACTCAATTAATACTTTTTCAGCTATTCAAAGTACACATTACTTTCATAAAAAGATTCTTTGATGGATAATTAATTATGTAAATTTAAATTTATTTAAACCCACATCCTAACCATAATAATTTGAGTAATATAAATTTCTCTGGCCTTAAAGGTCAAGCTCTTGCTACAAAGATCAGTGATATCCCAAGCATGAAAGAGTTTAAAAGTGTTATTCCTGATCATTGCTTTAATCCTCAAACCATAATTTCATTAGGCTATCTTTTACAATCAATCATAATTCAGGCAGTTGTTATAGCTATTGGATTAGCAATTCCTTTCACTCAAAAAATGATTCCAATTTGGATTCTTTACGCATTTTTATCGGGAACTACTGCCATGGGTTTTTGGGTTATCGCACACGAATGTGGTCATGGAGCCTTCTCGAAAAATAGGGTTTTGGAGACAATTACTGGTTATTTCCTTCATTCATTATTATTGGTTCCATATTTCTCTTGGCAACGTTCTCATGCAGTCCATCATCGTTTCACAAATCATATAACTAATGGAGAAACTCACGTCCCAATAGTGATTGATGGAAATGGAATTAGCGAAAAAGTTGGAGGTGAAAAGGAAATAGCTTTCTCAAGTGCATTAGGCAAAACTAAGTATGGAATTCTTCAACTTGTATTACATCTGATTTTTGGTTGGCCTGCTTATTTATTAACTGGAAGTACAGGAGGACTCAAATATGGTACTTCAAATCATTTTTGGCCAAGAAAACCTTTCTCTAAGAAATTATGGCCTGCAGTATGGGCTAAGAAAGTTTGGATTTCAGATATTGGGGTAGCAATAGTGATAATTGGACTAATTATGTTAATCATTAAACATGGAATCTTTCCAATTATAGGAATGTATGTGGGACCTTTATTAGTAGTTAATTGTTGGTTAGTTTTATATACTTGGCTTCATCATACAGATTCAGATGTACCCCACCTATCTAATGCAGAATTTTCTTTTATGAGAGGTGCTTTCCTTTCCATAGATAGACCTTATGGAAAACTTATTAATTTTCTACATCATCACATTGGATCTAGTCACGTGGTTCATCATGTATGCCCAAGTATTCCTCACTATTATGCAAGAGAAGCTACTTTAGTAATAAAAAAAGAATTTAATAAAGCATACCTTTTTAATCCTGACCCAATACACAAGGCTTTATGGAATATTGCTTGTAATTGTATTGCCGTTAAATCAGATATCCAGAAAGGGAAATATATTTGGCAATCTTCTTACAAAAAAGGCTCAAAAAATACTTACCAAAAAAATCAAAAAGAATTGCTTCAGGAAACTCCATTCTTATAAAAATTTTCTATTTAGATTTTTATCTAACTATAGAGTTAATTTTTTTCGAGGCATCTAATTTATTCTCAATATTAAAGAATAATTTTTTGAAAAGAAAGTTAGTTTATTTTTATAAACCGCGTATGTATCTTTTGGTGGATAGTGATTGCTTACGCGGCTTTACTAATATTGGTAAAACAATAACTCCGACTGTAAAAACACATATTGGAGCTACAACCATGAGTATAGATTCCAGAGACATTAATTTATTTTTTAAAGTATCTCACAAATAGCAGTAATATTTTTTTTCGTCATGCGTATTTATATCTAATTAGGCCATATCTTTACAACTTTATATATTGTTAAGCAAAAACAAAAAAAAGATTAAATATAAGAAGTTTTTTGAATTTTCATCTTAGTTAGTGTCTAGTTAAATTTATCTAAGGAGGTTTAATTATGAATGAAGAAAAAAATTGGATGTTAATAACTTATTACTGTCCAACACATGGTGATGCTGGAAGAGTAGAACCTGTACAAATATCAAGGCAAGAAATGTCTAATAACCTATATGAGAATTCTAAATATAAAAATGATATTTAATAGCTTTATTTTTAAGTCAAACTAATTAAAAATTTACATTTATAAGAACAAATACTATAAATAGAGTTTATTTTTTGCAAGAATCATGACCAATTAATTTTTTAAGTTCTACCATATTTACTCAAGCAGAAAGGTGGGTAATTTAGAAATGAATAATGTTAAACATCTATTTCAATAATAAATCACTTTTTTTATAAATAAACTACTAATAAAATTATTAACTTAACTTAAAGAGGTCTAAGTTACAACTGGATGTAATTTAAAATCAGAATTTTAGGAAACAAAAAATCAATTTTTAATTATTTTTTATTATTTAACTTAATTATATCCCAAGCTTCTGAAGCTGAATCAGCAAATTTAAAAATATTTAAATCATCTTCAGAAATAAGTCCATAATCAGTAAGCAATTCAAAATTAATCAAATTATTCCAATATTTTCTGCCAAATAAAATTATTGGAATTTTGTTTTTCATGCCTGTTTGTCGGAGAGTTAGTAATTCAAATAATTCATCTAACGTACCGAATCCTCCAGGAAAAAATACTGCTGCAGTAGAGCGCATTACAAAATGAATTTTACGTAATGCAAAATAATTAAATTTAAAACAAAGTCCAGGAGTAATAAAGGAATTAGGGGATTGTTCATTCGGTAACTGTATATTTAAACCAATAGATTTGCAGTTAGCTTCAAAAGCACCCCTATTCGCCGCCTCCATAATTCCTGGCCCTCCTCCTGTAACTATTACATGAGAGTTGCATTTTTCATCTTGGGTATTTATTGAGGCTAGTTTTGAAAATTCTTTGGCAGATTCATAGTAATGACTCATAGAAAGTAAATTATTTAATGTTTTAAATTTATTTTTTAATTTAATAGATTCGGGAAATTTATTTAGTGATTTTCTTACTTCATCGATTTTATTATGAACTAAAGATTCTTCTAGGATTTTAGCTCCACCAAAAACAATAATAGTTGAGATTATATTCTGCTTCTCTAGTACTAATTCAGGCTTAGTTATTTCCAGAAGCATCCTTACACCACGCATTTCATCACTCCTAAGCAAATTAATATCTTCGTGAGCAAGTTTGTATGAATTTGAATTAAGTATTAAATTTAAATTTTTTTCTCTAAAACTCAAATCTTTTTGTTTGTGGGAGTCTTTTATATTCTTAATCATTGATTTATTA
>QCMG01000017.1 GCA_003213955.1 Prochlorococcus sp. AG-418-M08
TATTAAAATCCGGCAAAGCTACTTTATTTGAAAGAGAGATTGTAAAACTTACTTTTTTGTTAAATGCGAATATTGAAGCTGCTCTTATTCAAACCTCAAACAAAAATTATCACTGCATTGTCCAACTTAATCAAGAATGGTTTTCCTTTGATAATCTAAATAACCAAGAAATTATTCCAATATGGCCAAGAAACTTTAAATATGGTTCATTAAGGGTTCTTTTCCCTCAAGATTTGAATCATAAAAATAATATCGACATAGATCTTGAGTGGATTAAAGAATTTAACAAGCCTTCAGAAATTGAAAATTAGTATAATTTTCTAACCTCATAATTAATTTTCATTGTAGGGGGCTCTAGAGGGGGCTCTAAGTTCTATAAACATATTGCTAAATCTTCGAAGATTTAGCAATAAACAGTCTCAAACTAGTTCCACCATCTATAGTTAGTCTAGGCTATAACTAAAGTCTCAAGGTTTTCTTAAAAATAACGCCCAGTGCTTTGGGAGCACTAGGTCGCAGGTTCGAATCCTGTCGCCCCGACTCTTAGAATCCAAGTTATAGACAGGTTTCCCAGCCTGTCTTTTTTATTGGTTACATTTTAGGATAATGAGACTGAGCGAGCTTTGAGCGAGGATTTGCTATACCTTGCATAACCTTGCTGCCTGGCCTCGCTCAATCTGATAATGACATCCACAAAATATTTCCAATAATTCTTATGATTAGAAAAAACAACAATAACAATGAAATCACTCCTTTCGAGTAAAAGATCAAAAGCAATATTAGGTATTGGTTTAATAGCTATTGGTATTGGTGCTATTTCAAAAAAGGTCATCAGCTATCCAACCGGAGGCTGTATGAAAGGTACTCAAGAATTGACTCTTAATAAAAGGATAAACAAGTTATTTATTTAACGAGTAAGCGTTTCATTTAAGTTTTTCAGAAAGATTTTTTAATGCCTTAACTATTGCTTTGTAATCAGATAATCCTAATTTAAAAAGCTCTTTATTTTTTGCACCAATAATTCTTCTATCTCCAAGAGTTTTAAGTATTGCTCTCTCTACTGATGAAGCCTGCTCCATAGAACCAAGTTTTAAAAGGTATAAAGTTTGAGCGGGAACAGGAAGTACATTTTGCTCTGAATCTCTCCTATCAGGATTATTTGTTTTACCAATTTTATACCAAGTAGTTTCTGGCAAATCCCATTTTTTAAAATATAAATAACCAGCTTTTATATTGAGTGCTTCTTTTATTGAGTTTTCAAGTTTATCAAATAATTCGCTATCAATATTTTCTAACTCTAAGTCTTCTAAATCTTTAACAGCTAATAACTCCTCTTTTAATTTTTGAAAATTTTCAGGTTTAATTTTTTCAATTAAATTATCAATTTTTCTGCTAATTTGTTCAATTTTTATTTCTTGTTTTGATGGTGCTGTCTTTTTTATTGTTTCATAATCCTCAATAGCTACTGTTGGTTCTAATCCTAAATCTATATTTAGTTGCTTCATACTTCCGCGATAATAAGCTCTAATAGTAGTTACATATTTTCCAATTTCTAATCTTGTAACTCCTGCTGTCCTCCCTTCAGGAAGCATTTCCTTTACCGTTGCACGCATCTCTTGTGGAGAAGGTATATTTCTCATACCTTCAGTAAACATATATTCGTAGTCATTAATATCTTTGCTTCCTCTTTTTATTAATTCCCGATCTAATTCACCTATTGTTCTCTTATATATTTGTTGATAATCGTATTGATCTTTAAGACCCTTTTGTTCAAAGAAATCTTGAATAATAAGATATCGTTCATCTCTTGGTGTAATTAATAACTCATTAAAGCCTGCAAACAGAAGGGTTTTTTTAACGTGCTGAGTACTAATATCAAAAGTTTTTACATACTTGTTTCTGTCTATATTATATTTTTCTAAAGTTCTAAAAAAATTTGTTAGCCGTCTCTTTAAAATATAATCTTTTCTAATTTTAAATGCCTCCTTTTTATCTTCATCAGATATTTGCGCCCATATTTTTTCTGGCAAAAAGCCATCCCTTTCAAAAATACTAAATAGTCTTTTTTTCTCTTCCAGATCCATTAAAAAAGAGGCTTTTACCCCTCTATGTTAGGTCGACTGTCAATCAATAAATTTATAAATTCTACGATCTAGTGCTCATAGGGCACTAGGTTGCTAGTGAGCGAGCTTTGAGCGAGATTTTGCTTATTTATGCACCACCTTGCTATATCTTTCCACTTTTTAAGACTCATAAATTTTCTTTTTATACCAACTAACTAGCTATAGCCTCACTTGTTTATTTGGCCTACTGTCGCATTTTGCGTAGCGGGTGCTTTGGGAGCACTAGGTCGCAGGTTCGAATCCTGTCGCCCCGACTCTTAGAATCCAAGTCATAGACTGGTTTCCCAGCCTGTCTTTTTTATTTGTTGAAATATGACCACTCTAACTGTGGTCAAATAGTGGTCAAATTTATTGACAGTCGATTTAGCATAGAGGGATAAAAACCCTCTTTTTTTATGCGTAAATTATTAATACCTTTATTAGCTGCTCTTGCTTTACCAACCGCAGTATATGGAGGGATGCCTTTTACAGACAGTGATAAATGGCAATTAGTAAACCCTCCAGTTGAATATTGGATTGATACAGAAGATTTTCAAATTAAATCTGATAAATTACGTTTGTACATTAGATTTCGTACTATTCCTGCTGCAGGAGCTACAGCCTCAAACTTATTTGAAGGGAAACTTAGGATGGATTGTAAGAAACAAAGATCAAGGTATGAATACAGTGATGGAATTATGAATTACAACTATAATTGGAACCCTTTTGTGAAAGGCGAGTGGAATTATTTAATTGCTAATCAATTATGTTTCCTTGCTGGAACTGATGGATATACCCCCGAAGTTTCTCCTCCACCATGGGCAAAAAAAATTATAAAGAATTCAGAATTAAAAAAAATTATCAAAAAAAATAAATCTGGTAATGTTAATTGTGATTCTCCAGTTTGGAAGAATAAGCCTAAATGTAATTAATGAAACGCTTACTACTCCCACTAATAGCTGTACTATCTTTACCTAATGCTGTTAATGCTGGTATTCCAGAAAATAAAGATTCCACAAAATGGGTAAAAATATCCAAAACTTTCAAAATAAATACTGAGGATGTGGAAGTTAAAAAAAGTAAATTGCGTTTTTATGTCGAAAGAACAGCATATAAAGAAGAAATAGCTAATAGCTCTGGTCGTTATTCATGGGAAGGAAAAATAAGAATTAATTGTGATAAATTCACCTCAATAATTCAAGAACAAGATAGTTTCGGATGGGACTACTCACTTGGTGGTTGGAGAGAAATTAAACCTAATTCGCTTCCTCATGATTTAGCAAACTATTTTTGTTTTGCTACTGGTGCCGAGGGATATACAAGAGAATTAAAAGAGCCTGAATGGGTTTCTAAAATAATAGGAAATATTGAGATGAAAAAAATTATGAAAAAAAAGAAACTTGGAAATATTAATTGTGATTCTCCTGTTTGGAAAAATAAGCCTATCTGTAATTAATGAAACGCTTACTACTTGCACCGCTTTTATTAGGTTTATTAATTCCATTTTTTGCTGGTAGGCAACCATCCATCCTTTAAATAATAGTTCCAATCTGATTTTGCTTCTTTAATTGAAAGTTCTAATTCCTTTGTTATTTCAGGATCTTGATTAGGAAGGATTTTTCCATTTTGCAAAACCACATATTGCTTTAAATCTGCATTTGGATTGTTTTTTAAATAAAATCTTTTACACCAAATATTTTCTTGATCAATTAACCACCCCTCTTTGGTTTTGTCACTTAGAAATTCTGGTTCCTTATTCTTAAGTATTTTCTTTTGGGATTTAGATACTTTATTTTTATCAGAAATATATTCAGCTTTATAGGGTTGCCAAATGGAATAAAAAAAGCCTTTATATTCATTTGGTTTATTCATTAGACCAACCTTAAATAATAGTACCCAATAAAAAATATTTCTTACTATAACCCTAGAAAAAGCTGGAGAATCCCCTACCTCCTGATAAATATTGATAATCCCAATTACATTGAAAATGAGGGCTAATAAGATCCCATATGCAAATATTCTTTTTCTTAAATATGTTGCTTTTGGACCTGTCTTTCCCATTATTTCTTGGATTATCCAAATGAAAAAAGGAACTAATGAGGCAACTAACAAATTTAAAAGCATTTAAATCTTTTATGCAAAACTTAATTTAACTTTTAATCTAACGTTAACCAGAAAGATGAGAAGCAAATATTCATTTTTTGAATAAAAAGCTATTAGAGGACAGTCAATATAAAAAAAAGAGCTAGGGCTGCGACTTCTAAAAAAGTGGTCAAATAGTGGTCAAATGCTGCTTAAATTGTCAGGACAAATCACGCATAATCAAGTAAAAAAACAGTTATAGCTTGAAAACCTAGTGCTGCACTAGACCTATTTAGTGCTTTGGGAGCACTAGGTCGCAGGTTCGAATCCTGTCGCCCCGACTCTTAAAAACCAAGTCATACTAGCGAGTCTTCCAACTCGCTTTTTTATTGCTTACTGTCTTATATTGCGAAAGGGTAGCTCTAGGGGTAGCTCATACGAAGTACTTTGATCTACTTTATGCCTATTTTTTATTTACAAGGAAAGAATTTAAATATCTACAAATCTAGTTGGATTACCCTCTAGTGCTTCTATTGATTTAAATAATTCTCTGATTTTAGATTTAGTCCTTTTCGCTTTTATTGGTTAAAGTTTTATTTTCTTCTTTTTTTTTAGTAAACATCCTTAAACTTAATTTTTAAAAAAAATTTTTCTTTAACTTTACTTAACCATAGGTGAATATTATTTATTAAATAGAAATTGTGGGGATGTTTAAATACAGGGAATTCATTGCTCAAATCAAATATAAAGAAGTAATATCTTCACCTGTATATTTTATTCCTGTTTTGCTGTTATCCATAATGATTATTATTGAAGGTTTTCACATCTTTAATCACAAACAAAATTGCAAAACTAAAGCTGAGTGGATGGAACAATCAGGAATGAATTATGACAGGGAATCAGAAGTTAATTAATAAAATCTAAAATATAATTTATTCGCAGCAACGTTTTTTATTTGAAGAATAATCTGTCAAAGAAGTTATCCATTCCTTGATCAAAAAGAGAGCTTCTTTGTTTAGGCTGTAATACACCCATCTACCTTCTTGTCTGTCTGAGATAAGACCAGCTTCCTTCAAAATTTTTATGTGATATGAAATTCTTGATTGAGATAACTTAGTTAATTTCATAATATCGCAAACACAAACTTCTCCATCCATCATTAGGTCTATTATTTCTAGCCTAAAAGGATCAGAAAATGAAACCATCAACTTAGATATATTTTCTTTTTTTACTTTGCTAATATCTTTTAACAATTTTAAAGTAATTAAATTTTCCTAAATATAGCTTAAATAAAAAAGATTTCATTAATCAAAACATCTTGATATATCAAAATATTTTGATGTATAATTTCAATAGAAAATTTCAAAGTTATGAAAATTGGAATTAATGGTTTTGGAAGAATTGGCAGATTAGTTTTCAGAGCATTATGGGATAGAGCTGATATAGAAATAACTCATATAAATGAGATAGCAGGAGATTCGAATGCTGCTGCACATCTACTCGAATTTGATTCAGTCCATGGTAGATGGGTGAAAGATATAAAGGATAATGAAGAAGAAATAATAATTGATGGAAAGAAATTAGCTTACACATCTTTTGAAAATTACCTTGATGTTCCTTGGGGAAAATCTTCTGTAGATATTATTCTGGAATGTACAGGAAAGAATAAAAAGCCAGACAAACTAAATCCCTATTTTGATTCTCTTGGGATGAAAAGAGTAATAGTAGCTTGTCCAGTAAAAGGAATTGTAGCTGGAGAGGAATCACTTAATATTGTTTACGGTATAAATCAAAGTCTTTATGACCCTTCCAAACATAAATTAATAACTGCAGCTTCCTGCACTACAAATTGTTTAGCTCCGATAGTAAAAGTAATTAATGAAAATTTCTCAATTAAACATGGCGCTATTACAACTATTCACGATGTCACGAACACCCAAGTTCCTGTAGATTTTTATAAAAGTGATTTAAGAAGAGCAAGAGGATGTATGCAAAGTTTAATACCTACTACTACTGGATCTGCTAAAGCAATAGCTGAGATCTTCCCAGAATTAAAAGGAAAATTAAATGGTCATGCAGTAAGAGTTCCTCTACTTAATGGTTCTTTAACTGATGCAGTTTTTGAACTTAATAATGAAGTGACAGTTGAACAAGTAAATTTGGCACTTAAGGAAGCTTCAGAAACTTATTTAAAAGGAATTCTTGGCTACGAAGAAAGACCTTTAGTTTCTGCAGATTATGTAAATGACTCTAGAAGTTCAATAGTTGATAGTTTATCAACGATGGTTGTTAATTCAAATTTATTAAAGATATACGCTTGGTATGACAACGAATGGGGTTACAGCTGCAGACTTGCAGATCTTACTGAATATGTAATCAAAAAAGAGATTTAATTTATGTCTTTATGAAGTTATCTAATATTCAACAATATAGTGTTGTAACAGCAAACTATTGGGCGTTCACGCTTACTGACGGCGCATTAAGATTATTAGTAGTTGGTCACTTTCATGAGCTAGGTTACACAACTCTACAAATTGCTTTACTTTTTCTTTTTTATGAGTTTTTTGGAATAATTACTAATCTTTATGGTGGCTGGATAGGAGCAAGATATGGATTAAGGCTTACTTTATGGATTGGGACTATCCTGCAAATCATCGCTCTTTTTATGCTTATTCCAGTTAAGGAAGATTGGCCAGTAATTTTTAGTGTCGCATACGTTATGGTTGCTCAAGCGGTTAGTGGGATAGCAAAAGATTTAAACAAAATGAGTGCTAAAAGTGCTGTCAAGACAGTAGTTCCAGAGACTAATGATGGCAATGATACTGGCCAAAAACAACTTTTTAAATGGGTTGCTATTTTAACTGGATCTAAAAATGCTCTTAAGGGAGTTGGCTTTTTCTTAGGTGGGCTTTTATATAAGTTATTTGGATTCAATAATGCTGTAGGAATTATGGGTTTTGGACTCTGCTTTGCCTTTTTATTGACATTAATTTTGCCTGGAGAAATTGGCAAGATGAAAACCAAACCAGCTTTTAATGATCTTTTTTCAAAATCAAATGCAATAAATATTCTTTCAGCAGCAAGATTCTTTCTTTTTGGAGCAAGAGATGTTTGGTTTGTTGTAGCTCTTCCAGTATTCCTAGATATGGCATTTGGTTGGGACTACATGGAAATAGGATTATTTCTTGGGGCCTGGGTAATAGGTTATGGAATTGTTCAGGCTTCTGCTCCAGCAATTAGAAAGATGTGGGGCCAGAAAGAGAGTCCAGATCGTAAAGCTATCCAATTTTGGAGTGCCGTATTAATGGTCATACCATCTTTGATAGGAGTCGCATTATGGAGAGAAAGTTCTCCATCGATAGCAATAATTTTAGGACTTACTATTTTTGGATTTGTTTTTGCAATGAATTCCTCTACACATTCTTATATGATTTTGGCCTACTCTGATAATGAAAAAGTCAGTTTAAATGTTGGCTTTTATTACATGGCAAATGCTGCTGGAAGACTAGTTGGAACATTACTATCTGGCTTACTATTTATGATTGGAAGAAATCCGAGTATTGGTCTTCAATATTGTCTTTATTTTTCATCACTTCTAATATTATTATCTTGGATTTCGAGTCTTAAATTACCATCAATCAAACAAAGCTTATCATCACCATAAAAACTAATTTTTAGAAATTAGAATATTTAAATGGCAAAAATATCCTTAATTGAACTTGCAAAAATTTTCCTAAAAATTGGTATTTTCAGTTTCGGAGGACCATATGCTCATATTTCTTTATTCGAAGATGAACTTATAAATAATAAAAAATTGATCTCAACCCAATCTTTTGAAAAAGGTATTGGTTTATGTCAATTGCTTCCAGGACCAATATCCACTCAATTAGCAATATATATAGGTCTTAAAATTAATGGTTATCTTGGTGGATTGATATCCGGTATATGTTTCATTATCCCAGGATTCATTTCTGTATTAGTTCTCAGCTTTTTTTGGCAAATTTATTCTGGATCAAAATTTCTAAATGATTTAATTTATTTTAATCCTCCTATTATTGCAGGAATAATTTTTTCATTTTCATTAGTTCTTTTAAAAAAAAGATTAAAGTTAGATCGAGTATTATTCTCTAGCTCAATCTTATTTCTACTTATATTTGCAAAATATAATAGTATTCAATTTCCTCTCATAACAATTCTTACTATTGCAGGTTTGATAAATATTTTCTTACAAAAATGGAAAAATATTTTTTATAGCTTGGTTCCTTTATCTATATTTTCAACAACCTCATTTTTGAGTAGTACACTCTTTTTAAATATTTTTAAGTTCTATAATTTTTTGAAGGATTCTTTAAACTCAAAGTTTTTAATAAATTATCTTAATCTGTTTTTTTTCTTCTTCAAATCGGGACTTTTTATTTTTGGAGGGGGACTAGTAATCATTCCTCTAATGAGTGATTATGTTGTCTCTCAAGGATGGTTAACAAATAATGAATTTATAGATGGGATAATGATTGGCCAGATAACACCTGGTCCTGTCTTATTAACTACAAGTTTTATTGGATACAAAGCTGGGTTTACGGTCGGAGGAATAAATGAAGCTTTAAAGTATTCATTCATATCAACTTTTGCAATTTTTTTACCAAGCTTTTTATTGATTTTTGTTTTTGGGAAAGGCTTCATAAAAAACAGAATTAAATCGGTTAATTACTTTATCGAAGGAGTAATTAATACAATTCCAGGAGCAGTTATTTTCTCTGGCTTTAATTTAATTGAAGATAGTTTTTCATCAAAATTCTTTTTAATTAGCTCTATTTTTATAGTTTTAATTTCCACAATGTTATCTTTTTTTAAAATAGTTCCAACCTACATACTTATTCTTTTTTCTTTAATATTAGGTTTATCAAAATATTTGTTTGCATAAAAAAAGGAGGAAATAAATTCCTCCTTTAAAATATTGTCTTACGGTTTATTTACCGATTTTTTTTACAGCAGCTCTTGATTTCTCAAGAATATCGCCTTTCAAAGGAACAAATCCTAGTGATGGAGCTTTATCTTGATACTCATCACTTAACAATGTATTAAAGGCTTGTTTAATAGCTTGAGTGTTTCTACCATTACCTTCTTGATAAGCAAGTATCCATGTTAATGAAGCTATAGGATATGCTCCTTTTGCTGTTGGATTAGGATTTTTACCAGCAAGATTTTCATCTAAAGTAATACCATTAAGAGCCTTAGCTCCAGCTTCTACAGATGGTTTTAGAAACTCACCTGAAAGATTCTGAAGTGCAGCAGCTTTGACATTACCTTTAATGTAGGACTGGTTAACATAACCAATTGCACCAGGAGTATTTTGAATAACACCTGCAACACCAGAATTACCCTTAGCACCAACACCTGCTGGCCACTTAACTGATTTACCAGTGCCTAAAGTCCAGGTTTTTGAAAACGCTTCCATAGAGTTTGTGAAAGCTTTAGTTGTACCTGATCCGTCAGAACGATGGGTCCAAGTCAATTTTCCAGGAGCGCATCCAAGTTCTTGCCAATCGCTTATCATACCCATTGCAACTTGTACTGCCTGCTCTTGAGTAAGTTTCAAATCGCAATCGTAGTTATATCCAAAAGCAATAGTTCCACCAACCATAGGGATCTGAACTAAACCTCTAGTAACTTTTGCTATGTCCTTGTCTTTCATAGGATCGTCAGAAGCACCAAAGTTTACTGTCTCATCAATAAATGCTTTTCTTCCAGAACCAGAACCAACAGCTTGATAATTTACTTTTGGGCCTCCATCATTTGATAAATCTTTAAACCATCTAGTATAAATCTTGGCAGGGAAAGATGCTCCAGCTCCACTTAACCTCACTGAAGAAGTTGAGGTTCCGCAAGAAGCAACAAGAGTCATTGTTGAAGCTAATAAAAAAGCTTTTTTAGCTAGTTTCATTGTTGAAATGATCAAATGAAAGTCTTCATATATATAGCATTTAATTTCAACACAAATACTCTTTAATTAAAAGTTTATCTTTTAATTAATTAGTTCTTAACCCTCTCTTAAACTAAATCTTCGTTAGAGTTTTTTTTGTTTGGTTTTAAAAATATTTAAGAATAAACATAGGTTAATTTTTAACTTTTATACAAAAAACATCTCGAAATATATAAACTTTTTTTATCCAATTTAAGGGAAGTTTAAGGTCTATTTAAATTTTCCTTTTTGACTTTACTCCTTAGTCATTTCTTAACCTTAATTTGTTCTCGTGAACATGGATCTATATCCATTTTTACGTGTTGAGGTTTATGAAACTTTTTCAAAAATTAATTGTTGCTCCGGCAGCATTAGGTTTTTTAATTCCATCTGCTTCATTTGCAGAAGAAATTAAACTTGCCGACATATCTAATTACTCTTCTCAAAAAGAAGTAAAAAGTATTAGCGACTTTGATCCTGCAGAGGAAATTGCAGTAACTAATAGTCGTGTTGATGGTCTAGAGTCCAGATTCAATGATTTTGAAGCTGGTAGTTTCTCTTCAACAACAACGATGAATGGCGTTGCAAAATTTCAAATTGGAGCGGTTGATGGTCCTTCAACTGCAGCAGAATCTTTACAAGCGTTCTATTTCTACGAAATTGATTTAAACACTAGCTTTACAGGCGAGGATAAATTAAATGTTGAAATTGAAACAGGCAATAATGTAGATAGTGGTAACGTTTCAGCCATAACCGATTTCGGAAATGATTCAACTGCTGATGTATTAAAAGTTACTGACCTTAATTACACCTTCCCAGCCTTTGGTGCTTCTGTAAGTGTTGGTGATTCAATGGATGCTAGTAAGCAATTCACAGCAGCTTGCGAGATGGGAAACGTTGTTGATGCTTTAAGTGATTGTGGAACAGGAAACTCAATTGCTGTTGGTGGTGATCAGTCAATTAGTGTTTCTTATGAATTTGATAATGGGTTTTCAGTCGCAGCTGGTCTCTCTGCTAACGATGGAGAGACTACAGAGGGTATGTTCACTAAGGAAGGTGAAGACATCTATGCGGTGAATGCTGCTTACTCTGCTGACGCTTTCGCGGTTGCTGTTGGTTTTGCACAAGTAGAAGCTGATGGTAATAAAGACAGAAATTACTACGGCATAAATGCCTCTTATGCTCCTGAAAGTTTCCCAACGATTAGTGGCGGATATGAATTTAGTGGTGATCAAGGTTCTCAAAAAGGTACTAATCAATGGGCAATTGGTTTAGGTACAGACCTTGGTGAAGGTTCACTCGCTCTTAGTTATGGTACTAATGGAGCTATAGCAAGTAATGCTACTGATATATATGCATATGATATATCTTATTCATACCCCTTAAACGACTCAATGTCTGTTACTCCATTCATTTTTGTTTCTGAAAATTCAGGAGCAGATGACACCACTGGTTATGGTACAGAATTTGTTTTCAAATTCTAAAAAAACCAAATTTAAAAAAGATCTCCTGACTAGGGGGTCTTTTTTTTCTACTTTAAAAAAATCATAATTAGTTCTTATTTAATTAAAGGAAAGATGGTTTCAAAAATTGCTCCACCATCCTTATGATTAAAAGCCTTAATAAAACCTTTATTGTTATTGATTATTTTTTTTGTTATTGAAAGACCTAAACCGCTACCACTTTTCTTAAATTTAGTCCTTGATGGATCCCCACGATAAAAACGAGAAAAAATATCATTAGATTCATTTTCCTCTAGTCCAATACCTTTATCTCTAACTCTGATAACAACAGAGCTATCTCTCTTAAAAATTTCAATTTGAATTTCTTCATTAACTGGGGAGTAACGAATAGAATTATCTAAAATATTTATAAAAGCTCTTTTTAAATTTTCGATATCACCAGATATATAATATTTTGTTGGTATAAATAAATTTATTTTTATATCTTTTTTTTCTGCAAGCGGTTTTAAGGTTTGCCAAGATTCCATAATCAAATCTGAAATAGATATTTTTTTGTTTTTATTAAAAGCCTCGCTACTTTCTAGCTTAGAAAGCTCTAAAGTCTCCTCCACCATTTTTCTTAATCTTTTAGATTCTTTCTTAAGTCTTTTAACAAGATATTTATCTTTCTTTGATACTACTGCTTCCAGTCTTTCGCCTATCAAAATAAGAGATGTAAGAGGTGTTTTCAGTTCATGAGACACATCATTGATTAATTGATTCTGTCTTCTTTTTATGGATTCAATTGATAATTTACTCTCCAACAATATTAAATAATTTTTTTTCCTTGCTCTAATAATATTTACAGAAATTGGTTCCCCCGAAATAGTGCAATCTAGGCTGATTGGGAAATCTTTTTTTCTTGAATATAAAATCTTATTTCTTAGTACTTCGAGCTCATTAATATCATTAATTGCTTTTCCAATAACATCTTTATATTTAATAAACTTAATGAGAGATAAACCTTTCTGATTGATAAATTTTATTGTTAGATCAGATGACAAAATCATCCATCCTTGAGATGAATAATCTAACCAAGACAAAATTTGCTGTGGTTTAACTTTATCAAATGGAAAATCAAAAATTTGTTGGTTCTTATTTTTAGTTAATTCAATATTTTTATTATTTTTTGAAAATCCCTTAACCTTAGTTTTCCATTTCTCATAAAAGAAAGTTAATACCTCTTGTAGCGTTTTCATTTTCATCCAAACTTATATCCAAAACCTCTAACAGTTTTAAGAAACTTTGGGGCTGAGGGATCATCTTCTAATTTCTCTCTGAGCCACCTAACATGAACATCTACAGTTTTAGTATCACCGATAAAGTCAATTTCCCATATTTTTTCAAGTATTAAATCTCTTGACCATACCCTTTTTGGATTTTTCATAAACAATTCTAATAATTTAAATTCTTTTGGAGATAATGTTATTTCTCTATCGAAAGAAGTTACCCTACATTCTTCCAGAAACATTTTTATATGATTAAACTCTATGACGGTTTTTGAGTTTTCTATATTTTTTTTATTACGTTTAGATCTTCTTATTAAGGCTCTTGATCTAGCAATTAATTCATTTAAACCAAAAGGTTTTGTTAAATAATCATCTGCACCAACCTCTAAACCAAGAACCCTGTCTGATTCATTATCTTTAGCACTCAAAATTAGTATGGGTGTATAATTTTCTTCATTTCTTATTTTTCTGCATAACTCTAATCCATTTAACCCTGGCAACATTAAATCGAGAATTATTAGGTCAACATCATTTTTAGAATCATTAGTAATAAAATCTAATGCAGTTAAACCATCTTTGAAACTGAATACTCTAAAACCTTCGCTAGTCAATGACTCACTGACTGTCAACCTAATACTCTTGTCATCCTCTACAAGAAAAATCTTTGAGTCTTGCAAACTTTTATGATCTTTAATAGCCATTTAAAAACCCAACAAATTAATTTTATATAATCAAATTTATTTGATGTAATTATTTCATATTTACTTTACATTCAATGCTTATTTTTTATTCGATCTTATTAGCTTTTTAATGTTCCCTTAAACCTTTTTGCTTATTTTTAGATTGTCTCCAATGATTTATCGCCTTGAATCTTGGAGACATATTTCATGGAAGGCCCTAGGTCGCTCAGGGGGTAGCTGTAGGGGTAGCTGAGGCTATATACCTTGTATGTAGAACTATATACTTTGTACAATATTGAGACTCAAACCCACTAGCACCACTTACCTATAACCTAGTTATAGTAAGGAATAACTGAGATTTCTCATTTGATAGATCGAGTGCTTTGGGAGCACTAGGTCGCAGGTTCGAATCCTGTCGCCCCGATTGACTTCTCACGATTCTTAAATATCCTCTGGGCAATCTCTGGGCGATCATTTGCTATACCTTGCATAGCTTTGCTGTCTGCATCGCCCACTTTAAATAAATATTTTATCGGTGCAAGTAATATTTAGTGGATAAGAATTGTTTGTGATCCGTCTTTATTATCTGTTATCAATATTTTTTTATTTGGAAAAGATTCAGATAATAATCTTTTTAAATTTGAATTTTTATCAAAGATTACATTTTTCTTTTCTTCGGATTTAGCTTTTTCTAAAGCTATTCTTTCTTCTTCAGCATAAATCAAAAAATTTATCCAAGAAATCTTTCATTGAAGAGGACATAAAAAAAGAGGTCTTACACACCCTTTAGTTTAGATCAACATTTTATAGTTTCAAATCCGGGCGGTAATATTGGCGGAACGATGCCAATATCAACCACGCTTATATTTATAGCAATATTAGATCGTATTTATTTAGTTCATGATGATACAAAGATTTTATGGTATTTAAATATAATTTCAAAAATTATTTTTTAATCGACAGGACAGAAAATTAAAAATATTTATGCTCCAATAAAGTTAACTAATTTATTTTTTAAAAGTAAAATATAGTCCCTTACAAGACTTACCTATAATTTGAATAGAAAAATAGACTAATAGATAAGGATAAGTTATCAAAGCTATAAGATTTGCTCTGCACATTTACTAAGACTTTGACTTATAGTTTGTGGGACGGAAATTA
>QCMG01000018.1 GCA_003213955.1 Prochlorococcus sp. AG-418-M08
ACAAGAAAGTTAAAAAATCTGAGAAAATAAAAGAAAATAAAAAAATTACTAAGCAAAAAATTAATCTTCAAAAAAGGCAATTTAAGCCTCAATCATACAAAATTATTTTTATCTTAAAAGATGTAGATCCAAAAGATCCAATTGAAGATTTAAGTATTATTTTAAGAAATTCTGATGTTAATTTTGAAATAGAAAAAATCGAACGTTTCTTTGATTCCAAAAATAAAAGTATAAAAAGCAATTAAATATTTATAGAAAAAGTTATATGAAATTTTCCAAAAAAAATGAAGCACTAAATATAATTGAACCTTCATATTTAGCCTCTCTTTCATCGTTACTTTGGGTCGCTTTATATTATTTACCAATAGGTGGAGCATTGTTGAGATTAATATTACCTCTTCCAATAATATTGTTGCATTTGAGAAGAGGAACCAGCATTGCATTTGAAGGTCTCATAATACAATTTCTCTTGTTATTTATACTTATGGGCCCAATTAGAGGAACTTTATTTTTATTTCCATATGGAATATTAGCTTTTTGGCTAGGATGGTCTTGGTTTATGAAAAAAAACTGGTGGCTTAGTTGGAGTGTCGGTTTTATTTTAGGGACACTAGGTTTTTTTATAAGAGTATTTTCATTATCAATTTTAGTTGGAGATAATCTTTGGGTAATAATTACAACAGCAAGTTATGGCCTAATAGATAAAGTTATTGAATTATTTAACATGCCATTTTCCCCTTCTATCAGAATTATTCAATTGGTTGCAATATTATTAATTATTTTTCAAGAAATGGTTTATGTCCTAACAATACATATATTGGCATATGCTCTTTTTCCTAGATTAAATTCAAATATTCCTGACCCTCCAAAAACAATTCATAGATTTGTTGATTTAGGTCTTTGATTTAAAGTTTTACTAATGCAGAAATCGTATTTAGGAATAAAGTTAATTGGTAATAAAATTAATGAAAAGCTATTTTCTGAAAGAATAGAAATTCTTAAAAAAGAAATTGATAACTTTATTTTCTATCTTGTGATTGCAGGAACAGAAACATCTCAAATTAAAGGTATATCTGCAGCAGGGATTAGTTCTAAAGCTAGAAGGGTAACCGCCTTAGCAGACGCAGAGTTTCTTCTTTTTGGAGCATCTATCGATCATAAATATAAATTGCCTTTTTTAAATGCAGGAGTAACCCCTGCATTAATAAGTTATGTTTGTTCGAAACTTATATGTTCAAGCCCAATAGTGGTTCCTATAGGAATAAAAGAAAAACCATACTTTAGTCATTTGACTGTAGAAAATTATTTGGTAGGTCCATCTAAATGCCTTACAACAGGACAATCTATGAATAAAAAGAGAGTTTTGAGTCTTTACAAAAAGGGATTAGATATTGGGAAAGCCTCTAATCAACCCATCTTTATTTCAGAATCTGTACCAGGAGGAACCACAACTGCTCAGGCGGTAATGGAGGCTTTTGGGTTGAATGTAAAAAATTTAATAGGAAGTAGTATGATCAAAGCTCCAAGGACCTTAAAATCAAAAGTAATTAAAGCTGGTCTTTTAAACGCAAATCTAAATTATAATTTTGACTCCATAGATGTCATTTCCGCAGTTGGAGATCCATTTCAAGCATTCTCTATGGGACTATTAATTGGAGCAAGATTAGCTAAACAAACTGTCGTTTTATCTGGAGGAAGTCAAATGTTGGCATTGATTTTACTCGCTTTGGAATTTATTGACTATAAGGAAAAACAAGAATTTGTTGATTTTGTTTTTATAGCAACTACTGGATGGTTAGTTAAAGATAATTCATTAATTTATTTATTAGATTTAATCAATGAAAAACACAATATCAACTTATTAGGATTGTCAAGTCCCTTGAATTTTAAATCATCTAAAAATAAAGAATTAAGTGACTATGAATTAGGATATGTTAAAGAGGGAGTAGGCGCTGGTGGTATGTCTATTTTTGCTTTTCTTAAGGGTTTTTGTAATGAAGAAATAGTTTCACTTTGTCAAAGTAATCTAGAAAAGATGAGGAAGTTAGGTCAAATCTCTTTAGATGAGAATTGTTAAATGCTTGAAAAATCTTCAACAAGAAGGGAATTCCTTGAATACGGAAAATTATCGATACTTTTTTTGCTGAATTCATGTAGTAATTCCTCAAAAAAAATAACTATTTCACTCGAAAGATCTTTTTATCCGCCTTATTTGAAAGATATTTTCCCTGATAGGTGGAAACAAGAAAATATAAATTTTAGTAAAATTATGCAAGAAAAAAATAAAAAAATATTATCTGAATCTGACTTTGTTTTAATCAACGATGGATGGTTAAATAGTATAAATTTTGAAAGTTTTCAAAATTTAAATAATTTATTTTCAAAGGATAAATTTGATAATAGATCGAGAGAGTTTTTAAATAGTTTTAAAGAAAATCAAAGTAATAAATTATTGCCAATAGGCATAGTCCCATATGTAGTCATGCTAAAAAATAATAAAGATTTAATACCTGATGCTAAAAAGTCTTGGGATTTCCTTCTTGCTGAAAAGTTGAAAGGAAAAATCATATTTCCTGAAAGCCCAAGAATAATAATGTCTATTGCAAAAAAAATTAGTAAAAAAAATTCTTTAAGTAAACTTAAAGGTCAAGCAATTTTATTTGATGATCGAAATTCAATGAATTGGTTAATTAACTCTCAGGCAGCTGTTGCTATTATTCCTTTTTCTCAATGCTTAAAATATCTGAAAGTCGATTCAAGACTTTCAATAATTTTCCCTGATAAAGGTGTTCCTTTAAATTGGAATTTCCTTTTAAGTAAATCAATAATTAATAATCAAATATTAATTGATTGGATTAAATGTTTTGAAAATAGTTCTACTATTGACAAATTGGCTAATCAAGGATGGTATTTACCTTTTAGTAATGAATATTCTCAAAAAAAATATAATATCAACAGTGAAAATAATCACTATGGACCATCTAAAGTGTGTTGGGAAAATAGTTGGTCTTTTTATCCTATTAATAATAAAGAGAAATTTAATTTAGAAAATTTGTGGGAAAAATCTTTAGCTCCATAATCTTTTTTTAGGCTTTTCTACTAATAAATCATGAGTTTGTTTTAACAACTCTGGAATATTTAATTTACTTGGACATTTTGGGACGCATTCATTGCACTCTAAACAAAAAGAGGCATCTTTTTCTTCCCACCAGTGGCCTGCCCTTCCTATTAGATTATATCTCTCTTTTGCAAACTCTAGTTGGCCATATCCTATAGAAATATTTCTCAAACGAAGTATTTCAGGAATAGGAATTTCACTTGGACATGGAAGGCAAGATCTGCATTGCTCACATTTTGAGGATCTCAATTCTTTAGTTGCTAACTTTTCGATATTTTTTAATGCACTCATTTCAGAAGAAGTGAGCTTTTGATTAGAGTTAATTAACTTTTTTGCGATATTAAAATCTTCAAATTTGTTAGCTCCTAAAGATAAAGTTGAAATTCCGTTCGATAGTAAAAATCGATAAGCCAGTTCCAAAGGGTGGAATGGTTCAGATGCTTTTAATAAAATTTCGCTTGGATCGTATAATCTTCCACCTTTATCAGCAGGAGATATAGCTAAAACACCCATGTTCTTTTTTAAAGCTAGATGGGCAAGGCTTATTTTTGATTGATCTAAAAAATGTAAATGAAGGTTGCAAAAACTAAATATTTCGGATTTGATAGCTTTTTCAATAAGTTTATTACTTCCATGTGAACTAAACCCAACTTGATCAACCAAACCCTTTTTAATTACCCATTTTAAAAACTTTCCCCCCTCTCCATTTAAAACCCAATCCAGATGCTCATCTAAGTTAATCCCATGGATCGCAAGATTATTTATTTTTTTTAGCTTTAAATTTTTGAGGGAATTTTTGAAATTAATTTTTAGATAACTGTTATTTCCTTTAGGTAATACTTTAGTAGTAATTATCCAATCCTTTCTTAAAATGTTTTCTGAAGTCTCTAACCTCTTTAAAGCTTTCCCGATCAGTATTTCAGCATTACCATAAGAAGCAGCTGTTTCTAAATGATTAATGCCAATATGATAAGCACTTTTTATAAGTGAATACATTTTATCAAAATTTTCTGTCGCTCTCATTGTGCCTAAAGTAAACAAACTAACATTGCATCTTTTGCCAAATGATCTTTTTTTAGAATGAATAATCATCTCTATATGATTAATGCTTACTTAATAAGTCTTTAATTTATTTATAGTAGAAAATGTTTTAAAGTAAATTAAAGTTAATATTAATCTTTCAAAAAATCATTACTCAAATTTATGTTTACAGGAATAATCCAGTCATTAGGAAAACTTACAAAAGAAAAAAACTTCTTAATTATTGAAATTATTGATCAGTCTTTTGATATGCAAATAGGTGATAGTATCGCAGTAGATGGAATTTGTTTAACAGTAAAAGAAATTTTAAATAATCAATTTAAAGTAGATGTAAGTGAAGAAACTTTAAAAAAAACTACACTAGGAGAAAAATCTAGTATTAATCAAACAGTTAATTTAGAACCTGCTCTTCGAATTGCAGATCGTCTTGGGGGCCATATAGTTAGTGGTCATATAGATGGTTTAGGGAAAGTTGAAAATTTAGAAAAACTTGAAAAATCATGGCTATTGAAAATTAGGTGGCAAAATAAAAGTTTTTCAAAATATATTGTAGATAAAGGAAGTATATGCGTTAACGGAATTAGCCTTACAATTGCAAAATCTGAGAATAAAGGAGAGATTTTTACGATCTCAATCATTCCACATACATGGGATAACACTAATCTCAAATATTTATCAATTGGCGACAGTGTAAACCTTGAAGCAGATGCATTAATTAAATACGTAGAAAAACTACTTCTATTTGAGAAAAATAAAGATTCAGAATATTTTTCTAAAGAGATCTCTTCAAATTGGCTTAAAGAGAACGGCTGGAATAAATAATTTATTTAATTCAATGGAATAAGTGAGATGGTTTTAGAATCTTTTTTGAGATCAATTTTATATTCTTGACCTGGTTCTAATCCTAATTTCTTTGTATAAGCATGACCTATTAATAAGTTTCCATTGCCGTGAACTTTTGTTTTGAATTCTGCTTGTCTTCCTCTAGAAGATCTGTTCCCTGGTCTGCCAGTTCCACCGGTGCTTAATTTATAACCCTTAGCTTCAATAAGTGCTCTATAGAAACTTTTTCTTAAGATTCTCCCACTTGGACCTACATAGCCACACTCTCTTGCTATCTCATCCTCAGGTTTCTTGCTGAGTGATTTAGATTTTTCAAGAAGTTCTTTTCCTACAAGCATTATATGAACTATTTCTAATTATATATTCTTACCAATAATGAGAATTGTGGCAATATAAGTTAATAAAAAATAGATTTTTAAAGAAAAAAACTCTATTTACAAAAGGTACAAAATGATAAATAAAATAACCCAAATTCCATCTACGAAATGCCAATATAATTCAACTGCTTCTAATGGGAACATATTTTGACTAGTAATTCTTCCTTCCTTTGGTCTTGTTTGCCAATAAATAATTAATATCATTAACGTCCCTAAAGTTACATGTAAACCATGAAAGCCTGTTAATGCATAAAAAGTACTTGCAAATAAATTATCTATTAGTCCAAAAGGTAAATTGAAATATTCAAATAGTTGACATATCAAAAAGGTAATCCCAAGAAGAGCAGTGATTATTAACCACTTCTGGGTATCAGAATTTTTATTTTTAAGAAGAGCCTTTCCTGCTTTATGGAAAGTCGCGCTACTTACAAGTAATAAAATTGTATTTAATGTTGGTATAGGAAGTTCTAATTCATAAATAGCTCCATCTGGCAAAGGATTAACTGCTTTGTATGTGAGGTAGGCTGCAAAAAAACCAGCAAAAGTCATCCCATCTGCTATTAAAAAAGTTATTAATCCAAACATCCTAAAGTCTTCATGATGTTCATTTAACTCACTATCATCTTTTTTGATTTCTTTTGAACTATTGAGAGTTGTCATGTTTTTTTGATTAAATTTTCTTGAGATATTGGTTTTCCATAACCATAAGGTTCTTCTACTAATGGTGCATCCCCTTCCCAATTTTCAACAGGAGGAGGAGATGAGGTTAACCATTCAGGAGTTAAAGCATTCCAAGGGTTATCCCCAGAATCCTTTCCTTTTTTAATACTTAAAAATATGTTTAATAAAAATGGGATAGTACTTATAGCCATTAGGAGAGCTCCAATGCTACTAATTTGATTAACAAATTGAAATTGAGGATCATATTCTGCAACTCTTCTAGGCATTCCATTTAAACCAAGCCAATGCTGAGGAGCAAAGCATAAGTTAAATCCAATAAAAGTTATTGCAAAATGCAGTATCCCCAGTTTCTCACTCATTAACTTACCTGTAACCTTTGGGAACCAATGATATATAGATGAGAAGATAATAAACACTGTCCCTCCATAAACTATGTAATGGAAGTGAGCAACAACGAAATATGTATCATGCACGTGAATATCAAAAGGTACCTGAGCAAGAGCAACTCCCGTAATGCCACCAAATACAAAATTTATAATAAATCCACATGAGAATAACATTGCACTATTTATAGATATTTTCCCACCCCATAAGGTCGCAACCCAATTAAAAAATTTAATTCCAGTTGGAACTGCTATAAAAGCTGTTGCAATAGTAAAGAATAACCTCATCCAAGGAGGTGTACCACTTGTAAACATATGATGAGCCCATACTACTAGACCAAGAACAACTATTCCCATTATTGAAAAAACCATTGTGGTGTATCCAAAAAGTGGCTTTCTTGAATGCACTGGAAGGATTTCACTAACCAAGCCAAAAGCAGGAAGAACCATTATGTAAACAGCTGGATGAGAATAAAACCAAAATAAATGTTGATAAACAACTACGTTTCCACCTAAAACAGGGTTAAAGAAACCAGTGTGAGCGACAATATCGAAGCTAAGTAAAATTAATGTTCCAGCCAAAACTGGAGTTGATAAGACTACTAATAAACTTGTACCTAACATTGCCCAACAATACATAGGTAATTGCATCAGCTTTAATCCTGGCCTTCTTAGTTTGATAATTGTTGCAATGAAATTTATTCCTCCAAAAATAGAGCTGCCGCCAAGCAATAAAACACTCATTATCCAAATAATTTGTCCTGATTGAGGGGTGGTTATACTTAATGGTGGATAAGCAGTCCACCCTGCCTGTGCTGCCCCTTCAACAAAATAACTAGCTACTAACATTAAACCGGAAGGAGGTATTAGCCAAAAAGCTACAGCATTCAATCTTGGGAAAGCCATATCTCTAGCTCCAACATAAAAAGGAATTAGATAATTTCCAAATGCACCATTTACTACAGGAACAATCCATAAGAAAATCATTATTGTGCCATGTAGTGTTAAAACCTGGTTATATACATCCCTAGGCATAAAGTCTGAAATTGGGCTTGCTAATTCAATTCTTATAGCGCTAGCTAGAGTTCCTCCAATTAAATAGAAAAGAAACCCACATACAAGATATTGAATACCTATTACTTTATGATCTAAACTAAAACTAAAGTATCTCAGCCAACCTTTCGGTTGAAGACTTTTGTTATTGGAATCTGGAGAATCAATTAAAATCGTCATAAGCTAACCTCAGTTTTTGTGTTTTTGTTAAACCAATCCTTATAATCAGATTCTTCTTCAACAATTATTGATGCTCTCATTCCTCCGTGATAAGGACCACATAATTCCGCACAAATTATTGGGTATTTACCAACTTTAGTGGGAGTAAAATTTAATATCGTAGGTTGGCCTGGAATAATATCTTGTTTTATTCTGAATTCTGGCACCCAAAAAGCATGAATAACATCTTTTGATTCCATCTTCATAGAAACTTTATGATCAACTGGAACATGAAGTTCACCAGAAATAAATTCCCCTTTCGGATAATTAAATAAAAACGCAAATTGCATAGCTGAAACTTCAACAGATAAATTATTGCTTGCAATATCATTATTTGAAACCTGGCTGATTCCTGCCCATATCTTTTCTGTATTTGAGGTCATCATTTCATGGCTGTGATTTAATTCTTTCATCCCCCCCATTCGGTCGTAAATGTTATAGCTATATAAACCTATTATTAAAACAATGATAGAAGGAATAATTGTCCATATAATTTCAAGACTTAAATTACCTTCTAAAGCGATTCCATCTCCGATTTGATCCTTCCTTTTTCTAAATTTAAATAAACTATAAATAACTGCTATCGTCATTCCTATAAAAATTATTAATCCAATAATAAAAAGAATTTTAAAGAGCTCATCATAAATTGGTGCATTTATACTTGCTTCAGCAGGAAGTAAATTAACATTAAATCCGATCCAAAAAGATATACCAAATACTGTGGAAATTATAAGTATTAAATAAAGGTTTTTATTTAACAATTGGAATAAAAATTTTTTTTATATTTTCAACATATTCATTTTTTTAAAATTTGCATTGTTTGTTAAAGGAATATTATTGAAATTCACAACTTCTTAAGATTTATAAAATAAAAGAAGTATTATTAATAACTTTTTAAAGATTAATGTCAGGGATAAAAGATTAAAAAAACAAATAAATTTTAAAAATGAAACATTTACTTTTAATTAATGTTTGATAATTGAATCTAAATTATTATGCAAAAACAAGATCCTTGATTAACTTGTTTAAAAATAATTTATATCAATCAAGATACAAGTCAATTTTTCTCACTTTGGGAAATCATAGCGTTTTGGCATTAATAGCCTTAATAGTTATCGGCGGAGCTACAAGGGTAATGGAGGCAGGACTTGCTTGTCCTGATTGGCCTTTATGTTATGGGACTTTCTTACCTCTAAATCATATGAATTTAAGAGTTTTTCTAGAATGGTTTCATCGTTTAGATGCTTTCATTGTCGGTCTATTAATTCTTTCTGAATTTATACTTTCAATAATTTGGAGAAAAGATCTTCCTAATTGGTTACCAAAAACATATTCATTATTAGTTTTCTTAGTAATAGTTCAAGGCTCTATTGGAGCATTAACGGTTATTAATTTACTTAATTCTTATTCAGTTACTGCTCATCTTTTAACAGCTTTTTTACTTCTAATATCAACAATAACTATAAACCAGAATCTAGAAAATAATGAGTTGAAAAAATCATTTATTTGGTGGAAAATATTATTATCATTTCCCTTAATACTAACTTTAGTCCAGTCATTTATTGGAGTAAGACTTTCTTCAACTTGGTCTACACACCTTTGCTTATCTTTTAATAAGCAATGTCTAATATTAGATACTCATAAATTATTTGCTATCCCTATTACTATTTCGATTTTGTCTATTTTGGCTATCTCGATATATAAACAAAATTTGTTCCTTAAAAATTGGAAATATCTTTCCTCACTTTTTTTTCTTTTGATTTCACAGATTGTTCTTGGAATATTAAGTCTAAAAACTAATTTAAGCCTACCTATTTTTGTTATTGGTCATCAACTAAATGCTTCATTATTAATTGCGATCCTTACATCATTGATTTTTAAAAATCCTTATTTAAATAAAAAAATCAATCAACCTTTTAATTCAGTGATATTAAGTTAAAACTCATGAAAAGTAATTTAGAAAATTTAAATTTCCAGACTTCTATTCGGGACCAAGTTGTACCTTCAAGAAAAAAAATAATACTACCTGCTTGGCTTGAAGTTGCCAAACCTAGATTGATTCCATTATTACTGGCTACAACATTGGGAGGTATGGCATTGACGGAGGAATGGCCTTTATCTTCTCCTAAACTCATTTGTACTTTAGGAGGTGGGGCTTTAGCAGCTGCAGCTGCTGGAGCACTGAATTGTTTATGGGAAATGGATTTAGACAAAAGGATGATAAGAACCAGTACAAGAGCTTTACCCTCGGGTAAATTATCATCTAAGACTGTTTTTTTTGGCGCCGTATCTTGCACATGTGCAGCTGCAATGCTTTTGATAAGTGGTGTAAATTATTTGGCCGCTGGTTTAACATTACTGGGTTTATGTAGCTACGTACTTTTGTATACGATAATTCTCAAACCACGTACAACTCAAAATATTGTTTTCGGTGGAGTTGCAGGTGCAATACCTCCTTTAGTAGGAGCATCTGCAGCTACTGGACATGTAGGACTTAGTGGTTGGTGGTTATTTGGTTTGGTAATGCTATGGACTCCCGCACATTTTTGGGCTCTTGCGATTTTATTAAAAGATGATTACTCTTCTGTAGGCATTCCTATGCTTCCTTCCGTTAAGGGTTCAGCTTTTACAGTTAAAGCTATTTCACGTTATGGGTGGGCAACTGTTCTTATGAGTATTTTTGGGGTTTTGGCTTTACCTGAGGGAGGACTTCTTTATTTAATAATGCTATTACCTTTTAATGGAAGACTTTTACAATTAATAAATAGATTGAAAAAATCCCCTGATGATTTAGGAAAAGCTAAAGGGTTATTTAGATGGTCAATACTTTATATGTTTGGAATTTGTCTCTTGCTTTTGATTTCAAGAACCGAACTTTCTGTGGAGTTTGAAAAACAGTCTATACAAATTCTCTTATCATTAATAGTAAACTTTAACAGTTAGATTAATGTAAAATGTTTAGATAATAAATTTTAGTTCGATGAATTATATACAAGTTAAAAATATCTCAAAATCATATTCTGATATTGATGCATTAAATAATTTATCAATGGATATTGATTCTGGAATTTTATTTGGAATTTTAGGTCCAAATGGTGCAGGTAAATCAACTCTCATCAAAATTTTAGCTACTTTAGTTGAACCTGATACTGGAGAAGTTTTTGTAAATAATATTAATTTGAAAAAAAATCCAAGAAAAATTAGAGAATTAATTGGTTATGTAGCACAGGACATTGCTCTTGATAAAATCCTTACTGGCCGTGAGTTATTAGATTTTCAGTCAGATTTATATCACATGAAAAAACAGGATAAATACGAAAGAATAAAAAAGTTAATAAATCAATTAGAGATGAATGATTGGATTGATAGAAAATGTGGAACATATTCAGGAGGTATGAAAAGAAGAATAGATTTAGCAGCTGGTCTTTTACATTTACCAAAAGTTTTAATATTAGATGAGCCTACGGTTGGTTTGGATATAGAGAGTAGAAATATAATTTGGCAACTTTTGAAAGATTTAAAGAATGACGGCATGACAATTATTTTAAGTAGTCATTATCTTGATGAAATAGATAAATTAGCAGATAGTTTGGTAATAATTGATGACGGAAAAGTTATAGCTAAAGGGAAACCTTCTCTACTTAAACGTCAATTAGGAGGAGATAGGGTAACTTTAAAAGTAAGAGAATTTAGTACTCAAGAAGAGTCGAAAAAAATATGCGAAATTTTATCTTCAATAGATGGAATTAGTCAGATTATCATAAATAAGGCGCAAGGTTATTCAATAAATTTTGTTATAGAAAAGGATAAGGATATACTCACAAAACTAAAAGTAGAATTGGCTTTTTCAAAGTTTGAAATTTTTTCTCTTACTCAAAGTCAACCCAGTTTAGATGATGTATATCTACAAGCTACTGGTAAAACATTATTAGATGCTGAAATTTCAATGACAGGTAAAAGAGATCTTAAAAAAGAATCCAAGCAATCTATGAGATAAAAATAATATTATTTTGATAAGTAATTATAATTACTATTAAAGAGCTTCAAAAATGGAATTAAAGCAATATAATTTAAATTTTTTGTTCCAGGAAACTTTTGCTTTAACCAAAAGATTATTTATCCAATTACAAAGAAGACCATCTACACTTTTAGCTGGGATATTACAACCTATAATTTGGCTTTTTTTATTTGGAGCACTTTTCTCAAAAGCCCCAGAAGGTTTCTTACCGGGAGTTGAATCATATGGAAATTTTTTAGGTGCTGGACTTATTGTTTTTACTGCATTTAGTGGAGCATTAAATTCTGGATTGCCCTTAATGTTTGATAGAGAATTCGGCTTTTTAAATAGGTTACTTGTCGCACCTTTAGCAAGTAGATTATCTATTGTTTTATCCTCTTTCTTTTACATAACAATTCTTAGTTTTTTACAAAGCATCGTAATAATGATAGTCTCATATATTTTGGGTTATGGATGGCCTGATTTTTATGGTTTAGGAATTGTATTTACGACTTTGGTACTTTTAGTTCTTTTCGTGACATCAATAAGCCTTTGTTTAGCATTCGTTTTACCTGGTCATATCGAATTAATTGCTCTTATATTCGTGATAAATTTGCCTCTTCTTTTTGCAAGTACTGCATTAGCTCCAATTTCTTTTATGCCAAATTGGCTGGGTTGGCTTGCCTCTCTTAATCCATTGACTTTTGCAATCGAACCAATCAGGATTGCTTATACTCAAACAATGAATTTAGAGTTAGTGGCTTTACATGCCCCATATGGTGACTTAACTTGTAAGAGTTGTATCTCAATTTTATTTTCTTTAACAGTTTTTTCTTTGATTATTATCAGACCTCTGTTAAACAGAAAATTAAATTAATAAATTTATGTTTTTAAAAGATCATCTTATAGATACTTACCAAAAAGCATCTGAGGAAAATAATAATTTGATTTTAGAAAATCTAATTAATAGA
>QCMG01000019.1 GCA_003213955.1 Prochlorococcus sp. AG-418-M08
TTTCATTATCCAAACCATCAATACCTAGTGATTGTAAAAGATTATCAATACCTCCTTTGCTTTGTAGTAAACCGTGTCTTCTAATGCTAGTTGCTTTTTTTAACCAAAGAGATACTAACGAGCTATGTTTTGCGTATTTTTCTACATATATTCTTTCTTTTAACGAAACTGCTTTATCTAAAGATATTCTTTTAATTATGTCTTGGATTTTTAATCTTTTTTGATTATTTAAAAGCATGGGAAACATAATATTTACCTTTTTTATAGGAGATTTGTTGTTAACTATCTTGTCAATATTAATTTCAAGAAATTTCCCTTTTTTAAAGACTTTTTGACAATCTTGGTTTTGAATTGCTCAAAAGAACGCTTTTTTTGTCTTAGATGATACCAATGGAAATATGTAAATCTTATCTGTTTTTCTAAATGTATTAAAAGTTTTAAACTATTTTTAGCCAAAATAAAGACAAATATGAAGAGGTAGTTGCAAAATAGTATTCCTGTACTATTATTAGTACGTATGTATTATTAGTAATGAAAATCTTTTCTTCTTCGCCTTACGCTACATTTAATACAAAAGAGTGGAACAAGTTATCGAGAACAAATAACAAGTTCTCTGATATTCCAATTAAAATTAAAAAGAACTACTTTTGTACTTTTAAGAATATAAAATCAAATAAAATTTCACAACAAAATAAAGATCAATCTAAGCAAATGCAACTTGCTTTAACTTAGTTAAAAATTTCAACTAATACTCTTTTTTCTGAAAACTATTTTAAGACACCCCATTGTTTGTTAGATTAATATAAATACAAAAAGGTTTTAATTTGTCTGTAGATCGTGAACTTTTGAAAGAAGTTACTCAAGAACTTTGGAATACTGTTAAAAAACTAAGGCCAGAAATTGATAGGCAAACCCGCCTTCAGCTAGTTTTAAAAGCATTGTTAACTATTGGTGATCTGCCAGATCAAATGCAAGCAGCAATGGTAGTTGGGGTTTGTGCCGAAATGGATAAAAGCGATATTGAAAATACGGATTCTAATTCTAATCCTAACGAAGAAAGCAAGTCCAGTTCCATTGATACTTCTACTGGAAGAAAAGTATTCAGAAGAAGCTCAGCAAAATAGAAAATTCTAAAAAAGTTAACTTTTAACTTTCTTTGATTGGCTTTTAGAAAGGTTAAGAAAAAGAAAATATGAAATTACTAATAAAAGAGGTACAAAGATAGAATGCAAAGTCATCATAAGCTCTGTTTGACTCATCCCAATAAGACTTGAATCATCTGGTAACTGCTCAGACCATGTACCAGCTAGATGCCAAGCTGCGGGAATAGATAAGAAAAGCATATGGATCATATAAGTAAAAATTATATTTAGATAAAGAATATCATCCAAAAAAAAAATTGCTTTTTTTCTTCTTATTTCTTAACTAAAGATCTTTGATGAATAATATCGAACATTTTTAAAGATCTATCATTTTAAGAAGTTTTTTATATTCCTTCTTTCCAATAATTTTTTCGGCAGCAAATGCTCCACTTGCTGAAACTGCAGGTATACCAATTCCTGGGAAAGTACTCGCCCCACAAGTAAGTAAATTCTTAACAGGAGTTTTGCATCCAGGAAATAGCCCTTGAGCTGCCGATAAGGCTGGACCATAACTACCACAATAAGTATTCGTATACTTTTTATGAGTTAAAGGCGTGCCAAGTAGTTTGATTTCAATTCTGTTGTCTATATCAGGAATTATTTTTCTCAAAGATTTTAGAAATATTGAGCACCTTTCTTCTTTAAGATTTTTGTACCTTAACTCATTTGGTTTTAAATTCTCCCAAATTTGCCATGGTTCATTTGCAGGAGTATATCCATGAAGGACATGTTTACCTTTAGGTGCCATATCCTTGTCTAGCACTGAGGGAATTGAGAAAACGGATACGTTTCTTTCTGCTGTAATCCCTCTATCCCAATCATCAACATGTATTGCGTGAATAGGCAAATTTTGAAGACCAGAGGCATCAAATCCTAAATGAAGATGAAGGAAAGAACCACATTTTTTGATCTCTTTTGATTTAGGGAGCCATTTTTTTGCAATTTCTTTTGGAACTAATTTTCTGGAAGTCCAAGCATCAGTATTCATTACAACAAAGTCTGAAATAAATTTGGACTTATTTTCTAAAGTAATACCTGAGGCAATATTATTACTAAAATTTACAGCCTTTACTTTTGAAGAAAGAATTAGTTCACCGCCATTTTTTTTGAAAGCATTTACTAAAGCTTTTACTATGCTTTCACTTCCTCCCTTTGGATATTCTAAGTAAGATTCAGGTTCAAACCATTCATCAAATAAAGTTGCCATCGCAGCTGAATTCGTATCATGCATTGGCATACCACTTATTAGAAAACAAAGTAAATCAACCCAATTTCTCAGAAAAGTATCTTTAAGATGTTTGTCGGCAATGTCGCCAAAACCGCCATTGAGTTTTGGTAATAAATTTATATTTGGTAAGAATTTAGAGGCTAATTTAATGATTTCTATTAAATTAATGGATTCAGGAGAACTAGAGAGGAGTGGAATCTCACTAACTATTTGACTAAGAGGTTTTATTTCTGATACGAATGAATGCCATTCTTCAACTGATTTATAACCTCTTAATAATTTTATTCTTTTTTCAAATGGATCTTGTCCTACTTCTAAATTAAATTCTCCTTCAGGAACACTTACATGCCATCCTTTATATTTTATAAGTTCAACTTTTTCATCAAGTAATTTAAGTATTTGTCCTAAAGGGTTGGTAGTTGGCCATTTGCCTATCCCACTCCATAATGATGGACCAGATTCAAACTTGTAGCCTTTTGTTTTAAAACTGTGAGCAACCCCTCCTGGTTGGGAGTGTGATTCACAGATTAATACTTTTTTGCCTGCTAGAGATAAAATTGACCCACAACATAAACCTCCTATTCCACTTCCAACTATGATTACATCGTATTTATTCATCAAAAATCAAATCTAATTAGCTTAGATCTGAATCTTAAACGAATGTGTTAGTTGTTGTCGTAATACTTAAAACAACTGCAAGGAAGAAGATGTAAGGAACAGCTTTAAGTGGTATATGCCCTTGCCTTTTTGAAATAAAATCCATTTTTAAATTAACTAATGTAAAGATATTAGCGGAAATTTGTAGCGAATGTGTAAATGTACTTGTTTTTTTTAGAAATATTTTGAAACAAAGAAGAATGTTTAGTCCTACTTTTATGGAAACCTTATTTATTATTAAAATAAAGAATAATATTTAAAATGATTTTAGAAGAAAAAAAATTACCACAATATAAAGAGATAAAAAATTTAGAGACTATTGCTCAAAAAGATGGAAGTGGTATTGAATACGAAGATTTAATAGGAACGTGGAAATTGAATTCTGTATGGAAGAAAGAATCAGAAAAAGTAGATAATATATCTAGTTCCATTCTTCAAGTATTATCAGCAAAATTAGAATTGAAAAAAAATAATTCTCAGAATAGTAATATTGATTTTAGGATAAAGAATTCAATTAGGTTTGGGATTTTATCTATTATTTTTTGTGGGCGAGCATCATTAAAAGGTACGAGACCTATTTTGCCCTTTTTCTTCGAGAATTTAATAATCAATTTTGGAAGTTTTACCTTAGTTAGTAAACCCTTAAAAAAACCAGAAGAAAAGCAAATGCCTTTTTTCTCATTAATAGCTATAAGTCAAGAAAATAATTGGATGTGTGCAAGAGGAAGAGGTGGAGGACTTGCAATATGGATTAAGTCTTGATCTTTTAGTGATATTCACCAGGATGATCAACTTTTCTGACGGTAACTTTATCCACTTTTTGGCCGTTAAATCTTAAAAGATCATCACCAGAGAAACTATAGCCAAGTCTTTGAGCTATAAGTGCTACATCATCGGCAGTTGAAGAAGAAGTGACCTCTTTTCGCAAATTATCTTCTGACTGCATTTGCTTTAAAAATTTTCTTATTTCGGAGAAACTCATTTTGACATTAACTCATAATTTCATATTAAAGCCTTGGAAAAAATTAAATTGTTTTTTGTAAAGACCACTAAGACTAAATAAACACTATATTAAATAAATGACGTACTTATTTTTATATGTGGTTGGCATAGCCTTGATATGGTGGATATATCGTGTCGGTTGGATTGAGGCTTTAAAAACAGTAATTAAAATTATAGTACCTTCAATTCTGATAATTTTATTCAATATCAAAGCTGGGAAGTTACTTTTCAAAAATCCGTTAGTTGGATTATTGAGTGCTTTACCTACTTCAATTTTTATTTATAGAGGTTCCTTTCCATTGGTTTCATCTATTAATAACTGGATTGACAACAAAAGGAGCAAATATGAAGAATCTAATGAAGTTATTGATACTGATTCAATCCCCCTAGATGATTAATATTTTAGTTAATCAAAACCTAGAAATAATTCTTTGTGTACTACAAGAACATCAAATAAAGATGTTCCATGGGAAGGACTGATTGGGATATTATCAATATTTAATGCCTCTGCACATATTAGATGGCCGTCCCATCTTGTATTATGTTCACTTATTTGAATTGACCAAGCAACTACTTGTTTAAAGTGCTCAGGCATCTCAGATCCGATTTTTCTGCATATTTGGCAAAGATTTGTAAGAATAGGTGGCTTTGATGGTCTTTTTAAATCTTTAACTAGACTTGGTTGGGTAAAAACACTGGTATATCTTATGTAGTCGATTAATTCATAATCTTTCTCAGACAGTTCTGCTTTATCTAGTGCAATTTCAAATTCTTCTAAAGGCGTAACTGGCCTCTTAATTATCTCATTTATCATTACTATCTGATTTTGATAAATCCTTTTCATCTCGTTCTTTAGTTACTTGATCGAGCCCGTTTGTAGAATTATTCTCAGGAGATTTTGGTAAATCTTCTTTTTTTGGCTCATTAATTACTTGCTCTATCTCATTCTGAAATTCATTTGATGCTTTCTTTAGGCTTTTTAATGTTTTGCCAAGTTGTTTGCCTAATTCTGGTAATTTTTTAGGACCAAAAATTAATAGAGCTAGAACTAAGATTACTGTTACTTCTGGTAAACCTACCCCAAAGATATTCATGATAGAAGTTTATTTAAGTCAATATTAAAATCTACTATTTAATATAATCTAATGATTTGAAAATATCTTTTATAAAATAGGATTTGTTACTCTTTATAGAAGTTTTTGAATAAAAATAGTAACTATTATTCCCTTAAAAAAAACTAACCAAAGTAGTTGATAATCGTTTAAATTTAATTTTTTTTGGTACCAATTAATTAATATTTTATGTAATTTAATAATTTTTTTGATTAATCTCAACATTTTTTCTTTATTAGTTCTAATTTTATATCAAAACTTTATAAAATTAAAATTTCTTTATAGGTAAAGTCGATTTTATTTATTTGCTTTGTTTCTCTAAAATTTTGCTTTCTATAAATTAAACTATACTAAAAATTTGTATTGAATTTTTGTAAATATTATGAAATTTTTAGTTATTTCTTTTTTCTTGATTTCCTTTGCTTCTCCAACTTATGCTGTTACAACAAAAATGTTTAAGGTATTAGATACATGTGCTAGATACAGACTTAATGAGATCAATTCAAATGAAGCTATGGATAAATTAAAGTTAAAACCTCAAAAAACTTCGCAAGTTGAATTAAAAAAGATAGTAAGTAAATATTGTTCCGTTTTTACACCAAATGAAAAAATAGAATTTTAGAAAAAAAAATTATATGAAGCTATTAATTTAATTGAGTTATTTAAGAATTTTTTGAGTTAATTTGTTTCTTACTTCATTGACTTTCTTAGCGTTAGTTATTTTTAAATTAAAAAGAACCCCAAGAAAGAGAACAATTAGTAACAGACCATAAACTATTAATTCCATAAGAATAGTTTTACTATCATACTATTAAATTTAAATAATCTTTCAGTATCTTTTAGAACAATGCATGAAAATTTTTTCAAAACTTTTTAGTTTTGGCCACAGAAAAATAATAATTACTTCTAAGATGTAATTTTATGTAAACTATTTTGCAGATCGGAGATAAAGTTCCTCAATTTTCTTTAATAGATCAGAATGGAACTAAAAGAACAAATAATAGATTAAAAACCCCTCTAGTTTTATTTTTCTATCCCAAAGATGATACACCAGGATGCACTATAGAGGTTTGCGGATTTAGAGATAAATATGATCTTTTTAAAGTTCTTGGTGCACAAGTTTGGGGAGTGAGTAATGGTAGCACCTCAAGTCATTTGGCATTTGCTAATAAAAATAAACTACAATATCCTTTGCTATGTGATAAGAATGATTCATTAAGAAAAGCTTTCAAAGTTCCAAAAGTACTAGGTTTTTTGGATGGAAGAGTTACCTATGTTATTGATAGAAATGGAATTGTTAAACATATCTTTAGAGATTTGTTAAATGGTCCAGAACATATAAAAGAGGCTATAAGAGTCTTAAAGGAAATTCAAAATCAGTAAATTAATTATTCAAAATCTAATAAATTAATCTTTTTCCTTATAGGATATTCTCTAGAAATAAGTCTAATTAATGAACAAAATAGGGATGCAAGCTGTTGATGATGCAATTGAAAATGGTATTGACCTAGATGGGTCTCCAATACCTTCTAAAATGCTAGAGCTTTATAAAAGGATTATGAATGAAGAAAACAAAAGAGAAAGAAGTGGAGTGAAAAAATCTATGAGAAATAGATGCGTTAAAACAGGTTCTAAGCATTTCGATAAAGAAACTCTTAATCAATTATTAATTGATTCAGGTTGGGAAGGACTAAAAGAAAAGGAAATCTCATTTTTTTATAATTAGTATCAAAAACAAAAATTTTAAAAAAATATTTATGAAAAAACTTTATTGATTAATGATTGAAAGTAAAACTTATTAATTTTTTTTTGAAAACAAATAAAATTATTTTCAAAAAATTAAATTATTGCTAATAATGTAATAAAACAATTTTTAATGCTGATATGAGTGTTGCTAAATATTTATCAAACCTCTTTTTAGAACAACAATCAGTAATGATGAACGACTTTCTTTATGTAGTTTTCCCTGTTTTATCAATAACAGTTCTAATGTTTAGCTTAAGATCTATTTTTCAAGACTCATCAACTCCAAAAATGAAAAAACAATAAATTCCCTAAATAAATTATTTTAAAAAATTCGAGAGAATTAATTTATTTAAACCAGCTTTTTTTAATAGGGGATTTTATTTCTTCTCGTTGAGAGTTAGCTATTTTCGTAGCTTGCTTAAAAGCTATCTTAGCCTCCACTACTGTTATTATTGATATTATAAATAATCCTGCGATACCTATTAATTGTTCTGTTTGACTTGGCTCTTTATCCCCTTGTAATATTACCCCAATAACAAACCATGTAGTTACTGTTCCAGCAGTAATGAAATACGGTACCCATCTTCTCTGATATAAATAACCAGCTCCAACTCCAGGTAAGAAATTTAATAGAGATGCTACCCATCCACTTGAGGAAGCTAGGATTTGTTCTTTTGATAATTTATCCATTCAAATTAAGTGTTAACTAGATGAGCATTTATGTAAGCAAAAGATATAACAGCACAAATTATCCAACTGAAGGGTAGAAACATTCTTATTTGCTCTTTTTTATTTTCCATAAGATTATTATGGATAACATTTTATGAATTCGTGGTTAAATATATTTATCAAATAAATTAAAAAAAAAAAAGACGGTTAAAAACCGTCTTTTTTTCTATTAAATTAAAAAAGACTATGCTTTTCGCTTGGTTCCAGAAAGTAATTTAAGTTCATTCTTCACTTCTTTTTCTCTTTCTTCAAGATGTTTTAATTGTGATTTAAAAGCATCTTCTAGTCTTTTTCTTTGGTTTGTAATTTCATCAAGTTCTTCTTGATGATGGTTCTTCTTTAGTTCTTGCATCTCGCTATCAGAAATAACATATACTGGACGATATGAAGGGGTTTCAAAAAGAAGATCAAACATTGAATACATAGTGACCTTTAAATTAAGTACAAGTAAAATATCTTATAAATATTTGAATTTTGTAAGGATATAAACCGAAGAAATTTATACGGCAAATACACCGAATTTCGGTTTACCTAACTAAACCGCCCAGTATTAACCGATCAATTTTTGGTTGGTAATGTAATTTACAAGTATATTTTGATAAATATATTTTTTAACTTTCAATATCTAAATTGGATTATTTTATAAATATCTTTTATTTGATTTGTTTTTATTAAACTTTCTAAATAATGAAAAAAGAAAATGATTTTTGGTTAATTGATTCTAACTCTGTTGGAGTAATTCGTTTTTATAAAAAAAATGAAAATAAAGAGAATTTTATTCAATATATGTTTATTGAAGAGGGCATTGTCATGGGTATGTATGGTGAAAATCCACCTTTAATGAAAACAAGAAAAGAAATGAAGATTGAAGAAGCAAGATTATTTTGGAAAAATTTAATAACTGAAGGATGGCAAAAAACTAAACCCAGATGGTGAATAAATTTTGCTTTTAAAAATAATTTAAAATTATGAAAAATTAATTTTACTTCTTGAAAAACGAATTTATTGATTTTTAAAAGTTATTTATTTATCTTTTGAAAAATTAGAACTAAATTTTGAATATATTTAATTTTTGAATTTATACATTTATAAAAGTTCCTTTAGGATAAAGCACTGCAATCTTATTCCTTTGTATTATTTGTTTTTTCTTGAGGTCATTTTTATATCTCCTT
>QCMG01000020.1 GCA_003213955.1 Prochlorococcus sp. AG-418-M08
TAATAAAAAAACGCTTTCAATTCAAAACGTGCAAGCATATATAGAAGATGGAGATGCTTTTATAGAAAATGGTGATTTTGATGAAGCAAAAAGCTCATATGATAAAGCGAGAGATTTAGCTAAACAACTCGCAGGTTTTTACAGAGACTTAAATGGTACATTTAGGGGCATGGATGCAAGAATTCCTGAGGAAATGAGTGATAAAGGTAGGGAATCGATAAAGATCTGGGCAGAATCCAATGCAAGGTTAGTAGCGTTATACAAAAGGAGAAAGCAACCAGAAGTAGCTGTTCCTTTACTTGTAGAGATCATTAGATTAATGTCTCCTTCAAGTTTAAAAGGTAAAGAGGCTTATAAAGATTTACTCCAGCTTGGTTTTGTTGAAACCCCATATCGAGGATTATAGACAATTGTAATGACTACAAGATACGAAGTAATTAACTTAATAAAACAAAAAATTACTGATTCTGAAGTTTTTGTTGAAAATTTAAAAGGTGATGATCATTTGCAAGTTACAGTGATTTCAGCTGAATTTGATGGATTGTCATTAGTTAAACAACATCAGCTGGTCTATTCTGCTCTAAAAGAAGAATTAGCCTCAGAAGCTATTCATGCTTTAGCACTAAAAACGCAAACACCCAATTAAATTATGGAAACCCTCACTAAAAATAGAATTAAAAAACTTATTGAATCTAATCCTCTTATGGTTTTTATGAAAGGAACTAAATTAATGCCTCAATGCGGCTTTTCAAATAATGTAGTACAGATTCTTAATTCACTTGGAGTTGAATTTAATACTTTTGATGTCTTAAGTGATTTTGAAATAAGAGAGGGAATTAAAGAGTATTCTGAATGGCCAACAATTCCCCAAGTTTATCTAAAAGGAGAATTTCTAGGCGGTTCAGATATTCTTATCGAGATGTACAATTCAGGGACTTTAAAAGAAAAGATTGAAATTGCATTAGCTTCTTAAAATATTTACTAAGTATAAATACCATAATTTAGTTAATAAAAATTAATATTTTAAATCTTTTTTTTATCAAAAAAACCTTTATTTTCATCATTATCTGGATCTATAAAACTTGATGGATCTAGTATCCATCTTTCAATTAATCTCTCTAACTTTTTTTGATCTTTTGGCTCTAAACTGTTGCAATTCCTTAAGGCTTGAAGATAACCATCACTAAATAATTTTAAGTCTGAAGGAGTATGATATCTAGTTACTAGGTCTTGGCAACTATCACAGATTGACTGAAAATGACGAATTGCTACTGGGTTTTCAAATGATGTCATAATTCGATAGATTCTGATTTTTATTTAGCATTTGTTATACCTTATTAAGGATGAATAAAAATTGCCCGGCCAAACAGTAATTAAGAATGCAATCAACTGAGCAAATCTTAGCTTCAGCTCCTGGCAGCTCCCAATTGCCTTCGACCTCTCAAACTCCTTCGAGAGTTCTTGTTGTTGAACCTCACCCCACACTAAGAACCGTCTTAGTGCAAAGACTACGTCAAGACGGCCATCTAGCTGCCGCAGTAGGTTCAGCCATGGAAGCTGTCGACTTATGCAGAGAACAGTCTCCTGACTTATTAGTTAGTGCTGAAATATTAGAACAAAATACTGCGATGAGATTGGCTCAACAATTGGGTTGCTCAGTAATTGTTCTAACTGCAAGATCCGGAGTAGAAGCTTTAGTCAGCTTATTAGATGAGGGGGCTGATGATGTTTTGAGAAAACCCTTCGGATTGGAGGAATTAGCAGCAAGATGTCGAACACTTTTAAAAAGAGGCCGGATAGGATTACAAGAGAAAGTTACAGTTGGTCCTCTAGAGGTACATCTACTGCTAAGACAAGTCACCCTTAGTGAAAAGCCTGTAGAATTGAGTCCAAGAGAGTTTGCCTTGCTTTGTGCTCTACTTATGCCTCCTGGCATGATTAGGAGCCGCCAAGAGCTTCTAAGATTGGCATGGCCGCCGTTTAGCGGAGGTCCAAGATCAGTTGATACTCAAGTTTTGACATTGCGTAGAAAATTAGAGCAGGCTGGATTAGGAGAAGGAGGAGGTATTACCACAGTTAGACAACAAGGGTATAGATTTAGTATTGATAATATTTAAATTACAAAAGCTATTATTTCTCCAATAATCATCAGAACAGATAAGTAAGTAAGTAATTTGTATGTCCACAAAGGTGAAATATACCCTATTTCATTAATATTTAATTTTGTCTGGTTCTCTACTATAGATAAAAACCTTTCAAAGTTTTCAACCCTTTGTGGCACAAGATAGCTTTCATCCTTATTAGTAATAAAATAGTGAACCTTGCTTCCTTGGCTAGTTGGAAAAGATTTGATAAATTTAATATCTTTCCAAAATATTTCCCAGTTTTTTTTTCCAAACATTTTTGAAATAAAACTTGTTTTATAAGAAATTTTCTTATCACAGGTATTTACATAATCACTTGTGATATTGATAATCAAAAAAAGTCCAACGGCAAAAGTTATTATTGAAATTATTTTTAATTTTTCACTTGAAATGAATGGGATAGGAATAGTAAGTGATAAATATAAAGAAATCAAAGAACTTTTAACAAAAAAAAGAGTTTTAAACTTTTCTATCATAAGTTTACAGCTATTTAATCTGGCAAATTAAAGCTATTTATATTTAATTTTGATCCTATTTTATGAGCGCAAGCATAACCGCTAAATGCTACAGCATTAAGACCTTGCCCTGGAAAACATGAATCTCCAACACAATAGAGATTTTTAATTTTCGTAGTATTGAATGGCATAGGTAGTAGTCCAAATAACTTTTTATTAGGAATAGGTCCATAACTACCTTCGAATCTCCCTAAGAATTTTCTATGCGTTCTTGGAGTACCTATTTCTTTATGATCAATATTTTGGTCTAAATTAGGTATTATTTTAGAAATTTTTTCGATAAGAAATGAATAATAAACTTGCTTCTTCTTGATGTATTCTTCTCTTGCTAGATTTTCCCACTCATTGATTGAAGAAGGAGTAAAGGCATGGATAATATGTTTACCTTCTGGGGCCAAAGATGGATCTAATAAGGTAGGAATAGAAATAAAAATTACCCCTTTTTCATTTTCTAGTTCATTCCAATTCTCAACGATTATATGGTGACAATTAAAATCATTTTCTATTAATTTTTTTTTAACTCCAAGGTGTATTGAAACGAAAGAGGGTGAGGGCTTATAAGTCTCAGACCACTTATGTTCACTTTTAGGTACTAGATCACTTTTAATAAGTCCTTTTTTTTGATTATTAAGTCCAAAAGTATCCCATCTTGTAGAGTTAGATACAATAATATTTGAGTAAATTTCTTCTCCATTTGATAACTTCACTCCAATTGCTTTATCATCTTTTAAAATTATTTCGGTAACATTAGCTCTATAACGAATCTTACTTCCTAATCTTTCCATTCCAGAAACAAGCTTCTCAGCAATCTTTCCGACTCCCCCCTTTGGATAATTTATACCTCCGACATGTCTATCGGTAAAAACCATTCCTGCATTGATCATAGGAGTTTTAAGAGCTGGCATTACTGACCAACAGAAACATTCGATATCAATAAATTTTAAAAGTTCAGGATCTTTAATAAACTTTCTTGCAACATCACCAGCGTTTATTGGTAGCCACCTTGCTAAACCTAGACAAGATAGTGGGGCCTTAAAGAAAACCTTAAAAAGATAACTAGGGTCCTCAATTGATAAAAGTGGCATTGAATCTAAACATTTAAAAACATTTGAACAAGTTCCATAGAATTTTTTAATACCTTCCTTTTCATGGGGGAAACGTTCTGATAATTTCCTTATAAATTTCTTATAACTTTTGTCTACAGAAATACTGAAATTCCCTGGGAGATGATATTCGAGTTGGACAGGATCAGGGATTGTTTCACATCTTTCATTTACATCTCTTAAGGCGCGAGTAAGCAAATTAGTATATCCATTCTCTCCAAAACCAAAAATCATAGATGCCCCTACATCAAAGGTATAGCCTTTTCTCTTAAATGATCCTCCGCTACCTCCAGGAATAATATACTTCTCAAGCACTAGAACTTGCGCACCTTTAGCCGCTAATTGTGAAGCTGTTACTAATCCTCCCATTCCAGAGCCAATAATAATTGCATCAAAACTTTGTTTATGAGATTTCATTTTAAATTTTTTGAATAATTCATTTTAATTAATCTCAACAAGTGCGTGATCTTTTTCAAAAGATGAATCTAATACTTTTTTAAATCCTTTTAATACTTCTAAAGACCTTTCTTGATACGCTTTGTATCTTAATTTTTTATCTTTTATTCTAATAGTTAATTCTGGTACCAAACCAAAAGAAGCAGGCATTGGTTGAAATTTATTTTTTTTCTTCTGAGACATTATTTCGTTTTTATTACTGATGAAGTTCATTAAAGACCCAATCATTGATTCTTTAGGAAAAGTTACTAAGCTTTTATTTTTGGCTAACAATGAAGCATTTAATCCTGCCAACAAACCTCCCGCAGCAGCTGCAGCATAGCCTTCTGTACCTGCTATTTGGCCCGCTGCAAAAAGATTTTCTCTTTTCAAAAATTGAAGTGTTGGCAAAAGTAATTTAGGAGATTCCAAAAATGTATTTCTATGCATTACTCCAAAACGTACAAATTCAGCTTTTTCTAAACCAGGAATCATTCTGAATATTCTTTTTTGTTCTGACCATTTGAGATTAGTTTGAAAACCAACCATATTAAGTAATTTACCTTCAAGATCTTCTTTTCTTAATTGAACAATTGCATGAGGTCTTTTTTTTATTCTATTTTCTCTATCAAATAAATCTCCCCATTCCGGATTCCACAAACCTATGGATTTTAGAGGTCCAAACCTCATTGTATCAACTCCTCTTCTGGCTAATTCTTCTATTGGTAAACAAGCCTCAAAGAAATTTGCAGATTCCTTTTCAAAATCTTTTAAAGAAACTTGATCACCTTCAATTAACTCATTTCTAAAATTTACGTATGAGTTTTTATCCATAGGGCAATTTAAATATGCTGGATCTCCTTTATCGTATCTACTTGCTTTAAAGGCTATTTCGTAATTTATAGTGTCACCATAAATAATTGGACTAGCTGCGTCAAAAAAGTGGCATGAATTAATACCAGTAAAATTTTTGATTCTGGTAGCTAATTCATCAGATGTTAATGGGCCAGTAGCAAGTACAGTAATAGTATCTTCATCTGGAAGATCTAATTGTTCATTTCTATTTATCTCAACAAGAGGATGTGTTGCTAATCTTTGCGTTAAAGATTTACTAAATTTTGACCTATCAACAGCTAAAGCTCCTCCAGCGGGTACTGAAAACCTATCTGCAGTTTCTATTATCAAAGAATTAAAAGTTCTTAATTCCTCCTGCAAAAGTCCTGCTGCCCTGTCTGGGCTTAATGCCCCAAAACTGTTACTACATACTAATTCTCCAAATTCATTAGTATGATGCGCTGGGGTTGAATGAGAAGGCCTCATTTCAATTAATTTTACAGCTACTCCTGAATTTGCAATTTGCCAAGCAGCTTCACATCCAGCTAGGCCTGCACCTATTACTATTACTTGTTTATCTATCAAATCAAATTAATCC
>QCMG01000021.1 GCA_003213955.1 Prochlorococcus sp. AG-418-M08
CTTAACTCAATAATTAATCAATCTTATAAAAGATTTCAGGTACAAGTGGTGGATGATTGTTCTGGCGATTCTTCTTATGAAATCGCATCCTCAATTTGTAAAGAGAATAAAAATTTAAAAATCTCTAGGAATTCTAGGAGAATCGGAGCATTGAATAACATACACAACTTACTGAATACGAAGATAAAAGATCCTACTAAAACAGTAGATTTGCTAATTGATGGCGATGATTATTTATATAGCGGCGATGTCCTAAATATTCTTAAAGACAAATATACTAAAACAAATTGTTTAATTACTTATGGTAGTCATATATCTTCCAAAGGCGTACAAGGGAAAAGATATCCGCGATTTATTAGAGAATTTAACTTATACAGAAAATATTTTTGGTATGCTTCGCACTTGAGAACTTTTAGACATGATTTATGGTTGGCTCTTAATCCTAAAGACTTACTAAATAAGAATCAAGAATATTTTTCTGTAGCATGGGATTTGGCGATTATGTTACCAATGCTAGAAATGGCAGGAAAGCGACAAGAGTTTATAAGTGAAGTTTTATATGCTTATAATGATAGTAATCCTATAAGTGACCATAAAATAAAAAGAAAAGAACAAATATCAGCCGCAAGAGAGATAAGGCAAAAAAAAATATATAAGAAGAAAATTTTTGATTAGATACTCGAATTTACATTAACTAAAACTATAAAAACAATTTTCATATTTTTTTCTTTGCACTCATAATCCTTTGTGCATGTCAAAAAAATAAAATTTACTTATTGCCAACACTTGAAATTACTGTTTACTTAATTTATATATATTTACTTAAATTTAATGGAACTTAATTTAAAGACTTTAATATTTACCGCATTATCTCCAATTCTAATTATCGCAGCAATTCTTGTGGTTTATTTGTTCCATTAATTCAGATTTTCTTCTAATTTTTTAGGGTTGAATAATTCCTGCTTTTTCTAAAATAAAGGACAAAATTGCTAGCACTGCCATTATTGTAAGAATTTTGTTTTTTTTGATGAAATTCATATTAGAGTATGAAAAATTAATACCTATCTCTCTGTGTAAAAGTTAAGACCTTTTAACTTTTTATTCAATCAGTCTGTTGCTGAATGGGGAAATTTCTTAGTAAAATTTTTTGATAATAAAATTGTATTTTTATAACTTTCTAAAGATCTTATAAAAAATAAAGCATTTCAATTCTTGTATGAAACATTAAAAAAGTAAATCAGCATATTTACTGATTTACTAAAAATCGAAATAGTAGTAATTTATAAATGTTGAGTTCGGAGGCAATCTAAATGATTGATAGTCCGCCTGAAATTTAGCAAATTTACAAATATAGGAAGCGTATTCCTGATGATGGGATTACTCGATAAGTAAAATTCAATCATTTAGTCTGATAAGACTTCGCTCTATAATTACCAGCGACAATAGGAACTAAATTTATCGTTGAGAATCCCCGATCCCACTTATATAAAGCTTATGATTAAATAACCTTTATATATGTATAATAAAAATCCTGTAAGTAGGAAATAAGCATTTCAAAAGAGGACTGTAATTTCAGTCCTCTTTTTTTATGAATCATATAATTTCTAATATTGATTATTGTTTATTATTAATTTATAAGAGAAATAAATTATATTTTCAAAATGAAAGAAAAAAATTTATTCTGCTCAATAGAGCCAAGAGAAAAAGGTTTTTTACAGGTAAGTAATATCCATTCTATATATTGGGAAAGATCGGGCAATCCAAACGGTAAAAAGATATTAATTATACATGGTGGTCCTGGAGGAGGAAGTCAGCCAAGATATAGGCGTTACTTTAATCCAGAAATATTTGATATTATTCAATTTGATCAAAGAGGTTGTGGCTATTCAAGACCTTTTTCCGAACTAAGAGAAAATACAACAGGTGATTTAGTAAATGATATTGAAAAATTAAGAGTAAGTTTGAAGGTAGATACTTGGCATTTATTTGGGGGCTCATGGGGATCAACTCTTGCCTTAATTTACGCAATAAAAAATCCATCAAGAGTTATAAGTATGACTTTGAGAGGAATATTTTTATGCAGAAAATTTGAACTATTATGGTTTTATCAATATGGGGCAAGCGAGATATTTCCCGATGAGTTTGAAAAATATATTTCTGTAATACCTCAAGATGAAAGGGAGAATTTAATAGCATCTTTTTATAAATATTTAACATCAAAAGATTTTGAACTCAGATCGAAAGCTGCTGCTGCCTGGACAAATTGGGAGCTTTCTACAAGCCATCTTATAAAGCGAGATATTAATGTTGGAAAAAGTAAAACTAATTCCTTTTCAGATGCTTTTGCAAGAATAGAATGTCATTATTTTAAAAATAATATCTTCTTAGAGGATAATTTCATTTTGAAAAATATAAAAATTATAGAATCTATACCAACCAGAATTATTCAAGGAAGATATGATGTAGTCTGTCCTGTCAGGAGTGCTTGGGATCTTAATAGAAAACTAATTAATTCAGAATTAATTATCGTAAGTGATGCTGGCCACTCTATGAGCGAGAAAGGCATCACAGCTGAATTGTTAGATTCTGTAGAAAGGTTAGAAAGTTTTTAGGAAAATTTAACTAAAATAATAATTTAAAGAAGATTTAGAGCCCATTATCCTCAATATTTTGGGCAATACTTCTTAGTAATTCAACAATATCAGAATCATCACATTCAGTATCTTCTTTAAGCAAAATACATTCATCTCTAATACTTACATTAGTACTCCACCAAATCCCAGAACTATTGGTATCATCCCATTCAAATCTATCAGACATTATTACTAAGAATTAATTTTGACTTCTTTTTTTATTTCCTCTTTTATTTCTTCTTTTATTTCTTCTTTTATTTCTTCTTTTATTTCTTCTGGCCATGCAATATCAAACCGAGCATACTCTTCGGTTGCAAATCCTTCAGGATGGCGCTTGCAAATTTTTATTCTTCTAACAAAAACATGATCAACTTTTTTTTCTTCGTCAGGAGTAACTGTTCTTTCAAGTTCTATAACTTCAGTAAATTCTGTTGATTTTAGCTCAGTTGTAGGTTTTTCCATGCTTTCAATAATTAACTTTCATACATTAAAGCTTCATACAGAATATCGTGGATTATTAGTTTTAACTTTTTTGCCTTTAATTAAAAAAATTATTGAACAGCTTTTAAATTCTTAATTTTTTGGGGTAATTAATTTTATAATTCAAGATTTAATTCATATTGATGCGCTTTATTATTCTTTAAATCTACCTTTTTTAAAAAGGTTTTCCTCTTGATTTTTGGCTTTTTCCTTGAACCGTGTTTTAAATAAACTTCTTTCGAAATATCCCAATAATCTTTTTTTTGAGTTATTTCTTTAATCTTTTTTCTAGCACTTTTAGTAGTTTGTAAGAAGTCTATTACTGGTCTTACATATTTAGAATTTAAATAATAGCTTGAATTAAATTTTTCCATCAACCAAGGCTCATGAATAAAATTATCTGAATAATGTTTTAACTCTGGAACCCATTTTCTAATAAAATTCCCGTTAGGATCATGATCTTTACCTTGCTTAATAGGATTGTAAATTCTATTTATATTTATAGAGGTTGTACCTGATTGCATTTGACATTGATTCCAATGAATTCCAGGCTCATAATCAATAAATTTGCTTGCCAATACTGAACCTGATTCTTGCCATGGTATCCATAAGTTGTAGCTTGCAAAAGACATTAACATTGCACGCATTCTGAAATTAAGCCATCCGCTAAAATTTAAAGATCTCATACACGCATCTAAGAAGGGAAAACCAGTTTTACCTTCACTCCATAATTGGAGTAAATTATCATTTTTCTTTCTAATATTATGGTAGTAGGGATGAAATTCCTTAAATTCTAATTCAGGTTCACTTTCAAGTTTTTGTATAAAGTGACAATGCCAAGTTAATCTACTTTTTAACATTTTAGAGTTATTATTTTTATTTAAATTGGTTTTATGAAAAATCTCTTTTAA
>QCMG01000022.1 GCA_003213955.1 Prochlorococcus sp. AG-418-M08
AGCCCCGATGCGATCGTCTTTTGTTGGGTCCCAATCAGATTTAAATTCGTCTCTTTTAATGAGTTGAACTTTCCCTGAAGAAGCTTTTAAAATTCCAGCATTCACTATCCCTTGAACTGAAACATTTCTTGCTTTTGCTAAATTCTCTGCTGTACCAAATTCTTGGATACTATATCCAAAATTTTGGAAGAAAGTTAAGGCAAATCTACTATCTATATCCAATTCATCTTCGTTCTCAGAAAGGTATTCATCAAGAGCGATATTTATCTCAACTAATGCATCACGCACACTCATTTTTGAGTCATCTGGATTTAGCACCGATTTTGCTTGACTAAATATAGCCATCCCTGGACCTATAGCTGCTTGAGCTAAATCTACTGGAGCAATATTTGAGCTTTCTAGCGCATCAATATTTAATGGTAATTCTTTTCTTAGGGCTTTTTTGAAATCATTCTTAGAAATAATGGTACTTTCCATATCCTTCTTCTTACAAACTAATACAACGCTTGAGGCTAGTGCATTATTCTTTTGACTCATCATTCTCATAGTTAGTTCTGTTCTCATTGGCCAAGTCCCTGTTATTGCCAGGCCAGCATTTAAAATTGCTTCTAAAAAAGTTTCCCAACCAGTGCTTGCTCTACCCTGTTTATCAGTAGATTCTATTTGTTTGAAAGCATAATAAATAGTTATTGGATAAGCATAATTAGATTGTCTAGATAAGTTTTTAAGAGCATCAGTCATTCCACAAAGAAAAAAATTCTTAGCTTTTTCTTTACCACCTTGTCTATGAGGTGCAGAAATTAATTCTTCTTTTTTTGGAACTGTTATTGTTGCAAATAGCTCAGGAAATATATCTTTTAAGTTCTTTCTCATCCATACGTAGAAAAAATCTGAAATATCTGCATAGGGAATATTATCAAAATAAGGAGGGTCAGTAGAAATGATTTTATTTTGACTAATTTTTTGAGTTGTTGCATCAGATTGACATGCTATTCCTTCTTCAAAACAAGGGGCTTTTGCTAGCGCCTTAGAGGTCCAATTTTTCATGGCGGTCCAATTGCCTGAGGAATTAGAAAATGGATTTGCTTCGACATATTCCCATGACATAGGTATTGCTTGGCGTCCAAAGGTATTTCTCATTTTTTCTCCCGAGTTATGCCATGTGCATATACTGCTCCAATAATCGCTACATTTATCAACAACCAAACTTAAATATGTTTTAATTACTTCGGAATAAGCAAACGCACCTCTTCCTCCATCTTTAAGCTTTTTCCCATCATTAATCATTCCTGAACTAAGTGCATCTAAATTGGCAACTTTTTGAACATCATTTAAGAGATCTGAAAAAGTATTTAATGCTAAAAGTTGTCTATTAGTAAAAAGTTGATCAAATTCTGTTATCCCATATGGTTTGACACCTAGATATTGTGTACTACCTGACATTTCGCAGCTTGGTCTCCAAACAGGTTTAATATCATTTAGAAAAAATTCGTGTTCATTACAAGGTTCTAAATATATTCTTCCTTTTGGACCATCTGCAATAATTGCCATCATTATATTTCCTAACCGCCCTTCTTTACTTTCCTCTTTAATGTAGGAACCATTAATAGCTGCTCCAGACATTAGGCAAGTAAAATTTGGACCTCTTGCTGACTTTGTTCCTTTTTTTACTTCTTCTAAATTATCAGGAAGACCAACTTTTACTTTAAATCTATAGTCTTGGCCAAGTTTTTCAGGTACGAGATATGCTTCTCTTCCTTTTTTTGTTGAGAGCATAAAGGTACTAGCAAGAGGTACTTTTACATTTGAAAAAGCCGGATCAGGACTTTTTATAGTACGAGCAAACATCCATGCAATAACTGTAAATTCTTGTCCTAGGTATGGTTCTAAATCTCTTCTTAGGGTGACTGTTTTTTCAGAAATTCTAATTTTAGGATATAGATTACCAATTTTTTTAAATGCTTCATTGCAAATCCAATCACCATAATATGAAATATCTTCTGCAAGTCCAGCTGCACCTAAATATTTGCCAGATATTAGACTTTTTTGGGATTTAGATGAAGGATTAATTGGAGGGTGATTTGCAAATTTTACAGGTAACTCAATCATGGCTTTATTTAAGGCCACTGCCACAGGATTTAGATCGCTGGCGTAAGACTTTAATTTTAAATATTGAGCTGCAATTGGAATCGAACCACCTCCAGAAAATGGATCATGAAATTCTGGCAATATTTTTTTATTGAAAAGTAAATCTGCTTCGGGATGAGTTTTATTATCATCACAGCACCTTTCCCAACTTTTCTTAATCTCATCAAAGGCAGTTGAAAGTATTTCTTTGTTAGAGGTATTTTCCCACTTTGCTAAATCTTCAACTATCTGAAAAAGCCGTAAGCGTTCAATCTCTTGTGATTTTACATCAGTGAACTTTTCAGTTATTGCTGAAGGATCATCTACCATTTGACAAAAAATTATGGCTCTTGATGCTCCTAATGGTTTCCTCGACCACCAAAGATGTAGGGTACTTGGATGTCCATGCCGAATACTTTTCTCTTTAGCAGATGCAGAATTAATAGAATCTAATGGTATAGCAACCTCAATAAGTTTTTTTCGAAGCTTTATCATAATTTTAAATTGAAGATTTAGTGCGGCTCTAATCCTTTACTTAAAATTTGAGGCAAATTATAGTTTTCTGATTCAGAAGCGAAGCCTGGAGTTCCATAATCTACATTACTCACATATTTTGGTTTTGAAGCTATTCCATCTTTTACAATTGAAATAGCAAGTCTGAATTTGTCAGGAGAATTTTTTGCGCACTGACGCTCATTGTAAGTGAGAGTAACACTATCAGAGCCTTCAATTCTTCCTTTAACTTCTATAAAAAATAAATTACCTTCAATATCTGTGGATTCAATATCATAACCAATACCTTTTGTAGAACTGACATCTTTTGGTGTTCTACCTAATTCCTTTTCCGCATTCATAACAGCTTGCATTGCTAATAACTCAATTTTTTTTCTGGCAGCAGCATCAATAGAAGAATCTTTTGTTTTGCCTATTGATTGATTTATAAATCCTATTGGAACAATTAATGCTCCACCTTTAATAATGGGCAACTTGGCTTTAATATCCATTTCTGCGTCAAGATCAGCCATTCTATTCCCAAGTCTATTTACTGCTAACTCAGCTCTTTCCATAGCAATCTTTGATGGAATTCGACCTCTTTTATTTGCAGATTCTTGCATTTTTAATTCTTCAAATCTCATTGACCAAAAGTTAATCTCAAATTGTAATCTCGCCTTGATTTCGTTTCTAGCCTTATCAATTTTAAGCAATCTTTCGCTTTTTACTTCTTTAAGATGAGCAGGAACCAACTTTTCTAATGCCTGATTAGTTACAAATTGTTCCCAGTCTTCAGCTATCCAATCTTCTTTAAATATTGATTCAATTAATGGAATTTCTTCTGTAAGTAATGGCCTATAATCAAGATAAGGAGCCGAACCTCCAACAGAAACATTTTTAAATTTATCTATTTCAATAAACTGAAGTCTGTTAGATATTAACTGCTCTTGAC
>QCMG01000023.1 GCA_003213955.1 Prochlorococcus sp. AG-418-M08
TTAATAAATTATATGATTGTATTTTTTTATTAGCTATTATTTAGTCGGTTAGTCTAGTGACTAAAACTAAATTTATAAATTTATGGCAACATTAGGAGTAAATATCGATCATATTGCAAACGTCCGTCAGGCGAGGAAGACTGTTGAGCCAGACCCAGTTCAATTCGCTTTTCTAGCAGAATTAGGTGGTGCAGATTCAATAACTGTTCACCTAAGAGAAGACAGAAGGCATATACAAGATCGAGATATATTTCTTTTGAAAGATACTATTAAAACAAAACTCAATTTAGAGATGGCAGCTACAGAAGAAATGTTGAAAATTTCTAAAAAGTTACTTCCAGATTATGTAACAATAGTTCCAGAGAAAAGAGAGGAAATTACAACAGAGGGAGGATTAGAGGTCAAAAATAATCAGAAATACTTAAAAGATTATGTTAATAGTTTAAAAAGTTCAAATATTGAAGTAAGTGCTTTTATAGATCCTGTTCATGAGCAGATTAATTCTGCAGAAGAAATAGGATTTGATTTTATAGAATTGCACACAGGCAAATACTCTGATTTAAAAGGTCAAGAACAATATGTAGAGCTCCAAAAAATTATTGAATCTACCTATTATGCGATTGATCTGGGATTAGTTGTTAATGCTGGGCATGGACTAAATTATCAGAATGTAAGAAATATTGCGTCAATTAACAATATCAATGAGTTAAACATTGGACATAGTATTGTTGCTAGGTCTTTAGCCGTAGGTCTAGAGAAGGCAGTACGCGAAATGAAGACCCTTATTTCAACAAATTAATTTTTATAATGACGACTTATTTTTTCGTTGCAGCAAGTGAGAAATTTTTAACAGTTGAAGAACCTCTTGAGGAAATTTTGAAAGAAAGGACTAGAAACTATGAAGAAAATAATAAAGAAAAAGATTTTTGGCTTTTAAAAAATCCATCTTTTTTAAGAGCTTCAAAATTCTCTGATTTATCTACAAAGATACCTTCTCCTCCAGCTGCAGTTATATCTACGGATAAAAAATTTATAACTTTCTTAAAGCTTCGCTTAGAATTTGTTGCTGTAGGCGAATTTGAATTTCCTAATGCAGAAATATCAGATCCATTTAAAGTTGAGTAATATCTCGACCTATAAAAATTGCTTAATATTTATAAGACAAATAAAGTTGAAGTTATAAGTCAACTATTAGCAAAAGAATTAATAATTAGTCCCCCTTTAATAACAGAAAAACTTGATATAGCTGTCCCTAATTACTTTTTAGGGAAGTGGTTAAGAGATGAAATAACTATAAGTAATGAAATAAGTGCTCTCTATGAATTAAAAACGATATCAAATTATACCGAAGCATTATTAACAAATTTTTTCCCTGAAATTGATATGGGCGTATGGAATTTTGAGTCAATAAAATGGGAAATTATAGATTCTTTTGAAAAATTAGATAGCTATAAAGAGTCATTACCGCTAAGTAAGTGGATTAAGAAATTTTTGGATAATAAAAGGATAATTGATGGGGATATTTATAATCTGTCAAAAAAGATTGCAAATAATTTTATTGATTATTTTATTTTTAGACCAGAAATGATAGCTAATTGGAACAAGAATGAGCTGGACTCCCAAAAACTTTTTAATAATTTAAATCCAAATGAATATTGGCAACCAATTTTATATAAATTAATTGAGAAAAAATTTTCTGAAAAACCATCATGTTTATACATGATTGAGATAATTAATAATATTAGAAAATTTAAAAATTATAAAAGTAAAATACCTAGACATATTTATATTATTTCTGATAATAATTTATCTAGATTACTCATTAATTTTTATTCAAAATTAGCAGAATTTACTAATGTAAATTTATACTTACTATCTGCAGGTGATAATTTATGGAACAGAATTAATACTATTGAAGGTGAAGTTAATTTTACATCTAATGAAAGTAAAATTTATTTAAATAATTCAAATATTGAAAAAATATTTGGAAACTTTGGAGCTGATTTTCATAAATTAATTGATGAAACATCCAATATTGAAGATATAAAGTTACGTAATAATTCAATATATATTGATCCAACTATAAATTTTTCAAGTGGAAATAGTATTCCTTTAATTAACCAAATACAGAAAAGACTAATTGATAATCAACAACATGATTTTATAATAAATGAAAAAGACGAATCAATTATATTTAGAGGACATTCTAATCAATTAAGTCAATTAGAATATATAAGAAATAAAATTATAGAAATACTAGAATCTTGCGATGAAATTAAATATAGCGATATTGTAATTGTATCTCCGCAAACTAGTTTAATAAAACCTTTCCTCAAGTATATTTTTAATAATGAATTAATAAATGGTCAAAAATTACCCTATTTTTTTATTGAAGAGGATCATAAAGATTCTTCAAATTTATATAATTTCTTACTTGATATTATTGAATTAGCAAATGAGAAAATTACTATTGAAAAAATAGAATATTTTCTTTCTAAAAAAGTTACTCAGAAAATTTTTGATTTTGATATTTCTGATAAGGAAGAAATTATTTTACTATTAAACCAAGTAGGTTTTCATTGGGGCCTTGATGCTAATGAAAGGTTAGGGGAAGAAAAAAACACTTTAGAGTGGTGTTTAAATAGAATTACTTTAGGTCTTATTTATGATAAAGAATATTATTTAAAAAACCCTAATCTTAAATCATTTTGTCCTAATAATGTTAGTTTGGATTTGAATAAATGGTTAAAAATATTGCTTAAATTAAAACTATATATTAATTCACTAAGAGGATCTTTTAGTTGTTCAGGATGGTTTAAAAAGATAAAGCTTATATTTAAGGATATTAGAAATTTTACTGAAAATTTAGATCCAGAAATATATGAAATAAATAGAACAATTGATAATTATTTAATATCGCAAATATCAGATCAAGTAATTGTATTAAATGTTTTTAGAGAAATATTAATTACATGTATAGATAATTCTAAGTATAAAAATCAATCTTATTTAAATAAGATATTAGTAAGTGATATTGAGAAGGTTAGACTGATTCCTCGTAAAATTATCTTCTTAATT
>QCMG01000024.1 GCA_003213955.1 Prochlorococcus sp. AG-418-M08
TGTTTTTTTTTACCTTAAAAAGGGATAATTTCATATGTAAAAGATTTTACACATGGGTCGCTAGCTCAGCGGTAGAGCATCCGGCTTTTAACCGGCTGGTCCTGAGTTCGAATCTCAGGCGACCCACATCTTGGAAATTGAGTCTATTAATAAACCAGAAGAGCTTAAAAGATTTAATTTTTGAAATTAAAACGAGTACATTTTTAAGTTTATGCAATTATTTGTAATTGATTGGTCATTTCAAAATAATGAAGATCAACTTTTTGCCACAAATGAATTTTGTCAATACCTTAATGAAGGAAATTTAAATAAAACAATTGAGGGATTTGATTTAAAATTTATCGCTCATACTCCACAAAATAAATCTGGAGTAATTATTTGCCAAGTACAAAATATATCTGTATTATTCAAAATATTAAAATTCTGGAGAGAGAACTTTAATATTTCATTTAATTTTAAACCTGCTCTAACAAACGAAGAATTACTCTCATCACATAACGAAAAAGACTTTTGGTCAAAGGAATAACATTAGAAAACAATTATGTATCATTTCTGTTAAAGCCCTAGAAAATTTCTTTAATTTGATATTAATTTAATTTAATTACTTAAAAAGACTTTACAAAGCTTTACATAACCTGTTACAATCTTTAATATAAATTACTTAAATTATCATGACTCCTGAAGCAGAACGTTTTAATGGATGGGCAGCAATGTTGGGTTTCGTTGCGGCAGTTGGTGCATATGTAACTACTGGACAAATTATCCCTGGTTGGTTCTAAATTTTAATCAATAAAGACAAAGAAAAAATCTAAAAACAAAACATGTATTTAAATTTTACATCTATTGTTATAGACTAAAAACAATTCATTTCATAGAAAGATCTTAGTTAATTTCCAAGATCTTTTTTTGTTTTTGATCAATCTTATCTAAACATGAAGAACAGAGTAAATGTCCCTTTTTGCTCCAAAAAGACTTTTTAGATCTTTCAATATCCTTTCTACATATCAGGCATTTGAATATAGGTGACATAAGCTTAAGTGAAAAAAAATATATTAACCTTTAATTTAAAATTAAAATACAATATTTTTATTAGACTAATTGAAATATGTAAAAAATAAAAAACTTGTATAAAAAATAAAATAAACTTAAGAAGATTGTTCTAATTCTCTATTTAATTTTTATTTAAATAAATTATTTGTAGACAATATTTATAGTAATTAATCTTACACACACTAAAAGACCCACCTTTTGGTAGGTCTTTTAGTGTGTGTAAGATTTTCTAAATTAAGTTAATAGACTTAGAAACTGAATGATGTCTTAACCATTACTCCAGTTAAATCTTCGCTACCAGAGACTGTCTCCTTAGTATAAATCAATGGAGTGATAGTCATTCCATCATTTATTGCATAAGAGTAGAAAGCTTCGTACATCAACAACTCAGGATCATTAATTCCTTTGTTTGCGTTTACGACGTCAGTTGTTGCACCTGTGGTTCCTACTGCAGCACCAAATGTTCCTGGGCCTGCTTCATCCCACTGAACACCAACAAACCATTGGTATGTGTCATCAAGACCATCAGCCTCTCCAATTTCATAACCAACACTTATTGATGGAATAGCACCAGTTTCAGATGGAGTCCAGTAACCATTTAGGCCATAGAAAATTCTACCGTCATCATCAGAGTAATCTTCTACGTTTGCATAAGTAAAAGAAGCTCCAAATGAATCAGTTGCGTAAGATAACTGTCCGCCGAATACATCTGTACTTTCTTTAGTCATCAATCCAGAAGTTGAACTACCAGCTCCTGTGTAACCAACAGCAACTCCTAATCCATTATCGAATGCATAACTAGCTCCTGCTGCAGTTCCAGCTCCCCCAGCCATTGCTGAGTTACCGTTACCACAATCATCTAAAGTATTAGAAGGTCCACCGTAGACACAAGCTGTGCTGTAAAGAGTACTTCCATCAGCGTTGTCACCAACAAAAACTGTTGCACCAGCAACTGGGAAAGTATAAACGACACCATCAACCATAAGAGTGTCTCCACTACCGTTGAGGTCAAGTTCAGCAACTTGGTTGCCTGCGTTACCAGCGTCAATAGAAATATCTAAAGAATCTTCACCAGTGAAACTTGTATTAAGATCGATTTGAAAACCGTAGTAAGCACCAACTGAATCGTTAGCATTTGTGCCGTCTTCATAACCAGTTGCGAAATCTGCGCTGAATGATGCTGTTGTTGTTTCTGAGAAAGCACCAGCTTCAAAATCATTAAATCTTGCTTCAAGTCCGTCAACTCTGCTGTTTGTAACTGCTAATTCTTTGGCAGCGTCAAAGTCAGAAATACTCTTAACTTCTTTTGTAGAAGTATAGTCAGAGACATCATTTAAATTGATTTCATTTGCTGTAACTGACATAGGTGCTAGTAAACCTAGCGCCGCTGGAGCTACAAGCAAGCTTTTGAAAAGCTTCATAAATTTCCTCA
>QCMG01000025.1 GCA_003213955.1 Prochlorococcus sp. AG-418-M08
TGATCTAATTAATGATTTAGATATCTTAAATTTAATAAAGTCCTCCATAGGCGATAAAAAGCTTAATCCGCTACAAAGCCTTTCATCTAGACATGCTTTTTATGGTAATGAAAATCTATTAGTAATTGCACCAACTGGCTCAGGTAAATCATTAATAGGACAGTTATGTATTTTTAGATCAATATTGAAAAATAATTCTAAGGCTGTTTGGATTGTCCCCTCAAGAGCTCTAGCAAGACAAACATCAAAGAATTTTAATTCTTTAAATAATGAATCCTTGAGCCCACTTTGTTTAGTTGGTGCTGAAGAAATAAAAGATGAAGAACTTCATAAAAGTAAATTATGGATTTGTACTACCGAAAAATTTGAGGCTTTATTAAGAAAAAGAAGCATAAACAAAATTACTGAAAAGATTGAGACGATAGTAATTGACGAGATTCATAATCTATCTGATCAAAACAGGGGGCAAACACTTGAATCATTAATTGCAAGATACAGAGATCGTTCTCCTCAAAAAAGAATTATTGGACTTTCAGCAACACTCCAAAATGATGAAGAATTTGCAGCTTGGTGTAATGCAAGATTGGTTAAATCTGATTATCGTCAGAGCAAAATATATAAGGAAGTTATTAAATATGAATCAAACGATCTATCCTGGAAGGAAGAAGAAATCGTCAAAACAAACACTTTAATCAATTTAATAAAAAAAATATTATCTGATTCTGAAAAAAAAGGTTCTATTTTAACCTTTTGTTTTTCTCGTCCATCTTGTATTGAAAGCGCGTTTGCATTGGCAAATTTTCTTTCAAGTAAGATTCTTGAATTTGATAAAACTAAGCTCGATATTAGTGAAGAAACTTTTCAACATTTAAAAAAATTCCAAATAGGAATAAATTTTAGTGGATTTAACTATTCGAAATTGTTTTTAGAACTTTTTGAAAGAGGAGAAATCAAGTATTTGTTTACAACTTCTGGATTATCAGCAGGTATCAATAGTCCTGCCAAAAATGTAATCATAAGAGATTCAAAAAGGTTAAAAGAACTATTACCTTTAAATGAAGTACAACAAATGTTTGGTCGAGCTGCTAGAGATAAAGGAAGTGAGGGTTGGGCTTTTTTAATAACAGCAGCTTCAAATTACGAATATTGGAAAGAAAAGATAAATCAATATGCAAAAATATCAAGCGTAATAGGTGGGCATTTAGAGGATGTAATTTTAGCTGAAATTTATCTTGGAAATGTTATTAATGAAGATGAGATACATGCTTGGTATAGTAATTCATTCAAAAACTTCCAAGAGAATAGAAGGCAACAAGAAGTTAAAGAAGAAATAATAAAAACAATTGATTTTTTAATTCAAAATAACTTTATAATTCGCAATCAGGAAAACAAATTAAATATCACGAAATTTGGGGATGCGAGCGTCAAATTGATGGTAGATCTCAAAGTTGCTTTGAAGATTTTTAAATCACTACCATTTCAAAAGATACCAAATAGTTCAAAAAAAGCTGAAACAACTTTATTGCAAATCATTTGCGGTAATATATTTTCTTCTAAAATATTTAATAATAATATTCTCGAGAAAGAAACCCTCTTTGATTATTGTAAAAAATTAAATTTATCCTTTAATCCCGAAAGTAATGAAGATTTAAAGAAGCATATTCCATTTATTACCGCTTTTTTATTTTTCTATGAGGAAGATATATTCTCTAAATATTTTTCGAAAAATATTACATTCAAGAACTTTTCTATCGAATTATTTGAAGAGATGGATAGATATTGCAGCTGGCTTTCAATGATAGGAAGCTATACGGCATCTCCATGGGTAGCATTTTGTTCTTATGATCTATCTTATCGATTTAGATGGTTTAAATTAAATGGATTAACTTATAGAGGTTGTTCATCGTTAATAAATTTTTTAGAAAAATTAATTGATAAAACAAACAAGGAATATGCCATTAAAGAAGCACTTTCAAAAGCATTAGAAAATAATATTTTGCATCCTTATGAAATCCCAAAGGAAACTAAAGAATTCTCCTTCTCAAAAGATTCAAGCAAAATAAAAAGATTAATTTCAAACTTAGTTGATTTCAAAAATATTGAAATTGCATTTGATAAAAAAATAAATAAATTTCGAATAATTACTCCTCCTCAAAATCTTAGATCAACTTTTGCGCAAGTAATTTCACTAAATTCAGGAAGCAATACAATCACATTTACGGAAAAAAATGATGAGATCATTATAGATGTTCCATCCATTACCACTAATGAAGAAACCTATTATGTTCTTTTAATGTTTGAAACTTATACAGACCGCAATATTATTTCTTTCAAAAAAGAAATAAAAAATTTAAAAGCCGATAAGTCCAAGCAAGAGTTTTATAAAGAACTAAGTAAGAATATAAGTTTATTACCAGATATTCAAATAATTAGATCTAGTAACTATTTCTTCGAGAAAATTAAAAACAAATT
>QCMG01000026.1 GCA_003213955.1 Prochlorococcus sp. AG-418-M08
GTGTCAAACGTAATACAAACACCCTCAGGGCTAATATTTTTGCAATTATCCAGAAGACTTTTTAGAAATCCATAAGTGACACTTGTTGGGAATCCCTCTTTGGTGGTTAAACCACCATCAATCCCTTTGCTAAATGCATAGAAGCTTCTAAAAGCAAGTGAGTGGCCATCGACTAAAAGTAAAATTGGTTTTTTAGAGTTTTCAGATTTTAAACTCATTTTCTCTTCCTAGCCCAAGGTGGGATATCAATAAAGATTTTCTCTCCAGGTTCTAATCCATCAATGACTGAAGTTTTATTTCCACTACTAATACCAATTTCGATCTTTTCAAATTTGGGAGAATTGTTTTTATCAACTTTCAAAATTCCTTTCTCACCTTTTTCTGTGACAATAGAAACTGTTGGCACTAGGATTTTTTCTTCATTACCTTCGACCTTAAATTCAAGATCTGCAGTCATTCCAATTTTAATTTCTTCAAAAATATCTATAAAATTTAAAGTTACTTCAAATGAGGTTACATTATTATCTTTTACAGCTCTTGTAGCTATTTTTTTAACTATGGCACTATATTTTTTTGAGGGATAAGCCTCAATTCTTACTGAGGCTTCTTGACCTATTTTTATTCTGCCAATGTCACTCTCAGGAACTTTGGCAACAATTTCAAGACCCTCTGATAGTTCAAAAATAAAGTTTTTGGTTTTAGGATCTGAACTTAAGTTTGTACTTGGTGTGACATAAGATCCTATCTCCGCATATTTTGCAGTTATCTTTCCTCCAAAAGGAGCTTTAATTAGATAGAAACTTTTTTCAGCTTTTGCATCATTAAGTTTGGCGCTACTAATGTTGTAGTTATTTTTATAACTTTCGTAATCTTCTTTGCTTACTGCACCTTCTTGATATAAATATTCTCTTCTTAAAAATTCAGATTTTTGTTTTTCGACATTTAATTCAAGTTCTTCAATTTTATAGATAAAGTCTTCATCATCAAGTGAAGCTAAAACCTGATCTTTTTTTACAAGATCGCCCTCATCTACTTTGATTTCTTTTATTACACCTTGCTTCCGAGGTCCAATATTGCTTGTCCTGATTGCTTTTACTTCACCACTTGTATTAATTGAATCTGAGAGGATTCCTTTTTCAACTTGAACTACAAAATCAGAAATATCTTTTGACTTATTTTTCTTGAAGGAATTGGTTATAAAAACGAAAAATATAGTTAAAGAAAGTAATATAATTCCACTTCTTAGATTTATATTTTTTTTTATTAAATCAAGCATTTCTTTTGAAAAAAGTAATTGAGAATATTTGGTAACTAAATAAATAATCAAGTCGATTATAATTAACTTATCCAAGATTGGTTAAGTAAATACTATATTACTAGAAGATGTTTTCTGAATAATTTTTTCCATAAATTTTTTCAAATGTTAAAAGCCGGTATTATTGGATTACCAAATGTTGGGAAATCGACTTTATTTAATGCACTTGTAGAAAATGCTAAAGCTCAAGCGGCTAATTTTCCTTTTTGTACTATAGAACCTAATAAAGGTATAGTTTCCGTCCCAGATCAAAGGTTACAAGAGTTAGGTGATTTAAGTTCTAGCCAAAATATTATCCCAACAAAAATTGAATTTGTAGATATCGCAGGACTAGTAAAAGGAGCCAGTAAAGGTGAGGGTTTGGGAAATAAATTTTTATCAAATATTAGGGAGGTTGATGCAATAGTTCATGTTGTGAGGTGCTTTGAAGATAGTGATGTAATTCATGTTTCTGGAAAGGTAGATCCCTTGGATGATATTGAGATAATTAATCTGGAATTGAATTTAGCTGATTTATCCCAACTCCAAAAAAGAAGAGAAAGAATTAAAAAACAGGTTAGAACTAGTAAAGAGGCAGCAAAAGAAGATAGTTTACTAGAAAAAATTGAAGAAGAGCTACAGAAAGGACTTTCAGTTAGATCAATATCTTTGAACGAAGAAGAAAATTTAATTATTAAGCAATTAGGATTCCTTACTGCAAAACCAATTATTTACGCAACAAATTTGAATGAAAATGATTTAGCTGAGGGTAATGATTTTTCATCAAAAGTACAGAGTTTTGCAAAAAATGAAAATACAGAATGTATAAAAATATCTGCGCAAGTCGAATCTGAATTAATAGAGTTAGAACCAGAAGATAAAAAAGACTACCTTATGGGTTTAGGAGTAGAAGAAGGGGGATTAAGTTCTCTAATTAGATCGACTTATAAATTATTGGGATTAAAAACATATTTTACAACTGGAGAAAAAGAAACTAAGGCTTGGACAATAAAAGATGGGATGACCGCTCCACAAGCCGCAGGGGTAATACATACTGATTTTGAAAAAGGATTTATTAGAGCTCAGACAATTTCATATCAAAACTTAATAGATTCAGGGTCTCTTGTTAATGCAAAGAGTAAAGGGTTACTAAGAAGTGAGGGGAAAGAATATATCGT
>QCMG01000027.1 GCA_003213955.1 Prochlorococcus sp. AG-418-M08
TGAGCTTGTGAAACTGATCTTGAAACAGCAATCTTTTTAAGACATCTTCTTAATTCAATAGTTGATTTTTTATAGTTTTTAAAAATCAAATTACGTAGAAAAGAATTTTGCTTATCTTCATCTTTTTCAGGGTCTATACATAGTATTCCAAAAGATAAAGGACTATAGGCTAAAAAATCAATATTATTATTTTCGCAAATTCTTTTGACATTGGTATGTTTTAGAAAATCTGGAGATAATAAAGAAAACTGAATTTGCACACTTTTAACTTTCTTATCTCTTTTTGATAAGTATTGAATAATTTTCTTTAATCTTTGGGGTCCAATATTTGATAATCCAATTTGAAAATTAAAACCTTGATCAATTAAATCGCAAAGATTATTTAATAATTGTAATTCTTGCCAAGGATTGTATTTTGCAGTTGACCAGTGTATTTGGACTATATCTAATTTATTATTTAATCTTTCTAAACTTTTGAGAAAAGGTTTGGTAAAGCCTTTATTCCCAACTCTCCATGGATAAGGAGCAAGCTTTGTAGCTATTTGAATTCGTTTTTTTTGAAAAATAGGAGTATCTATTAAAAATTGTCCTAAAAGTTCCTCACTTCTTCCGTTAAGTTTTCCAGTCCCATAAGAATCTGCACTATCGATCAAGTTAAACCCTCTTTTTAACGCTTCTTTGTAAGTCTCACGTAAATCATCATCATTACTAATTTTGTAGTCCCAAAAAACTTGATTTCCCCAAGACCATGTTCCTAATCCAATTCTTTTTTTCACTTACTATTTTTTAAACATACTTTAAAGATTACTCGAAACTTTATATTACTCAAAAAATATTTAAAAATATAAGTTTTAAAACTTTTCAAATAATTACCTATTGACATTAAGAAATTATTCTACAAAGTAAAGAAAATATTAGTAAAAAATTGTTTATTACTGTTTGTGGTCAAAAAGGAGGCGTTGCTAAAACTTGTACAAGTATTCACCTTGCAAGCGTTTGGCATTCTGAAGGCAAAAAGGTATGTATAGTTGATGCTGATAAAAATAGATCAGCATTAGCCTACTCATCCAGAGGAAAACTTCCATTTCCCGTTTTTCCAGTTAGTTCAGCCGCAAAAGCATCCAGATCATCGGAAATTGTTATTACTGATGGTCAAGCAAGCAGTGATACAGAAGAACTCAAACATCTTGCATACGGATCAGATTTAGTAATTCTACCCACAACTGCAAAAGCAAGATCTGTTGAATTAACTGTTGAATTAGCCGGCCTATTAAATACTTTAAAAGTTAATCATGCAGTCGTAATTGTAAAAGTAGATTTTAGGCAACAAAAAGCAGCTCAACAAGCTAAAGCAGCTTTAGAAAATTTCGGTTTACACGTTTTTGATACATTTATTCCTTTACTTTCAGCATTTGATAAAGCAGAAGCATCTGGAAATGCAGTATTTGAAGCCGTAGACGATTTAGGAAGATCAGATCCTCGTCGAATGACGGGCTGGTCTGCCTACTGTTCCATTGCATCTCAAATTCCATGCCTGATTTCGAAGCCCTCATCCGACACCAACAACTTAAACAACCAACAACCAATCAGCGCTTAAAAGTAGTTGATTCTCCTAATTTTGAAGAAGAAAAAGAAGAAACAATAATTAGACAATCTGGATTATTAGTTAATTTTTTAGGAGGTTTTATAGGCTCTGTAATTGGAACTTTAACAATACTGTTTCTTTATATGAATGAATATCTACCATTAGATTTACTAAAACTTAAGTAGTATATTCGCTATTTATTTCTACATACTTTTTAGAAAGATCACACCCCCAAGCTTTGCCTTTCGATTCACCAGAATTTAGATTAATCATAATACTTACAATATCATCTACTAAATATCTACCTTTCATTCTGGACTTAATATAGTCTGTGACTTTTTGTGGATCATATTTATTTAACTTACCGTTTTCCAAAATCTGAGCGTTTCCTATATACAAGTCAATGTCATTTAAATTAAATTGAACTCCAGAATTGCCTGCAGCAGAAATGATTCTTCCCCAATTCGGATCACAACCATGTATCGCAGTTTTTACCAAGGCAGAATTACAAATAGATTTCGCGATGACAATTGCATCATCAGTATTTTTTGCTCCTTCAACCAAAACTTCTAATAAACAATTTGCTCCCTCTCCATCCCTTGCAATATTTTTTGCCAAGTTCTGACATACAATATCAAGTCCTTGTTGGATAATTGGAAAAAACCTTTTTTCAATTTTCTCTCCTGCATTTATTCCAACAAAAGAATCATTTGTGCTTGTTTCTCCATCAACTGATATTGCATTAAAAGATTTTTTAACTGCAATAGCAATCATTTTGTCCCATTCTTCTTTTTGAATACCCGCATCACAGGTTAGAAAAGCAAGCATTGTAGCCATGTTGGGGTAAATCATTCCTGAACCTTTTGCAAATCCTGCTATT
>QCMG01000028.1 GCA_003213955.1 Prochlorococcus sp. AG-418-M08
CATAAATGCTATTGCCATTTAAATTGACGCCTTTCCACTTTTCTTTTTGATTATAAGAAGTATCTCTTTTAGATTTATTCAAAAAAGAATGATTATCATCCCACATTAAAGTTATATCCCAACCTTTATAATTTTCTATCATGGAGAAAAGCTATAATACTTCTAAATAATACATACAAACCTAGAAAACAAAAACGAAGGAAATAAGTAGTTTTTTCATTACATTTATTTAATATTTTTAAATTATGAAATAACTTTAATCTTAAGTGCTGAATTGTCAGCATTTTTTCTAGCAATATTTATGTCATCATTTGATGAAAGGACTACACCCATTCTCCTTCCTTTCTTTGCAGTTGGTTTCCCAAATATAAGAACTTTAGTATTCTCTACTTCTAATGACTCGTTTAATCCAGTGTATGAGGGATTAGTACATTCTTCATTTGAAAGTATTACTCTGCTAGCTGAAGGCCTTAATAATGTTATTTTTGGGATTGGTAAATTTAAAAATGCCCTCAAATGTAATTCAAACTCATTTAAGTTTTGACTGACTAAAGTAACCATTCCTGTATCATGAGGTCTGGGAGACAATTCTGAAAATATAATTTCATTTTCCTTAACAAAAAATTCAACTCCATAGATACCAGAACCATTTAAATTATTTAATATTAGATTTGTTATGTTTTTAGCCTCATCAACCAAGAATTGCTCCAACTCCATAGGTTGCCAACTACATTGATAATCCCCCTTAAATTGTTCATGGCCAATAGGTTCGCAAAAAATATTTTCTCCATTTTCTTTTCTTACAGTTAGAAGAGTAAATTCATAATCAAAATTTATATATTCCTCTAGAATTACTCCATCAATTTTACCTCTGGAATTTGACAAAGCCTGATTCCATGCATCTAGTAGATCTTCTTTACATTTAACTAAGCTTTGTCCTTTACCTGAAGAACTCATTAAAGGTTTAAGCAAAAGTGGGAAACCAATTTTAAATGATTTTTTTTCAAGATCGTGGTAGTCAAAAACGTAATCAAATTTTGCAGTTTTAATATTTAATATATTTGATGCTAAGTTTCTTATTTTATCCCTATTCATTGTTATTTCGACGGTTCTAGCATTTGGTACGATTTTTATACCTTCTTTTTCAAGTTCTTTTAAAGATTCAATTGAAAGTGCTTCTATTTCTGGTACCACAAAATCTGGATTGAGTTCTTTTATCGTTTTAGAAAGGATTTCTTTTTTACTCATATCGATCACAAAGGAATGATCAGCAACTTGCATTGCTGGTGCATTGTCATATTTATCAACAGCAATTACCTCTAAGCCAAGTCTTTTAGCTTCAATGACTAGCTCTTTTCCAAGTTCGCCGCTACCAAGTAATAATATTTTCTTACGTCTAAATTTAAAACTATTCATAATTGAATAACTATATTTTTTTATTTTTATCAGAAAGCTTATTTTGAAGTTTACCTTCTCTTTTGGTAGCTTTTATCCCAGACAAAAATGATTTATTTCCAAACCAATCGTTTTGCTTCATTCCTCTTAAAATAGATGTCGAAATAGCACTAAGAAAGAAAAATCCAATCAATACCCATAAGATTCTTTCTAATGCTATTGAAGGGGAGAAAGCTTGACCTGATTGAATAATTTCAGTGAGAGGGTCTAAAGGATCCAAATTTATTGTAAGTTCAATTTATTAATTATATAAGATTAGAAAAAACTATTTACTAAAACTTACAAATAAAAATAATACCCAAATAATATCTTAAAAACACAGAAACATTTATTCGATGCTATCTTCAATAAATAAATTTATTAAACAGATGCTAATTGACGTCAAAAATACAATTGTCAAATCAGCCAATGGAGAAGCAAAAAAGCTTGGTGAATATTCAAATAATGTGATATTGGTTGTAAACGTTGCAAGTTATTGTGGCAATACTGCACAATATGAGGATCTTCAAAAGCTACATAAAATTTATTCCAAAAAAGGGTTAAGAATTCTTGCTTTCCCATGTAATGATTTTGGCAATCAGGAACCAGACTCTCTCTCTGAGATAAAGAATTTTTGTTCAACCAAATACGGTGTTGAATTCGAAATCATGGAAAAGGTTCATGCTAAAGGCAAAACTACAGAGCCCTATACAACTTTAAACAAAGCCGAACCCAAAGGTGACGTTGAATGGAATTTTGAAAAATTTCTAATTGGAAAAGATAGCAATGTAATTGCTAGATTTAAACCTGGTGTAAAACCCTTTGACAATAATTTAATCGCTGCAATAGAAGTCGCATTAGACTCATAATGCAAAATTTTTAATTTTAAAAAGAATCTAATTATTAAAGATTCTTAAATCCATACTTTTGTTATTTACCTCTTTTTTAAATTTTCTTTTTTTAT
>QCMG01000029.1 GCA_003213955.1 Prochlorococcus sp. AG-418-M08
ATCATCAAACAATAATCAAACTAAAACAAAAAGGAATTATGGTAATCGGAGAAATAAATATTGCATGGGAAAGTTTGAAAGACAAAAATTGGATCGGAATAACGGGCACTAATGGAAAAACAACAGTTACACATTTATTAAGTCATATACTTAGCAAGAATGAGTTATTTGCTCCATTTGCTGGCAATATTGGGACACCATTATGCAAAATTGCTTACGGAGAAAACAACAAAAAAATTGATTGGTTAGTAGCTGAATTAAGCAGTTATCAAATAGAAGTAGCACCTTACATAAAACCTAAAATTGGAATTTGGACAACATTTACTGCAGATCATCTGGACAGGCACAAGAATATTGAAAATTATTTCAAGATAAAAAATAGCTTACTAAAGCAATCAGAATTTAAAATTTATAATTATGACGATAAATTTTTAAGAAAAAATTTTAAAACTCTCTCAAATGGAATTTGGATAACATCTAATTGTATTGAATCAGATTTAAGACATTGCGATTACTGGATAAATGACGAAAACTTTATTATAGAAAGACGAAAAAAGTTATTTAATTTAAATAACTACAAATTAAAAGGAAATCATAATGCTCAGAATTTATTGTTAGCTGTAGCAGCGGCAAGAAAAATTGGATTATCTCCTGAGGAAATAAAAGATTCTTTAAGTAGTTATAAACAACTTCCGCATAGACTTGAGACAATTCATCAAAATAATAAAATAGAAATAATAAATGATAGCAAGGCAACCAATTTTGACTCTTCAATAGCTGGAATAAACGCAATTGAAGGTAATCACATAATAATATCTGGGGGTAGATTAAAAAGTGGTAATGCTAATGAATGGGTAAAGACTATTAATAAAAAGGCACAAGCAGTATTTCTTTTTGGTGAAAGCTCGCAAACATTAAAAAAATTGCTCCTTGATGGAGGATTTAAGAGAGATTTATTGGTTTTTAATGATCTTTCAGAAGTTATCGACTATTCCTATTTTTATTTGAAAAATAATCAAACCAAGACGTTATTATTTTCCCCTTCATGTTCAAGTTTTGATCAATTCAGAGACTATGAGGAAAGAGGAGATATTTTTAGAGAATTAATCCATAAGAAATTCAATCTAACACTTTCTAAAAATTAACTTATTCTAATTATCAGGTCGGTCATTACAACCAATTCACTACTAGCAATTGATCCCTAATTTAGTTAAATTTTAACTATAAATCCAATCCAACATGAGTGAATCTAACAATTTACCTCAAGCAATAAGTCATAAAAAATTAACTCATTTGATGCTACATGCTCAAAAAGAACTACATGCCTCGGATGACACAATAAATACAAACGATTTAGAAAAAATAGAATTTGATGAATTAATAAACAATTGGGAAACAGTAACTAAAGATGTTATAAAAACAATTTCTAAGCGAAACAAAAACTTATTAAAAGATAAATCTTCTAATTCTTTAATGGCATTAGGTGCAATGGAAGTTCATCTCAATATGGCATTGCAAGCTTTAAATGCATTTAACAAAGAATCATAAGATTAAATTTCTATACATTTGGCATTGAAAATAAGAGAAGATCGACATCAGTTTCACATTCGATATCTATATCCCTAATATCAGAAATTTCAAAGCCCAAGCCATCGCCAGAACAAAGATACTGATTTGATTTATTGTTTTTATCTCTTATCAATAAATTACCTTCAATTATTTGAATCCAATTAAAATTTTTTATTTCTGAAGGCAAATGCTTTTTATCTAAACGATTATATTTACATCGCCATATAGAAATATCTTGATTAATACAAAGTAGGGAATTGTTTTTTTTAAAAGAATCAATAATCAAATTATTGCCAGATATATTTTTAATTGACATTTGATTATATGAGGGCTTGAGATTTTGAACATCCGGATATATCCATATTTGAAACAATTTGCAGTACTTATTTTTTTCATTTTTCTCACTATGAGAAATTCCTGTTCCTGCAGACATTACCTGTACTTCAGCTTCACGAATTATTCCTAAGTTATTCAATGAATCTCTATGAGTAATTTCACCTTTTATAACTATTGTGACTATCTCCATATTTGAATGAGAGTGCTTATTAAAACCTGAATAAGGAGAAATGATATCTTCATTAATTACTCTAATTTTTCCAAAATTATCCCACAATTGGTCCCTATGTTCAGCGAAAGAAAATGAGTGCTTTGAATCAAGCCACTCT